>JAFEDI010000078.1 GCA_018241725.1 Pseudomonadota bacterium | reverse complement strand
TTGGTAGACGCGCTAGTTTCAGGTACTAGTGCCGCGAGGCGTGGAGGTTCGAGTCCTCTTCTGGGCACCAAAATTCAAAAAGCCGGTCGTTTGACCGGTTTTTATTTTTATTTTGCAGGATTCGTCGAAGTATCAATTTGATGATATCCAGGCGAGAAAAGTTCAAAAAGAACTTGCACTAAAAAAAATACTGCCTATAATGGCGGTCTTCGCTGCCCAGATGGCGAAATTGGTAGACGCGCTAGTTTCAGGTACTAGTGCCGCGAGGCGTGGAGGTTCGAGTCCTCTTCTGGGCACCAAAATTCAAAAAGCCGGTCATTCGACCGGCTTTTTTGTTTTTACCTCTCCCTTCCATCCATTGGCAAAGCAGCGCACACTGACACAGCTGACTGTCGCATGCGCGCTGCACGGGAGAGCAATGATGAGCAGGACTTCTGCCGAGCGCCAGGAGGGTATCTGGCGTCTCCTGTATCGCTATCTCTGGCCTTTCCCCTACTTCCGGGACGTAAGTCGCGGCACGCTGCTCGAACGGCAACAGAACTACCGCTACAACCGGCGCATGGGCATTCACCACCTACCCGGCTTTGTCGCCAAATGGGTGTGCCTGACGCTGTTCTTCTTCGTCCTCGGTGTTCTTTGTGAGCAATTGCTTGAAGTCGTCCTCCCTGCGGCCTGCTGCTACGTAACAGGAACCTGGACGCTGACTATCGTCGTACAGCTCTTGGTTGCCTGGTTATGGCTATGGCGCTTTCCCGAATTGAGCCGATGAACCACCCAATCATTCGGCCGGATGCATACAAGCTTCGATCATTTCACGCTGATATCCCTTTTTGGGTTGTGGAAATATCCCCGTCGGAGTTAGGCTCTGCCGCCGCTAAAGAGCCCATCATCGCTCGCGGCACGAGCTGCGGAGCCTGAACGGCCACACCGCAAAATCCAACCTTTCAAAACGATGTCCGTCCGACATGAGCGCCGGGCACTGGAAAGCATGGCCGACAATCCGCGTAGCAATGAAATGCTAGGCTGGCTCAGGAACCAGCATGCACCTGCCACATATTTGCTGCTCTTCGTCGTTGGTGTCGGTGGCATCCTTCTCTCGGTCCTCCTTGGCCGCCTGGATTCAGAGCGCCAAGCGAGCGATGCCCGTGCCAGGGCAACTGCCGAACTGGCCCGCATCAGCGCCATGCTCGAAGGGCAGGTCCGCAGTACCTTCGGAACGGCCGAAGGCATTTCGCACATGCTGAGCATCGACGGCGACATCTCCGATGCGCATTTCTACGGCATGGCCAGGATGGCCATCGCTTCCGCATCGCACATCCGCAGCATCGCCCTCGTTCCCGACGACGTGATCCAAAGGATTTATCCCCGGGCAAACAACGAAAAGGCCCTAGGAACAAACCTCAGAACGATTCCGGAACAATACGCCGCGATACAGCGTGCCCGGAACAGCCGTCACGCGCTGCTTGCCGGCCCCCTCAATCTCATCCAGGGTGGGGTAGGACTGATCTACCGGCAACCCATCTTCACCCATCCCCTCCGCGCAGCGCCTCGTTACTGGGGCACGATGTCGATCGTCACGGATCTGGAAAACCTCATCCGGGCCAGCGGGATTTCCAACGACGCCTCGCTTCGCCTGCTGCTGCGTGGCAAGGATGGCCTGGGCAGCGACGGCGAGGTGATCTGGGGCGACACAGCCGTTCTGTCCGAACACCCCGTCAGCCTGACCGTCATGGTCCCCGGCGGCACCTGGCAACTTTCCGCCATCCCGCGCACTGGTTGGCCCAGCCATGCACCGGCTGAATCCCCACTGTTCCTGATCTCGATCGCCAACACGGCCCTGGTGCTTTTTTTCATCGCCCAGTTGATGCGGCGCAACACCCTGATCAGGCAAAGGAACCTCCGCCTGTCCCAGGAAATCGCCGAGCGCGAGGAAGCCGAATCCTCGCTTGCACAAAGCGAGGTCCGCTTTCGTACCTTGTTCGAGCATTCCCCTGACGCAACGTGGGTCATCGATGGCAACGGCCGCTTCATCGAAAGCAACGACGCCGCACTGGCGCTTTTCGGCTTTTCCGACCGCGCTCAGTTCCAGGGCATGACCCCGATGCAACTCTCTCCAGAACGGCAAGCCGATGGCAGCAGCTCTCCCGAAAAGGTGCGAGAGATCCTCGACATCACGCTCCGGGCTGGGCTGCACCGCTTCGAGTGGCTCCACCGCCGTAGCGATGGGCATTGCTTCCCAGCGGAGGTGACGCTGTGCGTGATCCCGCTCAGCGACGGCCCCATGATCTACGCGGTGGCCCGGGATATTTCCGAGCGCAAGGCGACCGAGGAGGCGCTGGGTTTGCAGCAAGCCCTGCTGCAAACCGTTGTCGATCACGCGCCGTCATTAATCTACGTCTTCGACAAGGACGGCAATCTCCAGTGGTCGAACCGCTGTTTCGAGACGGCCATGGGGGCCTCACTGGACACAATGAGAGGCATGCCGCGGGAACATTTCCAGCCGGCCGACCTCGCCCGATTGCAGCGGACTAACGACCTGGCCGTACTGGCAGAGGGCCAGGCCATGCGCTTCGAGGAACAACTGGACGACCACGGGCAACAACGTACCTACCTGACGACCAAGTGCCCGCTCCCTGGCGCCGATGGGCAGCCCCAGGCGATCCTGGCGATCTCCACGGACATCACGGAGATAAAGCAGACCACAGAGCAACTGCGCCTGGCCGGCGTCGTCATCGCCAATACTGCCGACGCGGTAATGATCACCGACGCCCGAAGCACCATTCTGTCGGTCAACCGTGCGTTCACCGATATCACCGGCTACAGCGCCGAAGAGGCCATCGGCCAGACGCCCCGTCTGTTGCGCTCCGACCACCAGCCCCCTGAGTTCTATCGGGCCATGTGGGAGACCCTCCGCGACACAGGGGGCTGGCGCGGCGAAATCTGGAACCGCCGCAAGAATGGCGCACTCTACCCCGAGTGGCTCACTATCAATGCAGTCAACGACGACGCCGGACATCACGTGAACTACGTCGCCGTCTTCTCTGATATCTCGGCGATCAAGCATTCCCAGGCTGAACTGGAGCGCTTGGCCCACTACGATCCTCTGACCGACCTGCCAAATCGAACCCTGTTCCACCACCAGCTTCAGCACGACCTGGACCGCGCGGTCCGCTACGAGCGCCAACTCGCAGTACTGATTCTGGATCTGGACGGCTTCAAGACCGTGAACGACAGCCTGGGCCACCCGGTGGGCGATTGTCTGCTGCAGCAGGCCGCAGAGCGCTTCAAGCGCTGCCTGCGGGTCGAGGATACCGTTTCCCGTCTTGGTGGCGATGAATTCGCGGTGATCCTCGGCGATCTCGGACAGGACACCGACGCCGTCGCCATCGTCAAGAAGATCCTTCAGGCCCTGCAGGAACCCTTCGACCTGGACGGTCACGCAGCCCTAATTACCGCCAGCATCGGGATCGCGATTGCACCCACCGATGGCCGCACGCCAGAAGAGCTGGTCCGCAATGCCGATACAGCCATGTATGGCGCCAAGGAAGGTGGCCGCAACAGTTACCGTTTCTACCAGGCAGAGATGACCCGCCGGGCCCAGGATCGCCTGACCCGCGAACGGGCACTGCGACGCGCACTGGAGGAAAAGGAATTCGAACTCTGGTATCAGCCCAAGCTCAACCTGGAAAGCGGCCGCATCAGCGGGGCGGAGGCCCTACTGCGCTGGCGGGATCCCGAGCGGGGCATGGTGTCCCCAGCCGAGTTCATTCCGCTGGCAGAACGCACCGCACTGATCATCCCAATCGGCGAACTGGTGCTCGACACCGTCTGTGCTCAGATCAGGCTGTGGCGGAAGACCGGACTGGAGACCGGGCGCATCGCCATCAACGTCGCCGCCCTGCAGATCGAACGCAGCGACTACGTGGATACGCTGGCCAGTGCGCTGGCCCGCCACGGACTTCCGCCCGAGGTGCTTGAAGTGGAAGTCACCGAGAGCCTGATCATGGAGAACCCGGAGCATGCCCGCCAGGTGATCCACGCCATCCAGGATCTGGGCGTGACAACGGCCGTCGATGATTTCGGCACCGGCTACTCCTCCCTCGCCTATCTGAAGGTACTGCCGATCAACAACCTGAAGGTGGACCGAGCCTTCGTCTCCGATCTACCCCACGACGAAAACGACGTGGCAATAACCCGCGCCATCGTCGGCCTGGGCCAGACCCTGGGCTTCGAAATCACCGCCGAGGGCATCGAGACCGTCGAGCAACTCGAGTTTCTACGCAGCATCGGCTGCAACCACGGCCAAGGCTATCTGTTCGGCAAGCCCATGCCCGTCGCGGAATTCGAAGACTGGATCATCCGCGGCCAGCACGGCGAGGGCATTTAAGCAGCAGCCAACTCAAGGGCCCCATGCGTCGCCAGCCAGCTCGGAAAACGTTCCGCTTCGATCGGCCTGGAAAACAAATAGCCCTGCCCCTCGTGGCAGCGCATCTGCTGCAACACGGCCACCTCCGCCGCCTTCTCGATCCCCTCCGCGACAATCTCCAACGATAAGCTATTTGCCAAGGCGACGATGGCCCGGGCGATCGACTCATTGACAGGGGTACTATCGATGTCACGCACGAAGGATTGGTCAATCTTCAGGCGATCGATAGGGAAGCGGCGCAGGTAGCTGAGGCTCGAAAAGCCGGTACCGAAATCGTCGATGGCCAAGCGAACGCCGAGCGCCTTGATCTCATTGAGGGTACGCAGCATCTCTTCGACATCCTTCATCAACACGCTCTCGGTCAGCTCGAGCTCAAGCAAGCCGGGTTCGATAGTGCACTCGGCGAGCTGCGCCTTCAGGAAGCTCACAAAGCCCTTCTGGCGGAGCTGCAAGGCCGAAATATTGACCGCCACCGGCAACGGTTTCACCCCCTGTGCCCGCCAGGCATTCAGTTGAGCCAGCGCCTGTCTGACCACCCATTCACCAAGCTGAATGATGAGCCCGCTCTCCTCGGCAACCTGGATGAACTGCATCGGCGGAATCAACCCGCGTCGCGGATGACGCCAACGCACCAGCGCCTCCACCCCGCGAACCTCGCCGCTCGCCAGATCGACCTGGGGCTGGAAGAACAACACCAGCTCATCCCTCTCAATGGCGGTGCGCAACTCGGTTTCGAGCGACATGCTGGCCGGGTTGTAGGTATGCATCTCCGGGGAATACGAACAGAAACCGTTGCGGCCGGCTGATTTTGCCTCATACATGGCCGCATCGGCCTTGCTCAGGATGTTATGGATCTGGTCATCGTCGTGCGGATAGATCGCACTGCCGATGCTGACCGTGGCCACCAGGGAATGGCCGAGCATCTCGATCGGCTCCCGCATCGACGCCACGATCCGGTCTGCCACCAGTTCGGCCTGCCCGGGGTTCGACAAGTTCTCCATCAATACCACGAACTCGTCTCCGGCCAGTCGGGCCACGGTATCCACCTGACGGGCAGAAGCCTTCAGGCGCGCAACGATGCGACGCAAAACCTCGTCACCGGCACTATGACCAAGGGAGTCGTTGATCTGCTTGAAGCGGTCCACGTCGATGAACAACAGGGCTACCAGACTTCCCTTGCGGTCGGCCTCCAGACAGGCCTGCTCCAGACGATCGGCCAGCAGCGCCCGATTGGGAATCCCGGTCAGGGCATCATAATGGGCCAGGTAATACAGTTCGGCCTGTTTGCGCTGGGTGATGGTGTCGAGCAGATCGTGGCCGTTGGCGATCCCCATGTAGCGCCCCTGCCGGCTGACCACGAAGCCCGTCACCATGTGCTGCATGCCAGCATCGATAATCATCCGCGCCGCATCCTCCACGGTGCTGCCTTCATCCACGATCAGCGGCGGTGTACTGTCGTACTGCTCATAGGCAAGCAATTCGACAATGTTACGGCGACCGAACAATTCCCTAATGTAAGGACGCCCGAAAAACTCCACGAAGGACTTACGATCCAGCAGCGCCACTGGGCGCGCCTGCTCGTCCACGACAGGCAGGGCATACAGGCCCGCATCCACGAAGAAACGATCGAGGGCACATTGGCACGACGCACTAACGGACAGGGCATCCATCGCTCGTACCAGTTGGCGCACGGTCGTCGGCTGCTGCAACTGGCCGTTGAAGACATACGCCGCGCGACGTGGCAAGAATGTGGAAGACGCTGGTGTAGGGCTCATAAATTGCGAAGCCGGCCCTGAAGGCACATCCGCCAACCCGGACCGGCTCACCGAAAACACGGGAAACCCAGATACTGCGCATCAAATATTACAGAGCGACGACACTCGCCGCGTATCTGCCCATTACTCGACCGATGAATCCATGCCATTCAATTGAAAGGATTTTTTCGAAAATCGAGACAAATGCAATAGGAACAAAACAAAAAAGCAAAGGCCGCCCCAGCAGGGAGCGGCCTCGCGAACCGAATTGAACGAATCTAGTTCCGAAACGTCAGAACTGCGCCTCGTCCAGAGCCAGCGCGGCAGCCGCGCCATTGACCACCGCGTAGGCCAGGCCCGGAGCCTGGGACAGCACGTGATCCGCGTAGAACCGTGCAGTCGTGATCTTGCCCTGATAGAACGCCGCGTCGCCCGCCCCTTCCGCCACCCGACGGGCCGACACCAGTGCGGCACGCGCCAGTTGCCAGCCACCGGCCACAATACCGAACAGCTTCAGGAACGGGACCGAGCCCACCGACGCCGCCTTGATGTCATTGCCAAAGGTCGCCACGATGTAGTCGACGGCCTCCTCCACAGCACCGATGCCGGCCGCAAGGGATTTGCGGATCGCTGCGAACTCTTCGCCTGCAGCTTCCGCCAGTTGGGCCTCGACCTTGCGCATCTCAGCCACCACGCCCTTGGCCGTCAGCCCGCTCTCGCGAGCGATCTTGCGACCGATCAGGTCGTTGGCCTGGATCGCAGTCGTGCCCTCGTAGATCGCCGTGATGCGGGCATCGCGGAAATGCTGGGCCGCCCCGGTCTCCTCGATGAAGCCCATGCCGCCATGCACCTGCACGCCAGTGGAGGTAATCTCGATTGCGCTCTCGGTGAGCCAGCCCTTCACCACCGGAATCATCAGATCCACGAAAGCCTGGTTCTGGGCCCGCACGGCTGCATCGGCGTGGTGGTGGGCATGGTCGGTCGCGGCGCCGACCACATAGGCCAGCGCGCGCTGGGCTTCAATTTGCGACTTCATGCTGAGCAGCATGCGGCGCACATCAGCGTGATGGATGATGCTCACCTTCGGGCCACCGCGCACTCCAGCCTCGGTGCCTTGGACACGGTCCTTGGCATAGGCCAGAGCCTGCTGGTAGGCCCGCTCGGACAGCGCCAGGCCTTCCATGCCGACGGCAAAGCGGGCCTCGTTCATCATGATGAACATGTACTCCAGGCCACGGTTGGCCTCGCCGACCAGCGTGCCGATGGCGCCGCCCTTGTCGCCGAAAGCCAGCACTGCCGTCGGGCTGGCATGGATACCGAGCTTGTGTTCGATGGACACGCAATGCACGTCGTTGCGCTCGCCCGGCGTCCCGTCCGCATTCAGCAGGAACTTCGGAACGACGAACAGCGAGATGCCCTTCACCCCTTCCGGTGCGTCCGGCAAGCGGGCCAGCACCAGGTGGATGATGTTGTCGGTCATGTCGTGCTCACCGTAGGTGATGAAGATCTTCTGACCGAAAATCTTGTAGGTACCATCGCCCTGCGGTACAGCACGGGTACGCACCGCAGCGAGGTCCGAGCCAGCCTGGGGCTCGGTGAGGTTCATGGTGCCGGTCCATTCACCGCTCACCATTTTGGGCAAGTAGGCCGCCTTCTGCTCATTGGTCCCGCACAGCTTGATCGCCTCGATGGCCCCGGTAGTCAGCATCGGGCACAGGGAAAAGGCCATGTTGGCGGACTTCCACATCTCCATCACTGCCGTCGAAATCAGCTTCGGCAAGCCCTGGCCACCAAACTCCGGCTCACAGGCCAGCGCCGTCCAGCCGGACTCCGCAAACTGCGTATAAGCGTCTTTCCAGCCCGCAGCAGTGCGTACCTCTCCGTTGTCCCACTGGGCACCTTCCTGGTCGCCACTCCAGTTGAGGGGCGCAAGCACCCCGCTGGCAAACTTGTTGGCTTCCTCGAGGATCGCATCCACCACATCGGCGGTCGCCTCCTCGCAGCCCGGCAGGGCCGACACGGCGTCGAGGCCGGCCAGTTCCTTCATGACGAACTGCATGTCACGGATCGGTGCGTTGTAGCTGCTCATCGTTCTTTTCTCCACACGGTGTTGTTATTTGGTTTCTGGTGGCCGCGAAGCCGGGGCACTGCTATTTGTTCATCAGATAGAGACGATCATCGAAACTGGCAACCCACTCCGGGCGATAGATGACCATCAGCGTCAACGCCATGCCCGACAGCCAGGCTTCCGCAAAGCCCAGCAGCAGGAAGAACGGCAGATATTCGGACAGGAGTTTGTCGGCCGAATAGGCACCGGCCGAAAACAGCATCAGGGACGCGATCAAACCCTGGATCAGAACGATCACCATCGCGCCGATGAAAGCGTTGACGAAGATATATACGAAGAAGTGCTTGGGCAGCCACCGTTCCACAAGACGGAAATACAGGGAGCCCAGCGCCACCGGCACAATGCCCATGGCCAGGAAATTGATGGGGACGGCGGTCCACTCTACGCTGCCGTTCAGCGTAACTCCGGTCAGAGCAAGGGCCAGTACGACAAGAGCCAGTTGCGGCCCAAAGATCAGCGTCGTGGCCATCGCCCCGAGGATGTGGAGGTTGAGGCCGGGATACACGCCGGCATTCAGACTCCACAGCAGGGTGAGAATGACGGCGGCGCCTGCCAGGGCATTCAGCTGATGCCCGTCGAGCATGCGCCGCCACGGGGCGGTCCTGATCACCCACGCTCCGCCCCCCAGCCCGCAAAGACAGGCAAAGATGTGCCAGCCTGCAGAGAAGAGGTCAGGAGCGAAGTTCATTCAGCCAGCCCCGGCTCCGGGCGTCCTCAGACGGCGGAGGTCAGTTGCGGCACCGCCTCGAAGAGGTCGGCGACGAGGCCATAGTCGGCCACTTGGAAGATCGGCGCTTCCGGATCCTTGTTGATCGCGACGATCACCTTGGAATCCTTCATGCCGGCCAGGTGCTGGATAGCGCCGGAAATGCCGACGGCCAGGTAGAGCTGCGGCGCCACGATCTTGCCGGTCTGGCCGACCTGGTAATCATTGGGCACGAAGCCGGCATCGACGGCCGCGCGGGACGCGCCAAGGGCGGCGCCAAGCTTGTCAGCCAGCGGCTCGAGCAGCTTGTGGTAGTTTTCGCCGCTGCCCACGCCACGACCACCGGAGACGATGATCTTGGCAGCGCCCAGTTCCGGACGGGCAGACTTGGTCAGCTCACGACCGAGCAGCTTGGACAGGCCCAAGTCGGCACCCGCAGCCACGTTCTCGACGGCAGCCGCACCGCCCTCGCCCGCAGCCTCGAAGGCGGTGGTACGCACGGTGATGACCTTGACCGGATCGGCCGACTTGACGGTGGCTAGTGCATTGCCCGCGTAGATCGGGCGCACGAAGGTGTCGGCGGACTCGATCGCCACGATCTCGGAGATCTGGGCCACGTCGAGCAGCGCGGCGACGCGCGGCAGCACGTTCTTGCCGAAGGTGGTGGCGGGCGCCAACACGTGAGTGATGGCACCGGCGGACGCCTGTACCGTAGCGACGACCTGGGCAGCCAGGTTCTCGGCGGCCTGATCGGCAAAAGCAGCGGAATCCGCCACCAGCACCTTGGCCACGCCAGCCACTTTGGCAGCCGCTTCGACGACAGCCACGGCGGTAGAGCCCGCTACCAGCACTGCGACGTCGCCGCCCAGTTTGGCGGCAGCGGATACGGTGTTGAGGGTTGCGCCCTTCAGGGACGCATTGTCGTGCTCGGCAACAACCAGAATCGTCATTACAGCACCTTCGCTTCGTTCTTGAGTTTCTCGACCAGCTGAGCCACATCAGCCACCATCACGCCGGCACTGCGCTTCGGCGGCTCGGCAACCTTCAGGGTCGCCAGGCGGGGGGTCACATCGACGCCCAGATCAGCCGGCTTGACGGTTTCCAGCGGCTTCTTCTTGGCCTTCATGATGTTCGGCAGCGTCGCATAACGCGGCTCGTTCAGTCGCAGGTCGGTAGTGACCACGGCGGGCAGAGAGATCTCGAGGGTCTCCAGACCACCGTCGATTTCACGGGTCACGCTCGCCTTGCCGTCACCCACCGTCACCTTGGACGCGAAGGTGGCCTGCGGCCAGCCCTTCAGCGCAGACAGCATCTGACCGGTCTGGTTGGCATCGTCGTCGATAGCCTGCTTGCCGCAGATCACCAACTGGGGTTGCTCCTTGTCGCACAGCGCCTTCAGCAGCTTGGCCACGGCCAGCGGCTGCAACTCGACATCGGTCTCGACGAGGATGCCACGGTCGGCACCGATAGCCATCGCGGTACGCAGGGTTTCCTGGCAGGCACCCACGCCGCAGGAGACAGCCACCACCTCGGTCGCCACACCGGCTTCCTTCAGACGTACTGCTTCTTCGACCGCGATTTCATCGAACGGGTTCATGGACATCTTGACATTGGCGATGTCCACACCGGATCCATCGCTCTTCACGCGTACCTTGACGTTGTAATCGACCACGCGTTTAACGGGAACCAGAATCTTCAATGCTGCGCTCCTTCCATTTGTAGAGGTTCTCCACCATATTCTCTGGATCTGCCGCAGGCATCGACGATTCGACCTCCTGCCGGCAAACCTGTTCTCCGACCGCTGCTTACGCCGACAATCCGGTGCCGACACGGAGACGGACCAGCAAAGCCGCGAGCTTCTCACAGGCATCTTGCTTTGTCACTTTCCGTACGGTAGCGTATGGGAACTGCACCCGTCAATGCTACACCGTATGGAAAAACCACCCCGCCTTCAGCTCGACCGTGACTCATGGATCCAGTCCGCCCTCGACACACTTGCCGACGAAGGCGTCACCGGCGTCCGAGTCGAAGTGCTGGCCAAGCGCCTGCATGTAACCAAAGGCAGCTTCTACTGGCACTTCAAAGACCGCCAGGACCTGCTCTCCGGTGTGCTCGAGACCTGGAAGGACGGACGCATCCGTGACATCGTCAAGCAGACCCGGCCCATCGCCGGCGACGAGGAGGCGCAGATCTTCCACGTCATTGATGTGTATAGCGCCAGCCGCAACCGCAAGGGCATCCTCATCGAACTGGCGATGCGCGAATGGGCGCGCCGCGATACGGCTGCCGCATTGATCGTCGAGGAAGTGGACGCCTGGCGCCTGCGCTGCGCCCGCGAACTATTTCTGGCCGCTGGCATGCCGATGCATGAGGCGTCAACCCGCAGCATGCTGCTCTACGCCTACGTCTTCGGTATCTCAATGATGAACTGCGAGAAATTCGACGGGGACATTGCCCGTATGAAGGACGACATCCGCCAGCTCATCGCCTGCAACCGTCCTACGCCCCCGACACCGCAGTCCTGAATCCTGGCATCTCCGCCAGGCCGGGAATCGCGTCGACCGCATTATCCCCCGTTGTGGCGATCACGGCATCCACGTCGATACCGCGCAGCGTCGCCAGTTCCTGGGCGAAACGCGCCAGGTTGGCCGGATCGTTGCGCCCGCCCGTGCACCACGCGGGCGGAATGTCCGGCGCGTCGGTCTCCAGCACTATGGAAGAAAGCGGTAGACTCGCCGCCAGCTCGCGGATGCGCCGCGAGCCAGTGTAGGTCATCGCCCCACCGAAACCGAGCTTGAAACCCAGCTTGATGAAAGTCTCGGCCTGCTGCCGACTACCGTTGAAAGCATGGGCGATGCCGCCGCTCACCCGGATCTGGCGCAGGCATTTGAGGATAGCGTCCTGCGCGCGCCGGACATGCAGCACCACAGGCAGGTCGAATTCCCGCGCCAGCTTGAGCTGGGCAATGAAAAACGCTGTCTGGCGCGGCAGGTCACCGTCCGGAATGAAGCCGTCCAGGCCAATCTCGCCGACCGCCACCGCCCCGCCCTGTACCAGGCCATCGCGCAGCAGCTCCAGATCGGACTCCTGCGCACGGGCCACGTACATCGGATGAATCCCCAGCGCGTAGCGGCATTCCGGCAGCCGGCCGGCCAGGTCGACGACCTTCGCGAAGTTAGCCGCCTCGACGGCCGGCACCAGCAGACCACTCACCCCTGCCGCCCGAGCCGCGTCAAAAACGGCAGCGCGGTCCGCGTCGAACTCCGCGGCGTCCAGGTGGCAGTGGGTGTCGATCAGCACGGGAAGCCCGGGCTTACCTGCCAGTCCACACCGGCTTGCGTTTGGCCATGAAGGCGTCGATGCCCTCCGCCGCATCCTCGCTCATCATGTTGCAGGCCATCACCTCGGCCGCCTGCTGATAGGCAGCGTCGAGCCCCATCTCGAGCTGCGAGTAGAACATCTGCTTGCCCATCGAGATGGCCACCGGCGACTTGGCGCAGATCGACGCGGTGAGCTTCGCCACCTCCTCGTTCAGCGACTCGATAGGCACCACGCGATTGACCAGCCCGCGGCGTTTCGCCTCGGCGGCATCGATGAAGTCACCGGTCACCAGCATCTCGAAGGCTTCCTTGCGCCCCATGTTGCGGGACAGACCCACACTCGGCGTCGCACAGAACAGCCCGACATTGATGCCGGACACCGCAAAGCGCGCCACGTCTGACGCCACAGCCAGATCGCACATGGACACCAGCTGGCAGCCGGCGGCGGTAGCGATGCCATGCACGCGGGCGATCACCGGCTGGGGCATGGTCACGATCTGCATCATGACCTTGCCGCACAGACGGAACAGGGCCTGCTGGAAGGACTTGGTGTAATTGCCACGCATCTCCTTCAGATCATGCCCGGCACAGAAGGCCTTGCCCGCTCCGGCCAGCACGACGACGCGCACCGAGGCATCGGCCGCAATGCCAGTGAGTTCCGCCAGCAGCGCCTCCAGCATCGGCAGCGACAAAGCGTTGAACTGACCCGGCCGGTTCAGCGTCAGCGTCGTCACACCATTGGCGTCGTCACGCAGCAGCAAGGGGTCGGTAAGGTTTTCGGCTACAGCATTCATGGGTTCTCCTCCTTGGTCCTCAGTTGTACTTAAGCGCCGGCACGTTCCTGCCGGTCGGCTTTCAGGCTGAACAGCGGGCGTGGACGCCACCACCAGGGCGCGCCCCGCCTTCCTTGTCGATCGCTTCCAGCCAGTCGATCAGCTCGCGGTTGAGCTGCAGCACGCCTTCCCGCAGGGCGATTACGCCGCCGACGGCATCCAGTGTCGGCGCCGGGCGGGTGACCGCAAAACCACGGGTTGCGATGAGCTGATCCGTACGCGGCGCCAGCAAGGCCGCACGCGCCTCGATGAGGCCACGGCTACGCCCTTCCTCATCGAAGACCTGGATGAACTCATCCAGATCCACCCGCAGCCGGCAGCCGCTGGAGGAAACGGCGGTTTCGCTCGTCTTCATCGAGCGCTTGACCGCAAGCTCCACGAGCTGGCCGGGCTGGGCGATCCACCGGCTTTCCAGATAGAACTGGCGCCGGGTCGGCTGCGCGTAGGCAAGGCGATACTGCATGGCAGTCGACGCCAGCCACGGCGCCGGCACCACCTCGGCGCTGCGGATCGGAAAACCAAGGGGACGCAGTTTGGCCGAATCGAGCGGACCGAAATCATGCATCGAGTAGTTGGGCGCCGCCTTAGGCAGACTGCCACACGCGGCCACGGTGAGCGCCAGAAGGAGTACGGGCACCAGGAGCCGGAAGTGGAAATGCTCACGCATCAATAGTAGTGGAGACAGAAAGCGCATCGTTGGTCGCCCCGAACTTACCGAACCGCAGGCCGATTATGAAACCCGGCTTCGCCGGGCCCCGGCGCAGGCTTGCCACGCCCCAACAGCAGGAGCTGCGGCGAGTTGTCGAGTTCGTCGAGCAGGTCGGACAACTGCCGTGACGTAGTGGTGAGTTCCTGCAGCAACACGTTCAAGCGCGGCAACGTGCTGGTCGCAAAACCCTCGCCAGCCGCACCAACGACGCCGTCCACCCGGTCGGCCACAGTCTGCAATCTCAGCAGCAGCGCACGGCCGTCGCTGGCCATCGGCGCGGCGTCGGCACTCAGACGTTCTAGATTGGCCAGGGAACGGTCGATGCGTGCCAGGTTGTCCTTGCTGAAGACCTGCCGCACCGCCGCAAGGGCCTTGGGCGCTTCCTGCAGGGTCTGGTCGAGCCCCTTGCTCGACGACTCCAGATTGGCCAGCGTCTTCTCGATGTGGGCCAGATTGTCCTGGCGGGTCAGCACCGCCAGGCGATCGACAATTTCCTGCACGCGCCTGAGTGTCTGCACCGAGGCGTCGGCGACCTCCTCCATCAGACCTGGAGCCAGGCGGATGCGCGGCGGCCCGCCGTCTTCGCCCACCAACGGCTCGGGCTTGTCGCCGGCATCGTCGAGGGCGATGTAGGCCAGCCCGGTCACCCCTTGGTTGGCCATGCGCGCCCGCGTGCCGCGGGTGATCGGCAGATCGGTGCGAATCCGCAGCTTGACCAGCAGATCCTTCGGATTGGCCGGGTCAAGGGCGATGTCCGCCACCTTGCCGGCGACAATACCGCGGTAACGAACCGTGGACTGGGGGTTCAGGCCATTGACGCTGCCCGACGTCACCAGCACGACGTCACGGGTGCTCTCCCGCTTGTCCGAGAACCACCACAGGGAAAGGACGATCGCCCCGCTCAGCAGGATCACGAACAGACCCGCGGCGATGGCGTGAGCCCGGCTTTCCATCAGCCCATTCCCCTCCCACGCGCCAGCGCAGCACGGGCACGTTCACCGTGGAAAAAACGTTCGATGAAGGGGTCTTGCACGTTCATTATCTCGTCAAGCGGGCCGAAGGCCAGTATACGCCCCTCCGCGAGCACCGCCACGCGGGTCGCCAATGCTGCCAGCGTATCCAGGTCATGAGTCACCAACACCACGGTAAGGCCGAGTGCTCGATGCAGGGCCCGGATGAGCCGCACGAAACCACTGCTGAGGTCTGGATCGAGGCCCGCTGTCGGCTCGTCGAGCAGCAATAACTCGGGTTCCAGGGCCAGGGCCCGCGCCAGCGCAACCCGCTTGACCATGCCGCCCGACAGCTCGGCTGGCATGCGTAGCGCCACATCGGCATCCAGCTCGACCATCGCCAGCTTGAGTTGCACCAGATCCCGCAGCATCGCGTCGTCGGCGATGCCGATCTCCCGCAGCGGAAAGGCCACGTTGGCAAACACGCTAAGCGCCGAAAACAGCGCACCATGCTGAAACAGCATGCCGAAACGGCGGCGGCGTTCCAGCTGCTCGGCACGGGAGCCAGCGAACAATGGCTCGCCGAACAGGCTGACAGCACCAGCATTCGGCCGCAGCAAGCCGACCATCTGGCGCAGCAACGTGGTCTTGCCGCTACCCGAACCACCAACGAGAGCCACCACCTCTCCGGCCGGTACAACAAGATCGATGCCGCGATGGACCCAGGTTTGCCCAAAGCGGGTTTCAAGCCCCTGAACCTGAATGGGACAGTCGCTCATCGCGGCAGACCGATGGAACGGGTTGCAATCGCGAATACTGCGTCCACCAGGATGACGACGGTGATTGACGTGACAACCGAGGCCGTGGTGTTGGCCGATAGACTCTCTGTATTCGGCTTAACACGCAGCCCGAAATAACAAGCCACGAGCGCAATCAGCAGTCCGAACACGGCACCTTTGCCCAAGCCGATGACCAGATTTGCCACCGGCACCGCCCGCGGCAAGGCATTCACGAAATAGTCGAAACTCAGGTCCAGCTGCAGATTGGCCGACACCATGCCACCGAACAAGGCCACCGCCGAGCCCCACAGGGTCAGCGGTGCCATCGCCAGCGTCAGCGCCACCACCTTCGGCAGCACCAGCCGCACGTAGGGCGAAATCCCCATCGCCGCCAGCGCGTCGATCTCCTCGGTGACTCGCATCACGCCGATCTGCGCTGTCATCGCCGAACCCGAGCGCCCCGCAACGAGCACGGCCACCAGTACCGGACCGAGCTCCCGGATGATGCCGAGCCCCAGGATATTGACGATGAACACATCCGCCCCGAAGGCACGCAACTGCAGCGCCGACAAATAAGACAGCACGACCCCGATCAGAAAACCCACCAGCGCCGTGACCGGCATGGCCCTGACCCCGACCTTGTAGAAATTGGCGGAGGTTTCCAGCACCGGCCAGTGCCCACGCGTGTGCAGCAGATGGGCGAAATCGATGACGAGCTGGCCAATCAGCGCAACGAAACCGACCGCATTGCGGAGCATCTTGAAAAAAATGCGGCCAACACCTTCCGTGCCGTCGAGGAAACGATAACCCCGCTCAAGCGGCAGGCCGCTGTCACCCAGCTCGGCTAGGCGCGCAAAGACCGGCTCCAATCTGTCCGGCAACACGAGCCCTGGCGGGCGCTGCCGCCCCCAGCTTCGCCACAGCAGCAACGCTCCGAAGCTGTCGAGGCGCGATACGGCCTCCAGATCCCAGGCGCAGTCGGCCGTGGCCTGTTCGAGCTGACGTTCCAACGCATCGAGATCCGGCTGCAACAGGCGCAGCGTCCAGTCCCCCGACAACACGACCCGTGGCGCCCCGCCTTCGCGTTCGAAGCGGATCACGGGAATCGGACGGGGCTCCGGGCTCATCGACCGACGCCTAGGCGCCAGCCGGACTACGGGTCGCGGCCCGCTCGACGCGCACCTTAAGGGGCAGGCCGATGGTCTGCCACTGGCGCTCTTCCTCGTCCAGCGCCGCTGCGGTCAGCGGCAGGTTGCGCAGCCATTCCGCATCGGCCACCACCACATGCCCACGGCCCTCGCGCTTGAGGCGTAGCGGCGGCACGCCACGGCCATCGCGGGCGCGATGGACAACCGCCGCCAGGCGCAGGCACAGGATCAGGCGCCACTCAGGGCTGTCCGGATCAAGCGCGCCGATGCGCGCCAGCTTGCCGCGATGGGCCAGAACCACGCGCGCCAGGCGCCCCTGGTCCATGCGCGAGAAGCCCGGCATATCGGCATTTCCTAGAATGTAGGCGCTGTGCTTGTGATAGCTCGAATGGGCGACGGACACCCCGATCTCATGCAGCCGTGCCGCCCACTCGAGGAAGCGCCGATCCACGTTCTCTTCGTCGCTGGAGGTCGGATCGAGCTGCGACAGGAAGGCCAACGCCGTCTCCGTCACCTGACGGGCGTGAGCCATGTCCACGCCATAGCGTTCCATGAAGGCCGAGACTGTCGCGTCGCGCAGGTCATGGTGGTGGTAACGACCAAGCAGATCGTAGAGAACGCCAAGGCGCAGCGCGCCTTCGGAGAAGGTCATCCGCTCCAGGCCGAACTCCTGGAAGATCGCCCACATGATCGCCAGGCCGCCGGGCAGCACCGGCAGGCGATCAGGACGCAGCCCTTCCAGTTGCAGGTTGTCCAGGTGCCCCGCCTTCAACATCAGCGTGCGCAGACGATCCAGGCCACTACGGGTGATGCCTCCATCGGAGAGCCCATTGAGCTCCAGGATGTCCACAAGTGCCTTGGCCGAGCCGCTGGAACCGACCGCCTCTTCCCAACCGACCTCGCGATAGGCATGCGTGATGGTCTGGATCTCCCTCTGGGCCGCCAGTTCGGCTTCGCGCATGCCGCGCTTGTCGATGCGGCCATCTGGGAAATAACGCAGGGAATAGCTCACACAGCCCATGTAGAGGGATTCGAGTTTGATCGGCTGGAAGCTCTTGCCGATCACGAACTCCGTGGAGCCGCCGCCGATATCCACCACCAGTTGCTGCTTATGGGGATTGGGTAGCGTGTGCGCGACCCCCACGTAGATCAGACGCGCCTCCTCCCGCCCGGCAATTACCTCGATCGGAAACCCCAGTGCCGCCTCGGCCTGCACCAGGAAATGCGGTGCATTCTTGGCCACCCGCAGCGTGTTGGTCGCCACCGCCCGCACGGAGTCCGGCGGATAGTCACGGATACGTTCGTTGAAGCAACGCAGCGCGCTGATGCCCCGGAACTGGGACGCAGCATCCAGCATCCGGTCGGGCGACAGGCCGGCCGCGAGTCGGACGGCCTCCTTGATGCCATCGAGGGGGTAGATCTGGTCGTTGACGATCCGCCCGACCTGCAGACGGAAACTGTTGGAACCCAGATCGATGGCGGCAATCAATTCACGATTCATGAAACACGCACAGATGGCGCCAGACGGCGCGAAAGCTCGAAATTCTAGCACCGCGCAGCGCGACGCCCCGCATCAATCCTGCCTCGGCGGCCATCGTCATCTATATGCAACAAAAATGTCACATACTCCGGGCCTAATCAGAAGATCAAGAGGAGAGCCCATGCACCGTGCCAACAATATCCGCCATTTCAACTCGGATCACTTCATCAACCGCGAACTCTCCCTGCTCCAGTTTCAGCGCCGCGTCCTCGCCCAGGCTGCCGACCCCACAGTACCACTGCTCGAGCGCCTTCGCTTCCTGTGCATCGTGTCCAGCAACCTGGACGAGTTCTTCGAGGTGCGGGTCGCCGGCGTGAAGGAGCAACTGCGTCTCGGCAGTCACGCCGTAACCACTGACGGCCTGAGCCCATCCGCGCTGCACAGCCTGATCAGTGCCAAGGTGCATAGCATCATCGCCGAGCAGTATGCACTGCTCAACGACACCATCCTGCCGGCCCTCGCCACCGAAGGCATCGTCTTCCTGCGCCGCAGCGTCTGGACCGACGCCCAGCACCTGTGGGCGCGGGATTATTTCATGCGTGAAGTGATGCCGGTGCTGACACCGATCGGCCTGGACCCGGCCCACCCCTTCCCGCGGGTACTCAACAAGAGCCTCAACTTCGCCGTCGAGCTGGAAGGCCGCGACGCCTTCGGCCGCAGCTCCGGCTCCGCCATCGTACAGGCGCCGCGTGCCCTGCCCCGCGTGATCCGCCTGCCGAAGGAGCTGACTGGCGTCGACTACGGTTTCGTCTTCCTGTCCTCCCTGCTGCACGCCCACGTCGGCGAGCTCTTCGAGGGCATGAACGTGCTCGGCTGCTACCAGTTCCGGGTCACCCGCAACTCCGACATGTTTGTGGACGAGGAAGAGGTCAAGGACTTGCGCGCCAGCCTCAAGGGCGAACTGCAGCAGCGCCACTTCGGCGATGCAGTGCGCCTGGAGATCGCCGACAACTGCTCGGGAGCCATGGCCAACTTCCTGATGAAGCAGTTTGCCCTTGGCCCTGCCGATGTCTATCGGGTTCCCGGCATGGTCAACCCGGTGCGCCTGAACCAAGTGCCCGACTGGGTCGAGCGCCCGGATCTCAAGTACCGTCCTTTCCTGCCGACGCGACCGAAGGGCCTCGACAAGCAGGAAAACATTTTCGCGGCGATGCGTCGTCAGGACATCCTGCTGCACCACCCGTTCCAGAGCTTCGAGCCAGTCATCGAACTGCTGAAGGCTGCGGCCGATGACCCCGACGTGGTCGCAGTGAAGATGACCGTCTATCGCACCGGCACCGATTCGGTGCTGATGGAGCACCTCGTCCGCGCCGCCCAGAAGGGCAAGGAAGTCACCGTAGTGCTGGAGCTGATGGCCCGCTTCGACGAAGAGGCCAACATCAGCTGGGCAGCCCGCCTCGAAGAGGTCGGCGCCCACGTAGTGTACGGCGTGTTCGGCTACAAGACCCACGCCAAGCTCCTGCTGCTGGTGCGCCGCGAAGATGGCAAGCTGAAGCGCTATGCCCACTTGGGCACCGGCAATTACCATCCGCGCACGACCCGCTTCTACACCGACTTCGGCCTGCTCACCGCCAACGACGAGATCGGCGCCGACGTCGCCGAGGTTTTCAAGCAGCTCACCGGGCTCGGCCAGGCGGGCAAACTCAAACACCTGTGGCAGGCCCCGTTCACTCTGCAGCCCAACGTGGTTGCGGCCATCCGCGAAGAAGCCGAGATCGCGCGGGCGGGCCGCAAGGGCCGCATCGTCGTCAAGGTCAATGCGCTGCTCGAACCGGAAACCATCGAGGCGCTTTACGAAGCCTCCTGCGCGGGCGTCGAGATCGACATCATCGCCCGCAGCGTCTGCGCCCTGAAGCCCGGCGTGCCGGGTCTATCCGAGCACATCCAGGTGCGCTCCATCGTCGGCCGTTTCCTGGAGCACCACCGGATCTTCTATTTCCGCGCCGATGGTGCCGACAAGCTCTACATGTCGAGCGCGGACTGGATGGAACGCAACTTTTTCAAGCGCATCGAAGTCGCCTTCCCGATCCTCGACCCGAAGGTCAAGCGGCGGGTCATCAAGGAAGGCCTGCGCCCTTATCTGGGCGATAACTGCCAAGCGTGGGAAATGGATAGCGACAACGTCTATCGGAAGAAGAATCCCCGCACGACCCGCCGCGCGGCGCAGGAAATCCTGCTGAAGGAACTGGCCGGCGTTCCAATCGCCTGATCCGGCTCGTTGCAAACACTCCCGCATTCCCGTCGATAACGGAATGCGGGAGGAGCATGGCGGCTGGCGTGTTGTAAAATCGCGAATTCAATCCATTTCTCGATGGCCAACTCCATGTTCCTCCCCCGACGCCGACTGCTCCTCACTGCAACTCTCAGTGCTGCCGTTCTTTCCGCCTGTGGTGGCGGTGGCAGTTCTTCGTCCGCTCCGACTAATGTCACGGCGGTGGCAGGTGATCAACAAATCTTCATCACCTGGGACCAAGCTTCCGGCGTGGAGTACTGGCTGTGGTTCAACACCGGAACGACAACCGTCAATCCGGGGGACAAGACAGCCAGCTTCAAGCTCAGCGTGGGTTCCCCTTATCTGCTGAACATGGACGACCGCTCGGCAGCGCTCGTCAATGGAACAATTTACGCCCTCACACTCAACGGCCGCACCAACGGCGGCCCTGGCGGCCCAGGCTCGACGCCCGTCACTGCGACTCCCCGCCTTAGCGGCGATAACTGGCCGGCTGGCGCAACCCTCGGCAGCAAGACACTGCGCGGTATCGCCTTCGGGCGTGCAATCGGCAGTTCGAGCAACAATTCCTACGTGGCGGTGGGCGATGGCGGCAGCATCTACAACACGCCGGACACCGATGCCGACCGGATCTATCGCTCCACGTCCAAGCTCAACTGGATCACCCCGACCGGTACCGGCGTGTCGTCCTCCATCGACCTGAAAGCAGTTGTCTACGCCAGCGGTCTGGGCAACTACTATGCTGTCGGCACCGGTGGAAACGTCGTCTACAGTTCCGACATCAACAACTGGACGACCCTCGGCAGTTCCACCACGGGCACGGCGAACACCTTCAACGCCATCGCCACCAACGGTTCCACGCTGGTGGCCGTCGGCGACAATGGCACGATCCGTTTATCGACCAACGGCACGTCGTGGAGCACGCCGACGTCCATCAGCCAGGACATCAGCGGTATCACCCTGCGCGGCGTCACATACAACAACGGCATCTGGGTAGCCGTCGGCAGCAACGGCAAGGTACTCACCGCTACAGATGTAAACACCTGGACGGTCAGCACCCAATCGGGCGACCTGACCTCGGTGTCCTCCGGTAGCCAGACCGTCGACAGCACCACCACCTACTACTACATCGCGGTGGGTGCCGATGGTACGGTGCTCACCAGCACCGATGGCGCGTTGTGGACGAGCGCATCTCTGGGCGCCACCCTGTACACCGCCTCCGTTGGCTCTCGCTTGGTAGCTCTTGGCGCCAATGGCGCCGTCTACACGCGTGAGCTCGATGGCACGGGCGGCTGGACCCAGCGCACCAGCGGGACTCCGGGCGCAACCATGTACGGTGCGATACGTGCCCAGAACATCTATACCGCTGTGGGCTCCGGTGGTTCCACCATCTACTCGTATTAAGACTACGCAGTCCACGCAATCGACCGGTGTCGCGAAGGCACCGGGCACCCGAGTGGAGCCGCCGACCCTGGCCGCTCCACTTTTCACTTCCGTCGCAGCAGAAACCACCATGTCGTCCAACACCCGCAACAGCGAGTTCCTCGCCCGCTCCCTGTCCGCCGTCTGGCATCCGTGCACCCAGATGAAGCACCATGAGCAACTGCCGCTGATTCCCATCAAGCGCGGTGAAGGCGCCTGGCTGTACGACATGGATGGCAAGCGCTACCTGGACGGCATCAGCTCCTGGTGGGTCAATCTGTTCGGCCACGCCAATCCGCGCATCGGCGCTGCCCTCAAGGCCCAGCTCGACACCCTTGAGCACGTGCTGCTGGCCGGCTTCACCCATGAGCCGGTGGTCGAGCTGTCCGAACGCCTGGCCGCCCTCACCGGCCACCGGCTCGGCCACGCCTTCTACGCCTCCGACGGCGCCTCGGCCACCGAGATCGCCCTCAAGATGAGCGTCCATTACTGGCGCAACACCGGCCGCCCCGCCAAGAACCGCTTCGTCAGCCTGACCGGCAGCTATCACGGCGAAACCGTCGGCGCGCTGGCCGTCACCGACGTGGCGATCTTCCGCGACGCCTACGCCCCGCTGGTGCGTGGCGGCACCTGCGTGCCGACGCCCGACGCACGCCTCGCCGAAGCCGGTGAAACGGCCGCCGACGTGGCCCGCCGCGCCGCCGCCGCGCTGGAAGCCCACCTGGCCGAGCACGCCGACGAGACTGCCGCGCTGATCGTCGAGCCGCTGGTCCAGGGCGCCTCCGGCATGGTCATGTACGACCCGGAATACCTGCGCTTGGCCCGCGCCCTGTGCGACCGCTATCAGGTGCATCTGGTGGCCGACGAGATCGCCGTCGGCTGCGGGCGCAGCGGCAGCTTCTTCGCCTGCGAGCAGGCCGGCATCTGGCCGGACTTCCTGCTGCTGTCGAAGGGCATCTCCGGCGGCTACCTGCCCCTGTCCATCGTCCTCACCACAGACACTGTCTTCGACGCCTTCTACGACGACGACACTGCCCGCGGCTTCCTGCACTCCCACTCCTACACCGGTAACCCGCTGGCCTGCCGCGCGGCGCTGGCGACCCTCGACATCTTCGCGCAGGACGACGTGATTGCCGCCAACCGCATCAAGTCCCAGCGCATCGGCGAGGCTTTCCAGAGTGCCGTCGGCGGCCATGCGGCAGTCCGCCATCTGCGCCAGCAGGGCATGATCCTGGCGTTCGACGTGACCGACACACCGGCGGGCTTCTCCCGCCGCTTCTTCGCCGAAGCCCTGCAACGGGAACTTCTGCTGCGCCCGATCGGTAATACCGTTTACACCATGCCCCCCTACATCCTCGGCGACGACGAGATCCACTTCCTCGCCAGCCGCTGCGCTGCCGCCCTGGAGGCCAGCCTTGCCTGAGTATCCCGATCCGCTCGACGAACTGGACGCCGGTCTCGCCGAACTCGACGCCGCCGGCCTGCGCCGCCGTCGGCGCATCGTCACCACCCCCTGTCGCCCGGACACCCGCCTCGCCGACCGAGAGGATGCGGTCACCGCCTTCTGCTCCAACGACTACCTGGGCCTGGCCGCCGAACCCACGCTGGCCGATGCGGCCCACCGGGGGGTCGACCGCTGGGGCGTCGGCTCCGGCGCCTCCCACCTGGTCAGCGGCCACTACGCCGCCCACGAAACGCTGGAAGCCCGCCTTGCCACCTTTGTCGGCATGGACGAAGCGCTGTATTTCTCCACCGGCTACATGGCCAACATCGGCGTCATGCCAGCCCTGGTCGGCCGTGGCGACGCAATCTTCGCCGACAAGGTGAACCACGCTTCGCTGGTGGACGGTGCCTTGCTGTCCCGCGCCGAGCTGATCCGCTATCCCCACTGTGACATCCAGGCCCTGGCGGCCCGCCTGCAAACCTCCACCGCACCGCGCAAGCTGATCGTCACCGACGGCGTGTTCAGCATGGACGGCGACATCGCGCCGCTGCGCGAATTGCTCGCACTGGCGGAGGCGCACAAGGCCTGGCTGCTGGTGGACGACGCCCACGGCTTCGGCGTGCTGGGCCCGCAAGGCCGCGGCTGCCTCGCTCACTTCGGCCTGAGCTCGCCGCGCCTGATCTACATGGGCACCCTCGGCAAAGCCGCCGGCGTGTCCGGAGCCTTCGTTGCCGGACAACGCAATGTCATCGACTGGCTGCTCAACAAGACGCGCAGCTACATCTTCACCACTGGCGCCCCGCCGCTGCTCGCCGACGCACTGCTGACGGCCATCGACCTGATCGAACATGGCGATGCCCGCCGCGCCCACCTGCAGGCCCTGATCGCCCGCTTCAAGACTGGGCTGGCGCTGAAGCGCTGGCAGTTGCTGCCGTCCGACACCCCGATCCAGCCCGTCGTCATCGGTGACAACCATGAGACGCTGGCCGTTTCCCGCGCCCTCGACGCCCAAGGCCTGTGGGTACCCGCGATCCGGCCGCCAACGGTGCCGAAGGGTGCCGCACGCCTGCGCATCGTGCTGTCTGCTGCGCATAGCGAGGAACAGGTGGATCGCCTCGTCGCTGTCCTCCTTCGCCTGGAAGGTGGCCAGGCATGAGCCGTGATCTCGTCCTGCTGCACGGCTGGGGCCTGTCCTCGGCAGTCTGGAAACCGCTGGCCGCAACGCTGTCCGGCACCTTCACGCTGCATACCCCCGATCTGCCGGGTCACGGTGGCGCTGCCCCGGTCGGGCCCAGCCTGAACGAATGGGCGGACGCCCTGCTCTCCCGCATACCGGAAGGCGCCGTTCTCGTCGGATGGTCCCTCGGCGCCCAGCTCGCACTGTATCTCGCCCGACAGAACCCGGAACGCGTAGCCAGGCTGGTGCTGATCGGCGCCTCGCCGCGCTTCATTCAGGCTGACGATTGGCCAGCCGCACTGCCGGGCACGACGCTAACCAGCTTCCGCCAAGAGTTCGACGCCACACCGGACGCCACGCAGCGCCGCTTCGTGGCGCTGCAGAGCCTCGGCGACAACGCCCGCAAGGTGGTTGCTGCGGCGCTGGGCAACAGCCTCACGACGGCCGACGACACCCACAAGTCCGCGCTCGCCGACGGCCTGCGCCTGCTCGCCGAGACCGACCTGCGCGCGGTTGCCCCCGAAGTCCGCCAGCCGGTCCGTCTGCTCCACGGCCGCGAAGACAAGTTGATGCCAGTGGCCGCCGCGGAATGGCTGGCCGACACGCTGCCCGATGCGCGCCTGACAGTGTTCGGCCAGTGCGGCCATGCCCCCTTCCTGTCGCGCCCGGAGGAGTGCGCGACGCTGATCGAGGGCTTCACCCTTGACTGACGCCCCCGCCCCAAAGAACGCAGTCCGTGCCGCCTTCGACAAGGCCGCCGACGCCTACGACGCGGTCGCCGCCGTCCAGCGCAGTGCCTGCGACCGCCTGTTCGCGCTGGCCGCCGCGCAACCCCTGCAACCCGGCCGCATCGTCGATGCAGGCTGCGGCACTGGCTATGCCCTTCCGGGCCTCAAGCAGCGTTTCCCGGCAGCCCAGTTGATTGCGTTGGATTTCGCCACCTCGATGCTACGTCGCCATCCCGCGGGGGTGGCCGAACCGCTGTGCGCAGACATGGAGCGCCTGCCGCTGACCGACGCCAGCGTGGATCTGCTGTGGTCCAGCTATGCGCTGCAGTGGTGCCATCCGCGCAAGGTCTTCCCGGAACTCGCACGCAGCCTGCGCCCCGGCGGCCAGCTGTGGATCGCCACCCTTGGCCCCGGCACCCTCGGCGAGCTGCGCGACGCCTTTCGTCACGTGGATCAGCACGAACACGTACTGCGCTTCCAGCCGCCGGAAGTCATCGACGACGCCATCGAGGACGCCGGCCTGCGGATCGTCGAGACCGAGCGCGATACCCTCTACGCCTGGGCACCCGACCTGCGCCGCCTACTGCGCGACATCAAGACCCTCGGGGCCCATCAGACCGGCGCACCACGCCGCCAAGCCACCCTCGGCAAGGCCGCTTGGGGCCGCCTCAGTACCGCCTACGAGGCTTACCGGACCCCCGCCGGCCTGCCGGCGTCCTACGATACCTACTGGTTGATTGCAGAAAAGAAATGAGCGCCTACTTCATTGCCGGCACCGATACTGAAATCGGCAAGACCTTCGCCACCTGTGCCCTCCTCCACGCCGCCCGCGCGCTCGGCCTGCGCGCTGTCGGCATGAAGCCGATCGCCGCTGGCGCGGAGATGGTCGATGGTGAATTCCTCAACGAAGATGCGGCCCGCCTGCGCGCCGCGGGCAGTTTCGACCCGGGCCTGGCACTGCTCAACCCCTACAGCCTGGCCAGCCCGATCGCACCGCACATCGCGGCGGCAGAAGAAGGCGTGACCATCGATCCGGCCAGAATCGACACAGCCTTCCAGGCACTCCGTACTCAGGCCGAGCTGGTGCTGGTGGAAGGCGTCGGCGGTTTCCGCGTGCCGCTGGGCGACGATTTCGACACCGCCGACTGGGCCCAGCACCTGGGCCTGCCGGTAATCCTGGTGGTGGGCATGAAGCTCGGCTGCATCAGCCACGCCCTGCTCACCGCCGAGGCGATCCAGGCGCGCGGTCTGCGGCTCGCCGGCTGGATCGCCAATCAGGTGGATCCGGCCATGCTGCGTTTCGAACAGAACCTGGAAGCCCTGACCCGCCGCCTGCCCATCCCCCTGTTGGGCGTCCTGCCGTTCCGCGCCGACCATGACGCCGCAGCGGCAGCCAGCATCGCCGGCCTTAAACTACCCGACTGACTACCCCGCCGAGCGCCGCTGGCGCAGTTGCTCGAACAGGCACACGCCAGCCGCCACTCCTACGTTGAGGGACTCCATGCCACCCGGCATCGGGATCAGCACGCGGCGGGTGGCCAGCGCCGCCACCTCGGCGGACAGCCCCTGCCCCTCCGAACCAAACAGCCAGGCCACCGGACCGCGCAGGTCCAGATCGTAGAGCTCGGTGGCGTCCCGCAGATCCGCCGCCAGGACCGCACCGGGAAAGGCCTCCAGAGCGGCCGCAGCATCCACACCTTCACGGATCTGCAATCCAAAGTGCGCCCCCATCGCTGCACGCAGCACGCGGGGCGACCAGGCCTGGGCACAGCCGGGGGTGAGGAGTATGTCCTTCACCGCAACCGCTGCCGCAGTGCGCAGGATGGTGCCGAGATTGCCGGGGTCCTGAACCCCGTCGAGCAGCACGCAGCTATCGACGATCGGGCGCCCATCCTCCTCAGCCGGAACGGCGACCACCGCGATCACGCCGCTAGGCGTATCCACCGGGCTGATGTGGGCAAAAAGGCGATCCGGCACCTCGATCTGCCGCTCGGACGGGCAGCGCTCCAGGAGCGCTTCGATCTCCGCCTGCCGACGCCCGCTCTCGCTGACGACGATCTGCAACACATCGACGCCGCGCTCCAGCGCAACACCGAACAGATGCGCGCCATCGAGCAACGTCCGCCCTCCCTTGCGCCGGTCCCGCGCCGACGTCGCCAGCGCGTGCAGGTGCTTGATGGTCGGGTTGTCCCGCGAGCTGATCTGCTTCACGAGAAGGCCAGACCGACCGTGGCGAGGGCGACGGTCAGCGTCCCCAGCACGAGGTTGACGATCACCCGCTGGCGGATCGCGTTGAGCGCCTGCGCACCCTGGGCCCAGCTCTCCGCGGTCACGGCCGCCTTGAACGCCTGCCAGGGGCCGAACCAGATGCTCGCGAAGATCACCATCATCACCGATCCCACGCCGGCCATCATGTGCCAGGAACGCGGCGCCTGAGCGAAGCCAACTTCCAGCAACATCGCGAAGCCGGACAGGACGATGGCCGCAATGGCGCCCCACACGATCGGGAAGAAGCGCCCGAAGACCCCGTGCCACAGGCTCAGGCGCTGGGCCGGCGGTAGCTGCATCGCGGACGGGCGGAGACAGAAATGGGCGAAAGCCATGCCGCCGACCCAGACGATCACGCCGGCAAGATGTACGAGCAACAGCAGATGGTGGTGTTTCATCGCAGATCGTCCTCGGTCCACAGGGGCGGGTTGGAGATTACGTCGCGCACCGGCGCAAAGCTCTGGCGATAGATCTCGCAGGCGCCGTGGGCACGCAGCGCCGCCAAATGGGCGGCGGTCGGGTAGCCTTTGTGGCCAGCCAGGCCGTATTGAGGGTAGCGCTTGTCGAGTTCGACCAACAGTTCGTCCCGCACCGTCTTGGCAAGGATGGACGCCGCAGAAATCTCGGCAACCAGCGCATCGCCCTTGACGATGGCTTCGCAGGGCAGATCCAGTTGCGGGCAGCGGTTGCCATCGACGAGCACCTTGTCCGGCCGCTGCGACAGGCCCGCAACGGCGCGCTGCATCGCCAGCATGCTGGCGTGCAGGATGTTGATCCGGTCGATCTCGGCAACACTGGCCTCTGCCACGCTCCAGGCCAGCGCCTTCTCGCGGATCTCCACCGCCAGGCGTTGGCGACGCTTCTCGCTGAGCTTCTTGGAGTCGGCCAGGCCCTCGATGGGCTTCGCCGGATCGAGAATCACCGCGGCCGCCACCACCGGCCCGCACAGGGGGCCGCGCCCGGCCTCGTCGACGCCGCACAGGAGCATCTTCAACGTCCTTTCAGGTAAGGCAGGATCGCCGCCGCGGCCTTGTCCGCCGTGTCCTGGCGCAACTGCAGATGCATGTCCGTAAAGGTCCGCTCAAGTTCGGCGATGCGCGCCTTGTCAGACAACCAGCCGTCCAGGGCATCGGCCAGAGCCTGGGGCGTGGCGGCGTCCTGCAGCACTTCGGGTACCACTTCGCGTCCAGCCAGCACGTTGGGCAGGCCTACCCACGGCAGGTAGGCCATGCGCTTCATGAGGCGGAAGGACCATTTGCCGATCTTGTAGGTGATCACCATCGGCCGCTTGAGCAGCGCCGCCTCCAGCGTCGCTGTGCCGCTCGCCACCAGCACCACGTCGGCGGCGATCATCGCCTCCACCGAGTGACCGAACAGGATGCGGATCGGCAGATCCATGTGGGCATGGCGCCGCAAGGCATCCTCGAACAGCACGCGGGTCTCGCGGGTTGCCAGCGGCACCAGGAAACGGGCATCCGGATGACGGGCATGCAGCAGCGCCGCTGTGGCGATATAGGTGTCCGCCAGGTTGCGCAGTTCCGACTGGCGGCTGCCCGGCAGAAACGCAAAGACCGGCCCGCCGGGCGAGATCTGCAGCATCTCCCGCGTACCCTCGCGATCAGGCGCCAGCGGGAAGACGTCGGCCAGCGGATGGCCCACATAGCTGACCGGCACACCGGCCGTACGGTAGATCTCGGGCTCGAACGGAAATAGGCACAGCATATGACTGACCGCCCGCGCGATGCCCTTCAGGCGCCCTCGCCGCCAGGCCCAGATGGACGGGCTGACGAAATGGATCGCCGGGATGCCCTTGTCCTTCAGGCGTTTCTCGAGCCACAGGCTGAAGTCGGGTGCATCCACGCCGATGAAGGCTGCCGGCGGATTCTTCACCAGCATGTCCCGCAACTCGCGACGGATGCCCGACAGCTCCCGGTAGTTCTTGAGGGCGTCCACATAACCGTGGACCGACAGCTTCTCGGCGGACCACAAGGCCTGGAAACCCACCGCTTGCATTTTGGGACCACCGATGCCGAAGAACTCGGCATCGGGAAGATGACGCTTGAGCGCCTTGATCAGGTGACTGGCCAGCAGGTCGCTGGAGGCCTCACCCGCCACCATGGCAATCCGCACTGGCATGGATCAGCGAACGATGCCACGCCCTGACTCGGCGATGAAATCGGAAAACTCCTGCAGTTCGGGGGCCTGTGCGGCGGCCTCGCCGATCTGGCGACGCGCTTCGTCGAGGGTCAGACCGTTGCGATAAAGCGTCTTGTAGGCACGCTTGATGGCCGTGATGCCTTCGCTCGAATAGCCCCGGCGCTTGAGCCCCTCGCTGTTGATGCCATGCGGCGCGGCCGGATTGCCGGACACCGTCACGAAGGGCGGCAGATCCTGCAGCAGCACGGTACCGACGCCGCAGAAGCTGTGGGCGCCGACACGCACGAACTGGTGCACGCCGGTGAAACCACCCAGGATCGCCCAGTCTCCCACCGATACATGACCAGCCAGCGTCGCGTTGTTGGCGAAGATGGTGTTGTTGCCGACGATGCAGTCGTGGGCAACATGTACGTAGGCCATGATCCAATTGTCGTTGCCGACGCGGGTCAGGCCGCCGTCCTGCACGGTACCGGTGCTGAAGCTGCAGAATTCACGGATCGTATTGCGGTCGCCGATCTCCAGCCGGGTCGGCTCGTTGGCGTACTTCTTGTCCTGGGGCTCGGAGCCGATCGAACAGAATTGGAAGATCCGGTTGTCGCGACCAATGCGGGTGTGCCCCTCGATCACCACGTGGGGACCGATGTGGGTCCCCTCCGCGATCTCGACGTATTCACCGATGATCGAGTACGGCCCGACCTGCACTCCTTCGGCAAGGCGTGCGCCCGGATGAACGATGGCAGTCGGGTGGATCGTCATCGCTTGATCGCACACATGAAGTCGGCTTCGGTGGCCAGCTCGCCGGCCACCTTGGCGGTGCCCTTGAACTTCCAGATGTTGCGCATCACGCGCACGATCTCGGCTTCCAGCACGAGTTGATCGCCCGGCACCACCGGACGCTTGAAGCGCACGTTGTCTACGGAAGCGAAATACACCATCGCGTTCTCATCCGGCACCGTACCGTCGGTTTTGAAGGCCAGCACCGCGGCGGCCTGAGCCAGCGCCTCGATGATCAGCACGCCCGGCATCACCGGGTTGTGCGGAAAATGGCCGGGGAAGAAAGGCTCATTGACAGTCACGTTCTTCAGGCCCACGACGCGCTTGCCCACTTCCAGCTCGGTGATGCGATCCACCAGCAGAAAGGGATAGCGGTGCGGGATGTAACGCTTGATTTCGTTGATGTCGATGATTTCGCTCATGATTTCTTTTCCATTTCGGCGAGCTTTTTCTCCAGCTCGCGCACCCGCTCCGCCATCGCATCGAGGCGACGCAGGTGGGCAAAATTTCGGACCCAATCCGCATGCGGCTGCAGCGGGATCATGGCCGTATACACGCCGGCCTTGTCGAGGGTCTTGGTTACATTGGTGTCGGCAGAGATCACCACGTCGTCGGCCACTTCCAGGTGGCCCGAGAAACCAGCTTTGCCGCCCACCATCACCCGCTTGCCCACGCGCGTGCTGCCCGCCAGGCCGGCCATCGCCGCCATGATGGTGTCGTCCCCCACATGGCAGTTATGGGCCACGTGAATGAGGTTGTCCAGCTTTACGCCGTTGCCGACAATGGTGTCGTCCAGCGCACCTCGGTCGATCGTCGTGTTGGCGCCGATTTCCACATCGTCGCCCAGCACCACGCGGCCGATCTGGGGGATCTTGACCCAGTGCTTGTCCGCATCCCGCGCAAAGCCCAGGCCATCGGCACCGATCACCGCTCCGGCGTGCAGGATGGCCCGCGCACCAATGACGCAGTTGTCGTAGATCTTGACACCGGGATGCAGCAGAGAACCCGCACCGACGTGCACACCGTCGGCGATCAGGCAACCGGCTCCGATCACACAACCTTCGCCGATCATGCAGTTCTCGCCGATCACCGCATTGGGACCGACGGATACGGAAGCCGGCAGCGCGGATGCAACGACCGCACTGGCATGTATCCCTGCCGGCGCTTGCTTGGGCGGATTGAAGAGCTGCGCGACGCGCGCGAAGTACAGATACGGATCGGCCGTCAGGATGCGCGGGCGATCGGTCAGCCCGGCCGCCTTCGGCGACAGGATGAATGCCGAGGCCTTGCTCGTTGCCAGCGACGCCCCGAACTTGGGGTTGGACAGGAAGGCCAGTTCACCTTCCCGGGCCGCTTCAATCGATGCGATCTGCCGAACAACAACGTCCGGGTCGCCGACGAGTTCGCCGCCGAGCCGGCTTACCAGCTCGCCAAGGGAGAATTCCATTGACTGCGGCTTACTTCGCTGCTTCGCTCAGCGCCTTGATCACCTTGTCGGTGATGTCGATGCGCGGGCTGGCGTATACCGCCTCCTGGAAGATGATGTCGTACTTCTCGGCCTCGGCAATCTGCTTGATCGTCTTGTTGGCACGATCCAGCACGCCAGCCAGTTCCTCGTTGCGACGCTGATTGAGATCCTCACGGAACTCTCGCTGCTTGCGCTGGAAATCCCGGTTGAGCTCGTTGAACTCGCGCTCCTTGTTGCGGCGCTCGCCCTCGGCCATCGTCACACCGTTCTTCTCGAGACCTTCCTGCATGCCCTGGAGTTGCTTGGCCATGCGCTGCAGATCCTGGTCACGCTTCTCGAATTCCTTTTCCAGCTTCTGCTGGGCTTTCTTGGCAGGCGTCGCTTCCTTCATCACGCGGTCGGAATTGACGAAACCGACCCTCACCTCGGCCGCAGCCGTCTGCGCGAACGCAGCGAGCATGACTGCTACCAGTGCGGACAAACCAATACCTTTCACTCAAACCTCCATCTGCTTGCCACTCGGCAACAATCAGAACACCGTACCCAGCTGGAACTGGAATTTCTGCGTCTTGTCGCCTTCTTTTTTCTTCAACGCATCACCCAGGCTGAACTTCAAGGGCCCCACCGGAGAACTCCAGGAGAACGCCAAGCCCGCACTGTAACGCAAATCCGAAGCCTGCACCTTTTCGTCGGCCCCCCAGACGTTGCCCACGTCCGCAAACAACGACAGACGCATGGACTTGTCCTTGCCGGAACCCGGCATAGGGAAGTAATACTCGGCATTACCGATGACACGGCGGTTACCGCCCAGCGCACGGACATAACCCGACGAATCCGTATAGTGCGGACCCAGCGTGCTCTGCTGATAACCACGTACCGAACCGATACCGCCAGCGTAGAAGTTCTTGTAGAACGGCAGTTCCTTACCGTCGTAACCATGGGCATAGCCGACATCGCCGTTCAGCATCAACGCATAGCCACCACCGAACGGAATCCAGTACTGGTGCTGGTAGTTGGCGCGGATATAACGCATGTCGAGCGCCGGCGTCGCAATTTCCACTGAGGCGCGCTGATAGACGCCGGAGGTCGGATATACGAAGCTGTCACGCCGGTCACGGGACCAGCCGATCGTCGCCAGCAGGCTCTTGGCCGTGTCACCGAAGGTGTTCACGAAACCGACGTAGGGCGACGGACTGGTGTCGTAGACCTTGATCGAGGTCTGATCGACTGCCAGGCCGAAGTTGATCCGGTCATCCTCCGCAATCGGATAGCCGAAGCGGATGCCTGCACCGATGGATGAACTCTTGTAGGTCGCCACCGACAGCGAGGTCGGATCCACGTTGCGCTGGTAGAGATCCCAGCCAATGCTGACGCCGTCGATCGTCCAGTAGGGATTGGTGAAAGACAGCGCAATGGTCTTGTTGATGCGGCCGGTATTCATCTGCAGCGTCATCGCATTACCCGTACCGAACAGGTTCTGCTGGGAAATCGACGCGGACAGGATGACCTTTTCGGAACTGGAGAAACCCGCACCGAGCATCAGGTTGCCGGTCGCCCGCTCCTTGACCGTGAAATTGGCATCGACCTGATCGGTCGACCCGGGGACCGCCGGGGTTTCGATTGTCACCTCATCGAAATAGCCAAGACGATCCAGTCTTACCTTGGAGCGGTTCAGCGCCTCGCCGTCATACCACGCCCCCTCCATCTGGCGCATTTCACGCCGGATCACCTCATCGCGGGTCCGTGCGTTGCCCGCGAAATTGATCTTGCGCACATACACCCGCCGACCCGGATCAACGAAAACCGTGAACGCGACCGTACGCTTGGTCTTGTCCACCTCGGGCGCCGCATTCACATTAGCAAACGCGTAGCCCGCATTGCCGAGCCTGTCGGTGATCGCCTTGGTGGTCGCAGTAACGTTGTCACGCACAAAGGTATCGCCAGCCTTCAGCTTGACAAGCTTCTGCAGCTCAGCCTCGGGCACCACCATGTTCCCCGCTAGTTTGACGTCGGAAACGGTGTACTTCTCACCTTCAGTCACACTCAAGGTGATGTAGATGTCCTTCTTGTCCGGCGTGATGGACACCTGCGTCGAATCGACGGTGAAATCCAGGTAACCACGGTTCAGGTAATAGGAACGCAGCGTTTCGATATCGGCGGACAGCTTTTGCTTCGAGTACTGATCGCTCTTCGAATACCAAGTCATCCAGCCCGGCGTCGTCAAGGAGAACAGCTCCAACAGCTCCTTCTCCTTGAAAACCTGGTTGCCGATGACGCTGATCTGGCGGATCTTGGCGGCGTCACCTTCGACCACATTGAAGTTCACACCGACTCGGTTTCGCTCCAGCGGTGTGACAGTCGTCGTGATCTGTACGCCGTAAAGCCCTTTGGAAAGGTATTGACGCTTCAACTCCTGCTCGGCACGCTCAAGGACCGCACGGTCGAAAATGCGCGACTCCGCAAGGCCGACTTCCTTGAGGCCCTTCTTCAGCGCATCCTTGTCGAACTCCTTGATGCCGACGAAATCGACCTGGGCGATGGCGGGACGCTCATCGAGGACGACAACGATGACATCGTTATCCACCTCGATCCTGACATCCTTGAAGAAACCCGTGGCGAACAGAGCCTTGATGGCCTGGGAAGCCTTATCGTCCGAGAAACGCTCGCCGACCTTGACAGGCAGGTAACTGAAAACAGTCCCGGCTTCGGTCCGCTGAATCCCTTCAACACGAATATCTTTGACAACGAATGGCTCGAAGGCCAAGGCGGGCGATGCCACGAAAAGTGCGGCGATCAGCCCGGGAAGAAGCTTGGAATTCATCCGATTTCAGCTAGCAACAAGGCGGTTGATGTCGTTGTAGAAGGCAAAAGCCATTAGCGCCGCCAGCAGAGCCATTCCAATCTGCTGACCGATTTCCATAACCCGCTCGGAAACCGGGCCGCCCTTGATGATCTCGATCACATAATACAACAAGTGCCCACCATCGAGCACCGGAACGGGCAGCAGGTTCAGGACGCCAAGACTGATGCTTATCAGGGCCAGAAACTTGATGTAATGAGCCCAGCCCATCTTCGCAGACTGACCGGCAAAGTCTGCAATCGTCACCGGACCACTCAGATTTTTGACGGAAACGTCACCGACGATCATGCGTCCCAGCATCGAAACGCTCAACGCAGCGGTATCCCAAGTCTGGGCCACCCCCTTCACGAACGCATCGATGAAATCATACTGGACGATGGTGAACATAAGATCGCGGCGGATATCCGCATCAGCCACCGCAACGCCGATCCTGCCGATGGTCCGCCCTCTTTCCTCCACCGAGCTGGACACGACCTTCAAGACCAGGGACGCATTGTCGCGCAGCACTTCGAATTCCAGCTCGGCACCCGGTGCATCACGGACCGTCTCGACCAGATCACCCCAGCCACCGATCCGCTTGTCACCTATTCGGAGAACCCGGTCTCCGCTTTTCAGACCAGCCCGCTCGGCAGCGCCACCCGCGCTCAGGGCTCCGAGCACCGCTGGCACATTCGGCCGATAGAGGCTGAGCCCGAGCTGGACGCTGATGTCCTGCTCTCCCTGATCCACATGGACACCGGCCATGTCGAGCGGACGAAAAGCGATTTCGTCCTTGAAATTGATCGTCTCTACTGTAACGGCGCGCCGCTCGAAGGCGTGCTGCAACAACTGCCAGCGGAGCTCCTGCCAAGTTGCCACCGGATGGCCGTCCACCGCGCGCACCAGCTCACCATCCGTGAAACCGGCATGCTCCGCGGCACTGGCAGCAGCCGGCACCCCGAGGCGGGGCCGCAGCTCTTCCACGCCGCTGGAATACAGCCCCCAGTACAAGGCGATCGCCAGCACGAGATTGGCCAGCGGCCCGGCCGCGACGATGGCGATGCGGCGCCAGACAGTTTGCCGGTTGAAAGCCCGGTGCAACTCTTCGTCTGCGACCGGCGCCTCGCGCTCATCGAGCATCTTGACGTAACCACCCAGCGGGAACGCCGACAGCGCCCACTCGGTACGATCCCGCCCACCGCGCCAGACCAGCAGGGGCTTGCCGAAACCGAGAGAGAAGCGCAACACCTTCACGCCGCACAAGCGGGCAACGATGTAGTGCCCGAACTCATGCACGATGATCAGAATACCCAGCGCCAGCGCAAAGGGGATGAGGTAGTCCAGCAGATTCATGGCTGTCAGCGGGATACCTGCACGACGAAACGGGCGGCACACTCACGGGCCCGGCGATCCGCCTCGAGAACCACGTCCAGGGATTCGGCTGCCTGGGACTCAATGGCATCGAGAGTCGCCGCAATAATGTCAGCAATCCGATCGAAACTCAGCCGGCCGTCGAGGAAGCTTGCCACGGCAACCTCGTTGGCTGCATTCAATACCGCTGGCGCGATGCCTCCCTCACGAAGCACCCGATATGCGTGCCCTAGACACGGGAAGCGCTGAAAGTCCGGCCGTTGAAAGTCGAGACGCCCGATCTCGAACAGATCCAGCGGCTTTACGCCGGCGTCGATACGCTCTGGATAAGCCATTGCATGGGCAATAGGCGTGCGCATGTCCGGATTGCCGAGCTGGGCCAGCACCGAACCATCGGCATAGGCTACCAGCGAGTGGATGACGCTCTGGGGATGAATCACGACTTCGATATGGTCGGCCGACGCACCAAACAGCCAGTAGGCTTCGATGACCTCCAGCCCCTTGTTCATCATCGTCGCCGAATCGACGGAAATCTTGCGTCCCATAACCCAGTTCGGATGGGCGCACGCCATTTCAGGCGTCACTGCAGCCAACTCCTCGATGGGCTTATTGAGGAAGGGCCCACCAGACGCCGTCAGCAGGATGCGGGTTACGCCACTGCCATCCAGGCCGCGCTCGAACCCTGCGGGGAGCCCCTGAAAGATCGCATTGTGCTCACTATCGATGGGCAGCAGGCTGGCCCCGCCCGCAGCGACCTCCTGCATGAACAGCGCCCCGGACATGACCAAGGCTTCCTTGTTGGCCAGCAGGATCCGCTTTCCGCTACGCGCCGCAGCAAGGGCGGGCGGCAAGCCCGCCGCACCGACAATGGCCGCCATGACCATGTCGACCTCGGGTGCCGATGCGACCTCGACCAGCGCCTCGCTTCCGGACAGCACTTCGGTGCAGCAACCTTCGCGGTCCAGCATGGCCTGCAGGCGCAGCGCATCATCGGCACTTGCCATGACCGCGTAGGCCGGACGATGCTCTAGACACTGGGCCAGCAGCTTGTCCACCTGCCGATGCGCCGTCAATGCAAAAACGCAGTAACGATCCGGGTGACGCGAAACCACGTCTAGCGTGCTGACGCCGATGGAGCCCGTCGCTCCCAGCACGGTAATGAGCTTTTTCCCTTGAATCATGATCTTTATCGTGCCATCCAGAGGGCAATCAGCGCGACGACCGGCAATGTGGAAGTCAGACTGTCGATCCGGTCGAGGACTCCTCCATGGCCAGGCAACAAGGTCCCGCTATCCTTCACGCCGGCTTGACGCTTGACGAGGGATTCGAACAGATCGCCTATGATGCTGAGCGCCGTGAAGCCAACCAGCAGAAGGGCGACTGGTAACAACCCAAGCCCTTTGACGGAGCCCCAATAGGAAATGCAAGCAAGGCCATACAGCGTCACTGCGGCCACTGCTCCATAGGCGCCTTCCCAGCTCTTGCCGGGACTGATGGAAGGCGCCAGCTTACGCTTGCCAAAGGTACGCCCTACGAAATAGGCGGAGATGTCGGCTATCCATACTGCGGCCATGACCCCGAGCAGCAGCCATGGGCTGAGCAGTCGGAGATGCGCAATAGCGAGACTGGGCGGTACCAGCAACACGCAACCGATCAAGGGCGCCGCCGCGCTATCCGGCAAACGCCATTTGGCCCGTAGCCAGAACGGAACGCACAGCAGCCAGAAGAGTGCCCCAACCGCATAGATCGGCTCCAGCGCAAACGGCGCAACCGTCGCCTCAAGATGCAGGCCCGCGACAAGTCCCATCGCGAGGCACAGCCCCCCCAGCAACAACGCGTACATGCGCTTCCGCGAGATAGAAAACCCAAGCATGGAAGCCCACTCTGTTGCCGCGAGCGCACAGATCAGGGATGAAAAGACAAGCCAACCGACAGCGGGAAGCAGAAATAGAGCCGACAGCAAGCCCACCAGCAGGACGAGCGCGGTAATAACCCGCGCTTTAAGCATGACCAGGAACGGAAGAGTCTGGGCCGCCGGACACAACCTGCTCACTGGTGCGCCCAAAACGGCGCTCCCGCTGCTGATAGGACAGAATCGCCTCGTCCAGCGCGGCCTCCCCGAATTCGGGCCAGAGCTTGTCGGTGAAATAGAGTTCCGAATAAGCCAACTGCCACAGCATGAAGTTGCTGATGCGCTGCTCACCACCGGTACGAATGAAGAGGTCCGGCTCAGGACAGAAGCTCAAGGCCAGATGCGGTGCAAGATCGTCTTCCGAGAACCCGCTCGTTACACCGGGAGAAGAAGCCAGCATCTTCTCGACGGCCTGCAAAACGTCCCAACGCCCACCATAGTTGGCGCAGATGGTCAGATGCATGCCCGTATTGGCCGCCGTGAGGGCTTCCGAATCACGGATCAGATCCACCAGCGGCTTGTCGAATCCGGCCAGATCACCGACGACACGCAGACGCATGTTGTTGCGGTGAATACGCTCGATCTCCAGCTTGAGCGACTTCACGAACAACTGCATCAGGAACGAAACCTCGTCCTTGGGACGACGCCAGTTTTCCGAACTGAACGCAAAGACCGTCAGATATTCGACCCCGCGATCCAGACAGGTCCGGATGACTTCCCGCAGTGCATCGACACCCTTCGCATGGCCAGCGACGCGAGGCATCAGGCGCTTTCGCGCCCAACGCCCATTACCGTCCATGATGATGGCGATATGCCGCGGAATTTTCGCCGCCTCGGGTACACCCCGCGTGGAGCTGAGAAAGGGCAATCGCACCATGATCCGTCCGTCTGAGGGAGAGCGGAAAAAATCCGACCGAGAAGGTCAGATCTGCATCAGTTCTTGTTCTTTCTGAGCGAGCAGCTTGTCGATTTCGACGATCGCCTTATCGGTCAGTTTTTGAACATCATCCTGAGTACGACGCTCGTCGTCTTCGGAAATCGTCTTCGCCTTGACAGCATCCTTCAGCGATGCATTGGCATCACGGCGCAGATTGCGCACGGCAACCTTGGCACCTTCACCTTCGTGCTTGACGACCTTGATCAGTTCCTTGCGACGCTCTTCGGTCAGGGGCGGCATCGGCACACGGATGACCTCACCCTGTGATGCCGGATTCAGACCGAGATCCGAATCGCGGATTGCCTTCTCGATCTTGCCAACCATGGGTTTTTCCCAAGGTTGGACACCGATCGTGCGGGCATCGATCAGCGTGATGTTTGCAACCTGATTGATCGGCACGGGGTTGCCATAATATTCGACCATCACATGATCCAGAATCCCTGCATGCGCACGACCGGTACGCACTTTGGCGAGATCCTGCTTGAGCGCATCGATGGACTTCTGCATCTTGAACTCGGTCGTTTTCTTCAGCTCTGGAATCATCACTCTTTCCTCAGCAGTAAACCAGCGTGCCTTCGTCCTCACCGAGAACGATGCGCTTCAACGCACCAGTCTTGAAAAGACTGAAGACATTGATCGGCAGACGCTGGTCACGGCACAGCGCGAACGCCGTCGCATCCATCACCGCCAGATTGCGCGCGATGGCTTCATCGAACGAAATCTTGTGAAAGCGGGTCGCGGAAGGATCCTTCTTGGGATCGGCCGTGTAGATTCCATCAACTTTGGTGGCCTTGAGGACGATATCCGCGCCAATTTCGGAGCCACGCAGCGCAGCCGCCGTATCGGTCGTAAAGAACGGATTGCCGGTCCCGGCACCAAAGATGACCACCCGCCCCTCTTCGAGGTAACGGATTGCCTTTCCGCGAATATACGGCTCGACCACCTGGTCGATACGCAGCGCGGACTGAACTCGGGCATTGACCCCCGCGGCGCGAAACGCGTCGCCGAGGGCCATTGCGTTCATGACGGTAGCCAGCATCCCCATGTAGTCGGCGGTCGCGCGATCCATACCGGTCGCCGCGCCCGCCATTCCACGGAAGATGTTCCCGCCCCCAATCACAATCCCGACCTCGACACCGATGCGGGTAACTTCGACCACATCACTGACGATCCGGCTCACCACCTCCTGGTTGATGCCATAAGCATCATCGCCCATCAGGGCTTCGCCGGAAAGTTTGAGGAGAATGCGCTTGTAAGTGGGCTGGCTCATCGTCTGTTACCTTTCTTACTTCTGAGCAGCGGCAGCAGCCTGGGCAGCCACTTCAGCAGCGAAGTCGGTAACCTTCTTCTCGATGCCTTCACCCACGATGTAGAGGGTGAAACTGGCGACGGAAGCGCCCTTCGCCTTCAGCAGCTGAGCGATGGTCTGCTTGCCGTCCTCGGCCTTGACGAAGACCTGATCCAGCAGCGTGACGTCCTTCAGGAACTTCTGCACAGTGCCTTCGGCGATCTTCTCGAGCATGGCTTCCGGCTTGCCGGCTTCACGGGCCTTCTCGATGGCAATACGACGCTCGACGTCCAGCAACTCGGCGGGCACGCCGGAAGCATCCAGGGACTTCGGCTTGGAAGCGGCGATGTGCATGGCGATATCCTTCGCCAGCGCTTCGTCACCACCAACGAGGTCGATCAGCACACCGATCTTGGAGCCGCCGTGGATGTAGCTGGCCACAGCGCCCTTGGCGTCGATTCGGGAGAAACGACGGATGGACATGTTCTCGCCGATCTTGCCAACCAGAGCCTTGCGGACTTCCTCGACGGACTGACCGCCCAGATCCAGGGCAGACAGCGCATCAACGTCAGCCGGATTCTTGGTGGCAACCAGCTCAGCCAGACTCTTCGCGAGACCCAGAAAGTCGTCGTTCTTGGCGACGAAGTCGGTCTCACAATTCACTTCAACGATGGCGCCGAGCTTGGCGTCACCAGAGATGTACACACCGACGATACCTTCAGCGGTTACGCGGGCAGCAGCCTTGGAGGCCTTGTTGCCCAGCTTGACGCGCAGGATTTCCTCGGCCTTGGCCATGTCGCCAGCGGCCTCGGAGAGGGCCTTCTTGCACTCCATCATCGGCGCGTCAGTCTTCTCGCGCAGTTCCTTGACCATGCTTGCGGTGATTTCCGCCATGCTTGCTCCTAATAACTATTTGATCGGATTCGACGGAAATCAGGCTTGCTCTTCAGCGCCGTCTTCCACTTCGACGAACTCGTCGGAACCGGCAGCCACGATTTCCTGGATCACGTGGTTCTTGCCTTCCAGAACCGCATCGGCAACGCCGCGGGCGTACAGACGGATCGCGCGGGAGGAGTCATCGTTACCCGGGATCACGAAGTCAACGCCTTCGGGAGTGTGATTGGTATCGACAACAGCCACGACCGGAATACCCAGCTTGTTGGCTTCGGTGATCGCGATCTTGTGGTAGCCGACGTCAATGACGAACAGCGCATCCGGCAGGCCGCCCAGATCCTTGATGCCGCCGAGGCTCTTCTGCAGCTTTTCGAGTTCGCGGGAGGCCAGCAGGGCTTCCTTCTTGGACAGACGCTCGACAGAGCCGTCTTCGACCATGGCTTCCATGTCCTTCAGGCGCTTGATGGAAACCTTGACGGTCTTGAAGTTGGTCAGCATGCCGCCGAGCCAGCGCTCATCGACGTAAGGCATGCCGGCACGACGGGCCTCTTCGGCAACGATTTCACGCGCCTGGCGCTTGGTGCCGACGAACAGAATGTTGCCGCGATTGGCTGCCAGTTTGCGCACGAAATCCATAGCCTCGTTGTACTTGACGAGGGTCTTCTCGAGGTTGACGATATGGATCTTGTTGCGCTGACCGAAGATGAAGGGGGCCATCTTCGGGTTCCAGAAACGGGTTTGGTGACCAAAGTGAACGCCCGCTTCGAGCATTTGACGCATGGTGACAGACATTTTCTACTCCAATACTGAGGTTTAACCGCCGCCCGACCTGCCGTGCAGCCTTTCTGCAAAACGGCTCCGCTTTGAATCCATAACAAGGATTCACAAACCCCAAAGGGTCAGGCGTGTGAATTTTGTCCAACGTCAGGTTAGACAAGCCTCCGAGTATATCAGCATTTGTAGAGCCCTCTCAAGACCGCCCCTGCAGAGCTTCGCACTTCCAGGGCAATCCTTGCATTGCCCACGAATTCGGCTTGAGCTAGCCTAATAGGCCTGAAACCCAACAAAATCATGCCTCCATGAGCGTCTCCATAAAAACGCCCGAAGAAATCGAAAAGATGCGCATCGCGGGCCGACTAGGCTCGGAAGTCCTGGACTACATCACTCCCTTCGTCAAGCCCGGCATCACCACCGCCGAACTCGACAAGCTGTGCCATGACTACATGGTAGATGTACAAGGTTGCATTCCTGCACCACTGAATTACTGTCCGCCCGGCTACCAGCCATACCCCAAGTCGATCTGCACGTCGATCAACCACCAGGTCTGCCACGGCGTTCCAAGCGACAAAGCTCTCAAGAAGGGGGACATCGTCAATCTGGACATCACCGTCATCAAGGACGGCTACCACGGCGACACCAGCCGCATGTTCGTCGTTGGCGACGCGGGTATCCTCGCAAAGCGGCTATGCCATATTACATACGAATGCCTGTGGCTCGGCATCGCGCAAGTGAAGCCTGGTGCCCATCTCGGGGATATTGGTCACGCGATCCAGGCGCACGCGGAGAAGAATGGTTTTTCGGTGGTGCGCGAGTTCTGCGGGCATGGCATCGGCGCAAATTTCCATGAAGATCCCCAGGTACTCCATTACGGCAAGCCCGGAACTGGCCTGGAACTTACGCCCGGCATGGTCTTCACCATCGAGCCAATGATCAACGCCGGCAAGGCCGCTATCTCCGAGCTCCCCGATGGGTGGACCATCGTCACCCGCGATCGCAGTCTATCGGCTCAATGGGAACACATGCTGCTCGTCACCGAGACAGGCGTCGAGGTCCTGACCCTGTCGGCGGGCTCACCCGCCCGCCCGGACATCGTCGCCCACCTCCTGCCCTGAGCATCCGCCAGAACATGCCCGAAACCACCTCCATCATTCCACTCGACGTCACCAGGGAACTCATCGCCCGCTACAAGAGCCGCCTGAAGGCCGGCAGCGAGACCCTGCGCGCAGCCTACGAGGCCAGGCCGCTGACCGACCCCATTCTCAAGGGTCGCTCACATCTGGTGGATGGCGTATTGCTGGACCTTTGGAAGGACTTCGGCCTGCCTACATCAGCAACCCTGGTCGCCGTGGGCGGTTACGGACGCGGTGAGCTCTTCCCGTGCTCGGACGTGGATCTGCTGTTTCTGCTCGACGGCCAACCGGACGAGGATCTGCAGGAACGCCTGACTCAGATGATCGGCCTGCTGTGGGACGTCGGCCTGGACATCGGCCACAGCGTGCGAACCGAAGCGGAGTGCCTGGAGGAAGCCGCCCTTGACGTGACGGTGATGACCAACCTTCTGGAGGCCAGGTTCCTGTGCGGCAACCGCCCCCTTTATGCTCAGTTCGAGCAACACCTGCGGGAACGGCTCAACCCGGGCCAGTTCTTCAAAGCCAAGCGCCTTGAACAGGAACAGCGCTACACGCGCCACAACGAAACACCCTACTCCCTGGAACCCAACTGCAAGGAAAGTCCCGGCGGCCTGCGCGACCTGCAGCTGATTGGCTGGGTCAGCCGCGCAGCGGGCTTTGGCACCCACTGGCGCGATCTCGCGAAGCACAGCCTGATCACTGACGAGGAGGCCACCGAACTGCGCGAGGTGGAGCGCTTCCTGCAGCACACACGGATCCGCCTGCACCACATCACGGGCCGCCGGGAGGATCGACTGCTGTTCGACCACCAGGACAAGCTCGCCCGCCAGTTCGGCTACGAGTCGAACGACGTGCGCCGGGCCTCCGAAGTCTTCATGCAGGAGTACTACCGGACAGCCAAGAAGGTCACCCAGCTCAACACCATCCTGCTGCTGAACTTCGGCGTCGAATTCTTCCCCAACCGCTACCCGGCGGCCATCAACATCAACGAACGCTTCCAGTGCGTGCGCGAGCTTCTGGATGTGCGGGACGAAGGCGTCTTCGACCGCCATCCGAGCGCCCTGCTCGAATGCTTCCTGCTGCTCGAACAGCGCTCGGAGCTGAAGGGCATGACAGCCCGCACGCTGCGTGCCCTGTGGCGCGGACGCAAGCTGATCAATGCAGAGTTCCGCCAGAACCCCGCCAACAAGGCGTTGTTCCTGCGCCTGCTGCAGCAGAAGCGCGGCGTCGTACATGAACTGCGGCGCATGAACCAGTACGGCATCCTGAGCTTCTACCTTCCAGCCTGGCGACGCATTGTCGGCCAGATGCAGCACGACTTGTTCCATGTTTACACAGTGGACCAGCACATCCTGCAAGTGCTGCGCAACGTCCGCCGATTCGTGGTGGCCGAACACGCCCACGAATATCCGCTGCTGACGCGCCTGTGCACCAGCTTCGAGAAACCGTGGCTGATCTACATTGCGGCGCTCTTCCATGACATCGCCAAGGGCCGCGGCGGAGACCACTCCAAGCTCGGAATGAAGGATGCCCGGGACTTCTGCGAATCCCACGGTCTCGAGGCAGCAGATACCAACTTGGTGGAATGGCTCGTCGAACACCACCTGTCCATGTCCAACGTCGCGCAGAAGCAGGATCTGTCCGACCTGGATGTCATCCGGCGCTTCGCAGCGCTAGTCAAGAGCGAACGCAACCTGACGGCGCTGTACATCCTGACCCACGCCGACATCCGCGGCACCAGCCCCAAGGTCTGGAACGGCTGGAAGGGCAAGTTGCTTGAAGACCTGTTCTTCACTACGCAGCGCCTGCTCCGCGGCGCCACGCCGCAGCAGGCCCTGGGCACGCCAATCCGCCAGGACGACGCCCGCAACCTGCTGCGCTACTACGGCCTGCGCCCCGGCACCGAAGACGCCCTCTGGGATCAGCTCGACACAGTTTACTTCCTGCGCCACGATCCAGAGGAAATCGCCTGGCACGCGCGCATGCTGTACTACCGGGTGGAAGCCGGCGAGCCGGTCGTCAAGGCCCGCCTCAGCCACGTGGGTGAAGGCCTGCAGGTCATGGTCTACATGCAGGACCAGCGCGATCTGTTCATGCGCCTGTGCGGCTTCTTCGCGCGCCTCGGATTCACCATCGCCGACGCCAAGATCCACACCACCCGCCACGGCTATGCACTCGACAGCTTCGTGCTGCTCGACCCCGGCCAGGAGGAAGTGCACTACCGCGACCTGATCAACCTGCTGGAACACGACCTCACCGAGCGCCTGCGCACCAACGCGCCGGTGGATCAGCCGGCCAATGGCCGCCTGTCGCGGGAAGTCAAGCACTTCCCGATCACGCCGGAAGTCAGCATCCGGCCGGACGAGCGCGGCCAGCACTTCATCATGTCGGTCACCGCGGCAGACCGTCCGGGACTGCTGTTCGGCGTCGCCGAAACGCTGACCCACTACGGCATCAACCTGCACACCGCCAAGATCGCAACGCTCGGCGAACGCGTCGAGGATACCTTCCTGATCAGCGGCCCCGGCCTGACCCAAGACGCCCAGGTGCTGAAGATCGAATCGGACCTGCTGGAAAAGCTGGCCGTCTGACCGATGTGCAGCCGGCGCTCAGTCGTCGGCCGCCACCGAGCCATCTGGAAACAACACGTCGGTAAAGCCGAAGCGGGAGAAGTCGCGCACCCGCGCCGGATACAGCACGCCGTCCAGGTGATCGCATTCGTGCTGCACCACGCGAGCGTGGAAGCCATTCGCCAGCCGATCGATCGGCACCCCGTACTCGTCGAACCCGGTATAGCGCAGCTGCGTCCAGCGCGGCACCCAGCCCCGCAAGCCGGGCACGGACAGACAGCCTTCCCAGCCCCCCTCCTCGCCTCCATTTAGCGGAATCAGGGTCGGGTTGATCAGCACCGTATCCGGCACGGCCGATGCATCCGGATAACGCGGACTGGGACCGCCGCCGAAAATCACGACGCGCAGGTCGACGCCGATCTGCGGCGCGGCGATGCCCGCGCCGTTCAGGTGCCGCATCGTGTCGCGCAGATCGGCAATCAGCGCCACCAGCTCGGAGGTACCGAAGGCCTCTACAGGCCTGGACACCTTCAGCAGGCGCGGATCGCCCATGCGCAGAACGTCGCGGATCATGCTTCGCAGATGTGGTCGAGAACCCGCCGCACACGGCCCATGGCTTCGCGCAACACCACATCGATGCTGTCGAAGCAGATGCCACTGGCACTGCCGGCACGGCCGGCAGCGAAATTGGCCACCACATTGATCGCCGCATAGGGAATGCCAAGCTCACGAGCCAGCGCCGCCTCGGGCATGCCGGTCATGCCTACCAGATCGGCACCGTCGCGCTCCAGCCGGTTGATCTCGGCCGCGGTCTCGAGACGCGGCCCCTGGGTGGCGGCATACACCGCGCCATCGATGAGGGTTTCGCCCGCCAGCGCACCGGCAGCAAGGATGCGCCGACGCAGCGCCGCGTCGTACGGATCGGTGAAATCGATATGCACGACAGGTTCTTCGGAGCTGTCGTGGAAGGTGCTCTTGCGCCCCCAGGTGTAGTCGATGATCTGGTCGGGGACGATCAAGGTGCCCGGACATAGATCTGCCCGGATGCCGCCCACCGAGGCCACCGAGATAATCGCATCGACCTTGGCCTGATGAAGCGCCCACAGATTGGCCTGGTAGTTCACCCGATGGGGTGGAATGGTGTGGCCGTAGCCGTGACGGGCTAGGAATACCACCGGACGATTGCACAAACGCCCAAAGGTCAGCGCTCCGGAAGGCTCACCATAAGGCGTGCGAACCACCTCCCTGCGGATCAGATCCAGGCTCGCCAGTTGGGTCAATCCACTACCGCCAATAATCGCCAGCATGCCGGCCGCTCCTCAAAATCCGTGTTGGCCGCGCATCTTAGCACGCCCCCAGACCGGGTCTGTCGATGCTGCATCGCGCAAGACATGCTAAAATACCGCTTTATTCAAGCACTTCCGGTGTCCAACCCCATGTCCCGTTCCATCCGCAACATCGCCATCATTGCCCACGTTGACCACGGCAAGACCACCCTCGTCGACCAACTCCTGCGCCAGTCCGGCACTTTCCGTGACAACCAGCAGGTCAACGAACGAGTGATGGACAGCAACGACATCGAAAAGGAACGGGGCATCACCATCCTGTCGAAAAACTGTGCGATCCAGTACGGCGACACCCACATCAACATCGTCGACACCCCGGGACACGCCGACTTCGGTGGTGAAGTGGAGCGTGTGCTGTCCATGGTCGACAGTGTTCTGCTGCTCGTTGACTCGGTCGAAGGCCCGATGCCCCAGACCCGCTTCGTGACCCGCAAGGCACTCGCCCTGGGTCTCAAGCCCATCGTCGTCATTAACAAGATCGACCGTCCGGGCGCTCGCCCCGACTGGGTCATCAACCACACCTTCGACCTGTTCGACAAGCTCGGTGCTACCGACGAGCAGCTCGACTTCCCGATCATCTACGCGTCCGGCCTCAACGGCTTCGCGATGGAAAACCTCGAAGACGAGCGCAAGGACATGCGCCCGCTGTTCGAAGCCATCCTCAAGCACGTGCCTGCCCCCGAAGTGGATGCCGACGGCCCGCTGCAGATGCAGATCTGCTCCCTCGACTACTCCACCTACATGGGCCAGATCGGCATCGGCCGCATCAAGCGCGGCCGCATCAAGCCCAACCAGGAACTCGTCGTGATGTACGGCGAAGAGAACCGCGGCAAGGGCAAGGTTTCCCAGATCCTGACCTTCAAGGGCCTGGAACGCTCCCCCGCCGAGGTGGCCGAAGCCGGCGACATCGTGCTGGTGGCGGGCATCCAGCAGGTCAACATCGGTGTGACCCTGTGCGACCCGGACTGTCTGGAAGGCATGACCCCGATCGCTGTGGACGAGCCCACCCTGACCATGAACTTCATGGTCAACAGCTCCCCGCTGGCCGGCCGTGAAGGCAAGTTCGTCACCAGCCGCCAGATCCGCGAGCGTCTGGAAAAGGAACTCCTGAAAAACGTCGCGCTGCGCGTGAACTTCACCAACGACTCCGACACCTTCGAAGTGTCCGGCCGCGGCGAACTGCACCTCACCATCCTCCTCGAAAACATGCGCCGTGAAGGCTACGAAATGGCTGTCGGCCGTCCGCGTGTGGTCTTCAAGGAGATCGACGGCGTCAAGTGCGAACCGTACGAAATGCTCACGGTGGATGTGGAAGAAGAACACCAGGGCGGCGTGATGGAAGAACTCGGTCGCCGCCGTGGCGAACTGCAGGACATGGCGCCGGACGGCAAGGGCCGCGTGCGCCTCGAGTACCGCATCCCGGCCCGCGGCCTGATCGGCTTCCAGGGCGAGTTCCTGACCATGACCCGTGGCACCGGCCTGGCCAGCCACGTGTTCGACGACTACAGCCCGATGGCCGGTGCCATGGCCGAGCGTCGTAATGGCGTGCTGATCTCCCAGAACGACGGTGAAGCCGTGGCCTACGCCCTGTGGAACCTACAGGACCGCGGCCGCATGTTCGTGAGCCCGGGCGACGCCCTGTACGAAGGCATGATCATCGGCATCCACACCCGCGACAACGACCTCGTGGTGAACCCGATCAAGGGCAAGCAGCTCACCAACGTCCGCGCTTCCGGTACCGACGAAGCCGTCCGCCTGATCAACCCGATCCAGCTGACCCTCGAATCCGCCATCGAATTCATCGCCGATGACGAAATCGTGGAAATCACGCCGAAGTCCATCCGCCTGCGCAAGCGCTTCCTGAAGGAACACGAGCGCAAGCGTGCTGCCCGCGACGACGCGTAATTACGCCTCGACTGCCGGCGCCACGCCGGCAGCGCAATAAAAAAGCGCAACTCGCATGAGTTGCGCTTTTTTATTGCGCTGATCCGATGCCCGATCAGCGGATCAAGCTTGCCGCGAAGCCAGGAAAGCCGCGAACTCCGTACCCACTTCCACATGACGCAGACCGAGCTCGACCGTTGCCTGCAGATAGCCCAGCTTGGAACCACAATCGTAGCGGACGCCCTTGAACTGGTAAGCCAGCACCGCCTCCTCCTGCAGCAAGGACGCGATGGCATCGGTCAGTTGCAGTTCGCCACCAGCGCCCGGCTTGAGCTGGCGCAGATGCTCGAAGATCCGCCCGGTCAGGATGTAGCGGCCGATCACCGCCTGCGTGGACGGCGCCTCTTCAGGCTTCGGCTTCTCGACGATGCCAGTCACGCGCTGCAACTCACCGCTATCCCTCTCGGTACTCACGATGCCGTACTGCCGGGTCTGGTCTGGTGCCACGTTCATTACCCCGAGCACGGAGCAGCGATGGTAGTTGAAGACATCAGTCATTTGCTTCAACACCGGCGCCTGGCCCTGAGAGTCGAGCAGGTCGTCGGCCAATAGCACCGCGAAGGGCTCGTCACCAACCACCGGTGCGGCGCACAGCACCGCATGGCCAAGCCCGAGCGCCTCTGCCTGGCGGATGTAGATGCAATTGACATGGGACGGCACGGTATCCCGCACGATCTTCAGCAGCTCGGTCTTGCCACGCATCTCCAGCTCGGTCTCGAGCTCATAGGCCTTGTCAAAATGATCCTCGATGGCCCGCTTGGAGCGCCCCGTGATGAACACCAGGTCGGTCACCCCGGCCGCCACGGCTTCTTCCACTGCATACTGGATCAGCGGCTTGTCCACGATCGGCATCATTTCCTTCGGACTGGCCTTGGTCGCCGGCAGGAAGCGGCTACCCAGACCCGCGACGGGAAACACCGCCTTCGTCACTTTCTTCATTATCCTTCCCCGAATAATTGGCCCTGGTCGCCGGGCCGTCCCGGTTCGACCGATGCAAGCAGGGCGCACAATGCGTCCTCGTCCAGGATTATGACGCCGAGTTGTTGCGCCTTTTCGAGCTTGCTGCCCGCTTCGGCCCCAGCCACCACGTAGCTGGTCTTCTTGGAGACGGAACCGCTGACTTTGCCGCCTGCAGCCTCGATCATCGCGGCGGCCTCGTCGCGCCGCAAACTCGGTAGCGTACCGGTCAGCACGAAGGTCTTGCCGGCCAGGCCGCCTTCGGTCGGACGGCTGGGCGCGGGCGCACTCTCCGGCCAGCGCATCTCCCGACGCAGCGCAGCGATGACCTCCCGGTTGTGCGCTTCGGCAAAGAACTCGGCGATGCTGCGCGCCACCACCGGCCCCACGTCCGGCACCGCCAGCAGCGCTGCCTCGTCGGCGCCCAGCAGGGCTTCGAGTCCGCCAAAATGGCGGGCCAGATCCTTGGCAGTCGTTTCACCGACATTACGGATGCCCAGCGCGAAGATGAAGCGCGCCAGCGTGGTCTCACGGCTGGTATCGATGGCCTGCACCAGGTTGGCGGCGGACTTCTCGCCCATCCGCTCCAGTCCCGCCAGCACCTCGGCATTGACCCTGCTGGCGTCGTAGAGGTCCGCCGGCGTCTTGACAATGCCGGCCTCGACCAGCTGATTAACGATCTGCTCGCCAAGCCCGTCGATATCCACCGCCCGCCGGCCCGCAAAGTGCAGCAGCGCCTGCTTGCACTGGGCCGGGCAGAACAGGCCCCCGGTACACCGTGCCACCGCCTCGTCTTCGCCACGAACGACGTGGGAACCGCATTCCGGGCAGGTCGGGTAGGACTTGAGGAGGTCGAAGCGCTCCAGCTCGCCTTCGCGCCGCTCAATGATCGGGCCGACGACTTCCGGGATCACGTCGCCGGCGCGGCGCACGATGACCCAGTCGCCGAGGCGCACATCCTTGCGGTCAATCTCACCCTGGTTGTGCAGCGTCGCGTTGGTAACCGTCACCCCGCCGACGAATACCGGCTCCAGCCGCGCCACCGGCGTCAGCGCGCCGGTCCGCCCCACCTGCACATCGATGCCGATGAGGCGCGTCGCCACTTCCTGGGCCGGATACTTGTGCGCCACCGCCCAGCGCGGCTCGCGGGATACAAAGCCCAGCTCCAGCTGGCGGGCGATGCTGTCCACCTTGTAAACCACGCCGTCGATGTCAAACGGCAGGCGCTCGCGCTGCGCCGCCATCTCGGTGTGGAACCGGGCCAGCGCCTCCGGCCCCTCGGCACGGGTACGGTGCTCGCAGACCGGCAGGCCGAAAGCCGCCAGCGCATCAAGCACACCGCAGTGGGTGTCAGGCTGCGCCCAGCCCTGCACGTCGCCGAGGCCATAGGCGAAGAAAGACAGCGGCCGCTGCGCCGTAATGTTCGGGTCGAGCTGGCGCAGGCTGCCCGCCGCCGCGTTGCGCGGATTGACGAAGACCTTCTGCCCCGCCGCTTCCTGGCGGGCATTGAAGCGTTCGAATTCATCGCGGCGCATGTAGATCTCGCCGCGCACCTCCAGCACCGGCGGCACCTCACCCTTGAGGCGCAGCGGAATCTGGCGGACGGTGCGCACGTTGCGCGTCACATCCTCGCCAGTGCTGCCGTCGCCGCGCGTGGCCGCCTGGACCAGCACGCCGTCTTCATAACGCAGGCTGATTGCGAGACCGTCGAACTTGAGTTCCGCCGCATAGACGACCGGCGGTGCCTGCTCGTCAAGGCCCAGCGCCCGGCGCACCCGCTGATCGAAATTGACTGCGCCCTGGTCGGTGGTGTCGGTCTCGGTGCGGATCGACAGCATCGGCATCACGTGGGCCACCGATGCCAGCTCGGACGATGGCTGACCGCCGACGCGCTGAGTCGGCGAATCCGGCGTCAGTAATTCAGGGTTGGCTACTTCCAGTTCCTGCAGCTCACGGAACAGGCGGTCATACTCGGCGTCCGGCACAGTCGGCGCATCGAGCACATAGTAGGCATGTTCATGGCGTTCCAGTTCGGCGCGCAGCACAGCCGCCCGGGCACGGGTTTCCTCACTGACAGTCATCCGCCCCCCGCTCAGGAAAACAGGCGCTGTGCCAACGGCGAGCCCGGCGCGATGTCGCATTCGGCCATCTGCCCCTGGAACTGCTCGATCTGGGTTCGGATCAGGCCAATGGCCTTGTCGCCGAAGGGATTGCTGTTGTCGTCCACGACGGCCCCGTTGAGAGCCTCGGCCAATTGCTGGGCAAAGCCCATCATGCGCTCGAAGACCCGCACGCCATCGGCGACCCGCGGCACGTCCAGGGTCAGCGTAACGCCCTTGGTATTCAAGCCGCGCATTTCCTCCGTCGCAAACAGCACCGGCTCCAGGTTTCCGAGCACAAACTGGCTGTTGCCCAGTTCGTCACGGGCATGGAAGCAGCCGTCGCCGAGCAGTTCCAGGCCGGCGGCCTCCGCCAGGCCACGCAGCTTGGTGCCCGCAAAAGCCTGGTTGCGAGCAACCACGTTGACGCCGATCTGGATGTCCACGCCTGCGCAGAAGCGGTCCAGCTCGGCCGCTCGTGACAGCGCCTCATTGCGGGCGGGCAGCGACGGGATGGCCATGAAGATGTCGCACATGCGCTGCAAGCTGTCGGACAGGTGCGCCAGATCGCCCTCACTCGCCGGACCGCGGCGGTCCACCAGTTGCAGCGCCGCGCAGACCCAGTGATAGGTGCCGGCACTATGGGCCGTCACCGGCTCCCAGCGGTTGGAGGTGTCGGAAAAACCGAACCAGCGTACCGGTTTGGCGATATCACCGCACTGCTGCGTCGCGGCCTGCCACAGGCGGGCGGCGACCAGCGGCTCTATGGATTCAATACGGATCACCCAGTCGGCCCGCTCGTCCACCTCGGGCGGCAGCAGCGGCGGCACCCGCCGCGCGCTGGCGTCCTTGACGGACTGGGCGCTCGGCACCACACGCGCCTGCTGGTCGGCACTGATCACCGGCTCGACCCGCTCGGCGCCCGCCCCCGTCGGCAACTCGCTGAGCACGGGCTCCTGCACGCTTGCGGTGACCTGCTCCGTCTGCTTGCGGTGCTTGCGTTCCTGCCACTTGTTGAACGCGAAGATGCCGATTACCACGGCACCGCCAGCACCGACCAGACCCATCTGCAATTCGTTGATTGCCATCGATTTCCCTTGTATTCCGGACTACGCCGGGGCCGTTTCGGCCAGACGCAGCGCTTCCTCGATATCCACTTCCACCACCCGCGATACACCTTGCTCCTGCATCGTGACACCCACCAGCTGCTGCGCGATTTCCATCGTGATCTTGCTGTGACTGATGAACATGAACTGGGTTTGCGACGACATGCGCTTGACCATCTGGCAGTAACGCTCGGTGTTCGAGTCGTCGAGTGGCGCGTCGACCTCATCCAGCATACAGAACGGCGCCGGATTGAGCTGGAACATGGAGAACACCAGCGCAATCGCCGTCAAGGCCTTTTCGCCGCCCGAAAGCAGCTGGATGGAACTGTTCTTCTTGCCCGGCGGCTGGGCGACGATCGTGATCCCCGCATCGAGGATCTCGTCGCCCGTCAGCACCAGGCGAGCCTCCCCCCCACCGAACAACATGGGGAACAGGCTGCCAAAATGGCGATTGACCGTATTGTACGTCTCTTGGAGTTGCTCCCGTGTTTCCCGGTCGATACGGCGGATAGCATCCTCCAGGGTTTCGATGGCGCCGAGCAAGTCCTCAGTCTGCATGTCGAGGTAATTCTTGCGCTCTGCCGCGGCTTTCAATTCGTCCAGCGCGGCCAGATTGACCGGCCCGAGCTCGGTGATTTCCCGCCCCAGACGGGCCACTTCCCGCTGCAGCGAGGTCTCCTTCAGGTCCGGCACCAGCAACGGCAGCAGCGCGGCTTCGTCGGCCTGGGCTTCCTCCAGGCGCGCAACGTGCTGGGCTTCAGCCATCTCCGCGGCCTGCACGCGCAGGCGCAGGTCGGCGACGCGTTCGCGCTGGGGCGCAGCCCCATGCTCGGTGCGCTGGCGTTCCTCCTCCAGTGCCCGCAGGCGTCCGTTGGCGTCCTCGAGAATGTTGCGGCTCTCGGCCAGCGCGGACTCCCGCGCCGAGCGCAGGCTCACAGCCTCCTGCAAGGCCGCGGCCACCGAGACTTCGTCAATCTCCATCAGCGTCTCGCGACGCTCCGCCAGCTCGTCAGCGATGCGTTCGAGCTGCTCGGCGGCCAGCGCCCGGTTGCGGGCGATGTCTTCGAGCTTGCTGGCGCACTCCCGCTCGGAATGGCGGGCTTCCTGCAGCTCCCGCGACAGCGCCTGCTCCAGCGCGCGAGTCTCCCGCAGCGAACGTTCCCGCTCCTGCCGCACGGCTTCCGCTGCATCCAGGCGGCCCCGCTGCAGCTCGGCCATTTCCCGGCTGTGCTCCAGCTCGGTCTCGGCACGCATCAGGCGGTCCCGCTCGGCCTGCTCGCCGTGGGCAATTTCGCCGAGGTCGCGGTCGATCTGGCCGCAGCGTTCTTCGTAGCGCAGGCGCGCCTGGTTGAGCTTGAGCACCTCGACCTGCTCGGCATGCACGCGCGCCTGCAAAGCCTGCGCCTCGCGCCGCAGCTGGGTCAGGGAGTCCTGCAGGCGGGTAGCATGCTCTTCCGCTTCGCCGACGCCGGCGTGGGCCATCGATGCCTGTTCCTGGGCGGAATCGACTTCCGCCGCCAGCTGATCGATCTCCCGCTGGCGTTCGATCACCCCATGGGTGCGGGAGTCCGGAGCGTAATGACTAAGGACGCAAGCATCCAGCTGATGCCCTTCCCTGGTCAGCAGCCGCAGGCCTTGCAGCTCCGTGCGACGCTCCAGCCACGGCCCGAGATCGTCCACGACGAAGACCTGCGCGAGCCAGCTGGCGAGCAGTGGCAACAACTCGTCGTCGGCCTGCACGAGGGACAGCAACGGGCGGACGCCATCCGGCGCATTTCCGGGAGCAACGGGCTCCAGCGCCGCATCGGCGAGCAGAAAGGCAACCGCGCCCGGCACCCGGTCGGCCAGCGCGGCCAGCGCGGCGCGGCCGTCGGACGCCGGCAAAGCCGCCAGGCGCTCGCGCAATACCGCCTCCAGCGCCAGTTCCCAGCCCGCGTCGACACGGATGCGCTGCCACAAGGGCTTGAGCGCCTCCAGGCCATGGCGCTTGAGCCAGTCGCCAAGCTGCCCCTGGGCCTGCACCTTGTTCTGCAACTGGACCAGGGCTTCGCGCCGCGCCCGCAATTCGGTTGCCCGACGCTGAGCCTGGCGTTCGGCCTCCAGAGCCTGCTTGAGGGCCTGCTGGGCGGCGGGCAGACCGGCCTGCAGGTCGGCAATTTCGCCTTGGTGGCGGGCCAGAGTGTCCTCGGCCTCCTCCAGCGCAGCTTCCTTTTCGGCAACGGCGCGCAGATCGGGGGCCTGGACGGAGGCCTGCTCCTGCTGCAGGCGCGCCCGGCGCTGGGTCAGGGTTTCGAGGGTCCGTTCGCTGCTGACCCGGTGTGCCTCTTCGACGCGGATCTGCTGCTCGGCCTGGTTGAGTTCGCGCCGCACCGCGGATGCCGTGGCATCGGCGGTGCGCTGGGCCTCCTCGGCCTCAGGCAGACGCTCTTCGACTTCCGCGTGCCGCGCTTCGGCCTGTTCGGCGCGCAGGCTGGCGTTTTCGAGCAGGCTCTGCCAGCGTTCAGCATCTGCGCCCAGGTTCTCTTGCTGGCTGCGCCACTGGGCATCGTCCCGCTCCAACTGGGCCAGGCGGCTTTCCAGCAGGCGCCGGCTATCGCGCAGGCGCGCCAGTTCGCCTTCGAGGCGGGTCAGTTCGGAACTCACCGTAAACAGTGCGCTCTGGGCCACCTGCACGCCTTCGTTAGCCGCCATCTGGCTATCCCGCGCAGCTTCAAGCTGGGCTTCCAGTTCCTGCAGGCGGGTCGAATCCGCCTCGATGCGGCGGGTTGCGTCAGCCAGTTCCTCGCTCAGGCGGGACCGTTCGGCACGCGCCTCGTTGCGCTTGAGGAGCCACAGCAGGTTCTGGCGTTCGGACAGGCTGGTATTCAGCCGGTGGTATTTCTCGGCCACCGCTGCCTGGGCTTCCAGGCGGCCGAGCTGCTGGCCGAGTTCGTTGCGGATATCGTCCAGGCGCGCGAGATTGTCCCGCGCGTCGGTCAGGCGGCCTTCGGTCTCCTTACGGCGCTCCCGGTACTTGGTGACGCCGGCGGCTTCCTCGAGAAAGCCGCGCACCTCTTCCGGGCGAGCCTCGATGATGCGCGAGATCATCCCCTGCTCGATGATCGCGTAAGCACGCGGCCCCAGACCGGTGCCCAGGAACAGGTCGATCACGTCCTTGCGGCGGACCTGCACGCCGTTGATGAAATAGGTGGATTCACCACTGCGGTCGAGGACCCGCTTCACAGCCACTTCGGCATAGGGCTTCCACTGGCCGGCGGCGCGCCCCTCGGCGTTGTCGAACACCAGCTCCACGCTGGCCCGCGACACCGGCTTGCGGGTCGTCGAGCCGTTGAAGATGACGTCCTGCATCGAGCCACCGCGCAGCGCCGAGGCGCGCGACTCGCCCAGCACCCAGCGCACCGCATCGATGATGTTCGACTTGCCGCAACCGTTCGGCCCAACGACCCCGACCAGGTTGCCCGGGGTGAGCACGGTCGTCGGGTCGACGAAGGTCTTGAAGCCGGCAAGCTTGAGTTTGGCGAGGCGCACGGGATTCCAGAAAACAAGGGACAGGAGGCGGGAGCGCCGTTGATGCTGCAGTGCCGCATTGACGGCCGCCGCTATAATACCACCGGCCCAAAACGAGGCCACAGGGCAGACCGCTCTCCCCCGCGCCGCGCCGACAGCGGCCAAGCCGGGCCCCGCGCCGGCGCAATGAATGCCCGTCGAGGGCCAAAATACAGGACATCCGCCGAAAGTGAATCCGCATCTCCAGGAACTCCACCCTTATCCCTTCGAAAAGCTTCGGGCCCTGTTCGACGGCATCGTGCCGCCGGCCGAGTATTCGCCGATCCGCCTGTCCATTGGCGAACCGCAGCACGCCACGCCGGCCTTCATCCGCGACACGCTGATCGACAACCTCGGTGGCCTCGCCAACTACCCCACCACCCAGGGCTCCGAGCAGCTGCGCCAGTCCATCGCCGGCTGGCTGGAGCGCCGCTATGGCCTGCCCTCCGTGAATGCCGGCACCCAGGTGCTGCCGGTCAATGGCTCCCGCGAGGCACTGTTCGCCTTCGCCCAGTGCGCCGTCGACGGCTCCAAGCCCGGTGCCCTGGTGGTCTGCCCGAACCCGTTCTATCAGATCTACGAAGGCGCGGCCTACCTCGCCGGCGCCCAGCCCTACTTCATCAACAACCTGCCGGACGACAACTTCGGGTCGAACTTCGACGCCATCCCCGAAGCCGACTGGCAGCGCATCCAGCTCGTCTACGTATGCTCGCCCGGCAACCCGACCGGCCGCGTGCTGTCGCTGGACGAGTGGAAGCGCCTGTTCGAGCTGTCCGACCGCTACAACTTCGTGATCGCCGCCGACGAGTGCTACTCGGAGATCTATTTCGACGACGACAACCTGCCGATCGGCGGCCTCGAAGCCGCGCATCGCCTCGGCCGCAGCGACTTCCGCAACGTGGTGATGTTCTCCAGCCTGTCCAAGCGCTCCAACGTGCCGGGCATGCGCTCCGGCTTCGTGGCTGGCGATGCGGCCATCCTCAAGCGCTTCCTGCTGTACCGCACCTACCACGGCTGCGCGATGAGCCCGTCCGTGCAGGCGGCCTCCGCTGCAGCCTGGAACGACGAAGCCCACGTGGCCGAGAACCGCCGCCAGTACCGCGAGAAGTTCGACCGCATCACCCCGCTGATTGCCGCCCATCTGGAGGTCGAACGCCCCGACGCGGGCTTCTACCTGTGGTCGCGGGTGGACAAGCTGGGTCTCAGCGATACCGAATTCGCCCGCCGCCTGCAGGCCGAATATAATGTAACGGTTCTGCCCGGCAGCTATCTGGCGCGCGAAGCCCACGGCGTCAATCCTGGCGCTGGGTTTGTCCGTATCGCGCTGGTGGCCGAACTGGCAGAGTGTGTCGAGGCGGCCACCCGAGTCGCCACTTTCGCCCAACGACTTTCGAACAATTCATGACTGCATCCATTCACATCATGCCCAATCACGAAAACCCCTTCGCCACCCTCATCGAGGAACTGTGGGAGCGCCGCGCCGACCTGTCGGCCACCAGCGCCACCAAGGAGCAGATCGAGGTCATCGAGCACGTGATCGAAGAGCTGGACCAGGGCAAGCTGCGCGTCGCCGAAAAGATCAACGGCGAGTGGGTCACCCACCAGTGGATCAAGAAGGCCGTGCTGCTGTACTTCCGCACCCATGACAACAAGATCATGCAGGGCGGCGACACCCGCTACTTCGACAAGGTGCCGACCAAGTTCGACAACTACGACGCCCACGACTTCACCGCTGGCGGCTTCCGCGTCGTGCCGAACGCCGTGGCGCGCAAGGGCAGCTTCATCGGCAAGGGTGTCGTGCTGATGCCCTCCTACGTGAACATCGGCGCCTACGTCGGCGAAGGCACCATGGTCGACACCTGGGCCACCGTCGGCTCCTGTGCCCAGATCGGCAAGAACGTGCATCTGTCCGGCGGCGTCGGCATCGGTGGCGTACTCGAGCCCCTGCAGGCCAACCCGACCATCATTGGCGACAACTGCTTCATCGGCGCCCGCTCCGAGGTCGTCGAAGGTGTCATCGTGGAAGACAACTGCGTCATCTCCATGGGCGTGTATATCAGCCAGAGCACCAAGATCTACGACCGCGCCACCGGCGAAATCACCTATGGCCGCGTCCCCGCCGGCTCCGTGGTGGTCAGCGGCAACCTGCCCTCCGCCGATGGCAAGTACAGCCTGTACTGCGCGGTGATCGTCAAGAAGGTGGATGCCCAGACCCGCGCCAAGACCAGCATCAACGAACTGCTGCGCGACTGACCTTTCCCCCCTTCACGGGCCGCCCTTGATGGGCGGCCCGGTTCATTTCCGGGCCGCCCGATGATCATCGACAAGCTCTTCGCCCTGATGGCCGAAAAGAAGGCCTCGGACATCTTCATTACCGTCGGCACCCCGATTCATATCAAGATTGACGGCAACACGCTGCCGATCAATCAGCAGTCGATGGATCCGACGATGATCCACCGCATGGCCTACGAAATGATGTCGCCCGAGCAGATCGAGCGCTTCGAGAAGCACAAGGAGATGAACCTCTCCTTCGGTCGGCGGGACATGGGCAACTTCCGCATCAACATCTTCTGGCAGCGCAACAGCATCGCCATCGTCGTCCGCTACATCCTCGGTGACATTCCGCGCCTGGACAGCCTGGGCCTCCCGCCGGTGCTGTCCGAAGTGATCATGGAAAAGCGCGGCCTCGTACTGGTGGTCGGCGCCACCGGCTCCGGCAAGTCGACGACCATCGCGTCGATGATCGACTACCGCAACGAGAACCGCTCCGGTCACATCCTGACCATCGAAGACCCGATCGAATACCTGTTCAAGCACAAGATGTCGCTGGTCAATCAGCGCGAGATCGGCAGCGACACGCTGGACTGGCAGAATGCACTGCGTAGCGCGATGCGCCAAGCTCCCGACTGCATCCTGATCGGCGAAATCCGCGACCGGGAGACCATGCAGGCTGCCCTCGCCTACGCCCAGACCGGCCACCTGTGCCTGGCCACGCTGCACGCCAACAACGCCTACCACGCACTCAACCGCATCTTCAGCTTCTTCCCACTGGACGCCCGCACGCTGCTCTCCCTCGACCTCGCTGCGACGCTGCGCTGCATCATCTCCCAGCGCCTCGTCAGACGTCCCGACGGCGGCCGCATTCCAACGGTGGAGATCCTGCTGCACTCCCGCCAGGTGGCCGAACTGATCGAACGCGGCGAGATCTCGGCGATCCGCGAAGCCATGGAGCAGAGCCTGGCGCAGGGCTCCCGCACCTTCGAGCAGGATCTTTTCCGCCTCTACAAGGAAAAGTACATCACCCTTGAAGAGGCCCTGGCCAACGCCGACTCGCCCACCAACCTGTCGTGGCTGATCAACAACGCGCAGATCGGCCCCACCGGCACCAGCGACAAGAACAAGGCCAAGCCGCCCTCCACCATCGACTTCGAGCAGACCGAGCCCGACGGCTCCTCCTTCCGGGAGTTCACCCTCGAACTCAACAATGACGACTAACAACAAGACATGAACGCCCCCCAGACCACGGACCTGCCGACCCAGGCCCTGACCCGCGAACTCATCGCCCGCCCGTCCGTCACCCCGCAGGATTCTGGCTGCCTCGAACTCATCGCTGCCCGCCTCGCCCCGCTTGGCTTCGTCTGCGAACGCATCGACGGCGGCGGCGTCAGCAACCTGTGGGCGCGCCGCGGCACACAGAACCCACTGGTGGTCTTTGCCGGCCACACGGACGTCGTCCCCACCGGCCCTCTGGCCGAATGGCACTCCGACCCCTTCGTGCCCACCGAACGCGACGGCTTCCTGTATGGCCGCGGCGCCGCCGACATGAAGTCGTCCCTGGCCGCCTTCGTGACCGCCATCGAGGCCTTCGTCGCCGCCCATCCCGACCACGCCGGCTCGATTGCCCTGCTGCTGACCTCCGACGAGGAAGGCGACGCCACCCACGGCACCACGCTGGTCGTCGAGACCCTCCGCGCCCGCGGTGAGACGCTCGATTACTGCATCGTCGGGGAGCCGACCTCCGTCGATACGCTGGGCGACACGATCAAGAACGGCCGCCGCGGCAGCCTGTCCGGCAAGCTGACCGTGAAGGGCGTACAGGGCCACATCGCCTACCCGCACCTGGCCAAGAACCCCATCCACCTGGCCGCGCCGGCCCTCGCCGAACTCGCGTCCGTCACCTGGGACGAAGGCAACGAATACTTCCCGCCCACGTCCTGGCAGATGTCCAACATCAAGGCCGGCACCGGCGCCACCAACGTGATTCCCGGCGCGCTGGAAGTGCTGTTCAACTTCCGCTTCGCCACCGTACATACCGCCGACGACCTGAAGGCCAAGGTCCATGCAATTCTCGACCGCCATGGCCTCGACTACGACCTGGCCTGGACCCTCGGTGGCAAGCCCTTCCTGACGCCCCGCGGCAGTCTGGTGACGGCCCTGTCCGGCGCGATCCGCGACACCGTCGGCCTGGAAACCGAACTGTCTACCACCGGCGGCACCTCCGACGGCCGTTTCATCGCCGACATCTGCCCGCAAGTCGTCGAATTCGGCCCGGTGAACGCCACCATCCACAAGCTCAACGAGTGCATCGCGGTAGACGCCATCGAGCCCCTGTCCGCGATCTACCGCCGCACCCTCGAAAACCTGCTGACTGCATCGGAACCGGCATGACCCACAACGACGAACACGACCACGCGCATGACCACGATCACGAGGACGAGCATGAACACGAGCATGGCCCGCTGGCCGAGCTCGTCACCGTGCGCGACTGGATTCGTTACGGGGTCACCCGCTTCAACCGGGCCGAGTGCTTCTACGGCCACGGCCTGCAGGACGCCTACGACGAAGCCGTCTATTTGATCCTGCACACCCTCGCGCTCCCCCTCGACCGCCTCGACCCTTTCCTCGACGCCTGCATCCCCAGCGACGAGCGGGTGGAAATTTTCGAGGTCATCGAGAAGCGTGCCAGCGAGCGTCTGCCTGCCGCCTACATCACCGGCGAAGCCTGGCTCGGGGATTTCCGCTTCAAGGTGGATCCGCGGGTCATCATCCCCCGCTCCTACTTTGCCGCGCTGTTGCATGAGGGCTTCAGCCCGTGGATCAGCGATCCGGAAGCCGTCACCTCGGCGATGGACATGTGCACCGGCTCCGGCTGCCTGGCCATCCTGATGGCGCATGCCTTCCCCAACGCAGAGATCGTCGCCGTAGACATCTCCCAGGACGCCCTCGACGTGGCCGCCGAGAACATCGCCGCCTATGGTCTTGAAGACCGCATCAAGCTGGTGCTGTCGGACGGCTTCAAGGCGGTCCCCGAGCAGAAGTTCGACTTCATTCTCAGCAACCCGCCCTACGTCACGCAGGAATCCATGGACAGCCTGCCGGCGGAATACCTGCACGAACCCGGCCTGGCCCTCGGCTCCGGCGAGGACGGCCTCGACCTCGTGCGCAAGCTGCTGGCCGATGCGCGCCGCTTCCTGACACCGGATGGCCTTCTCGCCATCGAGGTTGGCCACAACCGGCACATCGTCGACGACGCCTTCCCCGATCTCGCCCCGACCTGGGTGTCGGCCCCGGGCGGCGACGACAAGATTTTTGTCCTCGAAGCTGGTCAACTATCGTAAAAGTGATTTCCAGCGAGAAATTGGTCAAGCTCTTCCTGCTCCTGCCGTACTTATGATCATGTGCGGGGTTGGACCCTTCCGGATCCTGCCCCACCCAACGGAAAGACAGACACAAGAACATAAAGGCAGGATCAAGGAGTCCTTATGGCGACCGATCGCCCGATTCTTCTCGTCGAAGACAATCCCGACGACGAGGCCCTGACGCTGAGGGCATTCAGCAAGAACAAGATCAGCAACCAGGTGGTGGTCGCCAGGGATGGGGTCGAAGCGCTGGATTACCTGTTCTGCACGGGGCTACACGCGGCGCGTGACCCGCAGGTGATGCCGGCCTTCGTGCTTCTCGACCTCAAGCTGCCGCGCATCGACGGCCTTGAAGTTCTGCGCCGCATCCGCGCGGATGAGCGCACCGCGCTCCTGCCGGTTGTCGTACTGACCACCTCGAAGGAACATCAGGACATCTCCGAGGCCTACCGCCTCGGCGCCAACAGCTACATCCGCAAACCGGTGGATTTCGAGCGCTTCCTGCAGGCCGTCGGACAACTGGGCCTGTACTGGCTGTCGCTCAACGAGCCATCGGAACCGACGACACCTTAGGCACCGGGCCCTGCACTAACCCAGCAGCGCCTCGATGTCCGGCATAAGATCGGCAGGCGGCGTCGTCGGCGCATAGCGCCTGAACGGCACGCCAGCCTTGTCCACGAGAAACTTGGTGAAATTCCACTTGATCGGCTGGGTGCCAAGCACGCCGGGCAGCGCGGTGGTCAGAAAGCGGAACAGCGGATGGGCTGCAGCGCCATTGACATCCACTTTCTCGCTCAAGGGAAAGCCGACGCCATAGTTGCGCTCGCAGAACTGCGCGATGTCCGGCGCCTCACCGGGTTCCTGGCCCCCGAACTGGTTGCACGGAAAACCAAGTACCACCAGCCCGCGCCCGGCATAGGTTTCATGCAGCTTTTGCAGGCCTGCATATTGAGGGGTAAATCCACATCGGCTGGCGGTGTTGACGACCAGCACCACTTTGCCGGCGAAATCCGCCAGCGGAATCGACACCGTCCCATCCAGGCTCCGGAATTCGAAGCCGTGGATGGTGGATGGTGCCGCGGGAGTCATTCGGACTCCTCGATCCAGGCCTGCTGAATCGCCTCCAGCACGCGCTCGCCGCAGTGCTTCGGATCGTCATCGAATTCGGGCAAGGCCATGACCCAGCGCATCAGGTCCACGAAATTGATCCGCGTCGGATCGGTGTCGGGATGCGTATCGGCAAGCTGGATGGCGATTTCCTGCACATCGGTCCATTTCATCAGTGCTTGCCCTCCCGCGCCATGTTGATGGAGTACTTCGGGATTTCCACCGTCAGCGGGGTTTCCCCGACGATAGCCTGGCAGGACAGGCGGGAGGTCGGCTCCAGGCCCCAGGCCTTGTCCAGCAAATCCTCCTCCAGCTCCTCGGCGGCTTCCAGACTGTTGAAGCCGTCGCGTACGACCACGTGACATGTCGTACAAGCACAGGATTTCTCACAGGCATGTTCGATTTCGATGCCGTTGGCGAGCAGGCTGTCGCAAATGCTCTGGCCGGGTTCAGCCTCGATGACTGCCCCTTCCGGGCAGAGTTCCACATGGGGCAGCACAATCAATGTCGTCATGATTCTTGTCCGTCCGGATTCGTTCAGATCCGGATCTCGTCAATCTTGTGGCCCGCCAGTGCGCCGCGGATGCTCTTGTCCATGCGGCGCGAGGCGAACTCGTTGGAAGCGCGGTTGAAAACCTCCAGCTGGATCTTGATGGCGCGCGCATCCTGGCCTTCAGCCGCACTGCGCAGAGCTACGATGGCAGCATCCAGTTCCGCCCGCTCGGCCTCGTTGAGCAATTCGCCGTCGGCTTGCAGCGCCTTTTCGGTCGCCTCGATCACGCGCTCGGCTTCGACCTGCTGTTCCTTCAGCGCACGCACTTCCATGTCGTTCTGGGCGTGCTCGAAACCGGCCTTCAGCATCTCGGCGATCTCGTCATCGGCAAGGCCGTAGGACGGCTTCACCTCGACGCGCGCCTCGACGCCAGTGGTCTGCTCCCTTGCGGAAACGGACAGCAGGCCGTCGGCGTCCACCTGGAAGGTCACGCGGATGCGCGCCGCACCGGCCACCATCGGCGGGATGCCGCGCAGCTCGAAGCGGGCCAGGGAGCGGCAGTCGGACACCAGCTCGCGCTCACCCTGCACCACGTGGAAAGCCATCGCACTCTGGCCATCCTTGAAGGTGGTGAAGTCCTGCGCCCGGGCGGTGGGAATCGTCGAATTGCGCGGAATGATCTTCTCGACCAGCCCGCCCATCGTCTCGATGCCGAGGGACAGGGGAATCACGTCGAGCAGCAGCCATTCGTCTTCGGTCGCCCGGTTGCCGGCCAGCACGTTGGCCTGCATCGCGGCGCCGACGGCGACGACGGTATCTGGATCGAGGTTGGTAAGCGGGGTTTGCCCGAAGAGCTCGCCGACTGCCCGCTGCACGTGGGGCATGCGCGTCGCGCCACCAACCATCACCACACCCTTCACGTCCTCCGGCGACAGGTTGGCGTCCCGCAGGGCCTTCTTCACAGGCTTGAGCGTCTTGCTGACCAGGTTGGCGGTGATCTCGGCGAAGACCTGGCGTTCGATGACCAGGTCCACTTCATCGCCGTTCTCGAGCGCCGTTCGGATTGGCACGGACTCGTCGAGGGTCAGGCGCTCCTTGACCTCCCGCGCCTTCATCAGCAGGCGCCGGGAATCCCGGTCGGACGGCAGCGAGATGCCGGCGTTGTCGAGGATCCAGCAGAACAGGCGGTGATCGAAGTCGTCACCGCCCAGAGCTGCGTCACCGCTGGTCGCCACCACCTCAAAGACCCCGCGCGACAGGCGCAGGATGGAAATATCAAAGGTACCGCCGCCGAGATCATAGACAGCGTAGATGCCTTCGGATGCGTTCTCGAGGCCATAGGCAATCGCCGCCGCGGTCGGCTCGTTGAGCAGGCGCAGCACGTTGAGGCCGGCCACCCGCGCCGCGTCCTTGGTCGCCTGGCGCTGGGCGTCGTCGAAATAGGCCGGCACCGTGATCACCGCGCCGGTCAGTTCGCCACCGAGACTATGCTCGGCACGCTGGCGCAGGTTTTTCAGGATTTCGGCGGAGACCTCGACCGGGCTCTTGACGCCCTGGACAGTACGCAGGCGCACCATACCCTCGGCGTCCACGAAGTCGTAGGGCATCGTCTCCACATGGGCGACGTCCTTCAGACCGCGGCCCATGAAACGCTTCACGGACACGATGGTGTTGCGCGGATCGATCGCCTGAGCGGCCTGGGCCGAGCGGCCGATGTCCACCTGCCCGTCCGGCAGGTAACGCACGACAGACGGCAGCAGCATCTTGCCGTTCTCGTCCTGCAGACATTGGGGCACGCCGTTGCGCACAGTGGCCACCAGCGAATTGGTCGTACCCAGGTCAATGCCCACCGCCAGCCGGTGCTGGTGGGGGGCCGTGGACATGCCCGGTTCGGAAATTTGCAGCAGAGCCATCAGGATTCCAGCGCCGTCAAGGCGTCATTGATTTCGTGTTGCAGCTTCTCGAGGAACTTGAGGCGGCGCACCGTATCGGCCGCGGCCTCCAGATCACCGGCGGTATCGAACTCGGCTTGCAGCTGTTCGACCAACCCCTTCGTGTCATGCCGGATGCGCCGGGCGAGATCGTCCAGCACATCCTCGTCGGCCGCCTCGCGTGCCTCTTCCAGCGCCTCGCGCCACTCCATCTGCTCCATCAGGAACTCGGCGGACATGGCGGTATTGGTCTCGAAGGCCGGATCGACGCCCTTCAGCTCAAGCAGATACTGGCCACGGGCAAGCGGGCTCTTGAGGGTCCGGAAGGCCTCATTGGCGCGCGTGGCCCACTGCATGGACAAGCGCTTTTCCGCGTCCGACAGATGGGCGAAACGGTCCGGATGCACCCGGCCCTGCATCTCCAGGTAGGCCTGCTCGAGACGATCCAGGTCAAGGGCAAAACGCGGCTCAAGGCCGAACAGCTCGAAGAAATCCTGCTTCATGTCGAGCATGTCAGCCCTCCCCCGCGCCCTGAGAGTGAAACGTTTCGTGGAACGACGTCATCCTAGACCGAGAAGCTCTCGCCGCAACCGCACTCGCCCTTGACGTTCGGGTTGTTGAACTTGAAACCTTCGTTCAAGCCCTCGCGCACGAAGTCGAGCTCGGTGCCATCCATGTAGGGCAGGCTCTTCGGATCGATCAGCACCTTCAGGCCGTGGCTCTCGAAGACGACGTCCTCCGGCAGCACCTCATCGGCGAATTCCAGCTTGTAGGCCATCCCGGAACACCCCGACGTACGCACGCCCAGGCGAATACCGACGCCCTTGCCGCGCTTGGCGATGAAGTTGCCGATGTGCTTTGCAGCCTTGTCGGAGAGGGTTACTGCCATGATCACGTTTCCTTTCAGCCGTTGTGCTTCTTCTTGTAATCCTCGACCGCCGCCTTGATGGCGTCCTCGGCCAGGATCGAGCAGTGGATCTTCACCGGCGGCAAGGCCAGTTCCTCGGCGATGGCGGTGTTCTTGATTTCCAGCGCCTGGTCGAGGGTCTTGCCCTTCACCCATTCGGTGACGAGGGAACTGGAAGCAATAGCCGAGCCACAACCGTAGGTCTTGAACTTGGCGTCTTCGATCACGCCGTCCTTGCCAACCTTGATCTGCAGCTTCATCACGTCGCCGCAGGCCGGTGCACCGACCATGCCGGTGCCGACGTCTTCGTCTTCCTTGCCGAACGCACCGACGTTACGGGGGTTCTCGTAGTGATCCAGAACTTTTTCGCTGTATGCCATTTTCGCTCTCCTGTCAGTGCGCAGCCCACTGCACGGTGTCCAGATCGATGCCTTCCTTGAACATGTCCCACAGGGGCGACAGTTCACGGAGCTTGCCGATCTTGTGCTGCAGCAGATCAATTGTGTAGTCGATTTCCTCGACCGTCGTGAAGCGGCCGATGGTGAAACGGATGGAACTGTGGGCCAGTTCGTCATTGCGGCCAAGGGCACGCAACACGTAGGACGGCTCCAGGCTGGCCGACGTGCAGGCCGAACCGCTGGACACGGCGATGTCCTTGATCGCCATGATCAGCGACTCGCCTTCAACGTAGGCGAAGCTGATGTTCAGATTGTGCGGCACGCGATGCGCCATGTCGCCGTTCACGAAGGTTTCCTCGATGGCGGACAGGCCTTCCAGCAGACGGTCGCGCAGCGCGCCGATGCGCTTGTTCTCTTCCGCCATTTCCAGGCGGGCCAGGCGGAAGGCTTCGCCCATGCCGACGATCTGGTGCGTCGCCAGCGTGCCGGAACGCAGGCCGCGCTCGTGGCCGCCGCCGTGCATCTGGGCTTCCAGGCGCACGCGCGGCTTGCGGCGTACGTAGAGGGCGCCGACGCCCTTCGGGCCGTAGGTCTTGTGGGCGCTGAAGGACATCAGATCCACCTTCAGCTTGGACAGGTCGATGTCGACCTTGCCGGTGGCCTGAGCCGCATCCACATGGAAGACGATGCCCTTGTCGCGGCAGATCTCACCGATCTCGGCGATCGGCTGGACCACACCGATTTCGTTATTGACGAACATCACCGATACGACGACGGTGTCCGGACGGATCGCAGCCTTCAGAACATCAAGGTCGATCAGGCCGTTTTCCTGCACGTCCAGGTAGGTCGCCTCGAAGCCCTGGCGCTCCAGTTCGCGCACGGTGTCGAGAACCGCCTTGTGCTCGGTCTTGACGGTGATGATGTGCTTGCCCTTGCCAGAGTAGAAGTGCGCAGCACCCTTGATCGCCAGGTTGTTGGATTCGGTGGCGCCGGAGGTCCAGATGATCTCCTTCGGATCGGCGTTCACCAGCGCAGCGACCTCCTCGCGGGCTTCCTCGACGGCCTTTTCAGCCGTCCAGCCGAAGGCGTGGCTACGGGATGCCGGGTTGCCGAACAGCTCCGTGAGGTAGGGAATCATCTTCTCCGCCACGCGGGGATCCACCGGCGTCGTTGCCGAATAGTCGAGGTAGATCGGGAACTTGAGCATCTTAATCTTCTCCGTACTGCAAAAATTTAATCGTTCCAATCACTTAGACCGCCATGGCGGCAAGCGTTCGGAGGTTTTCGAGGTTCTCGCGAAGCGCCCCCAGAAAACCATCCACATCCTGTTCCGTACTGCCATCGCCGAGGCTGACGCGTACTGCCGAGCGGGCCAGCCCTGCCTCGACGCCCATCGCCACCAGCGTGTGCGAAGGCTCGGGATTGGCGCTGGAACACGCGGAGCCGCTGGCCACCGCATACCCCGCTCGATCGAGCTTGCCGACCAGGGTCTCGCCATCCACTCCTGCCATGGCGAAAAAGCTGGTGTTCGCCAAGCGTTCGGCTTCCGCCGAAAAAATCTTCGCCCCGACGGCAACCAGACCACGCTCCAGGCGTTGCTGCAGCCTGGCTAGGCGTTCCGTGCGATCACGGCGCAAGGCCACAGCGCGCTCACAGGCGGCTCCGAAGCCCACGATGGCCATCACATTCTCGGTACTGGAACGCAGATTCCGTTCCTGGCCACCACCGGCGATCAACGGGGCGAGTTCGACCCGCTTGTCGACGATCAGCGCACCCGCGCCGATCGGCCCGTAGATCTTGTGTGCCGACAGAGTAAGACCATGCACGCCGAGCGCCCGGAAATCCACATCGATCTTGCCCAGCGCCTGCACCGCATCGCAGTGCATCCAGCCACCGCGGGCGCGGACTTGCGCCGCCAGCGCAGCCACGTCCTGGATCACGCCGGTCTCGTTGTTGGCCAGCATCACCGATACCAGCTTCGGTTTGTCGGCAAGCAGACGTTGGAAATCCGACATATCGAGGCGCCCTGCCTCATCCACGGCGATCTCTTCGCAGCGCCAGCCCGCGCGCTGCAGTTGCCGCGCCGGCTCCCGCACGCAGGGATGCTCGATGGCACTGATCGCTACCAGACCCGGCTTGAGGTTAGCCGCCGCGCCCTTGATGAAGAAGTTGTTGGCCTCGGAGCCGCCGCTCGTGAAGACGACCTCGGTCGGGTGGGCATTGACCGCCGCAGCCACTTGGGCGCGAGCTTCATCAATGGCCTTGCGTGCCGCGCGGCCGTATTCGTGGCGACTCGACCCGTTGCCAAAGCGCTCACCGAACCACGGCGACATCGCTTCCCTGACCTGCGGGTCGAGGGGCGTCGTCGCGTTGTGATCCAGGTATACGGGGGCGAACACGGGCCGTCCTTGTCTCTCAGGCGATGAGTTGCAGTTTGTCGGCAGACTTGCCTGCCGCCGGCGCACGCTCGTCGTGGAGCACTGCAATCTGGGCGGCCTTCTGCCGCTGCTGTTCGACGAGGCTAGCCAGCGTTACCGAATGGAGGTACTCGTACATCCGGCGATTGAGGTTGGTCCACAACTCGTGCGTCATGCAGCGCTGCTCGTCCTGGCAGTTTTCCTTGCCGCCACAGGAGGTTGCATCCAGCGGCTCATCCACCGCCGCGATGATGTCCGCCACGGTGATGGAGGCCATGTCCCGTGCCAGCGCGTAGCCGCCACCGGGCCCGCGCACGCTGCTGACCAATTCGAAACGGCGCAGCTTGCCGAACAGCTGCTCAAGATAGGAAAGGGAGATCTTCTGGCGATCCGCGATCCCGGCCAGCGTCACCGGGCCGTCCGCGCAACGCAGCGCGAGATCGATCATTGCCGTGACAGCAAAACGACCTTTGGTTGTGAGTCTCATATCGGCTCCCGGGGCTGGTGAAAGAATAGTTGAATATTTCGGTCAACAATACCAAACCCGACAAATTCAATCAACTATTTTCCCGCCCGCATCAGGCAGTCAGTCGACCATCTTTCCCAGCCCCTTCGGATCGAAGGCGTCTTCCGCCCTGGCTGTGCCTTCCACGCAGATTCCTGCGTCAACAAGCTTCTCCACCAGAACACGGATCCGCCGATCCGTCTCGACCGCATGATCGAGCAGGCCATGCAGCGCCTTGGAAACCGGATCATCAAGATCTTTCGTCACACCATAGGCGGTAAAGCCGATCTGCTCCGCCTTGGCCTCACGCTCCCGATTCGATTTGTCGTCGGCCGCGACGATGCGTGCGGGATTGCCGACCGCCGTCGCACCGGCTGGCACCGGCTTGACGACGACCGCGTTGGAACCGACCTTGGCCCCGTCACCGACTTCGAAGCCGCCCAGCACCTTGGCACCGGCACCGATGACGACACCACGACCCAGCGTCGGATGCCGCTTTGTACCGCGGTAAAGCGAGGTCCCACCCAGAGTGACCCCCTGATAGATCGTACAGCCGTCGCCAATCACAGCGGTCTCGCCGATGACGACGCCCATGCCATGGTCGATGAAGACCCGACGCCCGATGGTTGCCCCTGGATGAATTTCGACGCCAGTCAGCATCCGGGCCACATGGCTGGTGAAGCGCCCGACCCAATAAAAACCACGCGACCACGCCGCGTGGGCAAAACGATGCAGCCACAAGGCGTGCATCCCGGGATAGCAGGTCAGCACTTCCCACTTGGAGCGTGCGGCTGGATCGTGTTCGAGAACATTGGCCAGATCTTCACGCAGACGACGGAACATGAAAGGGGACCCCCTGAACTGAAGTGCACTGACACAGGCCCACCTGCAGGCCGAAACCCGCGGCAGGCCCTGTTTATTTCCGACTATTTTAGTCTACTTTTTTTCGAAGGCGCTCAACATTCCACGCAGAATGTTGACCTCGTCCTTTTCGAGACGAATCCGCCCATACAGCCGACGCAGACGCGGCCACAGGCGCTTCGAACTTTCCGGGTTGAAGAAGCCGCTCGCGGTAATCGCCCGATCCAGATGGGCATAGAACCCCTCGACCTGCTCATGGGTCGCCGGTTCGAACTCCGTCGCCGGTGCGCGCCCCGGATCGATCGCCGCCATGCGCAACTCGTAACACAGCAACTGCACGGCCGCGCCTAGGTTGAGAGAGGAATAGGCTTCGCTGACCGGGATCTTCACGGGCATGTGGCACAAGGCCACGTCCTCGTTGGACAGCCCTTTGGTCTCGTTACCGAAGACCAGCGCCACATCACCATGAGCCGCAAGTTGAACCACATCCGCCGCCGCCTCCCGCGCCCACTTCATCGGCACGGCAAGCTCGCGCCGACGCGCAGTGAGAGCGGCCGCAAAGACTGTGCCTTCCAGCGCCTCCGCCAGCGTATCTACGACTCGCGCGGATTCGAGGATATCGTCGGCCCCCGCCGCACGGGCAGTGGCGACAGGATCCGGAAAAGACTGGGGACTGACCAGCACCAGCTGCGACAGGCCCATGGTTTTCATGGCCCGGGCAGCGGCGCCGATATTGCCGGGGTGACTGGTGCGGGTGAGGACAACACGCACGCGCTCAAGCGCGCCATCGTTGTTCATATTAAAATAAGCGGTTTTCCGAATTAGAGTCGACCGGTGGGCATCCGATGCCCGTACCTGCTGAGCTCGCCAGACACCATGCATCCCACACTGAACATTGCCATCAAGGCCGCGCGCCGCGCTGCCACCGTCATCAACCGGGCTTCTCTCGATGTGGACCTGCTCCGTGTCGAGGTCAAGAGCCCCAACGATTTTGTGACGGAAGTGGATCGCGCCGCCGAAGAAGCCATCATCCAGGTTCTCCGCGAGGCCTATCCGAGCCACAGCATTCTAGCAGAAGAGTCCGGCGAGACCGGCCCGGAGGCCGAAACCGAGTACCAGTGGATCATCGATCCGCTCGATGGCACCACCAACTTCATCCACGGCTTCCCCCAATACGCCATCTCCATCGCGCTGGCCCGCAAGGGTGTGGTCGAGCAAGCGGTTGTCTTTGACCCCAACCGCAATGAGCTGTTCACCGCTTCCAAGGGCGCCGGCGCCTTCCTGAACGACCGCCGCATCCGCGTCTCCAAGCGCATCAAGCTGCAGGACGCGCTGCTCGGCACCGGCTTCCCCTACCGCCAGTTCACGCACGCCGACACCTACCTGGCGATCTTCAAGGAACTCACGCAGAAGACCGCTGGCCTGCGCCGCCCGGGCGCCGCGGCCCTCGACCTGGCCTACGTTGCCGCCGGCCGCCTCGATGGCTTCTGGGAGTTCGGTCTGTCGCCGTGGGACGCCGCTGCCGGCAGCCTGCTGATCAGCGAAGCGGGCGGCCTGATCAGCGACTTGTCCGGCGAAGCCGACTACCTCAACACCGGCAACGTGGTCGCCGGCACACCGAAGATCTTCCCGGCCCTGCTGCAGATCATTCAGGGCCACTGCGGCGACAAGCTCAGCGCCTGAGCCCTGCGATGAAGCTGGCGCCCTTTCTCCGCACGCTGTGCCTGGGCATGCTGCTGGCGTGCTGCCCGGCATGGGCCGCCAGCAAGATCCTGGTGTGGGGCGACAGCCTTTCCGCGGGCTACGGCCTGCGGCCGCAGGAAGCCTGGCCGGTTCTGCTCGAGCAGAAGATCGGCATGGCCAAGCTTCCCTACGAAGTAGTAAATGGCAGCATCAGCGGCGAAACTACGGCAGGCGGCCTCAGCCGTCTGCCTGCCGCCCTGCAGACCCACAAGCCCGCCATCGTGATCATCGAGCTCGGCGCCAACGACGGGCTGCGTGGCCTACCGGTCAAGGCCATGAGTGCTAACCTGCAGGGCATGATCGATGCCAGCCGCCAGGCCGGCGCCAAGATCCTGCTGATCGGCATGCGCATGCCACCCAATTACGGGCCGAGCTACACCAGTGCGTTTGAGGGAACCTACCGGAACCTGGCCAAAGCCAACCGGACCCGCCTCGTTCCTTTCCTGATGCAGGGTTTTGCCGACCGCCCGGACCACTTCCAGCAGGACGGCATCCATCCAGTTGCCGCCGCCCAGCCGCTGATCGTCGATACGGTCTGGCAGGAACTCCGCCCCCTGCTCCGCTAAGAAAGCCTCAGCTAAGGCGTCGCCGCCGCGGGCAAGCGCAACGACGGCGCATGCCCCTTCACCGCACAAATCCGCTGGATGACCGCCGGCTTCGGCTCATTCACCTCCCCCTGCTCGTAAGCGAGAACAGTGCATGAGCCCGAAACGCGCTCGAAGAGTTCATGGGAGCGCAGCAAGAAATCCGGATTGCTCGGCTTGCCAAAGCGCTCATTGCCGATCATGAAGGTCTCGTAGATCAGGACCCCGCCATGAGCCAGCGCAGTCAGCAACAAGGGCAGGCGCGGGCGATAGAGATAATTGGTGACCACGATCGCATCGAACTGACGCCCCTCATAAGGCCAGGGCCCCTCTTCCAGATCGGCGTCCCGCGTAATGACATGAGGCACAGCCGCCAGCAACTCCAGCGCCACCGCATCCCGATCCACCGCCTCGACCCGGAATCCCCGCCCTGCCAGCCAGCGCGCGTGACGACCGCCGCCACAGGCAAGATCGAGAACCTCTCCCCCCGCAGCAATCAAAGGTGCGAAACGCGTCACCCACGGTGACGGCGTCAATACAGACATCTGATGACGCATCATTTTCCAGACTCCAAGCCGACACGCAATCTGCGGTCCGCACTCACCAAGCAGTTATCACAGGCACTCAGGACAGCGCGCTCCCGCCAGCGCCAACCCCTTGCACCCGATTCTAAGCCGACTGCCGCCCTTGTCCGCAAGGCCGCGCAATTAGCGCTACCCAAAATGAAGAAGGGCGCTTGCGCGCCCCTCTTCCCATTACAAGTCAGTCCGCGTTATTACTGCGGAGCCTGCTCGTTCAGGAGTGCCTTCATGGACAGGCGCACGCGACCCTTTTCGTCGGTCTCAAGCACCTTCACGCGCACGACCTGACCTTCCTTGAGGTAGTCGGACACGGCATTGACGCGCTCGTTGGCAATCTGGGAAACGTGCAGCAGACCATCGCGGCCTGGCAGGATGTTGATGATCGCGCCGAAATCGAGGATACGGACCACCGGACCTTCGTAGACCTTACCCACTTCGACTTCTGCGGTGATCTCTTCGATACGCTTCTTGGCTTCCTGGGCGCCTTCGGCGCTGACGGAGGAAATCGTCACGTTGCCGTCGTCGGTGATTTCGATGATGGTGCCGGTTTCTTCCTGCAGGCCACGGATCACCGCACCACCCTTGCCGATCACGTCACGGATCTTCTCGGGGTTGATCTTCAGCGTGATCATGCGCGGCGCGAAGGTGGACACTTCGCCACGGGCTTCACCCAGCGAGGTCTTCATCAGGCCGAGGATGTGCATGCGGCCTTCCTTGGCCTGGGCCAGCGCGACCTGCATGATCTCCTTGGTGATGCCGAGGATCTTGATGTCCATCTGTAGCGCGGTCACGCCCTTCTCGGTACCAGCCACCTTGAAGTCCATGTCGCCGAGGTGATCTTCGTCACCCAGGATGTCGGTCAGCACGGCGAAACGGCCACCGTCCTTGATCAGGCCCATCGCGATACCGGCCACCGGCGCGCTCAGCGGCACACCGGCGTCCATCATGGCCAGGGAGCCGCCGCAGACGGACGCCATGGAGCTGGAGCCGTTGGATTCGGTGATCTCGGACACCACACGAACGGTGTAGCTGAACTCTTCCTTGCCCGGCAGCACCGCAGCCAGCGCGCGCTTGGCCAGACGGCCGTGGCCGATCTCGCGACGCTTAGGGGAACCGAAACGACCACACTCACCGGTGGAGAACGGCGGGAAGTTGTAGTGCAGCATGAAACGCTCGCGGTACTCGCCGGCCACCGCGTCAATGATCTGTTCGTCACGGCCGGTGCCGAGAGTGGTGACCACCAGCGCCTGGGTTTCGCCACGGGTGAACAGCGCGGAGCCGTGGGTACGCGGCAGCACGCCGACGCGGATATCGATCGGGCGAACGGTGCGCGTGTCGCGACCGTCGATACGCGGCTCGCCGCTGAGGATGCGGCCACGGACGACCTTGGCCTCCAGATCGAAGATGATGTTGTTGACGGTATTCGCGTCGAACTCCACGCCTTCTGCGGTCAGCGCGGCGTGCACTTCGGCACCGATAGCGGACAGTTGCGCGGAACGGGCCTGCTTCGCGGTGATGCGGAAGGCTTCCTCGATCTTGGCGCCGGCGATCTCGGTCACGCGGGCGATCAGCGTCTCGTTCTTGGCGGGCGCCTGCCAGTCCCATTCGGGCTTGCCGGCCACATCGACCAGTTCGTTGATCGCGTTGATGGCAGCCTGCATCTGGGTGTGGCCGAACACCACACCACCCAGCATCACGTCTTCCGGCAGCTCCAGAGCTTCGGATTCGACCATCAGCACAGCGCTCTCGGTACCGGCAACAACCAGATTCATCTGGCTGGTTTCCAGTTGGGAAGCGGTCGGGTTGAGGATGTACTCGCCGTTCAGGTAGCCGACGCGACACGCGCCGATCGGGCCTGCAAACGGGATGCCTGCAATCGCCAGCGCTGCGGAGGCGGCGATCATCGCCGGGATGTCCGCATCCACTTCGGGATTCAGAGACACGACCTGGGCAATGACCTGCACTTCATTGTAGAAACCATCCGGGAAGAGCGGACGGATCGGACGGTCGATCAGGCGGGAGGTCAGCGTCTCCTTCTCGGTCGGACGGCCTTCACGCTTGAAGAAGCCACCGGGGATACGGCCCGCGGAGTAGAACTTCTCGACGTAGTCGACGGTAAGAGGGAAGAAATCCTGGCCCGGCTTGGCGTTCTTGGCCGCCACTACGGTCGCCAGCACGACGGTGTCGTCCATATTGACGAGAACCGCACCATGGGCCTGGCGGGCGATCTCGCCGGTCTCCAGGATCACGGTATGGGAGCCGTAGGTGAAACTCTTCTTGATTGCGGTAGGCAAAGGAGGTCCTTTCATTCAATCGGCAGGCGGCAAACCACAACCGCACAGATAGCCGAGGTCACGCGCCGTTCTCTCTGGCGCACAGATGTGACAAAGCCGGCGAAGCCACTCGGACTTACACCGGCTGTGCCCATGATCAAACCTGCGCAAAATGCGCCAGGAATGTCACGTTCAGTAACGAAGCTACGTCTATCCGCTTACTTGCGCAGACCAAGGCGGGCGATCAGCTCACGATAGCTGTCGACGTTCTTGCGCTTCAGGTAGTCGAGGAGCTTGCGACGCTGGCTCACCATCATCAGCAGGCCGCGACGGGAATGGTGATCCTTGACGTTAACCTTGAAGTGGCCGGTCAGATCGTTGATGCGGGCGGTAAGCAGAGCGACTTGCACTTCCGGAGAACCGGTGTCGCCCTTGGCGCGCGCGTAGTCGCCAACGATTTGCGCTTTTTGTTCAGTGGAGATTGCCATTGTTTAACTCGGTTAGATTTAGCCTTGCGAAGCGCGCGATTATATCGAACGCCAGCGGGATTACTCAAGAAATTTCATTGGGTGCCTGTTGACATCAGACGGGTTGGCACCAACACACCGCCTTCGGTGAGCGTTCCCACACCGAGAAAACGCTCGTCATGATAAACACGCAACAGCACGCCTGCAGCCCCCTCTTCTACCGTGACCGACTGGCCATAGGTGAAGCTGCGCATGCGGGCCTCGTCCAGGAGCTGAACACCCATGTGCGACAACAGGGCGTCGACCGGCGCCAGGCGGGTATCTCGCACTTCCAGCGAGAGCACCTCGAAATCGGCCAGCGGCGTCGCCACATCCAGCGTAAAGGGGCCGATATGCGTGCGGCGCAACGCCGTCAAATGCGCGCCACAGCCCAGCAAGGCGCCGAGATCGGAGGCCAGCGTACGCACATAGGTTCCCTTGCTGCACGCCACCCGGACACGCAGACTGTCGCCTTCACGCTCCAGGCACTCGAAGCGATGGATCGTCACCCGGCGGGGCTCGCGCGGAATCTCGATGCCAGCACGTGCATACTCGTACAAGGCCTTGCCATGGTGCTTGAGCGCTGAATACATCGGCGGCACCTGCTCAATCTCGCCGCGCAGACGCTCCATAGCCGCCTCAATGTCAGCGTCGGACACCTGCACTTCCGCGCGGGCGAGCACTTCGCCCTCCGCGTCGGCCGTGGTGGTAGTGACGCCCAGCAACACCGTCGCGTCGTAGCCCTTGTCGGCGTCGAGCAGGGTCTGGGAAAACTTCGTCGCCTCGCCGAAGGTCAGCGGCAACAAGCCGCTTGCCATCGGGTCAAGCGTGCCTGTATGGCCAGCCTTGGCGGCGTTCAGCAGCCACCGCGCCTTCTGCAGCGCATGGTTGGACGTCATGCCGACGGGCTTGTCGAGAAACAGCACGCCATCAACGACACGCCGCTGGATGCGGCGCTGGGGAACTTTAGTCAAACAGGAAATTCCAGAAAAAGCGGCAGCGCATGAGCGCTGCCGGCAGTATCAGGCCGCAGTGTCGGGCTTGCTGTCTTCTTTCGGCTCGCCACCCTCATCGGCGGCGAACTCGCGATCGGCCTCGACAGCCTTATCGATCAAGGCCGAAATCCGGTTGCCGGTTTCGACGGAAGGATCGTAATGGAAGTGCAGCTCGGGCAGCGTATGGATACGCACCCGACGCCCCAACTCGCGACGCAGGAAGCTGCTGGCACGACGCAGCCCCTTCAGGATTTCTTCGAGCCCTTCCTGCCCCTTCATCGAGGTGAAGAACACCTTGGCGTGGGCATAGTCGGGGGTGATCTCCACGTCGGTCAGCGTAATGAAACCGACGCGGGGATCCTTCACCTCCAGGCGGATCAGCTCGGCCAGTTCGCGGCGGATCTGCTCTGCCACGCGCTGGCCACGGGAAAACTCCTTCGGCATGGCTTACAGCGTCCGGGCGATTTCCTGGATCTCGAAGATCTCGAGCTGGTCGCCTTCCTGAAGATCGTTGAAATTGCGAACCTGCAGGCCGCACTCGTAGCCGAACTTGACTTCCTTGACGTCGTCCTTGAAACGCTTGAGCGATTCGAGTTCGCCGCTGTGGATGACCACGTGGTTGCGCAGCACACGGACCAGCGAGTTGCGCTTGACCAGGCCTTCCAGCACGTAACAACCGGCGATGGTGCCAACCTTGGAGATCGTGAAGACCTGACGGACCTCGACCATACCCAGGACCTGCTCGCGCTTTTCGGGGGCCAGCATGCCAGACAACGCGCTCTTAACCTCATCAACGGCGTCGTAGATGATGTTGTAGTAGCGCAGATCCACGCCGAAGGTCTCGGCCAGCTTGCGGGCATTTGCATCGGCACGGATATTGAAGCCGATGATCACCGCACCGGAAGCCTGGGCCAGGTTGACGTCGGATTCGCTGATCGCGCCGACACCACCGTGGATGACCTGCACGCGAACCTCGTCGGTGGACAGCTTGACCAGCGAGTGGGCCAGCGCTTCCTGGGAACCTTGCACGTCGGCCTTGATGATCAACGGCAGGGTCTTCACCTCGCCCTCGCCCATCTGCTCGAACATGCTCTCCAGCTTGGCGGCCTGCTGCTTGGCCAGCTTCACGTCGCGGAACTTGCCTTGACGGAACAGGGCGATTTCACGCGCCTTGCGCTCGTCGGCCAGCGCCACAACCTCGTCACCCGCACCCGGAACCTCGGACAGACCGAGAATCTCGACCGGGATGGACGGGCCGGCTTCTTCGATGGGCTTGCCGTTTTCGTCGAGCATGGCACGGACGCGACCGAAGGTAGCGCCAGCCAGCAGCACGTCACCACGACGCAGGGTGCCGGACTGGACCAACAGCGTGGCCACCGGGCCGCGGCCCTTGTCGAGACGAGCTTCGATGATCAGGCCCTTGGCCATGGACTCCTGCGGAGCCGTCAGCTCGAGCACTTCGGCCTGCAGCAGGATGGCTTCGAGCAGGTCGTCGATGCCCTGGCCGGTCTTGGCCGAGACTTCGACGAACATGGTGTCGCCGCCGTAGGCTTCCGGCACCACGCCCTCGGCAATCAGCTCCTGGCGCACGCGCTCAGGGTTGGCGCCCGGCTTGTCGATCTTGTTGACCGCCACGATCAAAGGCACTTCCGCAGCCTTCGCATGGTGGATGGCTTCCTTCGTCTGCGGCATCACGCCATCGTCCGCCGCCACAACCAGCACCACCAAGTCGGTGGCCTTGGCACCACGGGCACGCATCGCCGTAAAGGCCTCGTGACCCGGGGTATCCAGGAAGGTCACCATGCCACGCTCAGTTTCCACATGGTAGGCGCCGATGTGCTGGGTAATGCCGCCGGCCTCACCCGCCGCCACCTTGGCACGCCGGATGTAGTCGAGCAGCGAGGTCTTACCGTGGTCAACGTGGCCCATAACGGTCACTACCGGAGCACGCGGCTCCAGCACGACATCCTTGTGCTCGGCGTTTTCTTCCAGGAAGGCGTCCGGATCGTCCAGCTTGGCCGCCATCGCCTTGTGGCCCATTTCCTCGACGATGATCATCGCCGTGTCCTGGTCCAGCACCTGGTTGATGGTGACCATCGTGCCCATCTTCATCAGGGCCTTGATGACCTCGGTAGCCTTGACCGCCATCTTATGGGCAAGGTCGGCAACAGAGATGGTCTCCGGAACGTGCACTTCACGCACGATGGGCTCGGTCGGGGCAACGAAACTCTGGGTGTCCTGTTGACGGCCGCCATTGCGGCCACCGCTGCGACCACCGCCACGCCAGCCACCAGCGCCGCCTGTGGTATCGCCACGAGTCTTGATGCCTGCGCCACGACGCTTGGAGTCTCCAACGGCCTCCTTGGCAACCACTTTCTTGCCGTCCTTGCTGCGCGCCCCCTTGTCGTCCGCCTTGGCAGGCTTGTGGAGGGTGCCGGACTTGGATGCAGCCTCGCCTTCGGCCTTGGCCTTTTCGGCCGCCGCCTGACGCTGCTTCTCTTCTTCGGCACGCTGCAGCATCGCAGCGCGAGCACGCGCCTCGCGCTCCTGCTTTTCCTTCAGATCGGCCGCCTGACGGGCAGCCAACTCGGCACTCCGTTGAGCTTCGCGCTCACGGGCGGCTTTTTCTTCGGGCGACAGAATCGAACCGACGACTACGCGGCGCACCGGGCGCTGCTGCGCAGCCTCCTTGGCAGGCGCAGCAACGGCAGCCGTTTCACGCCCTTCAGGTGCGGAAGCGGCAACAGCCTCCTTGGCTTCGATCACGGGCTCAGGTGCCACGACTTCGATGACGGGCTCAGGCTCAGGCTCCGGAACCGGTTCTGGTTCGGGCGCAGCAGGCTCCGGAGCCGTCTCGACGACGGGCTCGGGCTCCTGCACGGGCTCAGGGGCCGGAGTCGGCTCCACGTCCACCTGCTCGGCGAGCATTTCGACCTCAGGAACGACAACCGTGGCCTCGGCATCAGCCAGTTCGGCCGCCGACGCAGTTGCAGTCTCGGGCACCAGCGTTTCATCGCGCTTCACGAAGACTCGCTTCTTGCGTACTTCGACCTGCACGGTGCGCGCACGCCCGGTGGAGTCGGTCGCCTTGATCTCACTGGTTTGCTTGCGGGTCAGGGTGATCTTCGCCTTGGATGCGGAGTCGCCGTGGGCGCGACGGAGAAAATCGAGAAGACGATTCTTGTCCTGCTCGGAGAGCAGATCGGTTTCCTTCGCCTTGTCTACGCCAGCCTTCTGCAACTGCTCGAGCAACACGGAGGCCGGCATCTTAAGTTCGCCGGCAAATTGTGTAACGGTTGTCTGTCCCATCTTGATGAACCTCCGGGTATTACTCGAACCAGTGCGCGCGCGCCTTGGTAATCAGATTCTTCGCCCGCTCTTCGTCCAGCCCCGACATTTCCATCAGTTCATCCACTGCCAGATCGGCCAACTCATCACGGGTATGCACACCGCCCTGGGCCAGCTTGGCTGCAAGGGGCTTGTCCATCCCCTCCAACCCCAGCATGTCCTCAGCGACGGACTCCAACTGCTCTTCGGTCACGATCGCCTCGGTCAGGAGCACATTACGCGCACGATTGCGCAGCTCATTGACCGTGTCTTCGTCGAACGACTCGATTTCCAGCATCTCGGCCAGCGGCACGTAAGCGATTTCCTCAAGGGACGAGAAACCCTCGTCGATCAGGATGTCAGCCACCTCTTCGTCCACGTCCAGCTTGGAAATGAACAACTGGCGAACCGTGCTGTGCTCGGCCTCGGACTTCCGCTCGGACTCGGCTTCGGTCATCAGATTGATGGTCCAACCGGTCAGCTCGGAAGCCAGCTTAACGTTCTGGCCGTTGCGCCCGATGGCGATGGCAAGGTTGTTTTCATCAACAACCACATCCATCGCATGAGCTTCCTCATCCACGACGATGGAAGACACTTCCGCGGGCTGCAGCGCTCCGACAACGAACTGGGCAGCCTCAGGCGACCACAGTACGATGTCGATGTTCTCACCGCCAATCTCGTTACGGACCGCCGTCACGCGCGAACCGCGCAGGCCAACACAGGTACCGATCGGGTCGATGCGGGGATCGTTGGACTTTACGCCAATCTTGGCGCGAAGGCCGGGGTCACGGGCACAGGCCTTGATCTCGAGCAAACCGTCGTCGATCTCCGGCACTTCGAGTTCGAACAAACGGATCACGAACTCGGGCGCAGTGCGTGACAGAATCAATTGCGGGCCGCGGGCACCGCGATCGATGCGCAGCAGATAAGCCTTGACACGGTCGCCAACACGCAGATTTTCTTTCGGGATCATTTGATCGCGAGGCAGGACTGCCTCCAAACGACCGACCTCGATGATCGCGTTTCCACGTTCCATGCGCTTGATGGCGCCGGAAATGATGAATTCCTTGCGCTCCAGGAAATCACTGAGAATCTGCTCGCGTTCAGCGTCACGCACCTTCTGCAGGATGACCTGCTTGGCAGCCTGCGCACCGATACGACCAAAGTCGATGGGCTCCAGCGCCTCTTCCACAAAATCGCCAACCTGGATGTCCGGGTATTCTTCACGGGCGTCGATCAGCCCCATCTGGGCTTCATCATTGTCCACTTCTTCGTCGGGCAACACCTGCCAGCGACGGAAAGACTCGTAATCGCCGGTTTCCCGGTCGATGGACACACGCACGTCGGCTTCGTCGTGAATACGCTTCTTGGTCGCCTGAGCGAGCGCGGATTCCAGCGCAGAGAAAACGATCTCCTTCGAAACGTTTTTCTCGCGGGCCAGCGCATCAACCAACAGCAAAATTTCGCGGCTCATACCTGCTAACCTCCAAATCCCTCAAAACCTGGGTACCAGGCGGGCCTTTTCAATTTCTTCAAACGGGATCTCCATCAACCCCTTTTCCGTCTCGATGACGACGACGCCATCCTTCAGACCTTGCAACACGCCGGCAAAATTGCGCTGATTGGCGATCGGCATGCTCAACCGCAGCTGCACATCCTGCCCGGCAAAACGTTCGAAATCGGCAGGCTTCTTGAGAGCCCGATCCAACCCGGGAGAGGAGACTTCGAGACGGTCGTAATCGACGTTCTCGACCTCGAAAACCCGGGTCAGCTGATTGCTCACGGTGGCGCAATCGTCCACCGTAATACCGTTCGGCGAATCAATGAACACCCGCATCAGGCGCCCACGGGGCGAGGTTTCGAAGTCGACCAGCTCATAGCCAAGGCCTTCCGCGGTCTGTTCGATAAGTTTCAGCAACTCCATTTCCTAGCCCACAAATGAAAAATGGGCGAAACGCCCATCCCTGTTTAAATTCGACCGGATGTCGGTTCTTTCGAACCGGTAAAACGAAAGGATTATACCAGCCCGCCGAAGCGGGCGCAATTTCAACCCTTCGTCAACGGGGAGATGCCGTCTGACGACGGGGCTGGCGAACCGGCCGCCGGCCCTTGCCACTGGCGTCTACGGGCTTCGGCAACCCTGCCAGCGCGCACACATCCTCCACTGACATGTCCTCCCACATGCCGCGCTTGAGCCGCGACGGCAGCAGCACCGGTCCGTAACGGACGCGCATCAGACGGCTGACGGTCAAACCAAGGGCTTCGAACATCCGCCGCACTTCACGGTTGCGACCTTCGGACAGTGTCACCCGGTACCAGTGGTTGACACCTTCACCGCCGGCATCCAGCAGCGTGTTGAACTTGGCGGGACCATCCTCCAGCTCAATCCCCTGCAGAAGCGCGTTGCGCTGCGCTTCATCGAGTTCGCCGAGAATACGCACTGCATACTCCCGATCCAGCTCATAACGGGGATGCATCAGTTTGTTGGCGAGATCGCCGTCGTTCACGAAGAGCAGCAGGCCGGAGGTATTGAAGTCCAGCCGACCAACCGCAATCCAGCGCCCCTTGCGCAGCACCGGCAGGTGATCGAACACCGTCGGACGACCTTCGGGATCGTCCCGGGAGACGATCTCCCCCTCGGGCTTGTGATACAGCACCACTCGCGGGATCCGCGGCGCAAAGCGCAGCGGCATGAGCTTGCCGTTGATGCGCACCCGGTCGCCGGGACCGACCTTCTGCCCCACGTCAGCAGGTTCGCCGTTCACGGAGATACGACCGGCAACGATCCACTCTTCGATCTCGCGACGCGAACCGATACCCGCGGCAGCCAGCACCTTGTGCAACCGCTGCGGCTCGGTGTAGGTGGTGTCCTGGGGCCTGCGCCGGTGCTCGCCCTCAGCGGGCGGCAGCAATTCGTTACTGGCCAGCGGATAGGCCGCATCCGAAGCCCCGGGTGCACTACGACGCCCCCGCCAGTTGCCACGGCCACCACCCATGTCGCTCACGCCAATGGCCGAGGCATTGCTCTTCGGCTGACGCCCGCCATCCTGGTCGTGCTCGGGCCGCCCGCGGCGCGCACCTTCGCCTCCGGACTGGCCGCGCCCGCGACGTCCGCCTGCGGGGCCTCCGCCCGCCGTTCCATCCGGACGACCACCTGCAGCTGCCGGCTTTCCGGTCTTGGGCCTAAACGGCCGATTCTTGGGTTTTTGGGAGGTCGACAAGATCCATGATCCTTTCGATTTCAGTCAACGGAGGCAACTCGGTCAGACTGCGCAAACCGAGGTCCTCCAGGAATTTTCTGGTCGTGGCGTACAAACCGGGCCGCCCTGGCGTATCCCGGTATCCCACCACGTCCACCCACCCTCGGGATTCGAGGGTCTTCAATACACTGCTCGACACCATCACGCCGCGGATATCTTCGATATCGCCGCGGGTCACCGGCTGCCGGTAGGCAATGATCGCCAGGGTTTCCAGCACCGCCCGCGAATACTTGGGCGGCCGCTCCTGCTTGAGCCGATCGAGATATACCTGATACTCCAGGCGAGTCTGGAAACGCCAGCCACCAGCCGTCTGAACGAGTTCAACGCCCCTGCCCTGCCAATCTTCCGTCAGCTCGGCCAGCACACGGCGAATCGTGTCCGCCCCCGGATCAGGCTCGAACAGCTGCCTCAACTCACTCACCCGCAAGGGCGACATCGCTGCCAGCAAGGCCGCTTCGAGCACCAGCTTGAATTGCTCAGGCGTCTGCACGCTCACTATAGGCACGCTTAACGTAGATCGGCGCAAAGGCCTCGTTCTGAGTCACCACAACTAGGCGCTCCTTCACCAGCTCAAGAGTCGCCAGAAAACTGACCACCAGTCCGGCGACGCCCAGCTCGGGATCGAACAGGGATTCAAATACTACAAATGCGTCGTCCTGCAACTTGCGCAGAATCAAGGTCATGTGCTCGCGCACCGACAGCTCTTCACGCTGGATCGTGTGATTCCGACGAAGACGACTCTGCCTGGCGATCTTGAGCCAGGCTAGTTGCAGATCGTGCAGGCTCACTTCAGGCAGACGCTCGACGACCTTCTCGGCCACAAACACGCCAACCCACTCGAAATCCCGCTCAACCCGCGGCATGGCATCCAAGCGCACGGCCGCCATCTTGACCTGCTCGTATTCGAGCAGCCGGCGCACCAGCTCCGCCCGCGGATCGAGCTCCTCCGCCTCGCCAGCCCGTGGCGGCCGCGGCAACAGCATCCGCGACTTGATCTCCAGCAGCGTCGCCGCCATCAGCAGATAATCCGCCGCCAACTCCAGATTGTGCTGGCGCATCGCCTCCACGTACTCCAGATACTGCGCCGTCAGCGGCACCATCGGAATGTCGAGGACATTGATGTTGGCCTTGCGGATCAGGTACAGCAGCAGATCGAGCGGCCCCTCGAACGCTTCGAGGATGACCTCCAGCGCGTCGGGCGGAATGTACAGGTCTTTGGGCAAGGTGAAGATCGGCTGACCGTACATCCGACCTATCACCCCATCCAGCGGGGCTGCGGCAGGCACCGGATCCAGCGGAGCGCTCAGATCCCCGCCCATGCCGTGCACCTTAGCACGCGGGGAACAGCACCCCCAAGCCGCCCTTTATTGCGCATCCGCAACACCATCAGCTATAACTCAAACCCATCGAGTCACGCACTTCACGCATGGTCTCCTGGGCCAGCTTGCGGGCCTTGTCGCAACCGTCGGCAACGATGCTGCGCACTAGCGAAGGATCGTCCAGGTACGGCTGGGCACGCTCACGCATCACGTCCTGCTCCTTCAGCACCGCGTCGATGACCGGCTGCTTGCACTCGATGCAGCCGATGCCGGCGCTTGTACACCCCTGAGTCACCCAATTACGTGTCGTGTCATCAGAGTAGATGACGTGAAACTGCCACACCGGGCACTTCTCCGGATTACCCGGATCGGTGCGCCGCACACGGGCCGGATCGGTCTGCATCGTGCGGATCTTTTTCGACACGGACTCCGCCTCTTCCCGCAGGAAGATCGTGTTGCCGTAGGACTTGGACATCTTCTGGCCGTCAAGGCCGGGCATGCGCGAAGCCTCGGTGAGCAGCGCATCAGGCTCGACGAGGATCACCTTGCCGCTGCCTTCCAGGTAACCGTACAGACGCTCCCGGTCGCCCAACGACAGGTTCTGGGTTTCCTCCAGCAGAGCCTTGCCGAGAGCCAGCCCCTCCTCGTCGCCGTTCTGCTGGAAGCGGGTGCGGAATTCCTCATACAGCTTGGCGCGCTTGGAGCCCAGCTTTTTGACCGCCTCCTTGGCCTTCTCCTCGAAGCCGGGCTCGCGCCCGTACATGTGGTTGAAGCGCCGCGCCAATTCACGCGTGAACTCCACATGGGGCAGCTGGTCCTCGCCAACCGGCACCTTGTCGGCACGGTAGATCAGGATGTCGGCGCTCATCAGCAGCGGATAGCCGAGGAAACCGTAGGTGGACAAATCCTTGTGCACCAGCTTTTCCTGCTGATCTTTATAGGTCGGCACCCGCTCCAGCCAGCCCAGCGGCGTCATCATCGACATGAGCAGATGCAACTCGGCGTGCTCGGGCACGCGGGACTGGATGAAAATCGTCGCCTGGGACGGATCGACACCGGCCGCCAGCCAGTCGACGATCATGTCCCACACGCTGTTTTCAATACCGCGCGGGTTGTCGTAGTCGGTGGTCAGCGCGTGCCAGTCGGCCGCGAAGAACAGACAGGGATACTCCGCCTGCAGCTTGACCCAGTTTTTTAGTACACCGTGATAGTGGCCGAGGTGGAGCCGCCCGGTGGGGCGCATGCCGGAGAGGACGCGTTCAGCGAACATGGGATGTCAGAGTCCAAAAACGATTGCGATGGCAAAACGGAACAAAGCCACCAGCGGTCCGAGAATGTCGCCCAGAATGCCGGTGAACAGCAACAACAGCAGGATCGGAAAGCCATAGGGCTCGATCTGCGCAAACTTGTAGGCCTGCCGCGCAGGCAGCAGGCTCACGACTATACGGCCGCCGTCGAGCGGCGGCAGCGGCACGAGATTCAGGAACATCAGCACCGCGTTGATCTGAATACCGGCATCGGCCATCTTCGCCATCGGCAACGCATACATATTGTCCGGCGACGCCACTGCGAGCCGGAACAATAGGGCCCAGCCGAGGGCCATAACCAGATTGGCAAGCGGTCCAGCCACCGCGACCCACAGCATGTCCGCCTTCGGATTGCGCAGCCGCCCGAAATTCACCGGCACCGGCTTGGCCCAGCCGAACAGCATCGGCGAACCGCCCGCCAGCGTACTCACCGCCACGATCAGCCCGGGCACCAGCACGGTGCCTACCGGATCGATGTGACGCAGCGGATTAAGGCTGATCCGCCCGGCCTGCTCCGCCGTCACATCGCCGAAATGACGCGCCGCGTAGCCGTGGGCAGCCTCGTGCAGCGTGATGGCGAAGAGAACGGGCAAGGCCCAGATGGTCAAGGTGGTGATCAGTTCTTGCATGGCAGGCGCTACCGAAGGCCGGCGATTCTAACAGAGCCGCGGGCCATCCCCTTCGCCTCGCGCTCGATGCGGCCGGGCAGCGTGCCCCGCAAGCCGCTCACAGGCCGAAGGGCTCAAGACTGCCCCGCCCTTCACGCACCAGTTCAGGCACGCCGCTGGTCAGGTCAATGACCGTCGTCGCCTCACCGCGACAGGCACCCGCCTCGATCACCAGATCGACATCCTTCCCGAGCCGGTCGCGGATCTCCTCGGCATCGGTCAGGGGATGCTCCTCGTCCGGCAGCAGCAAGGTTGAACTCAGCATCGGCTCACCCAGCTCGGCGAGCAGTGCCGACACCACCGGATGGTCGGGAATGCGGATACCGATAGTCTTGCGTTTGGGATGGAGAACCCGCCGCGGCAGCTCCTTGGTGCCTTCCAGGATGAAGGTATAAGGCCCCGGCGTGACGGCCTTGAGCAAGCGGTACTGGCTGTTGTCCACACGGGCGTAAGTAGCGATTTCCGACAGGTCGCGGCACAGCAGCGTGAACTGGTGACGTTCGTCCACATCACGGATACGCCGGATGCGCGCCAGCAACGGGCTATCGCCGGTGCGCCCGCCGAGGGCATAAGCCGAATCGGTGGGGAAGGCGATGAGACCGCCGTCACGCATGATCTGGGCAGCCTGCTTGATGAGCCGCTGCTGGGGTTGTTCAGGATGAACGGAAAAGAACTGGGCCATGATTCAGTTAGACAATGGAATTCACACCAGGCGCGTCCACACCGGCGTAAGGTCAGGGGGGAGCGGAGGCGCCTTCCCCAAGTCAATGGGACTGTCTTCCGGGCCGTGAAAGTCGGAAGCCCGCGACGCCAGCAATCCGAACTTGCGGGCCAGGCGTGCAAAAGCCAGCACCTGCCCACCATCGTGAGCGCCGCAGGACACCTCGACGGCGTCGCCGCCGTGGTCGCGGAAGGTTTCCAGCAGGATGTCCATCTCGGCGTGGCTCAGGCGATAGCGGCCCGGATGGGCGATCACTGCGACGCCCCCCGCGCCCTTGATCCAGCCGAGGGCATCCTCCAGCGTCGCCCAGACGTGCTCCACGTAGCCCGGCTTGCCTCGGGCCAGGTAGTGCAGGAAGACGTCATGAACATTCTTCGCGCATCCTTTTTCAACAAGAAATCGCGCAAAGTGGGCACGACTGAGCAAGGCCGGGTTGCCGGCATAGGCCAGCGCGCCTTCCAGTGCTCCGGGGATACCGATCCGCTCGAGTTCTGCAGCAATGCGCACAGCGCGGCCATCCCTCCCGCCGCGTACTTGGGCGAGGCCGGCAACGAGAGCAGGATTGGTCCGGTCTATGCCCAGCCCCACCATGTGCACCGTCTGGTCCAGCCAGGACACCGAGATCTCCACGCCGGGCACGAAGCGCAGACCAACCTCATCGGCCGCCGCTACCGCCTCGTCAAGGCCGAGCAGTTCGTCATGATCGGTGAGAGCCAGCAGATCCACGCCGTTGGCCTTCGCGCGGCGAATGACCTCCGCCGGCACCAAGGTTCCGTCGGACGCGGTGGAATGGCAGTGCAGATCGGCATTCAACGCATTCATGGCTTATTCGACAACAAAAAGGTCTCTATGATCCGCGCAACGATTTCCGGCTGATCATGGTGCAGATTGTGGCCGGAGTCGGAAACCTCGACCTCCTGAAAATTACGGAAACACGCCTTCCCTTCCGCATGGGCCTCGTCGCTGACACCAAGCCGCCGACGTAGAGCCGGATCGGCCGGCTCGACCCACAAGGTCGGTGCCGTCACCCTGCGCCAGCACGCAAGCGCCTCTGCCCTCCTATAGGAGATCGGATTGACACGGCGATGGGCGGGATCACCTGCCATTCGGATAGCATCATCACCATTGGGCTCGCCAAGGTGCCTGACAAGGAAGGCAGCCTTGTCAGGCGTGAGTCGTGGATTGTCCGCCTGTAGTCTGGCCGCCAGCGTATCCCGGTCGGGATAACCCCGGAAAGTCGAGTCGGCTTCGAGCTGCAACAACCATTTCTCCAGTCGTCCCGGCGCATCGACCGGCCGGCTGTCTGCCAAGCCGAAGGCATCGAGGGCAACAATCTTTGCAACACGGCTGGGCCGAACCCCGGCGTACTGGCAGGCGACATTGCCGCCCAGACTATGACCGATCAGATTTACTGACTCATCCGAAGCAACAATACGCAGAATCGCATCTAGGTCAGCCAGGTAATCCGGATACCAATAGGCATCGGAGCCAGCCCATTCCGTCTGGCCGAAGCCACGCCAGTCGGGCGCAATCACGTGCCAGTCAGCCTGTAAAGCATTGACGATGAACTGGAAAGACGCAGAAACATCCATCCATCCATGCAGCATGAACAGCTTGGGAGCGCCTTCACGCCCCCACTCGCGCAGGTGGTAGCGCAGGCCGCGAATGCCGACGAAACGGCTTCTGGAAGGGATCATCTTTAATAGTGTATCAGACCCTTGTCGCGCCTCGCCCTCGATGGTAAGGTGCGCGCCGTCGTGTGGGAGAGCGTTCGCAGGCCTATTGCCGCGAACCGCCGAAGGCGCAACCCCCGGAACCGCTCAGGCAAAAGGACCGCCGACGAATCAAGAATCTGGAGAGCGATGCCCCCTGCCCACTGCGCAGGCCGCATCCACCGAAGGGGCACGCAGAGGGTCGAGACCGCTGCAATCTCTCAGGTACAAAGGACAGATGGGGCCGAGGCGAATTCACGTCGCATCGGCCCCATTGCTTTTCTACACTGGAACGATTGTCACGGAGAGCCCCATGGCCCAACAAACCCCGCTTTACGCCTCCCATATTGCCGCCGGCGCCCGCATGGTCGATTTTGCCGGCTGGGACATGCCGGTCAATTATGGCTCGCAGATCGAGGAGCACCACGCGGTGCGCCGCGAGGCCGGCATGTTCGACGTCTCCCACATGCTCGCCCTTGACCTGGAGGGAGCCGACGCCAAGGCTTTCCTGCGCGGCCTGATTGCCAACGACGTGGCTAAGCTCACCGAGCCCGGCAAGGCGCTTTACTCGTGCATGCTCAACGAACAGGGCGGCGTCATCGACGACCTGATCGTCTACTTCCTGACCGACACCCGCTACCGCATCGTCGTCAATGCCGGCACCGCAGACAAGGACGTGGCCTGGATGCAGCAGCGCCTGGCCGCCACCGGCACCAAGGCCACGCTCGCCGTGCGCCGCGACCTGGCGATGATCGCCGTGCAGGGCCCCAACGCCCGAGCCAAGACCTGGGCCGCCCTCCCCGGCGCCGAGGCCGCGTCCGCCAACCTGAAGGTGTTCCAGGCCGCCGAGTTCGGCAGCATCTTTATCGCCCGCACGGGCTACACCGGCGAAGACGGTTTCGAGCTGACCCTACCGGTCGACAAGGCCGTTGCCACCTGGAATGCCCTCGTTGCCGCCGGCGTCAAGCCCTGTGGCCTCGGCGCCCGTGACACCCTGCGCCTGGAGGCCGGCATGGCCCTCTACGGTAATGACATGGACGACACGGTTTCGCCGCTGGACGCGGGCCTGGCCTGGACGGTGGACTTCAAGGACGAAAGCCGCGACTTTGTCGGCAAGGCCGCCCTCGTCGCCAACGGCACCGGCAAACAGACCCTCGGCCTGATCCTCGAAGACAAGGGCGTGCTGCGCTCGCACCAGAAGGTGGTCACCGCCCAGGGCGAAGGCGAAACCACCAGCGGCACCTTCTCGCCGACGCTGGAAAAATCCATCGCGCTGGCCCGCCTGCCGCTCGGCGTCGCCGCCGGCGACGCCGTCGAGGTCGAGATCCGCGGCAAGCGCCTCAAGGCCCGTGTGGTAAAAGCCCCCTTTGCCCGCAATGGCAAAGCGCTGGCCTGACAGCAGCACGGCGTCGAACCCCATTCCCCTTCATCGACTTGAACAAGGACATACCATGAACACTCCCGCGAACCTGCGCTACACCGCCTCCCACGAATGGGTCCGCGTCGAAGCGGACGGCACCCTGACCGTCGGCGTCACCGACCACGCCCAGGAAGCCCTCGGCGACGTGGTCTTCCTCGAGTTGCCGGAAGCCGGCCGTGTCGTCACCAAGGAAGAGGCCATTGCCGTGATCGAATCCGTCAAGGCCGCCTCCGACATCTACGCCCCGGTTGCCGGCGAGATCCTCGAAGCCAACCAGGCCGCCGTGGACGCCCCCGAATCCGTCAATGCCGACGCTTACGCCGCCTGGCTGTTCAAGATCAAGCCGGCCAACGCAGCCGACGTGGACGGCCTGCTGGACGCCGCCGGCTACGAAGCTGCCATCGGCTGATCACCCCTTTTCGCGGGCGCGCCCGGTCGGCGCGCCCCACCCTGCTGTTGCTGTAACCCAAACCGAGTTTCCCCCATGTCGAACACCCTTCTCTCCGCCCCGCTCGCCACGCTCGAACAGGGCGACGACTTCATTCGCCGTCATCTGGGCCCCTGTGCCAACGAGCTGCCGGCCATGCTCGCCGCCGTCGGCGTCGACTCCCTGGACACCCTGGTCGCCCAGACCGTGCCCGCCGGCATCCGCCTGCTCGCCCCGCTGGCCCTCGGCGAACCGACGCCAGAACACGTCGCCCTCGCCCAGCTCAAGGCCATCGCCGGCAAGAACGTGCTGAAGAAGTCCCTCATCGGCATGGGCTACTACGACACCATCACGCCGAAGGTCATCCTCCGCAACGTGATGGAAAACCCGGGCTGGTACACCGCCTACACGCCCTACCAGGCCGAGATCGCCCAGGGCCGCCTGGAAGCGCTGCTGAACTTCCAGCAGATGGTCATCGACCTCACCGGCCTGGAACTCGCCAACGCCTCGCTGCTCGACGAAGCCACTGCGGCTGCCGAAGCCATGGCGATGGCCCGCCGTATCTCCAAGGTGAAGAGCCAGGCCTTCTTCGTGGATGAAGGCGTCTTCCCGCAGACCCTCGACGTGGTGCGCACACGTGCCGCCTATTTCGGCTTCGAACTGATCGTCGGCCCGGTGGCTGATGCGGCCCGCCACGAAGTCTTCGGCGCCCTGTTGCAATACCCCAACGAGCGCGGCGAAGTTGCCGACATCTCCGGCGCCATCGCCGGCCTCAAGGCCAAGGGTGCCGTCGTGGCCGTCGCCTCCGACCTGCTCGCGCTGGTGCTCCTCAAGTCGCCTGGCGAGCTGGGTGCCGACATCGCCCTCGGCTCGGCCCAGCGTTTCGGTGTGCCCCTCGGCTTCGGTGGCCCCCACGCCGCCTTCTTCGCCACCCGCCAGGCACACGTGCGCTCCATGCCGGGCCGCATCATCGGCGTATCGAAGGATGTCCGCGGCAAGACCGCCCTGCGCATGACACTGCAGACCCGCGAGCAGCACATCCGCCGCGAAAAGGCTAACTCCAACATCTGTACTTCCCAGGTGCTGCTGGCCAACATGGCCGGCATGTATGCGGTCTACCACGGTCCGGAAGGCCTGCGCACCATTGCCGCCCGTGTCCATCGCCTAACGGCTGTACTCGCCGAAGGCCTCCAGCAGGCCGGCTTTGAACTGGCCTCAGAAAGCTTCTTCGACACCCTGCAGGTGGCCACGGACGAGCGCAGCGCCACCATCTACGCCGCCGCCCAGGCCGCCGGCTACAATCTGCGCCACGTGGACGGCAAGGGGCTCGGCATTTCCATCGACGAGAAGACCACCCTTGCCGACATTGCCGCGCTGCTCGAAGCCTTTGGCGTCAAGGCCGACCTAGCGGCGCTGGACACCCAGGTCGCCAGCCGTGGCGGCAACCTGCCGGAAGCCCTGTTGCGCACCGATGCCATCCTGTCCCACCCGGTGTTCAACACACACCACACCGAGCACGAAATGCTGCGCTACCTGAAGCGCCTGCAGAACCGTGACCTGGCCCTCGACCACTCGATGATCTCCCTGGGCTCGTGCACGATGAAGCTCAACGCCACCAGCGAGATGATCCCGGTCACCTGGCCCGAGTTTGCCGACATCCACCCCTTCGCGCCGGCTGACCAGACCACCGGTTACCTGGAGATGATCGACGGCCTCGCCGCCCAACTGCGCGAGATCACCGGCTTCGACGCGATCTGCATGCAGCCCAACTCCGGCGCCCAGGGCGAATACGCCGGCCTGGTCGCAATCCGCCGCTACCACGCATCCCGCGGCGAGCAGCACCGCAATGTATGCCTGATCCCCAAGTCGGCCCACGGCACCAACCCGGCCACCGCGCAGATGTGCGGCATGGACGTGGTCGTCGTCAATTGCGACGACAACGGCAACGTGGACCTGACTGACCTGCAGGCCAAAGCCGCCCAGCACGCCGACAAGCTGGCCGCGCTGATGATCACCTACCCGTCCACCCACGGTGTTTTCGAGGAAGACATCCGCGAGATCTGCGCCAGCGTGCACCAATACGGCGGCCAGGTTTACATGGACGGCGCCAACCTCAATGCCCAGGTCGGCCTCACCTCCCCCGCCACCATCGGCGCGGACGTGAGCCACATGAACCTGCACAAGACCTTCTGCATCCCCCACGGCGGCGGCGGGCCGGGCATGGGCCCGATCGGTCTGAAGGCCCATCTGGCCCCGTTCATGGCCGACCATGCAGTCGCTCCGACCGGCACCGAGGAGCGCCCCAATGCCGGCCAGGGTGCCGTTTCCGCCGCCCAATTTGGCTCCGCTAGCATCCTGCCTATCTCCTGGATGTACATCACGATGATGGGCGGCCGTGGCCTCAAGCGCGCCACCAAGGTGGCGATCCTCAACGCCAACTACGTGGCCAGCCAACTCAGCGCCCACTACCCGGTGCTGTATACCGGCAGCCAGGGCCGCGTTGCCCACGAGTGTATCCTCGACATCCGCCCGATCAAGGCCGCCACTGGCATCAGCGAAGTGGACATCGCCAAGCGCCTGATGGACTACGGCTTCCACGCGCCGACCATGTCCTTCCCAGTGGCGGGCACGATCATGGTCGAGCCCACCGAATCCGAGGACAAGGGCGAACTGGACCGCTTCATCGCCGCCATGGTGAGCATCCGCGCCGAGATTCGCGCCATCGAGGCAGGCCGCGTACCGGGCGACAACAATCCACTGAAGAACGCGCCCCACACCCAGGCCGACTTCTTCGGCGACTGGGACCGCCCATACTCCCGCCAGGAAGCCGCCTTCCCGCTGCCCTGGGTTGGCGACAACAAGTTCTGGCCGAGCGTGAACCGTATCGACGACGTTTACGGCGACCGCAACCTGTTCTGCTCCTGTGTGCCGATGGACGAACTGGCCTGAAACTAGCCCAACGCTGGCCGGAAAAAGAAAAGCCCGGGATGGAGAGACATCCCGGGCTTTTTTGCACCTTGCACGACGACCAAGCTCAGGGCTGCTGCAGCAAGGCCTTGATGAAGGACGCCGGAATCGCATAGGAGATCGCCGATGGATTGGTGATTGCAGCCTCCTTGCTGCCTTTCACGAACACGGTGTTCACGATCCCCAAGACTTCACCGGTCGCCGGACTGTAGACCGGACTGCCGCTGTTGCCCGGGTAGGAAACGGCGTCCAGTTGGAACACGGAATAGCTCCCGACAGCCAACCGACGCACTGTCTGGGCCTCTAACTGACGGGCGCTCGGCAAAGGCTGCCCGACAGGCGTGATTGCGGAAATAATGCCCTTATGGGTAACCGGCACGATGCCGATCGTCGCTCCTAGCGGAAAACCCGTGAGTGCGATGTCCTGACCATCGCGTACGGCATCGGAATTACCAAGACGTAGCGCTGGCATCGGAGGCCCATCGAAGCGCAGCACCGACACATCGTGGTCACGATCAATCGCTTCGCGACGAACAGGCCTGACCGAAGCCCGCCCCGTACCGGGCAAAGCAATGACCAATTGCTCCTTGGTTTCCGAGTTCTCGACCACGGCCCCCTCTACGTGGGCGTTCGTCACAACCTGGTTGCCATTTCCTGCGACGAAGCCGGTACCCAGGAAGCGGAACTGCGGGCTGCGAGTCGGTTCGAATGTACCCACAGCAACAACCGACTTCTTAACAAGGGCAACGGTATCGGCCAGATCCGCCAATGCGTCGACGGATACGCCTCCCAACCCACACAGTACGGCAGCAAGCGCCACTGATGACGCAGTCGAACGCGCCTGCATCCACACGCCCATCACCGCCCCACGACCTTGAGCGCCTGCAACACGGGAGATGCATCGACAACCCGGGCGTCAAAAGGGTGCTCGGTACGCGGGAAGAACTCCAGGATGCGCTTCACGTAGTTCTGGGTCTCCTTGAACGGCGGCACCCCACGATAACGGTCAACCGCGCCTTCGCCGGCGTTGTAGCCCGCCACCGCCAGCGCGACATTGCCGCGATAATAGGCCAGCAACCAGCGCAGATAGGCCAGCCCGCCCTTGATGTTCTGGACGGGGTCAAAGGTGTCCTTCACGTTGAAACGACTCGCCGTCTCGGGAATCAGCTGCATCACTCCCATCGCGTTCTTCGGTGACGTGGCATTGGGGTCGAAATTGGACTCAGTCGTCGCGATGGCCAACGCCAAGCGCGGCTCGATGGAAAAGCGCGGGGCCAGCGTCGTGACGAGTTCGACCATTTTCTTCTTCTGCTCAGGGAGGGACGCCAAGTACTTCTGGGTGTCCCAAGTATCCCTGGCTACGAATCCCCGCCCGCCATCCCGTGAGGTCAGACAATCCGGAACTGCACCGGTGTAGTCACCGACCAGTCGGCGTGCCTTCTCGGCGCCGGCGTGGCCCTTGAAGAGCGCCATCTCGAACAAGGTTGCCGCATAGCGATCATCCCGTTCCACACCACGACCGTTGGCATACATCCAGCCGAGGCTGTACATCGCCTCGGCATTGCCCATCCGGACGGCCTCGCAATACAGCTCTACGGCCTGCTCCGGATCACGCGGGACCCCCTCGCCGTGCTCGTAGGCCAAGGCTTGTTCGACGATACGCGTAGAGTCGGCATCCTGCTCAGCTGCATGCCCCATGCCCGAGATCCCCAGGGCCATGCCAAGGAATACGACCAAGGATCTTTTCCAGCCATGCATCACTTCCGACTCCAAACCCAGCCCTTTAGAGCCGCCAGACCGTCACACCAGCGGCTTCGAGCTCAGCTTGATCATAGAAGCTCTTGACGTCGGCAAACACACCGTTCGGCTCGAGCTTCTCGCAAAGACGACCCACACCCAGTTCAGAGTATTCCGTGTGTGCGACTGCTGCAACGATAGCCTTGGCACGCGGCAGTTCATCCCAGGCGATCAGACTCACACCATACTCGTGTTCGGCCTCCACGGACTCCGCGACGGGATCGTACACCAGCACGTTGCAGCCATAGCTCTGCAGTTCATGGATCACGTCGATAACCTTGCTGTTACGCAGGTCCGGACAGTTCTCCTTGAAAGTCAGGCCCAGCACGATGACGTTCGCCCCCTTGATGCTGTGGCCAGCACCGATCATCTGCTTCACGGTCTGTTCGGCCACGTACTTGCCCATGCTGTCGTTGATGCGCCGGCCAGCCAGGATGACCTGCGGATGGTATCCAAGCATGTCAGCCTTATGCGTCAGGTAATAGGGATCGACACCGATGCAGTGACCACCAACCAGACCCGGACGGAAAGGCAGGAAATTCCACTTAGTACCAGCCGCCTTCAAGACCTCAAGGGTATCGATGCCGATCTTGTGGAAAATCACCGACAACTCGTTCATCAGTGCGATGTTGAGGTCACGCTGAGTGTTTTCGATTACCTTCGCGGCCTCGGCCACCTTTATGGAACTCGCGGGATAAACCCCCGCAGTAATCACCATGCCGTAGGTCTCGGCCACCTTCTTGAGCGTCTCCGGCGTATCACCCGACACCACCTTGACGATCTTGGTGACGGTGCGCTCCTTGTCACCCGGGTTGATCCGCTCGGGCGAATACCCGACGAAGAAGTCTTCCTTCCACTTGAGGCCGGAGAACTTCTCAAGGATCGGAATGCAGACCTCTTCGGTCGCGCCGGGATAGACGGTGGATTCGTACACGACGGTGGCACCACGCTTGAGGTTGCGACCGACGCTCTCGGACGACTTCACCAGCGGGGTGAAGTCCGGCTGATGTGCATCATCGACCGGCGTGGGAACCGCCACGATGATGAAGTCCGCCTCACCGATTACCTTGGGGTCGGTACTGCAGGTGAGATGAACAGCTGCCTTCAAGTCCTCGGTACTGACCTCACCCGTCGGATCGACAAACCGCCCATAGGCGGCAACCTTCTCGGCCGACAGATCAAAACCCACGGTTTTCATCTTCTTGCCAAACTCAACAGCCAGGGGCAAACCCACATAACCGAGGCCGATAACAGCAATGGTACTCATGATCACGTTCCTGAAATATTTATTGCCAGATGGTGAGAACCGTTACAACGAAGCTCGCAACTTGTCGATCTCGATACGGATTGCCGTCTTTTCCGGCGCATTCTTCAACGCAAGGTCGAGCTCCTTGCGAGCCCCTCCCGTATCGCCAGATTTGATCAGTGCCCGAGCGAGGCTCAATCTCAACTGAGGCAGATTGGGCCCCAGGCTGACCGCTTTCTTCAAGGTCTCAACCCCTTTGCCAACATCTCCGTTTTCAAGCTGCAGCGTGCCATAGGTGTCGAGCACAACCGGGCTGTTGGGTGCCAAATTGACGGCCTGTTGTGCAACGCCAAGAGCACTCTTGTCTTTCAACTTGCCCAATGCCCACGCCATGTTGTTCAACAACATGGGATTCTTCGGAGCAATCTCCAGCATCTGGCGATACTGCTGAACAGCCTGATCGTACTTCTGGGCGGCCAGATTGCTTTCCGCAATATAGCTGCGTAGCGTGAGATCCTTCGGATTAGCCTTGATCCAGTCCGAAGCCAGCTTGCTGGCTTCCTGAGACTGCCCCGCAGCAACCTTGGATCCATACAGCCGGACAGCCGCTTGAGCTGACTTGTCGCGCTGGAACGCCTCGCCATACGCCACCACGGCTTCGTTCTTCCGGCCCAACGCGAACTGGACATCACCTTCAAGGACGAAACCCACCGCGGACTTGCTCTGTTGTTTCTGGACGTTCTTCGCGATATGCACGGCCTCCTCACCCCTCTTTGTATTGACAAGGATGGCAATTAGACGCTGCTGGACCTCGATGCTGTCGGGCTTGATCACAAGAGCTTTCCGCAAGGATTGCTCTGCACCCGTACTATCCTTCACCGACGATTGAAGATCGGCCAGGGACAGCAAGGCATTGGGCGAATTGGGCTGCTTATCCACGAGTTTGGAGAAGGTCGCGATAGCCTGCTGCAGCTCACCGGCTGCAACCTGCGATCGGCCAAGTAGCTCCAGAGCTACGGGATCTTCCGGAGCCGATGCAGCGGCCTCCTGGGCCAATAGCAAGGCACGCTTGGCGTCCCCAAGCTGGACCAGCATGCGCACCAACGCAACACGGATCGGCAAGGAACTCGGCAGTTCAGCCAACCCCTTTTCCAAGACGGCCTGCACTTCCTTGGTCGAGGCACCGGTCAGAGCCAGAAGCTCTCCGTACTGCATGTACGCTTCTGGAATCTTCTTGTTCTTGCTGAGGAAGTCCTCGTAGCGCTTGCGCGCAGCAGCCGGATTCTTCTCGCTGATATCCAGACGGGCCAAATTGCCGAGGGCCGGAAGGAAATCCGGCTTCAATTCCAGTGCCCGTTCAAAGGCTTTGCGCGCTCCGGCCGCATCCTTGCTGGCCATGAACACGCCCCCCTTCATATTGAAGGTCACCGGATCGTTCGGCTTCTTCTTCTCCAGGCCCTTGACCGCATCCATCGCCTTGGCACTTTCACCGCGACGCAGATGAGCCATGATCAGCGCAATGTCCGCCTGGGAGTTATCGGTGTCCAGAGCCGACGCAGCCTCCAAATCCTGGAAGGCCCTCTCGGTTTCCCCCGCAGCAAGCCGGGAAACCCCGAGGCGGGTCCGATACTGGGCATTTTTCGGATCAGCCGCACTTGCACGGCGGAAATACTCTTCTGAGCGCGTGAAATCACCATTCATGGCATAGACCTGCCCTGCCAAGCTGAGAACAGCGATATCGTCGGAATGATCCTTCAACAGGGGCTGCAAGGCATCCAGAGCTTTTACCGGCTCTTGCAACCCAAGATGGGATGCGACGAGCAGACGTCGCGCAAGAGGCAAGTTTGGCGCCTTTTCGAGAACTTTGCTCAGGTTGTCCCTCGCCTGACCGAAGTCGCGCCGTTGCAGTTGCAGACTTGAGGCGAGCAATAGCGCCGGGGGGTAATTCGGCGCAACGCGCAGAACCTGCTGAACCCCTTCGTATGCCTCCTTACTCTTCCCGTTCCGCAGATCGATAAAGGCCTGGATATAGAGCGCCAGGGGATGATTCCCCACCGCTTTCTTCAAATCGTTGACCTTGCTCTGCGCAACATCGAGCTTATTGCTGCGCAGAAGCTGTGAAATCAGGCTTTGGTAGGCGGGCAGATCCGTCGGTCGAGCGGCAATAACTGCCTCAAACTCGGGAATGGACTCCTCTGGCCGATTCAAGCCTAGCAGAAGCTCCCCGCGCAATGCGTGCGCCTCCGGCAACTTGGGAGCGTCCTTGATGACCGCATCGACATCTGCCAGCGCGCCCTGCAGGTCGCGACCACTCGCCTTCACTCTGGCCAGACCGACACGCGCCTGGGGATAGCCGGGAAACTCCTTGAGCGCCCCCTCGAAAGCCTGAACCGCCTCATCACGTTTGCCCTGGGTCATTTGTGCCAACCCGACGGTTGCCAGCAAAGATGCCCGCGCCTCAGCCTGGGACAGCTTCTGATCATGAAGCTCGGTCAGAACCCGCACGCCCTGGCCACTAAACAGAAGACTCTCGGCCAGAACCGGCACCACCTGATCAGGAGAAAATCCCAAATCCAGAGCCCGCTTGAGCTCCTTCTCGGCATCGGCGTAATTCCCCTGCTGGAAATGCACTTTACCCAACAGATAACGTGCCTCGGCAAGACTGGGATTCTTTTGCAGCGCGTTTTTTAACTGAATCGTCGCAGCGTTGGTGTCGTTCTTTGCCAGATACTCCTTGGCAGACGCCAGCATCGATTCGGGGTTCGCCCCGCAAGCAGTCAAAAGAAGGGCGCACAGGGCGCTGATGGCGGCGCTTCGCACCTTGGCACCATGCCTGAACGGGAAACGCATCTGCGGGGATCCTTGGGTCACGTTGAAATCTCTTTCTTCAAACCGAAGCGGTTCATCAAATCGTAAAGGGTTGGGCGACTGATACCCAGCACCTCGGCCGCGCGGGCCACATTGCCATTGACCCGGGCCATGACCCGGACCACCGCTCGACGTTCGGCCTCTTCGCGCACAACCCGCAGGTTCAGTGCCTCCAACTCCTCATCCGCATTCTTGCCGAGTCCGACATCGTCGGCAGTAATGCAGTTCGCATCCGCCATGATAACCGCTCGCTTGATGGCATTTTCAAGCTCACGAATATTTCCGGGCCAACGATGCGACTCGATACTTTGAACCGCATCATCAGTGAGTGTCATCACACCTCGCCCATGTTCACCGGCAAAACGTTGCACGAAGGCATGAGCCAGCAAAACCGCATCCCCATCCCGATCCCGCAGCGCGGGGATGTCAACCACGATTTCAGCCAACCGGTAATACAAATCCTCCCGGAAGCGACCGGCCTGGATGAGCCCCTTTACGTCCTGATGCGTCGCGCAGACGATTCTCACATCGACCGGAATCTCCTCACGACCGCCGATACGTTCGATGACCCGCTCCTGCAGAAAGCGTAACAACTTGGCCTGCAGAGGCATGGGTAAATCACCGATCTCATCAAGGAACAGAGTCCCCTTGTTAGCGACTTCGATCTTGCCAAGCGTTTGTTTCACCGCTCCGGTGAATGCACCCCTTTCGTAACCAAACAGCTCGCTCTCGAGCAGATTTTCGGGGATCGCGGCACAGTTGATGGCGACGAAACGCTCATTGCGACGCGGAGAAAGCTCATGCAAACCGCGAGCCAGCACCTCTTTACCGGTCCCACTTTCACCCAGCAACATTACCGTGACGTTTGCCGACGCAACCTTCTCGATCAGGCGGCACACCCGCAGCATACCGGGATCTCGCGTGATCACGCCCGCCAGTGCACTGCCCTGCTGAATCTTGAGCTTGCGGTTGTCCTGCTGCAGATCGTACAGGCGCAATGCCCGATCAAAAGTGAGAGACAGCAACTCGGGCTCGAAGGGCTTCGCAAAAAAGTCGTACGCACCCATTCCCACGGCACGAACTGCATTCTCCCGGTCGTGCTGGCCCGTCAGCACTACAACCTTGGTATCCGGCGCCAGCGCCAGAATCTCCCCCAGCAGCTTGAAACCCTCGGTCACGTCGTCGGGGGCCGGCGGCAGCCCAAGATCCATCGTCACGACGGCCGGCTCATGGCGCCGCAGTTGAACAATCGCCTCTTCTCGATCGGTGGCGACCACCGTTTCATACTGATCGAAAGCCCAACGCATCTGCTTTTGCAGCGCGGGATCGTCCTCGACGATCAACAAAGTCCTGCGTTTCTCGCTCATATGACTACTCAGCCAATGCTTCGTTACCGGCATTCTGGGGTTGCGCCGCGAGCGGCAGGCGGATCTCGAATCTTGACCCCACCCCCACCTCGCTCTGCACCGTTAGGCTTCCCCCAAGTTCATTCACGTACTGCTGCGCCTCATAGGCTCCGACCCCCATGCCGCTGGCTTTGGTCGTCTGGAACGGCTTGAACAATTGTTCCCGAATGAAAGCGGCCGACATGCCTGACCCGCTATCCCGAACGGTAATGCAGGCAAACTTACCCTCCTGGGATAGCCCGACTGACACACTACCATGCTCGGGTGTCGCGTCCAGAGCATTTTGCACTATATGACCGAGTATTCGCTCAAGACGCTCAGCATGGGCCAAGACAGCTAGGTCCGGCAGGGCACCGAGTAACCTGGGACTGGGTTTGAACAATCGCTTGGACTGCAGCACATGTTCGACCACTCCTCCGATCTGGACAGGACGACGCTGGTTGATCGGGGTCTTCTCCATCAACTGAGCCATCAATCCCCGCATGCGTGTTTCCACATGCTTCACCGTTTCCAGCATATCCGCCTGGAATTCCGGATTGTCCTTGTGACGCTCGGCATTACGCAACATCAGCGAGAGCTGGGCCACGAGATTCTTCAGATCATGGACAACGAAGGCGGACATACGGTTGAACGCATCGAACTTACGTGCCTCAATCAAGGCCTCTGCAGCCTGCATCCGTGCAATGTAGCCGGCGGCTTGCCGCCCCGCCATCTTGAGCAGATCAAGCACTTCCCAATTCACATCTACGGGCGTTCGAGGCGTCAGGAGAATCACGAATCCCACCAGAACGCCCGAGGAAATCAGCGGCACGATCAACCACATATCCGAGAGCTCCGACGCCCAAACCGGCATAGGCAAACCGGCTCCGGATGACAGCCCACTGCGCATTTCCTGCAGATTCACCACCCATTCCCGCTCCAGCAGGAACCGACAAAACTCTGAATCGGCCTGCTCGCGCACACCATAATCCGGCATGTTGAGACGCGCCTGCTGGCCGTAGATGCCATTCAGATCGCAAAGCCAGACACCCCCTCCAGGACTTTCGACCAGATCTGCAAGCGCCTTGACCACGGACTCACCAAGGCTCAACCCATCCCCTGCCACCGACAAGGCCTGAGTCACACTCAGCCACTCCTTTCGGTAGTCGTAGCGATATGCAAAGAAATGCTTGGCCAGCAGAACCCGCAGGCGAGCCCGGAATGCCCCTGAAACGATCAGCACACAGAGGAACAGAATGCCACTGAAGAGCAGCGCCAACTGAAGAGCCTCTCCCCACTCCCCGCCGAAATAGCGCATGTAGTAACCAGCACCGGCGATCACCAACAGATACAGACCAGAGCCGGCCAGCGCCGTCGAATGGAAAACCACGTGGCGAGATAAGGAAACACGCAGTGTCCAATCCGGATTGCGGGACGCCGAGACCGCCAGCAAAGGAATGGTCAGCGTATGGGCAAAGCCACGGACACTCCAGGTAACCGGATCAATGCGGCTGAACAGCAGCATATCCGCATACAGATACACATCGAAGGCAAACAGACTACCCAAGGCAAGCGTCAGCGGCTTGATGCCCCAACGATAGCGCTCAGGTACCGCACGATAGAAAAGCTCGAGCAGAACAAGCCCGAACACGGAGGACATCAATGATGTCGCAGCCCAAGTACGCATTGGCGTGCCATAAAGCGGCACTCCCAAGCTGAAACAGAAGACTCCGCCAGCGGCAAGGGCCACCACGGCCAATGCTCCTGGTGCAGGCCAGCGTGGCAACTCATCTATTTCGCTGTCGGCGGACGACTGGGACAGCAAGGCAACAAGAAAGCCGAACCAAGCGGCAAGGCGCAGTACATCAAAAAAATTAGCCAGCTGGAACAACCACCCCCAGCCTGAGACGGAGAATGCCCAGTTAGCCCCTGCCCACAGGGCTCCGCCCGCCGCTGCGGCAATCAGTAAGGCTCCACGCCGTCCCTTCTTCCAGGCTACCGCCAGATACAGTCCGAATATCGCGTGGACGATGGCCGCGAACGCGTAACTCCAGACCGATACTTGGGACAGGACGGATTCCATCAGCTCTCAGCAAAAAGGCATGTGCCCCCGCTTCGCGGGAGCACGGCATGTCATTCCGTCAGGGGTGAAAACAACGCGATAGAACGATCAATGCGCGCCGTCACCCGTCAAAACCACTCGAACAGTTTCAAACAACACTACGGTGTCCAGAAACAGCGTGTGATTCTTCACATAATAGAGATCGTACTGCAGTTTGTTGATCGCATCATCGACGGACGAACCGTACTGGTAACGAACTTGGGCCCAGCCCGTCACGCCCGGCTTGACGCAATGGCGAACCGCGTAGAACGGGATGTCCTTGGTCAGTTGGTCCACGAAGAAGGGACGTTCGGGGCGCGGTCCGACCAAGCTCATGTCTCCCTTCAACACATTGAACAGCTGTGGCAGCTCGTCGATACGCACCTTCCGAATGAAGCGGCCGACGCGCGTGACCCGATCGTCGTTGGCTGCGGCCCAGCGCGGCTTGCCATCCCGCTCGGCATCCCGGCGCATACTGCGGAACTTGGTAACTTTGAACAGCCGACCACCAAGACCGACACGTTCCTGGCGATAGAGCACCGGGGCTCCATCCTCAATCACGATAGCCAGCGCGGCCAGTACCATTACCGGCGCGGCAAGGAGGAGCAGGCCTAGAGAAGCCACGATATCGAAGATCCGCTTCACCAGCGTACGCCCCCAGCCCTGACGGAAGCCTTCCCCATAAATCAGCCAGCTGGCTCGCAGGGAGTCGATTCGCACCTGGCCTCGCACCCGCTCGAAAAAGCTGGACAGATCCAGAACCTTGATGCCGGCCATTTTGCAATCAAGCAATTCACGGAGCGGAATCACCCCCCCCCGACGCTCCTTTAGCGCAACGATGATCTCATTGACGCGCAGCTCATTGGCCGCAGCCAGAAGACTGCCATCGAAATGGACGATCCGCTTCGGGTCGACCCTCACTTCATCATTGCTGCCTGCCGGGTAGAACCCCACTACCTGCAGGCTGGCATTGGCGGGATGCGTCAGTGCGTGCTCGACTGCGACGGCATCCGCCCCCGTCCCGATAACCATGATTCTCTTGACCAAAACCCCTGCCCCTGCACGTCGAACTGCAACTCCCCGCACGGCGACCACCAACCCCAACAGGGCGATGACATTAAGCTCTATCGCATCATGGGTGAAAACCCCCCACGGCAACACTCGAAACACACCATACGCCACCGGAACGCTCAGCACGATGGAAATGACCACCCGCATCACGGTTTCACGCCATTCGCCACTGAAACTGACGCGATAGAGACCGAGGGCCCCATTAAGCATCATCATCACCGCAGCAAACATCAGCGCGGACGGCACGACGGAGAACAGGAGCGCACCATCCACCTTGTCCTGAACCAGGAACACGACAATCACCGCGACAAACAGCAACAGCGCATCGAACAACAACTGCAGCACGGTGTTGGAAGGTACGTAATGATTGAAGAGTTTCAGCATTCCGAGCTCCGGCCGATCTTGCAATACGGCCGTCCATGCAAATTAGATGAAGCCATCAAACGCAGACGCACTCACACCCCAGAAAAAAGCAGCACATTATCTATGAAGACGGCGTGAAGGTCATGCCGATTGTGCACTGCAAATTTGCCAAATGCGTGAAACCCTGCGCCTCAGCACGATAGCCCCAGGCGCTCGAAACACCCGTGATGCCCGTCACGGGGAGAAGTACTTTTCGACGAATGCGATGCCCACAACGGGCTCAAATGGGAGCCAGGATTATATGAAGGGCATTCTTTGAATTGAATTAATCTTTTGATTTTATTAAAAAATAAAAAAATTATCACTTATTTCATTTTTAAAACAACAGATCCCGATGATCCAGAAAAATGACGTAAGCATTGATTCAGAAACCATCAAAGCTCAATCTGGGTACCAAATTCAACCACCCGATTGGCCGGGATGCAGAAGAAATCGGCGGCGCTGTGCGCATTTCTGAAGAGCAGAATGAACAGCCGCTCGCGCCACAGGCCGAGCGAGGCACCGGTCCTCGGGATCAGGGTCTCCCGCCCCAGGAAGAACGAAGACTCCATAAGTTCAAAGGGCAACCCCAGGTCCTCACACATGGCCAGCGCAGCGGGGATGTCCGGATCGTCCTTGAAACCATAGCGGACGAAAACCCGATAAAAGCCGAAATCCAGCTCTTCCACCCTGACCCGGTCGGCAACCTGCACATAGGGAATATCCTCGGTCACCACGTTTACCAACACGACCCGCGCGTGCAATACCTTGTTGTGCAGCAGGTTGTGCAGCAGCGCACGGGGCACCCCGTCGGGCGCCGTGGTCATGAATACGCCAGTTCCCGGAACGCGCAGCGGGGGATCATGGAACATGGACTGGATAAACAGATCGAGCGGCATCGTGTCCTGCCGCATGCGTTCCGACAGTTGCGCCCGCCCCCGTTTCCAGGTCATCAGCAGTGTATGGACCACCAGCCCCATGGCCAACGGAAACCATCCACCATCGAAGACCTTGACGCTGTTTGCCGCAAAGAAGCCGAAATCGACGCAGAAGAACAGGGTCAGAAAGGCCACTGCCGGCGCCCATCGCCATTTCCACAGGGCCCGTACCACGACGAAGGCAAGCACCGTATCGATCATCATCGTCAGCGTCACCGCAATACCGTAGGCCGACGCCAGCGCGCTCGACGAACGGAATCCGATCACCAGCGCAACCACCGCCCCGAGCAGCAGCCAGTTCACGTTGGGCACATAGATCTGGCCCATCTCCTTGTCTGAGGTATGGATCACGTGGATCCGCGGCGAATACCCCAGTTGCACGGCCTGCTTGGTCAGCGAAAAGGCTCCCGAAATCACGGCCTGGGATGCAATGATGGTGGCCAGCGTCGACAGACCGACCATCGGCAGCAGCAAGGGCTGCGGCACCAGCAGGTAGAAGGGGTTGGCCACCGCAGCAGGGTTGTCGAGAATCAGCGCGCCCTGCCCCAGATAATTAAGGTAGAGGGCCGGAAACACGTAGCCGAACCACGCGACCTTGATCGGACGCCGGCCGAAGTGCCCCATGTCTGCATACAAGGCTTCGCCACCGGTGATCGCCAGCACCACCGCGCCCAGCGCGAGGAAGCCCAGCCAATGGTTATTGGCAAAAAAACTCACCGCGTAGGCGGGATTGATGGCGCGCAGCACATCGGGGTGGCGGGTGACGTTCATCGCCCCGAGCACACCGAGGGTCGTGAACCAGAACAGCATCACCGGGCCAAACACTGCACCAACCCGGGCGGTTCCCTTGCTCTGGATGACGAACAGGCCGGTCAGCACGAGCAGTGAGATCGGCAGCACATAGGGCTTGAAGGCCGGCGTCACGACCTCCAGCCCCTCCACCGCCGACAGTACCGAGATGGCCGGCGTGATCACCCCGTCGCCGTAGAACAAGGCGGCACCGAACAGTCCCAGGCCGGCCATCGCGGCACCCAGGCGTGGCGACTTGCTGGTGCGCAGGGCGAGGGACGTCAGGGCCATGATGCCGCCTTCGCCCCGGTTGTCGGCCCGCATGATGTAGACCACGTACTTGAGAGACACGACGATGGTCAGCGCCCAGAACACCAGGGACAGGATGCCCAGCACGTTGTCCGGGGTAACCGGCACGGCGTGAGGGCCGTTGAAGACTTCCTTCATCGTGTACAAGGGGCTGGTGCCTATATCGCCGAATACCACCCCCATCGCCGCCAGCGCGACCGGCAGGACCTGCATACGGGACTGCTTCTCTTGCCCGGAGGCAAGCACTGTACTCATACGGCTCTCCTGAGACATCTCCGACGGATCCACCGATCCGCCCCTGGAACTCACTGCCGACTGCGGATTGCCACAATCGGGCGCCCCAGGGGGCCGGTCATCGGAGACGTCCCGCCACGCTTGGGGCCGAGATACTACCGCATTGCAACAGGAGCCGGAGACACAACCTCCGGAGACGACGACTCATGCCAACGGCAGTTCAAAACAGACGGCGACGTCCGCGGGCGGCGCGGCATAGGGCGCGGACGTCACCAGCAGATCGGCACCGGCCGCCACGAAGGCCGCCGCATTCTCCGCCCTCACCCCCCCGGCGGCGGCAAGCAGCGGCGCACCGCGTCCGTTGGAGACGCGTTCATGCACCCATTGCCGACACTCCGCCACCTGCTCGACGGAGAACTTCTCGAGTTGCAGCACATCAGCTCCCGCCCGGGCCCATTCGGCAGCCTCCTCAACACCACCGACCTCGACGACGATCTTCTTTTCCGGCTCCCGGGCTCGCAAGCGGGCCACAGTCTGCGTCGGCGTCTCGCTCAGGAACAGGCGATGCTCGGCAAACACCAGCAGGGATTCGGACAAACCCATGCGGTGGATCGTCGCCCCACCGGCACGCACGGCCTTCACCGACATGGCTTTCGCACCCGGCACATTCTTCCGGGTGCAGGCCACCGCGACCCGTCGCCCCCCCGCCTCCGCCGCTTTGACAATGGCCGCGGCCGCCGTTGCCAGTCCGCTGGCCCACTCCATCAGAACCTGTCCGGTTTTCCACGCGGCGTGCAGGCAATCGGCTCCCCCTTCGGCCTCAAGCAGCAGACGACCAGCCTCCACGTGAGTCCCCGACGGCACCCACAGACGCGCCCGTGCCCCGACCAGCTCGAAAAGGCGTGTCGCCTCCTCCGATCCACATACCGTCATGGCGCCCCGCGCGCGAAAGGCCACTCGCCCCTCTCGCCCGCCGATACCCAGCGACGCCGTGGTCAGATCACCGCAGGACACATCGTCGGCGAGCAACGCAAGAAGGGTCGCGTCCGCCAAATTGAACGAAGACATCATCAAGGCTCCCGAAATCGATCACAGAAACAGATTGAGGACGGCCGATGATACTCGCCAGCCGCATTAATGCAGCGGCTGCGGAGTACACCACAGCAGCCCGACAGTAGTGCTCCACCCGGAAAATCTGGCAACGCTACAATGACGCGGACTTGCCGCACGGAACCCGGGTTCGCACAGAACAGCCCTTGACCGCCATCGGCTTTCGACACCAGCAACCTGATACCGCAGACAGCCAATGCCTTTCTCCCAGCGGATACAGCAACTCGCCGGAATTACCGTCGCCTATGCGCTGTGCGGCCTGATCGCACTCCATATAGCGATCCCGCCCGGCTACGTCGCACCGCTCTACCCCCCCGCAGGGATCGCCCTGGCCGCCATGCTCATCAAGGGCCGACGCATCTGGCCAGCCATCTTTCTCGGTGCAGCCATCACCAATGTGGAGGCGGTCACACGTGCGGGACTCGGGGGGATCAACTGGATCATGCCCCTGTGCGTCGGCACCGGCGCAGTTCTACAGGCCTTCGCCGGCGTGGCGCTGATCCGGCGCTGGGTCGGCTTTCCCAATTCTCTCGACAGCGCCGGCTCCATCCTGCGCTTCTTCTTCGTCGCCGCCCCGCTCAGTTGCCTGATCAGTGCCAGCATCGGCGTCGGAGCCCTGTCCCTGCTCGGCTCGGTCCCGAAACACGATGCCGTCTTCAGTTGGTGGAACTGGTGGGCCGGCGACGCCATCGGCATTCTTATCGCATGCCCGCTGATCTTCGCCTTCTGGGGGCAGCCACAGCGGGATTGGGCACCTCGCCGCCTGGGTCTCGTGATTCCCATGGGCACCGCACTGATCCTGCTGGTCGGTCTGGAAATCCAGATCGGCCAATGGGAGCGTCAGCGCCTTCAATCCCGTTTCGAAAGTGACGCCCACTTCATCTCCAATCTGCTGACCAGCCGCCTGGCCAACTATCAGTCGGTCCTGCAATCCGCCGAACGGGTGATGGTCGCCGCACCGGATCTGGATGACGAGGGCTTCCAGCAGTTCGCCGCCTCATGGCTGACCCGCCTCGGCGGCATCCAGGCCATCGGCTGGATTCCCCGCGTTCAGGGCTCCCAACGCACAGCTTTCGAACATGCGGTACGCAGTGCAACGGGCGTTGGCGACTTCCACATACTCGATCGTGGAGCTGCCAGCGAGCTGTACCCGGCCCGTGACCGCACCGAGTACTACCCCGTCCGTTTTGTCGCCCCGCTGGAGTCCAACCGGCGCGTCTTCGGTGTCGATGTATCGACGATTCCGGCCAGCGCGGAAGCCATGCAGCGCACCAGTGCCGACGGCCAGGCTGCGGCCTCCAGGGCCTTCGAGCTCACCCAGGAGACGCAGGGCATGGCCGGCGTCGTGCTGTACCAACGGGCCAATCACCGCGGCCTGCCTCCGCCGGCCAGTCTAGACGGTTTCGTCTTCGTCGCCCTGCGCGTAGAGGAAAGCGTGGTCAGTGCCCTGCGCGGCCATGAGATCCCCGGCATCCAGTACTGCTTGACCGAAAATGTAGGCGGCCAGACGGTCGGCAACCATCTTGCCGGCCACCAGTCCTGTCCGCTGGCGGGCGCTGTCGGCACCGACGGACTGACCCCCTGGATAGAGCCCATAGAGTTCGGCGGTCAGTCCTGGACTCTGACCCTCAGCACCGATCCGAGTTACTCCTTCCGCCAGCGGGGCTGGGAAGCCTGGACCCTTCTTGCCATCGGCCTGTTGAGCATCGGCACACTGGGCGCCTTCCTGCTTGCCACCACGGGCCGCGCCCGCCGCATTGAAGAGCTGGTGGATCGGCGCACCATCGAACTGGCCGACGCGGGCCGTCGCCTGATCGACCAACAGGCCATGCTCACCCACGCCGAGCGGATCGCCCACCTCGGCAGCTGGGAAGCCGACCCGGCGAACGACCGCAACCACTGGTCTGCCGAGCTGTACCGCATTCTCGGCGTACCGACCGACACCCCAAGTACCCTGCAGAACTTCCTGGCAGCCATCCACCCGGAGGACCGTCAGCGGTTGCAGAACACCCTCGACAGCGTTCAGCAAGGGCAGTCCGGCGCAAATCTGGACATGCGCCTGACGAGCCCGGGCAGGGACGGCCGCATCGTGCATGTCAGCATCGAAGCCACGCCGGCCAGCAATGGCATGCGTACCCTGCGCGGCACGGTGCAGGACGTTTCGGAAAGCCGGGCCGCGGAAGCTCACATCCATTACCTGGCCCACTACGACACCCTGACCGGCCTGCCCAACCGCAGCCTGTGGATCAACCGCGCCGAGCAGGCACTCGCTTTCGCCCGGCGCAACCATACCTGCGTCGGCGTGCTATTCCTCGATCTTGACAATTTCAAGAAGGTGAACGACACCCTGGGCCATCCGACCGGCGACCGCCTGCTGTCGGCCGCCGCCAAACGTCTGTCCCAATGCCTGCGCGATGAAGATGTGCTGGCCCGTCTGGGCGGCGACGAATTCGTCGTGCTGCTCCCCCAGCTGTCCCGCTCCGAAGATGCCGCCACCGTCGCCCGCAAGCTGATCGACAGCCTGCTCACACCCTTCGACATCGATGGCCAGGATCTCACCGTCAGCACCAGCATCGGCATCGCCCTGGCGCCCGACAACGGCACCCATGTGGACGTGCTGCTGAAGCATGCCGACACCGCCATGTACGACGCCAAGAACGAGGGACGCAACGATTTCCGCTTCTTCACGTCCGAGATGAACAGCCGTGCCTACGCGCGCCTGATGCTGGAGAACGCACTGCGACGCGCCATTGAACGCAACGAACTGGTCCTCGAATACCAGCCCCAGTGGGAAATGCCCGGCAAACGGCTGATAGGCGTCGAAGCCCTGGTGCGCTGGGACAGCCCCGATCGCGGCCGGGTCCTGCCGGGCGAGTTCATTCCCCTCGCCGAGGAAACCGGCCTGATCCACGCCATCAGTGACTGGGTCCTGCACGAGGCCGCCCGCCAGCAGGCCGCCTGGCGGGATGCCGGCCTGCCGGAGCTGACCGTTGCCATCAACATCTCAGCCCTGCAATTCCGGCGCCCGGGCTTCATCGACCGGCTCCGCCATGCTCTGACCCACTGGAACATTCCGCCCTGCAGTATCGAGCTGGAAATCACGGAAAGCGCGCTGATGCAGCCCAGCAGCGAAACCGAGCAGCAGTTCGCCACGCTGAGCAAGCTGGGCGTAGGCCTCGCGCTGGACGACTTCGGCACCGGTTATTCAAGCCTGTCCTATCTCAAGCGCCTGCCGCTGACCCGCTTGAAGATCGATCGCTCTTTCGTGCAGGACCTGCCCGGCGACCCGGAAGACGCCGCGATCGCTACTGCCACGCTGTCGATCGCCCGTGATCTGGGCCTCGACGTGGTCGCCGAAGGCGTGGAGACCGAAGCCCAGTGCGACTTCCTGCTGGAACGCCAGTGCCGCGTGATGCAGGGCTACCTGCTCGCCCGACCGCAACCCGCCGCGAACATCACCCGCCTGCTGCGCAGCGAGGCCGAACGCGGCGCGGTCCCGGCCTGAACGCCCGCACTAGCCATCGCCGGCTCCGCCGCTGCGGATCCGCGCCATCGCCACGGACGCCGCCGCAGTGCGGTTCTCGACACCCAGCTTGGCGAAGACGTGCTCCAGATGCTTGTTGACGGTGCGTGGGCTGGAACCGAGGATCTCACCGATGTCTGGGCTTGTCTTCCCCTTGATCACCCAGTAGAGCACCTCAGCCTCGCGGTTGGTCAGGCGAAAGGCGCCCATCAGCGCATCGAGCACTGCCGCGTCGGACTCCTCGCGCAGGCTCACCAGCCACTCGTCGTCGCCGGTCCGGTCGTGCAGCGTGAAGATCAGCCGGCGCGCGCCCTGGTTCAAAGACAGCGGCGGGAACTCCCGGCCCTCGCCACGGGCACGGCCGGAGGACTGTACCCAGGCCATCACCGACGGCGGCGCCTGGTCCTCGAGGCCTTCCAGGCCCTCGAAATAGGTCTGCATCAACTTTCTGGCCAGCGGCGTCTGCCACACCACCCGACCGCTCTCCGGGCGGATGGCCAACGTCGCCTGGCCGAAGGCGTCCAGCGCACTGCGCGCCTGCTTCATGAGCCGGGCGCTCTGCATGTGGGCGGCGATGCGGGCCAGCACCTCCTGCGGGCGGATCGGCTTGGTCACGTAGTCCGCACCGCCGGCGGCAAAAGCCGCCACCACGTGCTCGGTCTCCGTCAGCCCGGTCATGAAGACGATGGGGATATGGCGCGTCGTGAAGTCGGCCTTCAAGCGCCGCGCCACCTCGAAGCCATCCATGCCCGGCATCATCGCGTCGAGCAGGATCACGTCGGGCAGGCTCTGGCGCGCCCGCTGCAGTGCCGTCTCGCCGTTGGTGGCGACCAGCACCGTGTAGCCGGATTCGTCTAGGGCGTCGTGAAGCACCGAGAGGTTCTCCGGAATGTCGTCCACGATCAGCACGAGGTCGGAATTGAGCCGGTCGAAATCAGGCATGGCGGGCTTTTTCCAGCAGCGGTGGAATGGCGTCGAGGTGGAAGCCACGGGTCAGCTCGCGGACTTCGGCCACAAAGGGGGCATAGGCCGGATCGGCCGCTTCGATATCGACCAGGCGGGCCAGGATGCCCTTCACGTAGCCGAGCTCAACCTGGTGGGCCAAAGGCTCCAGCAGTGCTGCCGGCGGTGCGATCCAGCCGACGGGCGGCGCGACGGGTAGTTCGTCCCCGGATTCCAGCCATTCGAGGCCCAGGCGCTGGCCGATCCAGTCCAGCAGTTCGTTCACCTGCACCGGCTTGAGGATGAAATCGGCGGCACCGATACCCAGATCATTGTCGTCGCTGTGCAGGCCGCGCTCGTAGGCATTGGCCGAGATGATCGCCACCGGCGTCGCGGCGTTGGCGCCGGCGCGGAGGCGGCGCACCGTCTCCCAGCCGTCCATGCCCGGCATCGCCAGGTCCATGAAGACCAGGTCGGGGCGGAATTCCAGCAACAGGTTCAGGCACTCCTGCCCGGACGCTGCCTGGGCCAAAACGAAGCCGAGGGGCTCCAGCAGCGTGATCAGGAACTCCCGGTCCACCCGCTCGTTGTCCACGATCAGGATGCGCCGCCGCTCGCCACGGTAGCCCAGCCGGTTGCGGCGCGGCAGCTGGCGCGTCGCCAGTTCGTCGCGCACCTGGGGCAGGAACAGGCGCACGCGGAAGGTACTGCCGACGCCGGGCTCGCTCTTCACCGTCAGCTCGCCGCCCATCACGTCGGCGAACATGCGGCTGATCGTCAGGCCCAGCCCTGCCCCGCTGGCGCCCTGCGCCGAGCTGCCCTGGGAAAAGGGCTCGAAGATGCGCTCAATCTCGGCCGCCGAGATGCCCGGCCCGGAATCCTCGACCTCGAAGGTCGCCATCTCCATGCGGTAGGCGAGGCGCAGGCTGATGTGGCCGCTGGCGGTGAACTTCACCGCGTTGCCCAGCAGGTTGATGAGGATCTGGCGCAGGCGCTTCTCGTCGGCGCGCAGGAAGGCCGGCAGCTCACCCTTCGGCTCGAATCGGAACTCCAGCCCCTTGTTGCGCGCCTGCAACTCGAACATACCGACGATCTGCCCCACGAAGTCACGGAAATCCAGCGGTTTCACGTCCAGGGTCAGCTTGCCGCCCTCGATGCGCGCAATGTCCAGGGTGCCTTCGATCACCGACAGCAGGTGGTCGCCGCTGCGGCGGATCACGTTGATCGCCTGGCGCCGGTGCACCGGGATCGAATCGTCCCCGTCGAGGATCTGCGCGTAGCCGAGGATGCTGTTCAATGGCGTGCGCAGCTCGTGGCTGATCGCGGTGATATAGCGGCTCTTCGCCTGGTTGGCCAGGTCGGCCACCTGCTTGGCCTTCTGCAATTGTTCGTCGGTGCGCCGGTGGGAATCGATCTCGCGCATCAGCAGGTGGGTCTGGCGGTTCGACTCCTCCTGGGCCACCTGGCGGCTCTTGTGAGTCAACACCAGCCACCACACCACCAGCCCGGCCAGCAGCAACAGCGCCGCGTAACCTTTCAGGAAAGCCAGCCGCAGGGCCGGTGCGAACTCCGGCGCGCTGGCGCCGAGCAGGCTGAGCCCGTGGTAGTGCAGCAACCACATCAGCAGCGCCAGCCCTGGCGCGATGACACCCATCAACAGCAGGTAGTGGCCGAGCCCGGTTTCGAGGTAAGGCCAAACGGAGCGTGGCAGCAGGCGCCGCATCGCCGCCGACCATTGGGCCGAGAGGCGCGCTTCGGGTTTGCACAAGTCATTGCAGCGGGCGTCCAGCGAACAGCACAGGGAGCAGATATCCCCCTGGTAGGCCGGGCAATGGGCCAGGTCATCAGCCTCGTATTCGCGCTCGCAGATCGCACAGCAGCGGGCTCCGCCGGCCACGGACGGTGCCGGCCGCCGCGCGATGTAGTAGCGCCCGCCGGTGATCCAGGCGATCAGCGGCGCGGTGACGAAGGCAACAACCAGCGCGATGAGCGCCGAAAAGGCAGCCGCATCCGGCCCGAAAACGCCCAGGTAGGCTGCCACCGACAGCACCGATGCGATGCCCATCGCACCGACACCGACCGGATTGACGTCGTACAAGTGGGCACGCTTGAACTCGATGCCCGGCGGCGACAGGCCCAGCGGCTTGTTGACGACCAGATCAGCGACCACCGCCATCATCCATGAGATAGCCACGTTGGCGTACAAGCCGAGCACCTTGCCGAGGGCCTGGAACACATCCAGTTCCATCAGCACCAGCGCGATCAACGTATTGAAGACCACCCACACTACCCGCCCCGGGTGGCTGTGGGTCAGCCGCGCGAAGAAGTTCGACCACGCCAGCGAGCCGGCGTAGGCGTTGGTGACGTTGATCTTGAGTTGGGACACCACGACGAACAGCGCCGTTGCCGCCACCGCCCAGTGCAGGCCCGGAAACACGTATTCGTAGGCGGCCAGGTACATCTGGTTGGGGTCTACCGCTCGGTCGGCCGGCACCGAATTGCTGATCGCTAGGTAGGCCAGCAGCGCCCCGCCAAGCATCTTGACGACACCCAGTAGCACCCAGCCGGGCCCACCAACCAGCACCCCACCCCACCAGCGCCAGCGATTGGCTGGCGTTCTCTCCGGCATGAAGCGCAGGTAGTCGGCCTGTTCGCCCATCTGGGTCATCAGCGCGATGCCCACTGTCAGCGCGGCGCCAAAGGCCCGCATGTCGAAATCCGCCCCCGCGCCGTGCTCGCCGCCATAGGACACGATACCGCGCAGTACGTCCGGGCGTTCAGTGAAGACGAAGACGTAGGGCACCACCAGCATCAGGATCCACAGGGGCTGGGTCCACGCCTGCAGGCGGCTGATCGCCGTCACCCCATGAGTGACCAGCGGAATTACCACTACCGCGCACAGCAGGTAGCCCCAGGCCGGCGGGATGTCGAAGGCCAGGTCCAGCGCGTAGGCCATGATCGCCGCTTCGAGGGCGAAGAAAATGAAGGTGAAGGACGCGTAGACCAGCGACGTCAGCGTCGAGCCGATGTAGCCGAAGCCGGCGCCACGGGTCAGCAGATCCATGTCCACGCCATAGCGCGCCGCATAAACGCTGATCGGCAAGCCAGCCAGGAAGATGATCAGCCCGGCGGCGAGGATCGCCCACAGCGCGTTGCTGAAACCGTAATCCACCAACAACGTGGCGCCGACGGCCTCCAGCACCAGGAAGGAAGCCACGCCGAAGGCTGTGTTGGCTACCCGCCATTCCGACCAGCGCCGGAAGCTGCGCGGAGTGAAGCGCAGCGCATAATCCTCAATGGTTTCGCGGGCGACCCAGGCATTGTAGTCGCGGCGGACTTTGACCACCCGCTGGACGGCATCCGGCTCCGCCGCGGCCGTCGATGCCTCGGCGTCCATCACTCCTTCATGCCCAGCCGCTCCAGGCGGTAGCGCAGGGAACGGAAGGTCACCCCCAAATAGCGGGCCGCCGCGGTGCGGTTGCCGCCGGATTTTTCCAGTGCCTCCTCGATGGCATGACGCTCCACCTGATCGAGGTAATCCTGCAGATCGGTACCGGCCGGAGCCGCGGCGGCAGCTGGACTGCTCTCACCGATGTCAGCCGGATCGAGCAGGAGGTCGTCCGCCTCGATCATCTGCCCGCTGGACAGGGCCAGCGCCCGCTCCAGGATGTTCTCCAGCTCGCGCACATTGCCCGGGAAGGAATAGGCCGCCAGCGCCTTTACCGCGCCTTCGCTGAGGCAAGCTACCGGCATGCCGGACACCTCGGCCAGACGTTTGAGGAGGATCTCCGCCAGACGCGGGATATCCTCGCTGCGCTCGCGCAGCGCCGGCATGCGCAGTTCGATGACATTGAGGCGGTAGAACAGATCCTGGCGGAAGCGCGAGGCCTCCACCATGGCCTTCAGGTTCTGGTGGGTGGCGCTGAGGATGCGCACATCCACGGCCGTCTCGGCGGTATCGCCGAGACGGCGGAATTTCTTCTCCTGGATCGCCCGCAGCAGCTTGACCTGCATCGCCAGCGGCAGATCGCCGACCTCATCAAGGAACAGGGTGCCGCCGTGGGCGGCCTGGAAGAAACCTTCCCGGTCCGTGTCGGCGCCGGTGAACGCGCCCTTCTTTGCCCCGAAGAACTCGCTCTCCATGAGGTTTTCCGGGATCGCACCGCAGTTTACCGCCACGAAGGGCGCCGCCGCACGGGGGCCCAGTTCGTGGATCATCCGCGCCGCGCGCTCCTTGCCGCTGCCGGACTCACCGGAGATGAAGACCGGCGCCTGGCTCCTGGCCAGTTTTTCGATCAGCGAGCGCACCTGCACCATCGCCGGCGAGTCGCCGATCAGGCTGGAGTTGTCCTTCTGCCTTGCCTCACCGTCCTTGACCGATACCGAGAAAACGGATTTCACCAAGGCCCGCAGCTGGTCGATGGAAACCGGTTTGGCGAGGTAGTCGAAGGCACCGGCCTTGAGCGCCGTCACCGCGTTGTCCATGCTGCCGAAAGCGGTGATCACCGCCACGGGCAGATCGCGGATGTTTTCCGAGATGTAGCGCACCAGCTCCAGACCGTCGCCGTCGGGCAAGCGCATGTCGGTGAGGCACAGGCGATAGCGCTTCTCGCCGAGCAGGCGCCGGGCTTCCGCCAGGTTGGCAGCGCCATCGCTGACCAAGCCGAGGCGCAACAAGGTGAGTTCGAGCAACTCGCGGATGTCGTCCTCATCGTCGACGATGAGGACATCCGGCCCGCCGGAGCGGGCTCGTCTTTCAGGCTGGATCATGGTTTCACGCGTCCAGTGATGCGGAAATGGGCGCCGGCGGGCGAAGTGCCAGGCTCGTCGCGGCACAATTCGAGCACCGCGCCGTTGGCCTCGGCCAGCTCCCGGGCGATATACAACCCCAGACCGGTCCCTTTCGAATGGGTAGTAAAAAAAGGCTCAAAGACCTGCGTCCGCAGCTCCTCAGGAATCCCCGGGCCATCGTCGGACACGTCCAGCGCCACGCGACCGTCATCGCAAGGCGATGCCGTGATTGTCACCGCAGCCGGCTGACCACTGCAATGGCGGCGCGCATTACCCACAAGATTCCATAAAATCTGGCGCAAGTGGGTCCGGTCCATCGCCATCTGCAGTTCAGGCCCGACCCGGTTGACCACGATCTCCGGCGAATCGCTGGCGTTCGCCACCGCGAACTCCTCCAGAAACTCGTCCACGAAACCCCGCAGCTGCAAGGCTTCCGGCAGCGCCTCGTCGCGCCGGCCGAGGGCCAGCACGTCGCCGACCAGGCGGTCGATGCGCTGCGCGTTGTTGCCGATGATGCGGATCAGGCGGGCCTGCATGTCGCTGCGCTTCTCGTCGCGCAGCAGTTCCGCCGCCTGATACACCGATGCCAGCGGATTACGGATCTCGTGGGCGATGCTGGCGGTCAGGCGCCCCAGTGCCGCCAGCTTGACCTGCTGGATCTGGCGATGAGTGCGGTCGTAATCCTCCAGGTAGATCAATGTCTCGCCGGCCTCCCCGGCAGGGAGCAGGCGGAGCAACAGCATCTTGCCTGTCAGTTCGGCACGGACGCGCCGTGCCGAATCATCCTTGTGCCCACCGCGCTGTAGCTCCCGCGCCAGTGCTGGCGCACAGGCCGCCAGCACTGCCCCCTCCTGCAGCGCTGGACCGAGCAAGGCCGCGGCCTGGGGATTGTAATGGCGCACAGCGCCATCCTCGCCAACCACCAGCACACCGTCCTGCATGTCTTTGATGATCTGCCGATTCAGGCGTAGCTGGCTGGCCAGGTCTTCCCCCCGCTGGCGAGCCAGGTTCTCGTTGGCGATCGCCCGCAGGGCCAGCAGGCGCGCCACCTGGGCGATGGCGAAGAAACCGATGCAAGTCACCCCGACGGTGAAGAAATCCGTCATCGGCCGGTCCGACAACAGGCGCGAGGTGTTCTCGAGCAGCACCGCCAGCGTCGCATAGGAAGCATAGAACAGCACCATGCGCCCCTGCCCGACCAGGCCGGCACCGGCCAGCGCCACCAGGATCAGGATCGGCATGCCGCTGCGATAGCCACCGCTGGCCCACATGATCAGAGTCAACAGCGTGATGTCCACCATCACCTGCACCGTCACCAGACGATTCATGCCGAGCAGACGGGCGGCGTCCGGGAAGCCGAGGATCAGCACCGCCGCCAGATAAGCGAAGGCGGCGCCGAAAAACAGGGTCGGGGAGTCACTGCCAAGTTGCAGCGCCCGCCCCGTCACAACGAAAATCCCGGCCAGCACCAGGCGGAACAGGTTGAGATAACGCAGCGGCTGGCTGCGGTCGTCGCCAGGCTGGAACTGGCTCGCCAGGGGAGCGGAACCGGCGCTCACGGGCGGGTGCCGAGGCGGCGGTGTTCCTCCGAGCAAAAGAAGCGGCCGCCGCTCGTCACACCTTCGCTCTCCGGCACATGCACGCCGCAATGGGCGCAGGCCACCATCTGCTCGATCTCACCCACCGGGGGCTGGCTCGTCCCCTGCTCCGGCACGGAGTCGCGTCCCTCCTCGCGTCGAGGGCCAGGCTGCAGTGCGCGACGGACATAGAAAACAGCCAGCAGGAACAGGACGAACAGCAGGATATTGCGCAAGACGAAGGCCTCCGGGGATTTCCGGGGCAGTTTAGCAGAAGCGTCCGAGGCGCTCGAAAGCCGCCTCCAGCGTGTCGTCCCGCTTGGCGAAGCAGAAGCGGATCACTTGTTCGTCGCGGCCGTCGCCAAAAAAGGCCGACAGCGGGATCGCAGCGACGCCGACCTTACGGGTCAGCCATTCCACGAAGGTAGTGTCAGGCATGTCGGCGATCGCCGTGTAGCGGGCCGTCTGGAAATAGGTGCCGGCACAAGGCAGCAGCTCGAAGCGCGTGGCCGCCAGCCCACGCCGGAAGAAGTCCCGCTTTTCCTGGTAGAAGGTCGCCAGACGCAGATGGCGTTCGGCGTCGGCCATGTAATCGGCCAACGCCAGCTGCACCGGCGTGTTGACGGTAAATACGTTGAACTGATGCACCTTGCGGAATTCCGCCATCAGTTCCCGCGGTGCCAGCACGTAGCCCACCTTCCAGCCAGTCACGTGGTAGGTCTTGCCAAAGCTGGAGACGATGAGGCTGCGCTCGGCCAGCTCGGGATAACGGGCTGCGCTCTCATGACGGGCGCCATCGAAGACGATGTGCTCGTACACCTCGTCGGCCACCACCACGATCCCGGTGCCGCGGGTGATCTCCGCCAGCCGCTGCAGGTCGGCAGCGGACCACACGGTGCCGGTCGGGTTGTGCGGCGTGTTGATCATGATCATCCGCGTGCGCGGCGTCACCAGCGCCAGCACCGCGTCCCAGTCGGGGCGGTAGTCCGGCGCGGCCAGGCGGGCGCGGCGCACCACGCCACCCTGCAGCGCGATGGCCGGCACGTAGGAGTCGTAGACCGGCTCGAAGACGATCACCTCGTCCCCCGGATGGACCAGTGCCGCCACTGCGGTGAACAAGGCCTGGGTCGCGCCGGCCGTCACGGTGATCTCGTGTTCCGGATCGTAGGTCGCGCCATACAGATCCTCCACCTTGGCGGCGATCGCAGTCCGCAGTGCCGGTGCGCCGGCCATCGGTGCGTACTGGTTGTAGCCGCTGCGCATCCAGTGGGCGACCCTCTCGAACAGTGTGTCTTCCGCGTTGAAATCGGGAAAGCCCTGGGACAAATTGATCGCCCCGCACTCCTGGGCCAGGCGGGACATCACGGTGAATACCGTCGTTCCCACTTCGGGCAGACGGGAAACAAGGGGGATGGGAAAGGACGGCATCGCAAATACACTCCGGATCAGGCATTCCGATTCTGGCAGATGGACTGCGGCAGAGCCAACCGGCGTCAGGCGCCGCTACAATCGGACCGCCATCCAACAAGGAACTACCGTGTCCGACACCTGCCCCACCCTGCGCCGCGACGGCGATCAGGTCGTGATTCTCGACCAGACCCGCCTGCCTTACCGGGAAGTCTTCCTCCGCCTCGACAGCCTGGCCGACGCCGCCACCGCGATCCGCGACATGCAGGTGCGCGGCGCCCCGCTGATCGGAGCCACCGCCGCCTTCGGCATTGCATTGGCCTTGCGCGGCGATGCCTCCGATGCCGCGCTGCAGGCCGCCGACGCCTGCCTGCGCCAGACCCGCCCCACCGCCGTCAATCTGCACTGGGCGCTGGACCGTATGCTCGCAACGCTCACCCCGCTGCCGGCCAAAGCGCGCAGTGCCGCCGCCTGGGCCGAGGCCGAGGCTATCCGCGCCGGCGACGCCGCTGCCAATGCCGCAATCGGCCAGTACGGCCTCGAGCTGCTGCGCCAGCTGCCGGGTGCCGGCGAACGCCCACTGCAGCTGATGACCCACTGCAACGCAGGCTGGCTCGCCACCTGCGGCCACGGCACCGCCCTGGCGCCGATTTATGCCGCTCACGCCGCGGGCCTGCCGGTCCACGTGTGGGTCAGCGAGACCCGGCCGCGCAACCAGGGTCTGCTGACCGCCTGGGAGCTGGCCCGCGCCGGCGTGCCGCACACGCTGATCGCCGACAACGCCGCTGGCTGGCTGATGGCGGAAGGGCGTGTGGATGGCGTGATCGTCGGCGCCGACCGCATCGCCGCCAACGGCGACACCGCCAACAAGGTCGGCACCTACCTCAAGGCCCTGGCCGCCGCCGCGCACAGGGTGCCGTTCTATGTGGCCGCACCGCGATCGACCATCGACTTCGGCTGCCCCGACGGCCGCCACATCCCGATCGAGGAGCGCAGCGCCGACGAAGTGCGCACGATCAGCGGTCTGGCTGGCGACGGCGAGGTGCACCGGGTGCGGCTGACACCGCCCCGCGCCGCGGCATGCAATCCGGCTTTCGACGTCACGCCCGCGCCATTGCTGGATGGCATAATCACCGATCTGGGCATATGCCCACCCGATGCGCTGGGCCCGCTGGCCCGCCGATGATCCGGTCCCCAGGGAGGCCTCTGATGAACGAAAACGTACTTCGCGAAGGCCTGCTCGCCACCGCCCGCAGCATGGCCGCCAGCGGACTCAACGCTGGCACCGCCGGCAATGCCAGCGTGCGCTGTGCGCGAGGCTTCCTGATCACCCCCAGTGGCCGCCCCTACGAAGACTGCAGCGGTGACGACATGGCCCTGGTCGCGATGGACGGCAGCTGGACCGGCCCCTACGCACCGTCCAGTGAATGGCGCATCCACCGGGACATCTTCGCTGCACGGCCGGAAGCCGGCGCCGTGCTGCACGCCCACTCCCCCTTCGCCACTGCGCTGGCCTGTCACCGGCGCGACATCCCGGCCTTCCACTACATGATCGCCCGCTTCGGCGGCGACAGCATCCGCTGCGCACCGTACGCGACCTTCGGCACCCAGGACTTGTCGGCCTCCGCCATCGCTGCACTGGAGAACCGCAATGCCTGCCTTCTGGCCAACCACGGCATGCTGGTGTTCGGAGCCGACCTGCGCCACACGCTGGCCCTCGCCATCGAGTTCGAAACCCTCTGCGAGCAATACTGGCGGGCCTGCCAGCTTGGCACGCCAGTCGTGCTGGGCCCGGGCGAAATGGCCGAGGTGATCACCAGATTCAAGAGCTACGGCCAGGCCAAGGCCGCCAACGCCCCCGACGCCATCAATCCCCCGCCCTCAGACCTGGACTGATTGCCCGGCCGATGCCCCACCCGACCTCCCCGCGGCAAAGTCTTGCACGCAGTCTCCTGTGGCGCATGTCGGCCGTTTTCGTGGCCTGTCTGCTGGTATTCGGCGGCGCCTTCCACTACCTGGTCGTCGCTCCGGCCACCCAGACGCTGGCGCGCGTCCAGCTCGACCTGGCGACGCGCCAGATCCAGGCCGAAGTCGAACGACGCTTCCGGCACATCGAGATCGAACTACGCACCGCACGTTCGCTAGGGGAAGCCGGCCGCCTCGATTTCAACGACATCGAAGCCTTCAACACAGCCCTGCTGCCGGTGCTGAATGGCGGCACCTTGATCACCGCCATCCACCTGGCCGCCGCCGACGGCCGGGAACTGAGCCTGAGGCGGGATGGGAAGGGCTGGACCAACCTCATCACGCCGCCCGTGGGCCAAGGCGGCGGTAGCCGCTGGTGGCACTGGACAAGTGCCGGCAAGCTGCAGCACGAACAAACCGGCGAAGAACGGGAGGATCCGCGCCGGTCCCCGTGGTTCGATACGGCTCTGCAGGCTCCCGCCAACGACCCGCTGGCCTGGTCGCCCCCCTACCGCAACACGCCCGACGGGGACGGAGGGATTGCCATCGCGACGCGCTGGAAAGGCGCCGACGGCAAGGCTAGGGCCCTCGCCTTCGAGATCCAGCTCGCCGACGTGTCACTGCTGACCATGGACAGCCCGATCGGAGAACGGGGCGGCAGTGCGGTGCTCACCGCGGCCGGGGAAGTGGTCGGCGTACCGCGCTACCCGCGCTTCGCCAATCGGGCCGACCGGCACGGCGCCATTCTGCGTCCGGCCGCCGAGCTCAATGTAGACTTCCTTACCCACGGCTATGCCCGCTGGCTGGACAGCGAGCGGCAAAGCGAAAAGATCCTGCGCTTCGACAACGAACGGGAAAGCTGGCTGGCGGAATTCATCCCGGTTCAGCTGGGCAGCCAGCAGTGGTGGGTCGGCGGCTTTGCCCGTGAGGCCGACTTCATTCCAGCCCGCCTGCGCGACGTGGCACCGGCCCTCGCCTTGCTCATCGTGCTGGCCGCCCTCGCCGCGGCCCACCTGGCCCGGCGCGTGTCCCGACGCATCGAAGCGGACCTCGCCATCCTGGTCGAACGCAGCGAGCGCATCGGCCGCCTCGACCTGTCTCCCGGCGAACCCATCGACACACCGTGGCGGGAGATCGCCGAACTGGCCGAGTCCCACGAGAACATGCGCGTCCAGCTGCAACGGGCTGCGGACGAACTGCTCCAGGCACGCAGCCAGCTCGAAGAAAAGGTCGACGAACGCACCCACCAGCTGGAGGAGAAGACCCAGGCGGTGGCCAACCAGCTGCTGTTCATCGAGGTCCTCATCGATGCCCTGCCCAACCCCGTGTTCTACAAGGACCCCGATGGACGTTTCCTGGGCTGCAACCGGGCCTACGAGGACGCCTTCGGCACCACCCGCGCCTTCCTCCTTGGCAAGACGGTGCTCGAACTGCCCTACCTGCCGCCAACCGAACGCATAACCTTTCACGAGGAAGACCTGCAGATCATCGCGAACGCCGGCGCATCCCACACGGAGCGCAGCCTCCCCTTTGCCGACGGCCGCGAACACGACGTGCTCTACTGGGTCTCCGGCTTCCGCCTGGCCAACGGCGAACCCGGCGGACTGCTTGGCGTCATCGTAGACATCTCTGCCCAGAAAGCCGCCGAGCGCAAGACCCGCAGTGCCGACGAGTGGAGCCGACGCATGCTCGAGTCGAGCCCGATCGCAGTGGTCATCAACCGCCCCGACGGCACCCCGCTGTTCGCGAACACGCGGGCCTTGGTGCTGGCCGGCACCGACATGCAGACCTTCATGCAACGCTCCGTCACTGGCTGGTTCCGCGACCCATCGGTGGGCGAACGAGCCCTAGGCCGTCTGCGCGACGGACGGCCAGTGCAGGACATGGAAGTCGAGTTCCAGAATATCGACGGCACGCCGTTCTGGACGCTGATGACCATGGAGCAGATCGAGATGAGGGGCGCGCCGGCCCTGATCAGCTGGAGCTACGACATCACGGCCCGCAAGGCTGCCGAACAGGAGCTGCGCAAGCTTTCCCTGGCCGTCGAACAGAGCCCGTCGATGCTCGTCATCACCTTGCCAGGTGGAGCGATCCAATACGCCAATCCGCGCTTCCGCCAGGTCTGCGGCTTCAGCTCCGACGAATTGCATGGCACCCAGCCCGATCTGCTCGACGCCCAAGGACTGCCCTTCGAGTTCCACGCCGAACAGTGGGACGCACTGCGCACCAATGGTATCTGGCGACGCGAATGCCAGCTCCGGCGGCGCAGCGGCGACCCCTTGTGGGTCGGCCTGTCGGTCAGCGGGCTGGCCGAGGACAACGGCGAGATTACGCACTGCATCTGGGTCTTCGAAGATCTCGCCCTTTACCGCCAGGCCGTGGTGACGCTGCGCGAAGCCAAACGCCTGGCGGAAGAGGCAGCCGAGTCCAAAGCACGCTTCCTGGCCAACATGAGCCACGAGATCCGCACGCCGATGAACGCCATCATCGGCCTAGCCAGCCTGTGCCTGGGCACCGAACTGCCGCCGCGCCAGCACGACTATGTCACCAAGATCCACGCCGCCGGCACCTCGCTGCTGCACGTGGTCAATGACATCCTCGACTTCTCGAAGATCGAAGCCGGCAAGCTGAGCCTCGAACACATCACCTTTGCCCTCGACCAACTGCTCGACAACGTGCTCACCTTCGTCAGCCAGAAGGCCCGCGACAAATCCCTCGAACTGCTGCTGCAACTCGCGCCGGATGTTCCGCAGGACCTCGTCGGCGATCCACTGCGCCTCGGTCAGGTTCTGACCAACCTGCTCGGCAACGCCGTAAAGTTCACCGAAAAAGGCGAAGTGACGGTCCAGGTCGACGTAGCGGAACAGGCCCTGCGCCATGTCGTGCTGCGCTTCGCCGTCCGCGACACCGGTATCGGAATGAGTGCAGAACAGCTCGGCCGTCTGTTCGAGGCCTTCGCCCAGGCAGACGACTCGATGACCCGCCGTTTCGGCGGTACCGGGCTGGGCCTGTCCATTTCCCGTCACCTGGTCGAGATGATGGGTGGGAAACTGGCCGTACGCAGCACTCCCGGCGAAGGTAGCTGCTTCAGCTTCGATCTCCGTTTCGAACTCGCCGAGCCCCGTGCACCGCGCGCCTTGCCGGGCGTCCTCGAGGGCCTGCGGGTCCTGGTGGTGGATGACCATCCGGTGGCCCGTACCGTGCTGCTGGACCTGCTGCGCAACTTCCCCTTCCGCAGTGAAGCCGTATCCTCCGCGGCAGAGGCAGTGGCCGCGGTGCGCCGGGCCGACGGCGGCGATCGCTTCGGACTGGTGCTGATGGACCTGCGCATGCCCGAGCAGAACGGCATCGAAGCCACCCGCCGCATCAAGCAGGACCGCAGCCTCAATTCTCCGCCGACAGTGATTCTGTTGACCGCCTTCGGCGATGAAAATACATCGGCCGACGCCGCCGAGGCCGGAGCCGACGGCTACCTGCACAAACCCGCCACGGCCTCCACCCTCCTCGACGCGATCGTCGGCGCCTTCGGCACCGACGCAGCCCCGCCGGCCCGCGGCGAGCTTGCCAACTCGCCCAGCCTGGCCGGCCTGCGCGTCCTCGTGGTCGAGGACAACGACATCAACCAGCAGATTGCCTGCGGCATCCTGCATCGGCTCGGCGCCCAGGCCGACGTGGCCGACAACGGCCGGATCGCCGTCGAAACCCTCTATGCCACGCCGGACGCCTTCGACGTCGTGCTGATGGACCTGCAGATGCCCGAAATGGACGGGCTCGAGGCCACCCGGCGGATCCGCCGCAATCCGCAGCTGGCCCGGCTGCCAGTGATCGCGATGACCGCCCATGCGATGGCCGACCAGCGCCAGCGCTGCCTCGAAGCCGGCATGAACGACCACGTGGCCAAACCCATCGTTCTCGAACATCTGGTCGAAGCCATCCTGCGCCACACCCGCGGTGGCTGCACCGCCCTCACCCCGCGGCCGCCGGCCACCGTCGGTCTGCCGCCACTCCCGGGCCTCAACGTGGCCGCAGCCCTGCGCCGGGTCGGCAACGACGCCACCGAATACCTTGCGCTGTTGCGCCATTTCACCCGCAGTCAGGCCGATTGCCCGCAGCGCATCGATACCGCCCTTTCCGCGGGCGACCTCGCCACCGCCGAACGCCTGGCCCACACCCTGCGCGGCACTGCCGCCAACCTAGGCGCCACAGCTTTGCAGGAGGCCGCGGCAACCGTCGAAAATGGCCTGCGCAAAGGCCAATCCACCGATACCGCGCGCAGCGCCCTGCACACAGAACTGAACGCGCTGCAAGCACTGCTGATGGGAACCCTCCCGCCCGAAGAGGAAGCCGACGCGGGCGGGCACCTCAGCGACGAGGAGTTCGACGCCGCCCTACGGGAACTGGCCCATCTTCTCGACACCGCCGACGGCACGGCGCCGACCCGCTTCAAGCAGATCCGCGCCGACCTTGCCGCCCGCCTGGGCAACGAGGTCGCTGGAGAAATCGCTGGCGCTCTACAGGCTTACGATTATGATCAGGCCTTGGCCTGCCTGTCCCCGCATACCCAGCCGAACGGCGCTTAGCACTCGCCCGGAGCCTCTCACAGATGCCCTCTACCGACCCTCGCAACCCGTTGATCCTCGTGGTCGATGACGCACCCGACTCCATCGAGCCCATCGTCCACTGCCTGCACCGCGCCGACTTCCGCACCCGCATCGCCACCAACGGCGCCCGTGCGTTGGCGCTGGCGGCCAGTACGCCGCAGCCCGACCTGATTTTGCTCGACGTAACGATGCCGGACATCGACGGCTACGAAGTATGCCGGCGCCTGATGGGGGACCCACAGACCGCGAGCATTCCAGTGATCTTCCTGACCATCCGCAACGAGGAAGTGGACGAGCAGCTCGGCTTCGATGCAGGCGCGGTGGACTACATCACCAAACCGATCAGCCCACCGCTGGTCCTCACCCGGATCCGCAATCACCTGACGCTGAAAGCGGCCAGCGACTTCCTGCGCGACCGCAATGCTTACCTGGAGCAGGAGGTCGTGCGCCGCACCCGCGAACTGGGACTGATGCAGGATGCCACCATTGTCGCGATGGCGTCCCTGGCCGAAACCCGCGACAACGAGACCGGCAACCACATCCGGCGCACGCAGATGTACGTGCGCACCCTCGCCCGGCACCTGCAGCGCCCCCCGCGCTTCGCCACCGAACTGAGCGACGAGAACATCGAGCTGATGTACAAGTCGGCACCGCTGCACGACATCGGCAAGGTCGGCATCCCCGACCGTATCCTCCTCAAACCCGGCCGCCTGACTCCAGCCGAGTTCGAGATCATGAAGACCCACACCACCCTGGGCATGGAAGCCATCAGCAAGGCCGCGTCGCTGTTCGGCCTGTCGGCCAGCTACCTGCGCTACGCCAAGGAGATCGCCCATTCCCATCAGGAAAAATGGGATGGCAGTGGTTATCCTCAGGGCCTCGCCGGCGAACGCATTCCGTTGTCGGCCCGCCTGATGGCCGTTGCCGACGTCTACGACGCATTGATCAGCAAGCGCGTCTACAAGCCGGCCTTCACCCACGACGAAGCCAGCGAACTTCTCCTCCGCGGGCGCAACAACCACTTCGACCCGGACATCCTCGACGCCTTCATCGAGTTGCAGGACGAATTCCGCGCCATCGCGCAACGCTTCGCAGACGTGGAAGTGGACCACGAACACGAAGCCGAACGTCTGCGCATGGTCTTCGGCGAGGACTAGGATGGCCCGGGACTCAAGATTGGCCGGCTACGACCGTTAAGTCTGAGGGAGGATCCGCCGACAGAGATCCGTTCATCCTTCAGGAGACTCGATGACCCGCAGCACGACATCCGCTCAGGTTGTCGACGTGTTTCGCCGCTACGGGCTGGCCGTACTCGTCTTTACCCTGGTTCTTGCCTTCACGCTGAACAGTTACCACGCCACCATCCTCGAGGAGCGGGAGGCGGCGGGTATGCGCTTTCAGCAACTGGCCCGGCAGCACATCGCCCAGTTGCGCGAACGAACGGAAGGCCTGGTCACCCTCAACGAGGTCCTGCGCCGCCACGTCGCCCAGACACCGCGGATCGATGAACGGGAGTTTGCGGACTTCGTCGCACCACTGCGGGCCCACTATCCGGAAATCCGCCAGCTCGGTGTGCTCCACCTGAGCGGCGACGACGCTCTGGTTAGCGTCTCTGTGAAGCCAGATAGCGAGGTGCCGTCCGACGCCGCCCTGCTCGACCCATCCCGCCTTCCGGATGAACCCAGCCGCGCAGCCCTCCGCCAACTGATCGTTGACGCCGCCAACGGCGAGGACGGCGTTGCCACCCACCTGCACACCCTACGTCAAGGCAAGGGCGACGGTGACGACACCCTATTGCTGCTCGCCCCCGTGAGACCTCTCGCGGCGCCCCGCCATGCCACCGCCCGGGAGCTGGTGTTCATCGAAGTCCCACTGAGCCGGCTGCTTGGGGAAATGCTGATCCCGGCGACCGGCGAAGGCCGCACACCACTGGAGTTCGAGCTCATTGATGCCGATGACGGCGCCCATCGCCTGTTCTCGACCCCGAACTACCGCCTGAGCGACCAATCCTACGCGGACGTCATTCAACTCTACGATCGCCGCTGGCTGCTGATCGCCGCACCCGACGCCGGGGGGCTGCTCCTGGACCCGGGACCGGATGCAGGTGCCCAGCTTTTTTCCGGCTTGTCCCTCGGCTTGTTGGCCGCGTTGATCCTGTACGTGCTGCAAACCCGCGCCGACGCGATCCGAAAGCAGGTCGCCGAAAAGACCCTCGCGCTCGCGGACGCCAACGAGGCCCTAGGCCAGTACATCAGTGCGCTGGCCGAAACCAACCGCCTGCTGGAGACCGAGGTCGAGAAGCACGCCCGCTCCGAAGCCCTGCTGCGGGAAACCACGTCGTTGCAACGGGCGATTCTGGACTGTGCCGAATACGCCATCGTCTACACCGACTCCAACGGCATCATCCGAGTCGTAAACCCTGCCGCCGAACGCCTGTTCGGCCATTCGGCTGAAGATCTGGTCGGGCTGGAAACGCCGCTGATCTTCCATACCGCCGAGGACATCGCCCGCTGGACCCTTGCCCACCGCAGCAACGGCTTTGCCGCACTCGCCGAAGAGGCCAGCGCCAGCAACCACACGGAACCACGGGAGATCAACCTGCGCCGCCGGGACGGCAGCATCTTCCCCGCCAACATCGCCATCTCGGTGGTTCACGACAGCAAGAAGCAGATCCGCGGCTACCTGGGCATCATCGCCGACATCACCCAGCGACGGGCAGCCGAAAGCCGCATCCGCCACCTGGCGCACTACGACAATCTCACGTCGCTGCCCAACCGGACCCTGCTCAACGAGCACCTGGCCGAAGCGATCGGTCTGGCCTCCCAGCTACAGCGGGGCGTAGCCGTGCTGTTCACCGACCTCGATCGCTTCAAGTTCGTCAACGACACCCTCGGTCACCAGGCCGGCGACCAACTCCTGCTGCTGGTCGCCCAGCGCCTGCGTGCCTGCGTACGCGACGGCGATCTGGTGGCACGCACTGGCGGCGACGAATTCGTCGTCGTCCTCGGCGATCTGGAGGAAGGCTCCATGCCGGAGGACGTCGCCGAGCGCATTCTCACCAGCCTGGCCCGCCCCTTCGACCTATCAGGCCAGCAATGCACGGTGACCCCGAGCATCGGCATCGCCCTCTACCCGGGCGACGGTCTCGACGGCCACGCGCTGATCAAGAATGCCGACGCGGCCATGTACCTGGCCAAGGAACGCGGGCGCAACAACTACCAGTTCTTCGATCACAGCCTGTCAGCCCGCTACAGCGAGCGCCTCGAACTGGAGAACCGCCTGCGCCAGGCCCTCGACGGCAACCAGCTCGAACTGTTCTACCAGCCTCAGGTAGATACCCTTTCCGGCGAGCTGATCGGCCTGGAAGCGCTGATCCGCTGGCGGCAACCGGACGGCACGATGGTCTCACCGGACGTATTCATCCCGATCGCCGAAGAGTGCGGCCTGATCGTGCCGATCGGCGCCTGGGTGCTCCACGAGGCCTGCCGGCAGAACCACGCCTGGCTGCAGGAAGGCATCTGCCGCGTACCGGTGGGCGTCAACCTGTCGGCCCGCCAGTTCGACGACGCGGACCTGCTCGACACCATCAAGGCCGCCCTGGCCGGCGCCCGCCTGCCGCCAGCCTACCTCGACCTGGAACTGACCGAGAGCCTGGTGATGCGCAACCCGGAACATACCCGCAGCCTGCTGGCCGAATGCAAGAAGCTCGGCCTCCAGCTGTCAGTGGATGATTTCGGGACCGGCTATTCCAGCCTCGCCAATCTCAAGCGCTTCCCGATCGACCGTCTGAAAATCGACCGATCCTTCATCAAGGACATCGTCAGCGAACCGGACGACGCGGCCATCGCGCAGACCATCGTCGCGATGGCCCATACGCTGCGCCTGGAAGTGATTGCGGAAGGCGTCGAAACCGAGGCCCAGCTGGCTCTGCTGCGTCGCTGGCGCTGCGACGCCTACCAGGGCTACCTGTGCAGCAAGCCGATCAGCGCCACCGAGATGACCACCATGCTGCGCGGCCTGCGCGCCTCACGGCTGGTCTCGTTGGCGCCGCTCTGATCAATACGGGTAACCGGCCATCCGGCCGCCGACCACGCTGCCCAGCACCGCCCCGACCGCAGTGGCCGCCACCCGGCCACCGCCGCGGCCGATCTGGTTGCCGATCACCCCGCCGGCCAGCGCACCGACAGCCTGCCCGACCACCCGGTTGCCGTCATAGCGCGGATAGGCGACAGCGGGCTGCGGCGGGTAGTAGGCCTCAGGCTGCGGCTGGGCGTAATACACCGGCCGGTCGCGATACACGATGCGTTCCCGATACACCACTTGCGGCGGGGCTTGATAGACAGCCGGCGGCGCCTGATACACCACCTGCGGTTGCTCGTAGACCACGACGGGCCGGCCGCCGTGGCGGTAGTGATGATCGCAGTGGTCGTCATCATCCCAACCACGGTCGGCCAGGGCGTTGGCGCTGAAGACGACAGCGGCGAGAGCCGCCGGGATCATGAGCTTTTTCATCGTTCTACTCCTGCTGGAATCGGGCGGCGCGATTGCCGCCCCTTGCAGGAAATAACGCGATGGCCAGCCCGGCGTTGGCAGCCGGAGTGTAAGCCCATGTAGATTTGTAAGTAATGCTCAGAAGGTTTCCGACTGCCCCTTGTCCGGCGTGGGCTCGGCCTTCGGACCGCTGCCACCGCCGAAGATCTTGGGAAAGGCCACTTCCCCGCTCTTGTCGAAGTCGAAGCCGCCCAGGTTGCCGGTCACCAAGCGCCCGCGGATGCGGTAATCGACCTTGTCGCGACCTCGCCCCAATTCGCCGAACTGGCGCAGCAGCTTGTCCAGCCCTGTCGTGGCGGTCACATCCAGCACCGCCTCGCCAAGCCGTGGCACCACCACCGGCTGATTGCTGACGCCGTGTGCAAAGGGCTGGCCATTGATATCCACATTGAAGTTGAGCCCTTCGATGGGAATCTCGGCATTGTTCGGGTTGGTGATGCGCAGGCTGACGATGAAGCGCTGTTCAAACAGGCCGGCGTCCAGCAGGCGGATGCCGGCCACCTTCACGTCGGGCTTCTTCAGGCCCAGTGTCAGCCCGGCGCAGCCGCCCAGCACGGTTGCGCCCACTGCGGCGCCCAGCAACAGCGCAAAGCGTCGGCGTGAAATTGGCATCGTCACGATCGTTCTCCTGCGGGTTCGAGCACCTTCAGCAGACTCGCCGTATCGTCCCGGTCGCCCCCCAGCGCCATCAGCGCGTTGAGCTGCTGCCAGGTCTGGGCCGCCACCGGAAGCGGCGCACCAAGCTGACGGGCCTCTTCCATCAGGATAGCGAAATCCTTGTGATGCAGGCGCGACTGGATGCCGGCGACGAAGTCACGCCGGGCCATGCGGTCGCCCATCACGTCGAGCACCCGCGAGCCGGCCGAGCCGCCCATCAGCGCATCGCGCACGCGGGCCAGGTCCACACCGTGAGCACCCGCCAGGCGCATCGCCTCGGCACAGGCCTGGATCGCATTGACCATGATCATCTGGTTGCAAGCCTTGGCCACTTGGCCGGCGCCGGCCGGGCCGATGTGCACCACCGTCTTGCCCAAGCAGGCCAGCACCGGCTGCACGCGCTCCAGCACGTCCGCCTCGCCGCCAGCCATGATGGCCAGCGTCGCGTCCCGTGCTCCGATCTCGCCGCCGGACACCGGCGCATCCAGCCAGCCGATTCCGCGCTCGGCATAGCGGGCCGCCACCTTGCGGGCCGTACCCGGCGCAATGGTGCTCATGTCTACGTGGATGCCACCTGGCGAGAAGCCTGCGATGAGACCGTCCGCACCGAGGGCCAGATGCTCGACGTCGGCGCTGGCCGTCACCACCGAGATCACCACCTCGCAGCGGCTCGCCAGTTCGGCTGGCGTCGCGCACACCTGCGCCCCGGCTTTCACCAGCGGCGCCGCCGACTCGGGCCGCCGTGCCCATACGGCCAACTCGTGGCCGGCCGCCAGCAGGTGGCCGGCCATCGGCCGGCCCATCACGCCCAGCCCGACAAATCCGACCCGCACCGTCATTCTCCCGACAGGTTTTCCAGCAGCTTGAGGGCAGCGATGGAATCCTCCTCACCCATCCCGCTACCGACCAGCGCGTTGAAGAGCTGAGCCGTGGCGGCGCTGCTCGGCAGCATCAGCCCGAGGCGGTGGGCTTCCTGCATCACGATATTCATGTCCTTCTGGTGCATCCAGGCCTTGAAGCCCGGCTTGAAGTTGCGGTCGAGCATGCGCTGGCCATGGTTTTCCAGAATGCGGCTGTAGGCGAAGCCACCGAGCAGCGCCTCGCGCACGCGGCCGGCATCGACACCGCTCTTGCGAGCGAAGTTGAAGGCCTCGGCTACCGCCATCACGCCGACGCCGGTGAGGATCTGGTTACACGCCTTGGCCACCTGGCCGGCACCGGGCCCGCCGATCAGCGTGGCGGCCTTGCCCATGCAGGCGAACAGCGGCTTGACGGTCTCGAAGGCTGCCTCGTCGCCGCCGACCATGATGGTGAGCCCCGCGTTGATCGCCCCAACCTCGCCGCCGGACACCGGCGCATCGAGCATGGTCACGCCCCGTTCGGCCAGCCGTGCCGCAATCGACTGGGCGGCAGCCGGCGCAATGGTGCTCATGTCCACGTAGATCAGCCCAGCTTTGGCGCCTTCGGCCACGCCACCGGTGCCAAGGGCCACCTGCTCCACGTCGGCGGCATCCGCCACCATCGAAAACACCACGTCACAGGTCGCAGCCACCGCCGCGCCATCGGCGGCGCCCTTGGCGCCGGCCTCCAACAGCGGCGCCATGGATTCGGCGCGGCGCGCCCACACGGTCACGTCATAGCCGCCCTTGAGGAGGTTGAGCGCCATCGGGCGCCCCATGATGCCCAGACCGATGAAACCGACTTTCATTGCTTGCGTCCTCGCGACCGAAAAGGACGCAGCCTAGCCGCCACCGCCCGGTGATGCAATCGGGGAAACGCGCGCTTACGAACCGCCATCGTAGCTCACACGGTAGATCGCTCCAGCCTGATCGTCGCTGATCAGCAGCGAACCGTCCGGCAACACCAGCACATCGGCGGGCCGCCCCCACACGTGTTCCTGACCGCCGGCATCCACCTGCAGCCAGCCCTCGGCAAAGACCTCCTGGCGCAGCACCTTGCCAGCCTGGTCCAGTTCCACACGCACGATGCGGTAGCCGGACTTGCGGCTGCGGTTCCACGAGCCGTGCTCGGCGATGAAGATGTTGTTGCGGTAGGCCGCCGGGAACATGCGGCCGGTGTAGAAGCGCATACCCAGCGCCGCCACGTGCGCCCCGAGCCTGGCAACCGGCGGCGTGAACGCCTTGCACGTGCGCTTCGTGCCGAACTCGGGGTCGGCGATGTCGCCCTGGTGGCAATAGGGATAGCCGAAATGCTCGCCGCTCTTCGTCACCCGGTTCAGCTCGTCGGACGGCAGCTCGTCGCCGAGCATGTCGCGGCCGTTGTCGGTGAGCCACAGGCTGCCATCCGCCGGGTTCCAATCGAAGCCGACAGTGTTGCGCACACCCCGAGCCACCACCTCGGCACCGCTGCCGTCCGCGCGGATGCGCTGGATGTTGGCGTAGCGTCGCTCGTCCGGTTCGCAGATGTTGCACGGCGCACCGACCGGCACGTAGAGCCAGCCATCCGGGCCAAACGCGATGAACTTCCATCCATGGTGCGTTTCGGTGGGAAAGCGGGTGCTCAAGGCCCGCAGTGCCGGTGGTTTGTCGAGGTGTCGGGCGACGCCATCGAGGACCACGATGCGCGACACCGCCGACACGAACAGGCTGCCGTCCCGGTAGGCCACACCCACCGGCTGCTCCAGCCCGCTGGCCAGCGTGTGCACACGCGTCGCCCGCCCCTTGTCAACCTCCACCCCATAGACCTTGCCGGCCGTACGACTGCCCACATAGACCACGCCGCGCCCGTCGGCGAAGTCGCCGAGGCTCATCCCGCGGGCATTCGGCACCCGATCGGTGAGCACCTCCACGCGGAAACCCGGCGGCAGGCGCAGCATATCCACCTGCGGCGCAGCCAGCGCCGGAACGCACAAGCCCACGCTCAGCAGCAAGGCACCGCTACGCGGGTTTTTCCAGAAAACGGACTTCACACCCATCTCCTTTCGCTTTGCATCGGCCGCCAGCATGCCGTGGCCAGGCCGCCACGACCACCGGCCACAGCCCCCGCTTGACGTCGTCATTGTCTTCTGCCCAGTCGGCATCTATCTTGGATGCGGGGCGGCAACACAGCGTAAGACCCCTCCATCGAGGAGAGTTCATCATGGCCGAACGCGCCCTTGCCCCTTATGCCGTCGGAGGAAGCTACCTGAGCGTCGACGGGACCACCTTCCCGTTGACGGACTACACCCTGCCCGAGATCAACTGGTCGGTGCACGAACCCGGCACCGGTCTGCCTGCGTCGCGAACCGACATCCAGATCGGGGAGCCGGAGCTCGGCACGCTGACCCTGTCCATACAGCCTCAGTCCTTCCCGCTGCTGGCGAAGTGGGTGCTGGAACTGGCCGGCGGCGGCCATCACCTGCTCAATCTCGAGGTGCTGCGTACGGATCTCAACGGCACGATCCAGGAAGGCTTCCAGCTCGCCGGCTGCGTGCTCACCGAACTGCACTTTCCCCCCTGCTCCGCCACGCAGAAGGACCTTTACTTGGTCCGCGCGGTCCTCCAGCCCGAAAGGATCGCCGCGCTTCCGGCCGGCAACCCGGTAAAACCGCCCGTCGGCATCAAGCAGCGCCGCCCATGGCTGGTGTCTACCTTTGAGCTGAGCGTCGACGGTCTACCCACCAGCGCCATTCTGAAGATCGACGGCCTCGACCTGATCCGCGACGTCTTGGCCCGCAGGGTCGGAGAGCAGCGCGCGCCCCTGACCTACTACGGCGTCGCCCGCTGCTCGCCCCTGGTACTGACGATCGGCGGCCGGGACTACCCGGCATGGCGCGACTTCGCGCTGAAGCAGCTCGGCAGTGGCACGCCAGCCAGTGCCCTAGGCGCCAGGCTGGCCTTCCTCGACGCCAGCCTCAAGCAGGAACTGGGCAGCCTGAAGTTCTCACTGGCGGGCCTCGCCGGATTCCAGTTTGCCCGCGTGACCTCCCGCGGTGACGAGGCGGCAGGCCCTCAAGGAGTGGCCAGGCTGCCGGTCGGGGACATCGCGCTGGACATCCCGTAGGCCCCGTCCTCATCGCCCGACGCATCCCCGCATGCCAGCCGGACTGACGCTTCCGCTACACTTCTGCGCTCATCCATCGATACGCGTACTCTTCCCCATGTCCTACGCCCCATTCATCAAGGAGATCGGCCGCGGGCCGAAAGGCTCCAAACCGCTTACCATCGACCAGGCCGAATCCCTGTTCGGCGACATGCTCGACGGTCGCGTGCCCGACCTGGAAATGGGCGCCATCATCCTGTCGATGCGCATCAAGGCCGAGTCCACGGACGAATTGCTGGGCTTCCAGCGCGCCCTCGACGCCCGCACGGCCCGCATCCGCGTTCCGGCCGGTCCCCGCGTGGTGGTGCTTCCCACCTACAACGGCGCGCGCCGGCAAGCCAACCTGATGCCCTTGCTGGCCCTACTGCTGGTGCGGGATGGCGTGCCGGTGCTGATCCAGGGGCGCCACGACTTCGACAGCCGGGTCAGCCCCTTCGAACTACTGGCGGGCCTCGACATCCATCCGGCGGCAGACCTCACAGAGGCGGAAGCCCAGCTCGCCGAAAAGCACCTGACCTGCCTTCCGCTGGAAACCCTGGCTCCGGGACTGGCGCCGCTACTCGCCCTGCGCCCGCGTCTTGGCGTACGCAACAGCGGCCATACTCTGGCCAAGCTGCTCGATCCGGCGCCGGGCCACAGCGTGCGGGTCGCCTCGATGACCCACCCCGAGTACCTGGAACGCATCCACGAACACCTCGTCGCCACCGGCGGCGTGTCCATGCTGCTCCGCGGCACCGAAGGTGAAGCCTTTGCCAATCCGCGCCGCCGACCACGGCTGGAAGTCTTCGTGAATGGCGACGCGCAGGTCGCCTTCCCGGCGGAGGAAGGCGGTGCGCCGCCGATCGAAGGGCGCGCCGACGATCCGGAAGTCACGGCCAACGCCGCGCTGATCCGCGCCATGCTGGCCGGTGAAGTGGCCATTCCACAGCCCATTCTCGACCAGGCCAGCGCCCTGAAGGAACTCAGCGGTGTTCCCCGTACCACAGTCTGAGGTCGCTCCGGCGCAGGCTGCCATTGACCTTTCCCCGCCCCGTGCTTAAATCCAAGGGCCATGCCAATCCAATGACCCGGGCCACCAGGCCCCGCATGGCCCGAACGACATGAGAGAGGGGGAAAAGATCATGAGCAAGAAAGCCTTGTGCATCGGCATCAACGACTACCCGGGCACACAGAACGACCTGAGCGGCTGCGTCAACGACGCCACCGACTGGGCTGCAGCACTCACCGCACGCGGCTTCGCCGTCACCACCCTGCTCGACAGCCAGGCCACCAAGGCAGCAATGGTCGGCGCCATGACCGACCTGATCGGCGGCGCGGCCAAGGGCGACTCCATCATCATCACCTATTCCGGCCACGGCACCTGGGTGCCGGACCAGAACGGCGACGAGCCCGACGGCCGCGACGAGGGCCTGTGCCCGTGGGACATCGGCTCCGGCAACGTACTGCTGGACGACGAGATCGCACCGATCTTCACCCACCACGCCACCGGCGTACGGGTCGTGCTGATCTCGGACAGCTGCCATTCCGGCAGCGTGACCCGCGGCAACGCCCTTGATCTCGACCCGGGCCTCCCACGCGCGCGCTTCCTGCCGCCCGAGGCATGGATGAAGGCCGCCGACCTACCCGCCCCCCGCGTCGCCAAGCTGCCCACCTCGGGTGGCCTGTCGCGCAGCGGCGGCGACCTGCTGCTGGCCGGCTGCACCGACAGCCAGTTCAGCTGGGACACCAGCTTCAAGGGACGTCCGAACGGGGCCTTTACCTACTACGCACTGAAGGCTCTGGCTTCGCTGCCGGCCACTGCCAGCTACCAGGACTGGTTCAAGAAGATCACGCCGGGCTTCCTGCCGACCAACCAGCTGCCGCAGAACCCACAGATCTTCGGCACCCGGACGGCCCGTTCCTGGAAGGTGTTCGCCTGACCTACGGCCTCCATCGGCCCTGAGCCACCGCGCCGCGCCCACTCCTGGTGCGCGACCGCGGTGACCGCACCATTTCGACGCCGCGTCGCCACTCTTTGGTGCGTGCGAATGGCGCTACGCAAGGAACACAGGGACTTAGACGATTGGCACGACGCTTGCTGGACTCCGCTCACCAAAGGAGTCGTAATGGCAGAAACCAAATCCACCTGTTGTTACTGCGGCGTCGGCTGCGGTGTCGTAATCGAACATGAAGCCGGTCGCATCACCGGCGTCCGGGGCGACCCGGACCATCCGGCCAATTTCGGCCGGTTGTGCACCAAGGGTGCCACGCTGCACCTGACCGCCGCGCCCGACACCCAGGTCGCCCGCGCCCTGTATCCAGAGTTACGCACCGACCGCAGCAGCCCCCGCCAGCGCGCGAGCTGGGATACCGCCCTCGACGCGGCCGCCGAGCGCTTCGCGGCGATCATCGCCGAACACGGCCCCGACGCCGTCGCGGTCTACGGTGCCGGCCAGTTGCTGACCGAGGACTACTACGTCTTCAACAAGCTGATGAAGGGACTCGTCGGCAGCAACAACCTGGACACGAACTCCCGCCTGTGCATGTCCAGCGCGGTGGCCGGCTACAAGCTGAGCCTGGGTGCTGACGCGCCGCCGTGCAGCTACGCGGACATCGCCCACACCAGCGCGCTGTTCATCACCGGCAGCAACACCGCCTTCGCGCATCCGATCGCCTTCCGCCGCATCGAGGACGCCCGCAAGGCCAACCCGGACATGAAGCTGGTCGTCATCGACCCGCGCCGCACCGACACGGCCGACGCCTCCGACCTGCACTTGGCCCTGCTGCCCGGCACCGACATCGCGCTGTACAACGCGATGCTCCACGTGATGCTGTGGGAGGGCTGGGTGAACCGGGACTACATCGACGCCCATACCGAAGGCTTCGACGCGCTGAAGAAGACCGTCCGCGAATACACGCCGGCGATGGCGGCCACGATCTGCGGGCTGGACAGGAAGCGCATCGAGGAGGCGGCACAGATCTTCGCTACCTCGAAGGCCACGATGTCCATGTACTGCCAGGGGCTCAACCAGTTCTCCTTCGGCACCCACAACAACTCGGCGCTGATCAACCTGCACCTGGCAAGCGGCCAGATCGGCCGCCCCGGCGCCGGCCCCTTCTCCCTGACCGGCCAGCCCAACGCGATGGGTGGCCGTGAAGTCGGTGGCCTCGCCAACCTGCTGTCCGCCCACCGGGATATGGCCAACCCCGAGCACCGCGCCGAAGTCGCCGCCCTGTGGGGCGTGGACAGCGTGCCCGACAAGCCAGGCAAGAGCGCCGTGGAACTGTTCCGTGCGCTGAAGTCGGGCGAAGTGAAGGCGGTATGGATCGCCTGTACGAACCCTGCCCAGTCCATGCCGGACCAGGTCCTGATCCACGAAGCCCTGCAGGCCGCCGAGTTCGTCGTCGTGCAGGAAGCCTTCAGCCACACCGAAACCTGTGCTTACGCCGACCTGCTGCTGCCCGCCACCACCTGGGGCGAGAAGGACGGAACCGTCACCAACTCGGAGCGGACCATCAGCCGCGTCCGACCCGCCGTGTCCGCGCCGGGTGAAGCCCGCCACGATTGGGCGATCGTGGTGGACTTCGCCCGGCGTCTGGGCGCCCGCCTTGGCAAGGGCGAGCTGGCCGCCCGCATGTTCCCGTATACCAAGCCGGAAGAAGTCTGGAACGAGCACCGGGAATCCACCCGTGGTCGCGACCTGGACATCACCGGCCTGAGCTATGCGACACTGGAAACCGTCGGCCCCCAGCAATGGCCCTTCCCCGAAGGCGCCAGCCAGGGCAAGGTCCGGCTCTACGAAGACGGCATCTTCCCAACCCCGTCCGGCAAAGCCCGCTTCGTCGTCACCGAGCACCGCATCACCGCCGAGTCGCCGAGCGCCCGCTACCCGCTGCACCTCAACACCGGCCGCCTGCGCGACCAGTGGCACGGCATGAGCCGCACGGGCCTGGTCGCCCGCCTGTACAGCCATGAACCCGAGCCCATGCTGCACATGCACAAGGACGACATGGAGCGCCGCAGCCTCGCCACCGGCGATCTGGTCAAGGTGAAGAGCCGGCGCGGCGAAGTGGTGCTGAAGGTGCTCGAATCCGCCACGCTACGCCCTGGCCAGTGCTTCGTGCCGATGCACTGGGGCGGCAACACGATGGGCGGCCAGGGCATCAATGTACTGCTGCCCGGCGATTTCGATCCCTACTCGAAGCAGCCCGAACTCAAGCACGCCGCCGTGCAGGTGGAGAAATACACCGCCGGCAAGACGCTGGTGGCGATGCGTCGCACTGAGGTAGGCGAGGATGGCCAACTCCACCCGAACCCGCTGACCGTCATGGAAGGCCTGCGCCGCTGGCTGCCCCACTTCCCCTACGCCAGCCTGACGCTGGCCGGACGCACAGCCCCTGTGGTGGTGCTCAAGGCTCGTGGCGAAGAACTGGAGCCTGCACTGCTGGAAGCCCTGGACAAGGAACTGGCCCTCGACGATCCGACCAAGGTGCTGTCCTACCAGGACAGCCGCAAGGACATCGCAAAGCGCGCCCTCGTGGAAGGTGATTCGCTCACCGCGGTGCGTCTGGCGGGCGAAACCAAGGCTGCCGACTGGCTGGCCGACATGATGGTGCAGGGACACTCCGCTGCGGCAGTCCGCCAATGGCTGCTCGCACCGCTGACCCAGCCGCCAGCAGGTCAGGCCGCCCGCGGCAAGGTGATCTGCAACTGCTTCGACGTGGCCGAGGACGACATCCTGGCCGCCTTCCGGGCCGGTGAGTCCCTCGAGGTCCTGCAGACCCGCACCAAGTGCGGCACCAACTGCGGCTCCTGCGTGCCCGAACTGAAGCGTCTGCGTCAGAGCGTTTCGAACTGATGACGACAGGTCGGGCAAACACCTGACCTGTCGCTCACACCTGAGCGAACCCCTTGGCCACGAGCCAGTTCAAGGTCGCCTCTGATACGGCAGCCACGTCGCCAGGCCCTGACAGGGTGTGATCGGCATCCGGAAAGCGTTTCACATCCGCCCCCCTACGCGCCACCAACCTCTGCCACCCGGGACTGGCTGCCAGGACGTCATCGAACTCGCGCGCCACGTAGTCACGGCCACTCAGGAAAATGGCCAATGGTTCGTTTTCCCGTACTGCCAACCCATGCAGCATCCGCTCGGGCAGCGCCACATCACGATCCTTGGACTGTACCGGTCCCTCAGGCACAGCCCCCCGTGCGGCCTTCGCAGTCGAAAAGAAGGAACGCACCGACTGCCCAATATTGACTCCGCCGCCCAGCAGCTTTTTCCAGAATGAAGGGTCAGTGAGTCTCTGCAGATAATAGTGCTTGAGAAACACCTTCGCCTCACCCACCTCGGTATGGACCCAAGGGTTCAGCAAGATGGATCCCGCGACACGCGGATCATTGGTGGCGGGATAAAAGCAGATCGCACTGGCACCGTCACACAGCCCCCATAACACGACCTGCCGTAAGCCGGGCTGGGTCTGGAGGAAAGCGCCGATTGCTGCCTCGATATCCTGGCTGACATTCTCGAAACTACGTTCCACACCACTGGAGTCGCCCATGCCACGATAGTCGAAACGCATGCATGGAACCCCCTGCGCCGATAGATATCTTGCCAGCAAGACGAACTGCCGATGAGAACCGACCCGGTATTGAGGCCCACCCACCACGACAAGTACGCCGACCGCGGCCTCCTTCTGAGGCGCAGAGACAATACCCATCAGGGATTCGCCAGCACATTCGAAAATGACGGGAACATCGCGCCAAACGCTCATGTGAACGTCTCCAGAGCGCGTACGGACGCATCGATCAGCGCCAAACTGGTTTCGATCTCCTGCGTCTGCCAAAAAGCGGTACCTGCCACTGATTCGGCTCTCGCCTGAATTCCAGCACTCTGCCAACGGTCGACGAGTATCCGCAACGCCGGAGTCACGTCCTCGCGGCCTTCGCTCCCCACTTCAAGTGCTACCACCTGCGCCGGGTAGGCATCCGGCAAGCCCAGGCTTGCCGTCTCCAGACCGTTAGCGACCGCAGGCGGTAAGGCATAGCCGGCCACCTGCACGGATTCGCCAGCCTTCAACGCGGATCTGGCCGCATCCATAGCAGATTTGGCATCGGCGTCGGCCATCATTTCAGCTGCTGCCTTGAGACGCAGAAACTGGGTCAGATGCTGGCGTCCATTACCCACCGGTTGCCATAGCAACAGCGGAGCGGCAATTTCCGTGGAGCAAAGCAGATCGGCCAGGAGCAAAGCCCCAGTACGCATGCCCCACAACACGAGTCGTCCCGGCAGATTGGCCGCCGCCCATACCCAAGCATCGTGGCAATCCTGGACCCAGGCACGCCAGGAGGCCTCACCGAACTCCCCGCCGCTATCCCCACAACCGGTCAGATCGATCTGCAGCGTCGACCAGCCCTGCGAAGCAAAGGCCTCGACAGCGAGTGCCACCATTCGCCGGGATTTGTTCATCTCCTCGGCAAACGGGTGTACAAAAATCAGCGTACCAACCGGATCGGGAGCATGGGTCAGAAGACAGAACCGTCCACCGAGCAGGGGCCCCGGGAGATAAAAAGCCTCCCGCCGCGGCCTCAGCACGGTCATTCAGGCCAGCTTTCCATTCACAAAGGCAATGACGGAACCAACGGTCTCGAAGGTCGAACCATCGATCTCATCATCCTCGACGATGAAGCCGAACCGCTCTTCCAACATATTGATCACACCGACGACAGCCATCGAGTCCAGGTCCGGCAAAGCACCCAGCAGTGGGGTGTCGACATCGAACTGGGCCGTGTTTCCCCCCAGGCTCAAGACTTCATCGAGAATCGACAGTACTTCCTTCTTCGTATCCAAAAGCTAACTCCAATCGGGTAAGCAAACACTAAAACAGCATCCGGAACACAAGGCCCGGCAACAGCAAGACTGATATCATTATATGCGAGCCGATCATCGTACGGACCGTGATATCGGTGGCAAGCTTAGCGCGCTCCTGCCTCCTCCGCTTCCACGCGTTCCACACGCCGTCCTTGAACGCAAACAGCGTCAGTCCGGCCGTCGCCAGTCGTTCCCTCGCGAAACCAACCACATGCCTCTCAAGCGCATTCGCAATAACCTCATTCAACTGGGCACCTTGAATGGCAGCCTGTATCTCCTTGACTACGCATTACGCAAGCTCAGCGCCGGGCGCGCCTACATCAAGCGCTACTACCTCGTCGCTCAACCGGTACAAGACCGACCTGCCTGCCGCCCATCGACCAAGAATCCGGTCGTTTTTCTTGAGCCTGGCTCTCCACTGGCATCGTCATTCCCTCGCCCACCGGAGGTCATTGCCAAACGCATAAATGATGGCGCGCATTGCTTCGTTGCCTTGTCCGGGGAAGAGTTTGCCGGATTCCTGTGGCTGGCCTTCAATGCCTATGACGAAGATGAGGTACGTTGTCGCTACGAACTTGCCGACCCCCAGCATTGCGTCTGGGACTACGACGTTCATGTGGAACCGAAATATCGGATCGGTCGCACTTTTGCCCGGCTGTGGGACAGTGCGAATGCTCACCTGAGCAGACATGGCGTGAGTTGGAGCATCTCACGCATCTCGGCCTTCAATCCAGCGTCACTGGCCGCGCATGGCCGCCTCGGCATTCGCACTCTCTTCAGTGCAAATTTCCTGTGTCTGGGGCCGATTCAAATCACCATCATCAGCGCAGCACCCTGGTTCCATGTGAGCCTGTCACCGTCATCACGCCCTTGCGTGCGGCTACAGGCGCCGAAATGCGCAAATGAACGTAGCTTGTCGCGGAATTAGCACATCCTCTCGGTTAAACTGCGCAGCTTATCCACAATCAATTTTTCAGCCATTGCCACTCTTTGAGAGGCTGTGCCCCATAAGGCACCCTTTCAGGGAGCGAGACACGTGCCCATGCCTGATCGACGCGTACTGATGATCGCTTACCACTACCCCCCCGTGCGGGTCAGTAGCGGAATCCAGCGTACCCTGAAGTTCTCCCAATATCTTCGCGACCACGACTGGGAGCCAATGATCCTGACGGTTTCGCCTCGCGCCTACGAGGCTGTCGGCGATGATCAGATGAAAGAGATCCCACCGGGCCTCATCGTGGAACGCGCCTTCGGTCTCGACACGGCCCGCCACCTCTCGCTCAAGGGACGTTACTTCCGATGGATGGCGCAGCCAGACCGCTGGGTAAGTTGGTGGCCGGCGGGAGTGATCAAAGGCCTCAAGCTGATTCGCAAACATCGCCCCAAAGCAATCTTCTCGACCTTCCCCATCGCCACGGCTCACCTCATCGCGCTGACCCTCCATCGACTCTCCGGACTTCCACTCATTGTCGACTTTCGAGATGCAATGACGGAGCCGGGCTATCCTACCAATCCTGTCACATGGCGGACTCACAGGCGGCTGGAACAGGCGCTGATCAAGCACTGCACCCACGCGATATTCACCACTCCAGGCACACGGGATATGTATGCGGAGCGCTACCCGGACAAGCCGGCAAGCTGCTGGGCGGTCATCGAAAACGGATTTGACGAAGACAATTTTCGCGATGCAGAGACCGGACTCGACGCCAGCCGTATCGGCCTACCAGGACAAATGGTCCTCATTCACAGTGGTATCCTCTATCCAGAAGAACGAGATCCCAGACCGTTTTTTGCTGCGCTGAAGGAGATGAAGGATGCCGGAGAGGCATCCATGGAAACACTGCGCGTCATCCTGCGTGCTACTGGCAGCGACACGTACTACACCAAGCTCCTGTCAGACTATGGCATCGACGATCTCGTCTCGATTGAACCTTCAATCGCTTATCGAAGTGCCTTACAGGAAATGATGCGTGCGGATGGCTTGTTGCTGCTGCAAGGCGCAAGCTGCAACAAGCAGATCCCAGCCAAACTCTATGAGTACGCACGTGCTGGTCGGCCGATCATCGCACTGACAGACGCCGCCGGCAGTACCGCAGCACTGATGAAGAAGCTGGATGCACCCTGGATCACCGATATAGCGAACACGTCCGCTATTCGAAGCCTGCTGAGTGAGGCTCTGCACAAGTGGCATAACCAGCAATTGAATGGGGTTCAGCGCAGTTTGGCCGATACCTGCTCACGCCGCTCCAGAACTGCGGAACTTGCGCGCCTGCTGGATGGCCTTCCTCAATAGCCAAGATTTTGTCATATGGTGTAATCCTGCACGCAATCCACAGGGGAAAGCTAGGATAGACTTCAACTGCTCCAATGCTTGATGGATCTGCCGCTCCAACGTGGCTTGACAATCGTTCTCTCAATCAATGCTCAACACCACCCTACTCCACGAATTGATCAGCGCCTCGGCCGAGCGAGCGCCCACTTCACCGGCTCTGACAGCAGGTACCACAACCCTGAGCTACGCCGATCTGGACACACAGGTGGGCGGATTTTCTTCTGGTCTGGCCGGCCTAGGGCTGGAACGCGGTGAAAGAATCGGCATTTTTCTGGAAAAGCGCATCGAAACAGTCGTCGCCAGCTTCGGCTCCGCCCGCGCCGGCTGCGCCTTCGTTCCGATCAACCCGATTCTCAAGGGCGAGCAGGTCATGCATATCCTGCGCGACTGCAATGCCCGTGTGCTGGTGACCTCTGCAGAGCGCTTGCCCCTGCTCGCGGATACGCTGTCCCACTGCCACGACCTGCGCCATGTCGTACTGATCACCACACCGGCAACCACGCCCAGGCTCACGGGCGTGAACATCGTGCATTGGGACGACCTCCTCTGCGCCCCCGGACAGCCGGGACACCGGATCATCGACACCGATCTGCTGTCCATCCTGTATACGTCCGGCAGCACTGGACGCCCGAAAGGCGTTGTACTGTCCCACCGCAACATGGTGGCCGGAGCCAAGAGCGTGGCCAGCTATCTCGGTAACAATCCCGATGACACGCTGCTGGCAGCCCTGCCCCTGTCCTTCGATGCAGGCTTTTCCCAGCTCACAACAGCCTTTCACTCCGGCGCCAAAGTTGTGCTACTGAACTACTTGCTGCCGCAGGACGTACTCAAGACCGTCGTTCGAGAGAGGGTCACCGGCCTTACTGCAGTCCCTCCGCTATACATTCAGCTCGCTCAGCTGAAATGGCCAGCCGAAGTTACAGACCATCTACGCTACTTCGCCAATACTGGCGGGCGCATGCCGCTCGAGACCCTCAGGTTGCTCCGCAGCCAGTTGCCCGAGACAAAACCATTCCTGATGTACGGTCTTACCGAAGCATTTCGCGCCACTTACCTGCCTCCTGAGCAGGCCGATATCCGGCCAGACTCCATCGGCAAGGCCATTCCCAACGCCGAAGTGATGGTACTGCGGGAAGACGGTTCGGAATGCAGCCCCAATGAGCCCGGTGAGTTGGTCCAACGTGGCGCCTTGGTTGCAATGGGCTACTGGAACGACCCGGACAAGACAGCCGAGCGCTTCAAGCCCCTTCCGAACACAGCTCCTGGCCGCCAGTCGGGCTTCGTCCTGCCGGAAATCGCCGTTTTCTCGGGCGACACCGTTCGCCGTGACGAGGAGGGCTATCTCTACTTCATCGGACGCCGCGACGAGATGATGAAGACCTCCGGCTATCGCGTCAGCCCTACCGAAGTCGAAGAGATCCTGTACAGCACCCAACTGGTCGGAGAATGTATCGCCTTCGGCGTACCACATCCAAGCCTCGGCCATTCCATCTGCGTCATCGCAAGCGGCAAGGACGGAGCTCCACTCGATAAAGCAGCCTTGCTCAGCGAATGCAAGCGGCGCATGCCGGCCTACATGATTCCCGCCGCAATTGAAGCGCACGAGGGTCCGCTGCCGCGCAATCCCAATGGCAAGATTGACCGCAAGGCACTTTCCACCGAATACGAAATGGCTCACAGGGTACAGCAATGAGTGATGCAAGCCGCGACAAGCCGGTCCATGTCACCATGGACCAATTCAAGTCCGCCGATGGCGAACTGCTGATCGGCGGCATTCCTCTCCGCCGCCTGGCTGAACGTGTCGGACAAACCCCGTTCTACGCCTACGACCGCAAGCTACTGACCGACCGTGTCGCCGAATTGCGTGCAGCCCTCCCATCTGGCATCAAGATTCATTTCGCGATGAAGGCCAACCCGATGCCCGCCGTGGTCGATCACATGGCCAGGCTGGTGGACGGGATCGACGTGGCCTCGGGACGCGAACTGAGGATTGCCCTCGACAGTGGCACCGATCCCCACGACATCAGCTTTGCAGGGCCGGGCAAGCGCCATGAAGAACTGCGCCAGGCAGTTGCTGCGGGGATACTGATCAACGTGGAATCCTTCCGTGAAGTGACCGAACTGGCCGCCATTCGACAAGAGAGCGGCTGGCCGGTGCGTGTAGCGGTGCGCGTGAATCCCGATTTCGAATTGAAGAGTTCAGGCATGAAGATGGGAGGCGGCCCCAAACAGTTCGGCGTCGACGCCGAACGCGTGCCCGACCTGCTCGCCGACATCGGTCGCGCCGGCCTTGCGTTTGAAGGCTTCCACCTCTTTGCGGGCTCCCAGAACTTGCGCCCCGACGCAATTGTTGAAGCCCAGCGCAAGTGCTTCGATCTGGCCCTTAGTCTCGCCGAGGCAGCCCCGGCACCAGTCAAGTTTCTGAACCTCGGCGGCGGCTTTGGCATCCCGTATTTCCCAGGCGAACAACGCCTGGATCTCACTACCATCGGTGCCAATCTCAGGGCCATCGAAGAGGAAGCAGCGGAAAAGCTGCCCGGCGCAGAGATCGTAATCGAACTGGGACGCTATCTGGTCGGTGAAGCAGGGGTCTATGTCTGCAAGATCGTAGACAGGAAGGACTCACGCGGACATACATTCCTCGTCGCTGATGGCGGCTTGCATCATCACCTGTCAGCCTCAGGGAATTTCGGCCAGGTCATCCGCAAAAACTACCCTGTCACCATTGGCGATCGCCTGGACGAGCCCACCAGTCAGAGCGTCTCTGTCGTCGGTCCTCTCTGCACACCACTCGATATTCTCGCCGACCGGATGCTCCTTCCTGATGCAAAACCCGGCAATCTCGTCGTTGTGTTCCAGTCGGGAGCCTACGGCGCCAGCGCAAGTCCCCAGACATTCCTAGACCATCCCCGCGTTGTCGAAATTCTGGTCTGAACAGACCGCATCCCCAATGAGAAATGGGCCATGCAATTTGCGTGGCCCATTTTTTTTCACGACTCCAATTCAAACATCGGCTGTCCGACAGGACCGCCCGTCGCCATCAACCGAAATGGTCATCCGGCAACGACTCCAGTTGCAGATCGTTGTCCTTCGCGAAATTACGCAGGAAGTTGTACGCCAGCGGCTCGATTTCGTGAATTTTTGCATCCACCAACACCGTCTTGTCTCCCCTCAAATTACACGCCGGCCTGACATATGGCGAATAAGTCATACGATTGTCCGCTCCGAATACGGACATTATTCCGCACAAACGATCCGCCCAATCACTAGGACGAAAGGTCCTCCCATCACTAGTGCGCCCAACAATAACGAAATTTTCGATTTTTTTAATCATGTGCGATGACTGAAATAATTTCGCCGAACTGCGGCCCGACCACAAGCACTCTCCTCGTCTCCCTTTCGATGAGAGGCCCCGAAAATTTCATTTTGAAACCTGATCCAATCCAGCTCCAACAAGTAAAAAGGACAACTGACTGAATGCTAGACGATCGCTCCAGGACATACAAACATGCCCATCCCCGTCCCCAAAAGCAAAACTGTGGACCGAGGCCCACAGTTTCATATGATCACTTTGTCCATCCGCACACACCAGTATCTGACATCCGATGGGACGCGTCACGCCTGCCTCTAGGACTTCAACTCGCGCGACCACAGGTGGCGATAGACAAACCCTGGGTATGCAAAGACAGCAAACAGACACATCGTGATCGCGAAGAACTCCCAATGCTGGACATAGCGGGAGCCATTCTCAGCCGCCTCTCTAGCGCCGAGAAAGGCACCCGCCAGAAAGTAATAGGCTACAAGCTCCAGCATCCGCAGAAGAATCGTCTTCTTCTTCGCCAAGCTGACTACGAAGAATAGCCGCTCACTGAAGAAAGGCAGGTTCGCGAGAGCGAACAACAGTACGAACTCTCCAAAATGCCTCACCTGCCGCCTGCCTTTCCAGTGATGTGATGACCGCGCTATGCCTCGAGCCCGCTTAGAGCGAGCCCAGCAGCGAATAGGCACACAGAGACATCAATGCCTGCGGAGCCAAGCCCAACACAGCGATGGCGATGCCGTTCAGGGACAGCAGCGCACGCATGTCGGCCGGAGCGGAAATGGGCGTCGCATCCAGTGGCTCGTCGAAGAACATGATCTTCACAACGCGCAAGTAGTAGAACGCACCGATCAGCGACATCACCACTGCCAGGATCGCGACCCAGATATAACCAGCCGCCACGACGGCCTGCAGTACGGAGAACTTCGCAAAGAAACCGACGAAGAACGGGATCCCCGCCATGGAAAACATCACCATGGCCATCACACCGGCAAACCAGGAATTACGCTTGTTCAGACCCTTGAAATCGTCCAGCGCTTCGGCCTCGAAACCAGCACGTGACAGCAGCAGCAGCACACCGAACGACGCCAGACTCATCAGTACATAGGACACGACGTAGAACATCGCAGAGCTGTAGGCGTTGAGCGCGAAATGACGATCACCGCCAACCACACCGGACACCAGGCCCAGCAGCATGAAACCCATGTGGGAGATACCGGAGTAACCCAGCATGCGCTTGAGGTTCGACTGGGCGATCGCCGCAAGATTGCCCAGCACTATCGACAGAACCGCCAGCACCATCAGCATCGACTGCCATTGCTCGGCAAACTCGAACAGCCCATTGACCAGCAGACGCATGGCCATCGCAAACGCCGCAAGCTTCGGGGCGGAGGCGATGAAGAGCGTGATAGACGTCGGAGCGCCTTGATAGACGTCCGGAATCCACATGTGGAACGGAACCACACCGAGCTTGAATGCCAGACCAGCGACAACGAAGACAAGGCCGAAAAGCAGCACTGTCTTGTTGCCAGCCTGCTGGTAGATGGCTTGGGCCACGCCAGAGATTTCCAGCGTGCCGGCAGCACCATACAGCATCGAGATTCCATACAGCAGCAGACCGGAAGCCAACGCGCCCAGGACGAAATACTTCATCGCCGCTTCCGTCGCACGAGCAGAGTCACGCTGCAGCGCGACCATTGCGTAAAGGGCCAGGGACAGCAGTTCCAGACCCAGGTAGATGGTCAGGAAATGGTTGGCGGTGATCATCACCATCATGCCCAGCGTCGCAAAGATCGCCAGCACGTAATACTCGGTGGTCTCGATCTTGCGGTCGTTCATGTAGCTGCGCGAATACAACAGCGCGATAGCCACAGCGAAGTAAACGACGAGCTTGAGGAAATCGCCCATCAGATCATCCACGTACATGTTGCTGAACGTGAAGCTCACCTGCCCGTCCATCGTGAACAGCGTGATTGCCGCCGCGCCGATCAGCGTGAGCTGGCTCAGAGCGTAAGCCACGTTGCGCGGCTGCTTCGAGAACGTCCCCGCAAGGAGGATCACGAAGGACATTGCAACGACGAATAACTCAGCCGCTGCCGGGTAAAAATCAGGGATTACAAAGTTCATCTTAAGGCCACATTCCGCTGGTTTCGTATCCGTTACAGGCTCAAAGCTTGCTCACCGCAACATGCTTGAGCAGTTCATTGACCGACGCGTGCATGACTTCCGTTACCGGGAAAGGATAGATACCCATGGCCAGAACACACACGGCAAGGATCGCAAGGAAAACGAACTCGCGATTGTTGATGTCGGTCAGCTCGGCCACGTGATGGTTGGCCACTGCACCGAATACCACGCGCTTGTACATCCACAGCGTGTAGGCTGCACCGAGGATCAGCGTAGTAGCGGCGCCGAAACCGATCCAGAAGTTGAACTTCACGGCACCCAGCGCAACCATGAACTCCCCGACGAAACCAGAGGTAGCCGGGAGCCCGGAGTTTGCCATCGCGAAAAGCATGAATAGTGCAGCGAACTTCGGCATTACATTCACCACACCACCGTAGTCCGAGATCTGACGGGAGTGCATGCGGTCGTACAGCACACCGATGGACGCGAACATCGCTGCAGACACGAAGCCGTGGGAAATCATCTGGACGATCGCCCCTTCAATACCCAGCGGGTTGAAGATGAAGAAGCCCAGAGTCACGAAACCCATGTGGGAGATGGACGAATAAGCAACCAGCTTCTTCATATCCGTCTGCACCAGCGCCACGAAACCAATGTAGATCACCGCAATCAGGGACAGGGTGATGATAAGCGGCGCGAAGGCGTGGCTAGCATCGGGAGCGATCGGCAGGGCAAACCGCAGGAAACCGTATGCGCCCAGCTTCAGAGCGATGGCTGCCAGCACGATCGAGCCGCCGGTAGGTGCCTCCACGTGGGCATCAGGCAACCAGGTATGAACCGGGAACATCGGAACCTTGACAGCGAAGGAGACAAGGAAGGCCAGGAAGATCAGACTCTGCACATCCATGCCGAGCTTGAGTTGATGCCAATCCAGAATGTTGAAGCTGCCGCCGGACTCCATGAACAAGTAGAGCAGCGCGATCAGCATCAGCAACGAGCCGGCAAGAGTGTAGAGAAAGAACTTGATCGCGGCATACACCCGGTTAGCCCCGCCCCACACACCGATGATGATGAACAGCGGAATCAGCGAAGCCTCGAAGAAGACGTAGAACAGCACGCCGTCGAGTGCGGAGAAAATACCGTTGATCAGGCCAGACATGATCAGGAAGGCCGCCATGTACTGGGCGACTTTCTCTTGGATCACCTCCCAGCCAGCCACCACGACGATCACGGTGATGAAGCTGTTGAGCAGAACGAAGAGCACCGAAATGCCATCGACGCCGAGCACGTAGTTGATGTTGAAGCGCGGAATCCACGGATAGGCTTCCACGAATTGCATGGAGCTCGTGGTGACATCGAAGCCCGTGTAGAGCGGTATGCTGACGGCCAGACCCGCTAGCGCAAAAAACAGCGCAACAAATCTCGCGACCGACGCATTACGGTCCGACCCCGAAGCGAGCGCTAATAGGCCACCAACGATCGGAACCCAAATCGCAAGGCTGAGGAATGGAATACCCGTCATCTCTACTTTCCGTTCTATGCGCCCCGTGAGGGGCGCAAAAGTCCTAAATTATGTGAAGTGCTCTCAAGCCGTTTTCTATCGAGCGGATCAGCCCCGATTGACCCAGAAGGCCAGCAGCAGGAAAACACCAATAATCATCGAAAACGCATACTGATAGATATGGCCGCTTTGGAAGAGGCGCGATAGCTGCGCAATCAGACCCACGGCCTTGGCGGTACCATTCACCGCGATGCCGTCGATGATGGTCTGGTCGCCGACCTTCCACAGCAGGCGGCCGATCAGTCGGGCACCCGCGGCAAAAACCGCTTCATTGATCTTGTCGAAGTAGTACTTGTTCTCCAGCAGACGATGAATCGGACTAAAGACGCGGGCGATCACCGGCGGAACCGACGGAACGACTAGATACAGTAGACCGGCAAGCGCAACGCCACTCATCGCCAGAATGAACGGCAGCGACGTGAAGCCGTGCAGCGCCATTGCAGCCGAACCGTGGAACTCCTCGCCAAGTTCGGCCATGGCGTGGTGGTGCTCGGCGAAATGAATGACACCCTTGAAGAAATCGCCGAAGAGCATCTTGTCAATCGACAGGTAACCGATCAGCACTGACGGGATGGCCAACAACACCAGCGGAACAGTGACAACCCACGGGGACTCATGCGGCTTCTGACCCGGAGCCAGACCGTGATGGTGCTCGTCGTGATGATCATCATCGTGACCATGCTCGTCATGAGCGTGCTCGTCCGCATGGGCATCATGGCCATGCGCAGCTTCCTCATGGTGGGCCTTGCCGAAGCGCTCCTCGCCATGAAAGACCAGGAAGTACATACGGAACGAGTAGAAAGCGGTAACGAAGACACCGGCGATCACGCAGAAGTAGGCATAGCCCGAACCGTACAACTCGGAGAGCTGCACCGCTTCAATGATCGTGTCCTTGGAATAGAAACCGGAGAAGAACGGGAAACCGATCAGCGCCAGAGAACCCAGCAGCGACGTGATCCACGTAACCGGCATGTACTTCCACAGGCCACCCATGTTGCGCATATCCTGATCATGGTGCATGCCGATGATCACGGAACCGGCACCAAGGAACAGCAGGGCCTTGAAGAAGGCGTGGGTCATCAGGTGGAAGACCGCGGCGGAGTAGGCCGACACGCCCAGCGCGACGGTCATGTAACCCAGCTGAGACAGGGTCGAATAGGCAACAACACGCTTGATGTCGTGCTGCACGATGCCCAGGAAACCCATGAACAGAGCCGTGGTGGCACCGACGATCAGCACAAAGGACAGGGCCGTTTCGGACAGCTCGAACAACGGGGACATGCGGGCAACCATGAAAATACCCGCGGTCACCATCGTCGCCGCGTGAATCAGTGCGGAGATCGGCGTCGGGCCTTCCATCGAATCCGGCAGCCAGACGTGCAGGGGCACCTGCGCCGACTTGCCCATGGCGCCGATGAACAGGCCGATACAGATGGCAGTGATCAAGGGCCAGCCGGTTTCCGGAATGGTCATGCCGGCAAGCTCACCCGCCTTGGCGAAGACTTCCGTGTAGTTCAGGGTGCCGGCGAAAGCTGCGATCAGACCTATGCCCAGCAGGAAACCGAAGTCACCAACACGGTTGACAAGGAATGCCTTCAGGTTTGCAAAGATCGCCGTCGGACGCGTATACCAGAAGCCGATCAGCAGGTAGGACACCAGGCCCACCGCTTCCCAACCGAAGAACAACTGCAGGAAGTTGTTCGACATGACCAGCATCAGCATCGAGAACGTGAACAGAGAGATGTAGCTGAAGAAGCGCTGATAACCAGGGTCCTCAGACATGTAGCCGATAGTGTAGATGTGCACCATCAGCGACACGAAGGTCACCACCAGCATCATCATCGTGGTCAGGGAATCGATCATGAAGCCGACTTCAAGATCGAGACCACCACTGGAAGCCCAGTGGTACAGGGTTCCATTGAAGGTATTCCCCGCCTGGACGTCCTGGAAGATGATCACCGACAACGCGAACGCAGCCGCGACGCCTGCGATCGTGACGGTGTGAGCGCCTCGCCTGCCGATGATCTTCCCGAATAGCCCCGCCATGATCGCGCCGAAGAGCGGCGCAAGCGGAACCAGCAGATATAGCTTTTGCATCCCAGTCATTCGAACGCTTCCTTATCCCTTGAGGCTATCCAGGTCATCAACGTGGATGGTCCGCAGGTTGCGGAACAACGCAACCAGAATTGCCAGACCAATGGCCGACTCCGCGGCCGCCACAGTCAAGATGAAGAACACAAAAATCTGGCCTGAAGCGTCCCCGAGATAATGCGAGAAGGCGACGAAGTTCAAATTAACGGCCAACAACATCAACTCGATCGCCATCAGCAGCACGATCAGGTTCTTACGATTCAAGAAGATGCCCACTACGCTTATCGCGAAGAGAATGGCACCCAATATCAGATAGTGAGACAACGAAAGCATTACTAGGCCCCCCTGACGATCGCCAGCAGAAATTATTCTTTTTCTGCACGCATCGACACGATGCGCACACGATCATCACGCTTGACAGCAACCTGCACCGCGGGATCGATGATCTTCACGTTCTTGCGCTTGCGCAGCGTCAGTGCTACGGCAGCCACCATCGCGACCAGCAACACGATCGATGCCAGTTCGAACGGATAAACGTACTCGGTATAGAGGAGACGGCCAAGTTCCTTGGTGTTGCTGTAACCCTGCTCCACCTCGGCGGGCTTGGGCATCGCATCGAGACCGAAGTAGCGGCCGCCGAGCACCATGACCATCTCGATCACCATCAACACACCGATCAGTGCGCCGACGGGCAGATAGCTCCAGAAGCCTTGCCGAATCCGTTCGAGATTGATGTCGAGCATCATCACGACGAACAGGAACAGCACCATCACCGCCCCGACATAAACCATCACCAGTGCAATCGCCAGAAACTCGGCATGCAACAACATCCAGATCCCGCCAGCGCTGAAGAATGCCAGCACCAGGAACAAGGCGGCGTGCACCGGGTTGCGTGCCGTGATGACCCGCAGCGAGGCGAGCACCATGACCGTCGAGAAGAAGTAAAAGACTACCGACTGAAAATCCATCTGCGTATTCCGATGTGTGTATCCGTATCCGCTTCCGCGTCTTTACCGGTACTTAGAATCGATCTCTCGATCCTTGGCGATCTGCGCCTCGTACCGATCCCCAACCGCGAGAAGCATCTGCTTGGTGTAATACAGATCACCTCGCTTTTCGCCGTGATATTCAAAAACACGGGTCTCAACGATGGCATCTACCGGACATGCCTCCTCGCAGAAACCGCAGAAGATGCACTTCGTCAGGTCGATGTCGTAGCGGCTGGTACGACGGGAACCGTCGTCGCGCTGCTCGGACTCGATCGTGATGGCCATCGCCGGACAGATTGCCTCGCACAGTTTGCAGGCGATACAACGCTCTTCCCCATTGGGGTAACGACGCAAGGCATGCAAGCCACGGAAACGGGAGCTCTGGGGCGTCTTCTCGTCGGGAAACTGAACCGTGATCTTCCTGGCAAAGAGATGACGTCCGGTCAGTGCCAAGCCCTTAAGCAACTCCTTAAGGAATAGGCTCCCTACGTAATTCTTCATAGAACCCATATCGATCCCCTTACTTCCACAACGACAACGGCGACATGATCCACACCGCAACCACTACCACCCAGAAGAGCGTCAGCGGAATGAAGACCTTCCAACCCAGCCGCATGATATGGTCATAGCGGAAGCGCGGGAACGTTGCGCGGAACCAAAGAAACAAGAACAGAATGAACGCAATCTTGATGGCGAGCCAGATAAAGCTATCCGGCAGGAAGCTCACCGGCGACAGCCAACCGCCCAGGAACAGGATCGAGGTCAGGGCGGAAACAAGGATCATGTTGGCGTATTCGCCAAGGAAGAACAGCGCAAAGGCCATCCCCGAGTACTCGACCATGTGACCCGCCACGATTTCCGATTCGCCTTCTACAACGTCGAAGGGCGCGCGGTTGGTTTCCGCGATACCGGAGATCAGATAGACGATAAACATCGGGAAGAGCGGCAACCAGTTCCAGCTCAGGAAGCCCAGGCCCAGATCAGCGCCCTGCCCCTTGCCCTGAGCCGCCACGATGTCCGACAGATTGAGACTGGAAGAGATCATCAGCACGCAAACCAGTGCGAAACCCATTGCAATCTCATAAGAAACCATCTGGGCTGCGGCGCGCACACCGCCGAGGAAAGCGTACTTCGAGTTGGATGCCCAGCCGGCGATGATCACGCCATACACTTCGATGGACGTCACAGCCAGCAGGAACAGCAGGCCGGCATCGACGTTACCGATGACCCAGCCATCACTGAAGGGCACCACCGCCCATGCTGCCAGCGCAGGACCGAGAGCCAGAACCGGCCCGACGATGAACAGACCCTTGTTGGCGCCGGAAGGAACGATGATTTCCTTCAGCAGCAGCTTCACGCCGTCGGCGATCGGCTGCAGCAAACCGCGCGGCCCCACGCGATTGGGGCCGATGCGGACCTGCATGTAACCGATGACCTTGCGCTCAGCCAGCGTCAGATAAGCAACACAAAGGAACAGCGGCGCGATGATGCCGATGATCTTCAGCAGTGACCACACCAGAGGCCACGCACCACCAAAAAAAGTCGCTACGGGTTCGATGATGGCTTCCATCACACACGCTCCACGCTAACTTCGCCATGCAGGCCACCCAGCGCCGAAGTGTCTGCGTGCGCACCAGCCAGACAAATGCTTCCTTCGACGACGCCATCATCTACAACAACCGGAACGGTCACGGCGCCAGTTGCGGACTTCACCTTCGCCGTGCCACCTGCCTCCAAGCCCAGCTTGGCGACCGTGGATGCACTGGCGCGCAGCGCTGGTGCCTGGCCGTCCCGGGTTCTCTGCAGCGGCGCGGACCGCCGTGCGATGGGATCTGCGGCATAAATCGGAATGTCCGCAACGCGTTCCACACCCTGCGCGGCAGCACCGAGCGCGAAGGAGTCAACGGTCAGGGCGTTGTTCAGACGGGCGCGATCGACTTCCTGCGCGGCACCGAGAACGATCTGGCGTACGTCCTCGACCTTGTCGAAGTCGAAGCCATCGAGACCCAGCAGCTCCCCGAGGACCCGCAGCACCTTCCAGCCCGGGCGCACCTCGCCGGCAGTCTTCACCACCGGGTAGAACGCCTGGGCACGCCCTTCGGCATTCACGAAGATACCGGCCGTTTCAGTGAAAGGCGCGATCGGCAGCAGAACGTCGGCGTAGGCCAGCGCGCTCTCCGACTTGAAAGCCGACAAGGCAATGACTGTGTCGGCCTTGCCCAGCGTGTCGACCGCGGCCTGCCCGGCTTGCGTATCCAGTTCAGCATCGAGACCAAACAGCACATATGCCTTCAGCGGCGCCTTCAGCATTTCTGCTGCGTTCTTGCCACCCTTGGAGGGCAGGCTGCCGGCCAGGTAGCCGCCAACCGAGTTGGCAGCCTCGCCGAGAATACCGAATCGGCCCTTGCTGAGACGAGCGATTTCCTGGGCAATTGCTTCAATGCTGGCGGCGTCAGCATGCTGCTGCGCGTAGTTGCCGATCCAGACGGCCACTTGCCTGCCGGACGCAAGGCTATTGGCCACCGACAAAGCTGCCGCATCGGCCTCAACACCAGCGGCAGCAGATACGAACACCTCGGCCAGATCCTGACCGGTCTTCTGCGCTAGAGCCTTTGCCACACCAACTAGCGTACCGGCAATAGCCGATGGCTTGACCTGGATCTTGTTCTCGACCTTGAACTGCCAGTCGTCAATGACCGGGTTCAGCACGCTGACCTTCAGGCCACGCTTCACGGCCTGACGCACGCGCTGGGCGACGAGCGGATGATCCTTGCGGAAGAAGCTGCCGACAATGAAGAGGCGATCAAGGCTGCCGATCTCCGCCACATTCAAACCGAGCCAAGGCGCGCCAGCGCGACGCGCGTCAGCCGAGAAATCGGTCTGACGCAGACGGAAATCGATATTGTCGGAACCTAGCCCACGCACGAGGGCCTGGAGAAGATGCATTTCCTCGAGGGTGCTGTGCGGAGAGACAAGCGCACCGATAGCCTCGGCACCATGTTCGCTGCGGACAGACTTGAGGCCGTTGGCAACGTATTCGAGTGCCGACTGCCAGTCCGTCTCGATCCACTTGCCACCCTGCTTGATCTGCGGCCGGGTCAGACGCTCTTCGCCGTTCAGCGCCTCGTAGGAGAAGCGATCCTTGTCGCTCAGCCAGCACTCGTTGAGAGCATCGTTCTCCAGCGGGAGCACCCGCTTCACGACATCATTCTTGACCTGTACGACCAGGTTGCTGCCGAGGGAATCGTGAGGGCTCACGGACTTCCGGCGGGACATTTCCCAGGCACGAGCGCCGAAGCGGAAAGGCTTGGAGGTCAGCGCACCAACCGGGCACAGATCGATGATGTTGCCCGACAGTTCGGAATCAATGGTCTTCTCGACAAACGGCATGATTTCGGCATGCTCGCCGCGGAAAGCCTGGCCAAGCTCCATGAGCCCCGCGATCTCGGTCGTGAAGCGAACGCAACGGGTGCAGTTGATGCACCGGGTCATGTCCGTCGACACCAGCGGGCCGAGATCCTTGTTGCCGACCACGCGTTTCTCTTCCTCGTAACGGGACTGCACGCCGCCGTAACCGACGGAGAGATCCTGCAACTGACACTCACCGCCCTGGTCACAAATCGGGCAATCCAGCGGGTGATTGATCAGCAGGAATTCCATCACGCCCTTCTGCGCCTTGACCGCCTGCTCGGAATGGGTCCAAACCTTCATCCCGTTGGTCACCGGCGTTGCGCACGCAGGCAACGGCTTCGGAGCCTTCTCCACCTGTACAAGGCACATACGGCAGTTGGCCGCGATAGAGAGCTTCTTGTGGTAGCAGAAATGCGGCACATAGGCGCCGACCTGGGAGGCAGCCTCCATGACGGTGCTACCGTCAGGAACCTGCAACTGCTTTCCGTCAATTTCGATTTCTAGCATGTCGAGCCTACGCCACGTAAATCTTGCTGCCTTCGCGCTGTACGTCCTGCGGGACAAGGCATTTCTTATGTTCGATATGGAATGCGAACTCGTCGCCGAAGTGCTTGATGAAACTCTGCACCGGCATTGAGGCAGCATCGCCCAGAGCACAAATCGTCCGGCCCATGATGTTTGCCGTGACGCTATTCAGAAGATCCAGATCGTCCGGACGGCCGAGCCCGTTCTCGATTCGATGGACCACCCGGTACAGCCAGCCCGTACCTTCCCGGCACGGCGTGCATTGGCCACAGGACTCTTCGAAGTAGAAGTAGGACAGCCGCTCAAGCGCCTTGACCATGCAAGTGCTCTCATCCATCACGATCACTGCACCGGAACCGAGCATCGATCCCGCTTTGGAGATCGAGTCGTAGTCCATCGTGCAATCCATCATGACGGATGCCGGCAGCACCGGAGCCGACGAGCCACCGGGAATAACCGCCTTGAGTTTGCGACCACCGCGAACCCCACCCGCCATCTCCAGCAGGTCGGCAAACGGCGTACCCAGCGGAATCTCGTAGTTGCCCGGCTTATTTACATGCCCCGACACCGAGAAGAGCTTGGTGCCGCCATTATTCGGCTTGCCGAGCGCCAGAAAGGCATCGCCCCCCTCACGGATGATGTAGGGAATGGACGCAAAGGTCTCGGTGTTGTTGATCGTGGTCGGCTTGCCGTAAAGACCGAAGCTCGCCGGGAAAGGTGGCTTGAAGCGCGGCTGCCCCTTCTTGCCCTCGATCGACTCGAGCAAAGCGGTCTCTTCACCGCAGATGTAGGCGCCGTAGCCGTGGTGGGCAAACAGGTCGAAACTGAAATCCGAACCCAGAATATTCTTGCCCAGCAGGCCCGCCTCACGTGCTTCCTGCAGTGCTTCCTCGAAACGGCTGTATACCTCGAAGATCTCACCGTGAATGTAGTTGTAGCCCCGCTCACAACCCATTGCATAACCGGCAATGATCATGCCTTCGATCACCGAATGCGGGTTGTAGCGAAGGATGTCTCGATCCTTGAAGGTACCGGGCTCGCCTTCATCGGAATTACAAGCCAGATACTTCGCACCGGGGAAAGCCCGCGGCATGAAACTCCACTTCAGGCCTGTCGGGAAGCCCGCACCACCCCGGCCACGCAGAGATGACTTCTTGACTTCAGCGATGACGTCATCCGCGGAAATTTTCTCGGCGATGATCTTTCTCAGTGCCTCGTAACCGCCACGCTTGATGTAATCGGCCAGACGCCAAGTACGGTCACCGTCGAGACCGGAAAGAATAATTCCTTGAGAACTCATTTTTTCAGATCTTCGAGCAGTTGATCGATTTTCTCTTCCGTCATCCAGCTGCACATGTGGTGATTGTTCACCAGCAATACGGGCGCGTCACCGCAAGCCCCCATGCACTCACCCTCCTTGAGAGTGAACTTGCCGTCGGATGTGGTCTCGTTGAAGTCGATACCGAGACGCTTCTTGATGTAGTCGGCCGCATGCACGCCACCGGAAAGCGCGCAAGGCAGGTTCGTGCACACAGTGATCTTCCGTGCACCGACCGGCGAGAGGTCGTACATGTTGTAAAAGCTGGCCACCTCATATACAGCGATCGCCGGCATTTCGAGATACTTGGCGACGAACTCGATGGTCTCGCTGGACAGCCAGCCTTTTTCTTCCTGCGCAATTCTGAGCGCTGACATAGAAGCGGACTGCTTTTGATCAGGAGGATACTTAGCGATCTCTCGATCAATTTTCTTCAGGGATTCCGGACTCAGCATTTTATGTGTCTACTGTCAGCAGAATTACGATATGACTTTGGCGGCCACAGGCTTCAGGCAAGACCGATCAGCGGTCTACGTCACCAAACACGATGTCCATGGTGCCAATAATGGCCACCACGTCAGCAATCATGTGCCCGCGGGACATTTCATCCATTGCCGAAAGGTGGGCAAAACCCGGGGAGCGAAGCTTGAGGCGATACGGCTTGTTTGCGCCGTCGGACACCGCATAGACACCGAACTCACCCTTGGGATGCTCGACAGGCGCATACACTTCACCTGCCGGGACGTGCATACCTTCCGTGAACAGCTTGAAGTGATGGATCAACTCTTCCATGCTGCCCTTCATGCGCTCTCTGGACGGCGGGGCCACCTTATGGTTACCTGAAATCACCGGACCGGGATTCTTTCGCAGCCAGTCGATACACTGCTTAACGATGCGGTTCGACTGACGCATTTCCTCGATGCGGCACAGATAGCGGTCATAACAGTCGCCTTCCACGCCAACCGGGATGTCAAAATCCAGCTGGCCATAGACGTCGTACGGCTGCTTCTTACGGATATCCCACTCGATACCAGAACCACGCAACATAACGCCAGAGAAGCCCAGCGCCAGCGCCTTTTCCGGAGACACGACACCGATGCCAACAGTACGTTGCTTCCAGATACGGTTATCAGTCAGCAGCGTCTCGTACTCATCGACATACTTCGGAAAGCGGCTAGTGAAGTCCTCCAGAAAATCGAGCAGGGAGCCCTGCCGATTCTCGTTCAGCTCAGCAACAGTCTTCGCGCTCTTCCACTTGGAGACTTCGTACTGCGGCATGCGATCAGGTAGATCGCGATAAACGCCACCAGGCCGGTAATAAGCAGCATGCATGCGAGCACCGGAAACAGCCTCGTAAGCATCCATCAGATCCTCGCGCTCACGGAAGGTGTACAGCACCATCGTCATGGCGCCGATATCCAGAGCATGCGTACCCACCGCGAGGAGGTGATTCAGGATCCGTGTGATCTCGTCAAACATCACGCGGATGTACTGAGCCCGAAGCGGCACTTCAAGCCCGAGCAGACGCTCGATCGCCATACAGTACGCGTGCTCATTACACATCATCGACACGTAGTCGAGACGATCCATATAAGGAACGGACTGCACCCATGTCCGCGTCTCGGCGAGCTTCTCGGTACCGCGGTGCAATAGGCCGATATGGGGATCAGCACGCTCGACAACTTCACCATCGAGCTCAAGAACCAGTCGGAGCACCCCGTGCGCAGACGGGTGCTGAGGACCGAAGTTGATTGTGTAATTGCGGATCTCAGCCATTTCCGACATTCCCATAATTCTCGTCACGTACAATACGTGGCGTATTTTCCCGCGGCTCGATCGTCACCGGCTGATAGATTACCCGACCGAGATCCTGGTCATAGCGCATTTCCACATAGCCGGTAACGGGGAAATCTTTGCGGAACGGATAACCGACAAAACCGTAATCGGTGAGAATGCGGCGCAAATCCGGATGGCCTGCAAAAGTAATACCGAACAGATCGAACGCCTCCCGCTCGAACCAGTTCGCGCTCGGCCACAAGTCGACCAGTGACGAAAGAACCGGGAAGGAGTCATCGTCGGCAAAAGTACGCAGACGAAGGCGCTGATTCTTGCTGACGGAAAGAAGGTGAACCGAAACAGCAAAACGCCCACGAGCCCCGGCACCGGAATAGGAGGAATAGTCCAGCCCGGTCAGATCAACCAGTTGCTCAAAGCGAAACTCAGGCTCATCCCGAAGTGCCTGCGCAATATTGAAATAATCAGCAGCAGCCACAATCACCGTCACCTCATCACGGGCAACGATGACTTCTTTCAGCTGCTCACCAAATCTGTCTGCCAGCGACTGGCTGAGGCGCTCAAGTTTCTCACTCATGATGTTCGACAATCAGCGAGCAATCGTGCAGTCGCGCTTGATCTTGTTCTGCAATTGAACAATCCCATAAAGCAGCGCTTCCGCGGTAGGAGGACACCCGGGCACATAGACATCGACCGGAACAATGCGATCACAACCACGGACCACAGAATACGAATAGTGGTAATAGCCTCCACCATTCGCACACGACCCCATGGAAATCACCCAGCGCGGCTCGGACATCTGGTCATAGACCTTGCGCAGGGCCGGCGCCATCTTGTTGCACAGGGTGCCCGCAACAATCATCAGGTCAGACTGACGCGGACTGGGGCGGAACACCACCCCGAAACGGTCAAGGTCATACCGGGAACATCCGGCGTGAATCATCTCCACCGCACAGCAAGCGAGACCGAAGGTCATCGGCCACAGAGAACCCGTGCGAGTCCAGTTGATTACCGTATCAAGCGAAGTGGTTACAAACCCTTCCTTGAAGACACCTTCGATACTCATAGACACCCTTCAAGCAACAATTACCGCCCAAGGCAACTGGACAATTTATTCCCAGTCGAGAGCACCCTTCTTCCAGACATAGACATAGCCGAGAAGCAGAATACCCAAGAAGACGATCATCTCGAAGAACCCGAAAAGCCGGATGCTTTCGCTGGCTGCAATTTCCCGCAGAATGGTCGCCCACGGAAAAAGAAATGCAATCTCGAGATCAAATAGAATGAAAAGGATAGCCAGAAGATAGTAACGCACATCAAACTTGATACGCGCATCTTCAAACGGCTCAAAGCCGCACTCAAAGGGAGAGAGCTTTTCCGCGTCAGGCTTACTGGGACCAAGGACCCGACCTGCGACGATGGGAATTAAACCAAAGACAGCCGCAAACAGGATGAAAACAAGAACTGGAAAATACCCTTCCAACATACCTGACCCCTCCCAACCGCAAGCAGTGTTAGCACACCTGCAAGCAAACGCCCGCATTTGCGGGCGACTAGCTTAATCCATGGTGCCGACGATGAGACTCGAACTCATACGGCTTTCGCCACTACCCCCTCAAGATAGCGTGTCTACCAATTTCACCACGTCGGCCTGTTTGTTTGACGCCCGAAATTATAAGGGCAATCACCCCTTGGCGCCAAGCATTACTTTGATTTATCGAGGAATGTCCTTGGACTTGGAATCCTGATTTTCACTCGCCGCAGGCGCCACGGGAGCTGCCACAGGGGCAACACCATCCATGACACTCTTGACCGCCGGAGCTTTCTGCCCCGCGAGATAGCTCAAACTTAAGCTCGTAACAAAGAAGACAGCGGCGAGAATTGCCGTCGCGCGACTCAGAAAATTGGCAGAACCGGACGAACCAAAGAGACTGCCCGACGCACCACTCCCAAATGCCGCCCCCATGTCAGCCCCCTTACCATGCTGCATAAGCACCAGACCGATCACACCGAGACCGGCCAGCACATGCACAACGAGCACAACTGAAAACACCACACCGCTCATCAAAATCTCCAACAAGAAAACCTATGCGGCCATCGAAGACGCCGCACGACAAATTCCCAAAAAGCCCGGAGCAACGAGAGACGCCCCACCGACAAGCGCCCCGTCAATATCCGGCTGCACGAACAACAAAGGGGCATTCTCCGCAGTGACACTGCCACCATAAAGGATGCGCACCCCCTCCGCCGCAACTCCGGCCAAATCAAGGCGTGCTCGAATGAAGCGATGCATTGCCTGAGCCTGCTCAGGCAATGCGACCCGCCCAGTCCCAATCGCCCAAACGGGCTCATAAGCTACGGTCAACTTCGCCGCCCCGTCCTGCCCAAGAGCCGAAACCACGCTATCAATCTGCTCACCAACTACGGCTTCGGCCTTGCCATCCTCACGCTGCCCGAGGGTTTCCCCCACGCACACGATGGGATTCAGACCTGCCTCGAGCGCAGCCCGGACCTTGACGGCCACAACCTCGTTAGCCTCCCCAAACAAGGAACGACGCTCAGAGTGCCCCACGATCACCCAGGCACATCCCAGATCAACCAGCATAGAGGCACTCACCTCACCGGTATAAGCTCCCGCATTGAACGAACTGATATTTTGCGCGCCCAGCGCAATCCAAGCACCTTCCAAGGCCTGCCCCACCTGCCCCAGATATGGGTACGGTGGACACACAACAACCTCGACCGCCACATCCCGCCCCTCCTCCTTGAGAGCGGACAGCAGAACATCATTCTGGGCACGGCTGCCATTCATCTTCCAGTTGCCGACTACGAGCTTTTTCCTCACCATAGGCACCAGGCTAAATTTTTTGATTCTATCTTCCCGACATCAAAACGTCAAAAAGGCCGGCATGAGCCGGCCTCCGGAATACCCCTACCAGGCAGCTCGATCAACCGAACCGACCCGTGATGTAGTCCTCGGTTTCCTTCCGCTTGGGCTTGATGAATATTTCGTCGGTCAGACCAAACTCCACCAGTTCGCCCAAGTACATATAAGCCGTGTAGTCCGAGACACGGGCAGCCTGTTGCATGTTGTGCGTAACGATGGCGATCGTGTACTCGCTCTTTAGCTCATGCACCAACTCCTCGACCTTGGCAGTGGAGATGGGGTCCAGCGCCGACGTCGGCTCATCGAGCAGAAGCACTTCCGGCTTGACGGCAACGCCACGCGCGATGCACAGACGCTGCTGCTGACCACCGGACAGGGACAGACCGCTCTGATTGAGCTTCCCCTTGACCTCATCCCACAGAGCCGCCTTGCGCAGCGCCCATTCGACACGGTTATCCATGTCAGCCCGCGACAGGCTTTCATAAAGACGAACGCCAAACGCGATGTTCTCGTAGATCGACATCGGGAAAGGGGTAGGTTTCTGGAAAACCATCCCGACCTTGGCACGCAGGGCATTTACGTCCTGCCCCTGATCGAGGACATTCTTTCCGTTCAGGAGAATCTCGCCGGTCGCCCGCTGGCCCGGATAAAGATCGTACATCCGATTCAGCGTACGCAGCAGTGTCGACTTGCCGCAGCCCGAGGGACCGATGAAAGCCGTGACCATGCCTTCGTTGATATCGAGATTGATGTGCTTCAACCCCTGAAAGGAACCGTAGAAAAAGTCGAGATCGCGGATACGGATCTTCGGGGTCTGCTCCGACCCCACCACTTGAGACGTCTGTTCGCCCCGCAACTGCGAGAAGGACATGTCACGCTTGGTTACTGCAGAAGATTGCATGATGAATTTCCTAGATCTTTTTGCGGAACAGGGTGCGAACGACAATATTCAGGCACAGCACGCCGAAAGTAATAATGACCGCACCGCCCCAAGCGAGGGAATTCCAGTTCTCGTAAGGGCTCATTGCAAACTGGAAAATGACGACCGGCAGGTTGGCCATCGGACCATTGAGGTCTAGGCTCGTAAATTGGTTATTGAGGGCGGTAAACAACAACGGCGCCGTCTCACCACTCACCCGAGCAAGGGCCAGCAGGATACCGGTCAGCACCCCGGCCTTCGCCGCACGTAAAACCACATGCAGGACCACTTTCCAACGCGGAGCCCCCAGTGCAGCAGCCGCTTCACGCAAGCTGGCTGGAACGAGATTCAGCATGTTCTCGGTCGTTCTCACCACAACCGGAATAGCGATCAAGGTCAAAGCAAGTGATCCTGCCCAGCCGGAAAAGTGCTGCACCTGAGCCACATAAACAGTGTAGATGAACACGCCGATGACAATCGAAGGCGCTGACAACAGGATGTCATTGATGAAGCGGGTTGCCGGTGCCAGCCATCCCTTTCGCCCATATTCGGACAAATAGACGCCCGCAAGAATGCCGATCGGGGTAGCGATGAAAGTGGCCGAGCCAACCATCATCGCACTACCGAGAATGGCATTTGAAAGCCCGCCCTCGGAACCCGGAGCCGGCGTCGGCTGCGTGAACAAGCTTAGGCTCAGCGCTCCCACACCCTTGTATAGCAGCACGATCAGGATCCAGGCCAGGAAACCCATCCCGATACCCATAGCCAACATCGACATCACCAACGCGAGCTGGTTGGTACGCTTTCGCTTGCGGTAAAGAGCAGACGAATCGATCATCAAGTTTTCTCCCCTTCCATCCGACCAAGGCGCATCAGCAGCAGCTTGGAGAGCGCGAGCACGACGAAGGTCACGAAGAACAAAATGAGGCCCAGCGCAATCAAGGATGCCACGTGCAAATCGGACGCCGCTTCGGCAAATTCATTGGCCAGGGTCGAGGCAATGCTGTTACCCGCCTCGTACAGGGATGGACTGATGCGGTGCGCATTCCCGATTACGAAAGTGACCGCCATGGTCTCACCAAGCGCACGCCCCAAACCCAGCATGACACCGCCGATGACCCCTACACGGGTATAGGGCAGCACAACATTCCAGACCACCTCCCACGTTGTCGCCCCCAGACCGTAGGCCGACTCCTTGAGAATTCCCGGCACCACTTCAAAAACATCGCGCATCACGGATGCAATGAAAGGAATGACCATCACCGCCAGAATCAAGCCAGCAGAAAGAACCCCAATACCATTTTTCGGCCCTTGGAACAGAGTGCCCACAAAGGGGATGTTGCCCAGCGTCGCAGACAACGCAGGCTGCACATAATCGGCAAACAGTGGCGCAAAGACGAACAGGCCCCACATGCCGTAAATAATGCTCGGTACGGCTGCCAGCAACTCCACTGCGACCCCCAGCGGGCTACGCAGCACAGGCGGACACAATTCCGTCAGAAAGACCGCAATTCCAAAGCTGACAGGAATCGCAACCACGAGCGCAATGACCGACGTGCTGAGCGTTCCATATACGGAAATAAGACCGCCGAACTTGTCCGTAACCGGATTCCATTCGGCACTAAACGGAAAGCCGAAGCCGAATTCCTTGATCGCCGGCCAGGCGCCATAAAGCAGGGAACCGAGAATCGCCACAAGGATAGCAAGGACGGAAAACGCGAAGAAACGCGTCGTCTGGTGGAACAGGGCATCCTGAAAACGCTGGGCACGCATCCGATCTTTTGGCGGTTCAGGCTGCCTCACACCGGAGACGGCGTCAGCAAGGCCAGGAGCGCCACCAGCCGTAGTACCGCCAGCGCCTAACACAGAGCTATGGGAAGACATTGCAGCTTACCGTTTCAATCTAGCAAACAAAACGGATGGATGAGCAACGACTCGGCCGCCCATCCATCCTGTCTAATTGGAACCGCTTACTTCCAGACCGGGTGACCCGAAGCGTCCTTCAGGCCTGAGCGCCACGCCACATCAATCTGCTTGACGAGAGTGGCAGGCAAAGCCACGTAATCCAGATCCTCGGCCGTCTTTTGGCCGTTCTTGAATGCCCAATCGAAGAATTTGAGCACCTCGCCACCCTTCACCGCATCAGCCTGAACCTTGTGCATCAGCACGAAACTGGCACCGGTGATCGGCCAGCTGGTCTTGCCTGGCTGTTCGGTCAAAATCTCGCCGAACCCAGGAACCTTATTCCATTCTGCATAGGCAGCAGCAGCCTGGAAGGTCAGGTCGTCAGGCTGAACATACTCACCCGCCTTATTCTTGAGCGAAAGGTGAATCATCTTGTTCTTCTTGGCGTAGGCGTATTCGACATAGCCGATACCGCCCTTGATGCGCTGAACATAAGAGGCCACACCTTCATTGCCCTTGCCGCCCACACCTTCGGGCCACTGGACAGCGGTACCCATACCAACCTTGTCTTTCCACTCAGCATTAACCTTGGAAAGATAATTGGTGAAGAGGAAAGTCGTGCCGGAACCATCCGCACGGCGGACCACGGTAATGTTCTCGTCAGGCAACTTCACGCCCGTATTCAGCGCAACGATTGCCGGATCGTTCCATTTCTTGATTTTGCCGAGATAAATATCAGCAAGAACCGCACCGGTCATCTTCATGGCGCCAGGTGCAACCCCATCCAGATTCACGACGGGAACCACGCCGCCGATCACGGCAGGGAACTGCACAAGACCATCCTTTTCGAGCTCTTCTGCCTTTAGCGGCATGTCCGACGCACCGAAATCAACCGTCTTGGCCTTGATCTGCTTGATACCACCACCGGACCCGATGGACTGATAGTTCAGACCGACATTTGTCTTAGCCTTGTAGATCTCAGCCCACTTGGAGTAAATGGGGTACGGGAAGGTGGCGCCAGCACCGGTGATATCGGCGGCCTGGACGACAGCGGCACCCCCCAGAGCGACAACGAACGAACAGGCACGAACGAAACCTTGCATGAAATTCTCCATCGTAGAGACGAACTGCGAAACAGTCGGTTACACACTTAACCAACCACCCCAAGAGCCGCAAAATACGCTCTTGAGCCTGATTGAATTCTACGAGTTGAAAATTTCAAATTTGTGACATGTTGCACCGCAGCACATCACATTGCTGCTGCGCGCACCACTTCTGCCAACCCACTGGCGATGCGATCCACGATTGCCGCATCACTACCCTCGACCATGACTCGCAGCAGCGGCTCGGTTCCCGAAGGCCGCAAGAGCACTCGACCTTGAGCTCCGAGTTCCTTTATCGCAGCATCGACCGCAGTCTTGATCTCCATACAGTCGGACCACACGAAGCCCTGCTTGATAGGCACATTGACCAGCCTCTGCGGATAAAACACTAGGTCAGCACAAATTTCCTTTAGTGATACATCCTGCTGACGAAGCGCCGCAAGGACCTGCAGCCCAGCAATGATTCCGTCCCCGGTCGTATGCCTGTCCAGACAGATGATGTGCCCGGAGTTCTCCCCCCCAAGACGCCACCCCTTCTCATGCATGAGCTCAAGCACGTATCGGTCCCCGACCTTCGCTCGAGCGAATGGCAGACCCAGGCGACCGATGGCATGTTCGAAGCCCAAGTTGCTCATCAAGGTACCGACCACCCCCCCGCGGCCGCCTGCCAGACACGCAGCCTTGGCGATAACGTACAAAAGCTTGTCGCCATCGTAGATATTGCCCTCTGCATCAGCCATCACGATGCGATCACCATCGCCATCGAGTGAGATACCGACGTCAGCTCCGCTCTTCAGAACAGCGTCGCGTATGCTGGCCGGCACAGTGGCACCCACACCATCATTGATGTTCGTACCGTTGGGCTCGACGCCAACCAACACCGTTTCAGCCCCCAGTTCGTGGAAGACCTTCGGCGCCACCATATAGGCGGCGCCATGGGCACAATCTACGGCGATCTTGAAGCCTCGCAGATCCAGCTCATTAGGAAAGGTGTTTTTGCAGAACTCAACATAACGCCCTCGGGCATCATCGATGCGACGCGCCTTACCCAAGGCGGCAGACGGCTCACACCCCATGGGTTCGTCGAGACGGGCCTCAATTTCGAGCTCCACAGCATCCGGCAGCTTGGTACCCGCGGCACTGAAGAACTTGATCCCGTTGTCCTCGAAAGGATTGTGCGACGCAGAAATCACCACACCGACCTGCAGGCGCAGCGCACGCGTCAAGTAAGCGATCGCCGGGGTCGGCAGCGGCCCCGCCAGATAGACATCCACACCAGCCGCCGAAAAGCCCGCCTCCAGGGCCGACTCAAGCATGTAACCCGAAATACGCGTGTCCTTACCGATGATCACGGCGGGACGCTCTCCTTGGCGCAACTTTTCGTGCGCCACCAGCGTCTTGCCAGCAGCATAACCAAGCCGCAAACAGAAATCGGGCGTAATCGGCGGCTCTCCCACGCGACCACGCACGCCATCGGTTCCAAAATAACGTCGAGACATCTTTCCCCCAGTTCTGCGGTGCCACCCAGGCACGGATCCCGTCATTGCTCTCGCCCGCCGACAGTGTCAGGCAAGCCTCTCCCACAGCCTCAATACATCGCGCGTCACCCCCACATCGTGGGTCCGCACGATTCGGGCACCATTCTGCACGGCAACCAAGGCTGCCGCTGCGCCGACAACCACCCTATCCCCTACCGGCCGACCACTGATCTCCCCAAGCATCGTCTTGCGGGACATACCCACGAGAACCGGCAAGCGTCCGCCACAAAAGCCCGTCAGCCCCTTGAGCAAGGCAAGATTGTGGTCGAGCGTCTTGCCGAAGCCAAAGCCTGGATCGAGCACAATACGCTCTTCACCCACCCCAGCACGCTGCAACACGTCAAGCCGTTGGACCAAGAACTGCTCCACGTCAAGGAGGACATTGCTATAAGCCGGCGCAAGCTGCATTGTGCCCGGCTCTCCCTGCATGTGCATCACACACAGGGCTGCGCTGCTGTCCCTTACAGCCTCGAGCGCACCGGGGACCCTGAACGCTGCGATATCATTGATCATATCCACGCCGACACGGATCGACTCGCGCATTACAACCGGCTTCACCGTATCCACGGATATCGGGATATTGAACGAAACTAACGCCTCCACCACAGGAATGACCCTGTCGAGCTCCTCCTGCTCGGAGACCGCTTGCGCCCCGGGACGCGATGACTCACCACCGACATCAAGGAGTTCCGCTCCATCGGCGATGGCCTGCTCGGCCGCCCTCAACGCAGCATCCCTGCTCAGGTAACCCGGCCCCGAAAAGGAATCCGGGGTCACATTGATGATCGCCATGATCCTGGGCTTGCTGAGATCTAACTGGAAGCGGCCACATCTGAGAACTGAAGACATAAGGTGATCTCTAAATAAAAGGGCCGGCTCACACAGGAGCCGGCCCGTAAATCAACACAGGATCTGAAACTCAAGCCGCGGGTGCAGGAGCGGTCGGCGCTGCCCCCGTACTGTCGTCGCTTGGACGCTTGGGGATCTGGGATGAGGGCTTGGGCGGCCGCGGAGCCCGCCCGGCCATGATGTCATCGATCTGGTCCGCATCGATGGTTTCCATCTCCAGAAGCGCAGCCGTCATCGCCTCGGCTTTGTCCCGATTTTCCTCGATCAGGCGACGTGCCAAGGCGTACTGTTGATCCAGAATCCTTCTGATCTCCGCATCCACCTTCTGCAAGGTCGCCTCGGACATATTCTTGTGCGTCGTGACCGAGCGCCCTAGAAACACTTCACCCTCTTCCTCGCCGTAAACCATCGGGCCGAGATTGTCCGACATCCCCCACTGGGTCACCATCCGGCGAGCAAGATCGGTCGCACGCTGAAAATCATTTGACGCACCCGTCGTCATCTGATTCATAAAGATCTCCTCAGCAATTCGACCACCAAAGAGAACGGCGATAGTTTGCAGCAAGCGCTCACGATCCTGACTATAACGATCCTGCTCCGGCAACTGCATGGTGACACCAAGCGCGCGCCCCCGCGGAATGATCGTGACCTTATGTACGGGATCGGTCTTGGTCAGACACTTCGCAACAATCGCATGCCCAGACTCATGGTAAGCAGTATTCCGGCGCTCCTCCTCTGGCATGACCATGGAGCGGCGCTCCGCCCCCATCATGATTTTGTCCTTCGCACGCTCGAAATCATCCATGTCTACGAGGCGCTTGTTGCCGCGGGCAGCAAAGAGCGCAGCCTCATTGACCAGATTGGCAAGGTCAGCCCCTGCAAACCCCGGACAGCCGCGAGCAAGAATCAACGCGTCGACGTCGGGCGCAATGGGGACTTTACGCATATGGACCCGCAGAATCTGCTCCCGCCCTCGAATATCAGGCAAGGGAACCACAACCTGCCTGTCGAAACGGCCCGGACGCAACAGGGCCGGATCAAGAACGTCGGGGCGGTTGGTCGCAGCGATCACAATTACGCCCGAAACGCCTTCAAAGCCATCCATCTCGACCAACAACTGGTTCAGCGTTTGTTCACGTTCATCATTACCACCACCCAGGCCTGCACCACGTTGCCGACCCACCGCATCAATTTCGTCGATGAAGATGATGCAGGGAGCCTGCTTCTTGGCCTGCTCGAACATGTCACGCACGCGCGCTGCCCCAACGCCAACAAACATTTCCACAAAATCCGAACCGGAGATTGAGAAGAACGGAACCTTAGCCTCACCCGCGATCGCCTTCGCCAACAAGGTCTTACCAGTACCCGGAGAGCCAACCATCAACACCCCCTTGGGAATATGTCCCCCGAGCTTCTGGAACTTGGAGGGGTCACGAAGGAACTCAACCAGCTCGCCAACCTCCTCTTTAGCCTCGTCACAACCGGCCACATCGGCAAAAGTCACAGTGTTGGCAGTCTCATCAAGCATCTTGGCCTTGGATTTCCCAAACGAGAAGGCGCCACCACGCCCGCCCCCTTGCATCTGGCGCATGAAGAACACCCATACACCAATCAGCAAAATCATCGGGAACCACGACACAAAGATATTCATGAGGAAAGACTGCTCCTCCTCAGGCTTCGACGCCGTGACCTTTACACCGTAACGCATCAGGTCGCCGACCATCCAGATGTCCTGCACTCCCGGCGTGTATACCGTGATCTGCCGCCCGTCTTGAGTCGTGGCTCGTACAGTGCGTCCATCCACAACCGCCTTCGAGATCTTGCCCTGCTTCGCGTCCTCCATGAACTGGGAGTACTCGACCGAATTCTGGGCCGCCTGACGATTGTTGAACTGATTGAAGACCGTCATCAAAACGACGCCTATCACCAACCAGATCGCGAGATTCTTGAATAGATTGTTCAAAACGATTCCTTGAAAGCCCGACGGGGGCCACAGCTTAGTGGACTGATTCTATGTCTGATCGTTCGCCGGATCAAATGATCGTAGCCATAGTCTGACTCAATAACAGGGCCCGACCTAGGCCCGCAGTCCGAAGCCCAACAAGTACACCTCGGAACTACGCCCCCGGGATGCTTGGGGCTTGCGCACAACTACAGACTTGAAGACCCGCCCCATCTCCTTGCGAAACTCATCAAAGCCCTGCCCCTGAAACACTTTGACAAGGAACTTCCCACCCGGATTCAAGTGCTGATCCGCAAACTCAAGGGCCAACTCAGCCAGATGAATCGAACGCGCTTGATCGCTGGAGGGGATACCTGAAATGTTCGGCGCGATATCCGACATCACGAGATCAACCCCCCGCCCATCCAGTTGCGCCTCAAACCGGGCCACAAACTCCTCGTCATGGAAATCACCCTGCATGAACTCGACACCATTGATGGGCTCAATCGGCAACAAATCCAACGCAAAGACCCGCCCCTGCGCTCCCACCCGCCCTATAGCGACCTGGCTCCATGAACCCGGGGCCGCCCCCAGGTCGACCACAACCATACCGGTGCGGATCAGCTTATCCTTTTCGTCGATCTCCATGAGCTTGTACGCCGCCCGGGCGCGCCAGCCTTCAGCCTTGGCGCGCTGCACGAACGGATCATTTACATGCTCCGTCATCCACGATTTACTGGTCTTGGTACGCTTCATCGCGGTACAATTACGCCTTTTTTTCAATGAGTTGCAAAATGATTGAACTTTCGCCCGCGCAGCGCCGCGCGTTCCGCGCGCAAGCCCACCACCTTAACCCCGTGGTCAGTGTCGCCGGCAATGGCCTGACGCCTGCCGTGCTCAAGGAGATCGATCACGCCCTGCAGGCTCACGAACTGATCAAGGTCCGCATCTACGGTGATGACCGCAGTCTTCGGGAGTCCATTCTCACCAGCATCTGCACCGAACTCGGCGCTTCGGCCGTTCAACATATCGGCAAGACGCTGATCATCTGGCGGGAAAAGCGCGAACAGGAAGTCACTCGGACTTCTTCCACCGATCGGCCGAAAAAGCCGCTGGCCAAGGCAAAGTCCGCCAAGGCGCTATCATCCCACCGGGGTATCGCCTCCTTGAAGAAGAAGGCTGGTGCCAAGAAGGATTACTGGTTCGCAGCTCCCGGCAAAGGACCCCGACGCCAATCCGACGACGCCTGAACGACGTCGATCAACGCAACCCCTTGTCCTGCCAAGTGACCAATAGCAGTCCAAGCAGACTTTCCACCAGATAGACAACACTGGAAACGCCATGCCAAGCCATGAACCGGCTACGCAAGGCGCTTTCCATGACTTCGCGCGGCAAGGAATCTTCCTTCAGCTGCGCCAGGATCGGCTGGACTCCGAAATGGCCAGCCACAGTCAGCAGCAACATCAGGAAAATCACCCAGAAGACGCCGCTCTTGAAGGCCGCGCCATTCTTGCGAAGTGCAAGGAACACCAACAGATAGCCGGCAGACAACAGGCCTAGCCAGGCAACGTAGGTGAACATTTCCCCCGCCAGGCGCCCGGCAAGCATGCGGTCGTCAAGCAACCGGAACAGCGTGGGCGCGGCAAGGTAGCCGATCGCCCACAGCGCCCCAACCCACAGAGTGATCAGGATGCTGTAGACGTATTCAGCAAATCGAGACATGGGCGCGAGGCTTACTCGTAACGGACGTCGATCAGCTCAAGCTCACGCACGCCACCGGGCGCCTGCACCTCGGCAACGTCACCTGCAAACTTGCCGATCAAGGCACGGGCGATAGGAGAGCTGATCGCAACCTTGCCCGCCTTGATGTCAGCCTCGTCGTCGCCGACGATCTGGTAAGTCACCGATTCGCCGTTATCCAGGTCCTCGAGCTCCACCGTGGCGCCGAAGACGCAGCGCCCATCCGCATCGAGCAGCTTGGGGTCGATGATCTGGGCGTTGGAGAGTTTCCCCTCCACCTCCCGGATACGCCCTTCGATGAAACCCTGGCGCTCCTTGGCCGCGTCATACTCGGCGTTTTCGGAAAGATCACCATGGGAACGCGCCTCGGCAATCGCCGCGATGACGTCCGGACGCTCGACGGTCTTCAGCCGGTGCAGCTCCTGACGCAGCAGCTCTGCGCCAGCAACGGTCAGCGGTACCTTGTTCATGCCTTCACCAACTCGCCATGGAGACCCTGCAGGGAATAGGCCTCGAGCCCCACCAGATGGCGCATGCCCATGCAGGCTGCACGCGCACCTTCGATCGTCGTGTAAACCGTGACCTTCGCCGCCAGCGCGCTGGTACGGATCGAACGGGAGTCTGTCACCGCTTGGCGCTTTTCCTCAACCGTGTTGATGACGAGGCTGATCTCGTTGTTCTTTATCATATCCACGATATGCGGCCGGCCCTCGTTCACTTTGTTCACCGCGGACACGGGCAAGCCAGCAGCGGAAATCGCCGCGGCGGTACCGCGGGTGGCGACTACGGAGAAGCCCAGATCGATCAGCTCACGCGCAACCTCAACGGCCTTCGGACGGTCAGTGTGCTTGACGCTGATGAATGCCTTGCCCGAGGTGGGCAGGCGCACGCCGGCGCCGAGCTGGCTCTTCACGAAGGCTTCGGCAAACGTACGACCGACGCCCATGACCTCGCCGGTGGACTTCATCTCGGGCCCGAGGATCGTATCGACACCTGGGAACTTGACGAAGGGGAACACGGCCTCCTTCACGGAGTAGTACGGCGGCACGACTTCACCTGCAACGCCCTGATCGTCGAGGCTGCGGCCGGCCATGCAGCGCGCGGCGATCTTTGCCAGCGGCAGGCCACAAGCCTTGGAAACAAACGGAACGGTCCGAGATGCGCGAGGGTTCACTTCAAGCACGTAGACCACAGCGTCATCGCCCTCGCCCTGGATCGCGAACTGGACGTTCATCAGACCGCACACGTTCAGCGCACGGGCCATCGATTCCGTCTGGCGACGCAGTTCGTCCTGCAGCTTCTGCGACAGCGTGTAAGGCGGCAGGGAACAGGCGGAGTCACCCGAGTGGACGCCAGCCTGCTCGATGTGCTCCATGATGCCGCCGATCATGACGCGCTTACCATCGGACAAGGCATCCACGTCCACTTCGGTCGCGTCGTTCAAGAAGCGATCGAGCAGCACCGGAGAATCGTTGGAAACCTTGACGGCCTCACGCATGTAGCGCTCTAGATCCTTCTGCTCGTGGACGATTTCCATCGCCCGCCCGCCCAGCACGTAGGACGGGCGAACCACCAGCGGGTAGCCGATCTCGGCCGCCAGACGCACCGCGTCTTCCGGCGTGCGGGCGGTACGGTTGGGAGGCTGCTTCAGGCCCAGTTCGAACAACAGCTTCTGGAAGCGCTCGCGGTCTTCGGCCGCATCGATCATGTCCGGGCTGGTACCGATGATGGGCACGCCGTTGGCTTCGAGCTCACGGGCACGCTTCAGCGGGGTCTGGCCACCGAACTGCACGATCACGCCAACGGGCTTCTCGACGGCAACGATCTCGAGGATGTCTTCAAGCGTCAGCGGCTCGAAGTACAAGCGGTCCGAGGTGTCGTAGTCGGTGGACACGGTTTCCGGGTTGCAATTGACCATGATGGTCTCGTACCCGTCTTCACGCATGGCCATCGCGGCGTGCACACAGCAGTAGTCGAACTCGATGCCCTGACCGATCCGGTTCGGACCACCGCCCAGCACCATGATCTTCTTGTTGCTGGTGGGCAGCGCCTCGCACTCGTCCTCGTAGGAGGAATACAGATACGCGGTGGAAGTGGCGAATTCGGCGGCGCAGGTATCCACACGCTTGAAGACCGGGCGAACGCCGGCCGCATGACGATGCAGGCGCACGGACGTTTCGTCCGTGGCCAGCAGCTTGGCCAGACGACGGTCGGCAAAACCTTTGCGCTTCAGCTCGCGCAGTTCAGCCGCGTTGATGCCCTTGAGGGAACGCCCCACCAGGGACTTCTCGGTCTTGATGAGGTCTTCGATCTGGATCAGGAACCACGGATCAATGCGGGTCAGCGCGTGCACCTGCTCGAGGGTCATGCCTTCACGGAAGGCCTGGCCCACGTACCAGATGCGTTGGGAGCCCGGCTCGCTGAGTTCGCGTTCCAGATCGTCCTGATCGGCTTCAACTTCGTCCAGGCCGTAGGCGCCGGTCTCAAGGCCACGCAGGGCTTTCTGAAAGGACTCCTGGAACGTCCGACCCATAGCCATGACCTCGCCCACGGACTTCATCTGGGTGGTCAGGCGATCATTGGCCAGCGGGAACTTCTCGAAGGCGAAACGCGGGATCTTGGTGACCACGTAGTCGATGGACGGCTCGAAGGACGCCGGCGTCGCGCCGCCGGTGATGTCGTTCTTCAGTTCATCGAGGGTGAAGCCGACGGCCAGTTTGGCCGCCACCTTGGCAATCGGGAAACCGGTCGCTTTGGACGCCAGCGCGGACGAACGGGACACGCGCGGGTTCATCTCGATGACGATCATGCGACCGTCCTTCGGATTGATCGCGAACTGCACGTTGGAGCCGCCGGTATCCACGCCGATTTCGCGCAGCACCGCGATGGAGGCGTTGCGAAGGATCTGGTATTCCTTGTCCGTCAGCGTCTGGGACGGCGCCACGGTGATGGAGTCACCGGTGTGCACGCCCATCGGATCGAGGTTCTCGATGGAGCAGACGATGATGCAGTTGTCCGCCGTATCACGGACCACTTCCATCTCGTATTCCTTCCAGCCGATCAGCGACTCTTCAATCAGCAGCTCGTTGGTCGGCGACGCCTCCAGGCCACGCTTGCAGATTTCCGCAAACTCTTCCGGGTTGTACGCGATGCCACCACCGGTACCGCCGAGAGTGAAGGACGGACGGATGATGACCGGGAAGCCGATGTCGGCCTGCACCTGCAGGGCCTCATCCATGCTGTGGGCAACGCCGGAACGCGCAGAGCCAAGACCGATCTTGGTCATGGCGTCCTTGAACTTCATGCGGTCCTCGGCCTTGTCGATGGCCTCCTCCTTGGCGCCGATCAGCTCGACACCAAACTTCTCGAGCACACCGTTGCGCGCAAGATCGAGCGCGCAGTTGAGCGCGGTCTGGCCGCCCATCGTGGGCAACACGGCATCCGGCCGTTCCTTCTCGATGATGCGCTCGACGACCTGCCAGGTGATCGGCTCAATGTAGGTGACGTCGGCCGTTTCCGGATCCGTCATGATCGTGGCCGGGTTGGAATTGACCAACACAACCTTGTAACCCTCTTCACGCAAGGCCTTGCAGGCCTGAGCGCCAGAGTAATCGAATTCACAGGCCTGGCCGATGATGATCGGGCCGGCGCCAATGATGAGAATGGTCTTGATGTCTGTACGTTTGGGCATGGTTCTTCAGAGACTGGAAAGCGGTTGATCGAGAACTGGTGCGTCGCGGCGCACCACCGTGACGATCGGCTTCAGCTCCTCGCCTCCATCAGCGCAATGAATCGGTCAAACAGGTAGGCCACGTCGTGCGGACCGGGGCTCGCCTCCGGGTGTCCCTGAAAGGAGAAGGCCGGCACATCGGTACGCGCCAAACCCTGCAGGCTGCCGTCGAACAGCGACACATGGGTCACCCGCACATTGATAGGCAGCGTTGCAACGTCGGCAGCGAAACCATGGTTCTGGCTGGTGATCAGCACCTGGCCGGAATCAAGATCCTTCACCGGATGGTTCGCGCCGTGGTGGCCGAACTTCATCTTCATGGTCTTGGCCCCGGACGCCAGTGCAAGCAACTGGTGCCCCAAGCAGATGCCGAAGGTAGGAATACCCTTCGCGAGCACCTGCTGGATCGCCTCGATAGCGTAGTCGCAGGGCTCGGGATCGCCAGGCCCGTTGGACAGGAAGACACCATCGGGATTGAGGGCCAGCACGTCCGCGGCGGGAGTCCGGGCGGGCACTACCGTCAGGCGGCAACCACGCTCGGCCAACATTCGCAGGATGTTGCGCTTGACGCCATAATCGTAGGCTACGACGTGAAAACGCGGGTTCTCCTGGGCCACGTAGCCGGCGTCCAGACGCCACTCCCCATCCGTCCAGGGATAAGACTCAGTGGCGGACACAACTTTGGCGAGATCCATGCCGGCGAGCCCCGGGAATGCCCGGGCCTGTGCGAGCGCGGCCTCCACGTTCAGTTCGGCAGCCGTTGCCGCCGTTACGATAGCGCCGCTCTGGGCCCCCTTCTCACGCAGGATGCGCGTGAGCTTGCGGGTATCGATACCGGCGATCGCGACGATGTTCTCGGCCTTGAGATAGGCATCCAGCGACTGCTCGCTACGCCAGTTGGACGCCACCAGCGGCAAATCTCGAATCACCAGGCCGGAAGCAAAAACCTTGGTGGCTTCATTATCTTCCCGATTGATACCGGTGTTTCCGATGTGCGGATAGGTGAGCGTGACGATCTGGCTACAGTAGCTCGGGTCGGTAAGGATTTCCTGGTAGCCGGACATGGCAGTGTTGAACACCACCTCGCCGACCGTTGCACCAATGGCCCCGATGCCTTTGCCGTAGAACACCGTCCCGTCGGCAAGAACAAGAATGGCGGGCGGGAAAGCTGACACGGCGAACTCCTCGAAATCTTGTGATTGGACGACTTGCATGCGTAGCCGGGCTACACATGAAAAACGGGATCGCCCTGAAGGCCATCCCGTAAGAAACTTTCTAATTATAGCCTGAAGCCACCTCTGCCGGCAAACCCGACTGTAGGGATGCAGACAAACTATGTCACCTTTCGTGCCCTGCGCAGTACACCCGCAAGGTGGCCGAGCGCCTCAAGAAGTTCCGGCAACTCACGGCACACAGCGGCCCTGTCCTCACTCTTCCCCGCCACCTCCAGGCGTTGCGCGACAGCCACGACGAGTTCGGCGTTGAACACCCCCGCCGAACCCTTGATCGAATGGGCCAGATTACGGATCCCAGCAAAATCGTCGGCACGCTGAGCCTGCTCCAGCGCCTTGCGATTGCGCTCCAGATCATTGAAGAAAAGTGTGATCAGCTGCTGCAAGGCAGATTCATCCCCGTCGAGCAGTTCCAGCGTGGCAGCTAGGTCTGCCACATCGCTCCCGCCCCCAAGATCGATACAGGGCTCACCCCCGTCTTCGTCTCGCTCTCCTCCGACGACGCGCCCGATCGCCGCAAAAAGCTCGGCCGGCTTGATGGGCTTGGCGATGTAATCGTCCATCCCGGCCATTAGACAGCGATCACGATCACCCTGCATCGCATGTGCCGTCATGGCGATGATCGGCGTGAACTTCCAGTGACCGCCAGCCGCCCAACTGCGCCTGGCTTCTCGCGCCCTGATGGCCTGCGTCGCCTCGAACCCTCCCATGACCGGCATCTGAACATCCATCAGAATCAGGTCAAAGCGCCCCCCGTCGAAACAGTCGACAGCTTCCTGACCGTTCGATGCCACGGTGATCGAGTGCCCCGCCTTCTCCAGCATCTTGACAGCTACGGTCTGATTGACCGGATTATCCTCGACCAGCAGGATACGGTACGCATGCCCAAGGCGCGCAACCGACAGCGGCGCTGCTATGGACTCAGCGACGAGGAAACGCTCTTCCTCCACTACGCCCCCCTGCAACGACAGGCGTAGGGCATCGACCAGATCAAGCTTGGAAAAAGGCTTAATCAGCCGGGCGCCGATCTTGAAATGCTCACACTTCGCCGAATCACCACGCTGCGCGTTGCCATCGAGCATCATGACCAGGCGATCAAGGCGCGGCCACCCCTTGATCAGCCTTTCGGCCAGCGCATAACCGCCCGGCGCCGGCATCGCTGCGTCCATCAGCAGCCAGTCATACGGCGCATTCCCTGCCTGAGCCGCCTGCAACTGAGCAAGGAGTGCCTCTCCATCCGCTACATCCCTGACATCCACCCCCAGGGACCTGAGCTGTAAACCAACACAACGGCGCAGCGCCTGATTTCCAGCAGCCACAAGGACGCGCCGCGCGCCAAAGACAGGCCCGTCGGCCAGCGGTTGCGCTGGCACGTCGACATGCACCGAGAAACTGAATACGCTACCTTGACCGAGCCCGCTCGATACGCTGATAGTGCCCCCCATCAGCTCGACGATCCGCTTGCTGATCGCCAAGCCCAGCCCTGTCCCACCATACTTTCGCGTCGTCGACTCGTCAGCTTGGGAGAACGCGCCAAAAATCGCGGCATGCTTGTCCTCGGCGATACCGATTCCGGAGTCACGCACATCGACTTCGAGGAGCGCACCGCGATCTTCCAGCAGCCGGGCACGAACAACGACCTCAACCTCCCCCTTGTCAGTGAATTTGATCGCGTTCCCGACAAGATTGGTCAGCACCTGGCGCAGGCGGGTGGGATCCCCGATCAAGACAGCAGGAACCTCGGGCCCCACGTAGTAGAAGCACTCGATCCCCTTCTGATACGCCCTCAGGGCGAGGGACTTCATGGTGTCGCCAAGCAGACCGGGCAAGGAGAACTCGACCTGCTCGAGATTCAGCCACCCAGCCTCGATCTTCGAAAAATCGAGCACGTCATTGATGATGTGCAACAAGGAGTCAGCCGAACTCTTGACCGTATTCAGATACTCGCGCTGCTCGTCATCGAGCCGCGTATCGAGCACCAACTCCGTCATACCGATGATGCCGTTCATCGGCGTGCGGATCTCGTGGCTCATGTTGGCCAGAAAATCACTCTTGGCCCGATTTGCCGCCTCTGCCTGCTCCTTGGCGTGCAACAGCTCAAGCTCGGCGCTCTTTGCGCGGGTGATGTCCCGGTATATCCCCATCATGCGGAGCCAGCGACCATCGCTGCCGCGACCACTGGCCCTACCCTTGACAAGGATCCACCGCCACGTGGAAGTTTTGTCGAGGATCCGGAACTGCGCTTCGAAGCAATCCAGCTCTTAAAGCGCGCCGCGATAAATGCCGGCGCTGAGGCGAGATAAACGAGAGGGACGGGACTTTCGCACACCGTAACAAATTTACGCCACGAGATAGTGAAAGCCGAAGACCCGCCGCCTAAACATCGATCTCAATGAAATCACCGAACCCCGGAGCCTCAGACTCAATGACACCGCCTGGGCGGAAGAGTACGGTGGTTCCAACTGAAAAGCTGGCAACACTACGTGCCTTAGAGAGAGAGCCGTCTGGCTGCTGAATCGTATATTCACCAGCGCTTTCTTGAACAATTGTCCCAATCAGGAGAGGGGCGCCTGGAACCGCTTGACGGAGAAAATAAATTAGTTCGTTGCTCATGCTGGCTATCCTGGTCTGGAAAAAGGTGAGACACGAAATCAAGATCTTCCCGCGAGGGAGCTCTTCAATATGCGTACAAGGGCGTCAGCAGAGGCCTGATCGTTCACGTACGCCGCCGCGGAGCCACCATTTCCAGTTATGTCGATCTTGATCGTTTGCCCATTCAACGGGTAACTGCTTGCCCCAGATGAAGAGGAGGACGCCGAAGAGGCGCTTCCACTGCTCTGAGATGTTCGTCGTTGCGCCTCGGCCGCAGCAGCCGCTGCTGCTGCACGCTCAATGGCCCCGTATTGCAGGCCCTGCATCGATGAGTAGTTCGACGGATCCTGAGAGGCCTTCTGGTAGTAGAAGTTGAAGACCTCCTCGAAGATTTTCGCCTGCTCCGGCGTTTGCGTGTTCTTGACCGCCAAGCCGGCGACATCCGGACCGGTCGTGACGATTTCACCGTTGGTGTTCCGCACGAAGCCATCCTTGGCCTGGCCGGCGGAACGGATGGACGAAGCCAGCCCGTCGTAACTGGCGGCAGCACGGTCCGCTGATGCGGCGGCCTGGTCGGCGGAAGATGATAGGTCGCCGAAGCTCGATTTCAGCTCGTTGGTTTCGTATGACAGCTTCCGCATGCGGTCGGCCACCAGGTCGTACTTTTCGGCCTCCAACTGTTTGGCCTTCACGTTGGCATCCGCCAGCGCCAGTTCGGCCTTCTTCGCCTCCGTCAGCCCGCCGGAAGCCTCCAGTTCGGCGCGCTTCGCCTTGGCTACCAGCTCCATGGCCTCGGCCTCCTTCCTGGAGGCGAGTGCCTGCGCTTCGTTGATCTCCAATTCAATGCGCCAGACAGCAATCTGAGCTTGGGCTATCTCCTTTTCATTGCCCCGTTGCTTCGCGACCTCCAGGATGGTGTTCGCCCGGTATAGGTCGTTCTGCAGCGCAGATTGTTGAATGCTGGCTGCGCTCTTCTCAGCTGCAACATGGCGTTCAGCGGCGGCCGTCGCATCGGAGAGCGCATCCCGGTACAGGAGCAGCGCTTTGGCACGTGCTTCGTCGGCCGCCTTCAGCTCTTTGGAGACACTGACGCCTTGGCTGTTCAAGACGGACAAACGTTGGTACTCGGCTTCCGCAGCCTGCCAAGCGTCACGCAGCGCGTAGACCTGTTTGGCATGGTCCGCAAAGACTGCGGTGGCGGCTTCCGCCTGCAGGGTCGCCGAATGGGCCGCAGCGGTGGCCTGTTCCGTCTTATCGGCCTCTGCCTGCTTGGTAAGAATGGTGTCTTGCAGTTTCTCCCGCAGCTTTTCCTTCGCGTCGGTCAGTTTCCCATTGGCGTCGCGCTCTTGCTCCAGGGAGACCAGCTTGGCCTTGGCAATCTCCAGATCGGCCTTAACCTGGTCCGCCAGTGCCCGGCTGGCATCCTCATGGGCCTTGGCGGCCTGTGTCGCGGCAGTGAGCTTTTCAACCTGGGTGCCGAAGACGTCCGCGAAGGCCTTCATGGCCGCCCCGCCTGAGTCCGCGGCGTCCTGCAAAGTCTTCAGGCGGTCAATCTGCTTTTTGCTGGCCTGTTCGACCTGCGAATACGCATTTTCAGCCGCAAGCCATCCGCTGGATGAATCTGCGGCCTTTTTTCCGGCATCCTCAGCGGCCTTTCCGGCCCCTGCGATCCCCGTGCTGGCCCCCGAGCTCGCCTGAGTGATCTTTTGCAGGCTTTTTTCCGTCTGGATGTCGATTTCACCCAGCGCCTGCTTCGCCCGATCTGAAAACCCTTTTAGACCAAAGTCCCCGTTGGCAATGGCGGCGGCCATCACGCCAATCTTCTTTGCCGACGCTTCCGCACCTACGGTAAAGACGCCCAAGGCCTGCGTCGCGCCGCTTACCGTCTGAGTCAGAACCTTGAACACGCCGCTATCGCCGATCACCTGCAGCGTGTCAGTGACCGTGTTCTTGAGGCGTGCCCAACTGGCGACAAAGGTGTCATTGTTGGTCTTGCCAACGCCGTACATCTCGGTGAGCCCTTTGGCCAGCGCTGGCAGCAGATCTTCCGCGAGAACCTCACCGCTTTCGATCATCTTGCTCATCTCGGAGACGGTCAGGCCGGCGCCATCCGCCGCCGCCTTCAAGGCGCCCGGCAGAGCTTCGCCCAGTTGGCCTTTCAGCTCCTCCATCTGCACCGTGCCCTTGCTGGCCATCTGATTCACGGCCATCAGGGCATTGTTTGTCTCGGCACTGCTCTTGCCGAGGCTGGCCATCGCACCGGCGACCGCCTCAAACACCTTCCTGGCGCTGTCGCCTTCCAGCGCCGTTCCCTTGGTCGCCGCCAGCAACTGGGTGTAGCTCTTGGACGCTTCCAAGACGTCCAGCCCCATCCGGTTGGCGGCGCCACGGATATATTCCAGCTCAGCGGCCGCCTTGGTGCTATCACCTGTCAGCTGCTTGAGGGTGCGCGACAGGCTTTCCATCTGGCTGTTTGCCGTGATGAAGGCTTGACCCGCCTGCATTGCGATCGCGATACCGGCAAACTGCCCAGCGAGTGCCGCGAAATCCCCCTTCAAGCCTTTGGCGCCAGTTCCAACACGATCAATGGCCGGAACCACGCCGTTCATTTCAGCTTCCAGCGCAGCAATCCGAGTTTTTGCCTCAGCAAAGGCCCTATCAAAATCGGCACCGGATATCTTGGCGCTGGCACCCAGTTTCAGCAGTGATTGCTGAATGTTGAGGATTTCCGCCTGGATCTCTGCACTGCCTCGAATGCCGACAGCAGAGAACGAATCGGACAGCGCCTTCTTGGTCCGAGCTGCAAAGGCTTCGACGGCTCGCGCCTCGGCCTCACGTGCCGCAGTAGCGCGAGCTGAAGCCGTTTCGGCCTCCGCATAGGCCTTTCGCTCGGCCTCAAGCAGTTCCTGCGCAGCCAGGCGCTGCCGCGTCGTGTTCATTTCGACGATCTGTGCCAGGCGCTGCTCTTCGGCTGCGGCGGCCCGATCTTGGGCGAGCTTTTCCTGGCTGGCCCGCGCTGCATCCTCCAGCGCCTGCGCACTGCGCTGCACCGCTGCGGCGGCAGCTTCCGTTTCCGCCTTCAGGCGGGACTGCTCGGACGCCAGGTTGCGGGTATCGACACCGGCGGCGGATGCTGCTGACCGTGCCGCATCCAGTTTCTGGCGCGACTGCTCCCAAGCGGTTTCCGACGCCTTCACCTCGGCGTTGGCTGACTTCACCGCCTGCTCGAGCAGCTTGATCGCTTCCTTCCCAGCGCCGGCGCCCTTGGCGGATGCGAGCTGCTCGTCTAGGGTCTGGGCAGAGGTCCGCGCTTCCAGCATGGCGGCGCGGGCATCCTTGGCGTTCTGGATGGCGCCTTCCAGGATCTGCACCTTACGGCCGGTGGCGTCCAACTTGGCCAGGTCGGCCTCGGACTGGGCCAGCGCCGTGCGCAGGCCCTTGGGGTCGCCATCAATGATGACCTTCGCCCGGATTTCTCCACTCATACAGCCCCCGCGCCCTTGGCAACCGTCACGTCAATCGGATCTCGCTCCGCCTCGGCAAGACTCGCCGCCTTTTCAGCCAGCAGGCTGCGCAGCCCGACATCGAGGTAGGAAACTTCAATCAGCGCTCTTTCGATCATCGCCAATTCCGTCGCATAGGGGTTGAAGTCCGCCTGCGCCATGTTCAAATCATTGACCGTCACAACCAGGCGCGGCCGCGCCGTCAACGCCGCTTTGGCAGCTTCGAGCGCCTCTTGAATCTTGCTCATCTCGGTTCCATGTAAAAAAGCCGGCATCCCGCCGGCGGTCAATCAGGAAAACGCCAGATCCCGAAGGCCGGCCACGGCGGGCGGCTGAGCACCCAAGAAACCCACATGCCGCAAGTACCACTTACCAGGGGACGGATTGCCCGGATGGTTCGGCGGATAGAACGCCGCGCTGCGCTTCTTGAAACGCCCGGCTCTCAGTTGCTCCGCAAAGCGCGCCTCCACCTGGCTGGGTTTCATCTGCAACATGCCATCGGGTGTAGCCCGAAGTCCGGCCACCCAGCCATGCGCTGGGCCATCCGTTTCCGGGTGTCCAATTACCAACGGCGCCTCACGAAGAGCAGGGTTGTAAAACGCCGCCATACCAGCGACATCCGCTTGGCTAAAACGATGAGATACACCGGAATCATCGATGTGCTCTCCGGCGCGAAAGATGTCGATCCACTGCCCTTCAACAATCTGAGCAGCTTCACTGAAAGCCACGATGGCTCCACCTTCCCGAAAGCAAGTCGTTATCGTGCAAACCTGCGTCAGCGCCTCGGCGTAGCTCACGCTGTGCTCACGGGCATATACCTTGGCGCGCTGGTCAATTTCCGCATCCGACAAACCGCCTTCGCTGTAAGCAGCGGTCATAGGTTGAACCTGCGTGCTGGAGAAGCTCACGACCACGGCCGATAGGGCTTCCGCGTAGCTCACGCGGTTCTCACGGGCATAGCTCTGCGCTTTGGCGTGGAGCTCTTGATCGGAGAGGTTCACGTCAGACTCCTTCGCCGGCAGGTTGCAGTTCGGACTCGAACTCGATACCCAGTTCGGCCGTCAAGCGCTGGCGCTCGTCGCGTTCGGCCGCCTGGCTCTTGGTCTGATCCTGCCCAGTGATACCGCCCTCGAACATCAAGAACGATTTGTGGGGGTTGGACTGCTGCCCGGCGAAGGCCTTCAGCGACTCCATGCGGCCAATCACCAGCTTCAAGTCCGCGCCTGTCAGTTGGGTCGCGAGTCCGGCCTTCTGAGCCAAGCGGCCCAACGCGCGAATGCGCGAATGGTGCCGGATCAAGGCAGCTGCGGCGGTCACGTAACGGGCTGCCTCCGCCTCCATCTCCTCGACCAGGAAGGCCTTCAGCTTTGAGGCTCGCGCCGTCTCGAATTGCGCCAGAGTTGCGCGGATCTCCTCACCTTTGCGTTCCAGACCGGCGATGGTGCTGTGCGCCGTCTTGATCTTCGGCCCGAGTTCCCCCGCCAGGCGCCGGCCCTCGGCCAGCAGGCTGGATGCACGGTCGGCAGTTTCCTGCTCCACCTCGCCCAAGGCAACAGCGGCCAAGGCATCCGATTCCGCCTTTTCCAGTGCGGCAAGATCGGGGGTTGCACGCTGGTAGTCGGCCAGGGACTCACGCCACGTTGCCGCCGCGCCGCTCACGTGTTCCAAGCGCTCCCGCAGCTCCTGGGCTTTAGCCTGGTGCTCGTTCAATACCTTGAGCGCGCTTCCAACTTCGATCTGTTCAGCCATATCAATTCTCCAAGATTTGGATTGGTCGCGAATCCCAGTTACAGCGGATTGCGAAAGAGAACGGCCGCGGTATCAAATGCGATATTGGCTTGCCGCTCGTAGGTCGCCCCGAACATCCACGACTTCTCCCCAGGGGAGTAGTAAGGCGGCTCCATGTAGGGATGCCCTTCGATGACGCTGGTAAAGCCAAAGGCCGGTGCAGCCAGCGAGATGTCGGCCTCCCCATTGGCGCTTACCTGTGGGGCGTAGGAGAGAACGGCGTTGTTCCCCCAGACGTCACGGGTGGTGTCGGTTTCATCTTTCCAAACCGCATCGCCGACCTGGACTTCATCCAGTTGCAGAATCCTTTTCAGATCCTCAATGCTCGCCCGGCCGAGTTGGCTATCCGGCAGGTAGCTCTGAATATCGAGGCTCCGGCGAATGGCCGTAAATGCATCGGCGGAAAGGGTCAGTTGATTGGGGCGGCGTCCTGTCTTCTTGCGGATCAGATTACCGGCGGCCTCAATATCACTGACCGGCGTACCGGTGTCCGTACCCCACTTGGTCACACCGGCCAGATCGACGACATGTCCGGACGCGTAGGACGCTGGATTGGTCGCCAAGGCTGCGGCGTCCAGCTCGTAATCCATGAGTAGGATGTCATGGGCCGTCATGACCGCTATCCGCGAAATATCCAGGTGGTTGGAAACATTCAGCTTGCGCGATTCATCCGCCTCACGGATCAGCTCGCGGGGAATCGGAATCTCCACGGCGCTTTCATTCACCGTATAGACCTTCCCTTCGTACTTGATGCTGACCCGCTTGGTCGGCGTGCCAGGCGCACGGCGCAAGTTGTACTTGCGGAAACGCTCGTCACCCAACTGGGCGAGCGTGACGCCGGACAACGCTTGCGGGAGACGCGGAAAAACACGCTCCGCGATGAAGCTCCCTTGCCCCATCCCAAGCAGAAGGCTGCTGAGGACCGGGCTCTGCTTCAAGCGGATTTCAGATGGACTCATCATCAACAATTTTCCTTTTTCCAGCGCTGCCAATTAGCTCTTTGAGATTCTTCCTTCCTTGCGGCGTCTTCGATACGTCGTTGCTCTTGGCGCCTCAAGCCCTCCGCATTTAGATATTTGCGGATCACTCGATGGCATATTCTGTATTCAGAGGAAATCTCGTGAAGAGTCTTCTTTTTGAAGTAGAAGTCGTCATAAATCTTCGCGCAGCATTCGTCCTTCTGCGCATGCAACTTCACGGGTATGTATGGCTGCGAACCGCCCCACTCCTTACATATGAAATTGGCCATTTCGACAGACACAAAATCTGCGACAGATTCTGAGACTCCAGAATCAACCATGAATCTCTTCACGCTTTCCGTGAACTCGACAATGAAGTCTCCCCCATCACGCTTTTTGGGCATAATCCGATCCTTCCAAAAACCCAATGAGTCTGTTCAATTTCCCATTTTTTTACGCGAAAACTAATTGAACCAATTCAATTAATAACAAACCACAAGAAATCTTTGGACGTAGCCTATGCAGCACTTCGCGTTCAGAGTGGGCGAGCAACCTGTAACACCCACGAGGCTCACCATTGCAAAAAAAATGAACTTCGCACCGATGCACGTATTTTGTTTTTGGGACGAATAGGGAGCGTTTGGGACGGGTCTGCAGGCCTGCACAGCGCCGCCCCTTGATGCCCATTTGGACAGACCGGCAGCAGATCGGAAGCGGGCAATAAAAAACCGCCCATTGCAGGCGGTTCAGTGATGAAGGTCGGCGGATACCATCATCGGCTAAGGTCGGGGGGCGGATCTGACCGAAGCACCGATCCTGAAGGCCAGGCACGGAAGCCCGTCCTTATCTACCAGGCCAACCTCCAGCCCGGCGAGCGGGTCCGGCTTTCGCGGGCTCCGGCAGGCCCGGTAGGCACTCCCCAGCCAGCCAACCACTCTCGCGGCCTTGCTCCGCCGCGCCTGGCGCCGAAGGAAAGCAAGGCGCAACGCTTGTCCGTGGTCCATCAGTGCACCTCCTTCTTTCCGGCCTTCGATTTGCGCTTCGCTGCACGCTCCACGGGCTTGTTCTCGCCAACGCTGTCGGCTTTCGTCCAATAGGGCCGGACGGCCTCGGTAAGCAACTTGGTGATATCGGCCTGGATGGCCTCCTGCTGCTGCGCCAGATCGGCCGTATCTTCCGGAGCTGCCACAGGTGCGCTCTGCGGCTTGGGAAACAGATGGTCGTAAATGGCTTTCTGGGTGTTGCGCCGAAAATCCATCACGAAGTCGAGCGGTTCCTCTCCCTTCGCTTCCAGGGTCTCCTTCGCGCACTCCACCAGTTCAATCACGTCATCGACCCGGAAGTCACTCTCGAGAATCAGGCAGGAAATCGAGCGCAGCAGGGCGCGGGTTCGCGTCAGGGCCGCGTCCAGCTCATTGCACTTATCCCACAGGGCATCCTCCTCGGCACCGATCAGCGCCGCGGCGGCATCCCATCCCTGCGGATCCGTCATGGCCGGATTGTCGTGGTTACGGGTGTTCATTTCACACCCCCTTCGATCCAGAACCGGCGGGTCAGCTCGTAGTCGTCCGCGACAAGACCGGGAACGTAGCGGCCCGACTGGACGTCATTGACCAGCGCCTCCAGGGCATCGTCAATCGCGTTCATCTCCAGGGCATCGGCATGGCGTAGCACAACCCGCATTCGCTCAAGCAGATAGGCCCGGCGATGGTTCAGTTGCACGGTTTCGAGGTTGCACGCCTCGGCTGTTTCGCTATCGCCCGGCTGCGAGCTGCCAGAGCGCGGTTCCGCTGTTCCACCCAGGGCCATGGCGGCGGGCGGCTCACCCGTCCGTTCAATCTCCTCCTCCAGGCACAAGCTCGGCCGGTTGGCCGTTCCGCTGTCCCAAACCACCCGCACGGCGGCACCGCCGGGAAGGCTATGCACGTAGCCGAGCGCGCCGTCCTCGCGGTGCGCCACCCGGTCGCCCACGCTCAAGCCAGGGCGATTTGACCGCTGTCCATCCAGGCAAGCCGATGGCCCATCATTGTGACGAACGAGCGGTGCGATGAATTCGGGTTGCGCTGCCCACGCCCGCCTCACGTAAATGAACGGCCCGTTGTCATCCGCCCGGCAGAACACCGCATCGCCGACCTGGACGCCGTCCTGCGATACGTCAAACATCCGCCCGCCAAAGTGGACGCGCAGCGTGGTATCGACGCGGCGGATGTGCTCCAATCCGTCAGGCCCAGTGCCGCCGCCGGGTTGCGGCTCATGGACCCGCAGGGAGTCCGGCAAGGGCTCCACCAGTTCGAGTTCTCCGGACATGCAGAGCGCCGGGCCACCTTCATCGCCGTCGAAGCAGACGGCGACAACGCCGACATTGCAGACGATGCTGTGCACGCGACCTTGCCGGCCGCTGACCAGGTGTTCCACGCGATCATCGACGCGGAACGCGGGAAAGGCACGGACCAGAAGGTCGCACTGGAGCGGCGCCTGTCCGTCCGGATCGGTTACGTCAGGCGCCGGGGTCTCGGTAGCCTCAGGCTGGGCGGAAACCCGTATCAGGAACTGCCGAGGAACCCGCTCATGCCCCATGCCCTCGGGTTGCGGTTCGCCTTCATCCCAGCATACGCAGGCGCTACCGTCGGGGTAGACCTTGACCACGGTGCCAGGGCGGCGGGCGAGGTGGCTTTCGATGCGGTCACCGGGCTGGAGAGCTTCCTCTGCTCTGTCAAATGTCTCGTCAACGAGACATTTCTTCTTGTGAAGAGACGCACCCACAAGCTGCTGACGCTTGTCGTCCAGGAGAGCATCACTGACCTGTTTACGCTCTTCCCGGATCTTCCGAACCGTCTCGCGCACAGCCTTGACCGTCATGGACGGAATCTCGCTCAAGACCAGCGGTCCGGTCTGCCCTTGTACGGCAAGTTCTTCGATCTGTTCATCATCCAGCGGCAGCAGTTCGAAGAGCTTCGACTGCTTACCCACGGTGGCCAAATGTCGCGACGTCGCGACATTTGAGAACCTGCGGAAAGCAGCTATGAAGCGTGATGACACACCCTGATTGATACCCAACTCCCGCAGCCGATTCAAGAACTCTCCATGCGCGCATGTTGTCTTGAGCGCAATCAGCCCACGGCCGATCTCTAGGCAGGTTTCCACCGTACGCCCCATCTGCGCGGCAATGTAACGCTGGATCAGGTCAGGATCGGTGCAGTCGTCGGGGAGGCGATAGCCCGGCGGAAGCGTTTCCGGAATGGCGGGGAGTAGATCCGGTGCTACGGAACTCGAAGGCGGCAGAATGCCGGTCTCGTGGACGGAATGGGTGTTCATGGTGCACTCCAACTAGCGGTTTGCATTTCCGCCAGCCCCCTGCCAAGAGGGCGAGCGGAACCGGGCAGGTTGGCAGACCGGTAGTTGGCACCGGCAGGGCCGAAGCCCTCCCACCCGGCCCGCCCATTGAGCGACACCGAGCGCGCACAAAAAAGCCGCGACAAATCACAATGGCGCGGCTCGTGCGCCAACTATAACCGAGCTGCCAAGCTCAGGTCGTTTCTGTTTCAACGACGCTTCGATCATAGCGAACACCTTTTGCATAGCGCAACAAGTTTTTTTAGAGCGAAAGCTGGTCGCGTTCATGAATGCGGCGTTGACGCCGCATTTTGGCGGCCACTCTGCGAACTTACCGACCGCTAGCAAATCGTGCGTTGACGAACGGTTTGGAAACTCTCACACGCAATGCAAGCGTGGACTGACTGGCCGTTAAATGGTGCGTCGACGCACGTTTTGACAGAATGCGTCGACATCGACGCATTTGACCAAGGCCATGACCAACGACTTGCCCTGTATTACAGCAGCTCGCAGAGCTTGGTTTTTCCCAAAACGGCAAGCGCCTGCCGTTTTGATTCGAGCTCAGGACTGGTTAGCTTAAGCGTGGCAGACATCATTAACCGAGCGGTCCGCCACGTCATTCCCATCAAATTCGTCGACGTCGATGAATTTGACCAGGAGCAACAACACCGGCCTAGAACTGGTAGGAGGTAAGGCGGCCATTCCTGAAATACGCGAACCCGTGCCAGACCGAGGACCTGTACACGTACTGCACCATCTTGCCGTTGGGCGTGACGGTGTAGTTCTTGGTGGCCGGCTCGCCGAACATGGTGCATTTCACGAACTGCTCTTCCGTCATGCCAAGGACTGGCTCGCCATCCAGCTTGCCACACAGTTTCAGCAAAGCTGCATCCTTTGCGTCCTGTTCGGCCTTGAGCTTGGCTGACTCGGCCTTGCGCGCCAGTTCGTCCTTCCGATCCTGGGCCGATTGCGCCTTGGTGTAGGCGTTCAACTGCGCCGTGTTCATATCGTCCAGGTAGAGCTTGACGCCACCGGGGCACGGCGATGCCCGGCCCACCCCGACCTCACCGCCAGGGCACTTCCACCCGAACTCGGCAGCCAGTACCGGCGTGGAGACAATGAACAAAGCGAAGACGATTCGTTTCATGGCTGAACGTCCTGTGTTTTGATGATGAAGGATTATGCCCGAGCAATTTGTGAGGCGCGGTGACGCGATGGCTTCATGGACTGGATCGGAGTTGCAGTGAAACGATGGCTGTTCGGAATTCATCGCCTGGAGTTCTGCGGACGGAAGGGATTTTTCCGCCGCGGCGGAAGGCCAATCCCTATAACGCATTGATTTAATTTTATTTGCGTTACCAGGCGATCCGCCGCCCGCGGAAAAGGTTCTGCCGTGGCAGAACCCCGCGCCTACGGCGGTGCTGCTTTACACGTCCTGGTCACGTGCTCGGGCCGCCCGGACGTTACGCGCCGCCGAGAGTTCGTAGCACAGCCAATACAGGGTGTTCCGGGCGTTGTCATTGACGTCCACACAGCGCGGCCAGTGCTTGTTCTTCAGCGACTCTTCCATCCGCTCCAGGCTAAATCCGCCTTGCATCTCGCACTCGGCTGCGAGGTACAACCAGGCCTGCGCCATGGCGTTCATTTGTCCTTCCAGCAGCTGGATGCGGTGCTGCAGGCGGTCCAACTGGCTCGACTCCTCGACCAAGCGAAGGGCAGGCCGGGTGGGGCGATTGCTGGGGGTCTTCGTGGTGTTCATGGCGTCGGCTCCTGGCTGAGTTGATGGCTGCATCCTAGCCGTCAAAACGGCCGATTCTGGAATTCGAATCGGGTATTTGATTCGAACAGCCCGGCGGGCCGGGTTTCGAATTGGAGGCGGAAATTCTCACTGCCAGTCACGCTCATTTCGAGGCTGCGATTGAGTACCGATGCACGGATAGAATATCGATCTCTCATCTACACGCAGGGCGAGTGTCCGCCCCCAACTGGAAGCCTCACCATGCCTCGCCTGAGTTCAATCGAAAAGCTCACGCCCGAGCTTCAAGCCTGCGAAAACCAAGGTCTTGCCTATGTCAAATAACGATCCTTCTTTTCAGAACTTCCTTAAATCCGTCCGCGTAATCTCTCAGGTAACGGAGAAGGAGCTTGCCGGTCCTTTGGCCTATCTGCGGGAAATCGACCAGGTGTTCATTGACTGGATAGGGGAGGCCGGGAAGGTAAAGCCGACGTCGGCCGCTGTGTTGGTCCTCAACGCGCACGCATCCTTTCGGGCGGCCCTCTTCTTGGCCCTTTCCGGGCAGCTCATGGCTGTTTTCATGACGCTCCGCGGCGCCTTGGAAAGCGCCCTGTACGCCAATGCAATTGCCGTCAAACCCGAACTAGGGGATGTGTGGTTGCATCGGGACTGCGATGACGAATCTCGAATTCGGTGCCGGTCTGAATTCACGGCGACGAAGATGTTCTCCTACTTGGCCGAGGAGCAAGGTGCACAGTTCTCCGATTTGGTGAAGAAAGGATATGACTTGATTATCGATTTCGGTGCCCATCCGAACAGCCGCACTATCGTGAGTAGCACCGGGATTAAGGAACGGGACGACACCTACCTGCTGAACTTCGTCTATGCGCATGGCCCCCATTCGTGGGAGCTGCGCCGGGCGCTATTGGCATGTGCTGAAATCGGGTTTCTGGTGCTCATGACATCCCTGATCGCCAGCCAGGGCCACCCTCAGGCGAAGACGCTTGCGGAACGCGCTCAAGCTTCGCGCGGTGGGCTTGCCGAGTTCATCGCAGCCCTCGGCTTCATTGATCCACCCGCAGACGCTTGATAGCGCGGTATGTCTCGCGGCCCAGGCAGATCGGCCAGAGCCTGTCCGGCACCGCCCCTACCGGCGTGCGCCTGGCCGTGTGGGCGCCTGTCTCTGGTCGGGGCCGCTGCCCACTCGCTGACCTCCGTCATTGGGATTATCTCGCGCCATCCCGTTATCGTTTCGGTTCAGATCATCGAGCGAGGAATACTGAAATGGGGCGCAACAAAACATTCACACGGCTAAGTGATGAGGATCGAGCCAAAGTCGACAGCACGCTCAGGCGGTATCTGTACGGCTGCATCGAAACGTGTATCGCGGAGCTTGCCGCAGCTGGCATCAAGTTCTCCCGCAGCGCCCTGCATCGTCACGCCCAGTTGCTGAAGAACGCTGACCGTGCAGGAACATCGCCAATCCATGGTGACGGGAACACGCTCGTGACGATCACTGACCTCTCGACAAACGAGGCCGTGGCGATTCGAACGGACGCCCTCCCGGAGGATGTCGCGGCGTCCCTGTCCGCCCTGAAATCCACCGCTCTTTGACCGAAAGCGACGCGGCGCCGCACCTTTCGCCACAGTGAAACTATTTTCAGTGGAGCGAGCGATATATCCCTGAGTATCTCGGTAAGGCGCGGAATTATCGCGCTCAGGCCCTATGGAATATCTCTCCTCCTCTTAAGCTCTCCACGCAGATGCGCCACCACCTGGTGATGCAGCAACTCCCGGTCGTCCTCATGCAGCAGCGGCATCCAGGAGGAAAAATCGCTGGACAGTTCCGCGACACCATAACCCAGCATTTCCTGCCAGTGCGCATCCATGACCAGTGTGCCATCGAGAAGGTCCCAGTCCCACAGACCTGCCTCGGTATTCTGCATGGCAAGCCCCAGACGCTCGCGCAGATCCCGCGCTTCCCGTTTTGCGACCTCCTGGGACAGAAGCAGCCCTTGCAGGGCCTCCAGGATTTCCCCTGCCGGAGCACACAGAACGTCACCCACCGGCTCGATGGCCCCCGCCGCAACACCGGCGGCTACAAAGGCCCTCAGCGCCTGCCCAAGCTCGGCATCGGCAAGAAAGGGGGTGATCGCTGGATCGGTCAAATCGGCGGCCTCACGACTACAAACGTATGGATGTGAGGGCACCCCCTCCCCAACCACTGTTGGACACCCTGCCATATCGGCAGGATGTCCCGCGGCTTGAACCGCGGTTGGCCGATTTACTTCAAGCCAAGCACATCCTGCATATCGAACAGCCCCGCCTTGCGCCCAGCGATGAAGCGCGCAGCGCGCAGACTCCCCAGCGCATAGGGCATGCGGCTGCCCGATTTGTGAGTGATCTCGATGCGCTCACCGATCCCCGCAAACAGCACGGTATGGTCGCCCACGATGTCCCCGCCACGCACGGTCGCAAAGCCGATGGTCTGCCCATCGCGCTCCCCGGTCACGCCTTCGCGGCCATAAACGGCGCACGACTCGAGATCGCGCCCCAGCGCCGACGCAACTACCTCCCCCATACGCAACGCAGTCCCGGACGGTGCATCCACCTTGAGGCGATGATGCGCCTCGATGATCTCCACGTCGTAGCCTTCATTGAGAATCCGCGCGGCCACGTCAAGCAGCTTGAAGACTGCATTCACTCCGACTGCCATGTTCGGCGCGAAGACTACAGGGATGTCTTGCGCCGCGGCGCCAATCACGGCCTTTTCCTCAGCCGAGAAACCCGTCGTGCCAATCACCATGCCACAGCCCGCGCCCCTGGCCAGTTCGAGGTGATGCAAAGTCCCCTCCGGCCGCGTGAAATCTATCAGGCAATCCGCCTGCGCCAAGCCAGCAGCCACATCGCTGGTGATAGCCACGCCGCACGGAGCACCGACCAGATCGCCGGCATCCTTGCCGATGAAGGTACTCTCGGAGCGCTCGAAGGCGGCCACCAGCACGGCCTCCGAATCCTTCAGGGTTGCCTCGATGAGCATCCGCCCCATTCGACCGGAGGCGCCGGCAATCGCAATACGAACTTGAGTCATGAAAATTCCGGAATAAACGTATTAAGAGGCTCCGCCGAGCCCGCCCATCAGGGTTGCGAAGGCGCCTCGCCTGCGCGGACATCCCCTTCGAGGCGCACGAGTTTGCCGTCCTCGAAAATCACGGTCAGGCGACGCTCCTGCAGACTGCCCTTGCCCGGCTGAAAACGGTAGACATAGTCCCAGCGGTCCGAATGAAAGACATCGGTCACCAGCGGCGTCCCGAGCACGAAACGCACCTGATCCCGCGTCATTCCGGACTTGAGCTGAGACACCATTTCCTGGGTCACGAAATTGCCCTGCCGGACATCGATTCTGTAGGGTTTGAAAAAGTCGCCGACGGTAGTGCAACCGGAAAGAGCAGCTACCAGCAGAACAGAAGAGAACAGTTTGCGCATGGCGTTTCTGGAAGGCGGGAATGGGAGTCGGCCGAAAGGTCGCATTCTCAAGGATGGTCTGAAACTATATCATACGGGGCCGGTCGGACTTTCGACCGCCGCATCCAAGTTTTCGGGGCTCCCATGTCCAGTAATTCGCAAAACCTAAAGAGTATCGGCCTCAAGGCCACCTTCCCGCGACTCAAGATCCTCGATCTGTTCCAGAAGGTGGAAAATCGCCATCTGACGGCCGAAGACGTCTATCGCCTGTTGATCGCCGAAGACATGGACATCGGACTGGCCACGGTCTATCGCGTGCTCACCCAGTTCGAACAGGCCGGCCTGCTCGAACGCCATTACTTCGAGTCCGGCAAGGCGGTCTTCGAACTCAATGAAGGGCACCACCACGACCATCTGGTATGCCTGCAGTGTGGCAAGGTGGAAGAGTTCTTCGACCCTGCCATCGAGGAAAGACAGAACCGGATTGCCGAAGAGCGCGGTTTCGCCGTTCGCGAACACGCGCTTTATCTGTACGCTGACTGCAAGAAGGACCCCTGCCCCAACCGCCCGGGCAGCGGCCCCATCACGAGCTCCTGAACTTCGCGGGCCTCAGTCGGCGCGCTGCAGGCCCAGCATCTCGGCTGCATGGTCGCGGGTTGTATCAGTGATATGTACGCCACCCAGCATCCGGGCAATCTCCTCGACGCGCTCGACAGGCGCCAGACTCTTCACACGAGAAAGCGTCTGACCGTCCCGGGTTTCCTTCGCGATGGTCCACTGCCAGTCAGCCTGAGCCGCCACCTGGGGCAGATGGGTCACGCACAGCACTTGGCGATCACTCCCGATCTGCTTGAGCAGACGCCCCACGATCTCGGCCACCCGCCCGCCGATACCGACATCGACCTCGTCAAAGATCAGCGTCGGCGTAGCTGCATTGCGGCTCGCAATGACCTGAATCGCCAGACCGATCCGTGACAACTCCCCGCCAGACGCGACCTTGGCGAGGGGACGCAGCGGCTGGCTGGCATTTGCGGTCACCAGGAACTCCACCGTCTCGAGCCCGCTGGCACAGCCCTCCTCCACCGCCCGGACAGCAATCTCAAAGCGGGCACCGGCCATCGCCAGCGATTGCATTGCATCGGTCACCGCCTCCGACAGCGCCGCCGCCACGCCGCGGCGCACCACCGACAGGCGTTCGGCGGCCTCCACGAAGCGCGCTTTAGCAGCCGACTCCTCCCGGGCCAGCGCCTCCGGGTCGGCTTCCCGCGTGAGGCGCTCCAGGCGCAGCACGCTATCAGCCTGCAGATCGGGCAAAGCCTCGGGCGCCACCTTGTGCTTGCGCGCCATGCTGGTGATCGCGTGGATGCGCTGATCGATCTCTGCCAGACGCTCGGGATCCACGTCAAGCCGGTCTCGATAGCGACGCATCGCATGCAGAGCTTCGTCGAGCTGGATGCTGGCGCTCCCCAGCAGTTCCTGCACGTCGGCAAGCTGGCCATCGTGCTGCGCCATGTCAGCCACCCGCGCAAGCAGGTGGTCGAGTTGCGACACTAGCGCGTAGTCACTGTCTGCCAGACCTTCCAGCACCTCCGTGCTGCCCGCGATCAACCCTGCAGCATGAGCCAGGCGGGTCTGCTCCTGGTTGAGCGTCGCCCACTCGTGGGGATCGAAGGCCAGCTCACGCAATTCGCTGACCTGCCAGGCCAGCAGTTCGCGCTCCCGCTCGGTGCTCAAAGCTCCATGCTCCGCTACCTCCCGCGCCCGTCGCAGGGCAGACCAGGCGCGGTACAAGTCGGCCACCTCGGATGCCCGCACAGCCAGGCCGCCGTGGGCGTCCACCAGCTCCAGTTGGGCTTCCGTACGCAACAGCGCATGGTGGGCGTGCTGGCCGTGAATGTCCGCCAGCCACTCCCCTGCAGCCCGCATCTGGGCCAGCACCACCGGAACACCGTTGAGCCACGTTTTGGAGCGCCCGCTGCTGTCGATGACCCGACGCATCAGCACCGAGCCGTCACCGGAATCCAGCTCCTGTTCGACCAGCCAGTCCCGCAACGCGCCATCTTCCGGGAGATCGAACTCCGCCAGGATCTCCGCCTTGGCCTGCCCGGTCCGCACAACCCCGCTCTCGGCCTTGCCGCCCAGCACCAACCCCAGGGCATCCAGCAGGATCGATTTACCCGCGCCTGTCTCGCCAGTCAATGCACCGAAACCGGCCTCGAACTCGAGTTCGAGTTGATCGACGATCACAAAGTCGCGAATGGAAAGATGACGCAGCATGAAGGCAGAGAGAAAAATTGAGCGGATCAGCCGTGGCGGGGCGCGGAACTCCAGTGCAGCTTTTCGCGCAGCATGGCGAAATAACTGTAGCCCACAGGATGCAGCAGACGCACCCGGTGGGGAGAACGGGTGATCTGCAGGGTGTCGCCCGCCCGCGTGTCGTAGCGCGTCTGTCCGTCGAAATGCACGCGGGAGTCGTGCGGCGGCAGCAGCACGATCTCGATGCGGCAGCGATCCGGCAGCGTGATGGGACGCGCGGTCAACGTGTGGGGGCACATAGGCACCAGCGCGATGCCGTCCACGCTCGGATGCAGGATCGGGCCATTGGCTGACAGCGCGTAGGCCGTTGAGCCGGTCGGCGTCGAAATGATCATGCCGTCCGAACGCTGGGTATAGACGAACTCTCCGTCGATACGCAGATCGAACTCGATCATGCGCCCGAGATCGCCCTTATTGACCACCACATCATTGAGCGCCACCGTATGAAACACGCGCTTTCCATTGCGAAGCACTTCGGCGTCGAGCAGCACGCGGCTTTCTTCCGAATACCGCCCCTCGAGCACCTCACTGATCTTTTCCAGCGCGACTTCCCGTGAGATATCAGTCAGGAAGCCGAGCCGCCCCTGATTGACGCCAACCAACGGCACTTCGTACTCGGCCAGCCGACATGCACTATTTAGAAGCGTACCATCGCCCCCAAGTACGACCGCGAGATCCGCCTGAACGCCGATCTCCTCATAGCTGGCGACGGAAAAACCCGCCGTCAGCCCAGTGGAACTGGCGGTCCCCTGCTCGATCAGCACCTGGAGCCCCAGGCCGCGCAAATGATTGGCCAGCCGAAGCACCGCTTCAGCCACCTCGGGGCTCTGATACTTGCCGATCAGCGCAATCGTCTTGAACTCGCAGGTCATGCACCGATTAAACCACATTATTCATGGACGCCGCAGGCGACCAAGACAAAACAGAATCAACCGGCACCATTCATGCTTCTCATGAGCGCGTCCCTTCCTTAGAATCCCAGCGTCTCTCCGAGTCCTCTGCCATGACCAGCCTCGATCAACGTTCGCAAATCCTCCTCAAGACCCTTGTGGAGCACTACATCGCCGAAGGCCAGCCGGTTGGCTCGCGTGCCCTGTCGCGCCATTCCGGCCTCAAGCTGTCCCCGGCAACGGTGCGCAACGTGATGTCGGACCTGGAAGAACTGGGCTTCATCACCAGCCCGCACACCTCGGCCGGCCGCGTACCCACTGCGCGCGGTTATCGTTTCTTCGTCGACAGCCTGCTCACGGTGCAGCCCATCGACTTGGGCCAGATGCGGGAGATCAAGGGCCAGATCCAGCCCGGCGAGCCGCAGCGGGTCATCAACGCCGCCTCTCAGCTGCTGTCGGGCCTTACACACTTTGCCGGCGTCGTGATCTCCCCGAAGCAGGACGCCATCAAGATCCGCCAGATCGAGTTTGTCAGCCTGTCGGAAACCCGTGTCCTGCTGATCCTCGTCACCACCGGTGGCGACGTGCAGAACCGCATCCTGTTCACCAAGCGCCACTACAACCCGGCCGAGCTGGTCACCGCTGCAAACTACCTCAACCAGCACTTTGCCGGCCTGGCGTTTCCCGAGATCCGCACGCGCATCCAGGACGAGCTCAAGCAACTCCGCTCCGACATGACCGACCTCATGAGCGCAGCCGTCGAGGCTGGCAGCGAAGCCCTCGAGGAAACCCAGAGCACCTACGTGATCTCCGGCGAAACCAACCTGCTCGATGCGGAAGACCTGTCTTCCAACATGGCCCGCCTGCGCGAACTCTTCAAGCTGTTCGAACAGAAGACCGGCCTCATGCAGTTGCTCGACATCTCCAATCGCGCCCAGGGCGTGCAGATCTTTATCGGCGGCGAGAGCGGGCTGAGCCCCCTCGACGACTGCAGCGTCATCACCGCACCTTATGAAGTAGACGGGCAGTTGGTCGGCTCCGTCGGCGTCATCGGCCCGACCCGCATGGCTTACGAGCGGGTGATTCCGATCGTCGATGTGACCGCCCGCCTCCTAACCAGCGCCCTTTCGGGCCACAACTGACGAAAGCCGACATGCCCCGATACTGGCAGGAGCCAGCCCATACCCATGGCCAGATACCCCGCATCGGCATCCTGCTGGTCAATCTCGGCACCCCAGCCGCGGCAAGCGCCGACGCCCTTCGGCCCTATCTGAAGCAGTTCCTGTCCGACCCGCGGGTCGTCGAGATTCCACGCCTCATCTGGTGGCCTATCCTCAACGGCATCATCCTGCGTACCCGGCCTGCAAAATCTGCCGCCAAGTACGCCAGCGTGTGGACCGACGAAGGCTCGCCGCTCAAGGTCCACACCGAAAAGCAGGCGAAGCTGCTGGCCGGGTTCCTGACCCACGCGGGCCAGCCGAACCTGCAGGTGAGCTGGGCCATGCGTTACGGCCAACCGTCCATCCGCAAGCAGCTCGATGCACTGCGCAGCGCCGGCTGCAACCGCATCCTTGTCGTCCCGCTCTACCCTCAGTTCGCCGCCAGCACGACCGCGACGGTCATCGACGACGTGGCCGACTGCCTGCGCCATTGGCGTAACCTTCCGGAAATCCGCTACGTACGCAGCTTCGGTGACGACCCGGGCTACATTGCAGCCCTGGCCCAGTCGGTGCGCGACCACTGGAAGAAAGAGGGGCAAGCCGACAAGCTCGTTCTCAGCTTCCACGGCATTCCTCGCCGGTCGCTGGATCTGGGCGACCCCTATCACTGCGAGTGCCACAAGACCGCCCGCCTGCTGCGCGAGGCTCTGCAATTGCCGGAGGAGCGCGTCATCGTCAGCTTCCAGTCGCGCTTCGGCAAGGCCGAGTGGCTCACCCCATACACGCAGCCCACGCTGGAGCAGTTGGCGCGCAACAAGACAGCCTCATCCGTGGATGTCATGTGCCCGGGTTTCGTGTCTGACTGCCTCGAGACACTCGAAGAAATCAACATGGAATGCAGGGAGGCCTTCCTCCACGCCGGTGGCCAGCGCTTCAGCTACATCCCCTGCCTGAACGAACGCCAGGACTGGATCGAAACCTTGATGAAGCTGAGCCTCCGCCAGCTGGGTTACTGGCTCGACGAAGCGAGCCCGGACCGGGATGCGCTGGCCCGCCAGACGGAGCGCGCCCGCGCCATGGGCGCAGCATCATGACCACAATCGGCACGCCGGCCAGCCGCGGCAGAAACGGACAATCATGAAGCTCCTTTTACGCTGGGTGCTCAACGCGGTCGCGCTGATACTGATCCCGGAAGTGCTCACCCGCATCCACGTCGACAGCTATTCCGCCGCCTTGGTGAGTGCGCTCCTGCTGGGCTTTGTGAACGCAATCATCCGGCCGATCCTGATTATCGTGACCCTGCCGATCACGATCCTGACCCTCGGCTTGTTCACGCTGGTCATCAACGCCCTGATGTTCTGGTTCGTGTCCGGTCTGGTGCACGGCTTCGTCGTGCCAGATTTTCCGACGGCGTTCTTGGGCGCGTTGCTTTACAGCCTGCTGACCTGGATGGTCAGCATGGCCCTGGGCGACAAGGATTAGCTGCAGAAGTCAGCGCGAAGTAGCAGAGCCCACGACCGCCGTATGGCGCCTGAGTGGCTTGCGCCGCACAGCCCCGGGATCGAAGGCACCGACCAGTTTGCCAAGCGCCGCCGACCTGGCGTCCATGGCCATCTGGAAGGCGCCGTCTTCGCCGTACTTCTTGACGGAGAACTTGACTCGCTTGCGCTTCCCATCCGGCAAGGGCCACGACGCCACCCAGAACCAGCGCTGCTTTTCTTCAGGCAGATCGCGGGTTTCGGATGCACAGTATCTGCACACTCCCACGACACCCGAACGGTTGTTCTTCTTGACGATGTTGGAGTATTCCTGCATCGACAGCGGTGGATGGGCGGCGATGATTTCGTCCCGATACGCTTTTGCAGCTACGAACGAACGCTGCCGCCCGCCGAAGACGCCGTCGCTGAAGTGCTTGCGATAGATCACGCCGCGCCGCTGGATCGTCACCAGCCAACCATGGGTACGACTGGTTTCGTTATCGACCCGACTGATCCCGTATGTGCTGCCCCGACCCACGCGCCACCTCCCTCCGCCTCGCACAGATGTTGCGATACAAGCTGGATTTCGGCCGAATTTAGTGGAACTTTAGATTTTCACAATATATCCACTCGTCACCACTTGAAACCCCGGATTGCTCCCCAATGTAAGCCGAACCCATCCGGAGCCCTGCCATGAGCGCCCCTTTGCTGATCGCCTGCCCCCATTGCAACGCACTCAACCGCATGCCCGCAATACGCCTACGAGACGCCGGACATTGCGGCAAATGCAAAGGCGCCCTTTTTACTGGGCACCCGATCCATCTGACAAGAAGCAATTTTTCTGCTCACGCAGAACACAGCGACATTCCTTTGCTAGTGGACTTCTGGGCTCCCTGGTGCGGACCATGTCGCAGCATGGCCCCTTCGTTCGAAGCTGCAGCAACAGTCCTTGAACCCCAGATCCGGCTCGGCAAAGTCGATACGGAGGAAGAACCCGGTCTGGCGGCACGCTTCGGCATCCGCAGCATCCCGACGCTGGTTCTCATGCAAAAAGGCAGGGAGCTTGCGCGACATTCCGGAGCCATTGGCCGTCAGGATATCCAGCATTGGGCCCACGCAAATCTCGGCAGCCCCGCTCCATGACTCCGGGTCAGTTATCTACCAACTGAAGTTCCATCCCGAAACCGCTCGCCGTGATGCGCTCTGCGGGCGGCCCATTCTGCGCCAGATCCCGCTGAGCCTGCCCCAGACGACGTGCGATGACGGTAACGAGCCTCGAACGGAATGCTTCCTGGCATTCATCCGTCGCCAGGGACAATGAAGCCGGATTCAACTCCAGATACACGGTGGACGTTGTCGTGACCACCGTATTCATGTGTTTGTGGTCCTGCTGGTCGAGATAGGCCAGCTCACCAAACACCTCGCCGTAGCCGTACTCGCTGACGCGATGCCCATCGACGGAAATCTCCACACGCCCGTCGATGACGATTCCGAAACGCTGGTCAGAATCTCCTTCCCGCATCAATAAAGTGTTCGAATCTACCTTGCGCCAGCGGGAAATACGCAGAATCTCCCAGATTTCCACATCTTCGAACTCCACAAAAAACGGCATTTTTCGCAAAATTGAAAAGCGCGTTGTATCTTGCGGCAAACTCGTGTCGTCGAGGATCTTGTACCTGACGGCTGACAAGTCCTTGGCAAAGTCTGCGCCATTTTTGTAGCGGGAATACAGATCCTTCTCAAGCGCCTTTCGGATGACGGTATCCAATTGCTCCGGCAAATCTGCGTTGATCTGCGAGACGAGCGGAGGCTCGGTATTCAGGATCTTGTAGATCAACTGGGCCGGATTCTTGGCACGGAACGGCAGGCGCCCCGTCAACATGTGGAAGAGCACGACCCCGAGCGAAAACAGGTCGGTCTTCTGATTCAGCGGGTAACCTTTAATCTGCTCCGGGCTCATGTAAGCCGGAGAGCCAACCCCCATGATGAAGGTCGAGTCGGACTCGCTCTTCTTGCTGATATTGAGGGCAAGCCCGAAATCCGTAATTTTGATGTTGTCCTGCTCGTCGATCAGGATATTGGCCGGCTTGATGTCCCGATGTACGATGCCCTGGCGATAGGCGTAATCCAGTGCCATGCAGCACTTGAAGATGATTCCGATCGTCCTGTGCTGCGGCAAAAGATTCTGAAAAGTGCAATACGGCTCCAGCGTCGTGCCCGGGAAGTACTCCATGACGATATAGGCGTAGTCCTTCTCGACCGCCGTATCGAAGATCTTGATGATGTTCGGGTGGTCCAGACGACGGGACACATCCATCTCCGCTCTCAACAGCTTGAGCAGCCGACGGTTCCACTTCGCCTCGTCCTTCGACTTGTCATCGAAACGGATCAGCTTGAGGGCAACCGGCTCCGGGTACTGGGGGTGCTCGGCCAGATAAACAGTTGCCGTAGCGCCACGCCCCACCTCGCGGAGCAGCTTGTATTTACCGATCTTGCTGGGTTCTTGTTCCATACCTGTTTTACGCCCCAGAGCCTGGAAAGATGACCGGGACACGCCGGATTCAACGAAATTTTACACCCACAGTGGATACAAGGCGGCATCGATGAAAATTGCCCCTTGAAATCTTAACCTGCGCCCCCAAGTTACCGCGAGTCCCAAAAAGGAGCCCTACCCATGCAAGATCAAGACACCCCGCCGAACGCAGAAGAAACGCGGACCCCGGAACTCGTGGAAAACGCCGCCGGCACTGAGGCCGAGCACGTTTCCCAGCCCGCGGATGCGCCGAGTGTCGACTCCCTGCCCAACCTTACCGAACAACTCCGCCAAGCCGAACTGAAGGCTGCCGAGCACCATGATGCGTGGTTGCGAGCCAAGGCCGAGACTGAAAACGTCCGCCGCCGGGCCCAGGACGACATCGCCAAGGCCGGCAAGTTTGCCGCCGACAAGTTCGCCCAGGCCATGCTACCGGTCAAGGACAGCCTCGAAGCCGCCCTCGCCACCGAGAACGCTACCCTCGAAAGCTTCAAGCAGGGCGTCGAGCTGACACTCAAACAGTTGGTCTCTGCCTTTCAGGGCGCCAATGTGGTTGAGGTCAATCCGGTTGGCGAGAAGTTCGACCCGAACAAGCATCAGGCGATCAGCGCCATCGAGGCCGACGGCGAACCCAACACGGTGATCAATGTGCTGCAGAAGGGTTACCTACTGCACGACCGCACTATCCGCCCGGCGCTCGTGGTCGTGTCGAAAGCCAAATCTGCTGCTTGAAAGCGGCGACGGCATCCCCATATCGGTAACAAGCCAGCGCTCCGCCCCCGTCAGAGCGCATGTCAAACAGAATTCGAACTGAAGGAAAACTCATGGGCAAGATCATCGGCATCGACCTCGGCACCACCAACAGCTGCGTTTCCGTGATGGAAGGCGGCAAGCCGAAGGTCATCGAAAACTCCGAAGGTGCGCGCACCACCCCGTCCGTCGTCGCCTACGCCGACGACGGTGAAATCCTGTGCGGCGCCCCGGCCAAGCGCCAGGCCGTCACCAACGCCAAGAATACCCTCTACGCCATCAAGCGCCTGATCGGCCGCCGCTTCGAAGAAAAGGAAGTACAGAAAGACATCGACCTGATGCCCTTCACCATCGCCAAGGCCGACAACGGTGATGCCTGGGTTGAAGTGCGCGGCAAGAAGATCGCCCCGCCGCAGGTTTCCGCCGAAGTGCTGCGCAAGATGAAGAAGACTGCCGAAGACTACCTCGGCGAAGAAGTCACCGAAGCGGTCATCACCGTGCCGGCCTACTTCAACGACAGCCAGCGCCAGGCTACCAAGGATGCAGGCAAGATCGCCGGCCTCGAAGTCAAGCGCATCATCAACGAGCCGACCGCGGCCGCGCTGGCCTTCGGTATGGACAAGAAGCCGGGCGACTCCAAGATCGCCGTGTTCGACCTTGGCGGCGGCACCTTCGACATCTCCATCATCGAGATCGCCGACATCGACGGCGAGCACCAGTTTGAAGTGCTGGCAACCAACGGCGACACCTTCCTGGGCGGCGAAGACTTCGATCAGCGCATCATCGACTACATCGTCACCGAGTTCAAAAAGGAACAAGGCGTCGATCTCAAGAACGACGTGCTGGCCCTGCAGCGCCTGAAGGAGGCCGCAGAAAAGGCCAAGATCGAGCTGTCCTCCGGTCAGCAGACCGAAATCAACCTGCCCTACATCACTGCGGACGCTACCGGACCGAAGCACCTGGCACTGAAGATCACCCGCGCCAAGTTCGAATCTCTGGTCGAAGACCTGGTCGAGCGCACCATCGACCCCTGCCGCGTGGCCCTGAAGGATGCCGGCGTGAAAGTATCCGACATCGACGACGTGATCCTGGTCGGCGGCCAGACCCGCATGCCCAAGGTCATCGACAAGGTGAAGGAATTCTTCGGCAAGGATCCGCGCCGTGACGTGAACCCGGACGAAGCCGTCGCCGTCGGCGCGTCCATCCAGGGCGGCGTGTTGCAGGGCGAAGTGAAGGACGTGCTGCTGCTCGACGTCTCCCCGCTGTCCCTCGGCATCGAAACCCTGGGCGGCGTGATGACCAAGCTGATCCAGAAGAACACCACGATTCCCACCAAGGCCTCGCAAGTGTTCTCCACCGCCGACGACAACCAGTCCGCCGTGACCATCCACGTGCTGCAGGGCGAACGCGAAATGGCCAGCGGCAACAAGAGCCTCGGCCAATTCAACCTGTCCGATATCCCGCCGGCCCCGCGTGGCATGCCGCAGATCGAAGTCACCTTCGACATCGACGCCAACGGCATCCTGCACGTGTCCGCCAAGGACAAGGCCACCGGCAAGGAAAACAAGATCACCATCAAGGCCAACTCCGGCCTGTCGGATGACGAGATCCAGCAGATGGTCCGCGATGCCGAGGCCCACGCTGAAGAAGACAAGAAGGCTCACGAACTGGTCGACGCCCGCAACCAGCTCGACACCCTGGTCCACTCCGTGAAGAAGGCCCTGGCCGAGCACGGCGACAAGATCGGCGAAGACAAAGCCAAGATCGAAGCCGCCATCAAGGATGCCGAAGACGCCATCAAGACCGGCGACAAGGCCGCCATTGATGCCAAGAGCGAAGCCCTGGCCGCCGTCAGCCAGAAGCTCGGCGAGCACATCTACGCCCAGGCCCAGACTGAAGCCGGTACCGCCGGTGCAGGTGCGAGTGCTGGCGCGGCCGGTGGCAACAGCTCCAAGGCCAACGATCCGGACGTTGTCGACGCCGAGTTCACCGAGGTGAAGGACAAGAAGTAAGCCTGTCCGGCATCACTGCCGAATCGACAGTTCCGGCCGAGCCATGCCGGCGCCCCGCGCGCCGCTCGGCTCGGCCTTTCCACAAGATAGCCAGAGCACCCAAAAATGGCGAAACGGGATTTATACGAGATCCTCGGCGTCAATCGCGACGCCTCCGAGGATGAACTGAAAAAGGCCTACCGCAAGCTGGCCATGAAGTACCACCCGGACCGCAACCCGGACAACAAGGAAGCCGAGGAGAAGTTCAAGGAGGTCAAGGAGGCCTACGAGATCCTCACTGACAGCAACAAGCGCGCGGCGTATGACCGCTACGGCCATGCCGGCGTGGATCCATCCATGGGCAGCGGCGGTGGTGGTGGCCAGGGCTTCGAAGGCTTCGCCGACGCATTCGGCGACATCTTCGGCGACATCTTCGGTGGTGGCGGCGGACGCGGGCGTTCCAACGTCTATCGCGGCGCCGACCTGCGCTACAACCTGGAGATCTCCCTCGAGGAAGCCGCCCGCGGCGCCGAGAAAACCATCCGCATTCCCGCCCTCGAGGAATGCGACAGCTGCCATGGTAGCGGCGCCAAGCCGGGCACTCAGCCCAAAACCTGCCCCACCTGCGGCGGCGCCGGTCAGGTGCGCATCCAGCAGGGCTTCTTCTCGATCCAGCAGACCTGCCCGAAGTGCCACGGCAGCGGCCGCATCATCCCCGAGCCCTGCACGTCCTGCGGCGGCGCCGGCCGGATCAAGCGCCAGAAGACCCTGGAAGTGAAGATCCCTGCGGGCATCGACGACGGCATGCGCCTACGCCATAGCGGCCATGGCGAGCCCGGCGTCAACGGCGGCCCCGCTGGCGATCTCTACGTAGAGATCCACATCAAGCAACACCCCGTCTTCCAGCGGGATGGCGACGATCTCCATTGCGAGATGCCGATCAGCTTCACGACTGCGGCGCTGGGCGGCGAGATCGAGATTCCAACGCTTGACGGTGCAGCAGCCATTCGCATTCCGGCCGAAACCCAGAGCGCCAAGGTCTTCCGCCTGCGCGGCAAGGGCATCCGCAACGTACGCAGCCACGCCCCCGGCGACCTGATGGTGCACGTCATAGTGGAAACCCCCGTCAAGCTGACTGATCGCCAGAAGGAACTGCTGCGGGAATTCGATGAGATCGCATCGTCCAACGCGGAGCGTCACAACCCGAAGGCAAAATCCTGGATGGACAAAGTGAAGGATTTCTTCGGCGCTTGATTATTGCCGCACTGCAGCACCCTGACACACGGGCCGACGTTGTTTCAACGTCGGCCCGTGTGCTTTCCGAAAGGCATTTTTTTTGTCCTATACTCGTGGCCGGCTCCGATTTGATTAACAAAAAATAATGACAATGATGCCCTTCCACACCATTAAGAAACTGATCACCTGTATTGGCGCCGGCTTGATGCTGGCGTCAGGGACACCAGCCCAGGCAGCCGATCCAGGCGTAGGAGACACCACCATTACGCTGGGCATGTCTGCCCCCTTCAGCGGTCCCAATGGCGCTTACGGCAAGGAAATGAAGGAGGGCGCCCTAGCCTATTTCGCACAACTGAACGCTGCTGGCGGCATCAACGGCCGAAAGATAGAGCTGGTCGCCCTCGACGACGGCTACGAAACGGATAAGACCGTTGCCAATACCCGCAAGCTCATCAACGAGTACAAGGTTTTCGCACTGATGGCCTTCTATGGGTCGTCCCCGACCACGGAAGCCATGAAGGTGTTCAGCGAAGCCAAGGTGCCCCTGATCGGCACCATCAGCGGAGCCGGCAGCCTGCGCAGTCCGGTCAATCGCTACATGTTTCACCTGCGCGCCAGCTATGCCGACGAAACGGAGGCCATCGTCAATCACCTCGTCGGCCTGGGGATCACCAACATTGCGGTGTTCTACCAGAACGATGGATTCGGCAAGTCGGGGCTGGAAGGTGTGAGCGCTACGCTGGCCCACCACAAGCTGAAGCCAGTCGCCGTCGGCTCGATCGAACGCAACTCACTCGATGTCGGTCCCGCCGTCGCCCAGATCGCCAAGACGGACCCTCAGGCTGTCATCATGGCAACCCTTTACAAGCCCAGCGCCGAGTTCATCCGGCAAATGCGCAAGGCCGGGCAGATGCCCCAGTTCTCGACGTTGTCACCCATCGGAGCCGATCTGCTGGTAAGCGAACTGGGCGCAAAGGATGCGCACGGCATTGGCATCTCCCAGGTCATGCCCTACCCCTGGAACGACACACAATCCATCGTCAAGGAGTATCAGAAGGCGTTACAAGCATCCGCCAAACACAGCAATTACAGTTACTACGGCATCGAAGGCTACATCAATGCCAAGGTGGTCGGCGAGGCGCTCAAAAAGGCGGGCAAGGAACCCAGTCGAGAGAAGATGGTATCGGTACTCGAAGGCGGCAGCATCGATGTCGGCGGCTATCGTGTCACCTACACACCGACCAATCACAACGGATCACGCTTTGTCGACCTCACCGTGCTGGGCCGCGACGGGCGCGTCCTGCACTGAACGACATAGGACGTGACCTCTGAAACGGGAAGGCCCTAGGAACCGGCAGTTCCCAGGGCCTTTTCCATGTGGCGAAGACGCCCATAGTGGCACAATACAGTCAGCAAGCAGTCAGGCACGCCGCCAGATCGTCCCCTGGGGCGTGTCTTCGAGGACGACGCCGTCTGCCAGCAGTTCAGCTCGTATCCGGTCAGCCTCGGCAAAGTCCTTTGCCTTCTTGGCAGCGATACGGGCGGCAATCTTATCTTCGATGGCAGCCCCCCCCCCTACATCGCCATCGACGCCAGCTTGCAGGAAGACCGTCGGGTCTTGCTCCAGCAAACCCAACACGCTGCCCAGAGCCTTGAGTTCCGCGGCGGCATCAGCCGACCGGGATCGATTCACCTCGTTAGCCAGGTCGAACAACACCGACAAGGCTTCCGCAGTGTTGAAGTCATCGTCCATGGCCGACCTGAAGCGCGCTGCAGCCGGCGTGGCCCAATCGATCTCGATCGCGCCCACCGCCGGAACATTGCGCAGCGCCGTGTACAAGCGCGACAGAGCACTGCGGGCATCTTCCAGGTGAGCATCCGAGTAATTGAGCGGACTACGATAGTGGGCCCGCAGGATGAAGAAGCGCACCACTTCAGGCGCGTAATCCTTCAGCACATCGCGAATGGTGAAGAAATTGCCGAGACTCTTCGACATCTTCTCGTCGTCCACCCGGACGAACCCGTTGTGCATCCAGTAATTGACGAAGGAACATTGATGCGCGCCCTCGCTCTGGGCAATCTCGTTCTCATGATGGGGGAACTGCAGGTCAGCGCCGCCGCCGTGGATATCGAAGTGATCACCCAGTAACTCGGAGCTCATCGCCGAGCACTCGATATGCCAACCCGGGCGGCCAGGTCCCCATGGAGAATCCCACTTTACCTCCTCCGGCTCCTCCGCACGCGCATGCTTCCACAACACGAAATCGAGTGGATCGTGTTTGCCCCCCGCGACTTCAACCCGCTCGCCGGCGCGCAGTTCGTCGAGGGACTTGCCGGACAACTTGCCGTAGCCATCGAATTTGCGCACCGAATAGCACACATCCGCATTGGCGGCCTGATAGGCCAGGCCGTGGCGCTCCAGATCGCCGATCAGGCGCTGCATGGACGGTACAAACTCAGTGGCGCGCGGCTCATGGTCTGGACGCAATACACCCAGTGCATCCGCATCTTCATGCATTGCAGCGATGAAACGGTCCGTCAGGGCCCGGATGCTCTCTCCGTTCTCCTGCGCACGCTTGATGATCTTGTCGTCGATATCAGTGATGTTGCGCACATAGGTCACGGCGTAACCGCTTGAACGCAACCAGCGCGCCACCATGTCGAACACCACCATCACGCGCGCATGCCCCAGATGGCAGTAGTCGTAAACCGTCATTCCGCAAACATACATGCGGACCTTGCCAGGTTCGATGGGGCTGAACTGCTCCTTCTTGCGTGAAAGGGAGTTATGAAGTTTCAACATGGGGGAAATCGCTAGCCAGAAAGCCGATTGAAAATGAAAGCGGCATCACGCCGCCAATGGCAGGCAAACAGACCTTGCCAAAATCGAAAGGAGAAACCTTTGAGCCTGGGCCATGAGGGGGCTCATGGTCGGCAACTACGCTTCTTGGTAAAATGCCGCGCTTATAGCTGAATCGCTCCTGCCACAACGCCTGCGTACCTTACCCACGGGCCCTGATCATAACACATGTCAAAACGAGCCCTGGCCGCCGCCCTGTTCCTCCACATCCTGGTGTGCAGCTCGGTCAAGGCCGAATCCGTGCAAGACCTGCAGGGCCTACTCTCCCAAGGAAAATTCGGCCGTGTTGTCGAACGCACCGATGCGCTGCTGACAAGCAAGCCACGAGATGCGCAACTGCGTTTTCTGAAGGGAGTCGCCCTCGCCGAGCTCGACCGCGACGCCGATGCGATAGCCGTTTTCCAGAAGCTCACCGAAGACTATCCCAACCTGCCTGAGCCGTATAACAATCTGGCTGTCCTGCATGCCAAACAAAAGCAGTACGACAAGGCACGCCTTGAGCTGGAAGCGGCCATCCGGCTGCGTCCGGGCTATGCTACCGCCCACGAGAACCTCGGCGATGTCTACGCGGGACTAGCTGGCCAAGCCTACGACAAAGCACAATCCCTGGATCCTTCCAACGCAGCGACTCGACACAGAATATCGATCATCCGCGAGATTACGAGTATCTCGCCCGCCAAAGCCGTCGCGCCCTCTCCTCTGGCCACGACACCTGCCACCTTGCCCGCTCGCCCCGCCCCGACCATCACCGCTCCCAAGGACACCCAATGAAGAAAGCCCTCTTGGCCCTCGCACTCGCTGGCCACAGCCTGTTCGCCCTGGCCGCCAATCCTCAGGTCGAGATGAAAACCAGCGAAGGCACTATCGTGCTCGAGCTCTACCCGGAAAAGGCCCCCAAAACGGTGGCTAACTTCCTCGAGTACGTGAAAAGCGGCTTTTACGACGGACTGATCTTCCACCGCGTCATCGACGGCTTCATGATTCAGGGCGGCGGTATGAATACCCGCATGGAAGAAAAAGCCACCCGTGCGCCGATCCCGAATGAAGCCCGCAACGGCCTCAAGAACGACGCCGGCACCATCGCCATGGCCCGCACCCAGGACCCAAACTCCGCCACCGCGCAGTTCTTCATCAACCTCGAAGACAACCGCCCGTTGAACTACCCGTCGCCTGACGGCGCTGGCTACGCGGTCTTCGGCAAGGTCACCAACGGCATGGACGTCGTTCGCAAGATCGGCAAAGTGCCCACCGCCAATCGGGGCTTCCACCAGAATGTCCCGGCCACGCCTGTCACCATCCAGTCTGTCCGGCAGCTGCCCGAGCAGGCTGGCAAGTAAAACCTCACACAAACCAACAGGAGCACTCATGGCTGTCAAACTCAGCACCAACCACGGCGACATCGTCCTCGAACTGGACGCCGAAAAGGCCCCCGAAACCGTCAAGAACTTCCTCGCCTACGTGGAAGCCGGCCACTACGACAACACGATCTTCCACCGCGTGATCAACGGTTTCATGATTCAGGGCGGCGGCTTTGAGCCGGGCATGAAGCAAAAGGCTACCCAAGCACCGATCAAGAACGAAGCCGACAACGGTCTGAAGAACGAGATCGGCACCATCGCCATGGCCCGCACGCAGGATCCGCACTCCGCCACGGCCCAGTTCTTCATCAACGTGGGTGACAACGACTTCCTCAACTACCGCTCCCCCGACATCCAGGGCTGGGGCTACTGTGTCTTTGGCCACGTTACCGAGGGCCTCGACGTCGTCGAGAAGATCAAGGGTGTCAAGACCGGCTCCGCCGGCTTCCACCAGGACGTGCCGAAGGAAGACGTGGTCATCACCCGCGCCGAAGTCATCTAAGAAGACTCCAGGGCGACCAGCATCATGCAAATCCATTTCATCTCCGATCTGCACCTGAGCGCTGATCGCCCTGAACTCACCGCCCTGTTCGAACATTACCTGACCGGCCCCGCCCAGGCAGCCGACAGCCTGTACATACTCGGTGATCTGTTCGAATACTGGGCCGGCGATGACGATCTGGACGATCCGCTCAACCACGGCGTTGCCAAAGCACTCGCCGTCTTTGCCGAAGGTGGCTGCAAGGTCCACTTCATGGCAGGCAACCGCGACTTTCTACTGAGCAGCGAATTCGCGACCCGCGCACGCCTGCATATCCTCGATGAGCCGACGCTGATCCAGCTGGGTGAACAGCGTACGTTACTATGCCATGGCGACAGCCTGTGCACCGATGATCTCGCCTACCAAGCTTTCCGCAATCAGGTGCGCAACCCAGCCTGGCAAGCCCAATTCCTTACACAGCCGCTGGCCGTCCGTAAGCAGATCATCGCCGGCGTGCGCAAGAAGAGCGAGACCGCCAAGTCCGAGAAGGACGCGGCGATCATGGACGTCAATGGCGATACGGTTGCGGCGCTACTGCGCGAACACGGCTTCCCGCTGCTGATTCACGGGCACACCCATAGACCAGCGGTCCACCAGATCGAAGTGGACGGACATCGCTGCGAACGCTGGGTGCTGGCTGACTGGAGAGTCGAGGCCGAACTGGCCTCTGGAGAAGTACTGACATGGGCAGACGGGAAACTCTCCCGCCAGCCCCTGTGAACAAACCGACAGACTTGCCTCAGCCGCGCTTAGATCAGCGCCGGACCTAGCAGACTTTCACGCCCCTGGGCCCCACGTGCATACAACGAGATGACCAAGGGTGGTGGGCGCTGGACTTGCATCCAGATCCCCCACCGGGTTCATTATCAGCTTTCGCTGCGGGAGATCAGGTTGAGGTCCATCTGGCCACCGCCTTCTTCACCGGCCGGCTTGCCAGCAGCACAACTACGTTGGTTTTCAATACCGCTCAGATACTCCTGGGTTACGTCGCCAGTTACGTAAGTGCCATCGAAACAGGAGGTTTCGAAGACGGAAACCGCCGGATTCAGCGCCTTCACCGCATCCTTTAAGTCTTCCAGGTCCTGGTAGATCAGTGCATCGGCACCGATCTCCGCACAGATCTCCGCTTCTGTACGGTCGCTAGCGATCAACTCGGCCTTGGTCGGCATGTCGATACCGTAAACGTTCGCATAACGCACCGGGGGCGCAGCGGAGGCCATGTACACCTTGGTCGCCCCAGCATCCCGCGCCATCTGCACGATCTCGCGGCTGGTGGTTCCGCGTACGATGGAATCGTCCACCAGCAGCACGGCCTTGCCCTTGAACTCCTGGTGAATGGTATTGAGCTTCTGGCGCACCGACTTCTTGCGGATCGCCTGCCCGGGCATGATGAAGGTACGGCCAATGTAGCGATTCTTCACGAAGCCTTCGCGGTATGGCACGTTCAGGCGATGAGCCATTTCCATCGCCGACGGACGGCTGGAGTCGGGAATCGGGATGACCACATCGATCTTAAGATGCGGCAGGGTCTCGCGCAGCTTTTTGGCCAAGGAACTGCCCATGTTGATACGCGCATCGTAAACGGAGATGCCATCGATCAACGAGTCCGGACGGGCCAGATACACGAACTCGAACATACACGGCGCATGCACCGTGTGGGTCGCACACTGACGGCTATGGAAACGCCCTTCGGTATCGATGAGGATCGCCTCGCCCGGCGCCACGTCGCGCACCAGCTTGAAGCCCATCACGTCCAGCGCCACGCTCTCGGAAGCAATCAGCCACTCAACGCCGTTGGGCGTATCGTTACGGCCGATGACCAGCGGGCGGATCCCGTAGGGATCACGGAAAGCCAGCAGGCCAGTTCCGGAGATCATCGCCACGGTCGCGTAGGCGCCACGACAGCGGCGATGCACGCCGGCCACTGCGTCGAAAACAGTCTCCTCATCCAGGCGGAAGCTCTTTGCAGCCGCCTGCAACTCGTGGGCCAGCACGTTGAGCAACACTTCCGAATCGGAGTTGGTGTTGATGTGCCGCAGATCGGACAGGAACATTTCCCGCTGCAGCTCTTCCGCATTTGTCAGGTTGCCGTTGTGGGCCAACATGATGCCGAAAGGCGAGTTCACGTAGAAAGGCTGGGCCTCTGCAGCAGCCGACGCCGAACCGGCAGTCGGATATCGAACATGGGCGATGCCCATGTTGCCGGGCAGATCCCGCATGTTCCGGGTCCGGAACACGTCGCGCACGAGGCCCGACGCCTTGTGCATGTGAAACCGCCCACCTTCCGCAGTGGCGATACCCGCTGCGTCCTGACCACGGTGTTGTAGCACCTGCAGGCCATCATAAAGGAGCTGATTGACGGGGGTTGTCGCTACTACGCCCAGAATGCCACACATTTCAAACCACCTATCGGTATCTAAGTCTCTTTGCCAGAAGCTCGGGGAGCCACGGTTTGGAAGCCAGCACAGCGGCTTCAAGGGGAGCAGAGAAGCTCGCCTCCTGCCACCACCTGCTTCCGGCGAAGCCGCCGAGGGCGACGAGCAACGCCACTGCAAACACGATCACGCCACCTCGGACCGCACCGAAGCATGCGCCGAGAAAACGATCCGCGAAACCCAGCCCTGCCGCCCTGACAAGTTCGCCCAGGGCCCAGCGCAGGATCGCCACAAGAATCAGTACGACCACAAAAATCGAAATAAACGCTGCCGGCACCTGCAGCACCGGCTCCTTTACCAGAACCGCCACGAAAGGCTGTACGCTGCCGGTTAGGGTCTTGGCCGCCATGAAGGCCAGCACCCACGCGCACAGCGCCACCAACTCCGAAAGCAAGCCCCGCCAAAAACCCAAAACTGCCGACACGCCCACGACGGCCAGCAGGAAGTAATCAAACCCGTTCAAAGGAATTGCACGTCAAGGCTTGGACGCCACCGACGCCTGCACTCCAAGGATCTTGCTGATCCGGGCGGCCGCCTTGTCGGCAGCTGCCTTGTTGGGGAAAGGGCCGGCGCGGACCCTGATCTTGTCACCCAGCGGCTCCACGTATGAAGCGTAGCCCTCCGCCTTCAACTTGGCGCGCAGACTTGTCACGTTCGCCACCTCGCGATAGGCGCCGAGCGACACGACATGGGCTCCGCCCGCGCTCGTCTCCTTGGGAGCAGCACCGCTCAACAAGGCCTTGGCGCGCTCGGTGTCAGCGTGAGCCTTATCGGCCTCGGCCTTCTCTTTTTCCTTTTCCCGCTCCCTTTCCTTCTGCTTGGGATCGGACTTGGCTTCGAGCTTGGCCTCAGGCCTTTTTACATCGGGTTTGGCTTCCGCCTTCTTCGGCGGCTCCGGCTTGGGGTCCGGCTTTTTTGCAGGTTCGGGCTTGGCTTCCGCTTTCTTCAGCGGCTCAGGCCTTGGGTCCGCCTTGGCTGCCTCCTTCTTGAGCTTGGAGGGCGGCAGCAGTTCCTGCCCCGGCTTCAGCAGCGGCGGTGGCAAGTCGCCGTCATCCTTGTGGTGCGCCCCGTCGTCCACCTCAGGTACAACCGCTTCTTCGACAACGGTTCCTGCCACAGGTTGGGACGGCGCAGGCGCCTTGCCAGTGATCACCCGCGACGTGAAATTGCTGCCCTCCTGGCTCGGAAGGCGGATCTGCACATCGGGCACCGTCTGCCGCGGCTCGTGATCCATTACCATCGGCAGGACGATTACGGCAGCCAGGGCCAGCGCGGCAGACCCCACCAGGCGACGACGCGCGCGCTTCTTCAGGTCGATCTGGGAATCGTTATCGGCCATCTTGCAGCAATACCTATTTGGACGCCCCGGCGGCTGCCAGAACGTCGGCTACCGTGAGGAAGGAGCCAAAGACCACGATTCTATCACCCTCGGCAGCCTGGCCACGTACCGCTCGATAAGCTGCGCTCGGCGACTCGAACTCCGAGATATCAACACTCACCCCCGCTTCTCGCAGGATAGCGGCAAGGCGCTCCGCCTCCAGGCCCCGCGGACCGGGCAGCGTTGCCACCAGCCAGTGGTCCACCCGGTCGCGCAGCAAACGGATAACGCCCGGCACATCCTTGTCGGCCAGCATACCGATCACCGCCCAGGTTTCCGGGAAGAAGCCCATGCTGGCGAGGTTCTCGTTGAGCACCCCGGCAGCCTGAGGGTTATGGGCCACATCGAGAATCACCGACGGACGCCCCGGCAGTACCTGGAAGCGCCCGGGCAGATCCACCAGCATGAAGCCCTGGCGGATAGCCTGCATCGGCACAGGCAGGATGTCCCGCACCGACTCACACGCAGCCATCACGGCTGAGGCGTTAAGCAGTTGATTGGTACCCCGCAGTGCCGGATAGGCGATCCCGCCGCGGCGCGCTCCGCCCGCCAGCCAGAACGCCCACTGCTGCTGGTCACCGGAAAAACCGAAATCACGACCGCTGACAAGCAGTCGCGCACCAATGGCTTCAGCATGGGCCAGCAGGGATGCAGGCGGCAGCGGATCACTGCAGATCGCCGGCTTGCCGGCTCGGAATATGCCTGCTTTCTCGAAGCCGATCGTCTCCCGATCATTACCCAGGAACTCCATGTGATCCAGGGCCACGCTGGTAACGATGGCGCAGTCGGGCTCGAACACATTGACTGCGTCGAGCCGCCCGCCAAGGCCGACTTCGAGGATGATCGCATCGAGCCCGGCCCGGCAGAATGCAACCCAGGCCGCCAGCGTTCCGTGCTCGAAATAAGTCAGCGGCGTCTCACCACGTGCGCGCTCGACCTCGGCAAAAGCCTCGACCAGGGCTTGGTCGCCCACCTCGCGGCCATCGATACGCACACGCTCGTTGTAGCGCAGCAGATGGGGCGAGGTGTATAGACCCACGCGGTAGCCGGCCGCCAGCAGCACCGACTCCAGCAGCGCACAGGTAGAGCCCTTGCCATTGGTCCCACCGATGGTGAAGACCGGGCAGGTCTGGGGCAGGTTCAGCGCTTCGCGGACCTGGCGGACACGGTCCAGGCCAAGCTGGATGGCCTGGCCGTGGCGTGCTTCCAGCAGGTCCAGCCAGCCTTCAAGTGTTTCGGGCAATTGCATGGATCAGGCAACGCCGCCAACCGACGGCTGGCGCGTGAGAAGAGTGATGAGTTCGGGGAGTCGGTCGCGCAGTTCGCGCCGATCGATGATCATGTCCAGAGCGCCCTTCTCGAGCAGGAACTCGGAACGCTGGAAGCCCTCGGGCAGCGTTTCGCGTACCGTCTGTTCGATGACTCGCGGACCGGCAAAGCCGATCAGGGCTCCCGGCTCGCCGATCACCAGATCGCCCATGAAGGCAAAGCTGGCGGACACCCCGCCCATCGTCGGGTCGGTCAGCAAGGTGATAAAAGGCAGACGACGCTCGGCAAGGCGCGTAATGGAGGCCGTGGTCTTAGCCATCTGCATCAGGGAGAACAGACCCTCCTGCATCCGCGCACCACCAGTGGCCGTCGCACAGATGAAGGGCAGACGCTGTTCCTGGGCAGCTTTGACGCCGCGCACGAAACGTTCGCCGACCACTGAGCCCATGGAGCCACCGAGAAACTCGAACTCAAAACAGGCCAGCACGACTGGCACGGTCTTGATCGCCCCCTGCACCACCACCAGAGCGTCGGCTTCACCGGTATCCTCGTTCCCCGCGGCGAGCCGGTCCGGATAACGCTTGGAGTCCTTGAACTTCAGCGGATCGACGGGCACCACTTCGGCGCCGATCTCGAAACGCCCTTCCGGATCGAGCAGGTAGTCGATGCGCTGACGCGCACGGATGCGTTGGTGATGCCCGCACTTTGGGCAGACGTTGAGGTTACTCTCCAGGTCGGAACGATAGAGCACCGCTTCGCAGGATGGGCACTTGCTCCACAAGCCCTCGGGAATCGACTTGCGTGCAGACGGCACATCCCGCTTGATCTTTGGCGGCAGCAGCTTGGTCAGCCAACTCATTGCTGCTCCCCTGCAGCGTCCATCGCTTCACGAATGCCCCGAATGAAGGCCTGCACGCGAGCCGGCGCCTCAGCGCGCTCGCTTTGCTCGATCTCCTCGATGATGCGGCTGCCGATCACCACCGCGTCGGCAAGGCCGGCAATGCGCGCTGCCGTCTCCGCATCACGGATACCGAAGCCGACGCCTACCGGCATGCCGACCTTTTCGCGAATGATGGGTATGCGACGGGCGACTTCATCGAGGTCGAGTGTGGCCGACCCGGTTACGCCCTTCAGGGAGACGTAATAGATGTAGCCGCTACCGGCAGCCTCCACATCAGCGAAGCGCTGTTCGGTGGAGGTCGGCGCCAGCAGGAAGATCGGATCGAGGCCCACAGTGCGACAGGCTTCAGCGAAGCTTTGGCACTCCTCGGGCGGGTAATCCACCACCAGCACGCCATCGACACCGGCATCCGCGGCTGCGTGTGTGAAAGCCCCCATCCCCATGGCCTCGATCGGGTTGGCATAGCCCATCAGCACGATCGGGGTTTCATCCCCCGACGCACGGAAGGCGCGCACGATGTCGAACACCTTGCGCAGGCTCATGCCGGCGGCCAGGGCCCGTTCAGAGGCGCGCTGGATGGTCGGCCCATCCGCCATCGGGTCGGAAAACGGAACGCCGAGCTCGATGACATCAGCCCCGCCCGCAACCAGTGCCTGCATCAACGGCAGGGTCATCTCGGGTGCGGGATCTCCGGCGGTGATGAAGGGAATGAGCGCCTTGCGGCCTTCGCCTTCGAGCCGCTTGAAGGTTCGTTGAATTCTGGACATGAATGGGTACGAATGATCAACGGCCTTGCCGACTATGGCCGGCAAGGCCGTGAAGAGGTTAAAACTGGATGCCGGATTTCTCGGCGACGGTATGCATATCCTTGTCGCCCCGGCCGGAGAGGTTGACGAGCAGAACCTTGTCCTTCGGCAGCGTCGGCGCCAGTTTGGCCGCGTAGGCCAGGGCATGGGACGACTCCAGTGCCGGGATGATACCTTCGAAGCGACAGATGTCGTGGAACGCCTTCAGCGCTTCCGCATCGGTGATGCCCACATACTCGGCGCGCTCGATGTCCTTGAGCCAGGCATGCTCGGGACCGACGCCAGGGTAATCCAGACCGGCTGAAATAGAATGGGTTTCAATGATCTGGCCATCCTCGTTCTGCAGGAGATAGGTGCGGTTGCCGTGCAGCACGCCGGGACGCCCTGCCGACAGGGAGGCCGCGTGCATGCCCGTTTCGATGCCGCTACCGGCCGCTTCGACACCCACCAGACGGACATCCTTATGCTCGATGTAGGGGTAGAAGATCCCCATCGCGTTGGAGCCGCCGCCCACGCACGCAATCACGTAATCGGGCTGGCGACCAGCCATCTCGGGCATCTGCTCGATGCACTCCTCGCCTATGATCTTCTGGAAGTCGCGCACCATCATCGGATAGGGATGCGGGCCCGCCACCGTACCGATGATGTAGAAGGTATTGCCGATGTTGGTGACCCAGTCGCGCATGGCTTCGTTGAGCGCATCCTTGAGGGTCTTGGAGCCGCTCTCCACCGGCACCACCGTGGCGCCCAGCAGCTTCATGCGATACACGTTGGCAGCCTGCCGCCGCACGTCTTCCGACCCCATGTACACGACGCACTCCATGCCATAGCGGGCCGCCACCGTGGCCGTAGCTACGCCGTGCTGCCCGGCACCGGTTTCGGCGATCACCCGCGGCTTGCCCATGCGGCGGGCCAGCATGGCCTGGCCGATGCAGTTATTCACCTTGTGGGCGCCGGTATGGTTGAGGTCTTCGCGCTTCAAGTAAATCTGCGCGCCACCGAGCAGTTCGGTCCAGCGCTTGGCATGGTAGATCGGGCTCGGGCGCCCGACGTAATGCTTCAGCTCGTAGGCGTACTCGGCCATGAAAGCCGGATCCTGCTGGGCTTCCTCGTAGGCCTGACGCAGTTCGGTCAGTGCAGGAATAAGGGTTTCCGCGACGAACACGCCGCCATAAGGACCAAAATGGCCGCGCGCATCGGGTAGATCGTAAGGGGCATCAGCCATGTGCATGTCGAACTCCGGCAACAAATTCGGTGATCCTGGCAGCGTCCTTGACGCCCTTCGCGGCTTCCACGCCGCTCGACACATCCACGGCCCAAGGCTGGACGCGCCGCAGCGCCTCCTCCACGTTACCCGCGTGCAGCCCACCGGACAGGATCAGCGGCACAGGCAGCCGGGAAGGAATAAGCGACCAGTCAAAAGTTTCCCCCCCGCCGCCATAGCCTTCGACGAAGGCATCAAGGAGCAAACCTTGGGCAGCAGGGTAGCAAGCCGCGTATTTTAGCAGATCAAGCCCGGGTCGCATCCGCGCCGCCTTGATGTAAGGCAGGCCGTAGCCGAGACACTGGGCCTCGCTCTCGTCACCATGGAACTGCAGCACCTGCAGCGGCACCACAGCCCTGGCCGCCTCGACATAGCTGCGCTCAGCGTTGACGAACAGACCGACGACTGTGACGAAGGGCGGCACCAGCCGGGCCAGCTCGGCGGCCCGCTCGAAACCCACGAAGCGCGGACTGGGCGGATAGAAGACGAAACCGATGGCGTCAGCCCCGGCGTTCACTGCCGCGAGGACGTCCTCCTCCCGGGTCAGACCACAGATCTTGATACGCGTCCGATGCATGGCGCTCACGGTACAAGGAGTTGGGGAGGCGCGATGATACGCCCGCCACCCGGCAAGGGCCACCGCTCGGGATACTCGACCCCCGACAGGTACAAGCCGCCGGGTGCGAACGTCGGTGCAGCCTGGGTTCGGTCACGCGCGGCGAGCACTTCCGCCATCCATTCGATGGACTTGCGTCCAAGCCCCACATAGACAAGCGAGCCCACGAGGTTACGGATCATGTGGTGCAAGAAGGCATTGGCATGGAAGTCGAACAGCACCACCTCGCCTTCGCGGTGGATACATACCGAATGCATCTGCCGGACCGGCGATTTGGCTTGGCATTCGGCCGCCCTGAACGACGTGAAATCGTGAGTGCCGATCAGGCACTCCGCCGCCCGGGCCATCCGCCCCACATCGAACTCACCATGGATCCAGCCGACACGCCCCTCCAGCAGACTGGGACGCACTCTCCGGTTGAGCAGCACATAACGGTAATGTCTGGACTCGGCACTGAACCGTGCGTGAAACTCCCCATCCACCTCCACAGCCCACAGCACACCGACACTGGCCGGCAGATGGCTGTTGACACCGCGCACCCAGGCCTCGAGCGGACGCTTGGCAACAGTATCGAAGTGGGCCACCTGCATGCTGCCATGCACGCCGGTATCCGTTCGCCCAGCACACACCACGGCAACCGGATGCTGGGCGATGACGGCCAACGCCCGCTCCAGTACATCCTGAACCGTCCGCCCATGGGGCTGCGTCTGCCACCCCAGAAATGCATTCCCGGCGTACTCGACGCCTATCGCAATCCTCAATGGAGAGCTCCCAACAAGATCAACACCACCACACTCCCTGCGACAAGCCCATCCCACCAACGTAGAGGAAGCGTTCGAATACACAGGCTCTCCACGGCAAGCAAGGTGTCGTCGTGAACGAGCAACGCACGCCACCCACCATTGGGAGGGCTTTCCACGTAACGAAAAACCAGCAACACCCGCACGGCAAGGCGCTCCACCGGCAATCCGAGCCTACCCAAAGGTCCCGCCAGCACCATCAAGCCGGTGACCAGTTCCTGATCCCACGTCGATTCCAGCAGCACCGCCACCAGTAGCACCACGACAAGCAACTGCACGCAATGCATGGATGCCGCCGCGATACCCTCGAGCGTCGGGCCGGCGTTCCCCAGGAATGGGACAACCAGCTCGCCGGGAGTAAACAGCGCGAACAGCACCCACAACACCAGCAGCAACACACGCACGCGCTTGACGAGCCGCCACGCGCGATGCCGGGCAAATAAAAATGCGCCCACCAGAACAACAAGCCCGAGGCCCCATAACCAGGGACCTCGGGCCAGTTGCGCCAAGATTACCAGCGCTGCCCAGGCGACAAGACGTGTCGCCGGGTGCAGGGAAATCATCTTGCTCTCATCAAACGAACAGCAAAACCTCACGAAAGACGGGCAAGGATCTTACGAGCCTCATCCTTCTGCAGCGGAGCCCCTTCCCGCAAGACTTCCTCGACCAGCTCTCTCGCCCCATCCTTGTCGCCCATCTCCTCATAGGCACGCGCCAGCTCCAGCTTGGTCGCCACCTCCTGCTGCAGCTCCAGATCAAGCGGCGGTTCGGTCGGGGGTCCAGCATCCGGAAGCTCCGCCACGGAGTCGAGATCCGAAGGCAGATCGAGGTCAATTGAGTCCAAATTAACGACCGGATCGAAAGGACGCGTCGCCGTCATTTCCTTGTCATCCAGTTTCTCATCGAGTTCGAAATCAAAGTCCAGCAGGCTGCTATCGAAACTGGTTTTTTCCAGGTCCATCGTAGAGGCCCCAGCCTCGTCGCGAAGCGGTTCGTCAGCGAGCGTGGCGGTAAGGTCCACATTGACCGTCACGTCAGACGCGGGCTCAAGGTGATGCTCACCAAACTCCGAACTGATCTCGAAGTCGAGGTCACTGGGATCGGGCAAACTGTAGTCGTCGGTCACATGCTGAGGACGCGTCGACGTGGCCTCCAGACTCGCTGGCATACGCTCATTGTCCACCCGGGTCGTCTGCGGAACTGGCGCAGGCTCATTATCGAATCCCAGATCGAAATCCAGGGCACTGACCGTCGGGGAGTGGCCGCCCTTCGAAAGCTCTTCACCACCTGCGACATCGTCTGCATTGAGATCCAGATCAAAATCGAGCACCCCGACATCCGGCACCTCTGCACCTGGAGCTGGCGTAGATGCAACCCTGTCAATATCCTCAAGACTGGCATATTGATTGAGTTCCCCAGGCAACGCCCAGGTGTCCTTCAACTGCGAAGGCGACTCTAGCGGATCCTCTCGCCCCATAACGGGCTCTGACTCACGCAATTCGGGCGTTCTGGCCTGGGCCTGCACCTGCATACCCCCCGTGGCAACCGGGGCAATCGCCTGCGCAACCGGAGGAGTCGCCACATTTACGTTTGCTGCGACGCCAGGCGTCGGGATGCGATATAGGGGGCTATCGGGGTCGACTTTGCGCCCAAGGGCAGCTGCCTTTTCCCAATCCTGCCCATTCCCCCCCGTCAACGAATAGAGCTCCGTTGCGGTCGTCTCAAACTGCTTCAAGTTCTTCCGCTGGGCGTAAATCTCCAGCAGCTTCAGATGGACGCCAGTACGCCCCGGATCGGTCTTCAAGGCATCAAGCAGAATCTCCTCGGCCTGCGCATCCCGGCCATAAGCCATGTACACGTCGGCCTCAGCGACCGGATCGACCCCCTCATCGGTATCAATCGACGACAAACCCGACTGGCTGAAATCCGTCTGAATCTGGCTGCTGCTTCCGGTATCCACACTCTGTCCGCCCGAACTGCCGAAGACAGAATTGGAAGCCTCCCCGAATTCCGACAGCGCGGAGGTCGTGCTTGGAGCGGCCTGTGCCTTACGACGCTGGTAAACCTTGTACCCCCCCCAGCCCAACAGCAGCGCCAAAATTCCTCCCCCCCCCAAGAGCAGGGAAAGATCTTCGGGCGGAGCAACCTGAGGTGGAGTGACTTCGGCAGGCTTCGGCGGAGGCGAGGCAGGTTGAGGAGCAGGCGGCGGCACCTGCTGGGCCGGCTTGGACTCAGGCTCGGGAACGGGCTCCGGCGCCTTCGCAACGGGCAGAGTGTCGACCGTAGCACCCGCCGGGTTCGCCGGAGCAACAACCGGCGGTTCAGCAGACGCTGCCGGGGCAGCCGGCTTCGCTTGCTCAGCCGTTTGCGCCAACCCCTGACTCTTCAACTCGACAAGCCGCTGAAGCTCCTTGATGCTCTTTTCAAGATCGGCGAGTCGATTGTTCGCCTCCTTCAGCGCCTTATCGCGGGAAACGATATCTTCTTCCAGAGCCTGTAGCCGAGCCCCTGATTTGTCTCCACCAAGCCCGCCAGCCCGTCCTTCATCGCTCTTTGAGACCTTCAACTGATCCGTCGAGCCGGCCGACACCGCCGCCCGGTCATCAATCTTGGCTCCAATCCGGCCGCCACTTCCCTGACGCGCCGGGGCTTCCTTCGCTGGCGCGTTGACGGCCTGCTCAGCCAGCTTCTGCCGATAACGCCCAAAGTCGGAAGATTTGCCGACGATCTGGCTACGCTCGCCACCACCAGCCTGCCGAACAGTCTCTGCGTCAGGGATGCGCAGGATCTTGCCGGCTTGCAGCCGATTCACATCATTGGCATCAAAGGCAGAACGGTTCCCTTGGAACAACGCGGCAAGCATCTGCTCCATAGAAACACCATCCGGTCGATTTTCAGCCGCAATCGCGTGAAGCGTATCCCCCGGCTTGACGAGATAGGTCTTGCCTGCACCGCCATTTTCCCGCACTGCACGCGTAGTCGACGCCGGACGGCGCACTGCGGCGGGAGCTTCTGCACGACGCGCACCGAAATCCGAACGAATCTCCGGAGCGGCCACTGGAGCCGCATGGCGCCCTGCCCCGGTATCGGGCGGATCCAGAAGGAATGTGTATTCCCGGATAAGTCGTCCAGCCGCCCAGTTCAACTCGACCAGCATATCGACGAACGGCTCGTTGATCGGCCGGTCGCTGGAGACCTTGACAACGGCACCACCAGTCCGCCGCTCGATGGCCATACGCAGACCATTGATTGACGGCGCGTAATCGACACCCGCCTGCCGGAAAGCCTCCGCTGACGCCAGACGCGCCGTCATGTTCTGGAGTTCTTCGGGGGTAGCTGCGACCTCCACCTCGGCCCGCAAGGGCTGCCCCAGCCCACTCAGGACGGTGATCCGCCCCAGACCTGCCGCGTTGGCACCGAGAGAGAGCGCGCCGATTGACGCAGCGAGCAGAGTGAGCTTGAGCCGGCTATTCACAGAGTTCTTATGCACGAAGGCTGATCATCAGAATCAAGTTATTGATGAACATAACATCATGGGTTTGGAGTGGCAAGTTCAAGCCGTTTTTGAAGTTTCCACCTCAAGCCCGGCATGCATATTGCAAACTCAGCACACTACAGCCCTTTCCGTCTCAACAGCCAAGCCGCTAGTCCAACACAGCATCCAACACAAAAAGAAAATGCCGTTCAGCTAACGCGGAACGGCATTCAAACAACGATGCGGCGAAGTATCAGTCCTCGAGCAGGATGCGCAACATGCGCCGCAGCGGCTCCGCGGCACCCCACAGGAGCTGGTCACCAACGGTGAAGGCCGACAGGTACTCCCCGCCCATCGCCAGCTTGCGCAGGCGGCCGACAGGGACCGTCAAGGTGCCGGTCACGGCGGTCGGCGTCAGATCGCGCACAGACTCTTCACGCTTGTTCGGAACGACCTTGACCCAGTCATTGGCGCTAGCCAGCATGCCTTCGATCTCGTCGATCGGGAGATCCTTCTTCAGCTTCAGCGTCAAAGCCTGGCTGTGGCAGCGCATCGCACCGATACGCACGCAAAGGCCGTCGATGGGCACGACCGGCGTCCCGAAACCTTCGCCACGGCCGAGGATCTTGTTGGTCTCGACGCCCCCCTTCCACTCTTCCTTGGACTGGCCGTTACCCAGATCCTTGTCGATCCACGGAATCAGGGAACCAGCCAGCGGCACGCCGAAGTTGGAAGCCGGGAAGGCGTCGTCACGCATCGTGCCGGCCACTTCGCGGTCGATGTCGAGGATCGCAGAGGCCGGATCATCCAGCAATTCCTTGACCGAACGATTCAGCTCGCCCATCTGGGTCAGCAGCTCACGCATGTTCTGCGCACCCGCGCCGGAGGCAGCCTGATAGGTCATGGAGGTCGCCCACTCGACGAGGTCGCGTTGGAACAGGCCGCCCAGAGCCATCAACATCAGGGACACGGTACAGTTGCCGCCGATCCAGTCGCGACCGCCCTTGACCAGGGAGTCCTTAATGACGTTCTGGTTCACCGGATCAAGAATGATCACGGCACGGGGATCCATGCGCAGAGAGGAAGCAGCGTCGATCCAGTGACCATTCCAGCCGGCAGCACGCAGCTTCGGATACACCTCATTGGTGTAATCACCACCCTGGCAGGTAATGATGATGTCGAGCGCCTTCAGCTCATCAATGTTCTTCGCATCCTTCAGCGGGGGCGCTTCCTTGCCGAAACTCGGTGCCTTGCCGCCCGGGTTGGACGTGGTGAAGAACACTGGCTCGATCAACGCAAAGTCGTTTTCCTCACGCATGCGCTGCATGAGCACGGAACCGACCATCCCGCGCCAGCCAACCAGACCTACTCTTTTCATATTGATCCCCAATCAGGCTTGAATTGTCTTCTTGTGCTCAGAGGGACGCGATCACGGCGTCGCCCATCTCCTTGGTGCCCACGCGACGGGTGCCCGCCTCATAGATATCACCAGTGCGATAACCAGCAGCCAGCACCTTCTTCACGGCGGTTTCGATGCGGGCAGCGTGCGCCTCCAGGTTGAAGGTATAGCGCAGCATCATCGCCGCCGACAGAATGGTTGCCAGTGGGTTGGCCAGCCCCTTGCCGGCGATATCCGGTGCAGAACCATGACTTGGCTCATAGAGGCCTTTATTGTTGGCATCAAGGGAGGCCGACGGCAGCATGCCGATAGAGCCGGTCAGCATAGAGGCCTCATCCGACAGGATGTCGCCAAACATGTTGCCGGTCACCATCACGTCGAACTGCTTCGGTGCGCGCACGAGCTGCATCGCGGCGTTATCCACGAGCATGTGGGACAGCTCGACGTCAGGATAATCGGCTGACAGCTCAATCATCACGTCACGCCACAGCTGGGTGCACTCCAGGACGTTCATCTTGTCGACCGAGCACAGTTTCTTGCCGCGCTTGCGGGCGGCCTCGAAGGCCACCTTGCCGATACGGCGGATTTCGGACTCCGCATACACCATAGTATTGAAGCCTACACGCTCGCCGTTTTCCTCGCGGATGCCGCGGGGCTGGCCAAAATAGATATCGCCGGTCAGTTCGCGGACGATCAGGATGTCCAGACCGGACACCACTTCAGGCTTCAGCGTGGAGGCGTTAGCCAGCTCCGGATAGAGGATAGCCGGACGCAGGTTGGCGAACAGGTTGAGCTCCTTGCGGATGGCCAGCAGGCCACGCTCGGGACGCTGCTCACGCGGCAGGGAGTCCCACTGCGGGCCGCCCACGGCGCCCAGCAGGATCGCGTCGGCATCCTTGGCCAGCTTGCTGGTTGCCTCAGGGTACGGCGTGCCGGTGGCATCGACGGCACAGCCGCCGATCAGGGCCGTCTCGGCCACAAAGTCGAAACCGTCGCCGCGCACCGCCTCAAGCACACGCAGGGCCTGTTCCATAATTTCGGGACCGATGCCATCACCGGGCAAAACACAAATCTTGATCGTCATTTTCTAAATCGAATTCGTTACAGGGGCGCCAGGCGCCGATCAGGCAAACAGCCAGGGTTGGTCAATGCGCCGACGCGCTTCGAACTCCTGGATCTTGTCGGCGTGCCGCAGCGTGAGACCGATATCATCCCATCCGTTGAGCAGGCACTCTCGGCGGAAGGCATCCACTTCGAAGGGGATGATCTTGCCGTCAGGGCGGGTGATCGTCCGGGCTTCCAGATCCACCATCAGGCGATAGCCGGCGGTCCCCTGGCACTGGGCAAACAGCGCGTCCATTTCCGACGCCGCCAGTTTGATCGGCAGCAGGCCGTTCTTGAAGCAATTGTTGTAGAAGATGTCGGCGAAGCTCGGCGCAAGGATCACGCGGAAACCGAAATCCTCCAGCGCCCACGGTGCGTGCTCGCGCGAGCTGCCGCAACCGAAGTTGTCACGGGCAAGCAGGATTTGCGCTCCCTGGTAACGCTGCTGATTGAGTACGAAGTCTGGATTCCTGGGACGCGTGGAACAATCCTGGCCAGGCTGGCCGACATCCAGGTAACGCCACTCGTCGAACAGGTTGGGACCGAAGCCACTGCGCTTGATCGACTTCAGGAACTGCTTCGGAATGATGGCATCGGTATCCACGTTGGCGCGATCCATCGGCGCCACGAGGCCATCGAGTTTACGGAAGGGATTCATTACTTGACCGCCTTCTGGATGGCTTCGCCACCCTTTTCAATATCCTTGCCAATGCCCTGAACGGTATTGCAGCCGCTCAGCAGCACGACGACCAATGCACCGAGCAATGCGGTGAATTTACGCATAGCGCAACCTCTCCGGATGCTCAGGCCAGTTCGCGAACATCAGCGAAATGCCCGGCGATCGCCGCAGCAGTCGCCATGGCGGGGCTCACCAGATGGGTACGACCACCGGCGCCCTGACGCCCTTCGAAGTTACGGTTGGACGTGGACGCACACCGCTCGCCCGGCTCCAGCCGATCCGCATTCATTGCCAGGCACATGGAGCACCCCGGCTCGCGCCACTCGAAACCTGCGGCGACGAAGATCTTGTCAAGCCCTTCGGCCTCGGCCTGACGCTTGACGAGACCCGAGCCCGGCACCACCAGCACCTGCTTGACGTTATCGGCCTTGCGGCGACCGCGCGCGACATAAGCAGCGGCGCGCAGATCCTCAATGCGCGAATTGGTACAGGAACCGATGAAAACCTTGTCGATGGCGATGTTCTTGATCGGCGTCCGGGGCGTAAGGCCCATATACAGCAGCGCGCGCTCCATGCCTTCGCGCTTCACCGGATCCTTTTCGAGGGCCGGATCGGGAACGATGCCGTCGATCGGCGCGACCATCTCGGGCGAGGTCCCCCAGGTCACCTGCGGCTTGATCTGTGCAGCATCGAGTGCAACGACTGCGTCGAAATGAGCGCCGTCGTCAGAGTGCAGAGTGCGCCAGTACTCTACGGCGCGATCCCACACCTCGCCGCGCGGCGAGAACGGACGATCCTTCAGATAGGCGATGGTCTGCTCGTCCACCGCCACCAGGCCAGCGCGGGCCCCTGCCTCGATCGCCATGTTGCAGACGGTCATGCGGCCTTCCATCGTCAGGCTGCGGATCGCGCTGCCGCCGAACTCGATGGCATAGCCGGTACCGCCGGCGGTGCCGATACGACCGATGATGGCCAAGACCACATCCTTGGCGGTCACGCCCGCGCCAAGCATGCCGTCGACCCGCACGAGCATCGTCTTGGATTTCTTCTGCAGCAGGCACTGGGTGGCCATCACGTGTTCGACTTCGGACGTACCGATGCCATGGGCCAGACAGGCAAACGCGCCGTGAGTCGAAGTGTGCGAATCGCCGCACACGACGGTCATACCGGGCAGCGTCGCGCCGTTCTCGGGTCCGATCACGTGCACGATGCCCTGGCGCTCGTCCTTGAACGGGAAGTAGGCCAGCGCGCCGACTTCACGGATGTTGCTGTCCAGGGTTTCAACCTGCTGACGGGATACCGGGTCCTGAATGCCCATTTCCCAGTGATCGGTCGGCGTGTTGTGGTCGGCCGTCGCAACGATGGAGTTCACGCGCCATGGCTTGCGCCCGGCCAACTTGAGGCCTTCGAAGGCCTGCGGGCTGGTGACTTCATGAACCAGGTGACGGTCGATGTAGATCAACGCCGTGCCGTCATCCTCGACGTGCACCACGTGGCTCGACCACAATTTTTCGTAAAGCGTTTGCGCTTGCATGGGCGAAGTAGAGCTGAGGGCGGAAAAACTTTAATTATTTCACAGGCCTTGCGCGCTGAGTAGCTTGCTCGTAAAGGGGCATCACACGGGCGGCGTACTCCGTCAGGTCACGCTGGCGGGTTTCATTGGACGGGTGGGTCGATAGCCATTGGGGCTGGGGACCATTGGAGACCTTGGCCATTTTCTGCCAGAGACTGATGGCAGCCCGCGGGTCATAACCTGCCCGCGCTGCCAGTTCGACACCCATACGGTCAGCCTCGGTCTCATGCTCGCGGCTGTTGGGCAGTTCGAAACTGAGCTTCGCCGCGCTGCCGATCAAGTCTGTTCCCGCCCGGCCCACGCCGAGAGCTGCGCCAAGCACGTTGACGCCGATATTGGTCACCATCGCCTGAGAGGCCCTCTCCCGCGCGTGCTCACGTAACGCATGGGAAATTTCATGCCCCATGATCGCGGCAATCTCGTCGTCGGTCAGGTCCAGGCGCTCGATGATGCCGCTGTAGAAGGCGATCTTTCCACCAGCCATGCACCACGCGTTGAGCTCTTTCGAGCTCAGCACATTCACTTCCCATCTCCAACCAGGCGCATCGGGACGGAAAATCCCCGTCATCGGAATCAGGCGACGGGCCACCGCACGCACCCGCTCAACCTCGCCCCGATCCTGGTTCAGCGCATTTTTCTGAGCGGCCTCTGCGATAATCTTCTGGTAACTCTGGGCAGAAGCCTGCTCCATCTCCTTGGAAGAAACCATCATCATCTGCCGACGCTCTACGCCGACAGCACCGGACTGCGTCGTCTGCACGGACTGACAGGCCACCAGGCCGCTCACCGCCAGCAGCGCCGTGCCCAGCATGCGCCACCATTCGAACCCAGCTCTCATCCTGCTCCCGACATCCTGTTCAGTTGATTTCAGACAGTCTCGACGGCCAAACGATCCCGCCAGCCGCGACTAAGGGCTACCAGACCCATCAATGCGAATACCGAAGCGAGGGTATAAGTCCATCCGGCACCGACAAGCTCCCACGTATAACCACTGATCAGCCCGCCGAGCACCCCGCCGGCGCCGAAGGAAATGCTCCCATACAGGGCCTGCCCTCGCGCCTGGTGTTGGGCGCCGAACCACCGATTGACGGCAGCCACGGCCGCCGCGTGGTAAGAACCAAAGGTCGCGCCATGCAGCAACTGAGCCAGCGCCAGCACGACTAGCGAATCAGCCCCCCAGCCGATCATCACGAAACGGAAGACTGCAGCAGCAAAACTGAAGAGAAGCAAATTACGCAGGGAAAACGCTTTTAGCAATTGGGGCATACCCATGAAAACCAGGATCTCGGCCAGCACCCCAAGAGTCCACATCCAGCCGACGAAGGTCTTGCTGTATCCATGAGCAACGAGATGCAGCGAGTAGAAGACATACAAGGCTCCATGGGCGGCCGACATGAAAAAACAGGCCGTCAGCAGTGCCCTCACCTCTGGGCGACGGAGAATGCTCCCCAGCGAAGCGGACGCCACCGTCTCCCGTGCCTTTCGGACTTCAGGGATCGCCAGGGCACACGCCAGGATGCCTGCAAGGATGGCCAGCGTCACCCACAACAGGTTCCTGATCGGCATTTCATCAAGCAGATAACCCAACCCGAGTACAGCCAGTACGAAACCGACGGACCCCCACACCCGGATGCTGCCATAGCGACTGGCCCTCCCTTCCAAATGCGCAAAGGTCAAGGTTTCCACCAACGGTAAGGCGGCGCTCCAGAAGAAAGCCAGGAAGGCCATGCTCACAAAGAGCACCCCATAGGCATTGCTGAGCAGAAAGCCGGAGAAACCCAGCACGGATAGCACAGCCGACAGACGGACGATAGGCGCACGCGTGCCAAATCGATCGGCCAGCCACCCCCACAAGGTCGGCGCAAGCGTCCTCATGACCGACATCAGGGACATCAGCACTGCAATCTCGGCCGCTGAGCTACCGACCGACTGCAGATAAAGGCCAAAGTACGGTGAAAAAGCGCCGACGAAGGCAAAGTAGAAGAAGTAATAACCCGACAGGCGCCAGTAGGGAATCATCAGAGATATTGGGGGCAACCCCGGTCACTACCAAGAAAAAGAGCGCCCGAAAGCGCTCCTTCCATCTGCCAGAACCTCACCCGTGCCAGGCAAGGAACTCCACGCCTGTCCTCCAGACGCAAAGTTGAACGCGATCAAGCCTTCGGACGGGGAGACGGCACGGCCTGCTTGCCAGCCGGCGCCAACCCGGCCACCTTTGGCGTAGAGCACTCCACATCGGCATTCTGGGCACGATGACGCAAAGCATGATCCATCAGCACGATCGCCAGCATGGCCTCTGCGATGGGCGTGGCGCGAATGCCGACGCATGGATCATGGCGACCGTGGGTATTCACTACAACGGGCTCCCCAGCCTTGTTGATGGAGTGGCGATCAAGACGGGTACTGGACGTGGGCTTGATCGCCATGCTGACCAGGATGTCCTGCCCAGTAGATATCCCGCCCAGCACACCACCGGCGTTGTTCGACAGGAAGCCTTCCGGCGACATTTCGTCCGAGTGCTGCGTCCCCAGCTGGGCGACGCTGGCAAAACCGGCACCGATCTCCACGCCCTTCACCGCGTTGATGCTCATCATCGCGTAAGCGATGTCGGCATCGAGACGATCAAACACGGGCTCGCCCCAGCCGACCGGCAGGCCGGTCGCTACGACATTGATCCGCGCACCGACAGAGTCTCCGGACTTGCGCAGATCATCCATGTAGCTTTCGAGTTGCGGAACGATGGCCTGATTCGGTGCAAAAAACGCGTTGCCATCCACCTCGTCCCACGACACGAAGGGAATGTCGACAGGGCCGAGCTGTGACATGTACCCCTGAATCACCACGCCATAGCACTCCTGCAGCCACTTGCGCGCGATCGCTCCAGCCGCCACGCGCACCGCGGTTTCGCGGGCCGACGAACGGCCACCGCCGCGGTAATCGCGAATGCCGTACTTCTGCCAGTAAGCGTAGTCGGCATGCCCCGGACGAAAACTCTCCGCGATGTTGCCGTAGTCCTTGGAGCGCTGATCCTGGTTGCGAATCAGCAATGCGATGGGCGTACCGGTCGTAACACCCTCGAAGACCCCCGACAGGATCTCGACCTCGTCCGGCTCCCGGCGCTGGGTCACGTGCCGGGACGTACCCGGCTTGCGCCGATCCAGCTCAGCCTGGATATCGGCCTCACTGATCTTCAATCCCGGCGGACAGCCGTCCACCACACAGCCAATGGCGGGGCCATGGGATTCTCCGAAGGAAGTGACGCTGAAGAGCGTGCCAAGGGTATTACCGGACATGGGAAGACTCGCGGATACAGGAAATAAAAGACGACGAAAGCCGTAGTGTTCGAGTCTAGCACGCCACCGGCACGAGGCCGGCGGCGCGTGGGGAGCGTGTTACTTGAAGAACTCGTCCAGACGGCCAAACACCGGGTGTTCGCCATCATGCTGCTTCACGTAGAGGACGTCCTCGAGCTTCTCGACTTGGCGAATCATCTTCTCGAGACGCTCATCCTCGAAAATCAACAGCCAGATGCGGCTAGTCTCGCCGGAGCCGACCGGCATGCACAGGATGCCTTCCACGTTGAAGGCCCGCCGGGCAAACAGACCACAGATGTGGCTCATCACCCCTGGGTGATTGGCCACACCCAACTCAAGAACAACCTTCTTGAAGCCCGTATGTTCGGGCACATCGGGAATGTACTCGGAAAGATTGGTGTTTTGTTCGGACATAGTGTTCTCTCCTGCGGGCTCAGCCGATCATCTCGGAGTTGGCGGCACCCGGCGGCACCATGGGGTAAACGAATTCGTTCGGGTCGATGGTTGCGTGGATCAGGCAGGGTCCCGGCGTATTGAGCGCCTCGGCCAACACGGCACGGGGATTGGGCGCCGGATCCAGATCAACGGCACGCATGCCAAAACCCTCAGCGATCTTCAGGAAGTCGGTGGGACGTTCGTAGCGGGACGCCATGATGCGCTTGCCATAGAAAAGATTCTGCTGCTGATGCACCAGCCCCAGGGACTGGTTGTTGAACAACACGATCTTCACATTGGCGTTCTCCTGAGCCGCAGTCGCCATCTCCTGAATGTTCATCTTCAGGCTGCCATCGCCGGAAAAGCAGACCACCGTACGCTCGGGCTCCGCCAAAGCCGCACCGATCGCCGCCGGGAAGCCGAAGCCCATGGTGCCGAGGCCGCCGGAGTTGAGCCACTGGCGGGCACGGCGGAACGGATAGGCCTGCGCAACCCACATTTGGTGCTGGCCCACGTCGCTGGTGATGATGGCACTATCGTCCAGACAACTGGCAACCGCATGGATGAGGCCATACGGCGAACGGGGATTGTCCACACCGGGCATGGCCAGCGGGAAGCGCCCCTTCAGGCTCTCCACGTGGGACAACCAACGCTTGCGCAACTGGGGCTTCACGCGCGGCAGCAGTTCGGACAGCACCTGCCCCACATCACCGGCAATCGCCACATGCGCCGTCTTGACCTTGTGCAGCTCTGAACGATCGATGTCGATATGGATGATCTTGGCGTTCGGACAAAACTCGGCGGTCTTGCCGATAGCACGGTCATCGAAACGGGCGCCGACACAGATCAACAGATCGGCCTCTTCGAGGACATAGTTGGTGTAACGCGCGCCATGCATGCCGAGCATCCCGACCGACAACGGATGATCCATCGGCATGGCGCCCAGCGCCATCAGCGTCATCGTGGTCGGCAGGGACGCCTGCTCCGCCAGCGTCACCGCGAGCTGCGATGCGCCGGAGTGGATCACACCACCGCCGAGGTAAAGCACGGGGCGCTCGGCCGCCTCGATCATCTTCGCAATCTCTTCGATCGCGCCGATGTCGAAGCTGGGCGCAGCATCGGGCACCACCACATCGGGATATTCCTCGAAGCTCACGATCTGGTTCTGCACATCCTTGGGCACATCCACCAGAACAGGGCCAGGCCGGTCGGACATCGCGATACGGAAGGCGGCCGGGATTGCCGTCAGCAACTCCTTGGCGGAACGAACCAGGAAATTGTGCTTGGTGATCGGAATCGTGAGCCCGTAGGTGTCCACCTCCTGGAAGGCATCCGTACCGATCATCGACAAGGGTACTTGGCCAGTCAGCGCGATGATGGGGATGGAGTCCAACTTGGCATCAGCGATCGCCGTGATGAGGTTGGTTGCTCCTGGGCCGCTCGAGGCCAGACACACTTCCGGACGGCCGGATACGCGCGCCATACCCTGGGCGATGAAGCCCGCACCTTGCTCGTGACGACACAGCACGTGGTGAATCTTCTCGCTCTTGGAAAGCGCGTCATACATCGGCAGGGCGGCACCGCCAGGAACACCCGCGATAGTGCTGATACCCTGCCGTTCGAGCAGCTTCACAATCAGGTCTGCTCCAGTCATTTGCATCATCAAAATTCTCCTTGAGGCTTTGGGAGCCGTACAACGTTCCGGGCCAGGGGACAAAAAACAAAACCCCCGCCGGTTGCGCGCCGGCGGGGGTCTGAAAATTCTTTACTGATTACCTACGGACCCTTACGACGCGCGCACACCTACGCTTACTACGCGTACTACAACTACGTCGACAGGAAGGGAGCGGGCAATCAGGTTCATAAGGTCATATACAAGACTACTTCACAATTATTCTTCAGTTCCTGCCGCAAACACAAGCTCTTTTTTGTCAAATCAGTTCGCCGCCTGTCCAGAGTCCCGCAGGACGCGGCGCAGGATCTTTCCCACGTTACTCTTGGGCAAGGATTCACGAAACTCCACGAATCGGGGTACCTTATACCCGGTCAATCCCGCACGACAGTGATCGATCAAGGCCCCTGCGGTCAATTTTGGATCTTTGCGCACAACGAAGATCTTGACCGCCTCGCCGGAGTGCTCATCAGGAACACCAAGCGCCGCGACCTCCAGCACACCAGGGTGACTTGCAACCACGTCTTCGACCTCATTTGGATAAACATTGAAGCCCGACACAAGGATCATGTCCTTCTTGCGATCAACAATGCGAACAAAACCATCGGCATCAATAGTCGCCACATCGCCGGTTCGCAAAAAACCGTCATGCGTAAAAACCTTGGCCGTGTCCTCGGGGCGCTTGTAATAGCCCTTCATCACCTGCGGCCCCTTCACGCACAACTCCCCCGCCTCCCCTGATGCGACCTCCCTCCCGTCATCATCACGCAGACTAATGATTGTGGACGAGATCGGAAGTCCGATGGAGTGATTGAATTCGGGCAAATCGAGGGGGTTGATACAGACCGCAGGAGACGTCTCAGTCAAACCGTAAGCCTCGGCCAAAGGCTTGCCAGTCACCTTCCTCCAACGGTCTGCCACCCCCTGCTGAACAGCCATTCCACCGCCCAGCGCAATTTTCAATGAAGAGAAATCAAGATGGGAGAACCCAGGATCGTTCAGTAAGGCGTTGAACAAGGTATTGACCCCGGTGATCACCGTGAAGCGATGGCGCCCCAGTTCCACAACGAACCCCGGGATATCCCTCGGGTTTGTAATGAGTACGTTTGTTGCGCCGATCTTGAAGAAAGTCAGGCAGTTCGCGGTAAGTGAAAAAATGTGATAGAGCGGCAGAGCGGTGATGATGACTTCTGAAGCAATCTTCACATAAGGGCTTATCCACGCATGGGCCTGCTGCAAATTCGCAACGATATTTCCATGCGTCAGCATGGCACCCTTTGCAACGCCAGTCGTGCCTCCCGTGTACTGCAGATAAGCAAGGTCATCGTGACCAATAGCGACAGGCTTAAACTCGCAGCGGCGTCCCAGATCCAATGCCACGCGGAATCTCTTACACCCTGGCAAATCCCACGCGGGAACCATTTTTCGCACATGGCGGATAACAAAGTTCACAAGCGCAGATTTCGGAAAACCCAGCAGGTCACCCAATCCCGTCACAACGACATGGCGCACAGCAGTGTGCTCGATCACATCCTGAAGGGTGTGCGCAAAGTTCTCGACGATGACAATGGCCTCACACTCGGCATCACGCAGTTGATGCTCCAACTCTCGTGCCGTATATAAGGGATTGACGTTCACCACAGTACCGCCCGCACGCAATATCCCAAACATAGCAACGGGGTACTGAAGGCAGTTCGGCATCATGAGCGCAACCCGAGCCCCCTTGCCGAGGCCCAACACACCTTGCAGATAAGCCGCAAAGTCACGGGATTTCGCATCCAGTTCGGCGTAGTCCATGGCCTTACCCATGCAGACATACGCGACATGCGCACCGAAAGCACGGACGCTCTTGTCAAATAAATCAACAAGGGAAGAAAATTCCGCCGGATCAATCTCCGCAGGCACACCATCGGGGTAGCTCTTCAGCCAGAGCTTATCCATGTGGTCTCCTCTGCCATTGGTCGCACTAGAGGGAAACCGGCAGACAAGGCATCGCCTTATCGCCGGCGCCAACCTTTACGAGCGCCTTAATCCATTATGCGAGGATCAGTTCCCAACATACCGGTTTTTTGGACGGTGCCCTTCTCGTGTGGCACACCTTGCAGCAATCAGCCCCTGCCCTGCACGCCAACCGCGACATAGGCCTGCAGTGCAGCTATTACTTCAATCACACCTGATCTTCCTCAGCAGGCCAGTTCCGAATGTAGTTCTTAAGCATCCGATTCTCAAAACTCTGCTCCTCGAGCACCGCCTTGGCCACATCGTGGAAAGAAACCACACCAAGAAGAACCGCATCGTCCATAACAGGAAGATAGCGCTGATGGTGCTCGACCATTTGTCGACGCAACTCATCCATTTCCATATTGGGCGCAGCTACGACTGGAGTTGTCAGCATTGCGTCTGCCACAGAAAGATCCTGCCATGCAGCACCCGCCTTCTGGGTACCGAGCAAAACTTCCCTGAAGGTCAACAGACCAGCCATACGCCCTTTGTCAAACACAACCAAAGACCCGACATCCTGCTCCGTCATAATAGCAACCGCTTCGGAGAGCGCCTTGTTTGGTGCTATGGTGAAAAGGACCTTGCCTTTGATCGCGAGAATTTCACTGACCAGCATTTTTTCGTTCCTATGAGTGGCGCCGACGCGCCTGAAGATGATTATTTCATCCGATAGTATTCGATTGCGGAGGCAGCGAAAAGTCCCCAGATATCAGGGCCTTCCCTTATATGCGGCTCACACACCAGGAACTGTCTATTTTCGGCTCAGTCCTTCCTGCTTCAGCGCTCCAGGAATTTCAACTTATCCACGACGCCACGCCACTGGTCAGCGTCGGCCGGAGGATCCTTGCGCTCCACGATCGGCGCCCACTGAGCAGCCAATTCGGCGTTAAGAGCGATGAATCCCTGCTGGCCGGCGGGAACATCATCCTCAGCAAAAATAGCTTCAGCCGGGCACTCAGCCACGCACAATGTGCAATCGATACACTCCTCCGGATCGATCACGAGGAAGTTCGGCCCCTCTCGAAAACAATCCACCGGGCAAACATCAACACAGTCGGTGTACTTGCAACGGATGCAGTTTTCGGTAACAACATAAGTCATGGGGCGTACTCCTGTATGTCTTGGAGCTGGCGGCTCGCAGATGCGGTCACGAAAACCAGCTTCGTCGTAAATAGTTGAAGTATGGAAATATACCCCATTCGCCACTGCGGGAGCGCCCGGCGTATGGGCTCTCCGTCGTCTGGGGAGGTACGATCCAGCACATGGGGCGCTCGCCACACCACTACTGCTACCACAATTTTTAGCCAAACAGGGGAGAAAAATGCTTTTCTTGCTGATCAAGATTCGCTAGCATCCCGCCAACCATCCTATCTCGTTGCGTGGATTGGGCTGCATCGAACAACTCACTACCTCCTCCCTCGCAACGTCGCCCCCCCCTGAATGCGTGAGGATCATGAGCGAACATATCCACTACGTCACAGATACAAACTTCGAAGCGGAAGTCCTCCAATCCACCAGCCCCGTGCTTGTGGACTACTGGGCAGAATGGTGCGGCCCATGCAAGATGATCGCTCCCCTCCTCGACGAAGTGGCCCAAGAGTATGTTGGGAAGCTCAAGGTCGCGAAGCTGAACATTGATGAAAATCAGGAAACTCCGACCAGATATGGCATCCGGGGAATTCCTACGCTCATGCTCTTCAAGGGTGGCAACATCGAAGCAACCAAGGTTGGCTCACTGTCAAAGTCCCAACTGACTGCTTTCATTGACAGCAACCTGTAAATCGGGTTAAGTTAAAGGAATTCTTCGTAGCAGCCTGGACCGCCCTAAAAAGTGGCAGCGCAGGCAGCTAAATGCAGTTCAGGTATCCTACCGCTGCGCAAAATCGCGACAACTCTGTCGCGCTCCACGTCATTCACTTCCCTACCCCCTCACCGCCGCCCGCCATGCAACTCTCGGAGCTGAAGTCCCTCCATGTTGGTCAATTGCTTGAGATGGCAATCGCCAACGAAATTGAAGGTGCCAATCGCCTGCGCAAGCAAGAACTTGTCTTTGCGCTACTCAAGAACCGTGCCAAGAAGGGCGAACCCATCTACGGTGATGGAGTCATGGAAGTTTTGCCCGATGGCTTTGGTTTTCTGCGATCGCCAGATACATCGTACTTGGCGGGGACCGACGACATCTATGTTTCTCCAAGCCAAATTCGGCGCTTCAATCTCCATACAGGAGATACAGTCGAAGGTGAAATTCGTACGCCGAAGGATGGCGAACGATACTTCGCGCTGGTTAAGGTCGACAAAGTAAACTTCGAGCCTCCCGAGGCATCAAAGCACAAGATTCTTTTCGAGAATTTGACCCCCCTTCATCCTAACCAGTGCCTGAAACTGGAACGGGATATCCGTGGTGAAGAGAACATCACCTCTCGGGTGATTGACATGATCTCCCCTATCGGCAAAGGGCAGCGAGGACTCCTAGTCGCCCCCCCGAAGAGCGGCAAGACGGTGATGCTCCAACACATCGCTCACTCGATCACGTCAAATCACCCAGACGTCGTTGTAATCGTACTTCTCATTGATGAGCGCCCTGAAGAAGTCACTGAAATGCAACGCTCAGTGAAGGGTGAAGTTGTTGCGTCAACCTTTGACGAACCTGCTATTCGGCATGTACAAGTGGCTGAAATGGTGATCGAAAAGGCGAAACGCCTGGTAGAACACAAGAAGGACGTTGTTATTCTTCTTGACTCCTTGACGCGTTTGGCGCGAGCCTACAATACGGTCGTCCCTGCCTCTGGCAAGGTTTTGACTGGTGGCGTAGACGCAAACGCACTGCAAAAGCCCAAACGCTTCTTCGGCGCGGCCCGGAATATCGAAGAGGGTGGCTCTTTGACAATTATCGCAACGGCTCTTATTGATACCGGCAGCCGAATGGATGATGTCATCTACGAGGAATTCAAAGGCACCGGCAATATGGAGATCCATCTGGATCGCCGGATGGCTGAAAAACGGGTTTATCCGGCAATTAACGTTAACCGCTCTGGCACCCGCCGAGAAGAACTTCTTCTCAAAGCCGACGTACTTCAGAAGGTCTGGGTGCTCCGCAAATTGCTTTATGGGATGGACGACATCGATGCAATGGAATTCCTTCTCGATAAAATCAAGGCCACAAAAAATAACAATGAATTCTTTGATGCAATGCGTCGCGGCTGAAATATAAGCCCCAGAACCCATTCAGCAGAAGATAGAGGAAAGGCGCCGCCCCCAGGGCAATCGCACCTACTTTGCATAGTGAAACGCCCCTCTTAAAACGCAACAAATTCGTGACGTGACTGTTCACCGCGGCCTGAATTGTGTAGTTTCCTGCCTTTTTGGGCATCCGATGAAGAT
>JAFEDI010000077.1 GCA_018241725.1 Pseudomonadota bacterium | reverse complement strand
TGAATTTTGGTGCCCAGAAGAGGACTCGAACCTCCACGCCTCGCGGCACTAGTACCTGAAACTAGCGCGTCTACCAATTTCGCCATCTGGGCAACGAAAGCGCTATTATAGAACAAGTTGATCCCGATGCAAGCTATTCAAGAGAACTTTCCTGCAGTGAGAAACGAGACGAGCCCGCTTTCAGCCTGTTCCAATGCATTGTGCGTTGAACAAACAAACAAACAAAAAGCCAGTCACATGGACCGGCTTTCGTATTTTTGGTGCCCAGAAGAGGACTCGAACCTCCACGCCTCGCGGCACTAGTACCTGAAACTAGCGCGTCTACCAATTTCGCCATCTGGGCAACGAGCCGAGAATTATAGAGTAAAAGTTATCCGTGTCAATATCTAAATCAAAAAACACAAAAAAACTGAGCAAGCTGCGTCGCAGCGATCCTTTCTTCGAGCGCGAGTGCGAGAAGTACGACTTCCCGCTGCCGAGTCGGGAATTCATCATGCAGACGCTCGCCGAACATGGTGTGCCGCTGGCGTTTCCGAATCTGGCCACCGCGCTGGACATCCTGCCGGTTGAACTCGAGTTCTTCGAGCGCCGCATGTTTGCGATGGAGCGGGATGGTCAGGTCATGCGCAACCGGCGTGGTGACTATTTGCTGCCGTCCAAGGCCGATCTGATTCGCGGCACCGTACAGGGGCATCCGGATGGTTACGGTTTTGTCGTGACCGACGAGGAAGGGCCGGATGTCTTCCTCAGTCCTAACGAGATGCGCGAAGTTCTCCATGGCGACCGGGTGATGGTCCGTCTGGCTGGCGTCGATCGGCGTGGGCGGCCTGAGGGGAAGATCGTTGAGGTGCTGGAGCGCGCCAATACACGCATCGTTGGTCGGGTGCTGGTCGAGCATGGTGTGGTCCGGGTGGTACCGGAGAACCGGCGCATCGCGCAGGAGGTGCTGTTGGCCCCCGGCGGCAAGAAGAAGGTGGCGGCCGGGCAGGTGGTGGTGGTCGAGCTGATCGAGCAGCCGACCCGTCATGCACAGCCGATCGGTCAGGTGGTCGAGGTGCTCGGCAATTACGCCGATCCGGGCATGGAGATCGAGATCGCGCTGCGCAAGCACGAGCTGCCCTTCGAGTTCTCCAAGGAGGCCAAGGAGCAGACCCGACGCCTGCCAGACAACGTTCGCAAGATGGACTGGAAGGGCAGGGAAGACCTCACGGCGTTGCCCTTGGTGACCATCGACGGCGAGACGGCGCGGGACTTCGACGATGCCGTCTACTGCGAGAAGCAGGGGCGTGGTTTCCGCCTCGTCGTGGCGATTGCCGACGTGTCCCACTATGTGAAGGTCGGTTCGGCCCTGGATGGCGAGGCCTACGAGCGCGGCAATTCCGTCTACTTCCCGCGGCGGGTGATCCCGATGCTGCCGGAGAAACTGTCCAATGGCCTCTGTTCGCTCAATCCGCAGGTGGAGCGCCTGTGTATGGTGTGCGACATGGCGATCTCCCAGACCGGGGCGATCAAGCAGTATCGCTTTTACCCGGCCGTGATGTTCTCAAAGGCACGCCTGACCTACAACCAGGTTGCTGCAGCGCTGTACGAGCAGGAGGCGGCGGCGATCGACAGCGTCGGCGAACTGCTGCCCCACCTGCAGAACCTGGACAAGCTGTTCCGCGTGCTGTTGAAGGCGAGGGCCAAGCGAGGTGCGATTGACTTCGAGACCCAGGAAACCCGGATGATCTTCGACGACAACGGCAAGATCGAGAAGATCGTGCCGGAGAGTCGCAACGATGCGCACCGCCTGATTGAAGAGTGCATGCTGGCCGCTAACGTTTGTGCGTCGGAATTCCTGAGCACCCATGAGCATCCGGCCCTGTACCGGGTGCACGAAGGGCCGACGCCGGAAAAGCTGGCGAAGTTGCGGGATTTCCTGGGTGAGTTCGGTCTGCAGCTGGGTGGCGGCGAGGAGCCCCGTGCGTCGGATTACGCCAAACTGCTCGAAAAGATCCAGGATCGTCCGGATCTGCAGTTGCTGCAGACGGTGATGCTGCGCTCCCTGCGTCAGGCCGTGTACAGCCCGGATAATGTGGGGCACTTCGGGCTTGCCTACGAAGCCTACACCCATTTCACGTCGCCGATCCGCCGCTATCCGGACTTGCTTGTTCACCGGGCGATCAAGGCGGTACTGGCGGGTGAGCAATACACGCCGGCCCAGGAGGGCGGCGTCTGGGACGAGATCGGTCTGCATTGTTCGATGACCGAAAGGCGCGCGGACGAAGCGGACCGGGATGTCGAAAACTGGCTCAAGTGCTACTACATGCAGGACCGCATCGGCGAGGAGTTCGACGGTAGCGTATCGGCGGTGGTACCTTTCGGCCTCTTCGTTGCCCTCGACGATGTTTTTGTCGAAGGTCTCGTGCATATCTCCGATCTGGGGAGTGACTACTTCCATTTTGACGATGCGCAGCATGCGCTGGTTGGAGAGCGGACCGGCGAACGATATCGGCTGTCGGACCGGGTGCGTGTGCAGTTGGTGCGGGTCAATATGGAGGCGAGCAAGATCGATTTCCGCCTGATCCAGGGGCCGCAGCGGGCCACCGAGAGGGTCGGCAAGACGGAGCGGGAGCGGGCCGCCGCAGCGGAGGCTCCGGCCACGCCGCGCCGGCGCGTCGTCAAGGACGTTGTTCCCGCACCTGTGGAGCTGCCTGCTCCTGTCGAACCGAAGAAAAAGGCAGGGAGCCGCAAGACGGAGTCCGCTCCATCGAAGCCCAGCAAGACCAAGGCAAGCAAGTCTGCCAAGACGACCAAGGCCGCCAAGCCGCGCAAGAGCGCTGCCGGTGGCACCAAGAAGAAAGCGAAAGTTCGTGTCTGATCAGTCCAATTCCCGCCTCATCTACGGTTTTCACGCGGTGCTGGCCAAGCTCCGCCATGACCCCGAGGGTATTTTTGAAATCTTTACCGACGCGCAGCGCAGCGACGCCCGCGCGCGGGATCTGTTGCGCCATGCCCAGCAGCTTGGCACGCGGGTCATCCCGTCGGAAGGCGAGCGCCTCGACAAAATGGTGGGTACCCGGCGACACCAAGGGGTTGTGGCCCGTATCGACTCCCGTCGCAAGGAGCTCAAGCTGCCCGACGTGCTCGATGGCCTGACCGAGCCGGCGCTGCTGCTGGTGCTCGATGGCATCCAGGACCCCCACAATCTCGGCGCCTGCCTGCGGGTTGCCGATGCCGCGGGGGCCCATGCGGTCATAGCACCGAAGGACAAGGCCGTCGGCCTCAACGCCACTGCCGTGAAAGTGGCTAGCGGCGCCGCCGACACGGTGCCCTACATCACTGTCACCAATCTGGCGAGAGCCTTGAGAGAGATGCAGGAGGCTGGCGTCTGGGTGCTGGGGGCGGCGGGCGGGGCCGAAAAATCCATCCACACCGTGGACCAAAAGGGTTCCATCGCCTGGGTTCTCGGCGCAGAAGGGGACGGCCTGCGGCGCCTGACCCGGGACACCTGCGACGAACTGGTGAGCATTCCGATGTACGGTACCGTCGAGAGCCTGAACGTGTCCGTCGCCAGCGGCCTCTGTTTGTTCGAGGCGCGCCGTCAGCGTATCGTGGCCTGAGCATGAAGATCGGCTATCGGGAGGCCCGGCGTCTACTGCGGCAGTGCAGCAGTGGGGCTCTCGGTTCCCACTCGGTAGCCGAGCCGGGCTATCCCTATGTGACCCTGCTCCCCTATGTTCTGGATGGGGAGTGTCGTCCGCTCTTCCTGCTGAGTGGTCTGGCTGAGCATACGCGCAACGTGCTATCCGATCCGCGAGTCAGCCTGCTGGTTGCGGATGGCGGGGGAGGGCCGCTTCAGCAGGCGCGCATGACCCTGCTCGGGCGGCTGGAGATGTTGGAGTTGGATGAGGCAGAACGTAGCCGCTTTCTTCGCTACAGCCCCGAGTCTGCGGGTTATCTCGCGCTTGGGGATTTCCGGTTCTACCGGCTGGAACCGATCAAAGTTCGCTTCATTGCGGGTTTCGGCAGGATGGGGTGGAGTGATGTGGAGGCCTTGCCCTTGGCCCTTCCTGGCCTTGAGGAGCAGAGCTTGCTGGCACGGCTGGCTCGCCGCGTGCCGGTTGGCGTCAAGCTTCTCGGCGTGGATTGTGAGGGGGTCGATGCCCGTGTGGGCGGTGTTTTCCGCCGATGGGCGTTGGCGTCACAGCCGCTGTCCTTGGGGGCGCTGGAAACGGCTGTGGGGCAAGTGCTGGATGAATTGTCGGATTACCCGTCGGGCCTGTCCGACAATCTGGCCTGAGTTCAGTCCACTCGGTTGAGCTTGTCCATGTATTGTTTGGTGAATACCCGGTCAGGCAGATCCTTTGGCGCCATCTGCGTGTAGCGCAGCACCGAGACATCCCCCTTCTTGAGCGCATCCTCCATAGTCAGCTGGGTGGGGCGCACGCGTCCCCCTAGGGGCTGGAACTTTTCGTAGCGACAAACCTTCAGCAGGCGGTCGGATAGGGAGTAGAACTCCGCCCGATGGGGCCAGTTGTTGTTTTGGCGTACCCAGTACAAGACTTTTGCATACGTGACGCCCCGGTCGACGGCGGTGAGTTCGAACACGTACATCTTCTCCCCATCAATGGTGTCGGTCCTCAGCAGCTTGGGCTCGTAATCGCCTGCGAAGTTGGCACGAGCCAGGTCCCCGTTCGCAACCTGGCCGGTCAAGCGTTGGGCGAGGGACAGTCGCACCGGTTGCGAGACGTTCGGCATGAAGACCCAGAGATCGCGCCCGCGCATCAGCATGGCCTGGCCCTTGTCGCTGGCAGGCTCCAAGGTCTGGACGATGGTGTTTTCGTTGCCTTTCGACAGGATCCGGTACTTCCGCTCTTCCACCTGTTCTCCAGGGCTGCTGGAGTTGATGTCGATTACGACCTGGAAGCCGTCGCGGGGGAAGCGTACCTCATCCGCCTTGGCAACGACGCTGCGGGCGAGATCGGTGTCATCAGCATGGGATATTCCGCTGCCAACAAGGGCTGAAGCCGCAAGCGCGAGGCTTGCAAAGCGCGCTAGCGCGCGAGGAAGGCAAAATTTAAGGCTCATAATGTTATCCTTGAAAAGCAAACAACATAGACTCGCGCACCGATGCCAATTATTCGTGTTGACAACGTAAGCAAGGTATATCAACTCGGTGAGCAGGAGGTTACCGCTCTAGAGGGGGTGTCGCTGACCGTTGAGCCTGGTGTGTTCATGGCGATTGCAGGTCCTTCGGGCAGCGGAAAGTCCACGCTTCTGAATATCATGGGATGTATCGATACGCCAAGCAAAGGTTCGGTGGAAATCGAAGGTAAGGATGTCTCCGGCCAGACTCCCGACGAACTTGCTGGAGTCCGGGCCAGAACCATCGGCTTTATTTTTCAGACCTTTAACCTGCTGCCAGTTCTTTCCGCCGAGGAGAATGTCGAGTACCCCTTGTTGCAGATGTCGGAAGTCTCGAAGGAAGAACGACAGGAGCGGGTTGCCCGTTACCTCTCGATGGTAGGTCTCAGCAAGTATGCCCGTCATCGGCCCAATCAGTTGTCCGGCGGGCAGCGTCAGCGTGTGGCGATTGCGCGGGCACTGGTTACGAACTCGCGGGTGGTGCTGGCGGATGAGCCCACCGCAAACCTGGACCGTAGAACCGGGGAAAGCATCCTCAATTTGATGCGTGACATCAACCAGAATTCGGGCACGACATTTGTCTTCTCGACCCACGACAAGCGGGTGATGAATCGAGCTGACCGTCTGGTGCGCATGGAGGACGGGAAAATCACGGCGCTCGGCTTGAAGCGGGACGGCGCGTGGATCTTCGTGCAGGACCGTCGCACGCCTGGTGACGACCCTGATATTTGATTCATTTGAGACGAGAAAACAAGGGGAAAGTGATGCGCTTCACTTTGAAACTTGGCGGCCTCGGGCTGGCGTTGGCTTGGCTGTTTGCTGGAGGTTATGCACTTGCAGCGGAGCCGGATCTCGGTGTCGATGAGCTTGAGGACTCCAAGCCGGTCCAGACGAGTGGCCATCTACAGTTCGATCTGGCGCGAACGTATGCGAAGCCGGAGCACTGGTCGATGGCGCGGGGGCGTGCCGAGCTGACGGCACAGGGGGGAGGAGATGTTTTCAAATGGAAGATCTCCGGCCGGGCCGATGCGGATGCGGTTTTCGGGATCGACTCTGGTTTCTATCCGGATGCGGTCAGGCGGGACCAGCAATACGAGTTCAATTTCCGGGAAACCTTCGTAGACTTTTCCGCCGGTGATGTGGACTTCCGGATTGGCCGTCAGCAAATTGTGTGGGGGGAAATGGTCGGTTTGTTCTTCGCTGACGTCGTCTCTGCGCGTGATTTACGGACCTTCTACCTGCCGGACTTCGAACAACTCCGGATCCCCCAGTGGGCGGCCCGCGCTGAATACTATTTTGGGGATACGCATGCAGAGCTGATCTGGATTCCCGTACCCAGTTACGACAAGATCGGTAAGCCCGGTGCCGAATTCTATCCTTTGCCAAAAGGGGTGAATGTTCGTGGCGAGGTAAAGCCGGATTCATCGATGGGCAACACCAATTGGGGGGGGCGGCTGTCCCGTCTGGTTGGCGGCTGGGATCTGTCGGGCTTCTACTACCGTAGTGAAGATGTGGCACAAACCTTCTACATGGTTGGAGCGAACGAGTTCGAGCCCCGCCATGAGCGTATCAGCCAGGCCGGTGGAACCCTGGCCAAGGACTTTGGCGATTTTGTGCTGAAGAGCGAAGTCGTCCAGACTAGAGGGCGGAAATTCAATAGTTACAATCCGGCGGCCCCGTTTGGTCTCACGGCTCAAAATACGGTCGATTATGTTGTAGGCGTCGACATCCCAGCGTTCAATGATGGGCGGGTGAATCTCCAGTATTTTGCCCGTCGCATGCTCAATCACGATCCGTTCACTGGGCTCGAACGTACTGAGGGTGGGGCCAGCGTGCTGCTCAACACCAAGCTCAACAGGGCGTGGGAGGCTGAGGCATTGTTGGTTTCCATGCTCAATCGCACGGATTACATGTTCCGTCCGAAGGTGACTTGGTCGGCATCCAAGAGTTGGAGGCTTACGTTTGGCGCTGATGTTTTCGGTGGCAAACCGCAGGGAGTGTTTGGCCGATATGATCATCAGGATCGGGTTTACACCGAAGCGCGCTGGTATTTTTGAAATGCTCGGTCGTTCGGTAGGACGTTCGCTTGAATTAATGTCTTTGGGATGGTTGGCGCCTTGACTCCTGGGCCTTTTCCCGTTGGCGTGATGTTTTTCTCCGGGGGCACTCAGCAGGCTGCCGTAATATCCGATTGTTATCATTCGACGGCTGTGGGTTGGCCGAACTAAGGGGATGGACCTTATGAAACGTGTTTTCACGATGACTGTGCTGACTTGTATCGCCGCGGGTTTGGTGGGGTGTGCCACAACCTACCCGCCTGCACCGGCGAAGGCAGCAACGAGTGACTACAATTACCTGATCGGCCCTGGTGATTCGTTGAACATCGTCGTGTGGCGTAACCCCGAGTTGTCGATGTCGGTTCCCGTTCGCCCCGATGGCAAGATCACCACCCCGCTGGTTGAAGATCTACCTGCTTCCGGTCGGGATTCGACGGCGTTGGCCCGAGAGATCGAGAAGGCGTTGGCGAAGTACATCCGTGATCCGGTTGTCACTGTGATCGTGGGGAATTTTGTCGGCCCATACTCCGAGCAGATCCGCGTACTAGGCGAAGCCACCAAACCTCAGACTCTGCCATACCGCCAGCAAATGTCCTTGCTGGATGTGATGATAGCGGTCGGCGGTATCACCGACTTTGCGGACGGCAATCATGCGACATTGCTGCGAACCACTGAGGGTAACAAGCAGTACACGGTTCGTCTGAAAGATCTCATCAAGCGTGGCGATGTATCAGCCAATGTGGAAATGAAGCCGGGCGACGTGTTGATCATTCCTCAAAGCTGGTTCTGATTCTTCTCTTGATGTCGCCCTGGGATATACCGGGGCAGTTTTCGGAAATTCCTAATGGAAGACATTCTCCGACAGTTGTCGAGCGTCCTGCGCAGTATGTGGCTATACCGCTGGTGGGGGTTGGCCGTGGCTTGGATCGTTGGCCCCATTGCGGCTGCAACGGTCTACATGCTGCCTGATCGCTACGAGTCATCGGCCCGCGTATACGTTGATACGCAATCCATCCTCAAGCCGCTGATGTCCGGTTTGGCAGTGCAGCCTAACATCGACCAGCAAATCGTTATCCTAAGCCGGACGCTGATCAGTCGTCCCAATGTGGAGAAATTAATCCGCATGGCCGACCTTGATCTGGCTGTGAAGAGCAAGGAGGAGCGTGAGAATCTGATAGCAAAGGTTACGAAGTCCTTGGAGATCCGCATCGCGGGCCAGGATAACCTATATACGCTGGCTTACACCGATACCGATGCGGAGCGTGCCAAGCGTGTGGTGCAATCGCTCGTTTCCATGTTTGTTGAATCTGGTCTGGGTGATAAGCGGAGGGATTCCGACACAGCTCGGAAATTTATTGAAGAGCAAATCAAGAGCTATGAGCAGAAGCTCGAAGAGGCGGAAAACCGTCTGAAGGAATATAAGCTACGAAATCTGAACAGCGTCGGCGGTGGTGGGCGTGACTATTTCGGGAGAATGAGTGAAGTTAACGAGCAGCTCAATCAGGCGCGGCTGGCGTTGCGTGAAGCAGAGAATTCACGAGATGCCCTGAAGCGCCAGATTACCGGTGAAGAGCCCGTCTTTTTGCCGGAGAATCCATCCAGCTCAACCTTATCCTCCATATCCGTTCCGGAGTTGGACGGGCGTATCGAAGTATTGAAGAAAAATCTGGACTCCCTGCTTCAGCGCTATACGGAGCAGCATCCTGACGTTATCGGCGCCCGTAAGATGATTGAAAGCCTGGAGGCCCAAAAGGCCAGCGAAGTTCAGGCGCGTCGTAAAGCGGCGGCGACAAGCGGCGGGGCCCATGTGCCTTCCGTAAATGCGAATCCTGTGTACCAGCAACTGAAGATGTCGCTGGCAGAGGCAGAAGCCAATGTTGCTTCGCTCAAGGCTCGGGTGGCGGAATATGAAAGCCGGGTTCAGGCGTTGACTGCATCCTCCCGGATGTTGCCGCAACTTGAGGCTGAATTCACTCAGCTCAACCGGGACTACGACATCAATAAGCGCAATTACGATGCTTTGGTTGCCCGGCGTGAGTCGGCTGCGATGGCGGTGGAAATGGGGGCAACGTCTGGCGTGGCTGATTTTCGTCTGATTGATCCACCTACTGTTCCGAGCAAACCAACGGCGCCCAATCGCTTGCTGTTGATGCCTGCCGGCGGTGGAGCTGCTTTACTGCTGGGGGCCGTAGTGACTTTCCTGATGAGTCAGATTCGCCCGACTTTTGCTGACAGTTCCGCTCTGCGGGAGGTGACTGGATTAGCAGTGCTTGGATCTGTGAGCAGGCTGGCCGATTCTGAATTCTTGCGCAAGCAGCGCCGTGGAAAGATCGCATTCCTGTGTGCAGTAGGGGGACTTGTCTGCCTGTTTGGTGCGATGACCGTCTCCCTGATATTGACCAGGATGGGTTGAGGTAAAACATGAGCATTATCGAGAAGGCTGTTGAACGGCTTGAGCAGCTGCAAAAAGCCGGTGCAAGCGATGTACCTCAAACCGAGATCCTGAATGAGGCGGGGGCAGAGCCGGCTCCGGCTGTACTGGCTGCTCCGTCGAAGGAGACGCCGAATACAACGCCCCAGTCAGCAGATTCCGCTCCGGCAACCAGCACTAACAGTGCGAGTGACCGTTATGTAGAAATCGATCTTGACCGATTGACTTCGCTCGGAATCGTGACTCCGAATGCGCCGCGCTCGTTGATTGGCGACGAATTCCGGATCATCAAACGCCCTCTGTTGCGAAACGTGCAGGGCAAAGGGGCTGCAGAAGTCAAGAATGCGAATCTGATCATGGTGACCAGCTCGCTGCCGGGCGAGGGCAAGAGCTTCAGTTCGATCAATCTTGCGATCAGCATGGCGATGGAGCTCGATCATACGGTGTTGCTGATCGACGCGGATGTGTCAAGGCCGTCAGTTCTGAACGTACTCGGTTTGCCGCCTCGAAAGGGGTTGATGGACGTAATGACGTCGAGTGATGTCAAACTTGGCGACGTTTTGCTCAAGACCAATATTGAAAAATTGAGCCTCCTGCCTGCAGGGACGCCTCATCCTCGGGCAACCGAGTTTCTGGCTAGCGATGCGATGATTAGCCTTTTGGCGGAGCTGGCGGAGCGTTACTCAGATCGAATTATTGTTTTCGATTCTCCGCCGCTGTTGGTGACTACGGAGTCCCGAGTACTTGCCACCCATATGGGGCAGATCGTCATGGTGGTTGAAGCACACAAGACAACTCGAGCTGCAGTTACACAGGCATTGGCGACGATCGATGCTTGCCCGGTACGTTTGATGTTGTTGAATAAAACACAGCATGCCGGGAGTGATTCCTATGGCTATGGCTATGGCTACGGCTATGGTTATGGCTATGGTTATGGACATGGGTCGAAGGATAAGACGTGAGATTTCGTCGTCAATCGATGCGCAAGTTGTCAATCTTTCCATGTTGTCTGACAGTTCTGGCTGGTTCCATCGGTGGGCTGGCGCATGCGCAACAGCTTCCCGTGACCATTGGCGCAAGAGGCGCCGATTCAGATATGTCGCGCTCCCCGTTGAGTGTTGTCCCCTCCGTTGCATTGACCGAGACTTTCACTGACAACGTCATGTTGTCCAAGAGTTCGGAGGCCCGTTCGGATTTCATCACGCAAGTCAGTCCGACGGTGAGCGTCAGCTCCGGAACCGGTGCCATACAGGGCAATTTGCAGGCAGCGTTTAATGGAACCTTTTACGGCGAAGATCCGAGTCGCAATCAAAGCTATCTGACCATGCGCGGCGCCGGTCGCGTAGAGGCATGGAGGCAGCATGGGTTCATTGATTTGAATGCATCTGTCACCCGGGAGACCTTATCTGTATTTGCCCCTCAAGCTGCCGATTCGGTCACAGGGACCAGCAATATTGGTGAGGTTCGTAATTTCTCGGTGGCGCCAACCTTTATGGAGCGCTTTGGAGATGCAGGAAGTGCCGAAATTCGGTACTTGCTTGGTGAGACTACGAGCTCGGGGGGTGGGTTCAAGTCAAGCAGGAACAACGCGCTCTCTTTCAATGTCGGCGATCCAGCGGCGTTTGGAAATATTGGCTGGTCGCTGGCTGGGTCGGATAGTGTCATGTCCACGTCGGGGGCGCGAGACTTGAAGCAGCAGATCGTCCGCTTCACTGGTCAATTGAAAACGACGCCGCAGCTTCAATTAAGGCTTATCGGGGGTGTTGAAGGTAATAATATTCTCACCGCTGATACGAAACGTTCCAGCATATACGGTGCAGGAGCCGACTGGACGCCAAGTCCAGTAACCAAGTTGTCGGTGCTTTGGGAGGATCGTTTTTTTGGTCCCGGATTTCAGATTTCTGCCGAACATCGCGGTCCGAGGTATACAGCTAAACTCGTGTATTCGAAGGATGTCAACTCGACGAGCCAGTCACTGGCGGCGTTTTCGGCCATCAGCACTTATGATCTCCTGATGTCCTTGATGCAAAGCAGCCATCCAAATGTTGTAGAGCGCGATGCGTTTGTTCGTCAGTTCATTACGGCCCAGGGCCTGCCACAGAACATCGGTATCAGTCAGGCCGTGTTGTCGAATGGACTGTTCCTGGATCGACGTTTGGGTATTGAGATGAGTCTTCTCGGGATACGTAATACCTTGTTTTTTTCTGCTTTTCATTCAGAAAGAAATAGCTTTTCCGAGCAGTCTTTTTCCGCCGTTGGCGGCGATTTTCAAAATGCAAGTCGTATCAGGGAGAACAGTGCGTCAGTCGTGCTCAGTCACAAGTTGACGGCGGATATGTCTGCTAATGCGAGTCTGGCCGTCACCAATAGTTCTCGTGACACAACTAATGTGGGGCTTGATCCAACTGTGCGTATGCGCCGTGTATCTACGGACCTCGTTTCCAGGTTGGGCAGAAGGGCAAATGGTATTCTGACTCTTCGGAATGTTCGGGGTGAGGGCGCCAGTAACTATACTGAGAATGCCGCTGTTGGCTCCGTCTTTATTACGTTCTGATTCTGTATATGTACGAAGCCCATTTCGGTCTCAAGGGAAAGCCCTTTCAACTTAATCCCGATCCAAGTTTCTTTTACGGCAGTCGTGGTCACCGCCGGGCAATGGCCTATCTGGAATATGGGCTTCATCAAAACGAGGGTTTTATAGTCATAACGGGTGAAGTTGGGGCGGGTAAGACCCTTTTGGTGCGGAGCCTGTTGGAAAAGCTGAATCCGGGCAAGATTATTGCGGCGAACCTTGTAAGCACTCAGATCGATGCGGACGACATCCTTAGGCTGGTTGCCGCTTCTTTTGGTATTCCGAGCAGAAACCTCTCCAAGAGCGAACTGCTGCTGGCGATCGAGTCTTTTCTGGTTTCCACGACAGCGAAGGGAAAGCGTGCACTGTTGATTGTGGATGAGGCGCAGAATCTCACGCCGCGAGCGGTGGAAGAACTGCGCATGCTCTCCAATTTCCAGTTGGAAGACCACGCATTGTTGCAAAGTTTCTTGGTCGGACAGCCTGAGTTCCGAAAGATCATGCAGAGTCCGGAAATGATCCAGCTTCGCCAGCGGGTCATTGCCTCCTATCATCTGGGGCCCCTTGATTTGCAGGAGACGCAGGCGTACGTAGAACACCGGCTGACTTGTGTCGGTTGGAAGGGAAATCCTGCTTTCGATGCGGAGGCAATGGCAGGGATTTTCAAGTATAGCGGGGGAATTCCACGTCGTATCAATGCGCTGTGTGACAGGATTATGCTGGCCGCTTTTCTTGGGGAGGAGCGGCGAATCTCAGGTGAAATCGTCGAGCAGACAGTGACCGAGATGCGTGAAGAACAGGTAGTTCCCGAGAGTGGCTCCGGTTCGGTTGATTTCTCACGACAGGTGGTGGGACTTATGACTGCCGGTGTGGATCTGCAGGCAATCCTGGCTAATCCTCAGGCCGCGCGGGCGTTGGCAGAGATTGGTCCGGGTTATGACGCTGCGCGTATCGAGGAGCGTATCGCGCTATTGGAGCGGACCTTGTCGGTAACATTGAATGCGCTTTCTCAGTTGATCGGAACTGCACGGGAGGCTTCCGGGCCGGAAAGTGATACAGGCTCACAATGAAGAGTTTCAGCGAACCTTCTGTTCGAAACGCGTTGACAATCGATGTGGAAGATTATTTTCAGGTGTCAGCCTTGGCCCCGCATTTTCCTAAGGATGTTTGGGACAATACGCCCTGCCGAGTGGAGCGGAACGTTCAGCGGATTCTGGAACTCCTGCAGGAGGAAGGCGCTAGAGCGACTTTCTTTACATTGGGCTGGATCGCCGAGCGCTACCCGAAGCTAATTCGTCAGATTACAGCGGAGGGCCATGAACTGGCGAGTCATGGATATGGCCACGAGAGGGCCAGTGCGCAGACTCCCGAGGCCTTCCTAGCAGACATCAAGTTAGCTAAGGTGGTGTTGGAGGATATCGCGAGTTGCCAGGTAAGCGGTTATCGCGCTCCGAGTTTTTCCATCGGTCAGTCTAATCCATGGGCGCATGCTTGCATTGAAGAGGCGGGATATAGTTATAGTTCAAGCGTCTATCCCGTGAAGCACGATCATTACGGAGTGCCAGATGCGCCTCGCTTCCCTTATGTGGTTGGCAGAGGGCTCATCGAGATCCCGATCAGTACTGTGCGTGGTTTTGGGCGTAACTGGCCAGTAGGTGGTGGGGGCTATTTTCGGCTTCTGCCTTATTCCGTTTCCTCCTGGGGAATTCGGAAAGTGAATGAAACTGACGGCAAACCGGCAATCTTTTATTTCCATCCATGGGAGATTGACCCTGGGCAGCCAGTCGTGTCGCAGGCGAGTGCCAAGACCCGTTTCCGGCATTACGTTAACCTCTCGCGTACTGAAGCACGTCTGCAGCGTCTCTTGCGGGATTTTGCTTGGGGGCGGATGGATGAAGTGTTTCTCCCGCTGGCCAAGCCTACTGTTTAAGGTTCTGCAATGTCTGATGTGATTGTCCGTCCCTTTGTGGATAGCGATGCAGCGCGCTGGAACGAATTTGTGTTTGCCAGTCCCGATGCGACTTTCTTCCATAGAATCGAATGGCGGGATCTGATGCAGAGGATTTTCCGGCATCGAACACACTATTGGTTGGCAGAGCGCGGTAGAGAAATTGTTGCCGTCCTTCCTTTGGTCGAAGTAAAGAGCGCTTTATTTGGTCATGCACTCACATCGTTGCCTTTCGCTGTCTATGGGGGGGTGGCGGGCAATGACGCGGAGGCAGTGTACGCCCTGGAGGCTGCTGCCGAGGAACTGGCGCAAAAGGTTGGCGTCCAGCATCTGGAGTATAGGAATCTCCATGAACGTCATTCTGAGTGGCCCAAGCAGGATTTGTATGTGACTTTCCGCAAGGAGATTCAGGCAGACGATGAGGCGAACATGCAGGCCATCCCGCGCAAGCAGAGAGCCATGGTGCGCAAGGGAATCAAGAACGGGCTGCGTAGCGCTGTTGACGATTCTGCAGATCGTTTTTTTGCCCTGTATTCCGATAATGTGCTGAGGCACGGTACTCCGGCGTTGCCCAAGAAGTTCTTTGAGGCCTTGCTACAGGTTTTCGGTAAGGATTGCGACATCATGACAGTGACCACCGATGATGGAAAACCGCTCTCTTCCGTGCTTACCTTCTATTTTCGTGACGAGATTCTGCCTTACTACGCTGGAGACGATGTTGCTGCGCGCGATCTGGCCGCTAATGATTTCAAGTATTGGGAGTTGATGCGTCACGCTGCTTTGCGCGGATGCCGTATTTTTGACTATGGGCGTAGCAAGGTTGGAACGGGGCCCTATCACTTCAAGAAAAACTGGGGGTTTGAGCCCGTGCCACTGTCCTACGAGTACCGCCTTTTCAAGCGGGACTCTGTTCCACAGAATAATCCCATGAATCCCAAGTATCGAGCCTTTATCGCGCTATGGAAGCGCCTTCCCCTTGGGGTGGCTAATTGGTTGGGGCCTGTTTTGGTCCGCAATCTGGGTTAGGGATATGGATCTCATGAAGTTTTCTGTCCAGCGGGTGCGTTGGGGAGAAGCCTGATGAACACTTCGGTTCGGCAGGTTCTCATTGCACTGGGTGCCGTGTTCGCGTGGGTCATCGTGTGGTATCACGACACAGCGGCAGAGATTCTCAATATCTGGTGGCGCTCGGAGACTTTTGCACATGGACTGCTTGTCTTGCCAATATTTGCTTGGCTGGTCTGGCGGAGTGGTGAACGACTGGTTGGGAAAAGCGTGCGCCCGTGCTGGGCCATGTCGCTGTTTATTGTATTTGCAGGGACGATGTGGCTTTTGGGGGAACTCTCCAGTGTCGCCTCCGTGACTCATGTTGCGTTGGCCTTGCTGCTCATTTTCAGTCTGATCGGGGTTCTTGGTCTGGATCTGGCGCGGGTACTGGCTTTCCCGATCCTGTTTCTTTTCTTTGGTGTGCCGATCGGGGAGTTCCTGCTTCCGACCATGATGAAGTACACCGCGCTATTTACTGTCGCAGCAGTGCGGATGTCTGGCGTTCCCGTCTATCAGGAGGGGCTGCATTTCGTGGTGCCTAATGGACGCTGGTCAGTAGTTGAAGCCTGTAGTGGCGTGCGCTACCTGATAGCGTCCCTCATGGTCGGGACGCTTTATGCGTACCTCAGTTATCGAAGCTTGCAGAGACGGCTGCTTTTTGTCGCCTGCGCGGTTGTCGTACCCATCGTGGCCAATTGGCTGCGCGCGTACATGATAGTGATGCTTGGCTACTTGAGTGACAACGCTATAGCCACTGGGGTTGATCATATCCTTTATGGATGGTTGTTCTTCGGCATTGTGATCATGTTGATGTTCTGGATTGGGGGGCGCTGGCGCGAGGATCTTGCGCCTGGAGTCGCCGTGCCGGTGGACTCTCAGTCCCTCAGCACGGAGAAGTTGGGGGGCTCTGCGTTGGCGCTACGTGTGGCTCCGCTCGCCGTTGCGGTGGCCGTCTGGCCGCTGTTCCTGGACGTGCTGGAACATCCCGGTGCTGCACCGCTTCAGTCGTTGCCTGATACTCACGTCCTGCGTTTGACGGGTGGATGGGAGGAGGTTGCGGCAGGTCCGTCGGTTGATTTCAAGCCGTCATTTCAGGGGTTTCAACGGCAAGTGTTGCGGCATTTTACGGATGGCCAGAACCGGGTTTCCGTCTATGTCGCGGTCTATGCACAGCAGGGAAATGGCAGGGAACTGGTGAATACCTCGAACCAGTTGCTGCAGCCCTCGGACGAGAACTGGAGCCGGGTGGCTGACATGCGAGGGCCGGATTGGGGGAGTGGCTCCTGGTTGCACTCGGTGTTGGCCGGGCGGGGCAGATCAATCACGGTGTTGTCGGGATATTGGATCGATGGTCGTTTGGTGACGAATGATTACGTAGCTAAGGCTTTGCTTGCACTGATAAAGCTGGAAGGGCGGCCTGATACGTCAGCTTATGTGGCCGTCTGGGCAAGTGCTTCTGATGGAAGAGGGGCGGACGAGCAGTTGGAAGCGTTTCGACGTGACAATGGCAGGAGTCTGATCGATGCCTTGGTCGCACTTGATGCGCCGAAATGAAGCATGGGCATTGTTTTGGCAATTTGAGTCGAGAATGCTCTCCGCATTTTCAAATATCATTGTGACTGAGGGTAGAATGCCGCCCCGGCGGAACCATTCAATAGGCATTGAGATGCGGTCTTGTACCGGCTTGATGGACAACAGGTAAGAGAACTATGTGCGGTATAGCCGGGCTCTTCGATACGAGAGGCAAGCAGACGTTTGCGCGAGATCTCATTCAGCGCATGAACGACATTCAGCAGCACCGGGGGCCTGACGAGGGGGGGTATCACTTCGAGCCGGGTATTGCTTTTGCTCATCGACGTCTGTCCATCATTGACATCTCGACCGGTCAGCAGCCGCTGTTCAATGAAGACGGTTCGGTTGTCGTAGTCTTTAACGGGGAGATCTACAATTTCCAGGAGTTGATTCCCGAACTGACGGCGTTGGGGCATCGCTTCCATACTCGTAGCGATACGGAGGTCATCGTCCATGCCTGGGAGGCTTGGGGTGAGGAATGCGTCAAGAGATTCCGCGGCATGTTTGCATTTGCACTCTGGGATCGAAACCGTCAGACCTTCTTCATGGCCCGGGATCGGATGGGCGTCAAGCCTATGTATTACGCAGTGCTGACCGATGGCACGCTGTTGTTCGGTTCTGAGTTGAAGGTTCTGATGCAGCATCCAGGGCTTGACAGAACCATGGATCCGCTAGCCGTAGAAGAGTACTTTGCGCTTGGTTATGTGGCGGAGCCGAGAACTATCTTCAAGGGCGCGCGCAAGCTCGACCCGGGCTTCTCCCTGACTGTTCGCCATGGGCAAACGATTCCTGAAGCTAAGCCATACTGGGATGTACGCTTTACGCTCGACAATCACCTGAGTCTCCCGGATGCCGCCGCCGAACTGACTGATCGTCTCCGGGAGTCAGTGCGCTTGCGCATGATTTCCGAAGTGCCGTTAGGTGCATTCCTTTCCGGTGGTGTCGACTCCAGTGCCGTTGTTGCGACGATGGCCGGGATTTCCAGCGAACCTGTGAATACCTGTTCGATCGGATTCGACGATCCGGCCTTTAACGAGTCGGCGTTTGCACAGATGGTGGCTGACCGCTACCACACCAACCATCGTCTGGAAACCGTGAAGTCAGATGATTTCGATCTGATCGATACGCTGGCCGCCCTCTATGACGAGCCCTATGCCGACAGTTCGGCGATTCCAACCTACCGGGTCTGCCAACTGGCACGCAAACACGTGACGGTTGCCCTTTCCGGAGATGGGGGGGACGAGAACATGGGGGGGTACCGGCGTTATCGCTTCCACATGATGGAAGAGAAAATGCGAGGTGGTCTGCCCCATTCGGTGCGCAAGCCGGTTTTTGGCCTACTGGGCCGTCTGTACCCCAAGGCTGACTGGGCTCCTCGGGTGTTTCGTGCGAAGACCACTTTTCAGGCATTGGCGCGGGATTCAGTTCAGGCGTATTTCCATTCGGTCTCCATTCTGCGTGATGACATGCGTCGTCAGCTTTTCTCTCAGACTTTCCGCAACCAACTTGCCGGCTATAACGCCGTCGAAGTGTTCCGGCGACATGCGGCCAACGCCGGTACCGACGATGCGCTGGCCCTGGTGCAGTATCTGGATATCAAGACATATCTGGTTGGCGACATCAACACCAAGGTCGACCGGGCCAGCATGGCTCATTCGCTTGAGGTGCGGGAGCCGTTGATGGATCACCCGCTCGTGGAGTGGCTCGCCAGTCTGCCTACCCATCTCAAGATCAAGGGGCAGGAAGGGAAGTTCTTGTTCAAGAAGGCCATGGAGCCGATGTTGCCAAATGACGTGCTCTACCGTCCGAAGATGGGTTTTGCCGTGCCATTGGCTCGGTGGTTCCGTGGTCCGCTCAAGGAAAGGGTGGAGAGCGCCCTGTTCGGCGATGTGCTGCGAAATACGGGCCTCTTCAACGACAAATATCTCCGCCACGTGGTTGACGCCCACCAATCAGGCGCTCGTGATTACAGTTCGACGATCTGGACCATCTTGATGTTCGAAGCTTTTGTTCGCAACAGCATGAGGAGCGCCACGCCTTTGGTCGGTAAAGAAGGGGCGGCGGCATGACCCGTATTCTTCATATCCTGGACCATTCCTTGCCGCTGCACAGTGGCTACACTTTTCGCACTGCTTCCATCCTCAAGCAACAAGGTCTGCGCGGCTGGGAGACCTTTCATCTGACTACGCCCAAGCAGGGGCTCAGCGAAGGTGGATCGGAAGTGGCAGGAGGTTGGGTGTTCCACCGTACACCGAACCAAGGGAACGAGGGGCTGCTTAGCCAGATGCGTCTGACCGCCCGGCGTCTCGACGAGTTGGTGCGTGAAATCCGCCCGGACATCCTGCATGCCCATTCTCCAGTGTTGAACGCGCTGCCAGCCCTGCGAGTGGGGAAGAAGCATGGGATTCCTGTGGTCTACGAAGTGCGTGCTTTCTGGGAGGATGCTGCGGTAGACCATGGCACGACGTCCGAGGGCAGCCTGCGTTATCGGCTGACACGTGCGCTGGAAACCTATGCATTGCGGCGAGCTGACCAAGTGACCACCATTTGTGAAGGGCTACGCAAGGATATCTCGGCGCGGGGTATCGCTCCGGACAAGATTACCGTGATCCCCAATGCCGTTGACGTTGATTCCTTCCAGTTGCGTGGTGATGCGGATCTTGCGCTGCGTCAGCTGTTGGGCCTGGAAGGCATGATCGTTGTAGGGTTTGTCGGCTCCTTTTATGGTTATGAGGGCCTGGATCTGCTGGTGTCCGCTGCGGCCAGATTGCTTGCACAACGTCCCAATTTACGTGTGTTGCTAGTGGGCGGAGGGCCTCAGGATGCCAACCTGAAAGCTCAGGTGGCGGCTCTTGGTATCGCTGATCGGGTTGTATTCACGGGGCGCGTGCCTCATGCGGACGTCCAGAACTACTACGATCTGATCGACGTGCTTGCCTATCCGCGCATTCCCATTCGCTTGACGGAGTTGGTGACGCCGCTGAAGCCCCTTGAGGCGATGGCTCAGGGGCGAATGTTCGTGGCATCTGACGTAGGTGGGCACAAGGAACTGGTGCGTCATGGTGAGACCGGTTTCCTGTTCAAGGCAGGCGATGAACAGGCTCTGGCAGCGTCGATCGAAGAAATATTGAGCAAGCGCGACGTGTGGCCGAAGATTCGTACCCAGGCTCGTTATTTTGTCGAGGTCGAGCGAACTTGGAAGGGAAGTGTTGAGCGCTATGTGGATGTCTACGACCGTGCGTTAGCCGCTCACGGACGTTCCCTGTCGCACTGAGGGTCTGAATAGACTCGTCGCCGTCAAGTACTACCACGCATGAATATCCTCTTCATTTGCCATCGTTTCCCGTATCCCCCTGTTGGCGGGGCAAAAGTCCGGGCCTTCCACATGATCCGCCATTTGTCGGAACAGGGGCATAGCGTGACAGTCTGTTCCTTGGCTCGTTCTGAGGACGAGGTGAAGGAGGGGAAGGGGATCGCTCCCTTCTGCGACGGATTCGACATGGTCGTCGTGAAAAGCCCCGTGCAGGTATTGCGCATGGTGAGCAGTCTATTCACGCCAGGTTCCGCCTCGGAAGCCTATTTCTATTCGTCCGATTTGCAGCGTCGTATTGATAGGCTTCTTGAAGAGAAGTCGTGGGATCTGATCATTGTTCATTGCTCGTCTGTCGCACGCTATGTAGAGGACGTGAGCCACATTCCTAAATTGCTCGACTACTGCGACATGGATTCCCAGAAGTGGTTGGAGTATGTGCGTTACAGACCCTTTCCGGTGTCCGCCGGGTACTGGTTGGAGGGGCGCAAGATTCTCAACACAGAGAAGCGAATCGCCCGCAAGTTCGACCTCGGGACGGTCGCAACCGTTGCTGAACAGCGAACCCTTGACAGCTTCGATACTGGAGTTCTGTCGGACTGGTTTCCAAATGGTGTGGATACCGATTTCTTTTTTCCGTCCAAGGACGAGTACGATGAGAACATCATCAGTTTCATTGGGCGGATGGATTACTACCCGAACGAAGAGTGTATGCGCACCTTCTGCCAGAACACCCTTCCTCTGCTGCAGGCAGAGCGTTCCAAGCTTCAGCTATTCATCGTCGGGGCCGAGCCCTCGGCAGGGGTGCGCAAGCTCGGGGACTTGCCCGGGGTCACGGTGACCGGGTCTGTGCCTGATGTACGGCCGTTTGTGTGGCGCTCAGCGCTGACCGTTGCTCCGCTCAATATAGCTCGTGGTACGCAGAACAAGATCTTGGAGGCCATGGCCATGGGGGTGCCGGTGGTGACCAGTTCCATCGCAGCCGGGGGGGTGGATGCGGAAAGGGATGTCCATTTCTTGGTGGCCGATACGCCTTCAGAGTATGTCTCGGCGATCCTTCGGATTCTCTCAAGTCCGGGCGAGCGCCAACGCTTGAGCCACGCGGGCCGTGACAGAGTGCTTGCTCGACACACCTGGTCACGTGCGATGGAGCGTCTTGATGATGTCATTGGGCGATGTGTCACGCGTTTTAATCAGTGTCAGCGCTAGACTCGTTGCAGCTGGTTGGGCCGTATTTCTATGGGATGTCGTTGCTACTCCCCCTTTGAAGATGCTGAGTGTGAATTACAGTCATGGATGGTGATCGATATTCGGGGCTGCGTCTGACCATAGTGGGTCCGCTTCCGCCGCCTTCCGGTGGCATGGCGAATCAGTGCAAGCAGTTGCTTGGACTGATGGAAGGGGAGGGGGCCCAAGTGGAATTGGTGCGTACTAATGCGCCTTATAGGCCAGCCTGGATTGGGCGAATTCCTGTGTTAAGGGCCGGAGCGCGTTTGCTGCCGTATTTATTTGCCTTGTGGCGGGCCGCGGGACGTAGTGACGTAATGCATGTGCTGGCCAATTCGGGATGGTCCTGGCATCTGTTCGCGGCGCCGGCTATCTGGATTGCAAACTTACGAGGGGCCGCCGTAGTCGTCAATTATCGAGGGGGAGAGGCTGAGTCGTTCTTTGCTGCGGCTCCAAGCTTTGTTCATCGTACTTTGCGTAGTGCCAGTGCGCTGGTGGTGCCTTCAGCTTTTCTCGAAGGATGTTTCCGGCGTTTCGGCTTCGAGTCCCGCATTGTGCCCAACATCATCAATCTGCAGCGCTTTACCGTGCGGCGTGCTCTCGGGCTTCAGAGTCCTCACATTGTAGTGACGCGTAATCTCGAGCCGATCTATGACATTCCAACAGTTTTGATGGCGTTTGCTCATGTATTGGAGCGCATTCCTGGGGCGACCTTGACCATTGCTGGGAGTGGCCCGGAGAGGGGGCGCCTCGAGGGCATGGCTCGTGATTTAGGAATCTCGGCTACCGTGACTTTTGCTGGTCGTATTGACAATGAGAAAATTCCGATCCTATATGCTTCTGCGGATTTGATGTTGAATCCCAGTACGGTCGACAATATGCCGATATCCATTCTGGAGGCTTTCGCAAGTGGCGTCCCTGTGGTGTCGACGGATGTTGGTGGGGTGCCTTTTATTGCCGAACATGGGCGCACAGCGTTGCTGATTCCCGCTCGTTCACCTGCGCGTATGGCCGAAGCAATGCTGGAGCTCTTGCTGGATGGAGAGAAGGCACAGCGGCTGGCTGCTGCTGCTCGTGAGGAAGTCGAACAGTACGCATGGCCTGTGATCCGTGAAAAGTGGCTTGCGGCCTACCACGAAGCCATGCTTGCCAAGGAATGATGGAAATGGGTTTGTACACACGTTTGTGCTCGGGAGTGCTCTTTCCGCTTCATGAAAAACTGAAGTCCCATACTTCGGTGCAATCTCTGCATGAGTTAGAAAGGAGCCAGTATCTGCCGCTGGAGCAGATACTGGCGATTCAGGCACAGCGTCTTCGTAGTTTTCTGATCGATATCGGAACCCATGTTCCTTACTTTCGGCAGCAATTCAAGGAACTGCGCTTCGATCCAGCTACGTGCCGTGGTGTCGAGGATCTGAAGCGGCTGCCGTTCATGACCAAGCCGGTGATTCGCGAGAATGCCGAAATTCTACGCGCCGACGATGCGACCGGTCTGATGCGTTTTAACACCGGGGGGTCCAGCGGAGAGCCGCTGATTTTCTATGTAGGTAAAGAGCGCAAGAGCCATGATATTGCCGCCAAGTGGCGGGCTACCCGGTGGTGGGGAGTGGATATCGGCGATCCAGAGGTCGTGTTGTGGGGGTCCCCCATCGAGTTGGGGGCCCAGGATCGCGTGAGGGCTGTGCGGGACCGTATCTTGCGAACTACGCTGCTACCGGCATTTGAAATGTCGGATGACAAGGTTCGCGACATGCTGGCGACCATTCATTCGTTGCGGCCGCGCATGCTTTTCGGCTATCCGTCGGCCTTCGCCCATATTGCCGAGAAGGCTCGGTCATGGGGAATTCCAATGAATGATCTGGGGATCAAGGTGGCTTTTGTCACCTCCGAGATGCTCTACGATCACCAGAAGAAGTCCATCACTGAAGTGTTCGGCTGCCCGGTGGCAAACGGGTATGGCTCACGCGATGCGGGTTTTATCGCTCATCAGTGTTCGCATGGCAGTCTTCATCTGTCGGCCGAAGACATTATTGTGGAGATCATTGATTCAGAGGGGCGTCCGGTCGAAGCTGGCACGGCTGGTGAGATTGTGGTTACCCACACGGCCACGCGGGGTTTTCCTTTTGTTCGCTATCGCACCGGCGATGTGGCCGTGATGGGCAGTCAAGTGTGTGGCTGCGGAGTGAAATTGCCGGTGTTGTCCCAGGTCCAGGGGCGAACCACTGATTTTGTGGTCGCCGCTGACGGGACAGTCATCCATGCCCTGGCTCTGATCTACACTGTACGTGACTTGCCTGGGGTTCAGCGTTTCAAGATCGTTCAGCACAGCATTGAACGAACGGAAGTTCTGGTGGTCGTCGACGAGCGTTTCAGGGAACCTGAGCGTCAGCGTATCCGTCGTGACTTCGCCGCTAGGTTAGGGGGGGGCGTGCAAGTGGATATCTCAGAAGTGCCCGAGATTCCACCTGAGAAGTCGGGAAAGAGCCGGTATGTTGTGAGTCACGTCAAGCGTTAGGCGATCAGTGGAGTGGTGGTTCCGTTTTACGGTCTGCTTATATTCACCATGGCTGGCAGGGAAAGTCAGGCGTGATGTTTCAACCATATTTCGCTAATGCCGATGTTTTGCTGAAGAGGTCTAGCTGAGTGTCCATTTCCGTCTTACCCCTTGTCTGCGATGGTGTCGCGTCTTTGTTTCGTGGGCAAGCTACCCGGCTCAGCGCATTGATCTTTCATCGGGTCTTTCCGGTGCAGGATCCATTTTATCCATCGGAAGTCTATGCCGAGAAATTTGATGAGCTTTTGAGCATCTTGGTCAGGCGTTTTAATGTATTGCCGTTAGGAGAGGCGATTGCCTTGTGGCGGGATGGGCGGTTGCCCCCGCGGGCATTGGTTATTACCTTTGATGACGGCTATGCGGATAACTTCACTGTCGCATACCCGATTTTGCGCAAACATGGTGTGGAGGCGGCGTTTTTTATTGCCAGCGGCTATCTGGATGGTGGCGTAATGTTCAATGATCTGGTCATTGAGTCCCTGAGGCGCACGCAGCTGGACGAGATCGATCTGGAATGGCTTGGTCTGGGGAGGGTAAACATCGCCGATCTACCTCGGCGGAGGAGCGTAACGAACGAAGTCTTGCTCAAGGTCAAATATCTGTCCTTGCAGGCGCGTGAAGAGGCATTGGCGAGATTGATCTCGGAAACCCAGGTTGATAGACCCGTTGATCTGATGATGTCATCGGAGCAACTGCGCGCTCTGCGAGATGGGGGGATGGAAATTGGCGGCCATACGATGAATCACCCTATCTTGGCTGTTCTCGATGATCAGGCGGCAGAGAACGAAGTCGTGTTGAATCGGGCGCATCTGACGCAGATTTTGGGGGAGCCGCCGCGCTTCTTTGCTTATCCTAACGGAAAGCCGGGGGTGGATTACTTGGCGCGGGACGTGCGGATTATTAGACGCGCGGGTTATGAGGCGGCCTTTACCACGTCGAGGGGCTCTATCGGTAAGGAAAGCGATCGATTTGAATTGCCTCGCTTTACGCCGTGGGAGCGTACCTCAACACGTTTTTCGCTTCGATTGGCCCAGAATTTTCTGCATGTCAATGCACAGCAACTTACTCCGCCAGTCATGGGGGCGATTTGATGTGATGCGGGTTGAACCAGGGGCTTATTGAAATGTGGGGGCGTATGAGAAAGACTAGGCTCGGAAGCTGTTTGACCTTGGCGGTAGGCTTGGCGGTGCTCGGTGTGTTTCCTGGGGTAGCCTTTGCAGAAGACAACTGGGGCTGTTTACCTTTGGAGCCCCCGATGACCGGTCCATTCGATTATCGGACGCCTCCGGCTAATGATGTGTTGCATGTCGTGGAGAAGTACCATTTCTCGCCACAGGTGGAGGCTCTGGTGCGAGGGGTGACTGCCGCGACTGTCGGCCCGGATTTGGCCTACGTATTAAGCCATTTTCCAAATCACCACCGAGCCCTCGCAGCGCTCGTTAGGTTGGCAAAGAGGGATAGGACTCATAAGCCGCTTGGAATGGAGCGTTCGATAGAGTGCTACTTCGATTTGGCACTCAGGTTTGCTCCGAATGACGGGGTGGTTCATCTGCTCTATGGTGTATGGCTGACAGAGGCTGGAGATAAGAAAGGTGCCGAAGCGCAGCTTACAGCGGCTCAGGCGTCAGTGCCGCCGGATAATCCCAATGCACAATACAACCTTGGCCTCGGGTGGTTTGCCCTTGGGCGGTATGATGAGGCATTGACAGCGGCGCACGCAGCGTATGGTATGGGCTATCAGTTGCCGGGGTTGAGGCAAAAGCTGGAAAAGGTTGGAAAGTGGCAGGCCTTGCCACGGAAGTCTGCTGTATCGACGGAGTCTGGTCCGGTTGAAGAGGAGGTCGCGCCTCCAGTGGCAGAGGAGCTGTCTCGATGAGCGTTAGCCGGCCGGTTTGCTGAGGCACGTGCCAAATGTTGGTGGGGCGCTGATGGGCTGCGGCCGTGTTCCTGTACAACAAGACGGATATCACTTAGAATCCTTAAGCGGTTTTCTTTATTCGACGGCGGCGAAAGTCGCCGTTTCGCCTTTCTGGCTCCGACGCGGTTGTCTGCGTCAATGAGTGGCGAACATCGACAAGGTTGCTTCATGTCTCACCTGATGAACACGTACGGACGGCTTCCGGTGGCATTCAGCCACGGGGAGGGGTCTTGGTTGTTTGATCTATCCGGCAAACGTTATCTCGATGCTCTGTCCGGAATCGCCGTGTCGACTCTGGGGCACAACCACCCCCGGCTGGTTAAGGCCATCGCCGAGCAGGCGTCTCGTGTCATCCACACCTCGAATCTGTACGTGATCCCTTTACAGGAGGCGTTGTCCGACAAGTTGGCCGAGCTGTCGGGCATGGACGAGGTGTTCTTTTGCAATTCTGGCTGTGAGGCCAATGAGGCAGCCATAAAGCTGGCTCGGCTTTATGGGTACAAACACGGTGTTGCTGAGCCCGTGATCATCGTCATGGAGCATTCCTTCCATGGCCGTACGCTTGCTACGCTGTCCGCCACAGGCAACAAGAAGGTGCAGGTCGGTTTCGAGCCGCTGGTAGAGGGGTTCTTGCGGGTTCCCTTTGATGATCTGGCCGCAGTGGAGCGGAGCCTCGAAGGCCGGACTGACGTGGTGGCAATTCTGCTTGAGCCCGTTCAGGGTGAAGGTGGTATTCATGTCGCTCAGCATGATTATTTGAAGGCCTTGCGCACGCTGTGCGATGAGCGTGGGCTGTTGCTGATGTTTGACGAGGTGCAATGCGGCGTCGGGCGGACCGGCAAGTGGTTCGGTCATCAGAGTGCAAGTGTGAAGCCGGATGTGATGTCCCTTGCAAAGGGGCTTGGCTCTGGCGTTCCGGTTGGCGCGTGCTTGGCTTCCGGACGGGCCGCGGGTGTTTTTCAGCCCGGTAATCACGGGTCCACATTTGGTGGAAATCCGCTGGCGTGTGCTGCGGCGCTGACCACTTTATCTGTTATCGACGAAGACGATCTGCTTGGAAATGCTGAGCGGGTTGGGCGTCATATTTGTGACGCCTTCAGTGAGGCCCTCAAGGGTGTTCCCGGCGTACTTGAAATCCGGGGGGCCGGTCTCATGATCGGTATCGAGCTCGATCGTCCCTGCGGCGCACTCGTGGGGCAGGCTCTTGAAGCGGGTTATTTGATCAATGTCACCGCCGACAAGGTTGTGCGTCTGTTGCCGTCGTTGAATTTCAGCGAACGGGAGGCCGCGACGTTGGTGGAGGGGTTGGCGCCGCTCATCAAGGGATTTCTAGCAGCACAATAACGAAGAACGAGTGCCATGAACGCACCGAGACATTACTTACAGTTCAACGACTTTTCCCGCGCCGAATACGACTATCTTTTTTCCCGCACTCGCTGGATCAAGGAGCGTTTCAAGCGTTACGAGCCTCATCATCCGCTGTTTGACAGAACGCTGGTGATGATCTTCGAAAAGGCTAGCACGCGGACGCGACTGTCCTTTGAGGCTGGGATGCAGCAGCTCGGCGGATCGGCGATCTACCTGAACACGCGGGATTCCCAGTTGGGGCGCGGTGAGCCGGTGGAGGATGCGGCGCAGGTGATTTCGCGCATGAGCGATATCGTTATGATCCGTACCTTCGAGCAGTCCATCATCGAGCGTTTTGCAGAGTATTCGCGGGTGCCGGTGATTAACGGGCTCACCAACGAATACCATCCCTGCCAGATCCTGGCAGACATCTACACCTTCATCGAGCATCGTGGTTCGATCAAGGGTAAGACGGTGGCCTGGGTCGGGGATTCGAACAACGTCTGCAACACCTGGTTGCAGGCGGCCGAAGTGCTGGATTTTCATGTCCATGTGTCCACGCCGCCGGGGTATGAAGTCGAACCGGAGCGGGCTGGTTTGTATGGCACGGATCACTATGCGCACTTCGACGATCCGATGGACGCCTGCCGCGGTGCCGACCTGGTGACCACGGACGTGTGGACGAGCATGGGTTTCGAGGCAGAGAACGAAGAGCGGATGCGCGACTTCGCTGACTGGCAGGTGGATGAAGACATGATGAAGGTGGCTAATCCTGGCGCCCTGTTCATGCACTGCCTGCCGGCTCATCGTGGCGAAGAAGTGTCTGCAGAGGTCATCGACGGACCCCAGTCCGTCGTCTGGGACGAGGCGGAAAATCGCCTGCATGTACAGAAGGCCTTGATGGAATACCTCCTGATCGGAAAGATCGAGGGTGACTGCGCCTAGCGCGGTCGGAAGCGGTTAAGACTCAATTACTCATATTCGGAAAGCGGGACATGAGCGACGTAAAGAAGGTTGTGCTTGCCTACTCGGGCGGGCTGGATACATCGGTAATCCTCAAGTGGCTGCAGGACACCTACCAGTGCGAAGTAGTCACCTTCACGGCCGATCTTGGTCAGGGTGAAGAGCTTGAGCCCGCGCGCGCCAAAGCGCTGCAGTTTGGTATCAAGCCCGAGAACATCTTCATAGACGATCTACGCGAAGAGTTCGTGCGCGACTTCGTGTTTCCGATGTTCCGCTGCAATGCGATCTACGAAGGCGAATACCTGCTCGGCACCTCGATCGCGCGTCCGCTCATCGCCAAGCGCCAGATCGAGATCGCCCGCCAGACTGGAGCTGATGCGGTTTCCCACGGCGCCACCGGCAAGGGTAACGACCAGGTGCGTTTCGAGTTGGGTTATTACGCCCTGATGCCGAACGTGAAGGTCATCGCACCGTGGCGCGAGTGGGATCTGCTGTCCCGCGAGAAGCTGCTGGCCTATGCCGAGAAGAACGGGATCCCCATCGAGATGAAGCACAAGCAGGGCGGCTCCCCGTACTCCATGGATGCCAACCTGTTGCACATCTCTTTCGAAGGTCGCCACCTGGAGAATCCGGCCGCCGAGGCCGAGGAGTCCATGTGGCGCTGGACGGTGTCGCCGGAGGCTGCTCCCGACGCTGCAGAGTATGTGGATCTCGAATTCGAGAAGGGTGATCTGGTTGCCATTAACGGCACCCGCATGAAGGCGCATGAGCTGCTTGCCAAGCTTAATGAGCTGGGCGGCAAGCATGGCATCGGCCGTCTGGACTTGGTCGAGAACCGTTACGTGGGCATGAAGTCCCGTGGTTGCTACGAAACCCCGGGCGGAACCATTCTGCTGCGTGCCCATCGCGCCATCGAGTCCATCACGCTGGATCGTGAAGTCGCCCACCTGAAGGACGATCTGCTGGCCCGCTACGCCAGCCTGATCTATACCGGCTACTGGTGGAGTCCCGAGCGTCAGGCCATGCAGGCGTTGATCGACCACACCCAGCAGACCGTCAATGGCTGGGTTCGTATCAAGCTCTACAAGGGCAATGTGATCGTTGTCGCCCGCGACTCCAAGACTGACTCCCTGTTTGACCCGACGATCGCAACCTTCGAGGATGATCAGGGGGCCTACAACCAGAAGGATGCTCACGGCTTCATCCGTCTCAACGCACTACGCATGCGGATCGCTGCGAACGCCAAGGCGAAGCGGGGCTGATCAAACGAAATGGACCCAAACGCCCCACAGATATTCGGTCTGACCGTAGCGCAGTTCGAGGATATTTCCCTCAAGGTGTGTGTAGGCGGCCTGATTGCCTACATGATTTTCATCATCGGCCATCTTGCCTGGGAGTCGAAGGCAGGAAAATACGGCGCGATCTGGATGTTCGTGGGGCTTGGCGTGGGTTTCATCGGCTTCATGGCCAAGGGCATCATCCAGAAGCTGTTAGGCATTGAATAAATTTGTGAAGGTAGAGATATGACCCAGTCCGTTCAGTTCGATGGTGTTTCCGTCGTCAAAAAGGCGAATGTTTATTTTGACGGCAAGTGTGTCAGTCACACGGTCATCCTTGCCGATGGCAGCAAGAAGACCGTCGGCGTGATTCTGCCTGCCAGTCTGACCTTCAACACCGGCGAGCCGGAGGTGATGGAGACGGTGGCCGGTTCCTGTCGCTATCGCCTCAAGGGCGAGGCCGAATGGAAGGTCTCCGCGGCAGGTGAGAGCTTCAATGTGCCGGGCAACTCCAGCTTTGACATCGAAGTGAGCGGCGAGCCTTATCATTACGTCTGTTACTTCGGCTGATAGGGAGGCGTCCATGCCATCTTTCGACATCACGTCCGAGGTCGACATGGTTGCCCTGAAGAACGCTGTCGAAGGGGCGAATCGCAAGATCTCCGGCCGCTACGACTTCAAGGGCACGGACGCCCGCGTAGAGCAGCAGGAGAAGCTCCTGGTTCTGCACGGTGACAGTAATTTCCAGTTGGAGCAGATGCTGGCGATCCTGTTGCCCGAGATGACGGCCAAGAAGATTGACGTGCGCTGCCTCAAGCACGGTGACATTCAGAAGGTCGGCGGCAACAAGGTCAAGCAGGAGCTCACCGTTCGGGTCGGTATCGAGCAGGAGCAATCCAAGAAGATCGTCAAGCTGCTCAAGGACAGCAAGCTAAAGGTCCAGGCCAGCATTCAGGGCGAGGCTGTCCGTGTCAGCGGGGCGAAGCGGGATGTCCTGCAGGAGTGTATTACCCTGGTCCGTAAGGATGTGACGGATTATCCTCTGCAGTACGGTAACTTCCGGGACTGAGCGATGAGCATCTCCGCACTGGCGTCTACGTCACAGGTGCAGGCGCAGGATGCGACCTCCATCCTCATGCTGCGCAAGGCTCTCGACATGCAACAGCAGAGTGCAGCGCAACTGCTGGAGGCGCTTCCCAAGCCTGCTGCGGCTGCAGACCCTGCTGCTACGGTGGGGCGAACGGTCGATACGTTTGTGTGAGACGCCATGAATAAAAACCGGCCCTACGGCCGGTTTTTATTTGCCTGAGCCGCCTCAGGTACCTGTCTTGAGCCCCTGGATCCATCGTGAATACAACTGCTCGGCAGCTCGGTTCAAGGTTGCCAGGCGGTGGTCAAGGTTTTCAGCCATCTGTTCGGATGTCTGAACCGTCGCAGGGGAAAGGCTGGCGGCGATCTCCTCTGCACCGCTCTGGCACCACTCGTGAATCATCTCGGCGGTCATCTCCACGTGGCACTGCATGCCCAGGTGTTTTTCTCCCACCACGTAAGCTTGGTTGGGACAGGCTGCGCTTGCAAGGATGCGTGTTCCGCCTGGCGGGATCGAGAATGTTTCCCCGTGCCAGTGGAAGCTCTCGAACTGCTGCAAGTCACCCAGCCAGCGGGATGCCTGCGGTCCGGCGACGGCGTTCACGAGGCCCCAGCCGATCTCCTTGACCGGATTGCGGGTAACAATCCCGCCCAGCGCCTTGCTGATCAATTGTCCCCCCAGGCAGTGTCCAATCACTGGGAGGTCGGCGTCGATCATGCTCCGGATGAATGCGAGCAGTGGTGGAATCCACGGCAGATCATCATTCACGCTCATGGGGCCACCCATCAGACAGAGGCCGGAGAATTCATCCGTAAGTGACGGTGTTGGTGCAACATCACCAGCATCAATGCGGAACAGTTGCCATGGGACGGAGTGGCGATCCAGGAATGTGGCAAAATGACCTGGTCCCTCCGTTCTGCTATGTCGAATGATTGCTACTGGTTTCATGAAGACGCTCTTGATTGATCGTTGGCTGCAGTGTAGCGGCGTGTTCTTGATCTGCCTAGCGATCCCCGCGGACGCCACGGAAGTTGCATTGGCCGGTGTTTTCCCCGGTAAGGCCCTGGTGGTTGTCAATGGTGGGAGCCCCCGTGCGCTGTCTGTCGGGGCCACGACGCAGGAGGGCGTCAGGGTCATCGCGGTGGATGCTGATGGTGCCGTAGTAGAGGTGGATGGACATCGCCAGCGACTGATCGTCGGGCAGCAGGCCTTGAACCTTGGTGGCGATGGACGGCGTGCTGCAGTGACTGTTCAGGCGGACAGCCGGGGACAGTTTCATGTGCCGGGCTCTGTCAATGGTTCTGCAATCCGTTTTGTGGTTGATACGGGCGCAACCTATGTATCCTTGGGGCGCGGGGATGCGTCGAGGGCGGGCATCGATGTCAGCAGGGCTGAACCCGTCATTATGCAGACTGCCAACGGTGTTGCGCAGGCCTGGAAGGTCAAGCTGGATTCGGTGCGTGTCGGCGATGTCGTCCTGCGCAACGTGGACGGTATCGTGCAAGGGACGGATATGCCCTTTGCGCTGCTTGGCATGAGTTTCCTCAGTCGCATGGAGATGCGGCACGATGGTCCCAGTCTCCAGTTGCGGCAACGTTATTGATGACGGTTTCTGTGATGATGGCTCCCGATTTGTCGAAAATTGCTTCGGTCGAGTGGTTGCGTACCTGTTTTGCAGAAGGGGCCGTGCAGGATGTGTCGGTGGAGGAGAGCGGTGCAGGGGGAGTGATGACGCCGGCGGCGGTGCTGGTTCCCATCATCCTGCGCGAACGGGAGCCGACGGTCTTGCTGACGCGTCGCGCTGACCACCTTCACCACCATCCTGGCCAGGTCAGCTTTCCCGGTGGCCGTGTCGAGGCGCACGATACATCGCCGGTCGATACGGCTCTACGGGAAACTGAGGAAGAAATCGGCCTTGTTCGCGAAAAGGTGGAGTTGCTTGGATGCCTGCCTCAGTACCGGACCGGGACGGGCTTCGACGTGACGCCGGTGGTGGGGCTCGTGAGTCCTCCGCTGGATCTGGCGCTGGATGCCTTTGAAGTTGCCGAGGCCTTTGAGGTCCCGCTAGCATTCTTGCTGGATGACACAAACCATCGCCTGCATTCGACCGAAGTGCGGGGTGTTCGCCGTGAATATTATGCGATGCCCTATGGTGACTACTTCATTTGGGGGGCTACTGCGGGAATGCTCGTCAGTCTTCACCGTTTCCTGTTCAGATGAGCCTCTCCGTTTGTGTTGTGTCAGTTTGGTGGTATCGTGGCCCATATCTTATAGGCTTGAACCATGAGGGCCCATCAAAGCCCCCCGCCGCATGACCCTGTTTTCGCTGATTGCCGCCTTGCTCCTGGAGCAACTTCGTCCGCTCCCCGTGGAGCGTTTCGTAAAGGCCCCCCTAGGCGTTTTTGCCCGTTTTCTCGAGGATCGTTTCAACGACGGTGAGGCACGCCATGGCGCTGTTGCGTGGTGGGTGGCGATTACTATCGCCTGCTTCAGTTCGGCATTGATGTATTTCATCCTTTGGCATGTGCATCCTGTATTGGCTTTTGCCTTCAATGTGCTGGTGCTTTACCTGACGATGGGGTTCCGTCAGGTCAGCCATTTTTTTACTGATATTCAGTTGGCGCTGCGCATGGGGGAACTTCCTCAGGCAAGGCGGCTGATCACCGAGTGGCGGGGGCGTAGTCATGATGGTGCGAGCTCCAGCGAAGTGGCAAGATTGGCAATCGAAGAAGCGCTGGTTGCGTCGCACCGTAATGTTTTTGCGGTAGCCTTCTGGTTCATCTTGATGCCGGGCCCCAGCGGCGCTGTCTTTTATCGACTTGCGCATTTCTTCCATGAGGCGTGGGGAAGCCGGGAGCAATCGGACGAGTTTGGTGACTTCGGAGACTTCTCGCGCAAAATTTTCGCTATTCTTGACTGGCTGCCGGTGCGGCTGACCGCGATCGCTTTCTCGATCGTCGGTGATTTCGAGGATGGTGTGTATTGTTGGCGGGCCCAGGCTTCGCAGTGGAAAGACAAGGCTTCCGGCATCCTTCTCGCAAGTGGTGGAGGGGCTCTGGGGGTACGTCTGGGGATGCCGGTACACGAGTCCGGAGACGTGTTGGAGCGTCCGGAAATGGGTGTCGGAGATGAAGCTGACGCCGATTTTATGCAAAGTACTATCGGCCTGATCTGGCGTACGCTGGTGCTGCTGTGTCTTGTGTTGGCGCTGTTGGGTGTTGCCGGATGGGTTGGTAATTAACCGTAGCAATTCTGAGGAGGAGTTCACATGGCTAATCGTGAAGTGGTGGTTTTGAGTGCAGTACGTTCTGCTATTGGTGCCTTTGGGGGTGCGCTGGCAGAATTCGATTCGAGCGATTTGGCCGGCATCGTGATGAAGGAGTCGGTTGTCCGATCGGGCGTGGATCCTCAGTTGATCAACTATGTCACCGTGGGCAACTGCATGCCTACTGATTCCCGTTACGCTTACGTGCCTCGAGTGGCTTCCATTCAGGCAGGCTTGCCGATGGAGTCGGTCGCGATGCAGGTTGGCCGTCTGTGTTCCTCGGGTCTGCAGGGTATCGTCACTACTGCTCAGAACATCCTGCTCGGCGATGCTGATTATGGCGTTGGTGGCGGCGTCGAGGTCATGTCCAAGGCTGCCTACCTGATGCCGGCGCTGCGTTCGGGCGCACGCATGGGCGACACCAAGGCTATCGACAGCATGGTCGCGGTCCTGACCGATCCGTTTGGCGTTGGCCACATGGGTATCACCGCCGAGAACCTGGCTGCCAAGCACGGTATCAGCCGTGAAGAGCAGGACGCGTTTGCCGTCGAGTCCCAGCGCCGCGCTGCGCTGGCGATCGATGAAGGTCGCTTCAAGTCGCAGATCGTCCCGATCGTCAAGCAAACTCGTAAGGGCGAGGTCGTCTTCGATACCGACGAGCATGTCAAGCGTGGGACGACGATGGAGTCCCTGGCCAAGATGAAGCCGGCGTTCAAGAAGGACGGTACGGTGACTGCCGGCAACGCGTCCGGCATCAACGACGGTGCTGCGTTCTTTGTGCTGGCTGATGGTTCCACGGCGGTCAATGCGGGTTACAAGCCGATCGCACGCCTCGTGTCCTACGCGGTTGCTGGCGTGCCGAACGACGTCATGGGCGAAGGTCCGATCCCGGCCTCGCGTCTTGCACTCAAGAAGGCTGGCCTGTCCCTGGACCAGATGGATGTCATCGAGTCGAACGAAGCGTTCGCCGCGCAAGCTCTGGCGGTCTCGAAGGTTCTTGGTCTGGACCCGGCGAAGACGAACCCGAACGGTGGGGCGATCGCCCTGGGCCACCCGGTTGGGTGCTCCGGCGCCTTCATCGCGACCAAGGCTCTGTACGAACTTGAGCGCATCGGCGGCCGTTATGCGCTGGTGACCATGTGTATCGGCGGCGGGCAGGGTATCGCAACGATCTTCGAGCGCATCTGAGTTTTCAGGTAGTTATAATGCCCCGCACGGGAACGTGCGGGGCATTTTCGTTTTGGGAAAGGTTCGAAAGGCCTTGCAAGAAGAACACGCTTGCCATTAAAATCCCGCCTTTAATGCATTTATTTTAGGATTACTCAAAGATGGCCAACTCGGCACAAGCCCGTAAGCGCGCCCGTCAAGCAGTCAAGGCCCGCGCCCTCAACATGAGCCTGCGTTCGCGTCTGCGCACCGCTATTAAGGCTGTTCGCAAGGCAGTCGTGGCTGGTGACAAGCAAGTGGCTCAGCAAGTTTTTGTGGTTTCCCAGCGTACCATCGACAGCATCGCTGACAAGAAAATCATCCACAAGAACAAGGCCGCTCGTCACAAGAGCCGCCTGTCCGCCTCCATCAAGGCGATGGGTGCTGTTGCTGCAGCTTAAACATATCGATTGATGTGCGGCATGCCCCTCGAAGGGCATGCATTGCAGAGCAACGTATGTATGCAAAAGACCGCGCTTGCGCGGTCTTTTGCATTTCCGAGATGGGAGCTGAGCATCGCTGATGGTGTCTTCATGGCTCTTGTCTTGACATCCTGATTTTTAGCGCGCTATATAGAATCAATCTCTGTGCGCATCCGCGGTCTCGCAATATTGCGCCAGCATTTGTCGTCGGGGTTTCCTGTTTGTTTGTCTGATAACGAGGGGGCTTGTATGAACAAATCCGAACTGATCGACCAAATCGCTGTTGGTGCCGACATTTCGAAAGCTGCTGCGGGGCGAGCGTTGGATGCTGCTATTGGTGCAGTCAAGCAAACCTTGAAAAAGGGTGGGACGGTAACCCTGGTGGGTTTTGGGACCTTCCACGTAGGGGAGCGTGCCGCACGAAGTGGCAGAAATCCGCGGACAGGTGCCGCGATCAAGATTGGATCGGCAAGAATTCCTAAATTTAGGCCTGGTAAAGCATTGAAAGATGCACTACAATGACTAGCTCTTGATTTCGAGAAGTCTTCGATGTCCGGGTGCTTAGCTCAGTTGGTAGAGCGTCGCCCTTACAAGGCGAATGTCGGCGGTTCGACCCCGTCAGCACCCACCAGTCACTTGATGGCTGGAGTCGAAATGGAGTGGTAGTTCAGTTGGTTAGAATACCGGCCTGTCACGCCGGGGGTCGCGGGTTCGAGTCCCGTCCACTCCGCCAACAAAATCAAGGTTTTCATATGAAAAAAGGTCACGATAAGTGGCCTTTTTCTTTTTTGTCTTCACCATTCATTGGGCCTTGTCCCCTACGATTCCTGCATGTAGACTCGGCCAGTCATGCAGTGGCTACGGTTTGATTGAACGTTGGGCTGGCATGCTCCTCGTTCCCTGCCGTATTCGCTCAAACGGCGATCACACGAATGTAAGGCGAGAAAAAGGGCGAACTGAGGTTCGCCTTTTTTGTATTCTCCAGCCGAGAGTCGCTTGCCAATAAGCGTAGTAACTAAGGACCCCGCATGTTTGATGCTGTACGCAACAACAAGAAGATCGTTCAGGTTTTTCTGCTCCTAATTACGTTGCCCTTCGCTTTTTGGGGGGTGGATTCCTATGTTCGCAACATGAGCGGTGGTGGCGAGCTTGCAACCGTTGGGGGCTCAGCCATCGGCCAGGCTGAGTTCCAGCAGGCGCTTCATGAGCAGCAGGAGCGCATGCGTGCGGCTCTGGGGGCTAATTTCAATCCAGCGATGATGGAGACGGCGGAGGCGCGTCGTGCCGTACTGGATAACCTGGTGAATCAGCGTCTGCTTGCGCTTGATCTGGCCAAGAAGCATGTGATGGTATCGGATCAACGTGTTCGTGACACTATTACATCGATTGCCGCCTTTCAGGATAACGGGCAGTTTTCCCTGCCTCGCTATGAGGCTGTGCTGAAGGCACAGGGGATGACGCAGGCCGTGTTTGAGGCACGTTTGCGTCAGGATCTGGCCTTGCAACAGGTGATCGGTGTCGTGGCCGAAGGTGTCCTCGTGTCGCACAAGTCTGCTGAGGGTGTCTACTCTGTTCAGCAGGAGGAGCGTCAGATTAGCGAGGTGCGACTGGGAGCTGCAGATTATGCAGCATCAGTTAAGCTCCCCGAGGATGCCGAGCGTAAGTTCTACGAAGCGAACCGGAAGCGTTTTGAAGTGCCGGCCCAAGTCCGGGCTGAGTACCTTGTTCTCAATCAGGACGAACTGGCCTCCCAGTTGCTTCCCAGTGATGCAGATCTCCGTAAGGAGTATGACGCCCATCCCGAGCGTTTCCGTCAAGGCGAGGAGCGTCGTGCGAGTCACATTCTGATTAAAGCCGATAAAGCAGCTGGCGAAGCCGCCTTGAAGGCAGCCAAAGACAAAGCGGAAGGGTTGCTCAAGCAGGTCAAGGCAAGCCCCGCTGAGTTTGCGAAGCTGGCCAAGGAGAATTCCCAGGATCCGGGGTCGGCGGATAAGGGGGGAGATCTCGGCTATTTCGCCCGCGGTGCAATGGTCAAGCCCTTTGAGGAGGCGGTTTTTGCGTTAGCCAAGGAAGGCGATGTGTCGGGTGTCGTGCAGTCGGACTTCGGTTTTCACATCATTCGGCTGACTGGCGTGAAGGCAGAGAAGGTGCGCGCCTTTGACGAAGTCAAAAGCGAGATCGCAACGGAGCTCAAGCGCACGGAGGCAGCGAAGAAGTTTGCCGAGTTGGTCGATGGGTTCAGCAATACGGTCTATGAGCAGGCGGATAGCCTCAAGCCGGCGGCCGAGAAGTTCAAGCTGCAGATCCGTACTACCGACTGGTTCGCGCGGGAAGGCAAGGTGGCGCCGCCGTTTGATAATCCTAAGCTTGCCGCGGCACTCTTTTCCGAGGATAGCATCAAGAACAAGCGCAACACGGAAGCCGTTGATGTTGGCAGCGGAACCATGGTGGCTGCCCGGGTACTGGAGTTCAAGCCGTCGTCCATTCGCCCGTTTGAAGAGGTGAAGGCCGATATCGCCAAGGTGCTCATCAACGAGGAGGCCAGCAAGCTGGCGGAGGCAGATGGTGCTGCCAAGCTTGCCAAACTCGTTAAGGGCGACTCGCTTGAACTGGCGTGGGGGGCGTCCCACGCTTTGCTGCGGGGCGCTCAGGACTTGCCGCCGGATGCAGTAAGGGCGGTGTTCCGTGCTCCGGTAGACAAGCTCCCGAGTTACGTCGGAGCTCAGGTGCCGGGGGCTGGATATACCATCTTCCGCATCGAGAAGGTCAGTCGTCCAACCCTGGCTGAGAGTGACCCGCGTCTTGATGCCTTGCGTCAGCAATATTCGCGGATCCTGGCTGAGCAGGACTTCTCTGCGTACGTTGCCGCCCTGCGCAAGCGTTATGACGTGAAGATCAACATGGCAGCGCTGGAGCCGGCGAAAGAGAAGTAATCGGATGCCCGTGCGGTAGAAATAAAAAAGCCCTTGTTTAACAAGGGCTTTTTTATTTCTACCGGTGGCGATCAGCCTTGGTCTGGATTCCCCAAAGCCGTGGTGTTGAAGCCACCATCCACGTACATGATTTCCCCGGTGACGCCGCTTGCCAAGTCCGAGCACAGGAATGCGGCGACGTTGCCAACTTCTTCGATGGTCACGTTGCGGCGCAGCGGTGCGTTGCGTTCATTGAAGGCCAGCAGCTTTCCGAAACTGCCGATACCGGAGGCTGCAAGCGTCTTGATCGGGCCTGCGGAAATGGCATTGACGCGCGTACCTTCAGGTCCGAGGCTCACGGCCATGTAGCGAACTGCTGCCTCGAGGCTGGCTTTGGCCAGACCCATGATGTTGTAGTTGGGCATGGTGCGTACTGCGCCCAGATAGGACAGGGTGAGCAGCGACCCATTGCGTCCTTTCATCAACGGTCGGGCGGCCTTGGCCAGTGCCGGAAAGCTGTAGGCGCTGACTTCCTGGGAGATCCGGAAGGCCTCGCGGCTGGCGTTGTCCAAGAAGTCTCCCTCTAGGGCTTCACTGGGTGCGAAGGCGATGGAGTGAACGAGGCCGTCCAGGCTGTCCCATTGCGCGCCGAGGTCGGCGAACAACTTGGCAATTTCGTCGTCGTTCTGCACATCGCAGGGATAAACCAGTGAGCTGCCAAACTCGGCGGCCATCTTGGAAACCCGTTCGACGAAGCGTTCGTTCTGATAGGTAAACGCAAGTTCGGCACCTTCCCGGTGCATGGCTTTGGCGATCCCGTAGGAAATCGAGCGGTTGGACAGCAATCCGGTGATGAGAATGCGTTTGCCGGCGAGAAAGCCCATGTAAGGTGTCTCCAGTGAATAACCTCTCGATTATAACGGATGCTTCTCGCACGTGCGTTGCCGCGGACCGAGGGGGTATCCGTTAGACTTAGTGCCATGCGTACGACAATTTCTCATTTCTGTCTGGTCTTATTCGCTCTCGTGAGTGTGGGGTGTGGCCAGGTATGGAACGACCCGTACCCTGCTGCGGAGCGAGGGCAGAACATCCTCTACACGGCGTTCACCCAGCGTCCCAAGCATCTGGACCCAGTGCAGTCCTACAGTGAAGACGAGGCGATTTTCCTGAGCCAGATCTACGAGCCGCCGCTGCAGTACCACTATTTGAAGCGCCCCTTCCAGTTGGAGCCGATGGCTGCCGCACAGATGCCGGTGCTTCGCGAATACGATGTGGAGGGACATCTTTTGCCAAAGGGCAGCGATCCGGCCAGGATTGCGCGCAGCGAGTACGAGATTCACATCCGGCCTGGGATTCGCTACCAGCCTCACCCGGCTTTTGCAGCGGACGCGAAAGGCGAGCCTGTTTATTGGAGGCTGCGGGAACAGGACCTTGCAGAGAAGCGTGGGCTCGGTGATTTTCCGGAGACAGGTACGCGTGAGCTGACCGCTGATGATTTCGTGTATCAGATCAAGCGTCTGGCTCACCCTCGCCTGCATTCACCAGTGCTCGAGTTGATGAGCGATTACATTATTGGTCTGAAGGATCTGCAGGCGCGCCTGCTGGCCGATGAGAAGGCGGGTCGGATTTCTCCGCCAGGGGGATGGATCGATCTGCGCCGCTACCCTTTGAGCGGCATCGAGGTGGTTGATCGTTACACCTATCGGATCAGCATCAAGGGAACGTACCCTCAGTTTCCCTACTGGCTGGCCATGAGTTTCTTTGCACCGCTTCCGTATGAAGCCGATCGATTCTTCTCCCAGCCTGGTATGGCGGAACGCAATCTGACGCTGGATTGGTGGCCGGTTGGGACCGGGCCTTACATGTTGTTGGAGAACAATCCCAATGCGCGCATGGTGTTGGCTCGAAATCCGAATTTCCATGGGGAGACCTATCCCTGTGATGGAGAGCGGGGGGATCGAGAGGCGGGCTTGCTCGCCGACTGTGGCAAGGTGATGCCGTTCGTCGATAAGGTGGTGTTTACCCGGGAGAAAGAGAGCATCCCGTACTGGAACAAATTCCTGCAGGGCTACTACGATGCATCCGGCGTTTCGTCGGACAACTTCGATCAGGCGGTACAGATGGGGGGGCAAGGCGATGTGACCTTGTCCGACGAGATGGCGGCCAAGGGCATCAAGCTCAATACATCGGTGGCACCGAGCGTGATGTACATGGGCTTCAACATGCTCGACCCGGTTGTGGGCGGCAATGGCGAACGGGCCCGCAAGCTTCGGCTGGCCCTGTCGATCGCCATCGACCAAGAGGAGTTCATCTCCGTATTCCTGAATGGACGTGGCTTGCCAGCCATGCATCCGATTCCGCCGGGCATTTCGGGGTATCGGGAGGGCAAGGCCGGGATTAACCCGTATGTCTATGACTGGGTCGATGGCAAACCCAGCCGCAAGTCTGTGGATGAGGCTCGCCGCCTGCTTGTCGAGGCGGGGTATCCGGGTGGGCGGGATGAGAAGACTGGCGAACCGCTGGTGATCAACCTCGACACCACCGGTACCGGCCTGGGAGACAAGTCCTCCGTCGACTGGCTCTCCAAGCAACTGAAGAAGCTGGATATCCAACTGGTGGTCAGGGCGACCGATTACAACCGCTTCCAGGACAAGATCCGCAAGGGCAACGCCCAACTCTTCTATTGGGGTTGGAACGCCGATTATCCCGATCCGGAGAACTTCCTGTTCCTGCTCCATGGAGCCCAGGGTAAGGTCAAGAGCCAGGGGGAGAATGCGTCGAATTACGAGAACCCAGAATACGATCGTCTGTTCGATCGCATGAAGGCAATGCCGGACGGCCCTGAGCGCACCGCCATCATCGAGCGCATGCTGGCCATCCTGCAGCATGACGCGCCCTGGGTCTGGGGCTTTTACGAAAAGGCCTACACGCTGCAGCACGGCTGGGTCTACAACCGGAAGCCCGGAAAAATCATCCGCAATACGCTGAAGTACCAGCGTATTGATGTGGAGGCCAGGGAACGGAAGCGTGCGGAGTGGAATACCCCCGTCCTATGGCCTTTAATCCTGGTTGTGGTGTTGGGGGTTGCGCTTGTCACGCCCGCAGTCGTGCACTACCGTCGGCGCGAGCAGGCCGCGGCTGATGGAAGTTGAGCTGGAGCTGCTCAAACCGGGCGCTTGCGTGCCCTGACGGCTTGAATGATGTGCAGCAGCAGGCCGAAGGGCAGAAGCATTCCGCTACTCATATGGATCCAGCTGCTTGTCGCTCGTTGCGATTCATCGGCAAGGTAGTACAAGCCGTAGCCACTAAGAATAAGGACGGCCCACAGCAGGAACAGGCTGCCACCCGATAGTCGATGGGTGCCCCGGTGCCAAGCGGGCTGTACGTGGGTCGTCCAGATGCTGCCCAGCACGGCCAGGCCGAGCATGGCTGCGGCGCCATGTACGCGCATCGCCCAGGGTTCAACGGGATGGCGGGCGGCATCTTCCGGCAACGGCAGCAGGTAGTGGGCCAGCATCCAGGCGATGCCGCTCCCCAGCAGCAGCAGGGTGCTCAGGTGGACGGCGTGGCGTTGTCTGCGCCCCGGTCGGACGGCCTTGCGGGGGCGTGAGTGCGGATGTTCATGCATGAAGGGGCTGTCCTAAGGGGGCGCCATGGCCCAGCGCGGACCAGAAGCCGGGGCTGGCCTGGAGGGTATCCGGCGCCTCGATAATGGCGGCGCTGGCGCCCAGTTCGACCAACAAGGGGCTGGCATCCCGGCCAAGCAGACTGACGATCTTGGTCAGCGCGTCGGCCTCACAGCAGGTACCGGCAATCACCGTCACACTGCGCGGGCGAGATTGTGCAACGCCGTGGCAGGGATGAACAATGGGCGACGCGTCCATTTGACCGCCGTTGCGCCCGAGGAGGAAGTTGCCCGAACTGGCAACCGCCTTGTTTGCAATGTGGCCGAGGGGGACGGACCGGGATGCGTCGTCCGGATGCCGGACTGCCAGCGGATGGCGTTGTCCCTGGCGGCTGAAATGGCGGAGGTCGCCACCAGCATTCACGCAGGCATTGTGCACACCGAGGTGTTCCAGGGCGTCGATCGCCCGGTCGACAGCGTAGCCCTTGGCGATGCCGCCCAAGTCGATCCATAGGGGGCGCCGGAAGCGTACGCTGCCGCCTTCGTCGATCTCGATGTCTTCCCAGCCCGCTTCCTTGTCGGCATCGGGTGCCGTGGGGCTGGGCAGCATCCCGCACTGCACCAGCGCCGGGGCGATCGTCGGGTCGAAGAGACCGCTGGACAGCTGTGCGAAGCGGCGGGCTGCAAGGAGCACGGCCTGGGTGCCGGCGCTCACGGCCACGGGGTGCAGATGGGCTTCCCGGTTCAGCCGAGATACGTCGCTGTCCGGCGAGTGGAAGCTCATTGCCTGGTGAACGGCCGCGATTTCCTCGAATGCGGCGTGCAGCGCCGTTTCGGCGACGCGGTCATTCGCCGCCGTTACGTCGATATGTACATAAGTCCCCAGCCACGGACGGATCCGTCGCAAGGTGCAGGTGCTCATCGAGATTTGGCGAGCTGGGCGTGCAATGCCAGAAGGCGCTGAACACCAGCGGTAAGGTGGGAGCAGGACAGGGTGGCGCCGCTGATGTTCTTGATGTCGTCACCGAAATGGAAGGGTGTCTCCAGGCGGCGACCGGCGAACTGCTTGCGCCAGCTCGGCATGCGGACCTCGTAGCCGTGGGTCTCGCGGTACTCGAGAATCTCCAGGGAACGGACCGCGCCGTCGGCGCCGATCGCCACCGCGTAGGTGACCCATTCGACCTTGCCCAGCACATCGTCCACGTAGAGCGTGCCGAGCAGCTTGTTGCCCGCCCAGGCATCGATCTGCCGGACTTCCCCGCGCTGGCGCACGCTGGCCACGGCGTCGAGGCTGTGGAGTTGTTCGGGCGTCAGGCGCAGCGTACGCGCATCGAAACGGTCAGCGTCGGGAAAGGCCGCCTTTTCGGCCTGCTCGACGCTCATGTACTGGGCCGCTTCGACGGCGGGGGGACAGAGGGCGCTCAGGCCGGCGCTGGCCAGGCTGACGAGGGAGACCGTGCTCCAGCTGTCACAGGACTTGCTCATCATTGTTCCTTCGTTGAAAGCACAAAACCCGGCGGGTCGGGGAGAGCCGCCGGGCAGGGTGGGAGGATACCGCGTTCGTCTCCGGATCAGAACTGATAGCCGATGCCCAGGTTCAGGCGATCGCGGGTGCGCTCCAGCTGGAAGCGCTGCACGTCGGCCTTCAGCACCACGTTGTCGCCGACACGCAGGTTGGCACCGACGGTGACGACTTTCTCGTCACGCTGGGAGTCGGTTTCCAGGCCCGCCGGCATGGCCGCGTAGTTGGCCGCCGTGTTGAACACCTCGTAGCGCGCGAAAGGGCTCAGACGGTATTCGCCGCCTTCCCACAGTTTGTAGGCAGCCTGGGTGTACCAGCCGTAGAAGGACTTGGGCACCAGGGTGCCGCCGGCGAATTGCAGGTTGAACTCGCTGGTGTCGGTGATGGTGCCGCGGGCGTACAGGGCGGACAGATCCCACTTGCCGGGCGTCCAGCGCGCGTGGGTGTCCCACAGGGTCACTCGGGCATCGGGAGCGTAGAGGCCGGCCTTGGTGCTGTCCGCAGCGGTGTTCTTGTGGGAGACCTTGCCCGAGAATACGCCGGCGCCCACGTCCAGGCCGGGGGTGCCGCGCCAGCTGACGGCGCCGTAGGCCGACAGGTTGTTGGCCTTGGCGAGCTGGCCTTCCTGGTGCAGGGCCCCGAGGGGCGACTCCTTGCCCTCGGTGCTGGTGCCGTCCCACTTGTTGAGGTCGAAGCCGCTGGTGAGGCCGACGTCCCAGCGCAGTCCGGCATCGGTCACGCCGAAGGCGGACATGCCGACCTCGCGCCAGGTAGTCGGGATGATGGCCGTTTCGACGAAGTTGCGTTCCACGCCGTAGTAGGAGGTGGGTTCGTGGCTCAAATTCATGAAGCCGAGGGGGATCAGGAACAGGCCGCCCTTCAGGCCGACGTTGTCATTGAGACGGTGCTCGACGTAGAGCTGTTCGACTTCGGCCTCGCCTTGATCGGAGGAGGAGGCGATGGCGTGCTCGAACTCGAATTCGGCGACGATGCGGGTGCGCTCGGAAGCCTGGTGAGTCACGCCGAGCACAGCGCGACGGACGTCCATCTGGGTGTTGCTCTGATCGCGGAAGGGGCGGTTGTAATTGACTTCGCCGTAACCGAAGAAGCTGGTCTGGCCGCTGGAGCTGCTGACGGCCAGCGGCGCCTGGTAGGCCTGCGCAGGTGCCGCGGCGGGGCTCGGGACGGCAACTGGAACCGGAGCCGCAGAGGCGGTGGTGGCTGCAACTGGAGCCTGGTTGGCCGTTGCCTGGGCCTTGACGGTCTTCAGCTCAGCCTTGACGGCTTCGAGTTCGGCAGCGAGGCGTTCGAGCCTGGCCATCAGCTCGGTGTCGGTGGCGGCATGAGCGCTGCCGGTGGCAAACAGGGCCGCGAGGGCCAGACAGATCGGGGTGCTCTTCATCGTCGTTTCTCCGGAATCAGCAAGCAGGCGTCAATGTGGAAATCGGTATGGGCTCAGGGAGCGTAGCCGTCGGTCAGGGTGTTCAGGAAGGTCACCAGGTCGGCAATCTCGCTCTCGGTGAGGGCAGGGGAGTCGCCGGGCTTCCGGTTGTACGGCACCTCGACGGTATTCACGTTCTTGCGGTAGGCAGCGGGTAGGTCGTTGAACTTCTGCACCGTGCCACTGGTGTCGGTGGGGTACCACTCCTCGGGGTTGGTGTCGCGACGGACGTAGAAGCGAACCGCGTCGGTGAGGGTCTTGATGGCGCCGTTGTGGAAGTAAGGGCCGGTCTTTGCGATGTTGCGCAGGGTTGGCACCCGGAAGGCGCCGCACAGGTCGGTGCGGGCGGACAGATCGGTGCGCACCGGGCCGCACAGGCCGAGGTCGTAGTAGCTGGCATCGGCGTTGGCGTTGATGTCCATGTTGCGCGGCACGCCGAGCGTGTCATAGGTGAAGTCGGTGAACAGCGGGGGATGGCCGTCCGCAGAGGTGCCGACGTGGCAGGCTGTGCAGTTGCCCTTGTTCGGGTCGTTGAACAGGGCCCAGCCGCGCATCTCCGCGTCGGTGAGCTGGGCCTTGCCGGCGAGCCATAGGTCGAACTTGCTGCTGAACGGGGCGAAATCGGCGTCTTCCAGCTGATACTGCTGGAGCGCGTATTGCAGGCGGGCGAAGGCGTCGGCGGGGCGGCTGAAGATGTCGCTGCCAAAGACCTTCATGAATTCCGCGGCATTGGTGGAGCGCTTGAGTTTGGCGACCACGTCGTCGGCGCTGGTGTTGGCCATCTCGTTCGGGTTGAGGAGGGGGCCCGAAGCCTGATCGCCTAGGGTGTTGGCGCGGCCGTCCCAGGTGAAGCCACTGGTCGGTGTGCCGTCCTTGGCGAAGTAGAAGGCCGTATTGAATTTGAGGTACTTGAGCGACGGGGCCTGACGCCCGGCTTCGTGGCCGGCATCCGCACCGGCGGGCACCGAGCGGCTGTCGGTGGCAGCGTAGTGGTTGGCCTTGACGTGGCAGGTGGCGCAGGACATGGCGCCGGTGCTCGACAGGATCGGGTCGTTGAACAGCTTTTCGCCGAGTTGGGCGGCTGCGGACAGGTTGCTCGTTGCGGTGTCTGTGCCGCTTCCCCCGCTGCTTCCTCCTCCGCCTCCACCACAGGCCACAAGCAGCAGGGTCATGGATAGGGATAGGGTAATCCGGGCGAGGCGGTGCATCGAAGGGCTCCAGTCAGTCGGCGTCGGCAGTGACCTGGGCGGCCTGATGGCCGGGCAGGCTGTGTCCTCTTCGCTGGCTGGCTGGGCGGGTCTAATCGCTTGGCTGGCTTGCGTTTGCGAATGTAAAACAGGATTCATTCGCAAATGAGAATGAATCCTATGTTAAGGCTGGAACCCGAAATGGTCAATGCCCCTGACCTGAATAGGGGTGTTTTGTGCTGCTCAGGAAGAAAAAAGTGGCTCGCTCTCAGTCTGGCGGTAGCAGCCCTTCGTCCCTGAGGCGCTTGCCGAGCAGGTCGATCAGTTCGTCCACGAGGCGGATGGACGATTCCGGATTGACGGATTCGCTGACTGCCGACCATACCGGCTTGGCATCCGGCAGGTGGTACAGCAGGGTCTCGACGACGACGCGGGTGGTGTCGACGGTGTAGCCCGGGGTTTCGTAGGTGTAAGGGTAGTAGGTGAAGAAGGGGTTGTAGTAGGGCCGATAGTAAGGCCCCATCCGCCAGAAGAAGGGGTCGGGTCCGAACTGGGTCTGCGGGGGAACGACGGTCTGTGTCTTGTCCACGGACACCAGGCGGGCGATGAGGGCGCTGTCGAATCCGCCTTCGATCAGGTGCCGGCGAACGCTGTCGGTTTCGGGCCGGGGTTCGAGATCGAGCAGATGTCCGGCGGTGGCCTGCAGGCTCCTGGGCATGCGCTGGACGATCCGGTTCTCGGCCATCATGCGCAGGTTTTCGTCGTCCTTCACGGAGACGAAGACGGCAATCTTGCGTGGAGTGACGGCGGGCATGCTGGTGTCCCGCCAGCTGGACTTGATGGTGCTGGTCGCGCAACCCGTCAGGAGGAGCATGCAGGGTACGAGAAATGTCACTACGGACAGGGGGCGGAAACGCATGGGCACTCCGGGCGAGGTGGAATCTTCGTTTGAATGAGACCGCGAAAAGGCGATGGGATTCAATGAAAGTCCCGGCTCTTGGGGGCCAACTGTCCAAGCAGCGCGGAGCGGTCTACGACTCGTTTGGCGTGCAGGTGCACCACCTTGCCCTGGCGGGCGATCTGTCCATAGACGCCGAGCAGGCTGGTGCCCAGCAGGATGCGTCTTTCGGCCTCAAGGAGTTCGGGCCGGACGATGACGTTGATCCAGCCGGTTTCGTCTTCGATGGTGACGAACATCGTGCCCTTGGCCGTGCCCGGACGCTGGCGGCAGGTGACGATGCCAATTGCCCGGGCCAGCTTGCGGTCCGGGCAGTTGGAAATCTCTGTCGCGGTCAGGAAGCGTTCGGCCCGTAAGCGGGGGCGCAGGAAGAGCAGTGGATGCCGCCCCAGGCTGAAACCCAGGCGCGCATAGTCGGCGATCAGATCCTGGGTTTCGCTGGGGGCGGGCAGGGCGAGGCTGTCGTCGGCCAGCGGCACCTGGTGGAGCAGGCCGGGAGCTGCCTGGGCGCCGCTGGCGGCCCACCAGGCCTGGCGCCGGTGGCCGGCCAGGCTGGCGAGGGCACCGGCGGATGCCAACGCGCGGAGTTCTTCGGGATCGAGTCCGGCCCGGCGTGTGAGGTCGTCCACCGACAGGAAGGCACCGTCCTGCCTGGTGGCGACGATGCGCTCTGCGGCGGCGGCATTGAAGCCCTTGACGAGGCGCAGACCGAGGCGGGCAGCGGGGATGTCCGGGGCGCTGCTGGAGGCTTCCTGCGTGCACTCCCACTCGCTGGCGCCGACATCGGCCGGCCGGACTTCGACATGGTGGCGACGGGCATCCTGGATCAGTTGGGACGGCCCGTAGAAGCCCATCGGCTGGCTGTTGAGGAGGCCGCACAGGAAGGCTGCTGGCTCAAACCGTTTGAGCCAGGCGGAAACATAGACCAGCAGTGCGAAGCTGGCCGCGTGGGATTCCGGGAAACCGTAGCTGCCGAAGCCCTGGATCTGCCGGCACAGCGCCTCGGCGAATTCCCGCGGGTACCCGCGATCAAGCATGCCGGTCGTCAGGCGCTCCTGATAGTGCTGCAGGTCGCCTTTGCGTCCCCAGGCGCCCATGGAACGGCGCAGTTGATCGGCGTCGCCGGGGCTGAAGCCGGCAGCGACCATCGCCAGTTGCATGACCTGCTCCTGGAAGATTGGCACGCCGTAGGTGCGGGACAGGACCGGCTCGATCTCCGGCTGCGGGTAGTCGATGGGCTCCTGACGGGCTACCTTTTCCCGCGCCTGCAGGTAGGGATGGACCATGCCGCCCTGGATCGGCCCGGGCCGGACGATGGCCACCTCGACGACCAGATCGTAGTAGGTACGGGGCCTCAGGCGGGGCAGCATGCTCAGCTGGGCCCGGGACTCCACCTGGAAGACGCCCATGGCGTCGGCTTCGCACAACATGTCGTAGACGGGGGCCTGCTCCCGCGGGATGTCGGCTACCGTGAAGGAGCGGCCGCGCCAGCGGGAGATGAGGTCCAGGCTGCGGCGGATCGCCGACAGCATGCCGAGGGCCAGCACGTCCACTTTCAGCAGCCCGAGGGTTTCCAGGTCGTCCTTGTCCCACTGAATGACTGTGCGTTCGGTCATGGCGGCGTTTTCGACCGGGACCAGTTCAGCCAGCGGTCCGCGGGAAATCACGAAGCCGCCGACGTGCTGGGACAGGTGACGGGGGAAGCCGACGAGTGTGTTGGCGACTTTGAGCAGCAGTTGCGTGCGTGGGGCGTCCGGGTCGAGGCCGGCTTCGCGCAGGCGTTCCGGTGCCACCCGGCTGCCGTCCCACCAGGCCAGGCGGCGGCTGAGCTGTTCCAGTTGGCCGAGATCAAAGCCGAGGGCACGGCCCGCATCACGGAGGGCGCTGCGGGGACGGTAGCGGATCACTGTGGCGGCCAGGGCGGCCCGGTCCCGACCGTATTTGCGGTAGATGTACTGGATGACCTCCTCGCGCCGGTCGTGTTCGAAGTCCACGTCGATGTCGGGCGGTTCCCGGCGCTCCTTCGACACGAAGCGCTCGAAGAGCAGATGCCCGTCCTCCGGCGTGACCGCGGTGATGCCCAGCGCGTAGCACACCACCGAGTTGGCCGCCGAACCGCGGCCCTGACACAGGATCTTCTTGCTACGGGCGAAGCGGACGATGTCCTCAACGGTGAGGAAGAAGGCCTCGTACCCGAGATCGATGATCAGTGCGAGCTCCTTGTCGGCCTGGGCGCGAATCTGGGCAGGGACCTGATCCAGCTCGTCCGCGGCCGGCGGGTAACGGTGCCGCAGACCGGCGTCCACCAGCTCGCGCAGGTGGGATCCTGCCGTGGCGCCGGAAGGCACGATTTCCTCCGGATATTCGTAGCCCAGTTCGCCGAGCGGGCAGTGGCAGCGAGCTGCGATCACCAGGGTTTCGGCCAGCCATTCCGGCGGGTGACGGCGGGCGAGGCGCTGGCGGCTCTGCAGGTGGAGTTCGGCATTGGCAGCCAGCCGGTAGCCGGCCTCGTCGAGGCTGCAATGATGGCGCAGTGCACTCAACACATCGGCCACGGGCTGGCGCGACGGGTGGTGCATCAGAGGTGCGCAGGTGCTGGCGACCGGGATGCCGGCGGCGTGTGCTGATGCGCTGATCCACGCCTGTCGGCGGCGGTCGTCGGCGCCCATCGGGAGGAGGGCGGCGATCCAGGCCCTGCCAGGGAAAAGGGCAGCCAGCCAGCGGGCTTCGTCCGTGAGTGTGGTGGATACGGCGTCCGGCGGAATCAGCAGGGCCAGGCAGTGGTCGAAGTCGCCGTTCAGATCGTGCCGGTGCAGCTGGTACTGGCCTTTTTCTGTCGCCAGCCGGCCGTGGCTGATGAGGCGGCACAGCTGGCCGTAACCCAGCCGGTTCTCGGCGAGCAGCACGAGCTGCGGGCCGTCGTCCAGCTGGATGCGGGTTCCGACGATCAGCTGCAGCCGCTCCTTGCGCGCCTGCCAGGCAGCGTAAGCCCGCACGACGCCGGCTATGGAGCATTCGTCGGCCAGCGCCAGCGCGGTATAGCCGAGGGCCGCGGCCTGTTCGACAAGCTCCTCCGGGTGGGAGGCGCCGGTCTGGAAGCTGAAGTTGGAGCGGGCACAGAGCTCGGCAAAAGCGGGAGGATCCTGTTGGGGCATGGGTTAACTGTATATAAATACAGTTAACCCAACAAGCCACACTTCCACGCTTCAATACGTGCTCAAAAAGAACAGCCCCGACACGGCGTGAGCCGGTGTCGGGGCTGTTCCGGGAGCAGCGACCTATCAGGTCACCAGGCTCCCGGTGGCTGCAGCCGCTTCGCGATCAGGCGAAGTTGGCGGCAGCGAAGTCCCAGTTGGCCAGACTGTTCAGGAAGGTTTCCACGAACTTGGGACGGGCATTGCGGTAGTCGATGTAGTAGGCGTGTTCCCACACGTCGATGGTCAGCAGGGGCTTGCCTTCGCCGCTCTTCAGCGGGTTGCCGGCAGCGCCGGTGTTGACGATGTCGACGGAGCCGTCGGCCTTCTTGACCAGCCAGGTCCAGCCGGAACCGAAGTTGCCGACGGCGGAAGCCTGGAAGGCCTTCTTGAACTCGTCGAAGGAGCCCCACTTGGCGTTGATGGCGTCAGCCAGCGCGCCAGCCGGAGCGCCGCCGCCGTTCGGCTTGAGGGAGCTCCAGAAGAAGGTGTGGTTCCAGACCTGGGCGGCGTTGTTGTAGATGCCGCCGGCAGGGGCCTTCAGGAAGGTCTCTTCGACGGACAGGTTTTCGTACTCGGTGCCCGGGATGAGGTTGTTCAGGTTGGTCACATAGGCTTGGTGGTGCTTGCCGTAGTGGTATTCGAAGGTTTCTTCGGAAATGTGGGGAGCCAGGGCGTTCTTGGCGAAGGGCAGTTCGGGCAGGGTATGAGCCATTTGTTTCTCCGGGGTGTAGGAAATTGTCCGACTATTCTAGTCGGGATTGGATTCTCTGCACAATCGGCCTCGGCGTACCTCATCCGGTCGCCGGTTCCATCCGCTATTTTGCACCGCAACTAGCCGGAATGCTTGTCTACCTTTGCATCTACGACGCCGTCGTGGAGTTCGACGCTGATGAGATCTCCTGGTGCCAGCCCCTTGACGGAGCGAACGATCTGCCCCGAGGCGTCCCGCGTGATGCTGTAGCCGCGGGACAGGACGCCGCGGGGATCGAGGTGGGCAAGATGTTGGTTCAGGGTGTTGAGTTGCATTCGTCGGTCGGCGAGCAGCTTGTGCGTGGCACGCTGCAGTCCTTGCTCCAGCATGTTCAGCTTCTGTTGCCGGCTGGCCAGATCGGGCCTGCGGGCGGCTAGGCGCAGTTCCAGTGTGGTGACCCGCGTCCGTTGGGCCGCAATCTGCCGGGTGATGCGGGCCTGCAGGCGTTGCTGCAGATTCTCCAGCTGCAGCCGGCTGGCGTGCAGGCGCTGGCGGGGGTGGATCAGGCGCGCGGCGGTCCGGTCGAGGCGCTGGGCGGCGTTTTCCATGCGTCGCTCCATCGCCCGCTTGAGGCGGTGCGCCAATTGTTCCAGTCCATCCCGTGCTTCTACATAGCCGGCGCTGACCAGCTCGGCTGCCGCGGTCGGCGTGGCCGCACGCAGGTCGGCAGCGAAGTCTGCAATGCTCACGTCGGTCTCGTGGCCGACGCCGACCACTACCGGCAAGGGACACGCGCGAACGGCCCGGGCGACGCTTTCGTCGTTGAAGGCCGCGAGGTCTTCCAGGCTGCCGCCGCCACGTACCAGCAAAAGCACATCGTTGCCGTCCTGCCGGGCGCGGAGGCCGGCCTGGCGGATGGCTGCGACGATCTGGGCGGGCGCGTCGGCCCCCTGGACCAGACTTGGATACAGGCTGAGCCGAACGTGCGGCGCCCGGCGCGCCAGTGCGGCAGTCACGTCGCGCCACGCAGCGGCCTGGGGAGACGTGACGACCGCAATACCTTGTGGAAAGCGTGGTAGCGGACGCTTGCCCGCCAGGTCGAACAAACCTTCCGCCTCCAGGCGTGCCTTCAGACGCAGGAAGGCCTCATAGAGATTACCGATGCCGGCCTGGCGAATGGACTCGACATTCAGCTGGTAATCCCCGCGGGCTTCGAACAGCGTCACCAGGGCCCGTACTTCGACGCGCATGCCGTGCTCCAGGCGGAAGCCGAGCAACTGCGCGCGGTTGCGCCACATGGTGCAACGCACCTGTGCCTGGTCGTCCTTGAGGGTGAAGTACACATGCCCGGAGGCGGCGCGGGTGAGGGTCGAAACCTCGCCGGCGACCCACAGTAGCGGGAAGCTGCCTTCCAGCGCTTCGCGGGCCGCGCGGTTGAGCCAGGACACGGAAACGACTTCGCCGGAGTTGACTTTGGTGCTGCTTTGCGGGGTGTTCATGGGGGCGGATTCTAACGGAATCCACATCCTGCCCATGGCGGGGCAAAAAAATCCAGTTCAGGCCCTTGACTTGCCGATAAACTTGTAAGTGATTGATTTATAACATATGTGTATGTCGCCTCATTTTTGACCCGACCACTAAAAACCCTTACAAACTACGGGTTTAGCGCCCGCCCTTGGCATCAATCCACAAAGTTATCCACAGAATTTGTGGATTGTCTGACACGCTCCATGTGTTGCTCTGCAACCTGGGGCAGGTTAGAGTCATGGGCTTCGTCCGATTCTCAGGAGCGTTCGCGTGTTCGCCATTCTTCAAGCTGCCGGCTGGCCGATCTGGCCCTTGTTGTTTGCTTCGATCGTGGCCGTGGCCTTGATCATTGAGCGGCTCATCACGCTGCGTCGCAGCAAAATCCTGCCCGATGGCCTGGTGGACAAAGTCGTCGCCGAAATGCGTCAGAGCGGCGTGACGCCGGAGATGCTGAACCGCGTGGCGCTCAGCTCCCCTTTGGGGCGTGTTCTGGCCGCAGGTCTGCGCAACGTGCGCAGCCCGCGTGATGTGATGAAGGAGTCCATCGAGGAAACCGGTCGCGCGGTAACCCACGATCTGGAGCGTTTCCTGACCACCCTCGGCACCATTGCATCGATCAGCCCGCTGATGGGCCTGTTCGGCACGGTCGTCGGCATGATCGAGATCTTCGGATCCCAGGCTCCCGGCGGCTCCAATCCCCAGCAACTGGCCCACGGTATCTCCATCGCGCTCTACAACACCGGGTTCGGCCTGGTTATCGCGATTCCGAGCATGATCTTCTGGCGCCATTTCCGCGCCACCGTCGATGGCCTGGTGATCGAGATGGAGCAGCAGGCCATCCGTCTCGTCGAACTGATCCACGGCGAGCGTCGTTGAGGCACCAGCCATGAACTTCAGTCGTGGCCGCTCCCGCGAGGAGCCGGAAATCAACCTGATTCCGATGATTGATGTGCTGCTGGTGATCATCATCTTTCTGATGCTCACCACGACCTATTCGCGTTTTGCCGGGCTGGAGATCAACTTGCCCACAGCGGACGCCCAGGTCAGCGATGACAAGCCGGTCGAGATCAACGTGGCCGTCACCGCCGGCGGTGAGGTGGTTGTCAACAAGCGTCCAGTCAGTGGTACCGACGTAGCCGCCATTGCCGCCGCGCTGCGTGCCGTGGCACCCGCCAATGCCAAGGATCCGGTGGTCATCATCAACGCGGATGCGAAGGCGATCCATCAGCGTGTCATCGACGTGATGCAGGCGGCGCAGCAGGCCGGGCTGATTCACATTTCCTTCGCCACTCAGGCTGCTCAGCACTGAGTCTGCAGTAATTCATGCCACGTAGCGCCCCCGGATTCTGGCAGAGCCGAGGGGCGCTCGCATGGAGCCTCTTTCCTCTTTCCCTGCTGTTTGCATTGCTGGCGGGCTTGCGTCGCCGGCTCTTTGCGTTGGGCGTCCTGAAGTCCGTCCGCCTACCGGTGCGGGTCATCGTCGTTGGCAATGTGGCCGTCGGCGGAAGTGGCAAGACACCCGTCGCGCTGTGGCTGGTGGAGCTCTTGCGCCGCCGGGGCTTCAAGCCGGGTATCGTCAGTCGTGGTTACGGTGGGTCGGTCGAAGGCGTGGCCGCGGTGCCGGTCGATGGCGATCCGGCCCGCTTCGGTGACGAACCGGTGATGATGGCGTCCCGCTCGGGCTGTCCGGTCTTCGTCGGGCGTGATCGCCCGGCGGCAGGGCAGGCCTTGCTTCAGGCTCATCCGGATGTAAATGTGCTGATTGCCGACGATGGCCTCCAGCATTACCGTCTGGCACGGGATCTGGAAGTGGTGGTGGTGGACGAAGCCACACTCGGAAATTGCTTGCGTTTGCCGGCCGGGCCTCTACGGGAAGGCCTGGGGCGAGTGCGCGAAGCCGGGCTGGTGCTGGCCCACGGTGCCTTGTCGGAAGGCTTGTCCGCAAAGGTCCGCCCGGTGCCGGTGTTCCAGTTCGGGCTGGCCGGTTCGCTGTTCGAGCGGCTCGGGCGGCGTGAAGAGCGTTGCGAGGCGGCCGCCTTCCGTGGCCGCCGGATCCATGCGATGGCAGGCATCGGACGCCCGGAGCGCTTCTTCAGCCAGCTCGAAGGGCTGGGCTTGAGCATTCTGCGGCGCCCATTTCCCGACCATCACGTGTTCACTGCGGCCGATCTCGGAATTTCCGATGGCGATGTGCTTCTGATGACCGAGAAGGATGCGGTAAAATGCGCGCCTTTCGCCCCGGCCGACAGCTGGGTGTGGCCGGTCCGCGCGCAAGTTGCGCCGGGCGCGGCGGAACTGATTGTGGAGAAGCTCGATGGACCCCCGACTGCTTGAAATCCTGGTGTGCCCGATTACCAAAGGTCCGCTCGACTTCCACAAGGACAAGCAAGAGTTGTGGAGCATCAGCGCCCGCCTGGCTTACCCGATTCGCGATGGCATCCCGGTGATGCTGGAGGAAGAAGCGCGGCCGCTGACCGACGAAGAAATCGCCCAGTCCCGCTGACATGGGTTTTCGTATCGTTATTCCCGCCCGCTACGCGAGCAGCCGGCTGCCGGGCAAGCCGCTGCTCGACATCGCCGGCAAGCCGATGGTCTTGCGCGTCCTCGATCGCGCGCTGGAAGCCGGCGCCGACGAGGTGTGGGTGGCTACCGATCATGAAGGCATCGCTGCAGTGGTCGAACAGGCCGGCGGCAAGGTCGTCATCACCGATGCCGGGCATCCGTCGGGCACGGATCGCCTTGCCGAGGTGGCAACGCAACTGGGGTGGGGTGACGATGATATCGTCGTCAATGTACAGGGTGACGAGCCGCTGATTCCGGCGGGGCTGATCGGCCGTGCCGCCGAGTGCCTGGCCGGTGACACCGAGGCCGCCATCGCCACCGCTTGCCATCCGCTGGGTTCGGCAGAAGAATTCTTCAATCCGAACGTGGTGAAGGTTGTGCTCGATGCGCGGAGCCGTGCGCTCTATTTTTCCCGGGCGCCGATTCCCTGGGCGCGGGATGCCTTTGCGGAAGCGCGCGGCGTGCTGCCTGTCGGTTTGCCGGCCTATCGCCACATCGGCCTGTATGCCTATCGGGCCGGCTTCCTGAAGCGCTATTCCACCCTGACTCCGTCTCCGTTGGAGCAGTGGGAAGCCCTCGAACAACTGCGGGCAATGGCCTACGGTTTCCTCATCCGGGTCATGGTGCTGGACCAGGCTCCGCCCGCCGGAGTGGATACCGCCGAAGATCTTGAACGTGTCCGCCAGGCGTTTGACCTTGCGGAAGTTTCGCGATAGTTTCGCAATCCCATGTCGTATCGACAATAACCAGAGGAGGGAAAGACATGCGTCTGATTCTGTTGGGACCGCCGGGCGCCGGCAAGGGCACCCAAGCCAATTACATCAAGGAAAAGTTCGGCATTCCCCAGATTTCCACCGGCGACATGCTGCGTGCGGCCGTCAAGGCCGGCACCCCGCTGGGCATCGAAGCCAAGAAGGTCATGGATGCCGGCGGCCTCGTGTCCGACGACATCATCATCGGCCTGGTGAAGGACCGCCTGAAGGAAGCCGACTGCCAGTCCGGCTACATGTTCGACGGCTTCCCCCGCACCATTCCGCAGGCCGAAGCCATGAAGGCTGCCGGCGTGCCCATCGATTTCGTGCTCGAGATCGATGTGCCCGACGAAGAAATCATCGGCCGCATGTCCGGTCGCCGCGTGCACGTCGCTTCCGGCCGTACCTATCACGTCAAGTTCAACCCGCCCAAGGTGGAAGGCAAGGACGACGAGACCGGCGAGCCGCTGATCCAGCGAGACGACGATAAGGAAGAGACCGTCAAGAAGCGTCTCGACGTGTACCACGCCCAGACCAAGCCGCTGGTCGCCTATTATTCCGATTGGGCGGCCAAGGGTGATGCGAACGCGCCCCAGTACCGCAAGATCGGCGGCCTCGGCAAGGTCGAGGAAATCCGCGAGCGTGCCTTCGAAGCGCTGAAGTAAGCGCCCAGTTCGCACTCGCAAAGGGCCGGCTTCAAGCCGGCCTTTGTTTTTTGGCGGTGTAGTTCGGGGGAAGGGACCTGGATGGCGAAGAATCTGCTCTATGCGCAATCGGGCGGCGTGACTGCGGTCATCAATGCATCGGCGGCCGGTGTGATTGCGACCGCACGCCAGGCCGGCAATGCGGTTGGCCGTGTGTTGGCCGCCCGCAACGGCATCCTGGGCGTGTTGCGGGAAACCTTGTTGGACACGGCGGCCTTGTCCGATGCCGACCTGGCCCGCCTGCGCGCGACGCCGGGCGGTGCTTTCGGGTCCTGCCGATTCGACCTGGATGTGCTGGAGCGCAATCCGGCCCAGTACGACCGCTTGTTCGATGTGCTGGCGGCCCATGATGTCGCTTTCTTTCTCTACAACGGCGGCAACGGGTCGATGGAAACCTGCCGCCAGATCCAGGTTGCGGCAGACCTGCGCGGCTATCCCCTGACCGTGGTAGGGGTGCCGAAGACGGTCGATAACGACATCGTGTTGACCGACTGTTGTCCGGGGTACGGTTCGGCGGCCAAGTATCTGGCAACTTCGATCCGGGAAGTCGGACTTGATCTCGCCGCGATGACGACCGGCGCTGGGCGCGCCTTCGTGCTGGAGGTCATGGGGCGCAACGCCGGTTGGTTGGCTGCGGCCTGCGCGCTGGCGGCGGAAGAGGAGGATGCGGCGCCGCATCTGATCCTGCTGCCCGAGGTGCCCTTCGATGAAGCAGCCTTCCTGGCTCGAGTGAAGGAGATCGTCGAGCGCATCGGTGCCTGCGCGATCGTCGTGGCTGAGGGTATTCGTGGCCCGGACGGACAGATCCTGGCCATGCTCGATCGCAATCAGAAGGGCTACGTCCAGTTGGGCGGGGCTGGGGAAGTGGTGGCGGAGCGCATCCATTCCTGCCTTGGTTACAAGGTGCATTACGCGCTGGCCGATTATCTGCAACGCTCTGCGCGACACCTGGCATCGCGTACGGATACGGCCCAGGCTTTTGCCGTTGGCAAGGCGGCTGTACGGCGGGCGCTGGCCGGCGAGCGGGGTGTTGTCGGTATCGATCGGGTGCTGGACCGGCCCTATCGCTGGCGGACCAATCTGCAGCCCTTCGAGCAGGTGGCCAATCTGGAGCGTACCCTACCGCCGGAGTTCATCGCGGTGGACGGCTTCGGCGTGACCGAGGCGTTCAAGACCTGGTGCAGCCCGTTGATTGCCGGTGAGGACTGGCCGCCGTTCAGGAACGGCTTGCCCGATTACCTGCACTTGCACCTGAATCTGCCCTTGATGGCGGCGAGTCTACCTGCTTACAAGGTTTGATCCGGCCCGGCCCGGGGCGCCCCCCCTCGATGGGAGGCCGCACGGGTGGATCAGGCCGGGATTGCGGGGTTGAGGCTGTAGGTGCCGGTGAGGCTGGCCTGGTCGAGGATGTGCCCGGTGATGGCGTCACGCACCTGCTGTCCGCTGAAGATGCCTTCGACAGGCAGGTGCGGAATGTCCAGCGCGTACACCGTGAAGACGTAGTGGTGCGGGATGGAGTCGTTCCATGGCGGGCAGGGGCCGTCGTAGCCGAAGTAGTTGCCCTTCATCTGCTCGTCGCTGGCGAACCAGCCGGTGTAGTCGTTGACGCCATGGCGGCTGCCGTCGGGCAGGTCCGGGCCGGGCTTGCCGTTGGGTGTGACGGCGCTGGAGTGCGCGCCTTCGGCAATGTGGGTGACTGAGACCGGCAGGTCGATCAGGGCCCAGTGGAAGAAGTCCACGCGGGGCAGGTCGGCTGGTACGGAGCGCCCTTCCTGATTCACATCGTCGCCGCGGCTCGGGACATCCGGGTCATGGCAGATCAGCACGAAGGAGCGGGTGCCGGCGGGCGCATCGCTCCAGGCGAGATGTGGATTGCGGTTGGTGCTGAGGCTGACGTGCCCTTCCGTCGCGGGCACGCAGAAGGCGAACTGGCCCGGAATCATGCTGCCATCGGTAAAACTGTCGCTGTGTATCTTCATCTTCGTTCGGCTCCCGGAATGGTGTGGACGATTGTAGCCAGGTTTGTACTCAGGTCGCGCTGCGCCGACGGAAATCGGTCAGCCGGAAGCCGAGGGCGAACAGGATGGCGAAATACACGGAGATACCGCCGCAGATCAGCGCCGATAGGCGGATAACCCGTTCGAGGCTGCTGGCATGCAGCCACAGGCTGTCGGGTCCGGCGGTGAAGTAGATGCCGGTAGCGAGGACCAACAGCGCGATGGACAGTTTGGCGCCGAAGGCACCCCAGCCCGGCTGGGGGCTATAGATTTCGCGGGCGCGCAGACCGCGGTAAAGCAGAGTGGCGTTGAAGCAGGAGGCCAGACCGATGGACAGGGCCAGGCCGGCATGCTGGAAGGGGCCAATGAAGATCAGGTTCATCAACTGGGTGATGATCAGCGACATGACGCCGATACGCACCGGCGTGCGGACGTCCTGGCGGGAATAGAAGGCGGGGGCGAGTACCTTGACGAGGATCAGCCCGGTCAGCCCGAGGCTGTAGGCGACCAGTGCGGTCCGCGTCTGCAGGACGTCGTTGGCACTGAAGGCTCCATGGTGGAACAGCGTGCTGATCAGCGGTACGGCCAGCAATGCGAGGCCGACAGCGGCGGGGAGTGTCAGCAGCAGGGTCAGGCGCAGGCCCCAGTCCAGCAGTGCGGAGAATTCGGCCGGCTTTTCGTCGGCATGCATCTTCGAGAGGCTGGGCAGCAGGATGGTGCCCAGCGCCACGCCGAGCATGCCGGACGGGAATTCCATCAGGCGGTCTGCATAATACAGCCAGGATACGCTGCCGCTCGGCAGGAAGGACGCGAAGACCGTGTTGATCAGCAGGGAGATCTGGCTGACCGATACGCCGAGGATGGCCGGCGCCATCAGCTTGAGGATGCGCCGTACGCCGGGGTCGGAAAAGTCAAGTGAAAAGCGCGGCAGCATGCCGATTTTGGCCAGTGGGCGCAGCTGCAACACGACCTGGGCGAGTCCGCCGATGAAGACGGCCCAGCCGAGCACCAGGATCGGTGGGTGGAAGTAGGGGGCGGCGAACAGCGCCATGAAGATGAAGGACAGGTTCAGCAGCACCGGCGTGAAGGCCGGGATCGCGAAGCGGCTCCAGGTATTGAGTACGCCGCCGGCAAGGGCCACCAGCGACATGAAGAAGATGTAGGGGAAGGTGATGCGGGTGAGCTGGACGGTCAGCTCGAACTTCTCCACGTTTTCCGAGAAGCCGGGGGCAGTGGCGTAGATGATGGCCGGCGAGGCCAGCGCGCCCAGGATCGATACGATCAGCACGACAAGGCCGAGAGCGCTGGCGACGTGGTTGATCAGGCGGTGGGTTTCGTCGGGGCCACGCTTGTTCTTGTATTCCGCCAGGATGGGCACGAAGGCCTGGGAGAAGGCGCCCTCCGCGAACATGCGGCGCAGCAAGTTGGGCAGACGGAAGGCGACGACGAAGGCATCCATCTCTATGCCGGCGCCAAAGGCGCGGGCCTGCACGAAATCGCGCACGAAACCCAGGATTCGCGACAGCAGGGTCATTCCGCTGACCGTGACGAGGGCGCGGAGGAGGTTCATCGAAGCCATTTGGAATGGTGGGGCGAGCCGAAAAGAGGGGCGATGTTAGCGGCTTATTGCGCTGTGCAGCAATGCGATTTTTGCAGTAAAAACAGGGCCGACCGGGGTGTGGCGCCCGTCACGGGAGTCGATAGGGTAAAATGGCAAAAATTTCTATGAGTTTGACCGGATGAAAACAACGTTCCTAGATTTTGAGCAGCCTATTGCAGAGCTTGAGGCGAAGATCGAAGAACTACGCTTTGTGCAGGACGATTCGGCGGTGGATATCTCCGAGGAGATCGCCCGCCTGGAGCAGAAGAACCACGGCCTGACCAAGGATATCTACGCCAAGCTGACGCCTTGGCAGAGCGCGCTGGTGGCGCGCCATCCCCAGCGTCCATATACGTTTGACTACGTGCAGCACATCTTCACCGATTTTGAAGAGCTGCACGGTGATCGCAGCTTTGCCGACGATAAGGCGATCGTCGGCGGCCTGGCCCGTTTCAACGGCCAGTCCTGCATGGTGATCGGCCATCAGAAGGGCCGCGACACCAAGGAAAAATTGTTCCGCAACTTCGGCATGCCGCGCCCTGAGGGTTATCGCAAGGCGATGCGCCTGATGAAGCTGGCCGAGAAGTTCGGTCTGCCGGTTTTCACCTTCGTTGACACGCCGGGCGCCTATCCCGGCATCGACGCGGAGGAGCGCGGCCAGTCGGAAGCCATCGGCCACAACCTGCTGGTGATGGCGGAACTCAAGGTGCCGCTGATCTGCACGATCATCGGCGAAGGCGGCTCGGGCGGCGCGCTGGCCATTGCGGTCGGCGATCAGTTGCTGATGCTGCAGTACTCCACCTATTCGGTCATCTCGCCGGAAGGTTGCGCGTCCATCCTGTGGAAGAGCGCCGATCGTGCGCCGGATGCGGCCGAGACGATGGGCATCACCGCATCGCGCCTCAAGTCCCTCGGGCTCATCGACAAGGTGGTGAATGAGCCGGTGGGCGGCGCTCACCGCGACCATCGGGCGATGGCGCAGAACCTCAAGCGGGCGCTGCAGGACGCGCTGCGCCAGGTGTCCGAGCTGTCGCCGTCGGAGCTGCTCGAGCGCCGTTTCGAGCGTCTGATGAGTTACGGCAAGTTCAAGGAAATTGCCGTCGACTGAGCTTGCAGCCCGGGTTGCCGCGAGCTGGCGGCAACTCTTCCTCGTACCCGGCCCGGTCCGGGTCGGGTTGAGCGGTGGCCTCGATTCCTCCGTGCTGACGCATGTGCTTGCCGGTTTGCAGGGTGAGCTCGGAATCGAGGTGGGCGCCGTGCATGTCCGCCACGGCTTGGTGGCGGGCTCCGAAGTGTGGGGCGACATCTGCGCCGAGCTGTGCGCACCCCTTTCGGTGCCGCTGGCGGTTCGTGAAGTTCAGGTGGATCGGGCGCATCCGGGCGGGCTGGAGGCTGCCGCGCGGGAAGTGCGCCGGGCTGCGCTGCTGGATGGCCTGGGCGGCGGTGTGCTGGCCCTGGCCCACCACCGGGATGACCAGGCCGAGACCGTTCTTTTCCGGGCGTTGCGCGGTAGCGGCGTCAAGGGCCTGGCGGGCATGAGCGATTTCGTCCATGTCGGTGCGGGTGGCCGAATCTGGCGCCCGCTGCTGGACGTTCCACGCTCTGCGCTGCATGCGTATGCGGAGCGGCATGGCCTGCGCTGGGTGGATGATCCCAGCAACACCGATACGGCGTTTTCCCGCAATTTCCTGCGCAAGGAAATCCTGCCGCAACTGAATGGACGTTTCGCCGGCGCGTCGGCCAATCTCGCCCGCTTGGGGCGGCTGGCCGGCGAGGCGGAAGGGCTACTGGAGGAACTGGCGGACAGCGATCTCGAGAAGCTGCGCATTCCGGGATGCATGCAGATGCTGCGTGCGCCGGCGCTCGGCTTGTCCTCGGCCCGTTTGCGCAATCTGCTGCGGCGCCTGCTGATCAAGGCGGGTACGCCAATGCCTGACGAGGCGCGGCTGCGGGAGGCGGAGCGGCAGTTCCGCGAGGACGCTGCCGTGTCCGGTTCGAGGATCCTGTTGGGCGAGGTTGCGCTGTGCGTCTATCGGCAGCACTGGTGGCTGGAGGCGGCGACCGTGCCGGCCGAAGTGGCCGACTTCCGCCCGTGGCGTGGCGAAGCTGCCTTGCCATGGGCCGGCGGCGTGCTGGATTTCTGCGCTGTGTCCGGTCAGGGGCTGGCAGCCGATCTTGTCATGGCGGCGCCGTGCCGGGTTGGGCATAGGGCGGCCGGGGCGCGCATGCGTCTGAATGCCGGTGGGGCTTCCCGCAGCCTGAAAAACCTGTGGCAGGAGGCGGGCATTCCCCCCTGGCTGCGGGATGCGGTTCCGATGCTGTGGGTGGAGGAGCGTCTGGCGTGGATCGCCGGAGTTGGCGTGGCGGCCGAATTCGCCTGTCCACCAGGGGCGGCCGGCATTCTGCCGCGCTGGTCAGTGTTCCCCTGAGCTGCCGGACCCTTTTTCACGGCTCGGCGCCAGCAATTGGGCCAGCTCGACGGCGGATCGCACCCCCATCTTTTCGAAAACGCGCGCCCGGTGCACTTCGACGGTGCGCATCGAGATGTTCAATTCGTCGGCAATGACCTTGTTGAACTTGCCGGCCAGCACGAGATTCATGACTTCCTGCTCCCGCGGGGTGAGCAGGGCCAGATGGTTTGCAACCGAAGCCTGGCTGGCCTGGCTGGCCTGGCGCTTGGCATCCTTGGCCAGCGCGCGGATGACCACGTCCACCAGCGCGTTGTCTTCGAACGGCTTCTCGAGGAAATCGAAAGCGCCTTTCTTCAGGGCACCGACCGCCATCGGTACGTCGCCGTGGCCGGTCAGGAAGATGACCGGCAGGGTATTACCCTGCTCCTGCAGTACGTCGAAACACTCCAGGCCACTCATTTCCCGCATGCGGATGTCCAGTACGATGCAGCCGCGCCAGTCCGGCTGCCAGGCGGCCAGGAACTCCTCGGCGGAGCTCCATTCGGCACTGGCCACTTCACGGGTCCGGAACAACCAGGTGAGGGCGTCGCGGATGGCTTCGTCGTCGTCGACAATGTGGGCGAGGGGCGTGCTCATGACGGGATCGGCAGGGAGAAGTGGAAAATCGTACCACCGCCCGGGTTGTTCTCGAAGTTCAGGCGGCCCCGGTGGAGTTCGGCGATCGAGCGGCAGATGTTGAGCCCGATGCCCATGCCTTCGGCCTTGGTCGTGAAGAAGGGGGCGAACAGCTTTTCTGCGACTTCGGGAGGGATGCCGGCGCCCCGGTCGGCCACGTCGCAGACCAGCGTGCCGTTCTGGCGTTGGGTCCGGATCAGCAGGCGGCGGGATTCGCGTGGATTGTCCGCCATCGCGTCCATGCCGTTGCGGATCAGGTTGACGGCGACCTGCTCAATCATCACCGGGTCCGCCTCGACGCAGGGCAGGTTGTCTTCCAGTTCCAGCTCGATGAGGACGCCGCGCCGGTCGGCGTCCGGCTCCACCAGCCCGACGGCTTCCCGCAGGATGGTGTTCACGTCCACCGGTTCGAACTTGGGCTCGCTGCGCCGCACGAAGGTATGCACCCGCCGGATGATCTGCCCGGCCCGCTGGGCCTGCTTGCCGATTTTCTCGAGGATGGTCGTCAATTCCTTCTTCGGCAGGTCGCCGTTGCCGAGCATGTTCAGGCAGCCGGTGTTGTAGCTGGAGATCGCGGCGAGCGGCTGGTTGAGTTCATGGGCGAGGGTCGAGGCCATCTCGCCCATGGTGACCAGGCGGGCGGTGGCCTGCAGGCGCTCTTGCTGCTGGCGGGCGAGTTCCTGGGCGCGCTTCTGCTCGGTGACATCCACCACCGAACCCATCCAGCCGATGTGCTTGCCGTTGGAGTCGATCAGCGGTGCTTCGATGAGCAGGGCGTCGAAGCGCTCGCCGTTGCGGCGCATCAGGCGAATCTCCATACCCTGGGGCGGCGCATTGCCGCCCAGCACCAGTTCGTGCACGGCGCGGGTGCGTACCAGGGCTTCCGGAGCCCAGTAAGGCATCGGGGGCATCAGGCCAACAAGCTCATCGGCGTTCCAGCCGACCATGCGGCAGAAAGCCGGGTTCACGTACGTGATCTTGCCGCTCAGGTCACGGGCGCGCATGCCCGTGTTGAGGGAATCCTCCATCGCCTTGCGGAAGGCATGTTCTGCACTGAGGGCCTGTTCCGCCTGCTGACGGCGCTTCATGTGGCGACGCAGCTGCCACAGGCTCCATACGATGGCCGCGCCGAGCACTCCGAGGGAGCCCATTAGCAGCAGCGGAATCCAGCGCACCTCGCTCTGGTAGGCGGTGACGTTGACGGTAAGTCCGTGGCCAGGCGGTTCGAAGGGGATCTCGTAGTTGAGAGTGGACAGCGGCGAAACCTTGGACTTGGCGGCAATCTCGGTGCCCAGGTTGTTGCTGACCGAAACCCGGTAGCGTTCGGAGAACCACCAAGGAATCTGCCGGGCCAGCAAACTGTTCAATGAATAGACACCGACAACCGAGCCCAGGTAACGGCCTCCGTCGAAGATCGGGACGTGGGCCTCGAACTGGGTCTGGTTGTCGAGGACGGCGTAGGCCTCGCTGTACACCGGCCGACCGAGGGAGCGGGCAAGACGATACGTGGACGATGATGGAAATGTGCCTGAGGCTTCGCCGACCAGATGGCTGTCGGTGTAGGGCGGTTCCGAGCCCTTCACACGTCCGCTGGGGTCAAGCCATAGTACGCGGATCAGGCCGCTCTCCGGGTCCAGGGCCTGCTTGATGCGGGCCTCGGCCGTGGAGTTCGGGCGGCCGCTGCCCAGCAGGGCGGGGCCGAGCTGGGTCAGTTGCGCGTCATTGCGCTCGAACTGGAAGGACAGGTTCTGCTCCATCCACAGCACGTCGTTGATCAGCGTGGCGCGCTGCTCTTCGGCGTCCTGGCGGTGGGTCAGCCACAGCAATGCCGCCATCGTGGCAATGAACAGGGCCACGGCGGCATAGGGCAGGCTCCAGTACCAGCTCGGAGGAGGAGGGGCTGAATTCGACGGGGGCAAGGGGTTGAGAATCACGAACGGGAGGATTTCTGGTTATCGCCGGACTGGCAGTTTTGAGCCATTCGATGTTTCCACACTGCGGATGACCACAATTGAGTCTGTTGGTGCTGTCTTCAACATTGCGGCAATGCAGTCTGCCGGAATTGCGGCTCATGTACCATGCCGCCTCGACTGCCGATGATGGAGATTCGAATGCGTTTGCTTAGCCTGCTGTTCGGCCTGCTCGCCATGGGGATGTGCGCGATGGCCACCGCCCAGGCGCCCATTGTGATCAAGTTCAGCCACGTGGTGGCAGCGGACACCCCAAAGGGCAAGGCCTCCGAGTATTTCAAGAAGCGTGCGGAAGAGCTGACCCGCGGCAAGGTCAAGGTGGAGGTCTACCCGAACAGCACGCTGTACAAGGATAAGGAAGAACTCGAAGCCCTGCAGCTGGGCGTTGTTCAGATGCTGGCGCCGTCCCTGGCCAAGTTCGGCCCGCTGGGGGTGAAAGAGTTTGAGGTCTTCGACCTGCCCTACATCTTCGACGACTACGCCGACCTGCACCGGGTGACCCAGGGGCCGGTGGGAGCGAGCATCCTGAAAAAGCTCGAATCGAAGGGCATCGTCGGCCTGGCGTACTGGGACAACGGCTTCAAGTCCTTCTCCGCGAACACGCCGATCCGGACGCCGGCCGACCTGCGCGGCAAGAAGCTGCGCATCCAGTCGTCGAAGGTGCTGGAAGAAGAGATCCGCGCCGTTGGCGGCCTGCCGCAGGTGATGGCTTTCTCGGAGGTGTACCAGGGTCTGAAGACCGGCGTCGTCGACGGCACCGAAAATCCTCATTCGAATACCTACACCCAGAAGATGCACGAGGTGCAGAAGTACCTGACGGTAACCAATCACGGCTACCTCGGCTATGCGGTCATCGCCAACAAGCGCTTCTGGGACGGCCTGCCCGCCGATGTACGGGGCCAGCTCGAGCAGGCGATGCGGGAAGCGACGATCTACGCCAACCGGATCGCCAAGGAAGAGAACGACAAGGCGCTGGAGGCGATCAGGAAGAGCGGCAAGGTGCAGGTCTATGTGCCCAACAAGGAAGAGCGCCTGGCCTTCAAGAAGGCCATGCTGCCGGTTCATCAGAAGATGGAGGCCCGCATCGGCAGCGACCTGATCCGCTCGATCTACCGGGAAACCGGTTTCGATCCGTCGCGGCTGTAGTTCGTCTGCCCGTCGTCCGGGCGTCGGGTGGTTCGCCGCCGGGGGCGGCTTTGTGATAAAAGGCGTGTTTTCCTGGTGGCCACTGTCCGGTCGCCGGCGAGTCCTGTGCGAGGCCTTCGTTGTCGTCCCCTTCCCCTGTTTTGCCCGAGCATGATTGCTACCACTGCGGGCTCCCCATTCCCGCAGATGTAGATCTCCCCGTCGATATCGAGGGCGTTCAGCACCACATGTGCTGTACCGGCTGCCAGGCGGTGGCCGAGTCCATCGTCAGCAGCGGCCTCGTCGATTACTACAAGCGCCGTGACGCGATGCCCGAGCAGGCCCGCGAGGCGATGCCGGACGAGCTGAAGGACCTTGGGCTGTTCGACCACCCGGATTTTCAGCAGGGTTTCGTCAAGCCCATCGGTGAGCACGAACGCGAGGCGGCGCTGATCCTCGAAGGTATCACTTGCGCCGCCTGCATCTGGCTGAACGAGCAACATGTGGCCCACCAGCCCGGCGTGACAGCGGTGGACATCAACTACGCGACGCGCCGTGCACGCGTGCGCTGGGATGAGCGGCGCATCAAGCTGTCCGATATTCTGGCGGCCATTCACGCGATCGGCTACCGCGCCTATCCCTATGATGCGGCGCGCTCCGAGCAGATTTCCCAGAGGGAGCGCCGCTCCGCCCTGTGGCGCTTGTTCGTGGCCGGCTTCGGCATGATGCAGGTCATGATGTATGCCTTCCCGGTGTACATCGCCGAGGCGGGTGACATGACCGCAGACATCGAGCAGCTGATGCGCTGGGCGAGCCTGATCCTGACCGCGCCCGTCGTGCTGTATTCCGCCGCGCCGTTCTTCAGCCACGCGATCCGCGACATCCGCCTGCGCCGGCTGGGCATGGATGTGCCGGTTGCGCTGGGGGTAGGGGCGGCCTTCCTGGCCAGTTGCTGGGCGACGGTGACCGGCAAGGGTGAGGTGTATTTCGATTCGGTGACGATGTTCGTCTTCTTCCTGCTGTGTGGCCGCTACGTGGAAATGCTGGCGCGCCAGAAGGCGGTGCGCGGCGTCGAGGAGATGGGCAAGGCCTTGCCGGCCTTCGCCGAGCGCCTGCCGGTCTACCCGTCTCCGGATGGTGAGAAGGTTCCGGTATCCCAGCTGTTGACGGGGGATGTGATCCGCGTCAAGCCGGGCGAAGCGGTGCCGGCGGACGGCGTAGTCGTCGAGGGGCGCAGCGAAGCTAATGAGGCGCTACTGACCGGTGAGAGCAGGCCGGTGCCCAAGGTGCCCGGCAATGAGGTGACGGGGGGCAGCATCAACGTCACCAGTCCGCTGTGCGTGCGCGTCACCCGCACCGGCGAACATACCCGCCTGGCGGCGATCCGCCAGCTGATGGAACGCGCATCGGCCGAGAAGCCGCGGGTGGTGCAGCAGGCCGACCAGGTGGCGGCCTGGTTCATCATCGTGTTGCTGGTCCTGGCGACGCTCACCGCGGCCGGCTGGTGGTGGTTCGATCCGGATCGGGCGCTGTGGGTCTTCGTGTCGGTGCTGGTGGTCAGCTGCCCGTGCGCGCTGTCCCTGGCCACCCCGGTGGCTCTGACGGTAGCGACCGACGCGTTGGCGCGCATGGGGGTGCTGGTGACACGTGGCCACGCGGTCGAGGCACTGGCAAAGGCGCAGCATTTTGTCTTCGACAAGACGGGCACCCTGACTTATGGGGCGATGCGGGTCGAGCAGGTACGTCTGCTCGGCGAGCTCTCCGAGCAAGAGGCTCTAGCCGTGGCGGCGGGGCTGGAGCAGGGGGCTGAGCATCCCGTTGCAACGGCCATCCGGTTGGCAAGCGCGACGGCTCCAGGGGCTGCGGTCGCGGCCATCAGGGCCACGACCGGACAGGGGGTGGCTGGCGAGCTTGCTGGTGTGCTCCATCGGATCGGCCGCCCCGCCTTCGTGGCCGAACTGACGGGTACGCCGATTCCCACGGCCCTGCTGGAGGACGAACGCTCGGGTCGGACCGTCGTGGCCTTGGGGTCGTCGTCCGGCTGGATTGCGGGCTTTGCGCTCAGTGATGGGCTGCGGGAGGATTGTCCTGCCACCTTTGAGGCCTTGCGCGGCCAGGGGATCGACCTGTCGATCTTCAGTGGGGACACGCCGGCCACGGTTGTCGAGCTCGGCACGCGTCTGGGCGTTTCCCGTGCGGTTGGCGGCATGACGCCGGAGGACAAACATGTCGAGCTAACCCGGCTGCAGCATGGCGGTAAGGTGGTGGCAATGGTCGGCGATGGCGTGAACGACGCGCCGGTGCTGGCCCAGGCCCAGGTGTCGATCGCCATGGGCGGCGGCACGGACCTGGCCCGCAACCAGGCGGACATCGTGCTGCTCGGCGCGCGCCTGGGGGCGCTGGCAGACGGTGTCGGGCTCTCGCGGCGGGCGCTGCGCATCATCCGGCAGAACCTGTGGTGGTCCTTCGCCTACAATTTCACTGCGGTGCCACTGGCCATGTCCGGCCTTGTGACGCCCTGGATGGCTGGCATCGGCATGTCCGCCAGTTCCTTGTTCGTCGTCTTGAATGCCCTTCGTCTTCAACGGCGGAAGGCCAACTGAAAGCCTTTGTGCCATGGAAAGCCTGTACCTGCTGATTCCTATGTCCGTGCTGCTCGTTTTCCTGATCGGGATGATCTTCTGGTGGTCCGTTCGCAGCGGTCAGTTCGACGATCTCGAGGGGCCGGGCTACCGGGTTGTCAGTGACGACGATACGCCGCAGCCGGCGCCGCGTGGGTCTGTCGACAAGGACAAGGAAGGGGCATGATTTTACGGTTCGAGTCACCCCTCCATGTGAAGGGTTTTTGACGCAGGTCAAGACTGCTTCCGCAGAGTTCTTTCATACTTCGTCCCAAGTTCAAGGCGCAAACAACAAGTAATACCGGGCGCCTCCTGGATCACGGTCCAGGCTGAAGTCTCTCTGTTGGGGTTGGGGGTGCGCGATGCGCACCCTTTTTTTTTGCTTCTTGATCTGCCTGCCGCTCCGCGCCGTCTTCGCTCCCGTTCTGTCCTGTGAGCCGAAAAAAGCCGAATTGACGCACCAACCTGCTAAAATTCCAAGCTTTCGGTTTTTCGACCATCCTTTGTCTCACTGGAGCTAGCAACATGGCTATTGAACGCACCCTCTCCATCATCAAGCCCGATGCCGTCGCCAAGAACGTGATCGGCCAGATCTACGCCCGTTTCGAAGCCGCCGGCCTCAAGATCGTTGCCGCCAAGCTGGCCTATCTGTCCGAGCGTGAAGCCGGCGAGTTCTACGCTGTTCACAAAGAGCGCCCCTTCTTCAAGGATCTGGTCTCCTTCATGACCTCCGGCCCCGTGATGATCCAGGCCCTGGAAGGTGAGGACGCCATCGCCAAGAACCGTGAGCTGATGGGTGCCACCGACCCGAAGAAGGCTGCTCCCGGCACCATCCGCGCCGACTTTGCCGAGTCCATCGATGCCAACGCTGTGCATGGCTCCGACGCTCCTGAAACCGCAGCCGTGGAAGTCGCCTTCTTCTTCCCGGGCATGAACGTTTACAGCCGTTGATGATCTCTACCAGCGGGGCGGAACTCGTCCGTCCCGCTGGTCTGGATGGAAATACACGTGGTCAATCTTCTCGATTTCGATGCCGAAGCCCTCACCGAATGGTTCGTCCAGCAGGGTGAGAAGCCGTTTCGCGCCAAGCAGGTGCTCCGTTGGGTCCATCGTTTCGGAGAAACCGACTTCGAGCAGATGACCGACGTCGCCAAGTCGCTGCGGGCCAAGCTCGCAGCGACGGCCTGCGTCATGCCCCCCGTGCCGGTGCGCGACAGCGTTTCAACGGACGGTACGCGCAAGTGGCTGCTCGACGTGGGCAACAGCAATGCGGTGGAAACGGTGTTCATTCCCGAGACCAACCGCGGGACCTTGTGCATCTCGTCTCAGGCTGGCTGCGCGCTCGACTGCGCGTTCTGCTCGACCGGTAAACAGGGTTTCAACCGCAATCTCACGGCCGCCGAGATCATCGGCCAGTTGTGGCTGGCCAACCGCATGCTGGGCGCCAACGGCGACGGCGAGCGGGTCATCAGCAACGTCGTGATGATGGGTATGGGCGAGCCCCTCGCCAATTTCGACAATGTCGTCTCGGCGCTCAAGCTGATGCTCGACGACAATGCCTACGGACTTTCCCGGCGGCGTGTCACCGTGTCCACTTCCGGCATCGTGCCGGCCATGGATCGACTGCGCGACGCCTGCCCGACCGCGCTGGCGGTGTCGCTGCATGCGTCCAACGATGCGCTGCGCGACAGGTTGGTGCCGATCAACCAGAAGTACCCGCTGCGCGAACTGATGGCCGCCTGTCGACGCTACCTGGAAAAGGCGCCGCGGGACTTCATCACTTTCGAGTATGTCATGCTCGATGGCGTAAATGATTCCGATGCCCATGCCAGGGAATTGATCGCGCTGACCCGCGATGTGCCGTGCAAGTTCAATCTAATTCCTTTCAATCCGTTCCCTAACTCGGGCTTTGATCGTTCCCCTGCGCCGCGAATCAAACAATTTGCCGAGATCCTCATCGATGCGGGCATCGTGACGACCACCCGCAAGACCCGTGGCGATGACGTGGATGCGGCCTGTGGGCAACTGGCCGGGCAGGTCAAGGACAAGACGCGCCGGACGGCCACCCGAGTTGTACCGGTCGTGGAGGTGCGCTCCTGATGCGTAGCTGGTGTGCGTTGGGATTGTTGACGCTCTTGCTCAGCGGGTGCGTCGCACCCTTGCCGTCTGCTGAAACGGACAAGCTCGAGCGCCCGGTGATCGATCAGCCGGCGACTACGGATGCCCGGCGCAAGGCCAAGATCCACGTCGAGTTGGGGCAGGCTTATTTTCAGGTTGGCCGGTATGGTGTCGCACTTGACGAAGCGCGAGCCGCAACCAACTACGATTCGGGTTATGCGCCGGCCTTCCAGTTGATGGGCATGGTGCACATGTTCCTTCAGGAGAACCAGATCGCAGCGAGCAGCTTCGAGTACGCGATGCGGCTGGCCCCCGGTGACCCGGAGATCATGAATAGTTATGGCTGGTTCCTGTGTTCCACTGGCAATGAGACTTCAGGGCTGGAGTTGCTCACCAGGGCAGCGCGCAACCCGTATTACCAGACGCCGACCCGGGCGTATGCCAACGCTGGCCTGTGTCAGCTCCGGCTGAAGAACGATGCCGCCGCCGAGCAGCTGTTTCAACGCGCGCTGGAGGCGGATAACGGCAACATGCAGGCCCTGTTTCATCTGGCCGAAATTACATACCGGCGCGGGGCTTATGAGGCGTCGAAGCATTACCTTGCTGTGTTGAATCAGGGGGGAGAGCCGACTGCGGAGAGTCTGTGGCTGGCGATCCGCATCGAACGCCGGCTGGGGAACAGGACTGCCGAGGCGGGCTTCGTCCAGCAGTTGCGGCGCCGTTTCCCGGAGTCGCCAGAGTATCAGGCTTTCTTGCAAGGGCAGTACCAGTGACAGATCCTCATGCACTTCCGTCTTCGGCAGCACCGGTTGTGACTGACATCTCCGTGGGAGAAACCTTGCGTCTTGCTCGCGAGGCGCAAGGTTTCAGCCTCGCCGAAGTGGCGAATGCGCTGAAACTCAACGTTCGGCAAGTTGATGCGCTGGAGGCTGGGCGTTTTGACGATCTGCCCGGCCCCGCCTTCACCCGGGGCTTCCTGCGCAATTACGCACGCCTGTTGAAGCTGGATGTGGCGCCCCTGTTGGCCCATGTGGATCGACCCGGCGATGGGGCGTCAGTGGAACTGACGCCCGCTTCGAACGCCCACGGAGACATCCCGCAGGTGGGGCGTGGTCGCTTCCGGAAATCCATTCTGCCTGGTGTACTGGCCGCTGCGGGCCTGTTTGGCGTGGTTGTAGCCGGTTGGTATTTCGATACGCAGAAGAAGGCGGTGGATGACGTGACGGTGCAGGTGCCGTCCGTGACCACGGAAGGGGAGCAGGGGGCGCCGGCACCTCAGGCGCAGAATGCGCTGCCGGCTGTGGTGCCTCCCGCGCCCGTCCAGCCCTCCGAAACCGCCACGTCTCAGGTCGTGCCGCCTCCTGGCGCAGAGTCCCGCGAAGGTGTTGCGCCGGTTGTAGCACCTGTTGCTCAGGCCCCAGCAGTCGTGGTTCCAACCCCCACCACCCCGTCGCAGCCCCCGGCTGAGAAAGCTGTGGAAGCTACGCCGGCCAGGCCAGTCAAGCCGGCTGGGGAGAGTGGAGCCGATCAGCTCGTTTTCGAGTTTTCTCAGGATGCGTGGGTCGAGGTGAAGGATCGAAACGGCAAGATTCTGTTGTCCCAATTGGGCAAGGCCGGCGTACGCCGTGAAGTGAGCGGCAATGCTCCGTTTTCCCTGGTGGTGGGCAATGCCCGTTATGTCAAGTTGCAGCGCAATGGTGCGCCCGTGGATCTGACTCACGACACCAAGGTGACGGTGGCTCGTCTCAAGCTCGAATAATCAGGCGCATTTATGGATCTACTACTTTCAGGGCGCGCTTGCGCCCGTCGTCAGACCCGCCAGGTTCGCGTCGGCCATGTGTCGATTGGCTCTGGGGCACCCGTCGTCGTGCAGTCGATGACCAATACGGACACCGCCGACGATTTCGCGACCACGATGCAGGTGGCCCAACTGGCGCGTGCCGGTTCCGAGCTCGTCCGGATCACCGTCAATAACGACGAAGCAGCCAAGGCCGTGCCGAAGATCCGCGAGAAGTTGCTGGCCATGAACCTCGACGTTCCGCTGGTCGGCGATTTCCACTACAACGGCCACAAGCTGCTGGCCGACAACCCGGCCTGCGCGGAAGCGCTCGACAAGCTACGCATCAATCCGGGCAACGTGGGGCAGGGCGCCAAGCGCGATACCCAGTTCGCATCCATCGTCGAAATGGCCTGCAAGTACGACAAGCCGGTGCGGATCGGCGTCAACTGGGGCAGCCTCGACCAGTCCGTGCTGGCGCGCATCATGGATGAGAACGCCAAGCGTGCCGTGCCGCGGGACGCCGGCGCGGTGATGCGCGAGGCACTGGTCACGTCGGCGCTGGAGTCCGCAGCGAAGGCCGAGGAGTACGGGCTGGCCGGCAACAAAATCATCCTGTCCGCCAAGGTCAGCAGCGTGCAGGACCTGATCGCCGTTTACCGCGACATGGCTGCCAAGTGCGATTACCCGCTGCACCTGGGCTTGACGGAAGCCGGCATGGGCTCGAAAGGCATCGTGGCGTCGACGGCGGCCCTGGCCGTGCTGCTGCAGGAAGGCATCGGCGACACGATCCGGGTGTCCCTGACACCAGAGCCCAATGGTAGCCGGACCCAGGAAGTTATCGTCGCGCAGGAGATCCTGCAGACGATGGGCCTGCGCGCCTTCACCCCGATGGTCACCGCCTGTCCGGGTTGCGGCCGCACCACCAGCACCCTGTTCCAGGAACTGGCGTCCGATGTGCAGTCCTTCGTGCGCGACAACATGCCGATCTGGCGCGATCAGTACGATGGCGTCGAGAACATGAGTCTGGCGGTAATGGGCTGTATCGTGAATGGCCCGGGTGAGAGCAAGCATGCGAATATCGGCATTTCCCTGCCGGGCACCGGCGAGTCGCCGGCGGCGCCGGTGTTCGAGGACGGGGTGAAGACCCTTACCCTCCGGGGCGACAACATCGCCAATGAATTCAAGGCCATCATCGAGAACTATGTGGCCCGCACTTATCCCCGCAAGGGCGCCGCGGCCTGATCCGCGCGTTACAGAAAAACAAAAGGAATCATGAGCAAGACCCTCCAGGCCGTGCGCGGGATGAACGACATCCTGCCCGACGAAGCAGAAATCTGGGAACAATTCGAAGAAATCGTCCGCAACTGGCTGCATAGCTACGGCTATCGCCCGATCCGCATGCCGCTGGTCGAGCCGACCCCGCTGTTCAAGCGGGCCATCGGCGAGGTCACGGACATCGTCGAGAAGGAAATGTATTCCTTCGAAGACGCCCTCAATGGCGAGCATCTCACCCTGCGACCGGAAGGCACTGCGTCCTGCGTGAGGGCGGCGATCCAGCACAATCTGCTGTTCAGCCAGCCGCGCCGACTGTATTACCACGGTCCGATGTTCCGCCACGAGCGTCCCCAGAAGGGGCGCTATCGCCAGTTCCACCAGGTCGGTGTCGAGGCGCTGGGCTTCGAGGGACCGGATATCGACGCGGAGCACATCCTGATGTGCGCGCGGCTGTGGGATGACCTTGGTCTCGACGATGTAAAGCTGGAGATCAATTCGCTCGGTAGCAGCGAGGAGCGGGCAGCCCACCGGGCGGCCCTCATCACTTACCTGGAACAGCACCAGGCCCGGCTGGATGAAGACGGCAAGCGCCGTCTGTACACCAATCCGCTCCGTATCCTCGACACCAAGAATCCGGATCTGCAGGACATCGTGGAAGGCGCGCCCAAGCTGGCCGATTTCCTCGGCGAGGAGTCGATCAAGCACTTCGAGGGCGTCCAGGCCGTGCTGAAGGATGCCGGCCTGCCTTATCGCATCAACCATCGGCTGGTGCGGGGGCTGGACTACTACAACCGCACCGTTTTCGAGTGGGTCACGACCCGGCTTGGTGCCCAGGGCACCATCTGCGCGGGTGGCCGTTACGATGGTCTCGTCGCCCAGCTGGGCGGCAAGCCAGCGCCGGCGGCGGGCTTTGCTATGGGTGTCGAGCGTCTGCTTGCCCTGTGGCAGGAGAGTGGCGGCCAGGCAGAGCGCGTCGTGCCCGACGTCTACCTCGTCCACGCCGGCGAGGCGGCGCAGCGCGCCGCTTTCCGGGTTTCCGAGATGCTGCGTGGCACCGGTTTCTCCGTGACCCAGCATTGCGGTGGCGGCAGCTTCAAGTCCCAGATGAAACGGGCCGATGCGTCCGGTGCGCCATTTGCCGTAGTGATCGGCGATGATGAGGCCGCGGTTGGTGAAGTCAGTCTCAAGCCCTTGCGCGACGGTGGCGAACAGCTTCGTGTTCCCATGGAAGTGCTCCCCGAAACCCTGGCGGATCGCCTAATCGAATCGGAAGAAGACGATGGCAGCATTTGACCTCGAAGAACAAGAACAGCTTTCCCAGATTAAGGGCTGGTGGGAACAATACGGCAAGCTCGTGACGGCGCTGGCGATCGTCGCCGCGCTGGCATCGGTGATTTGGCAGGGCTGGAACTGGTACGTCGGCAAGCAGAGTGCGGAAGCAGCTACGCTGTACGAGGCTGTCCAACAGGCGGCTGCCGAGCACAATGCCCAGAAGGCCCGTGAGGCCGCTGGCACGCTGATCGAGAAGTACAGCGGTACGGCCTACGCCGATCTTGCGGCTCTGTTGTCCGCCAAGGCTCAGGTGGAGGCGGGCGATCTGAAGAACGCTCGGGTGCCACTGTCCTGGGCTGCTGAAAAGGCCAACGACCCTGCGCTGCGGGGCTTGGCGAAGCTGCGCCTGGCTACCGTTTTGCTGGATGACAAGGCATACGACGAAGCCTTGGCTCAGCTGAGTTCCGTGCCCGACGAAAACCTGGCCGCCCGATATGCCGATCTGAAGGGAGACATCCTGGTCGCCCAAGGAAAGCCGGCGGAGGCTCGCACCGCCTACAAGGCTGCGGTGGACGCGCTTGGCGCGGCGTCCAAGGTTGAGGCTGCGACCCTGCGCGAGATTGCCCAGGCCAAGCTGGATGCGCTCGGGGGTGCTCAATGAACAGGCTTCGTCCGGGTTTTGTCGCGGTTCTGGCGTCCCTGAGTCTGGCCGCATGCTCCACATGGAACCCCTTTGTATCGGGTGACGGCAAGCTGCCGGCGCTCAAGCCCCTGAGCAATCCGGTTCGTACTGCCGAGGTCTGGCGGGCGAGCGTCGGCGATTCAGGGTCTTTTGTGCTGCAACCCGCATTGTCCGGCGATGTGGTATTTGCCGCCGGGCGTGACGGCAAGGTCGTGAAGCTCCAGGGCGGGAAGACCGTCTGGAAAACCGACGTGGGCGTCACTGTGTCGGGCGGGGTTGGCAGCGACGGACAGCTCGTGCTGGTTGCGTCGCCGAAGGGCGACGTGATCGCCTTGGATGGTGCCACCGGCCAAGTCCGCTGGAAAGCGAAGGTCAATGCCGAGGTGCTTGCAGCGCCCGCTGTTTCGGACAGTATCGTCGTCGTACGGAGTGCCGACAGCCGCTTGTTCGGCCTCGAGCCGAGCACCGGCAAGCAGCGCTGGGTATACCAGCGGGCAACTCCGGCGCTGGCCTTGCGTAGTTCGGCTGGCGTGGTGTTGGATGACAAGCTGATCCTGGCGGGCTTCCCCGGCGGCAAGCTGGCTGCGGTGAACGTGGCCAACGGCTCCCTGATGTGGGAAGGTACCGTCGCCATTCCGCGTGGGGCGACGGAGCTTGAGCGCGTGGCGGACATCACCAGCCTGCCGGTGATGAGTGCCCGTGCGACTTGCGCGGTGGCTTATCAGGGGCGGGTCGCCTGCTTTGACATGTCCAATGGCTCCACGCTGTGGACGCGCGACCTGTCCAGTTCCCGTGGTCTCGACCTTGATGACCGCCATGTCTTCGTGACCGACGAAAAGGGCGCGGTGCATGCCCTCGACGTCACCAATGGGGCAAGTGCCTGGAAGCAGGACCAACTTGTCGGGCGTTCTCCGGGGCGGCCGCGTGTTGTCGGTGCATATGTGATCGTCGGCGATGGTTTCGGTGATGTCCACGTGCTGCGCCGCGAGGACGGAGCGCTGGTCGGTCGGGCCCGAGTCGTGTCCAGCGCCATTGCCGCCGATCTGCAGCGTGCGGGTGGCGAGGTCGTGGTGCAAACCCAGAATGGCACAATCTACGCCCTCGGCGTGCAATAACGGAGTCGCTGAAGCGTGAAACCCACCCTTGTCCTGGTTGGACGCCCCAATGTGGGTAAGTCGACCTTGTTCAACCGCCTGACCAAGACCCGCGATGCGCTGGTGGCGGATTTTCCGGGCCTGACCCGCGACCGTCGCTACGGCCTCGGCCGTGCTGCTGAACGGGAGTTCCTTGTTGTCGATACCGCGGGTTTCGATCCGGTGGCGAAGGAAGGCATCGTCCACGAAATGGCCAAGCAGGCGGAGCAGGCCATCGCCGAAGCCGATGCGTTGCTGTTCATGGTGGATGCCCGTGCCGGCCTGACGCCCCACGACGAGCAGATCGCCACCCGGCTGCGCCGGGCCGGCCGCCCGACCTTTCTGGTCGTCAACAAGGCAGAGGGCATGAACCGCTCGATGGTATCGGCTGAATTCCATGCGCTCGGCCTCGGTGACCCGCTGTGCATTTCCTCGGCCCATGGTGACAACGTCAATGCGCTGATGGAACTGATCCTCGAGAATTTCCCAGCGGATCCGGAAGATGACGAGGACGCCGGCAAAGGGCCCCGCGTGGCCATTGTCGGCCGTCCCAATGTGGGCAAATCCACGCTGGTCAATACCTTGATCGGCGAAGAGCGTGTCATCGCCTTTGACATGCCCGGCACCACGCGGGATGCGATCGAGGTGCCGTTCGAGCGCAATGGCCGGAAGTACACCCTCATCGACACGGCAGGCCTGCGCAAGCGCGGCAAGGTTTTCGAGGCTGTCGAGAAATTCTCGGTCATCAAGACCCTACAGGCGGTTGAGCAGTCCAACGTGGTGGTGCTTGTACTCGATGCCAGTCAGGAGATTTCCGAGCAGGATGCCCATATCGGCGGTTTTGTCGTCGAAGCCGGCCGTGCGCTGGTGGTCGCCGTCAACAAATGGGATGCCATCGACGACTACCGTCGTCAGCGGGTCAAGGAAGATATTGCCCGCAAGCTGCCCTTCCTTGGGTTTGCGCGTTTCCTGTATGTCTCGGCTTTGAAGGGGCAAGGCATCGTGCCGATGCTCAAGTGCGTCGATGGCGCCTACGAGGCGGCGATGACCAAGCTGTCCACGCCTAAACTGACGCGTCTGTTGCTCGACGCCGTGCTGCGTCAACAGCCGCCAAGGCACGGCGGGTTCCGTCCGAAGATGCGCTATGCGCACCAAGGTGGCATGAATCCCCCGGTGATCGTGATTCACGGCAGTGCCCTGGATGACGTGTCGGCGTCTTACATCCGCTACCTGGAGCGGACTTTCCAGGAAGCGTTCAAATTGCAGGGGACGCCATTGCGGATACAATTCAAGTCATCGCACAACCCCTACGCGAATAAAGACTGAGTAACCTGTTCTCCACACCTGCGAGCCGATGCCTGCCTGATGCGGCGGTGCAGCAAAAGGCTCTATAATTATTCCAAACTAAAACCATAGAGGTTATGACATGAGCAATAAGGGGCAACTCCTGCAAGATCCATTTCTCAACGCCCTGCGTCGTGAACACGTCCCCGTTTCGATCTATCTCGTGAACGGCATCAAGCTGCAGGGGCAGGTCGAGTCTTTCGACCAGTATGTTGTTCTCCTGAAGAACACGGTGACCCAGATGGTCTATAAGCACGCCATTTCCACCGTCGTGCCGGCCCGTCCCGTCAACATCCAGCAGGAACAGAACGAGGCTGCGAGCTGAGTTCCGTGACCTTCCGGCCGCCATGCGGCCTACTCCGATCTGGGTTTCCGTGTGTTTGACCGACCTTCCGCGGGAACCCGCGCGCTCCTGATACAGGTCGATTTCGGTCAGGGCAGTATCGAGGAGCGCTTGTCCGAAATCGGCCTGTTGGCCGGCAGTGCCGGCGCCTGCGTGGTCGGTATCGTCCAGTGCCGTAGACAGGCCCCTGATCCGGCGCTTTACATCGGCAAGGGCAAAGCCGAAGAGATCCGGATGGCCGCGCAGCTCAACGACGCCGACATCGTCATTTTCAATCATGACATTTCGGCGGCACAGCAGCGCAATCTCGAGCGCGTGCTGGAGCGCCGCGTCATCGATCGATCAGCGTTGATTCTCGACATCTTTGCGTTACGTGCCAAGAGCCACGAGGGCAAGCTGCAGGTCGAACTGGCCCAGTTGCAGCACCTTTCCACGCGGCTGGTCAGGGGGTGGACTCACCTGGAGCGTCAGAAGGGCGGTATCGGCCTGCGCGGGCCCGGCGAGAAGCAGCTTGAAACCGACCGCCGCCTGCTCGGTGAGCGCGTGAAGTTGCTGAAGTCCCGCCTGACCCAGCTGGAGCGTCAACGGGGTGTGCGTCGCCGTGCGCGAGAGCGCCGTGACGTGCTGACCGTGTCTCTGGTGGGATATACCAATGCAGGCAAGTCCACACTGTTCAATGCGCTGACCAAGGCTGGTGCTTACGCGGCAGATCAGCTGTTCGCCACGCTGGACACCACGTCACGACGACTTTTTCTTGGGGATGCTGGGAACATAGTGCTCTCGGACACGGTCGGATTCATTCGCGATCTTCCCCATTCCCTCGTCGCGGCTTTCCACGCCACGCTCGAAGAAACGGTGGCAGCTGACGTTCTGCTGCACGTCGTGGATTCCTCGAGTGAAGACAGGGAAGGGCAGATTGCGGCGGTCAATGCGGTGCTTGAGGAAATCGGTGCCGGCAGCCTCCCCCAGATCCAGATCTGGAACAAGATTGACGCGACTCTGGCCAGTCCGGAGGTCCAGCGGGATGCGTGTGGTAATATCTCGCGCGTTTTGCTTAGCGCCAGGACGGGTGAGGGGCTCGATTTGCTGAGGCAGGTGCTTTCCGATATCGCACTTGCTCACAAGGCGTCATTGGCTGCCACGTCGGAAACTCAGGGTTCAGTCTGAAGAATCCTTCCCATCACCTTCCCGGAGCGGATTTTTACCGTGATCACAGGCATTCTCATGTCTCTCAACGATCCCAAATGGGGTAACCGCGGCGGCGACAACCGCGGCGGTGGCGATGGAAACCAGGGACCTCCCGATCTGGAGGAACTCTGGCGCGACTTTAACCGGCGCCTGTCCGGCATGTTCGGGCGTGAGTCCGGCCGTGGCAATGGATCGGGCGGAGACGGGGGCAATCGCAATCCCGATTTCAACATGCGTCAGTTCGGCGGTGGCATCGGCCTGATCGCGGCTTTTGCAGTCGTTGTGTGGCTGGCCAGCGGCTTCTACATTGTCGATGCGAGCCAGCGCGGCATCGTGCTGCAATTCGGCCGCTTCCAGGAAGCCACGGAGCCAGGCCTGCGCTGGCGCCTGCCTTACCCCATCCAGACCCATGAACTGGTCAACCTGACCGGTGTGCGCACGGTCGAGATCGGCTACCGCGGTTCTGAGCGTAACAAGGTGCTCAAGGAAGCCCTGATGCTGACGGACGATGAGAACATCGTGAACATCCAGTTCGCGGTGCAGTACATTCTGAAGGATCCGCAGCAGTATCTGTTTAACAACCGAAACTCCGATGATTCGGTGATCCAGGCCGCGGAGACTGCGGTGCGCGAGATCGTCGGCAAGAGCAAGATGGATTTCGTGCTCTATGAAGGCCGCGAACAGGTTGCCGCCAGCGCCCAGAAGCTGACTCAGGACATCCTCGATCGCTATTCGACCGGTATCCAGGTCAGCAAAGTGACGATGCAGAATGCCCAGCCTCCGGAGCAGGTCCAAGCCGCCTTCGACGATGCGGTGAAGGCCGGCCAGGATCGCGAGCGCCAGAAGAACGAAGGTCAGGCCTATGCCAACGACGTGATTCCGCGTGCCCGTGGTGCCGCCTCCCGTCTCATTGAGGAGGCGGACGCCTACAAGGGGCGGGTCGTAGCTCAAGCCGAAGGTGATGCGTCGCGCTTCAAGCAGGTTTACACCGAATATGCGAAGGCGCCGGAAGTCACGCGTCAACGCATGTACATCGATACCATGCAGCAGATCTTCTCCAACACCTCCAAGGTCATGGTGGATGCCCGCAGCAGTGGGAATCTGCTGTATCTGCCGCTGGACAAGCTGATCCAGCAGACGACAGTGCCGGCTGCTACGCCGGCGGCCGAGCCGGTACAGAGCAGTCGTCCAGTGTCCTCACCGACGACCGAGAGCAATATTGCTCCCCCGCGTGCCGATGCTTTGTTGGGAGAGTCCCGCACCCGTGAGGCTACTCGTAACCGTGAGCGGGGAGAGCGCTGATGCGTGAACGACTGCCATTGATTTTCGGTGCTGCCCTGTTCGGTGTGGCCGTGTTGTCCATGTCCTTGTTTTCGGTCGATCAACGCCAACATGCGTTGGTCTTCCAACTCGGCGAGGTGAAGGGGCAGATCAGCGAGCCGGGCCTGCATTTCAAGATCCCCCTGATCCAGAACGTCCGCTATTTTGACAAGCGAATCCTGACGATGGATACCTCCGAGCCGGAGCGTTTTATCACGTCGGAAAAGAAGAACGTCCTGGTTGACCTATTCGTGAAGTGGCGGATCGTCGACCCGAAGCTCTACTATGTTTCGGTTGGTGGCGATGAGACGCGCGCCCGCACGCGCCTCGAACAGACGGTTAACGCCGGTCTGCGCGAAGAGTTCGGCAAGCGCACTGTGCATGAGGTCGTTTCCGGTGAGAGGGAGAAGATCATGGACGAGATGCGCGTGAAGGCCGACCTTGATGCCCGCAAGATCGGCGTGCAGATCGTCGATGTCCGCCTCAAGCGCGTAGACTTGCCGGTAGAGGTTTCCGAGTCTGTTTATCGACGCATGGAGGCAGAGCGGAAGCGGGTGGCTAACGAACTGCGTTCCCAAGGCGGCGCCGAGGCGGAGAAAATCAAGGCCGACGCGGACAAGCAACGGGAAGTGATCATCGCCGAAGCTTACCGCGATGCGCAGAAGGTCAAGGGGGAGGGTGATGCCAAGGCTTCCGCGATCTATGCGCAGGCTTTTGGTCAGAGTCCCGAGTTCTTTGCCTTCTACCGCAGCCTCGAGGCTTACCGGAACAGCTTCAAGAGCAAGTCGGATGTGGTGGTCGTCGAACCGAACTCCGAATTCTTCAAGTATCTCAAGAGTCCAGGTGGGCGGGCCGCTGCGGCCAGCAGCGAGTCCGGGAAGAGCAAGAAGTAATAATAATGGGGCGTTCCCTCATCCTCGCCTTCGCACTGATGCTGGTGCTTGAAGGCGTTGTGCCCTTTGTCGCGCCAGCCCTGTGGAGGGAGACTTTCGCCCGTCTTGTCCGCATGGCGGACGGGCAGATCCGTTTTGTTGGCCTCGGCTCCATGCTGCTGGGCCTCGTTGTTCTATTCGTTTTTTCGTAAGGCGCTACCCCATGTTGCGTTGGGTTCTACCCGAATATATCCAGGACGCTTTGCCCGCCGAAGCGGCCAAGTTGGAAGATCTGCGCCGTCGTCTGCTCGACGCCTTCCGTCTCAATGGCTATCAGCTCGTTGCTCCACCCCTGCTCGAATATCTGGAATCCCTGTTGACCGGTGCCGGTCAGGACCTTCAGCTGAAGACCCTCAAGCTCGTTGACCAGCTTTCTGGTCGTACGATGGGGGTGCGGGCCGACATTACCCCTCAGGTCGCGCGCATCGATGCGCACCTGCTAAACCGGAAGGGCGTTGCCCGTCTGTCTTATTGCGGCAGTGTCGCGCACGCGGTGCCGTCGTCGCTGACGGCGACCCGTGAGCCGCTCCAGCTGGGTGCCGAGATCTATGGCCACGCCGGTCTGGAAGCCGACGCGGAAGTGATCCGTCTGCTTGCTGAAGCGCTGCAAGCTGCCGGTGTGGGTACGTCGCGAATCGATCTCGGTCATGTGGGCCTTTTCAAGGCGTTGGTGACCAAGGCCGGTATCGGTGCGGAGCGGGAAGAGCCGTTGTTCGATTGCCTGCAGGCCAAGGATCTGCCGGGTTTGCGCGATCTGCTGAGTGGTGTCGCCGACGATGTCTGCGAAGCCCTGCTGGCCCTGCCGACCCTGTATGGGGGCGTCGAAGTGCTCGCGCGTGCCCGCGAAATCCTGCCGGCCGACACTGAGATCGACGCGGCGCTGAGCGATCTCCAGTGGCTGGCCGATGAGTTGGAAGGTCTGCCCATCAGTTTCGATCTGGCTGATCTCCGTGGTTACCATTACCACAGCGGAGTGGTCTTCGCGGCTTACGGCGGTAAGTCGCCTGTCGCGCTCGCCCTCGGCGGGCGCTACGACAGTGTCGGCCGCGCTTTTGGCCGTGGTCGTCCGGCTACCGGTTTCAGCCTGGATTTGCGCGAGCTTGCGGCGCAGGTTGCCGACCCCGTGTTGCCGGGGGCTGTTCTGGCTCCGGGCGGGCGGAACCCGCAGCTGCAGGCGGCCATCGCTGCCTTGCGGGACAACGGTGAAAGCGTAGTGATTGAATTGCCCGGCCATGACGGCACGTGGCGCGAGGCCGGGTGTGACCGGCGTCTGGTTCTGCGGGGCGGTGCCTGGCAGGTTGAACCGCTTCAGGGAGAGTAAAGATATGGCAAAGAACGTTGTGGTTGTAGGCACCCAGTGGGGTGACGAAGGCAAGGGCAAGATCGTCGACTGGCTGACCGATCAGGCCCAGGGGGTTGTCCGTTTCCAGGGCGGCCACAATGCCGGTCACACGCTGGTCGTCGGCACTACCGAGTACAAGCTGAACCTCGTGCCGTCCGGCATCGTGCGTGAAGGCGTGCAGTGCTTCATCGGGAATGGCGTGGTGCTGGATATCCACCATCTGCTGGCTGAGGTGCGTGGTCTGGAAGCGGGCGGCATCAAGGTGCGTGAGCGTCTTAAGATCAGCCCGGGCTGCCCGATCATCCTCGGTTACCACTCGGCGCTGGATCGTGCCCGCGAAGCGAAGAAGAGCGCTGGTGACAAGATCGGCACCACGGGCAAGGGTATCGGCCCGACCTACGAAGACAAGGTCGCCCGCCGCGCGCTGCGCGTATACGACCTGTTCCATCCGGAGCGCTTCGCCGAGAAGCTGAAGGAAAACCTGGACTATCACAATTTCGTGCTGACCCAGTATCTGGGCGCCGACCCGGTGGATTTTCAGACCGTTTACGACCAAGCCCTGGCCGATGCGGAAGAGATCCGCCCGATGGTTACCGACGTGTCCGCTGACCTCTACGCGATCAACAAGTCCGGCGGCAACCTGCTGTTCGAAGGCGCACAGGGCACGCTGCTGGACATCGACCATGGCACCTATCCCTTCGTGACCTCCAGCAACTGTGTGGCGGGGCAGGCGGCGGCGGGCAGCGGCGTCGGCCCTGGCCGTCTGCACTACGTGCTGGGCATCACCAAGGCCTACTGTACGCGTGTCGGCGGCGGTCCGTTCCCGACCGAACTGGACTTCGAAACCGCGGGCACGCCGGGTTACCAGATGTCCACTGTGGGTCGTGAATTCGGCACGGTCACTGGACGCAAGCGTCGTTGCGGCTGGCTGGATCTGGCGGCGCTGAAGCGTTCCATCATCATCAACGGCGTCTCCGGCCTGTGCATCACCAAGCTGGACGTGCTGGATGGCCTGACGGAACTCAAGCTGTGCACAGGATACATGCTCGACGGCAAGCGCGTGGATCTGCTGCCGATGGGGGCCGAGGAGGTGGTTCGTTGCGAGCCCATCCTCGAGACGCTGCCGGGCTGGAGTGGCACGACCTTCGGTGCGCGTACCTGGGATGCGCTGCCGCCTGAAGCGCGCGCCTATCTGCACCGTATCGAGGAGATCTGCGAAATCTCCATCGACGTGATCTCCACCGGTCCCGAACGTGACGAGACGATCCTGAAGCGCCACCCCTTCGGCGCCTGATCAACGTTTCCGGCCTGGCCCGGGCCTTGCCATCCGTGGCGGAGGGCATCCGGGCCAGTTGCTTACGGCAAGCCGGAGCGTCAGGACGGAATACAAACAAAAAGCCGACGGGAAACCGTCGGCTTTTTGTTGTCAGCGTGGCGGGTATTACTTGACCGTTGCCTTGCTGCGCAGTTCGGCAATGTGGTGCTCCACGCGTTGTTGCTCGAGGCGTTGCTTGATCTGCCCCTTCACTTCATCGAAGGTCGGCGCCTTCAGCGCGCGGCTATCTTCCAGCTTGATGACGTGATAACCAAAATTCGTCTTCACCGGGGTGGTGGTGAATTTACCCTTTTCAAGTTTGGTCAGGGCGTCGGAAAAGGGCTTGACGAAGCCAGCGGGGTTGGCCCAACCAAGATCGCCACCTTTGTCCTTGGAGCCGGGGTCCTTGGACTGTTTGGCCAGATCCTCGAATTTTTCACCCTTTTCGAGCTTGGCGATGATGGCCTTGGCCTCGTCTTCCTTCTCGACGAGGATGTGGCGTGCCTTGTATTCCTTGTCGCCCAGCTGTGACTTGATCTTGTCGTATTCGGCCTTCACTTCGCCATCGGTGACCGGATGACTCTTCACGAAGTCTTGCAGGTAGGCGCGAATCAGCACGGCCTGGCGGGCCAATTCGACCTGCGCTTGTACGGCTGCGGACTTCTCGAAACCCTTTTTGCGGGCTTCCTGGGCGAGCACTTCGCGGCGGACAAGCTCTTCCTTCACGGCGTTGCGCAGTTGCTCGGAGTCGGGCGCACCCTGGGACTTCTGCTCGGAGATCATCACGTCGGCGCGTGCCTGGGGAATGGCCGTGCCGTTGACCGTTGCCACGTTTTGGGCAAAGGCGGGAATCGCGATGGTGGCTGCGATGAGGGACAGAGCCAGGCGGCTCGGGATGATCTTCATCAGTTTTCCTTGCTGGTGGAGCGGGTTGAAATTCAACTTTCGTCGGGCGTCCTGGCCTGTATGGCCAAGGCATGGATTTCACGGCGCATCAGGTCGCCGAGTGTGTCGTAAATCAGGCGGTGGCGGGCAACGGTGTTCTTGCCACTGAAAGCTGCTGACACGATGGCGAGGCGGTAGTGCCCGCCGCCGGAACGCGCACCCGCATGGCCGGCGTGCAGATGGCTGTCATCGATCAGCTCGATGGCAGACGGCGCCAGCACGGCAAGGCGTTGGCGGATCTCGTCCATGACGCTCACGGCAGGACCTTCTTGAAGGGCTTGACGGTGCATCGCACGAAGACGCCGGTGGTGGCGTAGGGGTCGGTAGCGGCCCAGGCTTCAGCGTCGGCCAGCGAGGGGAATTCGGCGACGATCACGCTGCCGGTGAAGCCGGCTGGGCCGGGGTCGGGGGAATCAACCGCCGGACAGGGACCGGCCAGTACGAGGCGGCCTTCCGCCTGCAGGGCCTGAAGGCGTGCCAGATGCTCGGCGCGCACAGCCATGCGCTTGTCGAGGGAGTTGGGGGCGTCTTCGCCGATCAGGGCATACAGCATTATTTGGGTTCCTCTTCGATGTAACGGGACAGCAGCATTCCCTGGGCCAGCACGAACACGAGCATCAGGCCCATGCCGCCGAAAAGCTTGAAGTTGACCCAGGTGTCTTCGGAAAAGTTGTAGGCGACGAACAGATTGATGACGCCCATCACACCAAAGAATGCGGCCCAGGCCAGGTTGAGCCGGCCCCACAGCGGGTCGGGCAGTTTCATCTGGGCCTCGAGCAGGCCGCGGATCAGGTTCTTGCCAAGAAATTGTGCGGAGAACAGTAGGGAGCCGGCAAAGAACCAGTACAGCACGGTCGGCTTCCACTTGATAAAGGTCGGGTTCTGGAAGAACAGTGTGGCGCCTCCGAAGAGGGTGACGATCACAAGGCTGACCCACAACATGGTGTCCACTTTGCGGTGGCGGAACCAGACCCATCCTATCTGCGCCACGGTGGCGGCGATAGCGACTGCCGTAGCAGCAAAGATGCCGGCAAACTTGTAGGCAATGAAGAAGAGGATGATCGGAAACAGGTCGAAAAGAAATTTCATCAGTTCGGAAATCAGGGAAGCAAGGCGGGGAAGGCTGTCTGAAGCTTGTCTGTCAGCCGATGTCGACGCGGTTGCGCATGTGATCGGCGAGTCCGAGGATGGCAGTCCATAGCTTGTCTCTCAACGGACCTTGGGGGAGGCATTCGTCGAAAGCGGTTTCCATGCACATCAGCCACTGATCACGTTCCCGGTTGGCGATTGCAAAGGGCAGGTGGCGCGCGCGCAGGCGGGGGTGGCCGAATTCCTGCTCGTAGAGCGGCGGTCCGCCGAGCCAGCCAGTGAGGTACTTGAAGAGTTTCTCTTCTGAACCGGACAGATCCTCAGGGTGCATCTGGCGGACATCCCATGCTTCAGGCAGGGTGTCCATGAGTTCATAGAACCGATGGACGAGGCGGCGGATGGTTTCTTCACCGCCGAGTTCGGTGTAGGGGGTCAGAGGTTCAAGTGCCATGGATGTCCAGCTCTCCAGGATGCCCGCAACGCAGGTTTGCAGGTAAGGCTTCATCCATCATGCGTGGCGGGGGAAGGCCGAGACTGGCCATCAGATCAATGAATTCTTGTCGGTTGCGTCCGGCCAGACGCGGATTGCTGCCTTTTTCCTGGCCGACACTGGATACCCGTGCGCCTCGGTAATCGTGGCCGGGATAGATCAGGGTTTCTTCCGGGAAGGTGAACAGACGCTCTGTGATGCTGTCGTACAACTGGCCTGCGTCGCCACCCTGAAAGTCGGTGCGGCCGCAGCCGCCGATCATCAAGGCATCACCCGTGAAAAGCCGGTCGCGCCAGTGGTAGGTGACACAGCCCGGCGTATGCCCCGGTGTGGGAATGACGCGGATGACTTCGTTGCCGAAGACGATGGTGTCGCCGTCGCCAACCGTGCGATCGGCGCAGCCAACGCCACCACTGGTGCTGATGATGCTGCGGGCGCCGCTTACTTCCCGCAGACCGGCCGAGCCGGTGATATGGTCTGCATGCACATGGGTTTCCATAACCCAGACCAGCTGGAGTTCCTGCTCCTGCAGAAAACTGATGTAGGCCCCGACATGCTCCTTGACCGAGTCGATGATGACCGCATCGCCGGTCAATGGGTCGGCCAGGAGATAGCTGAGCGTGCAACTGCTCGGATCGAAGAACTGGCGGAACAGGATCATGGGTGTGGCGCCAACAGAACGGGATAGCATCGATTCTAGCTTCAACTCAGGCTTTTGTTGTGGCTCGTAGATGAATGCTCGCGGTCAGCCCGCCGCCCTGTCGAGGCGTCAGGCGGAATTCACCGTTCTGGCCCCGGACGATGCGGTCGACGATAGCCAAGCCGAGCCCCGATCCCTTGGTGTTGCTACGGGCGGATTCGAGGCGGGTGAATGGGCGTTTTACGCGTTCGATATCGGCTTCCGGAATGCCCGGACCACGATCGAGCACGCGGATCGTCGGCCGGCCCTGGTCTGAGCCGATTTCTAATTCGGGGGGCGCACCTGCATAGCGCAGTGCGTTCTCGATCAGGTTCGTTATTGCACGCCGGAGGGCCTGTGGCCGCGCTGCTGCGGTGACGTGCCCGATGCTGCGGAGTTCCAGCGTGTAGCCGCGGCGGGCATACAAAGTGACCAGTTCGGCAGCCAGTTCGGAGAGATCGAGCATCGTCAGTGTTTCACCGCCATCCAGTTTCGAGAACTCCAGGAACTGGCCGATGATGCGGTCCATGTCCTCGATGTCGGAGACCATCGCGTCGATGTCGGCCGGATCGGCGCCGCACATTTCGATGCCCAGGCGCAGACGTGCCAGAGGCGTACGCAGATCGTGGGACACGCCGGCCAGGATGAGGGCCCGGTCTGCATCGAGCTGTTGCAGGTCATGGGACATCTGGTTGAAAGCGTGGGCCAGATCCGACAACTCGGTAGGGCCGCTTTCGCTGAGTTGCGGTGGAACCTCGCCACGGCCGACGGTACGTGCCGCGGTCGCCATGGCCTTGAGAGGCAGGCTGAGGCGCGAGACGATCATGTAGGCCCCCAGCGTGGCGAGGCATAGGGCTGCAGCGCCCCACCACATCCACTCTAGTGCGTGGGGGCGGATGATCCGTTCGCTAGGCAGCATGACCCAGAACTCCATGCTTTCGGATGGTGGGTCGTCGTCCAGCCTGAAGCTGACCCAGAATCCCGTCAGACCTTCCCAGGCGGACGCAAAGCGGGTTTCCACACCGAGTTGTTTGCGGACGTCGGTGATGACCATCCGCATGATCGCCGTGTCTTCCAGCGGTTGCACCTTGTCCTGAGCTTCTGCTGGGTAGATGCGGATGCCTTCCAGGGTCGCCAGATCGAGCAGCAGGTCTTTGCGCCGTGCCGGGTCGGCGTTGAGTAGGGCGGTACGGGTCAGGTTGATGATGCTGATGACCGTCTGGGCGGTCTGGCGCGCTCGGCTGGCCTGGTCAAAGTGGCTGAAGATCGCAGACCACACCGCAACAGAGGCCAGCATCAGTGTCGCCACCACCAGGAATATGCGCCACAGCAACGTGCGGGGGGCGGCGTGGAGCAGGGTGCGGTAGCGGGTTGGTGCCATGGTGCGACGGACGGGCAGGAGCGTGCGCTCCCTGTCTCACTGGGAATGCTTGTTGCCGTCCGGCACGAAGACGTAGCCGAAACCCCATACGGTCTGGATGTAGCGGGGTTTGCCGGGGTCTTCCTCGATGAGCTTGCGTAGGCGGGAGATCTGCACGTCGATGGAGCGGTCGAAAACGTCGTACTCGCGGCCGCGAGCCAGTTCCATCAGGCGATCCCGCGAGAGGGGCTGGCGGGGATGTTGCAACAGCACCTTGAGCAGCGCGAATTCACCGGTAGTGAGTAGCGTTTCCTCGCCGCTGCGGATCAGCATGCGGGTGCCGAGCTGAACGACGATCTGGCCGAAACGCACGTCCTCGTCGTCGGCTGCCGGTGCGCCGGGGGGCGTCTGCGGCTGGCGGCGCAGCACAGCGTTGATACGGGCCACCAGCTCGCGCGGGTTGAAGGGCTTGGGCAGATAGTCGTCGGCACCCATTTCCAGGCCGACGATGCGGTCCACATCATCGCCCTTGGCGGTGAGCATCACGATCGGAATGCCGTTGTTGGTGCCGCGCAGGCGCCGACAGATGGACAGGCCGTCCTCTCCCGGGAGCATGAGGTCGAGCACCATCAGATCGAAGTGTTCGCGCAGCAGCGCGCGATCCATCTGCGCTGCGTCGGCGACGGTCTTGACGTTGAAGCCCTGTTCGCCAAGGTAACGTTTCAACAGGTCGCGCAGGCGAAGGTCGTCGTCGACGACGAGGATGCGAAAGCTCTCTTTTTCCATGAGTCGAATGCTAGCTGCTCGTTTGCGGGCCGGCTAGCAGGACGACGAAAGACGTGGGTAAAGAAACGTAAGTGGAGTGACAGACCTAACATTCCCTTACAAAGCGTCGCACCTCGGGTGGCCTGGCCTGCCAGAATCAAATCGGCCCGCTTCCCGGAGATGCCTGAATGATTGCGGCCGGGTTAGGATAAGCGCCATGTGCAATGAAACCACTTTGCAGAACAAATCTGGTCGAGGCTCGCGCCTGACGCTGGGGTTGTTGCTTGTGGGGCTGCTGGCCACGGGGGCCGCCGCAGCCCAGGGTAACGAGCGTCTGGGACCTTTCCTGCGCCAGTATGCGGCTCCGCAAGACCGGCAGGGGCGGGAAATGCCGGCCTTTTCTGCGGAGCCTATACGGCGTCAGGACGTCGACGAGAATCGTAATCCCCGCCGCTGGTCTCCCGAGGAGCGACGCCAGTTGCGCCGCGATGTTCACGATGCGGGCCGGGATGTCTACGGCGACCGGCATCGTCGTCCGGACTGATCGAGAGCAGCGGCCCGCGTCTTCAACACTGCTTCCGGAGGCGGAGGGCGGTAGAATGCGGGCCCTATGAAGATCCTCGCCCTCGAAACCTCCACTGAATATGGCTCTGTCGCACTGCTCGACGGAGAACGCCTCATCGAACGCCCCGTGGCCGGCCGTCCCGGCCATTCGGAGACCATTCTTCCCGAGGTGCGTGAACTCCTGAAGGAAGCCGCCGTCGGCTTGGCGGATCTCGATGCGATTGCCTTTGGCGCGGGGCCCGGCGCGTTCACGGGTTTGCGACTGGCTTGTGGTGTGGCGCAGGGACTGGCACTCGGAGCGGGAAAGCCGGTGGTGCCGGTGTGCACCCTGGAGGCCTTGGCGGATCAGTGTGATCAAACGGCTATTTTCGTTGCCGCGGATGCGCGGATGTCCGAGGTCTACTTTGCCGCCTACCGGCGTATCGATGGTGTGCTGGTCGAACAGACCGCGCCGGCCTGCGCGGTTCCCGCTACGGTGGCGTTGCCGGCGGAGGGGGACTGGTTCGGTTTCGGCTCCGCATTCGCCGCATATGAAGCGGCACTGCTTCCTGCCCTTGGTGAGCGCCTCACCGGCTTCGACCCGTCGCCGATACCCAGGGCTGCCAGCGTGGTGCGTCTGGCTGCGGTGCGTTTTGCCAAAGGGGAGGCGATCGATCCGGCCCTGGCGGCCCCTTTGTATGTGCGCGACAAGGTGGCCATGACCACCGCCGAGCGTCTCGCCAGCGGAGGGCGGGCGTGACGCTTGTTGGACTGAATTTCGCGCCGATGCAGGAGTCCGACCTGGAATGGGTCGCGATGCTGGATGCGCGCCTTTATCCCTATCCCTGGACGGTTGGTAATTTCTCCGACTCCATGCGTTCCGGTTACAGCTGCTGGACCATGCGCGACGGTCTGGAACGCGTAGGTTATGCGGTGCTGATGATGGTGCTCGACGAAGCTCACATCCTTAACATCAGCGTCCAGGCCGAGCGTCAGCGCCAGGGCTTGGGGCGCCGCTTGCTGGAGCATCTCGGCGACGTGGCCCGTCAGGACGGCGCCCGTCAGATGTTCCTTGAGGTGCGTCCATCCAACACTGCGGCGCTGGCCCTCTATCAACGTGCCGGCTTCGAAACCATCGGTCGCCGCAAGGGCTATTACCCTGCTGCGTCCGGGCGTGAGGATGCGTTGGTGATGAGGTCCCGCCTGTGAGCGCGCCGCGATGAACTTGCGCAGAAACGGCATTCTGCGGGAAATGGGGTTGGCACCCCTGTGGCGACTCCGCAGCGCGTCCGATGAGCACGAGGAAGCCGGCACGGCGCCGGTGTTGCAGCCTGCCGTGCTGGAGAGTCTGCCTGCCATGATGCCGGCCCAGCCCCAGCCCCTCCGCAGCATGCTGTCTGCCGCGATGAAGGCGCCAGAGCAGGAGCGCAGGCCAGCCGATTCGCCAGCAGCACTCGTGCGTGTCGGCGATCTGGACTGGGACGAACTGGAGGCACGCATCCGCAGTTGCGATGCCTGCGGCTTGTGCCGTCGACGCAAGCAGGCTGTGCCTGGCGTCGGTGACCGGAAGGCGGACTGGTTGTTCGTCGGTGAAGGGCCGGGGGCGGAAGAGGATGAGCGCGGCGAGCCTTTCGTTGGCCAGGCTGGGCGCCTGCTCGACAACATGCTCGCTTCGATCGACCTCAAGCGGGGGGAGGACGTCTACATCGGGAATGCGGTGAAATGCCGGCCGCCCCATAACCGGACGCCGGATACCGCAGAACTATCGGCGTGTTTCCCATATCTGCAACGCCAGATCGAACTGATCCGCCCGCGCCTGATCGTGGCCCTCGGCCGTCCAGCGGCGCAGGCGCTGCTCAACCAGGAAATCAAGATCGGCGCGGCGCGCGGCAAACTGTTCTCCTACGGCTCCATACCGGTGATCGTGACTTATCACCCGGCTTATCTGCTGCGGAACCTCCCTGACAAGGCAAAGGCTTGGGAGGATCTGTGCTTTGCACGGCGGACTATGCTCGGTTTGAAGGCGGCCGACAGAGTAGCGCGACCGATTTAACAATCGGTGTCCGTGGGCTGTGTGCGAGGGTTGGCATAATGGCGCCACTCGCAGCATTTTCAGAAGGTGTTCTTGATGCAGACCCGACGGGCTGTATTTCTGCTGCTGGCGGCAACTCTGATGAGCGGTTGCGGATATCACCAGATTCAGGCCGGCGACGAGCAAGTGCTGGCGACGGCCTCCGAGCTCATAGCGATCAGCCGGCGACGCCTGGATCAGGTGCCGAACCTGATTCAGGCGGTGCAGACCTACGCCCCCAACGAGCAGGAGACACTGAACCGTGTGTCGAAAGCACGCGATGCAACGGTTGAGCACATGCCTGCGACACCTGAATCCCTGGAAGACCAGGATGTGCTGATTAACTTTGCCAAGGGCAATCTGGAATTGTCGCGGGCCGTCGGCAGATTGCTGGTCGTGTCCGAAAACTACCCCGCCCTAAAGGCCGATGCCAATTTCCGTGACCTTCAGGCGCAGATGGAAGAGGCCGGTGGGCGTATCGATACCGCTGAGTTCCGGTACGTCGAAGCGGTCAAGGTATATAACGCCGAGATAGAAAGCTTGCCGAACAGGATCGTGGCCATGTTGATGGGAGCTCGACCAAAGGGCGAATTTCATTGACTTGAGTGGCCGGGGCTGTCAGGTACCTGGCACGCCTTCAGGCCGGCGAAGAGCCTGTGTCAAGGGCAAAATGGATAGTGTCTCCGTGGCCTGTTTCTCCCTCGGCTCGCACCTTGCTGCCATGCCGTGGGTGCTGCGTGCGACGGTGGCGAGTCTGTCCGCATAGTCGGTGCCCATGGTGGTGCTGTACTCCTCGATCGCCTGCAGTGGGGGGCACAAATCGTGGGATACCGAGTAGCTGAAGGATTCCAGTTCGGCCAGTACGGCGCTCAGTTCGGAGGTCCGTTCCGCGACGTGTCGTTCCAGTCCGGTATCGCCGTAACGGTGGGCGTGGTCACCTGCGCCTGTTGTGTCAGGTATCGGCGGGCTGCGAAGAACAACAACAGGCTTGTTCCTGCAATGGCCCAGGGCTGCAGCGTTCCTGACAGGTTACCGAAAACCACCAGGCCGCTCAGCAAGGCATGGAGGAGCGCTAGAAGGGTGGCGTCCCGACGGCCGGCCGTCACGCCGGGCCTCCCGAACGGGGGGGAGATGTGCGGTTTCGCTGAGGCTTTCCACGATGCTGTTTTAAAATCCCGGCTTTAGGTCCGATTGAATCCCAGGTTTCTTGAACATGCCTCTCATCCTTCCCGAGCAGGACAGCGCTTTCATGCGCATGGCTATCGAACTGGCCGGGGATGCCGGTCGTTGTGGCGAAGTCCCGGTCGGCGCGTTGATCGTCGGCCCCGACGGACAGGTGGTCGGGCGTGGCTTCAATCAACCCATCCTCCGCCACGATCCCACCTCCCATGCCGAGGTAATGGCCCTGCGGGATGCTGCCGCGCGTCTCGGCAACTACCGTCTGCCGGGCTGCACGCTGTACGTCACGCTTGAACCCTGCGCCATGTGTGCAGGTGCCATCATGCATGCGCGGATCGGCCGGGTGGTTTTCGGGGCGCGGGATCCGAAGACCGGGGTTGCCGGCAGCGTAATCGATCTGTTCGCGGAGGCACGCCTAAACCATCACGCTGCGATCGAGGGAGGGGTTCTGGCGGACGAGTGCGGCGGCCTGTTGTCGAGTTTCTTTGCGGCCCGGCGCAAGCGTGTCGTGGCAGGGTGAGCCCATGCGGATTTGTGTCGATATTTCCAGCCAGACTCTGTCCCTGTTCGGTGACGACGGGGCATGCATCCGTCGTTATTCGGTATCTACCGCGAAGAACGGCGCCGGTGAGGAGAAGGGCAGCTACCGCACGCCGCGCGGGCGCCATGTGATCCGCGCGCGCATAGGCGCCGGGGCACCGCTCGGAGCGGCCTTTCGAGGTCGTCGCCCGACCGGCGAGGTCTGGTCGCCCGAACTGGCGGCAGCGACGCCGGAGCGGGACTGGATCCTTACGCGGATCCTGTGGCTATCGGGGCTGGAGCCGGGGCGGAACCGTCTCGGCACGGTGGATTCGATGCAGCGCTATATCTACATCCACGGCACGCCGGATACCGAGCCGATGGGGGTGCCCTTGTCCATCGGCTGCGTACGCATGCGCAATTGCGATGTGGCGGAACTGTTCGACCTGGTTCCGGCTGGCACGCTGGTGGTCATCCAAGAATGAATACCCGGCCTGTCATCACTGTCCAACTCGGCGAGTGGCCCGAGTTTGCTGCCCTGGCGACGCCGATCCGCTTTCGGGTTTTCGTGGACGAGCAGAAGGTGCCGGCGGACATGGAGCTCGACGAATTCGATGCCGTGTCCTGCCATGCGCTTGCTTTGATTGGCGACGAGCCGGTGGGCACCGGACGCTTGCTGCCCGACGGTCACATCGGGCGTATGGCGGTGCTCGCCGACTGGCGCGGGCACGGTGTGGGCGCGGTCCTTCTGCAGGCTTTGATCGACGAGGCCGAGCGGCGTGGCATGCCCCGACTGGTGCTCAGCGCGCAGACCCACGCGCTGGGTTTTTATGCCCGTTTCGGCTTCGTGCCAGAGGGTGATGTTTACGAGGAGGCGGGCCTGCCGCACCAGGCCATGGTGCGCCGGCGCTAACCGGCTTCGGGCTTGTGGGTGTCTACCGTGGCGGGCTGTCGGATGAGGTGATGGTGGAACCAGTCCGCGGCCTTCGTCGCAGCGTCATCCAGTGCGCCGGGCTGGCGGAAATCCTCGTCGGTGCCGGCCAGGGCGTGCCAGTCCTTGGTACAGCTGAGCAGATCGAACGCTTGGCGTAAGGCCGGCAAGCCCGTGTCTTTTTCCCCAACCACGAAACGTGTCGGGCAGACGATCTGGCGCAGTGGTGAAATGCCGGCCAGGCCGGGGCGACCACCGCGCAGAACCAGCGCATCGACGACCATGGGCTCCTTCGATACCGCGCGTACCGCGGCGGCGCTGCCCGTACCGCTGGCGACCAGGCCGGCGGGGAGCGTGGCGAGCGGCGGTTGGTGGCGTAGCCACTCGAAGATCAGGTTGATGCGCTGGCCGAGGAGCGGTGCGTTGTAGCGGGTGTCCGGGTCGCGGGTTTCCTCGTAGTGGGTCAGCAGGTCGAAGATCAACGTGGCAAAGCCGGCCTCCTGCAGGCGTTTGGCGAAATGGGCTTCACGGGACTCGCGGTGATTGCCGACCGAGTTCTGGGCGATGAGGACCAGCCCCTCGGCATCCGGGGAATGGGCGAGCAGGGCTTCGAGCCAGATAGGACCGGCAGCGATGCTCAGCGGGGTTTGACGCAGTTTCATCATGGCGGCGCAGCGCGGGTTTTTCGCTCAACGATGGCACGCTGCCGGGCGCCCGGCAAGGGCGCGGCATGCCCTATTGAGCGTGAATGTGCACTGGGACACGGCGCGGGCCGAAAGCGCCGTGGAATTCGCCAAAACGGCCGGCCAGTCGGTGTCCGCAGGCCGTGCAGGCGCCCTGCGCGTCGAGCCGGTAGGCCAGGATCGCGTACCAGTCCCGCTCGATGACGGCCTGCCCGCAGCCCGGACAGTAGGTGGTTCCGCCTTCCGGATCGTGCACGTTGCCGGTGTAGACGTAGTGCAGGCCGGCGTTCCGGGCGATCTGCCGGGCGCGGCGGAGGGTGGTCGGAGGCGTCGGTGGAAGCTGGTCCAGCTTGTAGTCCGGGTGGAAGGCGGTGAAGTGCAGGGGTACGTCCGGGCCGAGTTCTGCGGCGACCCATTTCGACAGGGCGGTGATTTCCTCGTCGCTGTCGTTGAGACCGGGGATCAGCAGTGTCGTGATCTCCACCCAAACCTGTGTCTCGTGGTGCAGGTAGAGCAGGGTGTCGAGCACGGGTGCAAGATGGGCGCCGGTCTGATGCACATAGAAGTCTTCGGTGAAGCCCTTCAGGTCCACGTTGGCCGCGTCCATTACCGCGTAGAAGTCGCGGCGGGCATCTGGGCTGATGTAGCCGGCCGTCACGGCGACGGTGGCCAGGCCGCGGGTGTGGCAGGCCTCGGCGGTGTCCATCGCGTATTCGGCGAAGATCACAGGATCGTTGTAGGTGAAGGCCACACTGCGGCAGCCGCGGCTGGCCGCGGCAAGGGCGATGTCGTCCGGCGACGCGGCGTCCATCAGCCGGTCCATGTCGCGGCTCTTGGATATATCCCAGTTCTGGCAGAACTTGCAGGCCAGGTTGCAGCCGGCGGTGCCGAAGGAGAACACGCTGGAGCCCGGGTAGAAATGGTTCAGCGGCTTCTTCTCGATGGGGTCGATGCAGAAGCCGGAACTACGTCCGTAGGTGGTCAGCACCATCTTGCCGTCCACCATCTGGCGCACGAAGCAGGCGCCGCGCTGGCCTTCGTGCAGGCGGCAGTCCCGGGGGCACAGATCGCACTGGATGCGGCCACCGTCGATGGGGTGCCAGTAACGGGCCGGATGGTCGGACATGATCTACTCCGTTTCGCTGCCCTCGTGCCATTTGCGGACCTCGTAGCGGGCCAGCATCACGTTGGGGCCCCAGAAGTCGGCTGGCAGGCGGGCTTTGCGCTTGAGCGCCGCCATGAAGTCACGGGGATCGGGCAGTTGATCCCACACCTGGGGCAGGAAAGTGGCTTTCTGGCAGCCGTTGAAAAAGATCACGCCGTCGCGGCCAGGTACCAACTGTGCAAGGGCGTCCGCTTCGTTACGGAACTCCATGAAGTCCGGTTCGCTGAGAAGGGAAACCTCGATGCTGACCCGCTCGAATTCCGCTGCTGACAGCGGTGGAAAGCGTGGATCACGCAGCGCGGCGGCCACTGCATTCACACGTACGTCCTCGCCAAGGGCACGGTGGGCGTTGAGGCTGCCGATACAGCCGCGCAACTCTCCATCAATCGTCAGAGTGACGAAGCTGGCGCCCCGTTCCTTCAGTTGCGGGTGCTCGGGCGGCGGCGGGGCGGACTGCCCGAGGGCGTCGGCAATCGCCTTGCGAGCCTGGGCCAGCAGCACCGGGCCGAGGGTGTCAGTGGTGGGCATGCTGGCGGTCCTCGGAGAAGGCGATCGATGCGTAGCCGACCACGTGGTCACGGTCGCCGGCGGTGTCGCCCGAGTTGCGCAGGTCGAGCACGTGGGGCGTCAGGTGGTGGCGGAAGGCGGCGAGGAGCAGGCCGTTGATGGCGTCGGCGCCACAGGCCTGTTCACTTTCCAGGCGGGCGTCGAGCTGGCGGATCTGGGCGATGGTGGCCTTGTCGCGCAGCTGGGCCTGGCGGTAGGGGTGGTAGTGGGACAGGTCGGAGCTGATGACGATCAGGGTTTCCGGGCCGCCCCAGAGGGTTTCCAGCAGGCTCGCCACCCGCTGCGGTTCGATGTCGCCGACGGCGATGGGCAGGATCTCGAAATGATCCAGGGTGCTCTGCAGGAAGGGCAGCTGGACTTCAATCGCGTGCTCGTCCGCGTGGGGGCGGTCATCCACAACCACGCCGGGCAGCTCCCGGGCCTGCAGCCAGGCTTCCCGGTCCACCGACACGGCACCCAGCGGCGTGAGGAAGGTCTGGGCCGCCGGGATGGCCATGCCGCGTACCGCCACGCGGTGCGTCGGGCAGAGGATCAGCACGCGGCGGATCACGTCGCGGCGCTGGGTGAGTTCGCTGTAAGCACTCGCCGCCACCGCGCCGGAATAGATGTAGCCGGCGTGGGGGACGACCAGCGCCTTCGGGGCTTCGACGACTTCGGCGGGGATCGCCGACGACAGGAAACCCGCGACCTGCGCATGCAGGCTGTGGGGATCCGCTGGGTAGAACATGCCGGCGACCGCCGGCAGACGTTGGGATGCGTGAGCCATGATTTCCTTCAATGCGACAGGCTTGTCCGATTCCATTATAGGGAGGTGTGGAGCAACCAACCGATCCCGGCGCCCAGCCCGGCGCCGACGACCAGCATGCCACCGACGACGCGCCGGCCGAGGGCCTGACCGCCAAGAGCAAAGGCCAGCCCCGACTTGAAGGCCAGGTTGGCGAGCATCGCCAGTAGGATGGCGATCGCAGATGGCATCAATTCGAGTTTGCCCAGATTGAGGAGACGTAGGGTCGACAGGGTGATGGCGTCCACATCGGTCAGGCCCGAGGCGAAGGCCAGCAGGTAGAGGCCGCCCTGGCCGGCAATGTCCGACAGCCAGGCGGCGCATAGCAGCACGATCGCGTACAGCAGGCCGAAGCCCATGGCTGCACGCAGTTCGGTCGGGTTGCGGGTTTCCGGCACCGGCAGGCTGTCCTTGCTGACCAGCTTGTGCCAGTCGAAGGCGATGACAACGCTGCCGACGAGCACCGCCAGCACGCAACCGGTCAGCAGCAGCGGGGTGATGTCCGGCGACAGCGCCCCGGCGATCGCCAGAACCCGCACGACCATGATCAGGTTGGCGAGCAGGATGACCAGCTTGGCCGTCGGCGCCATGGCCGGGTTCTCGCGTGCATGGCGGGAGAAGACCATTGTCGTGGCGGTGCTGGAGACGAGACCGCCGAGCAGACCGAGCAGCGGTGCACCGTAACGGGCGCCCACCAGGCGCAGTGCGGCGTAGCCGGTGAGGCTGACGCCTGAGATCAGCACGATCATCAGCCATACCTGATGGGGGTTGATCGCCTCGTAGGGGCCGAAGCCCCGGTCCGGCAGGATCGGTAGCACGATCAGCGACAGCACTGAGAACTGCAGGATCGAGCGCCAGTCCTGGCTGGTCAGGCGGGCGGCGACGCCGCGCAGTTCGGACTTGAAATAGAGCAGCATCGTCGAGCCGACCGCCGCCATGACCGCCAATCGCCCGTGCCCCAGCCAGACCAGTGCGCCCAGGCAGTAGCAGACCAGCAGGGCCACGACGGAGGTGGTGCCGGGGTCGTTGGGTTCGGGCTGGCGGTAGTTGGCGGCGATGATCGTGGCGGCGACCAGTACGAAGCCGCCGACCAGAAGTGCAGGCTCGGATAGCTGTTCGGTGAGGAGCCCGGCCAGTGCGCCGAGCAGCCCGGTGAGGCCGAAGGTGCGTACGCCGGCAAGGGCCGACGGGCGGCGTTCCCGTTCCAGGCCCATCAGCAGGCCGATCGCGGTGGCGAGGGCCAGGGCTTCCAGTTCACGGGGGTCGAAGGCTTGTGAGAACAGCATGGTGGTTCTCCGAAAAGGCGTACGGCTTATATCAGCGGCAGGATCGTGGGCGACATTGAGTAGAATCGCGCGATGCGAAATCCTACGACCCGTTGTTATGCGATGGTGCCGGCGGCCGGAAGCGGCAGCCGGATGGGCGGCGAACAGCCCAAACAATATCTTTCCCTGCTCGGCGAGCCTCTGATCCGACACACCCTGGCGGTGCTGTGTGCATCGCCGGTGATCGATCGGGTCTATGTAGTCCTTTCGGTGGGTGATCAGGAATGGGACCGTCATGACTGGAGTCCCTTCGGCGACCGCCTGGTGCCCCTGTTCTGTGGTGGGGCCTCTCGCGCGGACAGCGTGCTCAACGGCTTGCGCGCTATTGCCGATGATACGTCCGAATCCGACTGGGTTCTCGTCCATGACGCGGCGCGGCCGTGCCTGGCACCCTGGCATATCGAGAATCTGGTGCGCGAGCTGATCCATGACGAGGTGGGCGGCATCCTGGCGGTGCCGGTGGCCGACACGCTGAAGCGTGAGGACAGCTTGCACCGCATCGCCGCCACCGTGCCGCGGGATGGGCTGTGGCAGGCCCAGACGCCACAGATGTTCCGCTACGTGATGCTCAAGCGCGCACTGGAGAATGCCCGCCACGTCACCGACGAAGCCAGCGCCATCGAGGCGATGGGACTCAAGCCGCGCCTGGTGCGCGGCGATCCAACCAACCTGAAAGTGACCTTTCCGCTCGACCTGCATCTGGCCGAGTGGATCCTGCAACACCGGGAGTCATAGAAATGAATGTTCCGTTCCGCATCGGGCAGGGCTTTGACGTCCATGCCCTGGTTCCCGGCCGCCCGCTGATCATCGGCGGCGTGACGATTCCCTTTGCCCGCGGCCTGCTCGGCCATTCCGACGCCGACGTGCTGCTGCATACGATCACCGACGCCATCCTTGGCGCGGCTGGCCTGGGTGACATCGGCCGGCATTTTCCCGACACCGACCCGCGCTTCGAAGGGGCGGACTCCCGCGTGCTGCTGCGTGAGGCCGCCGCCGCCGCGCGGGCGGCCGGCTGGCAGACCATCAACGTGGATGCGACGGTGGTCGCCCGCGCGCCGAAGATCCTGCCCCACGTGCCGGCGATGATCGCCAACATCGCAGCAGACCTGGGCGTGGAGCCGGCTGTCATCAACGTCAAGGGCAAGACCACCGAGAAGCTCGGCTTCACCGGTCGCGGCGAAGGTATCGCCGCCCAGGCGGTGGCGCTGCTGGCCCGCGTGGATGGCTGAACAAAGCCGTCGGCTCTTTCTGGCCCTGTGGCCCGAGCCGGCACTGGCCGAGCGCCTGCATCAACTGGCGGGCGAGGCCCGCCGGGAGTGCGGCGGGCGGATCATGCGGCGGGAGACCCTGCATCTCACGCTGGCCTTCATCGGGGCGGTGGCGGAAGCCCGGCTGGCGGAGCTCCTGGCGGTGCTGGGACAGATCCGCGTGCCGCGCTTCCGCATGCGGCTGGATATGGTCGGCTACTGGGCCCACAACCATATCCTGTGGGCGGGATGTGCGGTGCCGCCGCCGGCCTTGCTGCAACTGGGGGCTGACATCCGCCGGGAAGTGGCGGCAATCGGCCTGCCTGCCAGTGGGCCGCCCTTCGTGCCGCATATGACCCTGCTGCGCAAAGCGCACACGCCTTATGTGCCGGCGGTTTTCGAGCCGCTGGAGTGGGAGCTTGCCGAGTGGGCGCTGATGGAGTCCTGCCTCGCACCGCATGGTGCGGACTATCGGCGGGTTGCCGCTTGGGCGCTGGACTGAGCGGATCATCCCGCGTGGACAGAAATCAGGCGGCAACGATGGGTATCGCGGCCGCCTGAAAGTGCGCTAACCCGAATGGGCGCGCTGGGAGGTCAGAGGAGTGGTACAACTCAAATGATGGTTCAGACGAACAGGCAGCCCTCCAGATGATCGCGGAGTGCTGGTTCTGGCGTCTTGGTGTAATCCTTCTCGAAGCGGTCTGTGATCAATTGCGCCGTCGGTCGGTCGAGAACGGAATTGAGCATACCCATGAATGACGGTGGTGCTATGACGATGGCGCGTCCGAACAGGTTGCGGCTGCGACCGAGATAGAGTTCCTTGGCGAGCTTCTGGGCAAAACTGCGGGCGGCGTTCTCTTTTGGGGGCGTCTGCTGTTCCCGGGAGCCATGTCCGCTGATGGAGGCCTGCATCTGTCCAGCACGGTCGGATGACAGGTCGGAATTCTTCATGCGGCTGGCGGGGTGGGCGATTTCCTTCACGAGCTGCAGGCCCTGCTTGGGTCCAAGGTTGGCATACAGGCGGGCAAGACTCGCATTGGCGACCAGAATCCAGGTAATAGCCATGAATTGCTCTCCACACTTGGTAAGAAATGCCGAGGCGGCTTACCCACTGTAGACAGCGGATCCGGGGACTTCAAAGTTTTGTTTCAGGAATGCTGTCGGATTTATTGCAGCGGCGCTTCTCGGGCTGCCGGGTCTTGCCGGTAGAACATGGAAAGTTGCGTGTAAACAGCGGGGTATTCGGATTTCAGGAGCCCCGGCGTCTCGAAGAAGGCCTCGCTCATGACGGCGAAAAACTCGGCCGGATGCTCGGTGCCGTAGGGGTCCAACAGGGTGTCTTCGCCACCGTCCACGCGCCTGCAGAAGTCGTCGAAAGCGGGCTGAAAAGCAGCCGCCCAGTTGGTGGCGGACATGCCGACGGGCAGGGCCGGATAGCCGTCCACTTCGCCATTGCCCATGTCCAGTTTGTGGGCGAATTCGTGGATCACCACGTTGATGCCCGCGGGCTGCGCTTCGCTGTCGAACCAGGAGAGCAGCACGGGTCCGCCTTCCCAGGCTTCGCCGAGCACCTCGTCGTCGTATTCATGGACGATGCCGTCTTCGTCCACGACGCTGCGCGGGATGACGAAATCGCCCGGATAGACCACGATGCCGACCCAGTCGGCGTAGGCATCGAGACCGATATGGAGGATCGGCAGGCAAGCCTGTAGCGCGATGGACAGCAGCATGTCGTCGGTGACGTTCATGCCCTCGGCGCCGTGGATCTGCTTGTCGGCCAGGAATTCGAGGGCCAGGCGGCGCAGGCGCGGGCGGTCTGGGGCAGGCAGGAAATCGAGGAAGGGCAGGGTCTGCTCGATGCGCTCCCATTGGGCGGGAGCCACCTGCATGCGGTCGGCGGCGCGCTGGCGGCGCCAGCGGCGGAAGGCGGAGAACATGGCGGGTCGATGTCTGTCGAAGGGGCCGGTGTCGTGGCAAGACCGTACCGGCGTGTCGTCGGTCACCCGAATACGATGAAGATCAAGCTTTGCGTCGTCAGCCTATAGGATAATGTCGGCATGGTTGCCGTTACACATTCGATATCTCAATCCGTGTCCGCGTTCTCCGCGGTCGAATTATTGTGCGAGGGACTCGGCCCGGATGATGCTGCTCGCGTGGGCCTTGCCCTTGAGTGGGTCCAGCCGCTCTATGGGGAGCGTACTCTCGGCACCAACGAACCCATCTGGCAGCACGCCCTCGGCTCCGCGCTGATCGTCGCATCCCTGCGTCTCGACGCGGATACCCGTACGGCGGCGCTGTGCTTCGCGCTCGGCGACGTGCTTGACCATTCGGGCGAACAGATTGCCGCCCGCTTCGGGGAGGGCGTTGCGAGGCTGGTGGATGGCCTGCGCAGGCTCAACGGGCTGCGCGTCATCACGCGCATGACGTCCACCGCCAGTGCTCCCGAGATCCGCGCCCAGAGCGAGGTGCTGCGCAAGATGCTGCTGGCCATGGTGGAGGACATCCGCGTGGTGCTGCTGCGGGTGTCGTCGCGCACGCAGACGCTGCGCTACTTCACCGACCACCCGGGCAAGATCCGCGAATCCATCGCCCGCGAGAGCCTCGACATCTACGCGCCGCTGGCCAACCGGCTGGGTATCTGGCAGCTCAAGTGGGAACTGGAGGACTTGTCCTTTCGCTTCCTGGAGCCGGAAACCTACAAGCGCATCGCGCGCATGCTCGACGAGCGCCGCGTGGAGCGCGAGCAGTTCATCGTCGATGCGGTCGCCCGGCTGAAGAGCGAGGTGGAGGCCATCGGCGTCAAGGCCGAGGTGTATGGCCGGCCCAAGCATATCTACAGCATCTATAACAAGATGCGCGCCAAGCGCCTGGACTTCTCGCAGATCTACGACGTGCGCGCATTGCGCGTGCTGGTGGACGAGGTGAAGGACTGCTACGCGGTGCTGGGCATCGTGCACCAGATCTGGACGCCGATCCCCAAGGAGTTCGACGACTACATCTCGATGCCCAAGGGCAATAACTACCAGTCGCTGCATACCGCCGTGTATGCCGGCGACGGGCGCGCGCTGGAGGTGCAGATCCGTACCCACGCGATGCACAACCATGCCGAGCTCGGCGTGGCCGCCCACTGGCGCTACAAGGAAGGCTCCGGCGCGTCGACCGGTGAGTACGATGAGAAGATCGCCTTGCTGCGCAGCCTGTTGTCGTGGCGCGACGAGGTGACCGATTCGGCGGACTGGCTGGAGCAGTTCAAGCGGGCCTCGCTGGACGACACGATCTACGCGCTGACGCCGCAGGGGCGGGTGATCGACCTGCCGCGCGGGGCGACGCCGATCGATTTCGCTTACCGCGTGCATACCGACCTTGGCCACCGTTGCCGCGGCGCCAAGGTCAACGGCCAGCTGGTCACCCTCAACACGCCGCTGGAAAACGGCCAGACGGTGGAGATCATGTCCACCAAGGAGGGCGGACCGTCCCGCGACTGGCTCAATCTGCAGCAGAACTACGTGGCTACGCCGCGGGCGCGCCAGAAGATCAAGCAGTACTTCAGTGCCCTGGAGGAAGAGGAACTGCTGGTCCGAGGCCGCAGCGTGCTGACCAAGGAGATTCAACGGGAAGGGCACGGGCAGGTCAATCTCGAGGATCTGGCCACGCGGCTGGGCTTCAAGAATCCGGAGGCGCTGTTCATCGCCGCTGGCCGGGGCGAGGTCGGGCCGCGGGCGATCCAGGTGGCGCTGCGCGGTGCCGATTCCCTGGAGGTCCTGCCGGAAACGCCGGAAGTGATCATCGGCCAGAGTCATTCCGGCGATGCCAGCGACACCATCCTGATCGTCGGGGTCGGCAAGCTGATGACGTCCCTCGGACGCTGCTGCAAGCCGGCGCCGCCGGACGCGATCCAGGGTTATGTGACCCGCGGGCGTGGCGTGTCCATTCACCGCGTCGAGTGCCGGGATTTCCAGGAACTGGTGCGTCAGCATCCCGAGCGCCTGATCAGCGCCCAGTGGGGTGAGGCGGCCAATGTCTCCAAGGAGGCGGCAGTCTTCCCGGTGGACGTGCTGGTCCACGCGATGGACCGGCAGGGGCTGCTGCGCGATATATCTGAAGTGTTGTCACGGGAAAAGCTCAACGTGATCGCCGTGAATACTCTCAGCCGCAAGGGGGCGGCGCGCATGCGCTTCACGCTGGAGGTGCAGGGCGTGCACCAGATCCAGCGGGCCGTCACGCTGATCCGGGATGTCAAGGGCGTCACTGACGTGGAGCGTGGCTGAAGCGTGATCGACCGCGGCCGCCTTGAGCGGCATCACTTCGCGTGGCTGTCCATCGCCGCGGCAGTGGCGACGATCGGCCTCAAAACCCTGGCCTGGTGGCTGACCGGCTCAGTGGGCTTGCTGTCCGACGCGCTGGAATCCTTCGTCAATCTGGCGGGCGCCACCTTCGCGCTGTGGATGATCCTCGTCACACGGGATCCTCCGGACCGGCGCCATCCCTTCGGGCACGGCAAGGCGGAGTATTTCTCCAGCGGCTTCGAGGGCATCCTGATCCTCGGTGCTGCGGTGGCGATCATCTGGGCTGGTGTGGAGCGCCTGATCTACCCCGCGCCGCTCGAGTCGGCCGGCTGGGGGCTGGCCTGGTCGGCGGCGGCGACCTTCATCAATTTCGTCGTGGCGCGCATCCTCGGTCGGGCTGGCGAGCGTTTCGACTCGATCGCTCTACGGGCGGATTCCCGTCACCTGATGACCGACGTTTGGACGTCCGTCGGTGTGATCGCCGGCGTCGCGCTGGTCGCGCTGACAGGCTGGTTGATGCTCGATCCGCTGATCGCCATCGCCGTCGGCCTGCACATCACGCTGGAAGCCTGGCACCTGCTCAGGGAGTCTGTGGATGGGCTGATGGATCGCAGTATGGATCGCGCCGCGGTGGAGCGCGCCACTGGCGTGCTCGAATCCTTTCACTGCCGAGGCGTGGCTTTCCAGGGCCTGCGTACGCGCCGTGCCGGGGCTTCGTCCTTCCTGCAGGTGGTGGTGCTGGTGCCGGGAGAGTGGAGCGTCCGCCAGGGGCATGCGCTGCTCGACGAGATCGAGGGGGAGCTCGGCAAGGCCTTGCCTGGCATTGAAGTCACGACGCATCTGGAGCCCTTGCCCTGAAAGTGGCGCCGGCGCGCCATGCCGCAGCGGATCTCCCGCCCGAAATGAGGTCCGCAGGCAGTAGAATCGCGGCATTTCAGAATTCGGGTCGCCCCCATGATTTTCGTGCTGTCCCCCGCCAAGGCGCTCGACTACGAGACGCCGCCCACTACGCCGCGCTTCACTGAGCCCGATTACCTGAATGACGCGGCCGAGCTGATCGCCGGTCTCCGCGAGCTGTCCCACGCCGAGGTCGCCAAGCTGATGGATCTGTCCGACCAGCTGGCGGCGCTCAATGTGGCTCGCTACGCCGAGTGGTCGCAGCCTTTCACGCCGGCCAATGCAAAACCGGCAGTGCTGGCCTTCAATGGCGACGTCTACGATGGGCTCGATGCGCGCAGCCTCGACGAGGCCGACCTGGATTACGCCCAGACGCACCTGCGCATCCTGTCCGGCCTGTATGGACTGCTGAAACCGCTGGACCTGATGCAGCCCTATCGTCTGGAAATGGGCACCCGCTTCAAGAATGGGCGCGGCAAGGATCTGTACGCCTTCTGGGGCATGACCCAGACCGAGGCGCTCAACCGCCTGCTGGCGCGGGACGAGGCTGCGGGTCATGAGCCGGTGCTGGTCAATCTGGCCTCCGAAGAGTATTTCAAGTCGGTCAAGCCGGCCCAGCTGAAGGGGCGCCTGCTCAATATCGGCTTCGAGGACTGGAAGGGCGGGCGCTACAAGATCATCAGCTTCTACGCCAAGCGCGCCCGCGGCCTGATGGCCCGGTATGCGGTTACCCAGCGGGTCGAGGAGGTGGAGCAGTTGAAGGACTTCGACCTCGACGGCTATGCCTTCGCCGCCGAGGCTTCCGACGCCGACCGCTGGGTCTTCCGGCGGCGCCAGGACTGACGGAGGCAGCTGTGGCGAATCCGCAGAAAAGCGCGCAACTGGCGCGCATGAAGGGTGTGGCTGTAGCGGCGCTGATCGCCGTCGCAGCCTTGTTCGTGCTGGCCCGGCACCAGGGCTGGCCGTGGGTGGCGGCGTTCGCCGAGGCGGCAACCATTGGCGCGCTGGCGGACTGGTTTGCGGTGGTGGCCTTGTTCCGTCATCCGCTCGGACTGCCCATTCCACATACGGCGATCCTGCCGCGTAACAAGGCGCGCCTGGCTGACAACATCGCTGAGTTCATCCGCGACAAGTTCCTCGATACCGCGTCGCTTGTGGCCCGTCTGCGTAGCGCCAATCCTGCCGAGCGGCTGGCCGGCTGGCTGAAGGACCCGAAGAACGCGACCATCTTCGCTGAGCGACTGGTGGTGGTGATGGCCGAGTCGCTGGACTTCATGGACGATCCGCGCGTCCGGCGGCTGGCGTTGCACGCACTGAGGCGGCGGGCGGGCAGCCTGGACATGGCCGACAGCATGGGTGGCATTCTCGATGCGCTGACCCAGGGCGGGCGCCACCAGGCCCTGCTCGACGAGAGCATCCACAAGCTGGCCCAGTGGCTGGACGAGCCGGGCGTGCGCCACAGTTTCGCCGGCATGATCCTGGATGTGGCGGCGCGGGAATATCCGAAGGTGGTCGCCACCCTCGGCTTCGTCGGTATCGATCCGACTGAACTCGGCGACAAGGTGGCGACGGGAATCGTCGCCGGCGTGCATGGCCTGCTCGACGATATCGCCACCAATCCCGAGCATCCGCGCCGGGCGGCCTTCGACGAGGTGGTGACCCGTTACGTCGGGCGCCTCAAGAGCGACGAGACCTTCCGGGCCCAGGTGGACCAGATGAAGCGGGAGTTCCTCGCCCATCCGGCAGTGGGTACGTATCTGCAGGAGTTGTGGGGTGAGCTGCGTGCCTGGCTGGGGCGTGACATGGCCAGCGCGGACTCGATGATCCGTCAGCGCATCGCGTCGGCAGCGGGGGCGCTCGGCACCAGCCTGGCGGCCAACGAGGCGCTGCGGGATTCCCTTAACGAGCACCTGGAGAAGACCGTGGAAAGCCTGGCTCCGGAGCTGCGCACGGGCCTGGCCGGCCATATCGCTAGCACAGTGCGGGCCTGGAACGACGAGGATCTCGTGCGCGAGATCGAAGTCAGCGTCGGCCGCGACCTGCAGTTCATCCGTCTCAACGGCACCTTCGTCGGTGGCCTCATCGGCCTGGCCCTGTACGCGGTGACCCAAATTCTGACCTGATCCCGCCATGACCCTCAGAATCAGCAGCAACTTCGACTCCGGCGCCATCGAGGTGCGGTCCGTGGAGCGTCCCGACGATATCCGCCTGCGCCTGCGCGCCGACCAGGGTGTGACTGGCGAAGGGGCCTTCCGCCAGTGGTTCCATTTCCGCCTGCACGGCGCGGCTGGGCAGGGTGTGCGGATGGTTTTCGAGAACGCCGCTGACGCCGCCTACCCGGACGGTTGGCCGGAGTACCGCTGCGTGGCGTCCTATGACCGCCGCCACTGGTTCCGCATCAGCTCGACCCGCTATGAGAACGGGCAACTGATCGTCGAGCACACGCCGGAGCGCAACAGTGTCTACTACGCCTACTTCGAGCCGTACTCGCACGAGCGTCATCTGGACCTTCTGGGGCGGGTCGAGATGTCGCCGTTTGCGTCGGTGAGCAACCTGGGGGCGACGGTGGATGGGCGCGACCTGGACCTGATCACCGTCGGCCGTGCTGCGCCGGGCAAGCGGCCGCTGTGGATCATCGCGCGTCAACATCCGGGCGAGAGCATGGCCGAGTGGTTCGTCGAAGGCCTGCTGGAGCGTCTGCTCGACGCAGCAGATCCGGTTGCACGCCACATTCGCGAGCATGCGGTGCTATACATCGTGCCGAACATGAATCCGGATGGGGCGATCCGGGGCAACCTGCGCACCAACGCGGCAGGGGCCAACCTCAACCGGGAGTGGCGCGAGCCGAGTGCCGAGCGCAGCCCTGAGGTGCTGCTGGTGCGCCAGGCGATGGAGGCGAGCGGCGTCGAACTGTTCCTCGACATCCATGGGGACGAAGCGCTGCCCTATGTGTTCTTCTCCACCGCCGAGGAGGTGCCGGGGTTCTCGGATGAGCAGAAGGCCCGCCAGGCGCGCTTCGTCGAGCGTTTCCAGGCGGCGAGCCCGGACTTCCAGACCGAGCACGGTTATCTAAGCGGGCGTTTCAAGGACGAGTTGCTGAGCCTCGCCTCGAAATGGGTGGCCCACCGTTTCGGCTGCGTGTCCCTGACCCTGGAGATGCCGTTCAAGGACAACGCGAACCTGCCGGACGGCCTGAGCGGCTGGAGTGGCGAGCGCAGCAAATGCCTCGGTGCGGCCATGCTCAACCCCATTCTTGGTCATCTGACGGACTGAATTCCGCTGGGTCCGGCCCTTCGTGCCGGCTCCATGAACCGTAACATTACAGTCATACAATCCGCCGACCCTTCATTCCACAGAGCCGGGTTCTGCCCGGCTTCACGTGCTTGCCGGACTTTGCCTCATGTCTTTTCAACTGTTTGCCACTCCCAAGCGTGGGGCCCACTGGCCTTTGGCCGTCATGGCTGCTGCGGTTCTCGCCAGCGTGTACCTGCCAGCCCAGGCCTACGCCGAATCCGCCGACACCGAGGCGTGGACCGCCCGTTTCCAGACGACCTACGTGTGGCAGAACAAGCCGGCCTTCCATGCCGACTATAGCGGCCGCAACAGTCTGACAGCCGACCACGACAAGAGCTACACGGCGACAGCCACCGCCTTTCTGGGCTTCCGTCCTTGGACCGGCGGCGAGCTGTACTTCAACGGTGAGGAAACTCAGGGGCGGCCGTTTTCCAATCTTGAGGGGACTGCAGCCTTCACCAACGGAGAATTGACGCGGACCGCCGGCTCCCGTCCGAAGTCCTACCGTCAACGCCTGTTCCTGCGCCAGACCTGGGGGCTGGGCGGCGAGCAGGAGCATCAGGACGCCGACCTGAACCAGATGGCGGGCTTCGTGGACAAGAACCGCGTGGTGCTGACGGTCGGTAATTTCTCGTTGCTCGATGTGTTCGACGACAACGTCTATGCCAAGGATCCCCGTGTCCATTTCATGAACGCGGCGTTCATGGCACCACTTGCCTACGATTATGCTGCCGACGCGCGGGGTTTCGGCTGGGGTTACACGCTCGAGTGGTACCAGGATGACTGGGCGGTGCGAATCGGCCGAATGACCGGGCCGCAGGAGCCCAACATGCTTCCCATCGATTCGCGTATCGGCAAGCACTATGGCGACCAGATCGAGGTGGAGCGCGCCCATACGCTGTACGGGCAGCCCGGCAAGCTGCGCGTGCTGGCCTGGCGCAACCGGGCCCGACTGGCCCGTTTCGACGATGCGCTGGCATATCTGCGCGCCAATCCGGATGCGGATCCGCAGGCGATCCTGGCAGTACGTCACGGTGACCAGATCAAGTTCGGCCTGGGCGTCAACCTGGAGCAGGCGATCTCCGCCGACCTGGGTTTCTTCCTGCGTGCGATGAAGGCCGATGGGCGCAGCGAGACCTTCGCGTTCACCGAAACCGACAACTCGATCGGCACCGGCTTGTCCTTGAAGGGCAACCGTTGGGGGCGTGCAGCGGATACGGTCGGGGTCGGTTATGCCCGCAACGCCCTGTCCCTGGATCGCCGTCGCTACCTGGAGGCAGGAGGCCTGTCCTTCTTCCTTGGCGATGGTGGCCTCAACTACCAGCCGGAACAGATCGTCGAGGCGTACTACAGCTTCAACGTGTGGAAGAGCCTCTACGTGACGGCTGACGCCCAGCGCATGTGGAATCCGGGCTACAACGCCGACCGGGGGCCGGCCAACTTCTTCGCGGTGCGCGTCCACGCGGAGTTCTGACAGCGCTGACGCCGAGCACGATAGTCGCCGCCGGCTGGCCGTCGCTACGGGCGCACGAATCCGACTACAACGCTTGTATGGCGAGGGCAGGTCAGGGTCGGTAACGCCCTCGAAACCGCTTTCAGGTCAGTCTGAAGGGGGCTCAGGGCTGAGTCGGGAAGAAGAGGGCGATGACCGCCGGTGATTCGCTCCGGGCCTGAGCCCGGACCGCGGCGAGTTGTGATGCGTCTATGTCCAGCCGCGCAATGGCGACGGGGTCCAGCAGACCGAGGGCGATCTGGTCAGCCTCGTCGAACTCGTCGGTTGCCTGGATCTGGTTCGCCACATGCAGCAGCGCAGCTTCGGTGGCATGCGAGCCACCGAGGGCCGGCATCAACTGCGCTCCGATGACGGTCGCGAAGCTGGGAGGCAGGCTCCAGGCTGAGGCTAGCGCCGCGCCGACTTCGGCATGGTTGCAGCCAATGATGGACTGCTCCGTCTCGTGGAGAGGAAGGCCGCTGCTCTGTGCCTTCTCAAGCGCTGTCCGGCAGAGGTCGGGGACGGCCTGATACATCACCAGATGGCCGATATCCGCGAGCAGGCCTTCGATGAACAGGCGTTCCGGATCACCGACGCCGAGCCGTTGAGCAGCAGAACGGGCGGCCAGACCGCGGAACACGCAGCCTTTCCAGAAGCGCATCAAGGGTAGCTGCGGCGGCTGGATCGACGATAAGGCGGAGATGACGGCAGTACTCAGGATGAGGTCGTGAATCTGCTGCATGCCCATCAGGTTGACCGCTCGCACCACTGTCTCGATCTTGCCTGGGAATCCGTACAAGGCGCTGTTAACGATACGCAGCACCCGGGCAGTGATGGCCGGATCGCTGGATACCGTTTCAGCCAGTTGCTGGACCGAGCTGTCGGGGTCGTCGAGGATATCCCGGATGCGGTGGTAGATCGCGGGCAGGCTCGCAAGCTTCTCGACGCAGGCAACTAGTTCCTGGGGGGTGCTCATAGGTTCGATGGAATAGGCAAAGTCAAAAAGCTTAACGGCATCTGTCGCTCTCACTTTAGGTGTGGGGCCAATTTTCGGGGTGGTTCCGAGCGTGACAAAAATCCCGTTTTGATCAGCCACCTGAACGCTTTGCGGGATTTGAGCACGGAGCCACGAGGATATGGAGGGAGGTGCGACGACAGCTTTGCTATTCTGCGAAAAACCGATTCGGGATATGTGCTGGTCGCGGGTCGGAAATCATGGAGAACAGGTCTTTCGATGAAGGTATTGAGCTGGAACATTCAGTGGGGACGGGGCGCCGATGGCGAGGTGGACCTTGTCCGCAGTATTGCAGCGATCCGCATGCTGGGTGAGTTTGACGTGCTGTGTCTGCAAGAGGTGGCCGTGGGCTTCGCGGCCCTGCAGGGGCAGACGCCAGTGGATCAGGTTGCAGTGCTGGCTGCCGCATTTCCGGGTTACAGCGCGCATTTCGCCGCCGGCGTGGATGTGCCGGACGGCGCTGGAGGCCGTAACCTTTTCGGTAACTTGACCTTGTCCCGCTTGCCCGTGGGGCAGGTGTTTCGCCATAGTCTGCCGCGCCCGCCGGATGCCGGTGTGCCGAGCATGCCGCGGGTATGCCTGGAGGTTGTTGTGTCCGGGCCAGTGGGGCCGATCCGGGTCTTGAACACGCACCTGGAGTATTACTCCGCGGTGCAGCGTTCAGCGCAGATCGACGCACTGCGCGAGTTGCAGGCCGAGATCCGTGAGGTGCGGGAAAGCGTGGCCGGGCAGCCTCAGGGTGAGGTGGCCGATGAGGATTCCCCGTTCCGCAGCTGGCCACGCCCGCTGTCGGCCATCATCTGCGGTGACTTCAATTGTGAACCAGGTAGCCAGGCGTATTACCGCATGACGCTGAAGGGCCAAGCTGGCCCTGAATGGGCTGACGCATGGCCCGCCTGCTACGGCGACATCCCGCATTTGTGCTCAGTCGGCCTCAACGGGGCGGAGTGGCCGGATCGGCCCTATTGCTGCGACTTCTTCTTCGTCAGCACCGATCTGGTGGACAAGATCGACTCGGTAGCCGTCAATCAGGCCACTGCAGCGTCAGACCACCAGCCGGTCATGCTCACGTTGTTCTGAGCAAATCATGGGCTCGCTGCCCAGATTCACTCGTCTTTGAGTTCGAACAGCTCAGCCTGATATCGGAGCGCATTTTTCACGTAGCCGTCGGCGCTCGCCTTGAGGCGTCCGATTTCGTGATCGGTAAGTTCGCGAATGATCCGTCCGGGCGAGCCGCAGACCAGCGACCGATCGGGTATGACCTTGCCCTCCGGGATCAGCGAATTGGCACCGATCAGACAGTGCTTGCCGATCACGGCCCGGTTGAGGACGACCGCATTGATGCCGATCAACGTGCCTTCTCCGACCGTACAACCGTGGAGCATGGCCTTGTGGCCAATAGTGACGTCGCGCGCGATATCGAGCGGCACACCGTCGTCGGTGTGAAGAACGGCACCATCCTGGATGTTGGTGTTTTCGCCGACGCTGATCGGGTCGTTGTCGCCGCGCAGAATCGCGCCGAACCACACGTTGACATTGGGGCCGAGATGCACGTCACCGATGACGGTGGCGTTGTCCGCGATCCAGACCCCCTCCTCCAGTTGTGGAGCGCGCTCTCCGAGGCGGTAAATCGGCATGTGTTTTCCTGTTTTAGTTGAGTTTCGGCCGTGCCGCCGAATGGCCGGCCGAAGAGCGCGCCATAATAACAGGGTGACGGTCCAGCGCAAGGGGAAAGCGTAGCATTTTGATACATTTCCCGAGCCGAAATAAGGGCTTAGCATTCTCGCGGAAATGCGTTGGAAAATTGCCAAAAATGTCTGTCCGGCCTTGAAAATGTCGGGCACCGCAGTGCTGCCTTGGTGTTTTCCTGATGGAAGGATGGGAATGACGGAGCTGGATGAACTGACACGGCTGGTGTTGGCGTTTCGGGATGAACGGGATTGGTCCCAGTTTCATTCCCTGCGCAATCTGATCGTGTCCCTCAACCTGGAGGCTGGCGAGTTGCTGGAGTTGGCGCAATGGAAGACCGACGACGAGATCGCCGCATTGCCGCTCGATCTGCACGGCCGGGAGGCGCTGGAGGACGAATGTGCGGACGTGCTGCTGTACTTGCTGCTGATCGCGGATAGGGCCGGCATCGATCTGGACGCTGCAGCCCGCGCCAAGCTGGTCAAGAACGCCGTCAAATATCCGGTCGAACGTTTCCGGGGGTCGCGCCGCAAATACGACGCGCCGGAGTGATCGTTGGAGAGGCGGCAGGGCGGGCGAGGTGTTAACATCGCGCCCCTGATCTTTCGTTCCCGTTGCCGGGTGCATCCGCCATGCTGAGTTACCGCCATGCCTTCCACGCAGGCAACCACGCCGACGTGCTCAAGCACTTCGTGCTCGTCCAGTTGCTGGAGTACTTCAACCAGAAGGACAAGCCTTACTGGTACATCGACACCCATGCCGGTGCCGGCTGCTATTCCCTCGAGGAGGCGTTTGCACGCAAGAACGCGGAATATGAAGAGGGCGTCGCACGCCTCCTTGGCCGTAAGGATGTGCCGAAGGAGCTGCGGGAATACCTGAAGGTCGTGCGTGATCTGAACACGGATGGTCGTCTGCGTCTGTACCCCGGTTCCCCGTGCTGTGCTGCGGCGATCCTGCGGCCGGATGACCGCATGCGGTTGTTCGAGCTGCATCCGGCCGACAACCGGCTGTTGCAGCAGACTTTCGAGAACTCCGGGAGCAAGGTGCTGATCCTCGAGCAGGATGGCTTCACTGGCATCAATGCTTTTCTGCCGCCGCCGAGCCGCCGCGCGCTGGTCCTGATCGACCCGCCGTACGAGGTGAAGACCGACTACCGGACGGTGATTTCGATGCTGAAGGAGAGCCTGCGTCGCTTTGCGACCGGCACCTACGTGGTGTGGTACCCGAAGCTGCAGTCGATGCAGTCACGGGAACTGGCCGACAAGCTCAAGCGCCTGCCGATCACCAGCTGGTTGAACGTGAGCCTGGACGTGCAGAAACCGTCGGAAGATGGCTTCGGCATGCACGGCAGTGGCCTGTTTATCATCAACCCGCCGTGGACGCTGCCGGAAACGCTGAAGAAGGTGATGCCTTATCTGGTTGAAGTGCTGGGCCTGGATGACGGGGCCAAGTTTGAACTGGAGTACGAGATTCCCTGAGCGCGAATGAAGCGGCTGCAAGAGCCGGTCGCGTGATGCGGCCAGCGCTTGCAGCCCTGAGAGCTTGCGGCAAATGCCGTTCCCGCCCAAGGCCGGAACGGCATTTTCTTGTTTACAGCAGGTGCATCTTCCGGGCAGCGGCGGTCAGTTCTTCACGGAAGTCCGGGTGTGCGATGCCGATCAGGGCCTGGGCCCGCTGCTTGGCGGTCTTGCCGCGGAGCTGGGCGACGCCGTATTCGGTGACCACGTAGTTGATGTCGTTCTTGCTGGTGGATACATGGGTGCCCGGCGTGAGGGTCGGCACGATGCGGGAAATTGCGCCGTCCTTGGCGGTGGACGGCAGCACGATGAAGGCTTTGCCGCCGTTCGAGCGGTTGGCCGCTCGGACGAAGTCGGATTGGCCGCCGGTGCCGGAGTAGGGGATCGGGCCCAGGCTCTCGGAGCCGCACTGGCCGAGGAAGTCGATTTCCAGCGTTGCATTGATGGCGACGAGATTATTGTTTTGGCCGGCCAGGTAGGGATCGTTGGTGAAGTCCACCGGATGCATCTCGAACATCGGGTTGCGGTCCATCCAGCTGTAGAGCTTCTTTGAGCCGAGCGCGAAGGTCGCGACCATCTTGTTGGGCAGGTAGTTCTTGCGGCGATTGGTGACTGCGCCGGCTTCGATGAGGGTCAGGATGCCGTCACCGATCATCTCGGTGTGGATGCCCAGATCGTGCTTGTGGGTCAGCTGCATCACCACAGCGTCGGGAATGCCGCCATAGCCGATCTGCAGCGTGGAGCCGTCGTCGATGAGATCCGCCACGTATTTGCCGATGGCTTCCTGCACCGGTCCGATGGTTGGCAGTCCGACTTCGAGGATGGGCTCCTCGTTTTCGACCAGTGCAGTGATCTGGGAGATGTGAATGTGGCAGTTGCCAAAGGCGTACGGCACATTCGGATTCACTTCGACGATGACTGCCCGTGCCTTGCGGATCGCGGCCATCGTGTAGTCGGCGGCGATGCCCAGCGAGAAATAGCCGTGCTTGTCCATCGGCGAGACCTGCGTGAACACGACTTCCGCCGGCATCAGGCCGCGGTCAATCAGCTGCGGCATTTCGGAGAAATAACTGGGCGTGAAGTCCACGACGCCTTCGCGGAAACCGGGGCGAGTCGCGCCGCTGAAGAAGTAGGCCACGTGGCGGACGTGCTCGGCGGTGCTCGGGTCGAGGTAGCCGAATTTGCGCACCGACAGGATCTGCGACACCTTCACATCGCGGAAGTCGCGACGGTGTTCGGACAGGGCGCCGAGCAGCGCGGGCGGCTCTGCAACGGCGGTCGGTACTACGACGGTGTCGCCGTTACGGACATGACGGATTGCTTCTGCGGCGGAGGTCCGTTTGGCTGCGTATTGCTCCTGGAAACTCATTGACTTTTCTCCCTTGGTAATCGTTTTAGTCCAGATTAGACCACGCTCCCGCGGCCCAAGCTGTACTCGATTGTAAAGCCGGTCCGTACTTTTCCGTATGGGCCGGATCAAGGAAGGTTTGCGTGACGTGGGCTCAGGGCAGCGCCGAAAGATTGCGTCCCAGACAAGTGCGATAGCGGCCGTCCACGCGTTCGGCGAACCAGGCTGTGGTCAGCTTGCGCTGAATCTTCGGGCTCTTGAGCTCGATCTGCGGCAGCATCTCCCGCGGCAGGCGGGCGCCCGCGGCCTCGGCGAGGGAAAAGACCTTGGTGTAGAGCGGTGTCTGTGCAAACTGCCAGGTCTTCTCGAGGCGCAGGTCGCGCGCAATGTCCGTGCGGGACATGCCGAGGCGTCCCGCAATGGAGTGCAATGCAGTCAGCGTGGTGCTCGGTTCCGATGACGGGGTGCCATCCACGTAGCGCAGCAGGTCGCCGTCCAGCGCCATCGAGTGGCCGCTAAGGCGGACTACGGCGTTTTGGAATGCGGCATTGCGGCTGCTGTAGCGCCCCGCATTGAAGTCCGCGAAGCGGTACAGGATCTTGTTGTAGGGCGCCGGATAGTCGAGCAGGATCGCGACGCCGAAATAGACGCCGCCCCGGCGCGTGAACACTTCGGAGCGCACGCTGCCCGGCCGTGGATAGGGGTAAGGCTTTTCCCTGATCTGCTCCTCGGCGAAGGCCACACTGACCTGCATCGGGCCGCCGGTGCGTACCGGGTTGTAGCCGCCGAGCAGGGACTTGCCATTGGGCAACTCGGAGATCATGTCCTCGAAGAGGGCGTTCATCTGCTTCTCCGTGCGCAGCGCATCGACCCGTGCCTTGTAGCTGCGTCCGTCTGGAGATGTCTTCAGGAAGGCGGTGTCCACCAGCAATTTGGGCAGGTGCAGGCGTTCCCGCCGGTTGTCGATCTCCTTCCACACGATCTGTGACAGGCCGGGCACTGCGGGGTCGGCCTGGAAGCTGGACTCCTGTTCGATGACGGCGATGGCGGCGCAGATGTTGTCCGGCGTCGGGGGGATGCGTAGCGTCGAAAAGGCAGTGAAGATGTCGGCCGCCCAGCCGTCGCGATCCTTGGCTCCCGGCGGAATGAAGCGGGCCACCAGCGCTCGCCCTTCACGTTCTCCAAGGTAGGCGACAGGGGCCGCGATCGGAGGCGGCTTCTGTGCTATCGGAGGTGCTACTGACGGTGGTGCCGGCACGACTTGCGGGGTCGGACGGGGGGCGTCCGGCGTTGGCAAAGGGCGTGCGGGCAGGGTGGGCTCTACCGGTGGAGGAAGCCGGGGAGAGGGACGGGATTCGACGGGGGCGTTGCCGGTGGCGCAGCCGGCGAGCAGGGCGAGGCTGGTCAGCAGCCCTCCCAGCAGGGCTGGCGAGCGGATCACGATTGATCGTGCTGCTTTTCCGCTTCGGCGATGCGCCCCAGGCTGCGGGTGTAGTAGGCCGCGTAGCCGAGGCCCAGCAACGCCATGACGCCAGTCAGCAGAACCGGGCCTTCGGCGGGTTGGCCGGCCAGTACGTTGGTGATGAAGGAATAGCCGAGGACGGTGGCAGCGGCGAAGCCGCCGACGATGCGGACGACGGCAAAGGTCTTTTGCTGCTTCAGGGTGGGAGCGGGCATGAACTGAACGGGGCCAGGCGGATTGAGGCCGCGAGGATCGGACTTCTCCTCGCGGACGTCAAGTTGCGTTGCCTACAGCAGGCCACGACCGAGCCAGTAGCCGCCGGCAGCAATGATCGCCGAGCAGGGAATGGTCAGGATCCAGGCCCAGACGATGCTGCCGGCAATCCCCCAGCGCACGGCTGCCGTGCGGCGCACCGAGCCAACGCCGACGATGGCGCCGGTGATGGTGTGGGTCGTGGAGACCGGGACGCCCAGTGCAGTGGCAATGAACAGGGTGATTGCACCGCCTGTTTCGGCACAGAAACCACCCACCGGCTTGAGCTTGGTGATGCGCTGCCCCATGGTCTTGACGATGCGCCAGCCGCCGAACAGGGTGCCGAGGCCGATGGCCATGTAGCACAGCACGACGACCCACATCGGGACCGGATCACCCTGGGCGGTCACGCCGGCGGCGATCAGCAGCATCCAGATGATGCCGACTGTCTTCTGTGCGTCGTTACCGCCGTGTCCGAGGCTGTACAGGCCTGCCGACAGGAGTTGCAGCCGCCGGAACCATTTGTCCACCCGACGCTGGGTCTTGTTGCGGCACACCCAGGCAACGATGACGAGGATCAGCGAGCCGAGCACGTAACCGAACAGTGGCGAGAGGATGATGAAGGCGACCGTTTTCCAGATGCCCGCACCGATCAGTGTGCCGGTGTTGCCGGCCTTGGCAATCGCTGCGCCGACGATGCCGCCGATGAGGGCGTGGGAGGAACTCGATGGAATGCCGTAGTACCAGGTGACGATGTTCCAGGCGATGGCGCCGACGAGGGCCCCGAAGATCAGGTAGTGGTCCACCGCCGAGGGCTCGATGATGCCCTTGCCGACGGTGCTGGCCACCTTCAGCTGGAAGACGAACAAGGCGATGAAGTTGAAGGTTGCGGCCCAGGCCACGGCCTGATGGGGCTTGAGCACGCCGGTGGAAACGACGGTGGCGATGGCGTTCGCAGCGTCGTGAAAGCCATTCATGAAGTCGAAAAGCAGGGCGACGACCACGAGCCCGGCAATGACCCACAGGCCGATCTGTACGTGTTCCATGGATGCGCTCAGGCGTTTTCGAGCACGATGCCTTCGACGATCTTGGCGACGTCCTCGCAGCGATCGGTGATGGATTCGAGCTGCTCGTAGATGGCCTTGAGCTTCATGACCTGCAGCGCGTCGCGCTCGTCACGGAAGAGCTTGGACATGGCGCCGCGCATGATGCGGTCGGCGTCGGTTTCGAGGCGGTCGATTTCCTGGCAGGTCTGCAGGATCGCGCTGGCGTTGTCCATGTTGGCGATCAGGCCGACCACGATCTTGACCCGCGTGCAACAGGACAGACTGACATTGGCCAGTTGCAGGGCTTCCGGTGTGATGCGCTGGATGTGGTAGAGCGTGGTGCACTCGGCGACGTCCTGGACAGTGTCGAGAATGTCGTCCATCGCGTTGATGAGGCCGTGGATCTCGTCGCGGTCCAGCGGCGTGATGAAGCTCTTGTGGAGCTGAGCGATGGTTTCGTGGGTGATCTTGTCTGCGGCTTGCTCGATCGCCTCTATGCTGGCGATGTGCTGTTCCGCGCCGTCCAGATCCTCCATCAGCGCGACAAGGGCTTCGCCGCCGCGGACGATCTGTTCCGCGTGGCTGTTGAAGAGTTCAAAAAAGCGCCCCTCCTGGGGCAGCAGGCGTCCGAACATGTGTAATTGTTACCAGGTGATGACGGTAACTTTACATTTTATCAGACGCTTAGCTGCTTCACGAAGGGGGCTTTGTGGAAGTGTGGGGCGAATGCAACGGATGCCAGCCTGTCAAAGCGTTCGGAGTGGTGGTGGCGTCCGTGATCGATCAGATGGTGAAAATGCTGATGGATTGCATCAGGGTTTCGGCTTGCGCGGCTTGAAACCGCCACCTTCACGGTTGAAGTTACCGCCGTCACGGTTGAAGCCTTCCTTGCGGAAGGGCTTCTTCGGTGGTGCCCCACGGCCGCCGGGGCCCGGGCGGCCACGTTCGCGGCTGGCTTCCTCGGGGCTGGCCAGGCGGAGGTTTAGCGGCTGCTGACGGACTCGTGCGCGGCGCAGGATCTGGACGACCTCGTTGGGCAGATCGGCCGGCAGTTCGACCGTGCTGTAGTCCTCGAAGAGATTGATCTGGCCGATGAAGCGGCTCTCGATGCCGGCCTCGTTGGCGATGGCGCCGACGATGTCCTTCGGCGACGCCATGTGTTCGCGACCCACATCGATGCGGTAACGGGCCAGGCGGCCTTCGGCGAAATCACGGCGGCGCTCGAGGATCTGGCCGCGGTTCTCGCGCGGCTCGCGGGCGTCGCGCGGTGCGCGGGGCTCGGGCTTGCCGGCGGCGAGCTGGGCGATGTCGGGCCGGCCGGTGTCGGGCATCTGCAGCGGACGGTCCTTCTGGGCCAGGAAGGCCAGTGCGGCGGCGATCTCGTGGATGCTGGCGTCGTGCTTCTCTTCCATGCCGGCGATCACGTCGAGGAAGAAGTTCAGGTCTTCGGATTCCAGCACTTCGGAAACCTGTTGCCGGAAGGCTGCGACGCGCTTGTCGGCGACGGCTTCGCGGCTCGGCAGCTTGAGCAGCTCGATCGGCTGACGGGTGGCGCGCTCGATCTGGCGCAGAAGGTGGTTTTCCCGCGGGGCGACGAAGAGGATCGCGTTGCCGGCACGGCCGGCACGGCCGGTACGGCCGATGCGGTGCACGTAGGCCTCGGTGTCGTAGGGAATGTCGTAGTTGATGACGTGGCTGACACGTGGCACGTCGATGCCGCGGGCGGCCACGTCGGTGGCGACGACGATGTCGAGGGTCTCGTTCTTGAGCTGTTCGATGACCCGCTCGCGCAGCTGCTGGGTCATGTCGCCATTGAGGCAGGCGGCGGCATAACCGCGGGCTTCCAGCTTTTCGGCCAGTTCGACGGTGGCGGTCTTGGTGCGCACGAAGACGATGGCAGCGTCGAAGTCATCCTCGACTTCGAGGATGCGGGTCAGTGCGTCGAGCTTGTGGGCGCCGGCAATCTGCAGGAAGCGCTGGCGAATGGTGGAAACGGTGGCGGTGGCCGCCTTGATCTTCACTTCCTTCGGCTCGCGCAGGTAGCGGTGGGCAACCCGGCGGATGGCATCCGGCATCGTGGCCGAGAACAGTGCGGTCTGACGCTCGGCGGGGATGTGTTCGAGGATCCACTCCACGTCGTCGATGAAGCCCATGCGAAGCATTTCGTCGGCTTCGTCGAGGACCAGTGTGGTCAGGCCGTCGAGGTTGAGGCTCTTGCGCTCGATGTGGTCCATCACGCGGCCGGGGGTGCCGACCACCACGTGGGCGCCGCGCTGCAACTGGCGGAGCTGGACGACCATGCTCTGGCCGCCGTAGATCGGCAGTACGTGGAAGCCCGGCATCTTGCTGGCGTAGCGCTGGAAGGCTTCGGCCACCTGGATGGCCAGTTCGCGGGTGGGGGCGAGCACCAGCACTTGTGGGCTGCGCTTGTTGATGTCGACACGGTCGAGGGCGGGCAGCGCGAAGGCGGCCGTCTTGCCGGTGCCGGTCTGGGCTTCGCCGAGGATGTCATGGCCGGCGAGCAGATGCGGGATGCAGGCCGCCTGGATGGGGGAGGGGGTTTCGTAGCCGATCTCGGCCAGGGCCTCGAGAATCGGGGCCTGGAGGTCGAGCTGGTCGAAGCGTTCGATGGAAGCGGTCATGGGAGCGGGACGCGGGCCGGGTGATGGGTGAAGCGGTCTTGGGCCCGGAAAAAAGAAGCGGCTTCAGAGGAAACCGCGATTTTACCGGAAGCGCACCCGGCCGTGCCGTCGCCCCATCACGCTTTGTTTACGGTTTTAGCATCCTGACCGAAAAGAATCTTCCTCGATTCGTCGTCCACCGTCGGTGCCCTGTTGATGCCCTCGGCGAGCGCGTAGGCGCGGATGGTGGCCGGGCGCTGCTGGATGGCCTCGAACCAGCGCTGCAGGTTGGGAAAATCCTCCAGGCGCTGGCCCTGGCGCTCGTGCGGGACGATCCACGGATAGCAGGCCATATCGGCGATCGAATAGTTGGTGCCGGCGATGAAGTCGCGGCCTTGCAGCTGCTTGTCGAGGACGGCGTAGAGGCGGGCGGTTTCCTTGACGTAGCGTTCGATGGCGTAGGGAATCGGCTGTGGCGCGTACTGCACGAAGTGGTGGTTCTGCCCGGCCATCGGCCCGAGGCCGCCCATCTGCCAGAACAGCCATTGCAGCGTGGTGATGCGGGTGCGGGTGTCGGACGACAGGAACTGGCCGGTCTTTTCGGCCAGGTACAGCAGGATGGCGCCGGACTCGAAGATGGAGATCGGCGCGCCGCCATCCGCCGGCGTGGTGTCGACGATGGCGGGAATGCGGTTGTTGGGGGCGATGTGCAGGAAGTCCGGCTGGAATTGCTCTCCCTTGCCGATGTTGACCGGATGGATCCGGTAAGGCAGGCCACTCTCTTCCAGGAAAAGGGTGATTTTGTGGCCGTTGGGCGTGGTCCAGTAATAAAGGTCGATCATCTCGCGGTTCTTTCAGGCGGAAGGCCGCCGTTCGTCAGCCAGGACCCAGCCGGCGTCCAGCGCGCGAATCGGCACGCCGGCGTCGGTGGGGATGCGTCCGCTGAGCTGCAGCTGCAGGTAACGCATGCAGGAGACACGCAGGAAGGAGCTGAAGTTCGCGTGCTCGTCGAGCCGGCCGCTTGCGATGAGTTCGTCGTACAGCTTGCCGACCAGTTGCGGAACGCTGAGGCCGTCCCGTTCGCCGATCTCTTCCAGTACGTTCCAGAACAGGTTTTCCAGGCGCAGGCTGGTGGCGACGCCGTGCAGGCGGATCGAGCGGCTGCGGCCGGCGTACAGGTCGGGGTCGGCGTTGATGAAGATCTGGCACATGCTGCGATGACTCCGTTAACGGGAACACCCCCGCCAGGCCATTCTAGGCCGGGTGGGGGCGTCGTGCCGAAGGGGATGGCTCAGTGGCTGATCCGCGTGCCGAGTACCGTCAGGAACTGGGCAATCCAGGCCGGATGGGCCGGCCAGGCCGGAGCCGAGACCAGGTTGCCGTCGGTGACGGCCTGGTCCACCGGGATGTCGGCATAGGTGCCGCCGGCCAGTTCCACTTCAGCCCGGCAGGCCGGGTAGGCGGAACAGGTCCGACCTTCGAGCACGCGGGCGCCGGCCAGCAACTGGGCGCCGTGGCAGATGGCGGCAACCGGTTTGTTGGCGGTGAAGAAGTGACGGACCGCTTCGACTACGGCCGGATACATGCGCAGGTATTCCGGTCCGCGTCCTCCGGGTATCACCAGCGCGTCGTAATCTTCGGCGCGGATGTCGGCAAAGGTCGCGTTCAGGGCAAAATTGTGGCCCCGTTTCTCGGTGTAGGTCTGGTCGCCTTCGAAGTCGTGGATGGCGGTGGCGATAGTGTCGCCCGCCTTCTTGTCGGGGCATACGGCGTGCACGGTGTGGCCGACGGCGAGCAGGGCCTGGAACGGCACCATGGCTTCGTAGTCTTCACAGAAGTCGCCGCAGATCATCAGGATTTTCTTGGGCATGCCAGTCTCCTCGGTTGTGGGTGGGGTGCAGGAAGTGTGGCGATGGAATACGGGCTGCGGGTGGTAACCGGTTACCGCGCCCCCGAATACGGTCCGGCATCGTGATCCGATGCGGACAACATGAACACGTGGAAAGGATTGACTGGATGGATTTCGTAATTGTTCCGCCGCCCGTGGTGGCTGTGCCGGTGGTTGGCAAGGATGCCTTTTTCCCGGTGCGCCGGGTGTATTGCGTCGGGCGCAACTACGCCGCCCATGCCCGTGAAATGGGCTCGGACCCGACGCGGGAGCCGCCGTTCTTCTTCTGCAAGCCGGCCGACGCGGTAGTGCCGGTGGCGCAGGGGACAACGTTCGAGCTGCCTTATCCGCAGGCGACGACCAACCTCCATCATGAGATCGAACTTGTCGTGGCGATCGGCAAGGGCGGGGTGGACATTCCCGTGGACGAGGCCTTGTCCCACGTGTGGGGTTACGGGGCCGGGCTCGACATGACGCGCCGCGATCTGCAGTTTGCGCTGCGGGACAAGGGGCGGCCGTGGGAACTCGGCAAGGCCTTCGACCAGGCGGCACCCGTTTCTCCGCTGGTGCCGGCGTCCGTTGTGGGCCACCCTGGCAAGGGCGAGGTGTGGTTGAACGTGAACGGCGAGTCCCGTCAGCGCGGTGATGTGTCGGACATGATCTGGTCGATGGCGGAGATCATCTCCAATCTGTCCACGTATTTCCGGCTGGAGCCGGGCGATCTGATTTTTACAGGCACGCCGGAGGGCGTTGGCCCGGTCGTGGCTGGCGACCTCATCGAGGCGGGCGTGGAAGGCGTTGGCAGTCTGGCGGTGCGGATCGTCTAGCCGGAGTCGGGCATGGTGGCGCTGCCTGGCGCCGCCATGCCTGGGCTTACTCTGAGCGCAGTGCGTCGGCCCAGCAGTTGGGCGTTTCGAACAGGCGCACGCGTTCGAGGCGCAGGTGGTTGCCGTAACTGTCCCGATAAAGCGGATCGAGAATGCGGAAGGCTTCTGCGGCCAGGTTCTCGGCAGTCGGCACCACGTCGAGAATGACGGTCTTGTGGCCGGGCATGCTCTGCAGGAAGTCCACCACTGCAGTGTCGTGGCGATAGGCCAGAAAAGCGTGATCCCAAACGTCCACTACGTATTGCTTGGCGATGGCCTTCACGTCGGCAAAGTCCATCACCATGCCGTTAACCGGGGTGCCGGCGGCCTGGATGATGTCGCCGGAGAGGGTGATCTCCAGTCCATAACGATGGCCGTGCAGGTGACGGCATTGGCTGGCGTGGTCGGGGATGCGGTGGCCCGCGTCGAATTCCAGGCGGCGCGTGATACGCATGGGGAGCACCGGGTAAACAAAAAAGGTCCCGTATTATACGCGCCTCGTTTTTGGAGCCGGATAGTGCCATGAACACCAGGCAGCAGATGCTGACCGTGACGGATCACAACCGCAGCTACATCGACATGACCTACGTCTATCCGGTCGTGTCCCGGCGGGCGCGGGGCGTGTCGGTGGGTATCAATCTGAATCCAAACAATGTAAGGACGAGAGAGATATTCCACAGGCCCTGAGCGAGATAAATCCGGGATTTAGTGGGCGGTAGGGGGAAATAGCGGGCGGCCCGGTGAAAATGTGTTTTCAGTGGCGAAAGCGCGCGCCGCGCCGCGAATCAGGTTTCGGAAAGGTAGATCAGGAGGATGTCGAGCACGGCCGCCTGATCGCCGTCCGACAGCGTACCAGCATCAGGATCGGACGTGAGCAGCCCGCGCCGCGGCATGTGCTTGGTCCCGAACTCGTGATACACCGCGTGCGGCTGGCCGAAGCCGTAGGTCACGCTCGCCGAGTCTGCCACGTGAGTCAGGCTGGCCAGCATGTCGCCGTAGCGGTCGAGCAGCCGGCCGTTGCCATCCTCCGGATAGCTCTTGCGGGTCGAGTCGGCCCACGGCGACCAGGCAACGCCCATCGGATCGGTCTGCGTCTCGAAGCGATTGCTCACCCGCGTTTCCATTTCCTGGCCGATGCTATCCATCACCGGCGTCAGGTCATCGAGCTTCTTTCCAAGCGCATGCAGGAATTCGAGAACGGGCTGGTCGTTGAGGGTGATCGAAGCGCTCATGGTCCGGCCGTCCTCAATACACCACGTCCGACGACTCGACGACCTTCCCGTCGGCGTCGAGTACTTCCACCGTGACCAGCTCGTCGAGCGGTGCCGGGTAGGCCGTGGCCAGCTCGGCCGGCAGCTGGTGCAGATAGCCCACGATGGCCGCCAGGTCGGCGCGATTCTTCAGCGGCTCGGCGCTGAAGGCATGCCAGGCCGGCAACGGATGCACTGGCACGCCAGGGTCCGCGGCGGCCTGCCGGATCAGCTCGGCGCTGAGCCCGGTCACGGTGCCGGCATGCTCGTCCCACTCGAACACCAGCGGTTCGATCAGCGGATTGGCGGACAACGGCTTGCAGGTAAAAGCGATCATGGCTTCCAGTGGAACAGCAGACCGACGACGAATTCGAGCATCGTCCGGTCATAAGTATAGATGTCGCGGAACTGGCGTGATGCGCTCGTCGCACCGCCGCCGAGCACGGCCTCGAAGGCCATAGTCATCACCTCGAGTGCGCCGCGACCCGTGTACTCCTTGCCCTGGTAGGGGTTGATGTACTTGTCCTTGCGCGTGACTTCGTCGTACCGGTAGCCGCTGCCTGTCAGCTGTCGCAAGGATTCAAGCGCCTCACCGTCCGTCCGCTGACGGTGCAGCTCCTGGAACAACGCATCCAGCGCCGGCAACGCGCTCTGCAGGCGGTGGGCGTACTCATGAACGGCGTTCTCCAGCGCACCGCTGTGCACCACCATGTAGCCGGCACCTTTCTCACCGGAAACGACACCGAAGTCCTGCAGCCGCAAGCTGCGCCCGGTCATGTCCCGGGTTTCAGTGAAGTGCCAGCCGCGCGAATTGGCCTTCGCCTTCACATACAGCGGGCCAAGTTCGTCGGCCATCTCCGTCCAGCTGTCGGGGAAGAGTTGCGACGCCTCGCGCACCAACTTTGCGCCGGCACCCTTCGACGCCACCTTGGCCGGAGTGGAAATGCCGACCTCCTCGGCGAGCCGGGCCAGCAGCGCACCGCGCGCCGCCAGCGGTGCCGTCGCGCCATCGGGCAGGCTTTCCACGATCTTCCGGCCTGCCTCCTGGAACTCGGCCACGGTCTTCGGCTGAAAGAAGCCGGCATCCCGCGCAGCCTTGGCCATCTCGGCCGGAACCGCTGCCAGCTTGTCGGCGACGAGCTTCTCCAGGCTGCGCGGCCGGGCGCCAGCCACGCCCGGGTTGTAGTCGAAGCCCGGATCGATCCCGACCGGCACATACAGAACTTCACCGGTGCGCTTGTTCACCCACTCGTACATGTCGATAACCGGCTCATCCTTGTTATAAGGCGAGCCATCCGGCGCCGTGCCGCGGTTGTAGTCCGCCTGGGTGATCGCTACCACCCGGCACCGGCAGCGCCAGCCATTCGGCGGCCAGTGCGTCTGCCAGAAGGGGTGATCTGCCGGCAGCACCAGGCTGTTCCACTGTGCGTGAGACGCCCGGACGCGCTCGTCGCCCTTTGTCACGTAGCGCAGGTACGGATGCGATCGCACGTTGCGCTGCACGCGCTCCCACAGGCCGGCGGAGTACGCCATCCGCGTGTTCATGTCCAGGATCAGCTTCAGCCGCGGCGGATCGAAGGTGGTCGTCACCGCATCGCCGGTACCTGGGTCGATGAGGGTCTTCTCGCCCCACCATCCGGCCTTCGCCAGCAGCGCCTGGCCATCCTTCATGAAGTCCCGGCGACTCAGATCGCCGCCGACCGACCGCGTGACCTGATCGCGAATCGACTCCAGCAGGTCAATCCGTGCCAGGCGTGACACCGTGAATTGCTGGGTGTGCTCGTCCTTCCACAGATCCCGCCAGTCGTACGTCTTCGTCAGCGTATCGCGGCGCTGCAGGTAGGCCAGCGCCTCGGCCGGCGGCAGCTTGTAGGCTTCGGCAAACGCCTGGGCAGCCGACTGATCAGGCATCGCCCACTCCGGCATTGCCCGCCAGACGCGCCGTCGCCGCCGCCTTTGTCAGCAGCGCATGCAGCTGCGCCGGGTCCATCTGCGCGAGCAGATCCGGCAGGCGGTCGAGGAACTGCGCCGCCGTCTCACCGGCGGCTTGCGACGCATCCAGCGCCGCCTGCAGCGGATCGGCGAAAGGCTTCATCGCCGGCTTCCAGTCGCCCAAGGCTTCATTGACCAGCGCATCGATCGCGTCGGTGCTCGACGGCTCGGCAAAATTGACTGGGCCCGCTGGGCCATTGTTGCCCGGAGCCACCGCCGGTGGACTCGGTGACGGGGGCACCGTCGTCGGAGCCTGTTTCTTGCTCCACCCCTCGCCGTACTTCTCCCTCACAGCCTCTTCGCTGAGTTCGAAGCCCAAGCCGGCGACATTAACGTCCGTCTCCGATTCGGCCTTCTTGTCCTCTTCCTCGCTGATCTCGCGATACACCTGGCACGGCGCCAGGCCGTTGAGATCACAGATCCACGCGAGCAAGGTCTCGTTGAGTGTCGCCGACAGCAAGTCCGAATCGGCCTGCACCAGGTCGAGCCGCACAGCCGACCGTTCTTTGCTCGCCGCGGCCAGCGCGCCGCCACCGCTGGTGCGCGGCTCCTGGCCCAGCAGCACTTCGGCGATCCAGTCGTCCATGTACTCGCAGAGAGACTGCTGGGTCGTCACCGATCCCGTCAGCTTTGTCTCCAGCAACTCAATGGCCATACCCTCTGGCGTCATCAGCACGCCGTCGTTCGACATTGCCTTCAGTGCCGCGAAGAGCGTGCCTTTTTCCTTCGGCCCCGCGTTGCGCGGGTATTTGCCCCATGGAGTCGGACTGCCGAAGCGGTCATTCAGCTTGTTCCAGGCAATGATGCCCTTGCGCTTGAAGAACACCGGCCAGTACAGCTGCAGGCCGAGGCCGGTGCCGTACGGGTTGTCATCCTCCGGATTGACCCGGTGCACGATGAACTTGCGCGGCGGCAGGGCCTCGCCGGTGAGCATGTTGTCCTTAGTCAGCAGCCGCAGCTCCGGCGGCTGGTGCTCGGCGGCCTGGACGTACTTGAAGCGCCGTTGAGCCCGCTTCACGATGCGCAGCGGCACGTAGTAGCCGTCCCGCACCGTCCACACCACCTCGCTCACCGCGAAGCCGCGCAGCAATGCATCCATCAGGTCCTGGCACACCTGGTCAAACGCGCAACGCTTGAGGATGTCGCTCACGATCTCGGCGTCCGCGCGCTGCGCGTCACCGTCCTGTACCGGAACCACCTGCCATTCGCGGCCCACCAGCGCCAGCTTGCGCTTCTGCAGGCCGGAGAACACCTTGCCGTCGCGCTTCAAGTCCCGGTAGATCTCGCCGGCCGGGTCACCCTTCTCAAGCAGAAGGGGGTCCGCCGTCTGGATGACCCCCATGTAGTTCTGTTCAAACGGATCTCGTAGCCGGTTGGCCACTTCCGTTTCGAGGTCGGGCGGAGTCGCCGCCGGCGCCGGCCGCTGCTGGGTTTTCTTAGCCATACAGGAATCCTTCCAAATCACCACCACGCGCTTCGCCATCGCTGGTGAATTCCATCGGCGCGGTCATGTTGATGGCCGCGAACTCCGCAAGCACCAGCGACACCGCAAAGTCGCCGTGCCGGAAGAGCTCCGGCTCCTTCAAGTCCTTGGTATTCACCTCGGGCACCCGCGGGATGCCGTCAACGTCCTCAACGGCTCGCAGATCCTCGTCGACGTTCACGTCCCGCGGCAGGTCGTACTGGTCGTCTTCGAAGTTCTTCACCATCTTCGGCATGAACTCCGCGTACCAGCCCTTGCTGAGAATGACCTGGTGAATCATGTCGTGGCCGAACTCGTCGGCCGTGTACTCGGCCAGGGTCAAGCCCGGGCCTGTCGCATCCATGGCGCCGCCGCGCCACATCGGCAGCATCTTGATAAACGCCCACAGGATCTGCTCCTGCTGGCGCGACGGTACGTTGTGCAGCTCGAGCACAAAGGGAACGCTGCGGCGCAGGGTTTGTGTCACCTGCGCCGGCGTGATTACCGTGAAGTTCCGGTGCCGGGCGAAGTCCATCCCGAACACCGTCTGAAGACGCGGGTCGAGCAGCTTGGTCAGCTGCAGGAGATGCATCCTGATCCACAGCTCGGCGAACAGCTTCCGCTCAAAATCGGCCTTCTTGACGAAGTCGTCATCCATGGACAGCCGCAGTACCGGCCGACCATCCTTCATCGACCGATCAATCCACACCCCAGGGATCGACTTGCCACCGCCGTCGCGCGGAATGCCGTCCAGCTCCTCACGCATCGCCGCTTTGCGCGGACCATAGGAGGCACGAATCTTCGTGTACCACTTCTTCTTGGCCTCGGCGGACGGCTCCCACTGCCGCATCATGCAAACGCGCTCATACAGCCCGTTGCGCACGGCATCATCGAAAGTCGCCGTATAGACCTTGGCGTCTGCGCCGTAGCGGCCTTTCTCGATGTCGTCGCACAGCTGATTGAACGGGTTCTTCCGTCCGTTGTGCGTCGAGATGATCCGGATCTTGCCACCCCAGATCAGCAGCGCCGTCGCCGCTTCCAGAACCGCCTGGACGTTCTGGTGGAATGCCGCCTCATCGATGACCACGATCCCCTGCAGGCCGCGAATGTTCGCCGGCCGGCTCGACAGCGCCACGATCGCGAAGCCGGACGAGAAGCGAATCCGGTACGCGTTGATCATCCGCGTGTTGCCGTCTTCGTCCTGATCCTCGAACAGGAACTCCTCAATCCGCGACAACCCCATGGACTGAGCCTCGGCAATCACCCGCGCGAAGTGCGCACAGTAGCCGATGAACTCCATCCCCTTGTCCTTCGTGTCGGGGATGTAATAGATGTTGTCGCCGCCAGCCTTCTTCCGGCTGCTGGCAATCAGCGTGTCGTCCAGGGCTTCGGCAAACGTGATGCCCGTCCGTCGTCCCTTCGACGCCGCCTTCAGGTCGGCCTGCAGCGCGCACCATTCGGCCTGGTGCTTCATCAGCACGCCGTCCGCGATGGGGTTCAGATCCTTCGGGATCTCCTTCACCGAAGGCGGCAATTCGTCCCACTCCACATAACGGACGGTGTCCGCACGGGGAGCCAGCTCGTGTGCGCTCATGCCCCGATCCCGAGGACCTTCCGGCGCCAGAAGTCGACCTGCTCTTCCGTCATGCCCTGCGCCTTGGCCGCGTGCTTGAGCTTCTCGTCCTGCTCCTCGAGGAGCTTCTCCCGTGCCAGCCGCTCGACTTCCTTCCGCTCCTTCAGGTTCAGGCTGCGCGCCTCCTGAGCCGTTTTGGCGGCCCTCGCCAGGTCGAGCACATCCGCGATGTCCATCTCAGCATCGCTCTGCAGCTTGCCCATCGCGTAGCGGCTGGTCAGCGTGGTGACGGCCTGGGCCAGCAGCGCGCCGCTCTTCGCGTCGAAGTCCTCGCCCAGCTCGCCGACGAGTGCTTCGGCCGCCGCGGCCATTTCGCGTTCGTGGGCGATCATCTCTTCCACGCTGGCCCGGTGCCGGCCGAGGGCCGACCGGCTCACCGGCGGCTCATCAGGGAACTGCGCCTCGAGCTCGGCCCGCAGCTCGTCCAGCGTCAGGCGGTTTTCCCGCAGGCGCTTGAAGACGTGGGCGCGGAACTCGCCGGACCGTTGATCAATGGTGCTCTTGCGGCCCATGGTCACTTCCTCGGGCGCTTCACGCCCTCAACGGTGATCCGACCTTCGACCACTTTTTCGCCACGCTCGCGAATCGTGGCCAGCAGCACCACGCCGGCCTCTTCGATCTCGACGAGCTCCCGCTCCTCGAGCCAGCGCAGTTGTTCCTTAACTTCCGCGCGGCTCAAGGCGTGTCCGTAGCGCTCGTCCAGGATCGTGCACAGCACCGAGCTGTTCGCCCGGCGGCTCGGCATCTCGTTGATCACCCGCAGGATCACCAGCCGCGCGTCCTGCACCAGCAAATCGGAATAGCTCATTTGCGTCCCTCCTTCAGGAGATACTCGTGGAGCAGATCCAGCGTGTGGCCCTTGCCTTTCCATTCGCCGGACAACGTCGAAACGTCTTCGCAGACCTTGTCCAGCCGCGAATGAATCCGCTTCAAATCCTCGTGCGTCGGCCCGTGCTTGATATCCCGCTCAAGGACCGTCAAGCGGTCCGAATGGGCTGCCAGCTTCGCGTCAAGTGCGTCCTTCGAAACCTTGTTCCGCGCACTGATCGCCACCCACATCACGGCTACCAGGTTGATTGCCTGCAGCAGCAACTTCAGTTCTTCAAGGCCGAGATTCACGCGTGCCTCCCGTTCCGCTTGGCCGCGGCTTCCACCCGCGCCGCCTCGTTCTGGCAATCCACGCACAAGCGCACGCCCGGCACCGCCTTGCGGCGGGCATCGGGCACCCGTTGGCCGCAGCCGTCGCACCATTTGGCGCTGTCGGCCTCGGTCTTGCCTGCCGTGGGGTCGTGTCGACGATGCTCGTCGAGCGCATCGCCGATCAGTTCTTCTTCGCGCTCGGCGGCGCGGTCTGCAATGTCAGTCATGTCCGGTCGTTTCCAGGGAGTCGGCGCAGTCCGCATGGGCACGCCGGCAGTCGTAGTAGAGGGCCAGCAGGTCATTCGCCCACCGCCGAAACCCGGCTAGGCTTCCGTCCGTCAGCTCCGGTACCGGCGGGCAGGTCTTCATGCACGCCTGGGGTGGCAGCGGCCGCTCCGGAATTGCCAGCGCGGATTGTGTCGTTGAGCAGCTGGGCAGCAGGGCCATCGAGGCCGCAATCAGCAGGCCCCGGATTGCGCTTGATGTCGGCTTCCAGTGCATTGCGCCGCCTCAGCTGATCGATGCGCGCTGCGGCGTCGGCTTTTGCCGCGGCCAGGTCGCGCTGGGATTGAGCTTCAGCGCTTGCACGTGCTCGCGCAGCAGCGGCGTTCGAAGCCGCAGCCTGGTCGAGGGCGCAGTCGCGCCGACCGTCCGCGTAACCGCTGTTGCGCAAGCTCCAAGCGCCCACGCTGCCCACCACAAAGAGGATCGCCAGAACAACGTGGCGCCAGTTGAAAACCACATCACGCCTCCTTCCTGGAGCGGGTCAGCGCCTGGCTCGTCACCACGCGCAGCACGGCATTGACCACCGGCAAGCCCACGGCCACCAGCGTGTAGAAATTGACCGGCAGCACCGGCTGCAGCAGGCCGGTTCCGGCCTCCAGAGCAACCAGCGCCGCCACCAGCGCGTTGAGCCGGATCGTGCGGCTTCGCCACCAGGGCTTGCAGGCTGGCTTAGGCATCGCGCGGATCATCCACTTCGGACATATGCACTTCGCGGATCTGCACCTTGTTGCCCAGGCACAGTGCCAGCCGGGTCGCTTCGCCCGGCGCAATCACCAGGCGCTCGCACTCCACCGCCTCAATGCCGCCGCCGGCCTGGTCGAGGGTCAGCGCCCCGGGAAGCAGATCCGGATGCGCCTCGGTCGGCAGCATCACGACCACCTCCAGCCCATGCGCGGCCTGCGGGTCGTCGTGGCTGATGTCGAGCAGCAGCTCCTCGCGCTCGCCTTTGTGCAGGATGAAGCCGAGGGCTACGTAGGCCAGCAGCTGCACCTTGCTGCCGATGCGGCACTTGTGGGAGCGGATGGGATGGTCGAACCAGGTACCCGTGGTGTCGATGTGATGGGCGTCAATGTGAACGTCGTCCTCGGTCGCCTCGGTGGACGTGGCGGCGATGGTGAAGCGAATGCTCATGACTGGCCTTTCGGAAGCAGGATGTGTTGAGGGTCGGGAGTCATGCCTCGCTGCAACCATTCGCGTACCGAAAAGCCGGGGCAGCGCTTGGCCGTCCCCGGGATCTCGCCGTGGCCGATCACGCCCCGCAGCACCTGCGCACCGGTGTCCGCCGGCTCCAGCGGAATGCCGTAGCGCGTGCACAGGTCACGCACCAGCACCGCCAGATGCGCCCACTGGATAGCCGAGAAGCGGTCGGTGCCGACCAGGCAGATGCCAAGGCTGTGCGCGTTCTGGCCGGCAACGTGAGCGCCCACCTCATCAGGCGCGCGGCCAGTAGCTCGCGTGCCATCCGTGTAGATCACAAAGTGGTAGCCGATTGCGTCGAGTGCGGGATTGCAGGCCGAGCGGGCCGCGGATTGCCGCCGGAAACCGCGAGCGCGGTGCCAGCCGTTGATATCACCTGTCGTCGTCCAGCGCCCGTTGGGCGTGTCCGCGCAGTGAATGACGAGGAGATTGATTGTGCGAGGCATGCCGCCATCGTGGCGGCTCGCGCGAGGTGCGGATAAATGAATCCGCTCAATTACTGGCCGCTCGGAATCGAGCGGCGAGACTGCTATCTCTTAAGGAATGACGTTTCCCGAACGGTCCAGCAGAAACACCTCGTCGTTAACCACCGGTGTGCCGAAGCTGTTTTTGGCACGGTAGCGAACCCGTACCGTGTAGCCTTCTGCGTCCTTCTGGACCCGTCCCCATTCTATTGCCTGAAAGGAGTCAGGGTCCTTGAGAGTTTTCTTGAGATAACGCTCTACCTGCGGCACAGAACCATCGAATGCGCTATTTACAACGGCCTCCTGTGGCGCCGTTACCGTGGAACGAGTAGGGGCGGGATTTCCCTTCATCACGTTGTGCGCGTAAATCAACCCTGCAACGCCAGCAATGAAAAAACCAGCAAGCAGTGCCAGCTTGAGTTTTGACATCGCCTGACCCTTACGTTGAGAGGCAGTCTTTACGCCACGTTGCGTGGTACTGGGCATCATTTTTCCCGTAAGTACGATGGATCGAGTTCGACTGTCAGTTCATCGATCATCAGTGTAACCCCACGCATCTTCCATCTCTGTGGGGCTCTCTGTTCGACTGGGGCGTTGCTCGACAATCGAACTGCATTGGTCAGCAGCAAATCCTGCAATGCTTTTTCTATTTCTTCACGTTTCACAGCCTAGCTCACGAGCATGGGGATATGCGGTGATGATAGGCGGCGATTTCGACAGTTTTTTGCTTTCGGCAACCTTGCAACGTGTAATAAGTCACGCTACCAGCCTAACTTGAGCAGTAACGGTGTCCTTATCCAGCTTGGCGCCAGCCCGCTGAAGGGCCATCAACAGATCCACCAGTTCAGCCAGCTTCTCACCAGGCAAGCTCAACTGTGCGTCATGCAGTGCGTCGACTGCCATCACCAGTAAATCACGCCACAAAAGTCCTGTGGATTCTGTCACTGGAAACTGGGTGACATTTCCGGATCGCTCGGTCTGGATGGGTTTTTCTGAGTCGTAACTCCCGCGCATCGCTTTCGCAATCAATGGCCCGTCCTGCGCAGGGTCACCCGTCATCAAGGCCTGTAAACGCGCCCGGCCTAGTTCATCCAGTGGCAAAGCCGCGACGACTGCATTCATGTGGTTGATGGCTTGAATCCGATCCGAAAACTCCCTGTCGGTTTCCTCTTCGATCATCGGCTCTTCACCCGTGATCAGCCACTCCGGGTTGATTCGAAGCTTCGTGACTAGAGCCTCGCTCTCTTCTCGGGTGAGTTTTTGCACTCGCCCAGACGTGAGGCTTTTTACGCGATGCAGAGGGACGTCAAGAACGACCGCCAGCTGCTTTTGGTCGAGTTTGAACTCCTTCATTACCGCTTTCATAAGTCGAGAAATCACACTTTTGCCTTTACAGGTCGAAAAATTGCACCTAATATTCAAATCACACAAACCAACCACGCACTAAAACTTAGTCGGCACCTTTCGCACAGGTTCCGACGCCATTTCGGAGCGCATCCATGTCCCTACGCACCGCAGCCCAAGTTCGCGAAGAACTCAAGAGCAAGGGTGTTTCGATCACCCAGTGGGCGATCGCCAATAAGTTCAGCCCCAACCTCGTCTTCGAAGTCCTGGGCGGCCGCAAGAAGTGCATCCGCGGCCAGGCCCACGACATCGCTGTCAAGCTCGGTCTAAAGCAGGGCGAGGTCTGCAGCAACCCCGCCACTGCCCTTCAACAAGCGGCCTGAGGTTCGTGATGATGAACCCCAACCTCATTCCCGCTGGCTCCCGCATCGTCGGTGAAGGCCTGTGCATCTACGTTGCCGACAAGTTCTATGACGTGTCGGCCTGCCCCTCGCTGCGGGATGGAGACCGAGTGACCATTCCAGAGCAGCCGGTCAGTGATCTCATCACGTTCGTGGTTTGCGACATCCGTACCGCGACCAGCTTCCAGGCACCCAGGCTAAAAGGCACCAACGATACCAACGCTAAGTCCGCGTTGACGCAATCCGAAGCCCAGGCCGTCGCCCGCAGCCTGGTCGAGGCCGCCAGGAGAAGCAATCTGTATCTACACCTCCCCAGCATCAACAGCCTGACGGCCGAAGAGCTGGGCATCGCGATCAAGCAGGTCCTGGGAGGCCAGGGCAATCATCAGCCAGGTAGCCCTGTCGAGACCGATCGGCTTCCGCTTCACCGCAACGACGCCGTCCTTGATCCAGGTCACCAGCCAGGGCCGCGTGTGGCAGACCTGCCCGTCAGCAGCGCCCAGGCCGCAGGCCAGGATACGCGCTGCATCGGAATCAAGCCGCCACAAGGCAGCAATTTCTTCACCCTCCCGCCCATCGGCATGTCGGTACATGTAGTGGAGGTAGGCCCGGTCCGGCCCCTCGACGTACATGACGTCTCCCTGTTCGAGGTGAGTGTCCGCCTGCGGGTCGATACCCGAATCCTTGAGGCTGATCAGCACTTGCATGACGACGCTCCTGTCGGTTGATTTGATGCCCCGCAGTTTAGTCACGCAAAACCCATTTTAGCCGCATCGAAACCACTGTTTGTTTAGAAGAACTCAACTGGCAGTCCATTCCAATGACACGCAGATCTTCGAAACCGGTTCCCAGCAGCCTCAAGGCCGCCTTCGAAGCCGACAAAGACCGCGCCTATCGGCATCGCCGCCTCAACATCGAGCGGCTGGCCGAGCTGATGAGCGTTACACCCGCCACGCTCTACAAATGGATCGAAACCGATTCCATGCCGGTGCGGGCATTGCTGGCCTGGCAGCACCTCACCGGCGCCAACAACGTGGTGCGTTACCTCGCCAGCCGTGAAGGCGACGTGGTGATCAGCATCCCCCGCGGCCGCGCCATCACCAGCGATGACGTGCACACCCTGCAGGCCACCCTGCACGACGCCACCGGCGCCTTGCTCGGTTACATGAAAGGTGCGGCCGACCGCGACTCCACGCTCAGCAAACTGGGACAGGGGCTCGAAAGCCTGGCCTGGCACCGCGAGAACCTGCGCAACGACATTCAACCCGAACTGAATCTGGAGTCTGAGTAATGGCCGGAAAATACACCAACGACGCCCAGCAGCGCCTCATCAAGCTTGTGCTGTTCCTCTTCAACGACGTGGTCAACGGCTACCTGCCGTCCGAGCTGGCCAAGGCAGTCGGCGCCGCGCCCGGGACGATGACCCGCGACCTCGACAACCTCGACACCGCCGGCATCGTCCGCCTGAAGGAGGAGACCGGCCGCTGGGTGCTCACCCAGCGCCTGCCGCAGCAAACCATCAAGGTGTGGTCCGCCATCGACCGCGCCGAGCAGGAACTCCAGGAAGCCAAGCAGCGTTTCACCCGTAACTGATGAAGGACAGAACCATGACAAGAGGCCGCCAACCCACCGCCGCACCGGACGTCATCGAGCCCGATCTCGACGAGAAGCGCATCGAGAACGCCATGACCGTGATGCAGCAGACCGAGTCCGACAAGCAGCTCGCCGTATCGCAACACCAGGCTGCCGTGCGTGCCATCGCCAACCAGGTCGGCTATCAGCTCCCCGCGGACTGCACCGATCCGGACCTGATCCAGCGCGACATCGCGGCCAATATGCGCCGAAGCGTGGAGGCCTGCCTGGAGGTTGGCCGTGGCTTGGCTGTTCTCAAGCTGGCGTGCGGGCATGGAAATTTCAAAGCGCGCCTTGATGTGCTGGGAATTGATGAGAGTGTCGCTAGGCGCTTCTCGCAAGCTGCGGTGAAGTTCTCAAATCGTGCGTCAACGCACGTTTTGGAGGCCATCGGAAACCAGACCAAGCTCTTTGAGCTGCTCGTGCTCGACGATGACCAGGTCGAAGAGCTCACGCTGACCGGCCAGACCGGCGAGCTCAAGCTCGACGACATCGCATCCATGTCGGTCAAGGAACTCCGCGCAGCACTGCGCGAGGCGCGGGAAGAAGAGAAGGCCAAGGCCGAACTGCTTTCCGAGAAGAACAAGCTCCTCGACGCTGAGCGTGCCAAGTCGAAGCGCATCCAGTCTGCTGCGCCGGATGAGGTCATCGACCAGCTGCGCAAGGAAGTCACCTCCATCGCCAACGATGCCCGCGGCGCCATCATCGGCCAGCTGCGTGCCGGCCTGGCTGCGCTCCAGGAACACCATCAGCGGAACGGCGGCGACAGCGTGCTGTGGAGCGCCGGAATCGTCGGCCAGCTGTTCAAGGATCTGACCGGCTTGCGCGACGAGTTCGATATTCCCGACATCGCCGGTGCCGAGATCCCCGGCTGGGTTGGGGCCTGATCGGAGTCCGACATGAATCCCGCAATGGTCGATTCGCTCCTGTCCGTGTTCCGCGCTGCCGACCAGGCCGGCCATGGAAATAAGGAGGCGGTTTACACCGAGGCCTGCCAGCGCCTGGGCATGACCCGCGCAACCCTGTTGCGCAAGATCAAGGAGGTGGCCGTGAAGCCCACCCGCAAGCGCCGCGACGACGCCGGCGACGTGTCCCTCAGCCGTGAGGAAGCCGTGATCATCTCGGCACTGTTGATGGAATCCCTGCGCAAGAACAACAAGCGGCTGCTCTCCATCGGCCAGGCAGTGTCGATGCTCCGCGCCAACGGCGAGGTGCGTGCCGAACGGGTTGATCCGGCCACCGGCGAGTGCATCCTGCTGTCCGACTCCGCCATCGCTCGCGCCCTGCGGACCTATGGCCTGCACCCCGACCAGCTTCTGCGCGCCGCGCCGGCGGTGGAGCTGCGCAGCCTGCACCCCAACCACGTCTGGCAGATCGACGCCAGCCTGTGCGTGCTCTACTACCTCAACGCCCGCACCGCGAAGGAGAGCGGCCTGCAGGTCATGGAGCGCGCCAAGTTCTACAAAAACAAGCCGGCCAACCTCAAGCGCATCGAGGCGGACCGCGTGTGGTCCTACGAGGTCACCGACCACAACTCCGGCGCCATCTTCCTCAATTACGTGATGGGCGCCGAGTCTGCGGCCAACCTCGCCGAGTCCTTCATTCTGGCCATCGAGCACCTTCCGGACGATCCGCACAAGCTGCATGGCGTGCCCTACATCCTGATGATGGACATGGGCAGCGCCAACACATCCGGCGCCTTCGCCAACCTCACGCGTCGCCTACAAGTGCAGACCATTCCGCACGCCCCGGAAAACGCTCGAGCTACCGGCCAGGTCGAGAACGCGCGGAACATCATTGAACGCAGCTTCGAGTCGGGTCTGCGCTTCCAGCCGGTGGCCAGCCTGGAAGAGCTCAACGCCGCCGCCCGCAAGTGGGCGCGCTGGTACAACGCCACCAAGGAACACAGCCGCCACGGCAAGACCCGCCTGCAGCAATGGCTCACGATCAACCAGGAGCAACTGCGCATCGTTGATGCGGATCTGGCTCGCCGCCTGCTCACGCATGCCCCGGAGCGCCGCAAGGTCAGCGACACGCTCACCGTCAGCTTCGGCGGTCAGGAGTTCGACGTCAGCAGCATTCCGCGCGTGATGGTCGGCGAGTCGATGATGGTGACGCATAGCCCCTATCAGCCCGACGCCGCCCTGGTCGTCGATACCGATGAGCATGGCCACGAAACGCTGTACCCGATTCCCCTGGTGCAGCGGGGTGACGATGGCTTCCGCCTGGACGCCAACGTGATCGGCGAGGACTGGAAGCGCCACGCGGACACCCAGGCCGACGTCAATCGCAAGCTGGTGAACCGCGTGGCCATGGAGGCCGAGACGGACGAGCAGGCTGAGGCCGCGCGCAAGGCCAAGGCGCTGCCGTTCGGTGGCCGCATCGACCCCTGGAAGGAAATCGAGCAGACCGAACTGCCGACCATCCTGCCGCGCCGCGGCACCGGCCTGCATGTCGGCGTCACCGCCGCCACGGCCCCGGCCCAGATCCTTACCCACTTCGCCGCCGCCACCGAGCTGCTCCGTCGTGGCGTCACCCTCGACGTGGAAAAGAACCGCCAGATCGCCGCCCTGTACCCGGACGGCGTGCCCGATACCGAACTCGACAACCTTGCGCAGCGCCTCACCGTCCGGGCCGGCCTGCGCGTCGTAGTAGGAGCCTGATCCATGGATGCACCCAACGTCACGATGGTCAGCCTGCTGGCCAAGGTCGGCCATACCCAGGGCGACCTGTACCGCGGAACCGGAATCGCCCGGTCTGTCGCCAACCGCATCGTGCACGGCGATTGGCCTGTTCGCCGTGCCCAGCAATACCGGGACGCCATCGTTCAATGGTTTGAGCAGCGCGGTGCCACCGAGGCCGACATCGCCGCGCTGCAGGCCACCGTCGAAAAACAAGTGGCCCCGGCAAGTTCGCACCTTGCCGAGGCCTCTCCCGCAGCACAAGCAACCACGCACGCACAGCAAGAGGACCCCATGCTACTACGCAACGAACGCCTTTCGGCAGAAGCCAAGACCCACTTCGGCCTGCACCGCAGCCCCTTCGTGGATGACATCCAGACCCGCGACGACGTCTTCCAGTATCCCGGCGCCCGCGTGGCACGGGCTGCGCTGATGGACGCCGCCGTCAATCACGGCTTCATCGCCTTGATCGGCGAATCCGGCGCCGGCAAGTCCACCCTGCGCGAGGAGCTCGAGCAGCGCATCCTCGACGAGTCCCGCCCGATCATTGTCATCAAGCCCTACACGCTGGAGATGGAGGCCAACGAGACCAAGGGCACGCCGATGAAGTCGGTGCAGATCGCCGAGTCCATCATCGCCACGCTGGCCCCCAGCACGACGATGAAGTGCAGCCCGCAGGCCCGCGCCAAGCAAGCTCACGAGCTGCTGTGCGCTTCGGTGGCCAGCGGCTATTCCCACCTCCTGGTGATTGAAGAAGCCCACCGCCTGCCCAAAGCCACCTTGAAGCACCTCAAGGGCTTCCTTGAGCTCAAGCGCGGCCTGCAGCGTGTGCTCGGCGTGGCGCTGATCGGCCAGACCGAGCTGCGCGTCCTACTCTCCGAGCAGAACCCCGAAGTCCGCGAAGTCGTGCAGCGCTGCGAGGTGGTGGAGATGCGCCCGCTCGACAACGACCTCGGCGACTACCTCAAGCACAAGTTCGCCCGCATGGGTCTGCGCCTGGAGGATGTGTTCGCCGACGACGCGGTCGATGCCATCCGCGCCCGCCTGGTGCGCACGCCGCGCGGTGGAAAGGCATCGGACACGGTGTCCATCTGCCATCCGCTGGTGGTCAATAACCTGGTCTGCCGCGCCATGAATGCCGCGGCCTCTGTCGGCTATCCGCGCGTCGATGCGCAAGTCATTGCGGGGTGCTGATCATGCGTACCGAACACCCGCGCACGATCATTGGCGTGCACAAGGCCATCCAGTTCAATGAGCGTTTCGAGATCGGTGACCTGGTCGCTGTGCGTCGCACACCTGCTCAGCCGCCCGCTTGGGATCGCGTCTTTGCGCCAGCCTATGGCTCAGGAGACTGCGCCATGGTCGAACTGGCCAGCAGCCTGATCCCAGTGGATACCGATCTGGTGTTTGCTTGCCCTGCCGACTTTCCCGATACGCCTCAAGTGCTGCAGATCAGCCGCGACATCTCGTGGGCCAAGTTGGTGCTGGCATTCGTGCTCGGTGCGGCCTCTGCGGTGCTGCTTGCACTCGTGGCCCCACAAGCGCCGGCCGCCGCAGTAACGGAAGCCGTTGGGGCCGACTGCGACGTGCAGGATCGGCACCAGGCGACGGCCAAGGCCATGCAGTCGGTGCAGCTCAGTGAGGTGGCACGATGAAACCGAATCCCACCTCGGCACGTGCCTTCACTGCCTGGGAGCCCGGCTGCGCGACGCAGCTCGTCGATCCAACCTTGCGTAGCCGGCTTCTGAAGGCGCTGTCGAAGCACTGCAGCCAGAACGCCATCGACGTCCGGGACCTGATGAAAAAGATCGGTGGCGATCCTGCGGCAGTCCGTCGCGAGCTTGATGCCCTGATCGCCGGCCACCAGGTCATCACGGCATCGGTCTTCGACGAAGGCGTCTCCCGCGAAGTCGTCTATCCGGTCGGCCGTGTGCCGACCCACCGGCCCGGCCGCCGAGTCGGCGCAATCGACATCCCGCCCAGCAACCACGCTAAATCCGTTCATGGGGGGACCCTGGCATGAGCGCACCGTTTAACGAACTCCCGCTTTCGGAATCGGCGCTGTCCTTCAAGGAGGCCGTCACCCTCAATGCCCACATCGACGGCCTGAAGCGCTTTCTCGGTGCGCCGGGTGACTGGGGCTATGACTCGATGCTGGGCCGCCTGGCTATCGCGATCGGCACCGTCAAGGCAGTTACCGAGCAGCACATCGTGAGCATTCAAGAAGCCAATCCGGACCTCTGAGGCCGGCCGTAACCACACATCAAGAAAGGACAGTTTCCATGGCTGCAACCACCATCCCCGACGGCTACCTCAAGAACGCCTCGGGCCACCTCGTGCCGCGCGACCAGGTGCGCGAGCAGGATCTGCTGCGCGACGATGTCGCCCGCGGCCTGGCTGACAGCGCCGTCCGCTTGAGCAACGAGCTCAAGCAGTTCAAGACCCGCGCCCTGACAGAGATCGCCGATCTGGTCACGATCAGCGCGGAGCGCTACAAGGTGTCGGTCGGCGGCGAGAAGGGCAACGTCACCGTCACGACCTTCGACGGTAGCTTCAAGATCGTCCGCGCCTTCTCCGAGCGCATCACCTTCACCGAGGAGATCGAGGCCGCGAAGGCCTTGATCAACCAGTGCATCATCCGCTGGAGCGAAGGCGCCAACGCCAACATCCGCGCCCTGGTTGATCGCGCATTTCGTACCGACTCGAAAGGGCAGATCAAGATGGCCGCAGTCCTCGAGCTGCTGCGCCTGGAGATCAAGGACGATGAATGGCTGCGGGCGATGCAGGCCATCCGCGACAGCATCCAGAGCACCGGCACCGCCGTCTATGTGCGCGTCTATGAGCGGGTCGGCGAGTCCGAGCAGTACCGGGCTGTTCCGCTCGACCTGGCAACGGTTTGAGGACGGCCACCATGAACACCTGGCAAACCGTTCCTAACAAGCTCACGCCGGAGATGCGCCGCGCCGCCGCAGAGGCTGCCCGCAAGTACATGGCGGAAACAGGCGGCAACGACCTGGACGTGATCTGGGCTGCCGCCCTGGCCGCAGCGCCGAAGGTCCCGGTCAAGCACGAGTTCGAAGTCATCATCATCGATCGCGCAAATACCTACCGCGCGCGGTCTGCACTCACCCGCGCCGCTGAGGACGCGGGCGTCAACGGCCTGCACGCCACCTGCACGGCCGGCCCCCGCCAAGCGCTGTGCCGCCTCCTCGAAAAGTCCCGCCGTCCGCTCGACATCGAACGTGCAGTCATCACCGCCATGCTGCCGGCCGCCGGCGATGCGCCCGACGTGAGCCGGTTCAATGTCCAGGTCGAGGAAAGGAGCGCATCGTGAGCAAACAGCCCACCCATCTGCGCCTGGCCATCATCAACCGCGGCCGCGTGATGATCGTCGATGAGCCGATCCCGAATGTGCCCCAGGCGATCGCCGACCTGGCCCCGGCCTGCGCTCAGATGCACGCCAACACCCGCCGTGCCGTGCACTTCCAGCTCCGCGATCCGGCCGACGGCCGGGCCGTGCTCATCTTGGAGAACGGCGCCAAGACTTTCCAGGAACCGAAAGGGTATCGCCATGGCTGACGAGAAGATCCTCGACAAGATCAAGAAGTGCCTGGCGATGGCCAGCAGCGCCAACGAGCATGAGGCGGCGGCAGCGTTGCGCCAGGCGCAGAAGCTGATGGAGGCCCATGGCGTCAGCGACCAGGACATGCTGGCCGCACAGGCCGGCGAGAGCGGCACCAAAGCCGGGGCCGCAACGAAGCCCGCCACCTGGGAAGCGAACCTGGCTGTCTCCGTCGGCGAGGCCTTCGGCTGCCGTGTGCTGTTCAGCCAGCGTCACACCGGCATCTGGGTCTTCATCGGCTTCGGCGCAACGCATGAAGTGGCGTCGTACGCCTTCCACGTCCTCAACCGGCAGGCCCGCAAGGCCCGTGCCGATTACATTGGGACGGCCCTCAAGCGCGTCCGCCGTCCTGCGGTGAAAACCGCACGGGCGGATCTGTTCTGCGAGGGCTGGATTCGCACAGCCCTGGGAACGCTCACCGCATGGACGACGACACCGGAGCAGGAAGAGGCCGTCGAGGCGTTCCTGGGCGTCAACTATCCGTCGCTGCAGAAGCTGAAGACCGCAGACCGGAGCCCTAAGAGCGGCCTGCGCGATCACCAGGTCAATGACCTGGCGCGAGGCGCTGCAGCTGGCCGGTCGGCCGTTCTCAACCGTGGCGTCGGTGCTGCTCCCGACCCGCTCGCACTGGAGGGCTGACCATGTGGTTCCGTAACCTGCAGATCTACCGTCTCCCCACGAACTGGGCGCTGACTTCCGAAGCCCTTGCCGACAAGCTCGCCGCGCGGCCCTTCCAGCCCTGCGGCAGCCAGGACATGACCAGCCGCGGCTGGAGCTCTCCGACCAAGGATGACCGCTTCGTGCTGGCGGTCGGCGGCCATTTCCTGATTGCGCTGACCGTCGAACAGAAGCTGCTGCCCGCGTCGGTGGTCAATGAGGAGGCCGCCGCCAAGGCCGAACTGGTCGAGGCCGAGCAAGGCTACAAGCCCGGCCGCAAGCAGATGAAGGAGCTCAAGGAGCTGACGCTGGCCGAATTGCTCCCCAAGGCCTTCAAACGCCGCCGGCGGGTCTTCACCTGGATCGACCCGGTGGGCGGCTGGCTGGTCATCGACGCCGCCAGCCAGGCGCATGCCCAGGAAGTCCTCGACGCGCTGCGCGACACGCTGGACGAGCTGCCGGTGAAGATGGTCAAGACCCAGCTGTCGCCGGTATCCGTGATGACCGACTGGCTGGCCGCCAAGGAGGCCACGGGCGCCTTCACCATCGACCTGGACTGCGAGCTGCGCGCCGTCACCGACGAACATGCCGCGGTGCGCTACATGCGCCACGCACTGGACGGCAAGGACGTGCAGGACCACCTGGCCGCCGGCAAGCTGCCGACCCGCATGGCGCTGACCTTCGACGATCGGATCTCCTTCATCCTCACCGAGAAGATGGAGGTCAAGCAGCTGGCCTTCCTGGACGTGATCAAGGAAGAAGCCGAGCGCCAGGCCGACGCCACCGACATGCAGATCGAAGCCGACTTCGCGCTGATGAGCGGCGAGCTGTCGCGCCTGATCCCGGCGCTGCTCAAAGCCCTGGGCGGCGAGCAGGAGGGCTGATCATGGCCAGCGCACCCTTCGCCGCCGCTCGCGCTGGCCAGCATGCCGCCCTGGTGCGCCAGGTGCATGTGGCCAAGACCTGGCTGAAGCTCGACGACGACACCTACCGCGCCGCGCTCGCCGCCCGCGCGTCGGGCAAGACCAGCAGCAAGGCCTGCAGCATCGCCGAGCTGCTGGCGATCATTGAACACTTCCACGTTGCGGGCTTTCCGCGGCCGGACGGCGGAAGCAAGCGCCGGCCGCTCACGGCGCCCCAGCGCAAGATGTGGTCCCTGTGGTAGCAGCTGGCCGACGCCGGCCGGGTGCGCGATCGCACGATGAAAGGCCTTCTCGCGTGGATAAAGGCGCAGACCGAGAATCACGTCGAAGCGCTGACCTTTTTGACGCCGGCCCAGGAGCGGACGCTGATCGAAAGCCTCAAGCAGTGGGTGGATCGCCGTGCTTAAGCGTCGAGCCGTCCCGCGCCTGACCACGACGCCGGCCGAGCAGCTGGCGCCGCTGTCGACCGCACTGGGCCCGGACTATCCGGAGGTGTGGCGCACCATCGCCGAGTGCATTCACATCGGCCTGCATGCGGCCGATGCCGAGCTCGACGAGCAGCGCCGCATCGAGATGACGATGCTCGCCGCCGACGTGCTGCGCGCCGAGCTGGGCGGCCAGCAGCCCTACCTGCCCAAGGGCGACGACTACGAAGCGGCCCTCGAATACCGCGAGCTGTACCGCCGGTTCAATGGCCGCAACATCCCCCAGCTGGCGTCCGAGTCCAATGTATCGGTGCGGGTGCTGTACAAGTATTTCTCGATTCTGAGGCGCGAGGAGATCCGATCCCGGCAAGGCAGTTTGGACCTCGGGGGTGCTACGTAGCCCGTGGTTTTGGTTTGGGATGAATTGGGATCGTTTGGGAGGGGCTGCGGCCCCTTTTTCTTTTGTGGCGGCCGGTTCGTTTGAACGGACCTGGAAAACATTGAACCGGATCAGTTACCGCAGGCTCGCGCGATCCGGAAGCATGGCTCTATCAATTGAACTCTTTCAATGGGATTAGCAGCCATGAGTATGGTAAAGATCAAAGATATGCTTCGGCGTGCAGGGCTGAAGACGGGCGCAACGCCGGTGACTGTCATTCCAAGTGGGGATGGGGGGAATGTATTAATCGAGCCGATCACGTTCCCGGCCGGTTTCGCATGGCCTCACGACAAGTTTCCGATCCAGCTTTTTCGCACGGGCCGCAACGTCTCGTCGTCGCTCGTGCCGCAGCTGCAGGTCAATCCGGCCTGCTACACAGGCCCCTGCTATCACGTGGATGGTCTGTATGGTCTGGATACGAATACCGGACTTGGTTCGTATGTTGGTGACTACAGCCAGGCATTCAAGACAATCAAGAAGGCTCAGGACACGCTGAATGCCGGCGGTGTTCCTGGTCGGATCAAGGTCAAGATTCGCAAGGGTGTAGTGTTCAACCGGGTTGCAGGTGCAGCCCCCTGGCCCATCCCGACGGTGCCGACCCTCGCAGAAGGCGATGGGCCTGGGCGTGCCAAGGTTCGTATGTCGGACTCCCTCGCCTGGACCCTCCAGTCTGGGACGATGTATTGGGCAACGCGAGCAAACGTTTCGCGTGTGTTTGATACGCTCAATGAGGACGATGAGTTCGGCAACTACGTTGAACTGAAGAAGGTGGCTGATGAAACGGTGGTTGCCACAACGCCCGGTTCGTGGGCGCAGGGCGCTGGCGCCAACTCCGGAAAGGTATATGTCAACCGCCTGGATGGCGCAGCAGTTACCGACAGCAATACCGCAGTGATGTTGGTAACCAACGTCCTGAAGCTCGACGACACGACGCCCAGCGGCTGCGGGTTTTTCAATTTCGAGTTTGAGGGCGGCTATCCGGTCGACGTGGTGGGCACTTCGGCGGCGGCAGCGGACAAGCGGTTCGTATTCAAGAATTGCGGCGCTCGATATTCCCACTTGGCGTTCAACAACTGGCGTCTTCGAGACTGCCCCGGCTTGATTTCTCTGATTGAGTGCGATGGCTTTTACGGCGGTGCGGACTCATTCAACGTTCACTGGTCACTTGGTGGGCAGTCGAAGCTGTATGTCTACTATTACAAGTGCCGGTCCCGGTACAACGGATTGCTTGGGAATCTTTCGAACAACTCGGAGACGGGCCACGAAACGTGCGTCGTGCTGTCCGTGATGCCGGACCTCGGGTCTTCATTCGGCGGCGAGGTTGCCTATATCAACGACTCTCAGTTGTTCATTGTCGAGCCTACGGTTCTCGACTCGCGCGGTGACGTTGTGTTCGGCGGCGGCTTTGACCCTGTGACCATCCAGGCGCTGGACAATGCACAGGTATGGCTCGACGGCGGCATCGTGGGTTGCAAGGTGTATGCGTTGCGTGCTCGGCAGAACGCGGTGATTCGTTACCGCGGAACGCGCATCGTCGGCGGCTCGTTGAGCGCGGCGGAAAATGGTCGGATCGAAATGTACTGACTAAAGCCCCTGGACTCCGGAGCGTCCAGGGGCATTTGGCTAGCCGCCCTGCAAGCTCTTCTTAACTCTCTTTCCCTCGACAAAAATGTGCTTTTTCATCTCACCTCTCGGTTCGAACACTAAACGAACCTCCTTTTGCCATGCGAAGGATGTGTTTTTTCGAAACGGACTGTTGTCGAGGTTTCCTTGGGATGCATGAACTATACGAGGCTCATAAATCACGCTCGCGCCATGCACGCGCGCGAGAGACTCCGGGGCAGAAAGTAAAATAGCTTGCGCTAGACGCCTCCAGTCAGGAATTTTCACGACTGCATCGTATTTCTGCCCCTGTTCAGGACAGTCGAAGATTCCCGGTGTGCTGCTATAAGTCATGGAGTAGATGTAAAGAGGCGGACACCTATGTTCAATATGGGTCTGGGATACATGAATATTGCAATTTGAAAGATCAATACCCATCGTTTCCCTAATAGCCTCGACAACCAAAGCGCGTCCTTTTAGACCGCGGGCACGTCCTGCTGCATTTAGCAATGTGAACCCATCGTTTACCGTCTCTCCAGTGAACACACTGGTTTGGGCATCAGGGGTTTCCGCAGGATAGAAACCCGTCAAGTCAACTATGCCTACACCTTCTAGCGGATCTTCAATCCCCACCTGTGAACTCTCGATGTCATGGTAGTAATCATACGAAGAGAGCTTAAGGCGTCCATGCAGCTTTAGATCCTTAGCCCATTTCCTTTCAGTGTGTTTATAGGCGACAAATGATTCCGTTTTTTTCATGAAATTGCGGGTCCAATTGTTGAATGCCGCACTCGGTCGGCTAGCTAGGTGGACGTGTTACCTGGGTATGAAAACTCTACGACTTGTTCCAGTTTGGAAGTCCGCCCATCAATCCGGTAGCCAGCAGCCGCACTTTCGCGATGTCGAAGCCAATCCGGTTGCCTTTGTCGTAGGGGTACCTAGCCTGTATGAAGTAACGTCGGCATTCCTCAAGAAGCGGAAGGATTTGCTCGCCAGTCTGTTCCTCGAAGAGTTGGCTTACTTTAGTCGCGGTTTCCTGGTCGAGCTTCTCGAAGATCTTGACTAGGTCATGCCCGGAGATGTTCGAACAATAGATTGCAGCCCGGACCAATCTGGCCTCGTCGTCAGCAGGTTCATGTCTCAAGTCGGCTTCGGTGTCGTCCTCGGGCGATGGTGAGAGATATTCCAGTTTTGGATCACAAGCCTTCAGCAGGATCTCGACGCAGAACGCGTAGTTCGCAGTGACCGCGTACGGAGCTGTGCTGAGGAGATAGTCGTCTTTGAAGGCATGCTCAGCAAGTCGGAAGAACTGCTGTGCGTGCATGTAAATGTGGCCGGAAGGTTCTTTGCGCATGATCCGCGATCTCCATGATGTGGGGGTATGTCGGGCTGTACTCTAGCCGTTCTTTGCCACCTTGAAACTGCGGGCCAAGTGCGTAAAGGAGCGCCTGCAGCATCCGCCAAGAGATTGAACCCGTTCATTTAAGCCCCTACTCGCGCCCGCGCGACGATAGCGGGCATGGGCACTCAAACACTTCCCCCCGCAATCGAGATCTTCAAGCCGGGTCGTCAAATCGACGACTCGGGCATCGAGCACGTCTTCGACGCAGCCTCCATCGCGGGCATGGCGGCGGACTATGACCCGGCCCTGCGCGAGGCGCCGCTGACCGTCGGCCACCCCGCATCCAATCTGCCGGCCTATGGCTGGGTCAAGGGGCTGTCTGTCAATGCCGCCGGTCGCCTGGTCATGGACCCGCACCAGGTCGAACCCCAGTTCGCCGAGATGGTGGCTGCCGGTCGCTATAAAAAGCGCTCCGCCGCTTTTTACCCTCCGCAACACCCTTCCAATCCGAAGCCCGGCACCTGGTACTTGCGCCACGTGGCCTTTCTGGGCGCGCAGCCGCCGGCTGTCGCCGGGCTGAAGGACATCCAGTTTTCCGAATCCGAGGCCGGCGAAGGCTTCGTCTGTTTTTCCGAGGCCGGCGGTTCCGGCAAAACCACTCAGGAGTTATCCATGGACGAAAAGGAACGCCTCGAAGCCGAGGCGAAGGCCGCGAAAGCTGCGCAGGCTGCTGCCGAGGCCGAAGCCGCCGCAGCCAAGGCTCAACTGGCCCAGTTTGCCGAGCAGCAGCGCCAGGAGCGCCACGCCGGTTTCGTGCAGTTCGCCGAGGCCCAGCTGGCCGCCGGCAAGCTGAAGAAGCCCGATGCCGCCGCGCTGCCCGCTGTGCTGACGGCCCTGGCTGACAGCCAGACCGTCGAGTTCGCCGAGGCTGGCGTGACCAAGAAGGTCAATCCCGCCGAATGGCTCAAGGGCTTCATTGCCGGCGTCGGCCCGGTCGTCCAGTTCGGCGAATTCGCTCCGGGCAACGCGGGCGAGAAGCCCGAAGCCGGCAGCGCCAAGGGCAAGACCGACGCCGAGATCGACGCCGCCGCCAAGTCCTACGCCAAGCAGCACAACGTGCAGTACGCCGAGGCGCTGTCCGCTGTCGTTGGCTTCACTAGCTGACCCACCGTAACCGCAAGGACCACACACCATGGCCATGACTCTCAACGAGATTCGGCTGAAGCAGAACCCGATCCTCACCAGCCTGCTGCTGGGCATGGGGCAAGGGACCCTGATCGCCGAGAAGCTCTTTCCGCGCCTCCCGCAAGCCCTGTCCAGCGTGATGCTGGCCAAGGTGGGTGACGAGCGCAGCCGCAAGTACAACCTGCGCCGCGCACCCGGCACACCGACCAAGCGCGTCGACATCAAGTACGACGGCAACACCTACACCGTCGAGGAATATTCGGTCGAGGTGCCGATCCCTCGCGAGCTGCTTCGCGAGTCTGACGAAAGCCGCCGCCTCAATGTCGGCAACTACCTCGACATCAGCCGGATTGCGATGGTGACGGCCAACGACATTCTTGGCCTGGACTATGAGCTCGAAGTGGCCGGGGTGGCAACGAATGCCGCGACCTATGCTGCTGGCCATGTGCTCGCGTTGGCCGGTGCTACCAAGTGGAGTACGGATACCGGCACACCGGTGGACGATGTCGAGAACGCCGCGAACGTCATTCGCAAGAAGATCGGCAAGCGCCCGAACAAGCTGACGTTCTCAGCCGATGCCTTCCAGGCCGTGAAATCCAACATCCAGGTGCGCAGCTATCTGCCGGATTCGCAGATGGGCGCACCGACGCTCGAGCAGCTGAAGGTCATCTTCAACGTGGACGAGATCGTCGTCGGTGACGCGATCTGGAAGGACGAGACCGACACCGGCCAGGACGTGTGGGGCAACAACGCGATCCTCGCCTACGTGCCGCGCATCGCGAACGCTTCTGGCGATATCAGCCTGGCTGAGCCCGGCTTCGGCTTCACCAACGTGATTGACGGTCACCCGTTCGCCGAGACGCCGTACTACGAGGGCAGCACGAAGAGCTGGATCTACGGCGCGACGTTCGAGCGCCGGGCCAACGTGGCCTACAACACCGCCGCATTCCTCTTCCAGAACCCGAAGTGAGGCCCGCCATGCAGAAAAAGCTGATCGCAGTCCACGTGTGCGCCATCTACATCGGCGCCGTCCGCAAGGACATCCCGCCGGGCGATCCGATCCCGGACGACATCGATCCCCAGGCCCTGCAGGACCTCATCCGCTTGAAGGCAGTGAAGGAAGAAGAGATCTCGGATCGGGTGCTCCTGGTGCGGGAGTTGGGCCTGGGCATCAACAACGGCGCCGATGCCGTGGAGGAACAAGGCAAGGAGGCCTCGGATGTTGCTGTTGCTGACGTACTGGCCGCGCCTGTCACCTCCACCGAGCCTGCTGTTCCGCCTGTGCAGCCCGATGCTGGCCAGCTCGCCACCGCTGACGCCAGCCTGGCCACGGAAGGCTCGACGTCGACCGATGCCGCCGACGACGCGCCCGCTGATGCGCCGCTGGATGCTACCGCGGCACCGGCTGACGAAGCTGCGCCGGCGGAGCCCACGAAAAAGTCGGCGCGCCAGCCCAAGGCCTGACCCCACCACTGACACAGAGGACCCAACATCATGGGACGCCAGTACCAAAAAACCAATGCGGTAACGATCGTCGCTTCAGCGGCAGTCGTGGGTTACCGCTTCATTGCCCACGACGGCGGCTACGCGACAAGCGCCGGCGGCAACAAGGACACCCTCGGGGTGAGCGAGAGTGCCGCCGACGTCGGCGCGGCTTTCTCGGCGGTGACCGGCTTTTCCTTCCTGGTCGAGGCCGGCGAGGCGCTGGCCGAGCACGCCTTCGTCAAACCCGCCGCCGACGGCAGCGGCAAGGCGATCACGGGCAGTGCGACCGACCACTGCGGCCGGGTGATGCCGGGCTCCAGCTCGTCGGCGGCGGGACAACTGGTCGAGATCCGCATCCTGCCGCATCGCCACACCTAAGCCATGGACTACGCAACCATCGACGACCTGGTGCGCGTGTCGGTGTCCGGCTGGTCCGACGTGGCCGGCCGGGCCACCCGCGATGCCCGTGTGCCTGGTGAGCTGCTGCAGGCTGTGGCCACTGGCGGCGACACGTCGGCCTGGTCGCCGGAGGTTGTGAGCCTGGCCACCGGCGGGCTGGCGGCGATCAACACCCAGCTGGCCGCCGCCAGCCGCTACGCCGACACCTTCCTTGCCGTGCGTTACCCGGGTGGGCTGACTGCCGAGCAGGTGGCGGCATCGGATCTGCCGACCGTGGTGGCCACCATCGCGTTGCGCCGCATGTATGGGATCACCGTGGATGAGGCCGTCGTCAAGTCCACAAAGTGGGCCGACGACTACCTACGCGACGTGGCCAGCGGCCTGGTGAGCATCGGCCCGGCAGCTGGTGCCGGCGAGAACGCAACGGATGCCGAGGTGCTTTACAGCTTCAGCGCCCGTTCAGTGACCGACGATGACCTGCGGGGCTTCGCATGATGATCAGCCTGCTCGACGACTTCCTTGCCGCCGGCCCGCTGATCGCCGGCCAGCTGCGCGCCAGCCTGCCGGAAAAGGTTTTTGTGCTGGAGTCGAAGGAGCTGGCGGCGATCACGGAGCAGCAACAGCCGGTTCCGGCCGTGCATGTGCTGTTCCGCGGCTTCAGCCCGAAGTCGGCCAACGCAGCCTGGGAGGAAGTCGAGCTGCGCTGGGCGACGGTGGTGGTTGTGCGCAACGTCGCATCGCTGCCGTCGCCGGCGTCCAGCGAACTCGACGCCGGCCCGCTGATGTCCCGCGTCATCGCCGCGCTGCGGCCCTGGGTGCCGGCGATCGACGGCGCCGGGCCGCTGCATCTCGACACGCCCCTCGGCCCGGCATTCAAGGCCGGCTTCGGCTACTACCCCATCGGCTGGAAATTCACCGCGCGGATTCCCGCACGGCCGAAACGTTAACTACCAGGAGCACACACAATGAGTCAGAACGCTCAACTCTTTGCCGGCGACATCTTCATCAGCTTCGAGACTTCCCCGGGTGTCTTTGGCCCGGCCACGCTGCTGCGCACGGATCTGCTGTCGGTCACCACGCCGAGCGCGAAGAAGACCAAGAAGTCGAAGAACCGGGACGACTACGGCCAGGCCTTCGCGTCCTACCAGCTTCCCGACGTGACCGAGTTCGCCATCACGTTCAATGAAATGTCCCGCGCATTGCTCGCCGTGCAGCTGTCTGGCGAGGTTGAGGCGCTGACCGTTGCCGGCGGCGCCTTCACCGACCTGCCGGTTGTGGCTGCGCTGGATGCCTGGGTCGATATTGGCCGCAAGAACATCGCCGTTGCGGACCTCGCTGTGAAAAACACGGCAGGGACGACGACCTACGTGAAGGACGTGGACTACGCGATCAATTACCGCCTCGGCAAGCTGCGTGCGATCCCGGGTGGCGCGATCACCGACGCCCTGGCTCTCAAGGTGACTGGCACTTCCCAGGCCACGACCGGCACGCGCATCAACGGCGCCCGCAAGCATCAGCACGTCCTCAAGATCGAAGGCGACATGCAAAACCTGCTGACCGGCGCCGACAGCGAGTTCCTGGCCCAACGCGCAGTGGTCACCAGCGACCAGGCGTTCGATTTCTTGCAGGGTGACATCGCCGAATTGAAGCTGAAAGGTACGCTCGAAGTGCCGTCCGTCGGCGTGCCGCCCTTCGTCGTCGAAGAGCGCGCCACCGCGTAAGGCCGCTTCGGCCCGAGCTTCCCCGGGCCAGTTCGCTGGCCCTTTTTTCTACCCCGATCCGCTGCTGCCATGACCGACATCCGTGCCCAGGTAATCATCGACGGCGATCCGCGCGGCCTGCGCTCGGCCCTGGCCCAGTCCGAGGCCGACCTGGCCAAGCTGGATGCCACCGGCCGCAAGGTGCAGATCCTGGAAGGCGCCATCCAGAACGCCAAGGATGCCCGCGCCGCGATGCAGGAGGCGCGGGCCTCGGCGCAGACCCTCGACGAACAGCTCGCATCCGCCAAGGGTGCCGGCGCCGGCAAGGAGGCGATCAAGCTGCTCGAGCAGGCTGTGCGGTCGGCCAACGCCGAGGTGAAGGCATCTGAAGCCGCATGGGATCAGTCGCGCCAGAAGCTCGACTCTGCCCGGGCTGCCGCCTCCGCGGCCGGCGTCGATACACGCAACCTGGCGGCCGAGCAAGGCCGCCTCAAGACCGAGACCGAAGCTGCTGCCGCCGCGGTGGCCAGGTCGGCCAAGGCCCTGCAGGACGCCGCGGTCGCAGCCCAGGAGAAGATCGCCCAGGACCGTGCCGCCGCTGCCGAAGAGCAGCGCCTGGCGCAGATCGTCGAGGCGAGCATCCAGCGCCAGAAGATGGCCGCCCAAGAGCTCCTCGAGGCCGACCGCCGGGCCGCGCTGGAAGCCCAAGGCAACGCCAACAAGATCGCCGCCAGCCAACGCGAAGCCGCGCTGGCCGCCGAGGCGCTGAACAATGCCTTCAAACAGCTCGGCGTGCGGCCGCTGCAGGAAGTGGTCGCCGAGACCAAGCGGCTGCAGGATGCGCTGGCCCAGGTGCGCGCCTCGGGCGTTACCTCCGCAGAACAGCAGCAGGCCATCGCCGCCTTCCAGGTCAAGCTGGCGGCCCTGAAGGCCGAGGCGCACGGTGTGGCGCCGGAGATGACCAACGCCGGCAATGCGGTGAAAGAGTTCAGCGACAAGACCGAGTCGATGACCGGCGTGCTCGGCGGCGCCGTCCACAACCTGGCTGCGATGGCCGGTGCCGTGGTCGGCCTGCAGGGCCTGACCGGCCTCGCAAAGGACGTCATCTCCACCGGCGCCGCGTTCGAGATGCTTGAAGGCAGGCTGACTTCGTTGCTCGGCTCCACCGATGCCGCGAAAGACGCTTTTGCGCAGATCAAGGAGCTGGCCAAGACCACGCCCTTCGAAGTGCAGGGCCTGACCGAGGCCTATGTGAAGCTCACGGCCTTCGGCCTGCAGCCGAGCATGAAGCAGATGCAGGCCATCGCCGACACCGCCGCCACCCTCGGTGGCGGCACCGAGGCGCTGAGCCGCGTGACTCTCGCCCTCGGCCAGGCCTGGACGAAGAGCAAGCTGCAGGGAGACGAGATCCTGCAGCTCGCCGAGGCCGGTGTGCCGGTGTGGGACCTGCTGGCCAAGGCCACCGGCAAGAACACCGAAGAGCTGCAGAAGATGTCCGAGGCCGGCACTCTCGGCCGCAATGTGATCCTCAAGCTGATCGACGCCCTCGGCCAGGAGAACATGGGCGCCAGCGCCCAGCTGATGGACACGTTCAGCGGCGCAGTCTCCAATGCCCACGACGCCCTGGACGAGTTCTACGCGCTGATCGCCCAGTCCGGTGTGCTGGAGTACCTGACCGGCCAGGTCAAGTCGCTCCTCGAGGAGTTCGACCGGATGAAGGCGAACGGCGAGCTGAAGGATGCCGCCAAGGAAATCGCCGACAACTTCGTGAAGATGGCCGAGGGCGTGAAGACGGCTATCGAGGCGGTGTCGGCCATGTCCGGCGTGATCAAGATCGGGGTGGAAGGCTATATCGCCTGGCGCGTGGCCGGCATGACGCTGATTCCGATGTTGTCGGGAGTCGGTACCGCAGCAGCAACCGCCGCTGTCGAGACAAGGGCCATGGGTGCAGCTGCCGCGGTGACTGCCGTCGAAACGCGGGCGCTGGGCGCAGCCAGTGCAACAGCTGCACCCGCCGTCGGTCTGTTGGCCAATGGCATCCGACTGCTCAAGGGGCTGACGCTCGTCGGCATCGTGACCGAGGTAGCCAGTCTTGGCGCGGAGTTTTTTCGCGCCAAAGCGGCAGCTGAAGAGGCCGATAAGGTGCTGCAGAAAGCCCTGGCCCCTTCGCCTATCAATGGCCCGGCCAAGGAATTCGAACTCGTCGCGACCAATGCAGCAATGACGAGGGTCAAGACCGAGGAACTCGCACAAGCCTTTTACACCGCAGAAAAGGCCGGTAAGGCGACGGCCGAAGCGCTGTCGGACGCGCTGAAAGGCGCCAAGTTCGACCCGACTGGCATCTCCGACATGATCCGTGGCCTTGACCAGGTGCAGGGCTCTGCCCGGGCGACTGGCGAGGAGATCCGCGCCGCGCTGGTCGATCGGCTCAAGTCTTTGTCGGCGAATGACCTGGCCGACTTTGCGAAGTCCGCCGAGTTCGCGTTCGGCCGCGGCAAGCTGTCGGCCGAGCAGCTCGCCTTTGCGATCGACGCGCAGCTCGACGCTGCCCTGCTGAAAGCCGGCGTCACCGCTTCGACCGCCATGGACGGCATGACCGGCAAGTTCCGAGACTCAGCCCAGGGCGTTCAGATCCTGACCAGCCAGCTCGACGTACTTGCCGCGAAGGGCGTCGATACCGACCGGGTGTTCATTGATCTGATCACGAAAACCCTGCCGCAGGCTGCCGGCCGCCAGGAGTTCAAGTTCCTGGCCGACCAGGTCGAGGCTTTTGGCACCAAGGCCGGCCTGGCACAGAGCGAAGTCAGCAAGCTCCTCGAGGCGATCCGGCAGAAGTCCGAATCGGCGCTGCCTGGAATTCAGTCGCTCGACGAAGCCTTCGAGAAACTCGGCATGAAGTCGCGCACATCGCTGCAGCAGACCGAGCAGGCCGCGAAGGAAGCCTTCGAGTACATCAAGGCCAACGGCGGCACAATCGCCGAGCAGGCCGCAGCCTGGGACAAGTACGCCGCTGCCGCCAAGGCCGCGCACGGCGGCATCCTGCCGCCCATGCTCCAGGCCCAGCAAGAGCTGTACAAGATCGGCGAGGCCGGCCGCGCTGCCGGAAAGGGTATTTCCGACGGCATGGCCACGGGCTCCAACGCAGTCAACAAGATGCGTTCGGATGCCGAGCGCCTCGCGGACAGGCTTGCCAGCCTCAAGACCGCTGGCCTCAGTGACACACATGGCAATCAGTCCATGGGTGGCAATGGCACGTACGACGACTTGCGCAAGGCCGGCGTCACGCCGCAGCAGATGCAGTCCATGGGCTATTCGAGCCGCGAGATCGAGGACTACATCAACGGAAACGACCGCGCTGCTCCGGGCTTCACCAATCGGACGGTGACGTCATCGGCGGTCAATACCGACTTCATCGCAGCCAAGAACGGCCTGAGTGCCGAAGAGGCGGCCAAGCTGAAAGAGATTTACGGCTACTTCGTGGAACAAGCAAACGTCGATGCCGCCGGTCGCGCTGCCGGCTCGCAGGGGCTGTTATTCAGTACGTCGGACTACGCGGCCGTGACGCGTGAATATGAAGACAAGGCTGTCCGCGAAGCGAAGCGCCTGATTGCCTTGGAGAAGGCCACGGCATCCAACTCATCGGCCAGCAATACCTCATCCAGTGCAGGCAACGGCTTCCAATTTGGAACCCCGGGTATCCAGCGGACAGTTCGCATTGAGATCGCTGACAGATCTCAAACGAGTACCGCCACCGTGCTGGATGACGGGTCTGCTGAAGCCATTATTCGCGCGCTGCAAACAGCAAAGGGGTCTTAATGAACACGCTCAGTGACGGCGTGACGACCGTCATTCTTCCGAATGACTTGTTGCGCACTGATGAATACTCCTGGAGCCCGATACGGCAGTCCCAGAGTTTTACGCTTGGTGGCGCACTCTGGGTCGATGAATCAATCGCCCTGGTCGGTGAGCCCATCACGCTGGCTGCCGGTGATGACTATGGATTCATGACCCGTGGGGAATTCAGCCAGCTAAGGGCGCTGGCGAGTCAGTCGGAAAAGACTTGGACATTGACGTACAGGGGCATCGCCTACGACGTCATCTGGCGCCACAGCGATGCACCTGCGCTTTCCGCGCGGGACTTGATCGATTACGCCGACCCGCTTCCGACCGACATCGTTATCCCAACCCTCAAATTCACCCGGATCTCGTGACATGGCAATCCTTCAGGGCGATATCAAGTTTCTCGCATCAAAGAAAATGACTGAGACCGCCGACGGCGGCGGCCCGCCGTCTGGAACTGTGATTGCCGACACCGTCAGCAACGCGATCTTCGGCGACATCAGTGAGCAGATGCGCGCCGGCGGTAAGGTCAATATCAAGTCGATCTTCGCAGCCGTGCAGTCGATGGACACCGACCAGTACCTGGGAGCCCACGTCATTGTCTCGAAGCCGCCGCAAGACCCGCTGATCTCGATCACGCTCGCGAAGGCCTCTACGTTCGACAAGCGCTCGGATATTGTCCCGAGGTTGGAGGCCTACCTCAACGCGGGCCCCGAGTGGGCTGGCGTGCTGTACGGCAACCACATTACCGGCCAGCGCAGCATCCAGATCTTTGCGCGGCCCGGGGTCGATGGGCCGACCGTGGGGCGCACATTGGTGCTGCAGTATCGGTATGGCTATTCGGACGCCGTCGAGCAGTACGTGCGCGTGACGCGGGTCAGCGTGGAGACGCGCACGTTCACCACGTCATCGGCGGGGACGCCGGTCGATTACGACGGGCAGGTTTTCACGGTCGATATTTCCGACCCGCTGCGGGCCGATTTTCCCGGATCGGCTGCGAATCGCTCATTTACGCGGGATGCCAATACGACGCTGATCCGCGACACGGTCGTTGCGGATGCGGCCGAGTATTGCGGTGCCGCCGCTCTGAGCAGCGCGGTCGCCGTTGGCGACGTATCGGCCCAGGTGGCGTCGGTTTACTCCCAGCTCGTGCCGAACAGCCGCACCGAGACGCCCGTCACCGACAAGCGGCCGGCGTCCGACTCAGTGATCACGCTGGCTACGTCGCCGCGCCGCGTTGAAGTGTCGGCCTCCCCGTTTTCCCAGCGCATCCGGATCGGTCAGGAAAACCGGGGCTACAGCTACGTCACCATCCTCGCGCCACTGCCGGCGCCAGGGACTGTGCGCGCGACGTTTCGCGCCCTCGGTCGCAACTACACCATCACCGATGACGGCGCCGGCCATCTGACTGGCGCCGGCGCGGGGACCATCAACTACCTGACCGGCCAGGTCGCGATCACGCTTGACGCATTGCCGGACGATCGGTCTGCCCTGGTGTTTTACTGGGGGCAGGTGCAACTCTTCGATAACCGCTCGGGCTTCGTCGCCAGTCGCCCGCCGGAATACGTGTTCGACCTTGATCACACGATGATCGAGCCGGGTTCTGTTACGGCAACCTGGTTGTCTGGCGGCGTCACCCGTACCGCAACGGCCAACAGCATCGGGGTCATTTCCGGTGCAGCGACGGGCCGCGTCGTGCATCCGACCGGACTGGTCTATCTGCGCCCGACATACATGCCTGATCCCGGCTCTGAGATCCACGTGGACTATCAATGGTCGGATGTCGTCGAAGAGACGCTGACCGGGCTATCTCCAGATCCGGCAGGCGCCGTACTG
>JAFEDI010000076.1 GCA_018241725.1 Pseudomonadota bacterium | reverse complement strand
GCATGGGCTTCCACATCCCGAAGGGCTACCTGTACTTCGCGATCGCGTTCTCGGTCGGCGTCGAGACGCTGAACATCCTCGCGAAGAAGAAGCGGATGAAGGCGAAGGCCGAAGCGGCGCACTGAACTTTCATGCCGGTGGCCGGACCGGTGCGCACGGTCCGGCCATGCCGGCGCAGCGGATCAGAAGCGATAGCCGAAATTCAGCTGTGCCGCATGGCCACCACCCTCGGTACGCGTGAAGCTCATGCCGAGGTTGACGACCTGATCGACAGACGCACCGGCCCGCACCCGGGTACTGGCCGAGAACCCGATTTCCTGGTTCGAGGGCGTGGCCAGCCGGTCGCCGAAATAGCGGGTATCGGTCGCCCAGAGTCGCCAGCGCGCTCCGCTGCCCAGGAAGCTGCCGTCGAGCGGCCCTTCGAGGCGGACGCTGTTGCGCAGCGCGGTCTCGTGCAACTCGTAGCCGGCGTCCAGACCATGGACATTGCCGCCGATCGAGCGGTACAGGCCGACCAGATTGTCCATGCCGAAGCGCAGACCCTGCTCGCTGCCGGCGACGAAATGGCTGGTCAGCGCCGCCGAAACCAGCGAGCCGACGTGGTTGTAGTCGTCATCGACGACCGTGCCCCAGCGCAGCATCGGCTTGATCTGCCAGCCATCGGCAAGTGGCAGCTTCAGACCTGCGCCCGGCGCAATGCTGCGCAGGCGCAGGTTGCGGCCCCGACCATCGGTATCGAGGCTGGTGATCGGCAGCGACACCACGGCGACCGCACCGCTGTCGAGCTTCCAAGCGTATTGCAGCGGAAAGTTCTCCCAGCGCTGCGTATAGCCGTCGGCACGGAAGCGACCGACGCTGACGCCGACATCGGATTCGCCGTTGTCGATGCCGGCCTGCTGCGGATCGAACAGCAGCCCGGCCTCGGCATCGGCGCCGGTCATGCGCTGCAGCAGCCCGCCCGGTCCGCCGGCGATCGGATCGACCGGCGAGATCGCGGCATTTTCGTCCGGGGTCGGCACGGTGACACGGATCGCCCCGACACCCCCACCCCCGTCAAGACCGAAACCGGCACTGCTTGGCAGGTAGGTAGCCGTCAGGCCGAGCAGCGGCAGACTGCTGATGACTTCGGCAAACTGGCCGATCACGCCGCCACCGGCACTCAGCACGGTATAGGTGAGGCCGGCTCCCAGCGTGCCGTCGATCGGTACCAGCAGCAGCGTGGCGCCATCGATCGTGATGTCACCGGTGGCGACGATGGCGTCGGTGTTGCCGTTACTGTCAGCCTCGATGCGCAAGACCGACCCGGGCTGCAACGTCAGCGATCCGAGCGTCAGCGTGCCGATGGAATTGCCGGGATCGAGCATGCCGCCTTCCGCGACATCCACGCCACCAAGTATGGTGCCGGTGCCGCCGAGCCGGCCACCGTCATAGACCGTGACGCTGCCGCCGTACGAACCGTTGATCGACAGCCGGCCTTCGTAGACCGATGCCGGACCGGTCAGGCCGCTGGCATCGCCGTTCAGGCGCAACTGGCCGCTGCCCTGCTTTTCAAGCGTGCTGCCGGCACCGGTCAGCGTGCCGTCGAACACGGCGTCGGAGTCGGATTCGTACAGCAGTTCGCCGGGCACGTAGCCGGCACTGCCCTGATGCCCGATCTGCAGCGTGCCGCTGCCGCGCAGCCCCGCCAGCAACTGGGAACCGCGTGCGATCAGCCGGCCGCCACTGGCAATGTCCACACCACCGAGCGCCAGCAGCGCGCCGTCGCTGACCAGTTCCAGCGTGGCGCCCGCGGCAATGCTGGCCGTACCGGCAAACACCGAGGTGGCACCGCTCAGCCGCACGTCGCCGCTGGCGATGAACAGACTGCCGTTCAGACTGCTGCCGTCGTAGCCCTGCATGCTGACCGCCGTCGTCAGCGTCTGGCCGCTGCCGGGGTCGAGTCGCAGCAGGCCGTTGACGATCACGTCGCCGCTGCCGGCGAGTCCGTGCAGCGTCTGCGTGCCGCTGGCGTAGAGCGTGGCGGAACTGCCGACCGTGACACCGCTGCTGGCCGCAAGCGCCTCATCGACCTCCAGCGTCAGACTGGCACCGGAACTGATCGACACCGGTCCGGCCAGCGCCAGCGGTGCCCGCAGATGCAGACCGGCACCGCCGACCTGGAAACCGCCTGCACCGCTCAGCGTGACGTTGAGCACGCTGTCGGCCGCACTGGAGACCGTCAGCGTGCCCCCGGCGTCGACGTTGACACGACCGCTACCGTCGATGCCGCCGACGGTCTGCGCGGTGGCGGCAAGATCAAGCATGGCGCCGGCATCGACGCTGACGGCCGTTGCAAGCGACAAAGCGCCGCTCTGCGCGAAGCGCAGCGTGCCAGCCGTCACGCTCAGTGCCGTCAGCGTGCCGGTCGACCCGCCGAGCACCTGCGTGCCGGCACCGGTCTTGGTCAGCGCATAGGTACCGCTGATGTCGCCGGTGAAGCTCGCGCTGCCGCTGGCGACGTTCAGCGTCAGCGCCGCCAGATCGGCATCGACATGACCGGCGCCGCTCAGCGCACCGAGCGTCTGCGACCGGCCGCCGAGGTTCAGCGTCGCGCCGCTCGCGACATCGACATTGGCAGTCCCGGCCAGCGCATCGTCCGCCAGCAGATCGAGCCGCGCCCCACCCGCCACCGACACCGTGCCACCGAGCGTCGTGGCGACATTCAGCGCCAGCGTGCCGTCGGCGACGGCGAGCGTCCCGCCGCCGCTCAGCGTGACATTGAGCGCACGGGTATTACCGGTACCCGGCGCCAGCACCAGCGTGCCGCCGGCATCGACGTTGACCGTGCCGCTGCCGGTGAAGCCGGCGACGCTCTGGTGCGTGGCAACGAGATCGAGCGCTGCACCAGCGAGCACCGTGACCGGAACGCCGGTTGTCAGCCCGTCGTCCTGCGTCAGTCGCAGCGTACCGGCATTGATCGAAACGGCGGCCGGCGTCCCGATCGAGCCGAGGGTCTGCGCACCGCTACCAGACTTGACCAGCGTGTAGCCGCTGCCGCTCAGCGCGCCGTCGAAGGCCGCGCTGGCCACGACGTTCAGCGTCAGGGTGCTGCTGCCACTGCCGACGAGAATGCTGCCGGAGCCGTTCAGTCCGCCGAACGTCTGGTCGACGCCGGCGAGATCGAGCGTCGCACCGCCAGCAACCGTCACGCTCGCAGCCGTTGCCAGCGCGCCGCTGCGCCCCAGCGTCAGCGTGCCGCTATCGACCGTGAGCGCACCGGTCATCGTGTACTGATCGGTCAGCGTGAGATCGCCGTCGATGTGCAGCGCCCCGGGCCCGGTCAGCCGCAACGCGTTGTTGAAGACAATGCCGCTACCGGCATCGCGCAGCGTCAGCAAACCGCCGGCCCCGATATTCACGGTGCCGCTGCCGGTGAAGCCGGCGAGGATCTGCGTACCGCCGCCGAGATCGAACGTGGTCCCGGCCGCGAGATCAGGTACCACGTTCGATGCCAGCGACAGCTGGCCGGTCACGGCCAGCCGGCCGCGTTGCAGGACGATGCCGCCCAAGGCAGACAAATCATTGTCAGTCAACTCCAAACTACCATCTGATAAATCGGCATATAACGTCGTTGCACCACTGCCAATCATGGCGCCCTCAAAATGGCCCAAATCATGGATGGTCAAGGTCGACCCAAGATTGATCAGACGACTGGTTTGATAATTCGGGTCAGAATCATCGTAGTCATACCCGTAAAGCCTGTAAAACTCCAGATCGGCACTCGCCGCATCCAACTCCCCGTTAATAACCGTATATCCGCGAGCAAAACGACTTGCAACCACCTGCGCATGCGCAAGATACTCAATAGTCAGACCACCAACATCAAAACCAGTGATGTTGTCACCCAACTGCGCCGAGCCAACAACAACGATCGAAGCAGAAGTTAAAAAACCAAGGCTCGCAGCGGAAAATCTTGTGTTTTGATACAGATCATTCACATACAGCAGTGCATGCCCCTCCAGCGTCACCGTCCCATCACCATCAAAATGATCTACATGATGCACTCCGTCGGCAAAATTAAGTATGGCATTGGTATCCACGTAGGCCGACGCGAGATTCAGATTCCCTGTCAAAACGGTATTCCGGCCGTCAACTGCTTCAACGCGCCCAATGGCTGACGTGTCCCCGTTAAACATCAGAATAGAAGAGCCAGCCAGTCGCAATGTTGTTTGACCGCTTCCGGGCATTGCTCCTATTTGAACATAGCCATATCCATCCAGCCCCAGCACGGCACCAGGATTGACGATCTGACTGCCTATTACCCCGTGGCTTACATTGAACCACTGGTCAAGCCCACCGAGATCGACGACGCCGTTGAAATGCTTGGAGCCGATGGAGGTAGCCAGCGCATTCGGTGCGACCAGTGTCAGACGATCAGTAACATTAAAATTCTGGACATCGATGTCCGTGCCGGCACCCAGCGTGGCACTGCCGACGTTCAGCACCGACGCACTGCCGCCCGTGATCACCGGGCTGCCACTCAGCGAAGTCGCGTTCAGCGTTCCATCAAAGACCAGTGTGCCAGCGGCCGAACCCGCAATCGCACTAGTGGTTTTTGCAGCCGTGCCCGCCAGCGCCAGCGTACCGCCCTGCACATCGAGCCCGCCAAACGCAACGGTCGCGCCGTTCAGCGTCAGCGTGTCAGAGCCGGTCTTGACCAGAGTCGCCCGTGCCAGATTGGTGGCACCGGAAAATGTCGTGTCGCCTGCACTGTTGTCGAGTGTCAGCACTCCGCTGCCGCTCAGCGCGCCACTGCCCGATAATTGATGCAGCGTCTGTGTCGTCACGCCGGTATCGAGTGTCGAACCGCTGGCGATGCTGACGGAGACAGCCGGCAAGGCATTATCCTGCGCCAGCCTCAATGTGCCGGCATTGACCAGAATGGCCGACTGATCGATCGACGCAGCAGTCGCGCCGTCCGGCGTATCGATCCTGCCTTCCAGCGTCAGCACGCCGCTGCCGGATTTTTCGAACACGCCGTCATTTGCGAGCGTCAAATTGCCGGTCAGCGTGTTCTGCGTACCGGCCGCTGCATTCACGGTCAACCGACCACCGTCGATCGTCAGCGGATCGGCTGCGCCGAGAGTGAGAGCGGCACTGCCAGTGGCGGCAATCACATTCTGCGTACCCGGATCGAGCACGACGCCGGCACCGAAGGCATATTCACCTGCCTGCGTCAGGCTCAGTGTGCCATTCGAGAAGGTCAGCGCACCGAGTGCATCCAGTTGCGACTGACTGCCGGCACTCGCCGTGCCCAGTGTGGTATCGGCGACAACCGGCAAGGGCGCCAGCGTCGCCAGCGCAAACAGGGCCGGGGGCAGTTTCCGGAATATCGCCAACCGCAATGAACGGCAGGACACACTGGCGAGACGGGAACGGGACATCCTTCGGGCTCCGTCGCATCGAAACAAAAAGCCGCACCCGTCAAAACATGTCCACTGCCATGTGCACGGATCAGATCATGTGCCCGCCCCCTTGATCACCGCGTCACGATTGAACGGGTATCAAAAAGCCGGACTCATGACAATACCGGCAGACCGGAGTCTCACCAGAACAGGCCAAGGAAAAACCGGCATCCACGCCACTGCAAAGCCGGCGGCAGGCTCCGGCCATGACGGACCATGAATTTTCAGAAATGATGCCAATAAACAGACCGCCCTGCAATATTAGTCTCATCCCGCACAATACTGATGCGGATGCACCTTCTCCATACAGGATCGCACCATGCAATGCCGTCAGATTTTTTTACGCCCGTAGCGTTTCCTGATCGGATCGTCCTGCATATGATCCGACGGGCATGCGATTACAGACGGCCTCTTGCCGGAAAATGAAACCCATCCCGCAACATGCAATGCAGCCCATCGGATGTTCGCCTGCGAATTGCCATCGGCAGGGCTTCGATGGCTGCGTGACTGCACATCCCGACATTGCCTGCATGACGATGAAACGGGTTCGTGCACTCCGTCATCCGGCGCTGGACTGCGCAGCGCACATTCGCGCGCTGCGCAGATCCTCGGCCTGGACACAGCCTGGTTGAAGCCGGCTTTCGACGCCGGCGCTGCCCGGCCCGCCTCACCAGCCGTCTGGCAGCCCCTGCCCCCCGCTCATCTCCTCGATCCGCCGCGCCAGCCGCGCGATCTGCGCCCAGTCGTGACTGACGATGTCCTGCGCGTGTGCGAGGTGGTTGCGCAGCGATTCGAGGTCGGCGATCACGCGCTTCGCGGCGCTGCGTCCGGGCATGTCGAGGCGGGCGAGTTCGGCCGGGTCCTCGATCAGCAGGCGCAGCTTGTCGCCGAACTGCAGGCAGTCGAGCAGCGTGCAGGCGTGGCCGCGGCGCTGGCGTTCGAGCTGCAGCTGCCTC
>JAFEDI010000075.1 GCA_018241725.1 Pseudomonadota bacterium | reverse complement strand
GTCCCCATCGTCTAGAGGCCTAGGACACCGCCCTTTCACGGCGATAACCGGGGTTCGAATCCCCGTGGGGACGCCAGGACACAAGTCCTGCAGCAATGTGTAGGCAGTTTCAGTCCAGACAGGCTGAAACGGTAAGGTCAGCGCGGAGTGGTAGTTCAGTTGGTTAGAATACCGGCCTGTCACGCCGGGGGTCGCGGGTTCGAGTCCCGTCCACTCCGCCACAATAAAAAGAGGAGCCCAAGGGCTCCTCTTTTTGCGTCTACGCACGCTCAATGCAAGCTCGCCGTCAGGAACGTGCCGGATGGCAATGTGGGCGCGTAGAATGCGCGACTGATCATCCGTCCCTGCGAGACTTTCTTCCGTGTTCCACAATATCCTGACTGTCTGTACCGGAAACATCTGTCGTAGCCCCGTGGCCGAATACCTCCTGCGCCACGAGCTCCAGCGTGCCGCTCGCCCGGCGGACGTGCGTTCGGCGGGTATAGGTGCCCTTGTCAATCACGCAGCCGACGACACCGCACTCGCCCTCATGGAGGCCCGTCAGGTGTCCATGCTGGCCCATCGTGCGCGCCAGATCGAGCGCGAGCACACCCGCTGGGCCGACCTCATCCTTGTGATGGAAAAGCATCACCTCGATTACGTCCTCGGTCTCGATCCCACTGCCCGCGGCAAAGCCTTCCTGCTCGGCCACTGGAGCAAGCTGGAAATTCCCGACCCCTATCGCCGCGGCGAAGCGGCCCATCAGGCCGCGTACGACCTCATTCATCAGCAGGTGCTGGTGTGGCTCAAGCGGATTTGACCAGCGCATAATCTTTTGTAGCGAACAATGCCGATGGCGTCATTCCAATGTTCTTCGAAGTGTTAAAATTCATGCCGAAAGAAACCTTGTAAAAACTCGCGGGAGAGGTGTTGCCGCCCAACGGCAATCTTCCTGGGCCCGCTTAAGACAGGAGTGGTGTTTTGGCTAAAGGTATGATCCTTGCCGCGGGGCAGGGGACGCGGGTTCGTCCGCTTACGAAGAATCTTCCCAAGCCCATGGTTCCGATCCTGGGCAAGCCGGTGCTCGAATATCTCATCGAGCACCTTGCGCGCTACGGCATCCGCGAAATCATGATCAACGTGGCCTACAACCACTACAAGATCGAAAACTACTTCGGCGATGGCCACCGCTGGGGCGTTTCCATCGGTTACTCCTACGAAGGCGTCCGCGACCACGGCGAGGTCGTGCCCAAGCCCCTCGGCTCTGCCGGCGGCATGCGCAAGATCCAGGACTTCAGCGGCTTCTTCGACGAAACCACCCTTGTGATCTGCGGCGATGCCATCATCGACCTCGATCTTGGTGCCGCCATCCACGAACATCGCTCCAAGCAGGCCGTGGCCAGCGTCGTCACCCTCGACGTCCCGCGTGACCAGGTGCAGAACTACGGCGTCGTCGTTGCCGACGACGAGGGGCACGTCAAATCCTTCCAGGAAAAGCCGACGCCCGAGGAGGCCAAGTCCACGCTGGCCAGTACCGGCATCTACCTGTTCGAGCCCGAAGTCCTCAAGCTCGTGCCGCCGGGCAAGGCCTTCGACATTGGCAGCGAGCTTTTCCCCATGCTCGTCGAGCAGGAATTGCCCTTCTACGCCCAGAAGCGCTTCTTCAACTGGATCGACATCGGCCGGCTGTCGGACTACTGGACGGTTCTGCAGCGCGTGCTGAGCGGCGAGGTCGCCCAGATGGACATGCCCGGCAAGGAGATCCGTCCGGGCGTGTGGGTCGGCCCCAACACCTCCATTGCCTGGGATAGCGTGCAGATCGTCGGTCCCGTCTATATCGGCTCCAGCGTCCGTATCGACCCGGGCGTGTCCGTCATCGGTCCCACCTGGATCGGCCACGGCAGTCATCTCAAGTCGGGCGTGCGCGTCGAGCGCAGCATCCTCTTCGAGTACACCCGCCTTGCCGAAGGCCAGCGCTTCAGCGAAATGATCATCTCGCCCCAGTACTGCGTAAATCGTCAGGGCAATGCCTATTACGTCGGTGACGACGAATTCCCCCTGCGCTGGGGGGATTCCCGCGGCCGCTGAGCAAACGCCATGCAGACGCCCTCCAGTGTGCTCGGAGGGCGCAAAAAGACAGAGGCCAGGAGATGATCCTGGCCTCTGTCTTTTTGTGCTGCCGGTAAGGCTCAGTACGCGTTCTTGTCCTTGAACACCACGGCCACGGTCTTGAAGATGATCCACAGATCGAAGCCGAGCGACCAGTTACGCAGGTACTCCAGGTCAAACTCGATGCGCTTCTCCATCTTGTCCACTGTTTCCGTCTCGCCCCGATAGCCGCTCACCTGGGCCCAGCCCGTAATACCCGGCTTGACCTTGTGGCGGACCATGTAGCCCTTGACCAGCTTGCGATAGGTCTCGTTGTGGGCCACCGCATGTGGGCGGGGGCCGACGATACTCATGCGACCCTGCAGAACGTTGATGAATTGCGGCAGCTCATCCAGCGAGGTCTTGCGGATGAAGGCGCCAAAGGGAGTGATGCGCGGATCGCCCTTGGTGGCCTGCTTCACCACCGGGCCATTGTCGGTGGTACGCATGGAGCGGAACTTGTAAACCAGGATCTCTTTGCCATCCAGTCCATAGCGGCGCTGCTTGAAGATGACCGGGCCGGGCGACGACATCTTCACGCCGATGGCCAGCACCAGCATGATCGGCGCCAGCAGCACCAGGAAGATAGACGACAGCACGATGTCCGACAGCCGCTTGGCCAGCCCGCGGAAGCCCGTAAACGGCGTGTCGCAGACCGCCACCACCGGCGTGTTGCCCACCGAATGGAGCTGCCCCTGGATCAGGTCGGTCACGAAGATGTCCGGCACGAAGAAGATCGACGCCGTGGTGTCCTTCAGATCGTCTAGCAGGGACAGGATGCGCGGCTGGCTCGCCATCGGCAGCGCCAGGTAGATATGGTCCACGTGGTTCAGTTTGACGAACTCGGCCAGTTCATTGATGCGGCCCAGCGTGGGCAAGCCATTCGTCTCGGGCAGGCGGTCGAGCGCGCGGTCATCAAAAAAACCGACCACCCGGCAGCCCAGGTAAGGGTTGTCACTGAATTGCTGGGCAATGCGCAGCCCTACCTCATTGACGCCGCCCACTACAACGGTGCGCTGTCGCTTGCCTTTGGCCAGTACGCCCAGCAGCACATGGCGGGCCACAAAATGCATCGTGAGCAGCGCAAACGGGGTGATCAGCACCCAGCCCAGCAGTGCAGGGCGGGGAAAATGGTTGATGTAGCCGCTGGCAACCCCAAAGCTGCCCAGCAAGACCGTAAACAACAACCAGCTGGTGATCGCCTTGCGGATCACCCGGCGCGGGCGCTCGTTGAAACGTGTGACCCCCGGGAACAGCAGCGAGAAGGTGAGGATCGCCAGCACCATGTAGGCAGACCCCACATGCTGGCCGTTGGCCAGCGCCAATGCCAGCAGCACCAATACCGCTGTCACGGGGTACAGAAAAGCCTCTATCGCCGATGTCAGCGTATAGCTGGGGCGCAGAAAACTGTGATGGTTCTCGATGGAACTATACATGTCGATCCCGTTGGGATTTTGCGTTGCAGCATACATCGGAGTAGGGGCACCGTACATTCACCAAACCGCCTCGATCGCGAAATAATGCACGAACATTTGGTATGGTTTGTGTTAGCAAAATTAAAGTCTTTAATAAACAAAGACATAATTTATGTTACATGAGTTGTTTGTACTTTGTCATGTCAATTTTTCGGTGGCCGGACCATCTATAACTTAAGTTAGTGTCGGAAAATTTAACAGTCG
>JAFEDI010000074.1 GCA_018241725.1 Pseudomonadota bacterium | reverse complement strand
TCGTCGATCGACACGAACAGCACGCCGTCGTCGCGCAGCAGGTTGCGGGCCAGCCGCAGCCGCGCATAGATCATGCTGAGCCAGTCGGAGTGGAAGCGGCCGTTCGCTTCAGTGTTGGCCACCAGGCGGGCGCCGGATGCGTCCACCTGCCCGGAGCGAGTCAGATAGCTGTCGGCATCGTCGCTGTAGTCGTCGTCGTAGATGAAGTCGCGGCCGGTGTTGTAGGGCGGGTCGATGTAGATCAGCTTGATCCGGCCCAGGTAGCTCTCCTGCAACAGCTTCAGCACGTCCAGGTTGTCGCCCTCGATGAACAGATTCTGCGTGCGGTCGAAGTCGATGCTCTGTGCGCGGAAGGGGCGCAGCGTCCTGGCGATCGGTGCATTCGCCGCGAGCAAGGCTTCGCGCTTGCCGGGCCAGTTCAACTGATAGCGCTCCTGCGGGCCTTCGACGATGTGGTTGGACAACTCCTGCCGCAGCAGGTCGAAATCGATCGTCTTCCGGACGCCCCCCTTGCCGTCGGCCGCCTCGGTCACGCAGTTGGGAAACAAGGCCGCCAGTCGGGCAATGCTGGCTTCGGTCTGGTCGAGGGTGTGCAACTTGAGCTTGTCCATGCGATGTTCCGTGTTGCCTGTTCGAGCGGAGCGGGCTGGCGCTCAGGCGGCCGGCGGCTCGTCCTGCGGGTCGTTCAGCCGACCGATCTCGTTCTTCAAGGCGCGCAATTGTGCGTTGAGCGTCACCTTGCGGTTGAATTGCCGTTCCCGCCGCAGTCGCGTCTGCAGCCTGAGGTACTCATTCTGCCGGCTGCGCAACGCGTCAAGGCGCGCGAGTTGCTCCCTCAGCGTTTCGCCATGGCGGGCGGGCAATGGCAACAGGCTGCGCAGCAGTTGCTCGTACAGGCCCTTCAGGTCGAGTGAGATCGGCAGCGGCTGGCGCGCGCTGTCGTGCGGCAGCCAGGGGCTCGAAAGGTAGCCGTCGATCACCGGCTTGTCCATGCCCGCGTGGCTGCGGCGCTTGAAGGCGGCGACGGTGCGGAACTCCTGCCCGCGCCACAACTGGAACACGATGGGGTGCGGGATGGCGCGGTCGATGGTGCGCAGCACGTCCTCGTCGACGTCCTCGCCTTTGAGCGCAATGTCGAAGACCTGAATTTCGAGCACGTCGGCATGGGCGCGCAGGTTCAAGGTCTCGGGTGCCAGCTTGTACGCCCAGATGATCTGCTCGACCTCCGCGACGAACTTGTCACGCATGGCGCCGCTCACCCCGGCGTGCTCGTAGATCCGCGCCTTGGGCAAGACGCGCCCGACCCGGGCCTGCTCCGGAAACCTGAACAGCGCACGGTTCGGGGCTTCCGTCATGCCGCGGCCTGGATGACGATGAAGGTGATCAGCTCGAAATCGTCCAATCCGCCGATGGTGTCGACGAGCGCGGTCGTACGGCCGCCGGAGAACAGGCTGTCGATGTCCTTCTCTTCCTTCACCTGCCGCATCGAACGGATCGCGCGATCCAGCAGCGCGGAATAGACGTGCATGTCGCGTCCGTCATCGGTGGCAAGATTGAAGGGCTGGTAGGCCTCGGCGATGGGCTGGTCGCGGTTCTTGCAGGCGGTGCGGGCGAGGTCGAGCAGGCGCTTGGCTTCGGTGTGGTCGCTGATGATCCGGCCATCCGCAGCGATATAGATCAGGTAGTGAGGGTGCAGGCGGTTCTGCGGATTGAGCGATGCGCCATGCGCGCCGGGCGCGGCGCGGCTGCGCAGGGTGAAGATCACCCCGGGCACCAGGCCCACTTCCGGGCGCGCGGGCACCACCGCATGCAGGCCGTTGGGAAGGTGGCTGAGTTCGCCATGCGCCTTGACGTAGTTGAGCAGATCCATGCGGAAGTCGTTGAGGCCGAGGTCGGTGATGGCGACGCCGGTCTTGAGGTCTTCCATCTCGATCACTTCGTCTTGCAGGCGGCGCAGTTGCTCCTTGCGGTAGGCGAGATCGTTGGCCTGCGCGTTGAGCACGTTGTCGTCGCCGGTGGCCGTGACGTCGGCGATCATCATGCGGTTCTCGACGCGCTCCTTCAGGTTGATGTACTCGTCGAGACTGATGTCCGGCCAGTAGTTGACCAATTGGATGGTGGCGTTCCGCGAACCGATCCGGTCCACTCGGCCAAAGCGCTGAATGATGCGCACCGGGTTCCAGTGGATGTCGTAGTTGATCAGGTAGTCGCAGTCCTGGAGGTTCTGGCCTTCGGAGATGCAGTCGGTGCCGATCAGGACGTCGATCTCGCGCGCCTCGTCCGGGTAGATCGCCGACTTGTCCTTGGAGCGTGGCGAGAACAGCGTGAGCAGGCCCTGATAATCGTAATGCTGGCGGCTTCCCGGCATCGTACCGAGGGTGGAGGCGGGGGCGTCGCTGCCGGTGACCTTGGCGGTGTGCAGTCGGTGACGTCGTAGCAGATCGTCCGCAAGCTGCTGGTACAGGTAGTCCGCGGTGTCGGCAAAGGCACTGAAGATCAGGACCTTCCTGTTGCCCGGATTGATCGGCGAGGCGATCTTGCTGGCGATCTGGGTCTTCAGGTGTTGTAGTTTGGCGTCGTCGGCCGGCGTGACCTTGCGCATTTCGCCGAGCAGTTCGTCGATCAGAAGCAGGTCGGCTTGCAGGTCCTGCTCCCATGAGGGCAGATCCATGTCGTCCAGGCTGATCCGGATCTTGCTGCCGATGGTGGCGTCGCCCGGCATCGGCAGCTTGTCGTCGTCGAAATCCGCATCGTCGAGCTCGGCGTCGGCGAATGCGTCGGCGACGTCCGCAAAGTCGATGACGGAGCCGTTGCGGCGAAATTCTGCGATCTTGTCCAGCGCTTCGCGATGGCAACGCTGAAGGCTCTGCAAGGTCAGGCGAAACGCTTCCACCGAACTCTCGAGACGCTTCAGTAGATTGGTGGTCATCAGCGCCTGCAGGCTCCGCTCGCGGTCGGCCTGCTTCAGCCTGCCGCCGCCACTGGAAACCTGGGTATCGTAGAGTTCCTCGTATTTCCTGAGCCTGCTCGGCAGGATGTAGCTGACCGGTGCATAGACGGCCAGATTGAGTTGCGACAACAGGTTGAAGATCGCGTTGAAGCCGATCACGTCGCTGCGCTGGGTCAGCGGGCAGTGAAAGGACAGCGGTTTGCGGCGCTCGGGGAAGCGCCCGATTTCGGCGGTGTTGTAGAAGGTTTCGATATGTCGCCGCGAGCGAGCGATGGTGACGCTGTCGAGCAATTCGAAGAAGTCGAAATCGAGGTTGGCGAGGATCGCGCTTGCGGTGCGCTGCTCGGGCGGCAGGCTGGACCAGGCGTTGAACGCAGCCTGCGCGCGGCGGAAGATGCTGTCGATGTCCCGCTCGGTCCGCAGTGTGGCGCCGAACTTGTCGGTGTCGCCCTCATAGGCCAGCGCCAACTGGTTTTTCAGGTCGTTGAAGCGGTTGTTGACCGGCGTGGCCGACAACATCAGCACCTTCGTCTTCACCCCCTGACGGATGACCTGATTCATCAGACGCTGATAGCGGGTTTCCCTGTCCTTGAAGACGTCGTTGTTGCGGAAGTTGTGTGATTCGTCGATCACCACCAGGTCGTAATTGCCCCAGTTCACCCGGTCCAGTGCAATGCCGAGCGAGGTGCCGTGGCTGCGGCTGAGGTCCGTGTGGCACAGCACGTCGTAGCTGAAGCGGTCGCGGGAGAAGAGGTTCGTCTTCAGGTTCTGGTTGTAGTTGAGCCAGTTGTCGGCAAGCTTCTTGGGGCACAGGACCAGCACCGACTTGTTGCGAAGCTCGTAGTACTTGATGACGGCCAGTGCGGTGAACGTCTTGCCGAGGCCGACACTGTCGGCAAGGATGCAGCCGTTGTAGGTTTCGAGCTTGTTGATGAGTCCGGCGGCAGCGTCGCGCTGAAAATTGAACAACCTTTGCCAGATCAGGGTGTCCTGGTAACCGGTGCGGTCGTTCGGCAGCACGTCTTCGCTGATGTCTTCCAGGAATTCGCGGAAGATGCTGTACAGCATCAGGAAGTAGATCCGCTCAGGCGCGTTCTCCTGATATACGGACGCAATGTGTTCACACAGTCGCGCGGTCACGTCTTCCAGCTTTTCCGCATCGTTCCAGATCTGGTCGAACAGCTTGAGGAACATGCCCGTGTGGGCGGGCTCATCGAAGCGGGTGACGATGTTGGAAAGCGCGTTGCCCTTCTGATACCCGAGGTCGACGGCAGTGAACCCCTGAACCGGCATGTATACGGCGTCACCGTCGCGAGACTGCACGCCGGCGAAGGGCTGCATCGGCGTCTGGCTGCGGTTGGAGCGGAAGCACGCCTTGCGGCGTATCCAGTCCGCGCACTCGCGGGCAATCGCTTTTTGTGTGAGCTTGTTCTTGAGCTCGATCTCGAATTCGCTGCCAGTCAGATTGCGTTCGCGCTCCGCCTTGGGAATATGGAACTCCCGCTGTTCCTTCTTCAGCTTGTCGGCAACCTCGCTGGGGACGAAGGTCGGCGCCGTGAAGATGAACTCGAGCGCGTCGATGTTCTCGAGCTCCTTCTTCAGGGCGACATAGGCGTAGATCGAAAAGCACGACGCCGCGACCTTCAAGCGCGCGCCCGGCCGGAGCTGGCTCTTGAGGTCTTCACCGAACAGCTTGTTGATGTTGTCGATCAGTTCCATGGCGCTCGACCTGGAATGCGTGCCGATGATTATTGCGTAACGGGGGGCCATTTCGCCGCATTCCCATCGCACGTGGCCTATCCTGTGTGAAGTATGTCCGACAAGTCAGGGGAAATGCCCCAACCTATTCGCCAGGAGGATGTCGTTCCATGAAACCCCTCTGCTTCGTGCTGATGCCCTTCGGCAGGAAGACCATCCCTGCCGGGCAGACGGTGGATTTCGATGCCGTGTACGCGAACCTGATCCAGCCCGCAATCGCCGCGGCCGGCATGGAGCCGCTGCGGGCGGACGAGGAGGCGGTGGGCGGCATGATCCACAAGCCGATG
>JAFEDI010000073.1 GCA_018241725.1 Pseudomonadota bacterium | reverse complement strand
GGCAACTCGTACCGGCTGAAAGAGAAGTTGAAAGCCGGCCTCGTCCGTCCGGAAGAGGCTGAGGCTTGACCAGGGTGGGGAATTTTCGATTCCCATGGGTGGGGAAAATTGGGTTCCCCTTGACACCGCCCCAAGGACCTCACCCGCGAACAGCTCAAGGAAGTGCGCCTGTTGCTTGACGGCGCTGGTTACTCCGAAGCCAGCCTCAAGGCCGCGTGGCGCAATCACTGCAACCAGGACATCGCTGCTGGCGTCATTGCCTATATCCGCCAAGCGGCGCTGGGCGAAGCGCTGCTGCCCTTCGACCAGCGGGTGGCCCAGGCCATGCAGAAGATCTACGCCCAACACGCCTGGACACCGGTGCAGCGCAAATGGCTGGACCGCCTGGCGAAACAACTCACGCACGAACTGGTCATCGATCAAGCTTTTGTCAACAACGCCTTTGCCAACGACGGTGGTGCGAAGCAGCTGGACAAACTGCTGGGCGGGCAACTCGACAGTGTGATGGGGGCGCTTGCTGCCGGTCTCTGGCCACGTGCCGCTTGACAATTCAACGTTTGACGCTCAATAGACTCACAGAACTCAAAAATGACCACCCAAGAAATCGTCCAGAAGCTCTGGAATCTCTGCGACGTGCTGCGCGACGACGGCATCAACTACAGCGACTACGTCACCGAACTCGTGCTGCTGCTCTTCATCAAGATGGAGCACGAAAACACCGAGAGCGGCATCCTGCAAAGCCACAAGCTGCCCGCCTACGCCCGCTGGCCCGAGTTGCGCGACAAGAGCGGCCTGAATCTGCTGCGCCACTACCGCGAAACCCTGCTGAAACTCTCGGCCAGCGACGACCGGCTGATCGCCGCCATCTACGCCGACGCGCAAACCAGCCTTAAAGAACCGCGCCACCTGGAACAGCTCGTCAAAAGCCTCGACAGCATCGACTGGTTCAGCGCCCGGCAAGACGGCCTGGGTGATCTGTACGAGGGCCTGCTGGAAAAGAATGCCAGCGAAACCAAAAGCGGCGCCGGCCAGTACTTCACGCCCCGCCCGCTGATCGACGCCATCGTCAAGGTCATCAAGCCCCAGCCCGGAGAAACGGTGCAAGACCCGGCTGCAGGTACGGCGGGCTTCCTGATCGCGGCTGACCGCTATATCAAGGACCAGACCGACGATCTCTACAACCTCAGCGACAGAGAACGCAAGTTCCAGCGCAACCAGGCTTTCCTGGGCATGGAGCTGGTACCCGGCACCCGCCGCCTGGCGCTGATGAACTGCCTGCTGCACGGCATGGAGGGTGACGACGAGGGCGTGGTGCACGTGGGCAACACGCTGGGCAGCGCCGGCAGTGGCCTGCCAAAGAGTCACATCATCCTCAGCAACCCGCCCTTCGGCACCGCCAGGGGCGGCGGCGGCCCCACCCGCGACGATCTGACCTTTGCGACGAGCAACAAGCAGCTCGCCTTCCTGCAGCACATCGTGCGGCACCTGCGCGACGGAGGGCGTGCCGCTGTGGTGCTGCCCGACAACGTGTTGTTTGAGGCCGGCGTGGGCGCCGACATCCGCCGCGACCTGATGGATAAGTGCCGACTGCACACCATCCTGCGCCTGCCCACCGGCATCTTCTATGCCCAGGGTGTCAAGACCAATGTGCTGTTCTTCGAGAAGATCAGCCAGGCCGCCACCGGCAGCACGCAGGAAGTGTGGGTGTACGACATGCGCGCCAACGCGCCCAAGTTCGGCAAACGCACGCCGTTGACCGACGCGCACTTCGCCGACTTCATCGCTGCGTATGGCGACGAGCCCAACGGCAAAGCCGCGCGGCAGGACCAGGGTGAACAAGGCCGCTTCCGCCGCTTCAGCCGCGACTGGATCGCCAGCGAAAAAGGCGACAGCCTGGACATCGCCTGGCTCAAAGACGACAACGCCGAAGACGCCGCTGACCTGCCCGAGCCGGCGGTTCTGGCGCGGGAGGCGGTGGAGCAGCTGAACGGGGCGCTGGCAGAGCTGGAGGCGATCCTGGCAGAGCTGGGGGCGGTCAAATGAATGCTCTCCCCTTCGGCTGGACCAGCGTCTTGATCGCCGATGTCGCTCATATCGTTGGGGGCGGGACGCCTCCGTCCAAAGATGAGGAGTGCTTTGCACCTCCTGGCCAAGGTGTCCCCTGGATCACTCCTGCGGATCTGAGTGGCTACAGGGACCAAACAATTTCGCGAGGCACTCGGGACCTATCCACAAAAGGGCTCGCATCCTGCTCGGCAAAGGTTATGCCGGCCGGTACCGTTTTGTTTTCAAGTAGAGCACCAATTGGATATGTGGCGATCGCCAGCAATCCAGTGACCACCAATCAAGGGTTCAAGAGCTTTGTTCTTCCAAAGGAGATCGACAGCCGCTTTGCCTACTACCAACTAAAGCACATCAAACCCGTTGCGGAGGCACTCGCGACAGGAACTACGTTCAAAGAGCTTTCGGGTTCGGCGGCCGCGAAGCTACCTTTTATGGTTGCACCCCATTTTGAGCAAAAACGCATCGCCGACAAGCTCGACACCGTCCTCACCCGCGTGGACGCTGTCAACACCCGCCTGGCCCGCGTCGCAGGGCAATCGCACCTAATTCGCATAGGCCAAGTCTGACTTTCCGTTAACTTTCATGAACTTGCGAAAGCCCTGTTCACTCTGTCATAAATTGTGTAGTTTCCTGCCTTTTTGGGCCTCCCATG
>JAFEDI010000072.1 GCA_018241725.1 Pseudomonadota bacterium | reverse complement strand
CTGCATCCCTTGTTGCGGGATCGCATCCTCAACGAAGCACAGCCGCTCTGAGTCCCGGTCCATGAGGCCCAGCCCGACTGCAGATCAGGTCTACCTCGTCCACATGCTGGAATGCATCGCCCGCATCACGGAGTACGCGGGCGATGATGAGGCCGATTTCCGCGCCTCACGGTTGATTCAGGATGCCGTTGTCCGAAATCTTCAGACGCTGGCGGAATCCAGTCAGCGATTGACGAACGAGATCAAGGCTACGGAACCCGGAATCCCATGGCGTGCAATCTCCGGCTTCCGGAACATCCTGGTGCACGACTATCTCACGATCGACGTCGATGCCGTATGGGTCGTCGTGAGCAGGGAACTGCCCGCGTTGCGCGACGCGCTCCAGCGCATGGCGCAGCGTTTGCGGTCGGTGTAGGAAGTGGCTCCGTCCGCTACACGACATCGTTGAGATGTCGCGCTGATCTCCCGAAGCGTGAGGCCTGGAAGTCGTCGGCTGGCAGATGCGGTTAAGACCTTCCACGGCCCGACCTCCTCAGTCCGGCGTCCTAGGGCCTGGCCACGCGGAAGGCGGGCCGCAGAAGGGGGGTGACGGTTTCTCTCTAACGTCGGAAGCGCGATGCCACCCGCTCGGCAATTGCCGAGCGCCTGAGCGATGAACGCTAAGCCGAGTTGTGGCGCGATATCTAAGCCACTGAAGGAAAGAGGAAAATGAAGTACGTCACAAGCGTGGAGCGGCTCGCGGTCAAGCGCGGAATCCAGCAAGGCATCGAGCAAGGCATCGAGCAAGGCATCGAGCAAGGCATCGAGCAAGGCATCGAGCAGGGCTTGGAGCGAGGCCGCGCGGAGGGGCGCACGGAAGGACGCGCCGCGCTGCTCGGCCGACAGCTCACCCGCCGCTTCGGTTCGCTGCCTGCCGCGATCACTGAGCGCCTCGCCCATGCCAACGCCGAGCAACTCGACCTGTGGGCCGAGCGCGTGCTGGATGCCGACACTCTCGATGAGGTTTTCGCCGGCAACTGAACGTCGTCGGGTCCCTGGCTTTCGGGGAGCCAGCGGCACTCGACCGAGCTGTCGACAATGAGGGGCATGAATCCAGCGCCGTGCGAGCGACGTGCTTGAGGTCCCTTTCCAGGAAAGCCCTTTTCGGATCTCCTTCAGGTGGGCGAACGCGGTTTGTACCGCAACAGCCCGGTTTGCACCGGCGTCCCCCTCTCGACCAATCGCACAGCGAACAACAGCGACACTGGTCGAGTAGGCTCGATCTCGTCGTCGCGCGACATTTCGAGTGCTTCCTCGACGCCGAGTCTGGCGCTCACGTAATCCAGGCAGCACCCCAAGAGAGACCCGGGGCCGCTGAGCGGCGCATGCCCGGTTGCCGCAAAAGGCGGGGGACGCTACCGCGAGCACCACTGCCTTTCGCACGGAATGCCGTCGTTGTTGCCATCCATCTTCACGCCCGGGCAGTTCCGCAGGAAGAACGTGGCCTCGGCGCACGAGGTCATCTGGGAGCAGTGGGTGCGTCCGTCACACCTGAACTGGCGGGCCGGGAGGCTCACGGCGGTGTCCTGGGCGACTTCTGCCACGATTTTCTCGATGGCCATGCTCGGCTCGCCCGCCCGATATTTCGCGAAGCCCTGCCAGGCCGCGGTGACAACGATGATGATCAGGATCAGCTTCTTCATGATGCGGGAACGAGGGGTGGGGTCGAGTTGAACTTGGCCGCCACCGTCATGGGGAGGCTGGACATGACAAGCATTTTGTCAAAAGTCGACAGGTGTGTGCGGGGAATTGTCATGTCCGAACCTTGCGACGCGTCCAGGGCGTGATTTCTGGCACGGAAATGCAGGCTGGGCGAGCTGGCACGCCTCCTGCTTAGAAGGTGGCAAGCGCCGCGTTCCCCTGCCGGCGTCGGGTTAATCCAGTCGGAGACTTGAAATGATGAAGAAATTGCAGAAGGGCTTCACCCTGATCGAGCTGATGATCGTCGTGGCGATCATCGGCATCCTGGCGGCAATCGCGATTCCGCAGTTCAGCGAGTACACGAAGAAGGGCGAGGACAAGGCTGCGCAGTCGGATGCGCGCAACCTGCTCACCCAGGCAACGGCGAATTCCACTCAGTAAGCCACTTACTCACCTTTACGGAGTCAATGTCATGAAGAAAATTACCGCTTCTCTCGTGCTGGGTGTGATCGCCGGCTTCAGCAGTATGTCCGCCATCGCAGCAACCGCATGTAGTGGTACTGCGGGCGACGGCGCCGCAGTGACTGCCGCAAGCGATGGCAGCAAGTTCGTCCGCATTCAATTCACGCCGAAGTGCTCTGCCAACGTCCTGGCAAACTACACGGACCAACAGACGAGCTTCGCTGTTGCTGCAGGCTCGAAGAAGGGCAAGACAACCTTCATCGGTAATTCTGCCGGCGGCGGCGTGACGGCCAGCGGCACTACCTGCCCCACCGGCGGCTGCACGTCGAGCGAGGTCGCGACGGCTCTTACGGCTGCCGAGGCCATCGCGACTGGTACCGGCAGCTCGTCGTCGAGCAGCAGTTCCAGTTCGAGCAGCAGTTCCAGTT
>JAFEDI010000071.1 GCA_018241725.1 Pseudomonadota bacterium | reverse complement strand
TTTATGCTTTTAAAGCTCCGAAAAAAAGCACACTCCCCGAAAAAACATCTCCAGGCTCCGCGCAAAACCCGTAGGCGCCCGGCAATCCCATCTTCCCCTAGCCCCCTAGCTCGCTAAACATAGTGCCCACTACGCCTGGAAGACGCGACTCAACGGCGTTTCAGACCGTCGTGGTGGTGACTTTAGCCCCAAGCACATGGGTGGCCACCACGCAGTGTTCATCGCCGAGGATCATCAGCGCAAACAGGCGTTCGGCAAGCGTGCGGGTGTTGTCCATGCGCCAGGCGAGTTCCGGCGTGGCGTCCCAGTCGAGGACCACGAAATCCGCCTCGCGGCCGGGCTGGAAGCTGCCGATGTGCTCGTCCAGGTAGAGGGCGCGGGCGCCGCCGAGGGTGGCGAGATACCAGCCGCGCATGCCGGACAGCGGCGCGGCGTGGATCTGGCTGGCCTCGTAGGCCTGGCCGAGGGTGCGGATCAGGCTGAAGCTGGTGCCGCCGCCCACATCACTGGCGAGGCCGACGCGCATCCCCGCTGCGGTGCTGGCGGCGTAGTCGAAGGCGCCGCTGCCGAGGAAGAAGTTGGAGGTCGGGCAGAAGGCTGCGGCGGCGCCGGTGGCCGCCATCTCCCGGCGTTCGGCCGGCGACAGGTGGATGCAGTGGCCATAGATGCTGCGCGGGCCGAGCAGACCATAGTGGGCGTAGACGTCCAGGTAACTGCTGCGCTCGGGAAAGAGCTCGCGCACCCAGGCAATCTCGGCCGGGTTCTCGGCCAGGTGGGTCTGCAGGTGCAGGTCGGGGCGGGATGCGAACAGCTCGCCGACGGCCTGCAGCTGTTCCGGCGTTGAGGTCGGCGCAAAGCGCGGCGTGAGGGTGTAGCGCAGACGCCCTTGGCCATGCCAGCGTTCGATCAGGGCCTGGCTGTCGGCGCGGCCGGAGACCGCGTCGTCGCGTAGATCGTCCGGGCAGTTGCGGTCCATCAGCACCTTGCCGCACAGCATGCGGAGCTTGCGCGCTGCGGAGGCCTCGAAGAAGGCATCCACCGAATGGGCATGCACGGTGGCGAACACCGATGCGGTAGTGGTGCCGTGGGCGAGCAGGCGCTGCACGACGAATTCCGCCGTGCGCTCGGCTACGCCGTAGTCGGCGAAGCGCGCCTCGGCAGGGAAGGTGTAGTCATTGAGCCAGTCCAGCAGCTGGCGGCCGAAGGAGCCGATCACCCCGGCCTGCGGGTAGTGGATGTGGGTGTCCACCAGGCCCGGCAGCACCAGGCGGTCGCGGTGGTCGTGGAAGACCGCTGATCGCCGAACTTCGGGCGGCATGTTGGCATTGATCGCCGACCATGGCCCGGCGGCATGGATGCGGCCGTCCACGATCCACAGGGCGCCGTCGTCGAAGAACTCCCAGGCGCTCGGGTCGTCGCCGGGGCCGGGGTCGCTCAGGTAGTGCAGGATCTGGCCGCGCACGAGGATGTGCGCCTGGGTGGGGGTGGGCTGGTGCTGGGTCACAAGGCCTCCGCGAGTTGCCGGGCTAGGCGATTATGGTGGGCGAGTACGCCGGGCAGGTCTACCGTCTTCAGCGCGCCGTCCTCGACGACCCATTCGCCGTTGATGAGGCTCAGGTCCACCGCGTCCGGAGCGCAGAACACCAGCGCCGCCACTGGATCGTGCACTGCGCCGCCGGCCAGTCGCAGGGTGTCGCTGCGGAAGGCGATCAGGTCGGCGCTCATGCCCGGCACCAGCGCGCCGATGTCGTCGCGGCCGAGCACCTTGGCGCCGCCGAGGGTGGCCAGTTCGAGCGCCTGGCGGGCGTTCATCGCCGCCGGGCCGTGGCCGACCCGCGCCAGCAGCATGGCCTGGCGGGCCTCGCCGAGCAGGTCGGCGCCGTCGTTGGAGGCCGAGCCGTCCACCCCCAGGCCCACTGCCACGCCGGCCGCCCGCATCGCCGGAATCGGCGCGATGCCCGAGGCCAGGCGCATGTTGGAGCACGGGCAGTGGGCCACGCCGGTGCCGGTGCGGGCGAACAGTGCGATGCCCGCCGTGTCGAGCTTGACGCAGTGGGCGTGCCACACGTCGTGGCCGACCCAGCCGAGGCTCTCGGCGTATTCGGCCGGCGTCATGCCGAAGCGCTCGCGGCTGTAGGCCACGTCGTTGTCGTTCTCGGCCAGGTGGGTGTGCATCGACACCCCGTAGCTGCGCGCCAGCAGCGCGGATTCGCGCATCAGGTCGGTGCTGACCGAGAACGGCGAGCACGGCGCCACGGCGATCCGCAACATCGCGTGGCGGGCCGGGTCGTGCCAGGTCTCGATCAGGCGGCGGCTGTCGGCGAGGATCGCCGCCTCGTCCTCCACCAGCGTGTCTGGCGGCAGCCCGCCCTTCGAGCGGCCGACGCTCATGCTGCCTCGGCAGGCGTGGAAGCGCATGCCGATCAGCGTCGCCGCCTCGATGCTGTCGTCCAGCCGGCTGCCGTTGGGGTAGAGGTAGAGGTGGTCCGACGAGGTGGTACAGCCGGACAGGATCAGCTCGGCCATCGCGGTGAGGGTGGATACCCGGATCATCTCCGGCGTCAGCCCCGCCCACAGGGGGTAGAGCGTCTGCAGCCAGCCGAACAGCTCCGCATCCTGCGCACCGGGTACCGCGCGGGTGAGGCTCTGATACATGTGGTGGTGGGTGTTCACCAGGCCGGGCAGCACGATGCGGCCGGAGAGGTCGCGCACCTCGTCGGCGTGGGCGGGCAGTTCGGCGCTCGGGCCGACGGCTTCGATGACGCCATCGCGGATGAACACCGCGCCGTCGGGGATCTCGCGGCGGGTGGCGTCCATGGTGACGAGGATGTCGGCGTGGTGGAGGAGGAGGGTTTTGCTCATCGTTCTTTGTTTGCTCTATCGGTGCCTGTCGGGGGTTCTGATCAATGGTTTTCCAATGTTTTGCTTTTCGTTGGCCGGGTCTCGCCCCGGCGGGCGACCTTCTTTCTTGTCGCATGACAAGAAAGAAGGTAAAGAAACGTGCCCCGCTGCCGCGCCCCCTGCGGGGGTCCCCGAGCTCCGGGTGCGCCGGGCGGGGTCTGCGCAAACTCGCCCTGCGGGCTCAAACATGCGCAGCCCTTTTCCGCCCGTCACCCCCTCCGCTCGGCGCGTCAGAGGGGAAAGGAAAGGCGGCAGCTCGACGGCCGGTGCCCGTTGCCACTAAAGGCGGGGCTATTGCAGGCTGGTTCTGCGTTTCTGTACGGGCGCGGTGAACTGTCCTCGCTCCGGGTGCCGTCGGCCCGGCTGTAGAGGGTGCGAGTTCGGCTTGGACTTGAAACGGTTTAGCTTCCATCTGAACTGCTTCAACGCTGAGGACAGTGATGTCACAGCTGGGGAGAACCAGTCTCTCTCCACGTTGAACCAGTTCAGCTCGGAAGGGGGCCTGTTCAGCACAAAGCTGAGCGAGCGCCCTCTGGACTTGAACCGGTTCCACGCCAAGATGAACTTCTTCAGCGCCAAGCTCAGTGATTTCATCACCAGGATGAACCTGTTCAGCTCGACCCCGAACAAGTTGCCCTCTGGGGGTAACTTGTCTTCCCTCAAGGCCTTGAAGATCACCCGGCCGGCGAAGCGGAGTCCGATCACGGAAAAATACCGCCTCCACAACCCTCCCAAGCCCCAGTAAACGCTCGGTGCCCACAAAGGCCCGTCCCGAACCGCCGAGCAGCGCAGCGGCAGGCGGGGATGTCCGGCGCGGTTGTTTGAGCCGGCGCAGCCGGCGAGTTCCGCGCCGGCCGCCTGCTGCGAGCAGCGCAGGGAAGTCGTCCGCAACGCGGACGACCGGTGAAGCACGGGTCGCCTTCTTTGCCTTCTTTCTTGGCGATGCAAGAAAGAAGGTCGCCCGCCGGGGCGAGTCCCGGCCAATGCAAGCCCATAAACCGGAAAGCCGCCCAGCAAGGGCACATCCCCCGACGCACCGGGGAGGCCGCCACCGGGGCACAAGCCCCACCCAACGACTACGGCATCCACGGCTTCCCCAGCGAAGCCGGCAGGTTCAACTGCAACAAGCGCTTGTCCCGCGAGATCAGCACCAGCACCACCACCGTCGCCAGGTAGGGCAGCGCGGCGAGGAGCTGGACCGGTAGCGCGATGCCGAGGCCCTGGGCGTGGAACTGGAGGATCGTCACGCCGCCGAACAGCCAGGCGCCGAGGAGCAGGCGGGTCGGGTTCCAGGTGGCGAAGACCACCAGCGCGATGGCGATCCAGCCCCGGCCGGCGACCATGTTCTGCACCCACAGCGGGGTGTAGACCGTGGACAGGTAGGCGCCTGCGACGCCGGCCATCGCGCCGCCGAACAGCGTGGCGCCGTAGCGGATGGCAATGACCGGGTAGCCGATCGCGTGGGCGGCGTCAGGGGCTTCGCCGACGGCCTTCAGCACGAGGCCGAGGCGGGTCTTCCGGAGCACCCACCAGACGATCGCGAAGGTGATCAGGCCCAGGTAGGTGACTGGGTCCTGGTGGAACAGGATGCGGCCGAGCACCGGGATGTCCACCAGGCCGGGGATGTCCAGCGGCTGCAGGCCGGGCAGGCTGAAGCTCACGTAGTGCTGGCCGATGAAGGCCGACAGGCCGACGCCGAAGATGGTCAGCGCGAGGCCGCAGGCGGCCTGGTTGGCGGCCATCGACAGGGACAGCACGGCAAACACCAGTGCCGCCAGCATGCCGGCAACGGCCCCGGCGGGCAGGCCGGCCAGCGCGCCGCCGCCCGAATCCGCGGCGGCGGCGAAGCCGGCGATGGCGCCGATCAGCATCATGCCTTCGACGCCCAGGTTGATGACGCCGGTGCGCTCCGCTACCAGTTCGCCAAGGCCGGCGAAGATCAGCGGGGTGGCGGCACCGAGGGTGCCGGCGAGGACGGGGATCAGGTGTTCGAGCATCGCGGGTCCTTACGCGTAGGCGGGCTTGGGGCGGGGCTTGAGGCGGTAATCGACGAACACGTCGGCGCCGAGCAGGAAGAACAGCAACATGCCCTGGAACAGGCCGGTGATCGCCGCCGGCAACTGCAGCGCGACCTGGGCCGCCTCGCCGCCCAGGTAGAGCAGGGCCATCAGCAGGCCGGCCAGCACGATGCCCACCGCGTTGAGGCGCCCCAGGTAGGCAACGATGATGGCGGCGAAGCCGTAGCCCGGCGAGATGTTGAGGTTGAGCTGGCCAACCGGCCCGGCCACCTCGCCGACGCCGGCGATGCCGGCGGTGAGGCCGGACAGCACCAGGCTGACCCACACCGTGCGCTGGGCCGAGAAGCCGGCATAGCGGGCCGCCGCCGGGGCGAGGCCGCCGACGGTGAGCTGGTAGGCCAGGAAGCTGCGTGACGTGAAGATCCAGAAGGCGATGGAGGCGACGGTGGCGATCAGGATCGACGCATTGACGCGCATGCCCTCGAACCACGGGCTGAACAGGGCCGGGTCGCCGAACATGATGGACTGCGGGAAGTTCATCCCTTCCGGGTCGCGCCAGGGGCCGTTCACCATGTAGGACAGCGTGAAGCTGGCGATGTAGGTGAGCATCAGCGTGGTGAGGGTCTCCTCCGCATTGAAGCGGGTCTTCAACAATGCAGGGACGGCGCCCCACAGCGCGCCGCCGATGGCACCGGCAACCACCATCAGCGGCAGCACCCACCAGGCGTCCACGCCGTCGAAGGCGATCGCCACGCCGCCGCCGGCCAGCGCGCCGACGATCAGCTGGCCTTCCGCGCCGATGTTGTAGATGCGCGCCCTAAAGCCGATCGCCAGGCCCTGGGCGATGAGGATCAGCGGGCCGGCCTTGACCATCAGCTCGCTCCAGCCATTGCCCGACGACAGGGGCTGGATGAAGAACACGGTAAAGGCTTCGACGGGATTCTTGCCAAGGGACAAGAACAGCAGGGAGCCGACCGCCAGGGTCAGGCCGATGGCGATCAGCGGTGACAGCAGGCGCATCCGCGCCGACGGCGTGGGGCGAGGTTCAAGCAGGGGCATGGGCGGGTTCCTTGTCGGCGGGGGCGAACAGGCCGGACATCTGCATGCCGATCTTCTCGGCGTTGGTCTCGGCCTTCGGCACGGCGGGGCCGAGGCGGCCCTCGGCCAGCACCGCGATGCGGTCGCAGATCTCGAACAGCTCTTCCAGCTCTTCGGAGATCACCAGGATCGCCACGCCCTGGCGGGACAGGTCGATCAGGGTCTGGCGCAGGAAGGCGGCGGCGCCGACATCCACGCCCCAGGTGGGCTGGGCGACGACCATCGCGATGGGCTGCTGCATGATCTCGCGGCCGACGATGAATTTCTGCAGGTTGCCGCCGGACAGGCTGCGCGCTGCCGCGCCGGGGCCGCCGCAGCGCACGTCGAAGCGGTCGATGCAGGCCTTGGCGAACTCCCAGGCGGCCTTCGGGCGCAGGAAGCCTTTCTTGACCAGGCCCTGGCGCTGGGCGGTGAGAGTCGCGTTGTCGGCCAGCGACATGGACGGCACCGCGCCGCGGCCGAGGCGTTCTTCCGGCACGAAGGCCAGTCCGTGCTTGCGGCGGCGGCCGGCGTCCAGGTGGCCGACCGGCAGGCCGACCAGTTTCACTGCCTCTGGCGTGCCGGTGGTTTCGCCGGACAGGGCGGCCAGCAGCTCGGCCTGACCGTTGCCGGAAATGCCGGCGATGCCGAGGATCTCGCCGCGGTGGACTTCCAGCTCGATGTCCTGCAGGCGGGTGCCGAAGGGATCGTCGGGCACCAGGGACAGCTTGTGCACCGTAAGCGCCGGGGTGGCGATGCCGGTGTAGGCGGGCACTTCGCACACCGGCAGCTCGCGGCCGATCATCATGCGCGCCAGGCTCGCCGGGGTCTCCCGCGATGGCGTGGCGGTGCCGGTGACCTTGCCGCCGCGCATCACCGTGGCGCTGTGGCACAGGCTCTGGATCTCGTGCAGCTTGTGGCTGATGTAGAGGATGCTGACGCCCTCGGCGGCCAGCCGGCGCAGGGTTTCGAAGAGTTTCTGCACGGCCTGCGGGGTGAGCACCGAGGTCGGTTCGTCGAGGATCAGCAACTGGGGCTGCTGCAGCAGGCAGCGCACGATCTCGACGCGCTGGCGCTCGCCCACCGACAGGCTATGCACCAGCCGGTCCGGGTCCAGCGGCAGGCCGTAGCGGGTGGACACTTCCTTCACGCGGACCGCCAGCGCCTTGAGGTCGAAGGGCTCGTCGAGGGCCAGCGCGATGTTCTCGACGACGCTCAGGGTCTCGAACAGCGAGAAATGCTGGAACACCATGCCAATGCCCAGCCGGCGTGCCTCGGCGGGATTGGCGACGACCACCTCGCGGCCGTTCCACTGGATCTGGCCGGCGTCGGCCTGCACCGCGCCATAGATGATCTTCATCAGCGTGCTCTTGCCGGCACCGTTTTCGCCGAGCACCGCGTGGATCTCGCCGGGGCCGACCTTTAGGTTGATGCCGTCGTTGGCGACCACGCTCGGGTAGCGCTTGGTGATGCCTGAGAGCTCCAGGCGCGGGGTGCCGGCCGGTGGGCCGCTGAAGGGGGGCGGGGGTATGCTCACGGGCGGGCTCCGGACAACAGGAAGGGCGTGATGCGCAGCGGACGGGAGGCTTCGGCGATGGCTTGGCGGGCTTCGCGTACCTGCAGCAGCTGGGCCGCCACCGAGGCGGCGATGACGGCCGGCTCCTTGCCGCGGATGCCGGGCACGCCGATCGGGCAAGTCATGTCGAGCAGGCGGGTCGGGTCGATGCCGCGGGCGATCAGGCGGTGCTCGAAACGGGCGCGCTTGGAGGCCGAGCCGATCAGGCCGAAGAAGGCGAAGTCATGGCGGGCCAGGATCGCCTCGCACAGCTCGAAGTCGAGGCCGTGGTCATGGGTCAGCACCAGGAAGTAGGCACCCGGCGGCGCGGCGTGCACCTCGGCGGTCGGCGTGTCGGTGCCGATGGCGTCGGTGCCGGCCGGCAGCTCAGCGGGGAAGATGGACTCCCGGTTGTCCACCCAGCTGATCCGGGCGCCCAGTGGCGCCAGCGCGCGGGCGATGGCCTCGCCGACGTGACCGGCGCCGAACAGCACGACCGGGAAGTGGATCGCACGGATCTGTTGTTCGAACTGCCAGTGGCCGCCGTCGGACCAGAAGTGGGCCGGGTCGCGCTTGCCATGTTCGTCGGCGCTCAGGGACCACAGGGAGCCTTCGTCGCCGGACAGCAGGCGGCGCTGCAGGCTCTGGCCGGCCACAACTGCTTTGGCGCGGGCCTGCCAGCTGGCGGCCTCGCGGGCTTCGATGCGTTCCAGCGCCAGCCACACCACGCCGCCGCAGCACTGGCCAAGGGAGGCGCCGAGGGCGCAGCGCATCACCTGCGGGTGGCCGCCCTTGCTCAACAGATCGCGCGCGGCGGCAGTGGCCAGCCATTCCAGGTGGCCGCCGCCGATGGTGTCGGCGGTCGCCGAACGACCGACCAGCATCGTGGCGCCGGCTTCCCGCGGCGTCGAGCCGTCGGCCCGCACCACGGTGACGAGGACCGCTGGCTGGCCGGCCGCCAGCCAGTCGGCGAGGGTGGGGAGCCAGTCGTTCATGGGAACACCTCCGGAAGCGTAGCGGGGAAGGAGTGCATCACAGGCGACCTCCGTGCAGCGCGCGCAGGATTGCCTCCGGCGTGGCCGGCGCGTCCAGTTGCGGGCGGGCGCCGGGGCCAAGGGCCGCTGCCACCGCGTCGCGCAGCGCGAAGAACACCGAGAAAGCCAGCATCAGCGGCGGTTCGCCGACCGCCTTGGAGCGGTGGATGCTGTCCTCCACGTTGGCGTTGTCGAACAGGCGCACGTTGAAGACCGGCGGCAGGTCGGACACCGCCGGGATCTTGTAGGTGGACGGCGCGTGGGTGGCGAGGCGGCCGGCTTGCGGGCCGTCGGGCTGATAGACCAGTTCTTCGGTGGTCAGCCAGCCCATGCCCTGAATGAAGCCGCCCTCGATCTGGCCGATGTCGATGGCCGGATTGATGGAGCGGCCGACGTCGTGAAGGATGTCCACGCGCAGCACACGGTTCTCGCCGGTGAGGGTGTCGATGGCCACCTCGGCCAGCGCGGCGCCGTAGGAGAAGTAGTAGAACGGCCGGCCCTGCATGGTGACCGGGTCGTAATGGATCTTTGGGGTCTTGTAGAAGCCGGCATCCCACAGTTGCACGCGGGCCCGGTAGGCGTCGGCGACGACGCTGGCGAAGGGGGCGTCGAAGCCCGGCGCGCTGACCATGCCCGCGGCGAAAACCACCGTGTCGTCGCTGACCCCCAGCTGCTCGGCGACGAAGCCGGCGATGCGCCGGCGGATCGCCTGGCAGGCAGCCTGGGCGGCTTTGCCGTTGAGGTCGGTGCCGGAGGACGCGGCGGTGGCCGAGGTGTTGGGCACGCGGCTGGTGTCGGTCGAGGACAGGCGCACGTCGTCGATCGGCAGGCCGAATTCCTGGGCGACGATCTGGCGGACCTTGGTGTACAAGCCCTGGCCCATTTCGGTGCCGCCGTGGCTGACCAGCACGGTGCCGTCGTTATACACATGCACCAGCGCGCCGGCCTGGTTGTAGAAGGTGGCGGTGAAGGAGATGCCGAACTTCACCGGCGTCAGCGCCAGGCCTTTCTTGAGCAGCGGGCTGGCGGCGTTGAAGGCGTCGATGGCGGCGCGGCGCTCGGCGTAGCGGGCGTCGGTGGCCAGCTGGGCGACCAGCGGCTGGATCACGTTGTCCTCCACCTTCATGCCGTAGTGGGTGACGTTGCGTTCGCTGCCGGCGCTGTCGCCGTAGAAGTTGGCCTGGCGTACGGCCAGCGGGTCGCGGCCGAGGTGGCGGGCGATGTCGTCGATCACCGTTTCGATGGCGAACATGCCCTGCGGTCCGCCGAAGCCGCGGAAGGCGGTGTTGGATACCGTATGGGTGCGCCCGCGCAGGCTCAGGATGGACACCGCGTCCAGGTAGTAGGCGTTGTCGGCGTGGAAGATCGCGCGGTCGTTCACCGGGCCAGACAGGTCGGCCGAGAAGCCGCAGCGGGAGGCCAGCAGCAGCTTCAGCCCGGCGATGCGGCCGGCGTCATCGAAGCCCACGTCGTACTCGATGTGGAAGTCGTGGCGCTTGCCGGTGATGCGCATGTCGTCGTCCCGGTCGAGGCGCAGCTTGACGGCACGCCCGCTGAGGCGGGCCAGCACAGCGGCGATGCAGGCGATCTGGGCCGACTGGCTTTCCTTACCGCCGAAACCGCCGCCCATGCGCCGGCATTCGGCGGTGACCTGGTGCATCCGCCAGCCGAGCGCGTGGGCGACCATGTGCTGCATCTCGGTGGGGTGTTGGGTGGAGGTGAGGACGCGCATCGTGTCGTCCTCCAGCGGGATCGCGCAGGCGATCTGGCCTTCCAGGTAGAAGTGTTCCTGGCCGCCGAGCTGGACTTCGCCACGCAGGCGGTGGGGCGCGGCTTCAAGGGCGGCGACCGCGTCGCCACGGCTCACCTCGACTGGCGGTAGCACCCAGGATTCGGCCTCGGCGGCGGCTTCGGCGGTCAGCAGGGCTGGCAGAGGCATCACCTCGATACGTGCCAGGCGGGCCGCCTTGCGGGCTAGCTCGTAGCTGTCGGCGGCGACGGCGAACAGCGGCTGGCCGTGGAAGAGGATCTCGCCGTCGCACAGAATCGGATCGTCGTGCTTGACCGGGCCGCAGTCGTTGATGCCGGGGATGTCGTCAGCGGTGATCACTGCCCGAACGCCGGGGGCGGCGCGCACGGCGGACAGGTCGAGGGTCTTGATGCGCCCATGGGCGATGTTCGACAGGCCCAGCGCGGCGTGCAGCGTACCGGCCGGCACCGGGATGTCGTCCACGTAGGTGGCGCGGCCGCTGACGTGCAGATGGGCGCTCTCGTGGGGCAGGCCGGCACCGACGGCGGGGGGCGGGTTGTGGTTGGGGGCGTTCATGGCAGCACCTCAAGTTCGGCCAGGCATGTCGGTGCCGTGCCCGCGGTGCCTTCCAGCCAAAAGCGGTGCAGCAGGCCGCCGGCCACCTGGCGGCGGTAGGTGGCCGAGGCGCGCATGTCGTCGAGGGGGGTGTATTCGTTGGCGAGCACGTCGGCGGCGGTGTCCACGGTGGTCTGGCCCCACAGCTTGCCGGTCAGGAACTTCTCGGTGGTGCGGGCCCGCTGTGGGGTGGCGGCCACGCCACCGAAGGCGATGCGGGCTTCGGTGACGACGCCGTCTACGACGCTCAGCGCAAAGGCGCCGCACACCGCCGAGATGTCCTGGTCGACGCGCTTGGAGATCTTCCAGGTGCGGAAGCGGCGCTCCGCCGGCTGGGGCGGGATGTGCAGCGCCTGCACGAATTCGCCGGCTTCCAGGGCGGTCTTCTGGTAGGCCAGGTAGAAGTCCTCGAGGGGCAGTTGGCGCACCCGTTCGCCCCGCTGTAGCACGATCTGCGTGCCCATCGCGATGAGGCCGGGCATCGAGTCGCCGATCGGCGAACCGTTGGCCACGTTACCGCCGAGGGTGCCGGCGTTGCGTACCGGAGTGGAGGCAAAGCGGCGGGCCAGTTCGGTCCACGCCGGTTCGAAGGCGCTGAGGGCGTCGAAGGCGTCGGTGAGGCTGGCACCGGCGCCGATAAAGAGGCCATCAGCGTCGGTGCGGATCGCCCTCAGCTCGGGCACGGCGCCCGCGTAGATCAGGTCGCCGAGCTCGCGCAGCTGCTTGGTGACCCACAGGCCGATGTCGGTCCCGCCGGCCAGCAGGCGTGCGTCGGGTGCGGCGAGACGGGCTTCGGCCAGCTCGGGCAGGCTGCGCGGGGCGAGGAAACGCTGGCTGGCGGCGCGGTAATCGAGGGGCGGTAATACGGCCAAGGGCGCCAGTGCCGCGAGGATCGCCGGCCGGTCGAGGCCGACGCGGGGCTGCTCGTAGGCGGCCGGTACGGCGTCAACGATGGGCCGGTAGCCAGTACAGCGACACAGGTTGCCGGACAGTGCGTCGCAGACGGCGGCCCTGTCCGGGCATTCCGGGTTGTTCTCGTAAAGGGCGAACAAGGACATCGCGAAGCCCGGCGTGCAGAAGCCGCACTGGGACGCGTGGGTATCCACCAGCGCCTGCTGGACCGGATGTAGCAGGCCGGTAATGCCGAGGCCGTTGATTCCGGCCAGGTCTTCGACGGTGAACAAGGCTTTGCCGTCGAGGGTAGGCAGAAACTGGATGCACGCATTTACGGCGCGCAATTGCAGTTCGCTGCCGACATTCTCGCCGATCACCACCGTACAGGCGCCGCAGTCCCCTTCCGCGCAGCCTTCCTTGGTGCCGGTGGCGTGGGCGTCCTCGCGCAGGAACTGCAGTACCGTACGCGTCGGTGGCGCATCGGCGATCTGCCGGATCTCGCCGCGGAAGTAGAACTGGATGGGACGTTCGCTCATGGTGCTGACTCATGCATGCCGGCGTGCCGGGATGATTTCAAGTTAACACATGGCGCGCTGCCCTGCTGCCGGTGCCGGCGTATAAGGAATATGGGCAAAGCTGAATGAGCGCGCAGGTGCTCCGAACCCCTGGGTGCCCCGGCCGGTCAAAAGCTGTTGTATGGCTGGAGAGTGGATCATGCTCAATCCTGCGTTGGACAAGCAGTTTGCCGGTTCGATTCCGCACCTGTACCAGACCTACATGGTGCCGACGATTTTTGCTCCTTACGCGGAGGACCTGGCCGGCCGTCTGCGCGGGCGCGACCTGGCGCGGGTGCTGGAGGTGGCGGCGGGGACCGGGGTGGTGACCCGGGCGCTGGCTGCAACGCTGCCGGCCGACGTCGCCATCGTTGCCACCGACCTGAACCAGGCCATGCTCGACGAGGCGGACAAGGTCGGCACACCGCGGCCGGTGACCTGGCAGCAGGCGGACGCGGCCCACTTGCCTTTTGGCGATGGCGCCTTCGATGCGGTCGTCTGCCAGTTCGGGGTGATGTTCTTTGCGGACAAGGCCCAAGCGTTGGGCGAGCTCCGGCGGGTGCTACGGGTCGGCGGCGTGCTGATCTTCAGCGTCTGGGACCGGCTCGTCGACAACGAATTCACCGATTGCGTGACGGATGCGCTGGCCACGCTGTTTCCGGACGATCCGCCGCGTTTCATGGCACGGACACCGCACGGTTATCACGACCGTCAGCGCATCGAGGACGATCTTCGCCAGGCTGGCTTCACTGCGCCGATTCACTTCGAAACCCGGGCCGAGCGCGGCCGCGCCGAGTCGGCCGAAACGCTGGCGCTGGCCTTCTGCCAGGGCACGCCGTTACGCAACGAGATCGATGCGCGCGACCCGGCCAGGCTGGAGGTCGCCATGCGGGTTAGCGCCGAGGCCCTGCGGGCCCGTTTCGGCGCCGGACCGCTGGAGGGCAAGATCCAGGCGCACGTGGTGACCGTCGAGCACTGATCGGCGGGTTTCAGCCGCGCCCGCGCAGGATGCGCTCCATGCCGGCCATCACGGTCAGGTTGGCTTCTTCCATGCGGCCGAGGGCGTCGAGGGCGCCGCCGAAGTCGCCGCTGCGATAGCGTTCCACGGCGCGGCGGGCGTGGTCGTGCACTGCCTTGTGTGGCGCTTCCATGTCCCGGTAACCGGGCAGGCGCGAGAACTCGGTGCGTCCTTCGCCTTCGTAGTACCAGCGGCCGAGGCGGCACTGGGTCTCGTCGGGCAGGTCGCGCGGCTGCAGGTCGGAGAGGCCCAGCAGCACCTTGTACACCTCCAGCTTGAGGGTCAGCTCCTCGATGTTGGCCAGCTCGGCGTTGGCCAGCTGCGACGAGGTGGCGATGCTGTCCTGCATGTGGCGGGACAGGCCGAACAGGCGTTGCATGCTGTGCATCGCCGCCTCGCTGTCTGCACCGTGGCTGGCCGCGTCGCCAGCGCCGATCTCCATGATCTTGCGGGCCTCACCGGTTTCGGCCTGGATGCCGGTGACCAGGCCGCCAATCTCGGTGGTGGCCTTGGCGGTTCGTTCGGCGAGTTTGCGCACTTCGTCGGCGACTACCGCGAAGCCGCGCCCGGCTTCACCGGCCCGCGCCGCCTCGATGGCCGCGTTGAGGGCCAGCAGGTTGGTCTGTTCGGCGATCTCGCGGATCAACCGGACGATGCCGCCGATTTCCGTGGCCCGCTGGGATAAGCCCTCGACGCTGTGGCCGGCGGCCTGGATGCGTTCGAACATCGTGCGCAGGTTGCCGGTGATCTTCTCGAAGGCAGTCCGGTTGGCGTCGGACTCGCGGGCGGCGGTCTGTGCCGAGGCCCGGTCTTCGCCGAGCTGCTCCGACAGGCCGGCGAAGGACTGGCGGATGCCAGCCAGGGACTCGCCGAAACGCGGGATGTTCCCGACCACGCCGTCGAGCAGGGTCTGGCGTGCGACGAGTTGTTGTCCAGTCGTCTCGGCATTGGCCAGACGTCGTTGCAGGTCGGCCAGTTCGTCGCGCAGGGCCTGGTTCTGGGCCTTGAGGGCGGCGTTATCGGCGAGGGCGACGGCCAGTTCGCGCCGGGTTTTCGAACCGAGCATTGGTTGTGCTTCCTGAGGGATAATGTTGAGTAATTTGATCGGGTATTGCGTCGCAAGCCTTGATCCGTATCAAGGCAGGGCGGAGATCGCCGATGTTGCGTCTGGCCTCAGGCGTCGCCGGTGGCGGGGGTTGCGGGCGGAAACAGGCGGATCGTCTGCCATTCGCCGCGCGGCCCGTGTTTGATGAGGTCGGCCAGCGTGTAGCCATCCATCACCTTGAGTAGCGCTGTGAGGGCTTCCTGCAGGATGCCCTGCAGTTCGCAGTCCCCGCCGAGGCGGCAGGAAGACGCGTCGCCCATGCACTCGACCAGCGCGAAGTCAGTCTCGGTCTGGCGGATCACGTCGCCGAGGACGATCTTGCCCGGATCGCGGGCCAGCCGCATGCCGCCGCCCTTGCCGCGCTGGGTGTCGATGAAGCCGCTGCGCGACAGATGGTGGGCCACCTTCATCAGGTGGTTCTCGGAGATGCCATGGGCCTGCGCGATCTCCCCGATGGTCACCAGGCGCTCGCGTTCCGCGCCCACGTACATCAGCGTGCGCAGGCAGTAGTCGGTAAAGGTGCTCAGTCGCATCGGCGTTTCCGTCGGGTAGTTCAAAAGATGTACGCAGAATGTTGATTATCACCCAGCCGATTGTTAGCATAAAGTTGTACAAAACATACATCTTTATAAGGCGCCGGTTATATTCATGTCCGATCAGCCCCAACCCCAACGCGTCATCCCGATCCAGCCGCTGTTCAAGGCGGAACCGAAGGTCTATCCCCGTTCCATCCAGGGTTTCTTCCAGCGCTGGCGCTGGGGCTTCGTGGCCCTGACCCAGTTGATCTTCTACGGCCTGTGCTGGCTGCCGTGGCACGGCCGGCAGGCCGTGCTGTTCGACCTGGACGCCCGTCGCTTCTACCTCTTCGACCTGGTCCTGTGGCCGCAGGACACCATCTACCTGGCGCTGCTGCTGGTGCTGTCGGCGCTAGCCCTGTTCCTGTTCACCGCGGTGGCGGGGCGATTGTGGTGCGGCTACACCTGCCCGCAGACGGTCTATACGGAGATCTTCCTGTGGATCGAGAAGCAGATCGAGGGTGATCGCCAGCAGCGCATGAAGCTCGACGCGGCACCGATGAGCGCCGCCAAGTTCAGCCGCAAGACGGCCAAGCACGCGATCTGGCTGATCCTGTCCCTATGGACCGGCTTCACCTTCGTCGGCTACTTCACGCCGATCCAGGACCTCGGCCACGAGGCGCTCACTGCGTCGATGACCGTCGCGGAGATCTTCTGGGTGCTGTTCTACGGCGCGGCCACCTATGGCAACGCGGGCTTCCTGCGCGAGCAGATGTGCAAGTACATCTGCCCCTACGCCCGCTTCCAGTTTGTGATGTTCGACTCCGACACGCTGATCATCACCTACGACGAGCAGCGCGGCGACCCGCGCGGCAGCCGCTCGAAGAAGGCCGATCCGCGCAAGCAGGGCCTCGGCGACTGTGTGGATTGCGGCATCTGCGTCCAGGTCTGTCCGACCGGCATCGACATCCGCAACGGCCTGCAGGTGGAATGCATCGGCTGCGCGGCGTGCATCGACGCCTGCGACCAGGTGATGGACAAGATGAACTATCCGCGCGGCCTGATCCGTTACTCGACGGAGAACGCACTGAAGGAAGGTCTGGTGCGCAAGGACATCGTGAAGCGCGCCTTCCGGCCGCGCACGCTGATCTATTCGGCGGTGTTCCTGACCCTGACGGTGGCCACCGGCTGGTCGCTGCTGACCCGCCCGCCGCTGAAGGTGGACGTGGTGCGCGACCGTGGCGTGATGGCCCGCGAGGCCGACGACGGCAGCATCGAGAACGTCTTCCAGTTGCAGCTGATCAGCACCAGCGAGACCGCACGCAGCTACACCGTCGGCGTGGCCGGTATCGACGGCATCCGCCTGGCGGCGCCGGTGCAGGTGACTGTGCCCGGCGCTGCCAGCACGGCGGTGACGGTCACGGTGCGGGTCGCGCCAGAAGCGGTGGAGAACCAGCACGGCTCGAAGCCCATGCACTTCGTCCTCACCGACAACGCGGCGCCTGACGTGCGCATCGACGAGCCGGCCAAGTTCTGGCTGCCCTGAGCGCTTCCTGGGTCAGGGCTGTGCCCAGTCTGTCCCCGCAGGGGCACGGAACCCAGGGTGGCCCGATGTTTCCTTGAAATTCCCCGCGGCCGGCTTCAGCGTTTCCAGAAGCCGGCGTGGGGGGCGGCTGCCTCGGCTTCCAGCCACGGCCCGTGCACCTCGATGCGGCGCTGGCCACGGGCGAAGACCTCGCGGCACGGCAGCGAGAAGGTCGGGTTCTCCGGATGGTCGCCGGTGAGACCGAGCAGCGCGTGCTCCGACAGCGCGTACACCACGCGGCCGATGCCGCACCAGTAGATCGCCCCGGCGCACATCGCGCAGGGTTCGGCGCTGGAATACAGCGTGGCCCTGGCCAGCTCTTCCGGCGGCAGACGGCGTGCCGCCAGCGCCGCGGCAACCAGTTCGGCGTGGCGGGTCGGGTCGCCGTCGGGGGGCAGGGAGTCGTTGCCGGCCTCGGCGACGATGCTGCCGTCGGCCGCCACCACCAGCGCGGCAAAGGGGTGCTTGCCGCTGTCGCGCACCCGGCGGGACAGCTCGATGGCGTAACGCAGGAAATGTTCGTCCTGGGACGTGGGAAAGGACATGCTCGTGCTCCGCTTGAAGGTGGCCGGATTATGGCCGCCGCAGCGGTCCGCTTTCTGCGCCGAACCATATACCGGTCATAACGGAACCGGGATGGGTTCGCGGTGGTCCGGTTGTTACAGTGGCTCCCACGACGCACAACCCTGCCCACGGAGATTGCCCCCATGTCCCTGTCCCGCTTCAAGACCGCCGCCACCTGTGTCTTCGTGACACTGGGGCTGACCAGCCAGGCCTTCGCCGCCGACCCCGCCAAAATCGGTTTCGTGTACATCGGCCCGACCGGCGACCACGGCTGGACCTTTTCCCACGATCAGGGCCGCAAGGCCGTGGACGCCAAGTTCGGCGACAAGGTGAAGACCACCTTTGTCGAGAACGTACCGGAGACCGCCGACGCCGAGCGCGTCTTCCGCGACCTGGCCCAGCAGGGCTACAAGATCATCTTCGGTACCTCCTTCGGCTACATGAACCAGGAGGTCAAGGTCGCCAAGGCCTTCCCGAACACCAAGTTCATGCACGCCACCGGCTACAAGACAGCCCCCAACCTGGGCGTCTACGACGTGCGCACCTACGAAGGTGCCTACATGCTCGGCGTGGTGGCCGGCAAGATGAGCAAGACCGGCAAGCTCGGCGTGGTGGCGTCGATCCCCATCCCCGAAGTGATCCGCAACATCAACGCCTTCACCCTCGGCGCCCGCAGCGTCAATCCGAAGGCCACCACCCGCGCGATCTGGGTGAACAGCTGGTTCGACCCGGGCAAGGAACGCGAGGCCGCGCTGACCCTGATCGCCCAGGGCTCCGATGTGCTGATGCAGAACACCGACTCGCCGGCCGTCGTGCAGGCGGCCCAGGAGAAGGGCGTGCTGGCCTTCGGCTGGGATTCCGACATGACCAAGTTCGGCGGCAAAGCCCACCTGGCCGCCTCGGTGCTGCACTGGGACGTGATCTACACCAAGGCCGTCGGCGACGTGCTCGACGGCACCTGGAAGTCCGGCGACATCTGGTGGGGCGTGAAGGAGGGGGCGGTGAACATCGAGTCCTTCGGCCCGGCCGTGCCGGCCGACGTGAAGAAGCTCGCCGAGGAGCGCCGCGACGCGATCAAGGCCGGCAAGCTGCATCCCTTCACCGGCCCGTTGAAGGGGCAGGATGGCAAGGAAATCCTGGCTGCCGCCAAGACCATGGGCGACCCGGACCTGCGCAAGATGAATTTCTACGTGGAAGGCGTGGAAGGCTCGATCCCGAAGTAAAGCCTTCGCGTCGGCGTGCGGCAAGAGGCCGGCGGAGCCCCTTGCTGCACGCCGCATCGTTCAGTTCCGCCGCCGCCGGACCAGCAGGCCGGCGCCGCCCAATGCGACCAGGGCCAGGCTGCCGGGCTCCGGCACGTTCAGCGACGACAGGGTCATCGGCGCGAAGGCCATGTCCAGATTGCCGTTGCTATCGGAGGCGGTGCCGAAGATGTCCACCGCAGCGATGCCGAACATGCCCGGTGTCGCTGGAGCGGACAAGCCGTTCGAGATGGGCACCGCCGAGATCGAATCCAGCGGATTGCCGAAGCTGTCGAAGTTGAACACCAGCAGCATGCCGTCGGCGAAGCCATTCAGCTCGGTGCCGATCGTCGTCGAGCCGAGCCGGTAGACCAGCCCCCAGCCGATGGCCAGGGTCTGCAGGAAATCGTTGTAATCGATGTTGAAGGCACTGACCGCGGCATTGCCGGAGAAGGACAGCTGAAAGTCGTCGATTTCCCCGTTGGCGCCATTGATATAGCCGTCGCCGTTCAAATCCGTTCCGTTGAAGTAGCCACTCACTTCGCCCCCGCTGGAGTAACCTGCCTGATGGAAGTTGTAGGTGGCGGCATGGCTGAACGTGGCGAGAACCAGCAGACCGAGGCCTGCGATGGCACGGCGAAGCGTGAATCTATGCATGGTGATTCCCCGAATGGTTAGGTAATTGCAGTCCCGCGTGCACGATTTGTCTATGCAATTGGGGTTGTGCAGTGTATGCCTTATGAATTGGCTGGGGCGTTTCCGATTACCCGTCCCGGTCACTCGGCCGCCGCATCTCGATTGAACCGTTCCTGTTGTGGAGAAATGATCATGACTGCCAGCGACGCCCTCTCCCTGGCCCTTGGCATGCCCAAGGCCGAGCTGCACGTCCACATCGAGGGCACCCTCGAACCTGAGCTGGCCTTTGCGCTGGCTCGCCGCAACGGCATCGCGCTGCCCTACGCCGATGAGGCGGCACTGAAGGCGGCCTACGCCTTCGACAGCCTGCAGAGCTTTCTCGACCTGTACTACGCCTGCGCCGACGTGCTGCGCACCCGCGAGGACTTCCGCGACCTGATGCTGGCCTACCTGGAGCGGGCGGCGGCGGATGGCGTGATCCACGCCGAGATCTTCTTCGACCCGCAGACCCACACCGCCCGCGGCATCCCCTTCGCCACCGTGCTCGATGGCCTCGACGACGGGCTGGCAGAAGGGGCACGGCGCTGGGGGATCTCCGGCCGCCTGATCCTGTGCTTCCTGCGCCACCTCAGCGAGGACGAATGCCTGGCCACGCTGGCCGAGGCCGAGCTCCATCTGGCGCGCATCCACGGCTTCGGGCTGGATTCGTCCGAGCGCGGCCACCCGCCGTCCAAGTTCGCGCGCCTGTTCGCCCGTTGCCGCGAACTCGGCAAGCCGGTGGTCGCCCACGCCGGTGAGGAAGGCCCGCCGGAATACATCACCGAAGCCCTCGACCTGCTCGGCGCCCGGCGCATCGACCACGGCGTGCGGGCGGTGGACGACCCCGCCGTACTGGACCGCCTGGTCAGGGATCGCATTCCGCTGACCGTCTGCCCGCTGTCCAACACGCGCCTGTGCGTCTTCCAGGACATGCGTGAGCACAGCCTGCCGCGCCTGCTTGCCGCCGGCGCCAAGGTGATGCTCAACAGTGACGACCCGGCCTATTTCGGCGGCTATCTCAACGCCAACATCCGTGCGGTGCATGAAGCCTTCCACTTCGACACCGACACCTGGTACCGCCTGGCGCGCAACAGCTTCGAAGCGAGCTTCGCCAGCGACGCCGAAAAAGCCGCATGGATCGCCCGCCTCGACACCTACTTCGCTGCCGCCCGCTGAACACTTCGGAGCCTTCCCTGTAGGGGCGAATGAATTCGCCCTTACAGGCCACCCCCAACGGTCCAGTTTCCATCGCAGCTTGTCCCAGGCACGCGAACTCGGCGCCGCCAGTGTGATCGAAGGCAGGCGGTCCCGTTACCGACGGGGCTGCCGGCGGCCCTGACACGCGCGGTGAACGCGTGCCGCAGCCGCCCTCCCGCCACACCGGCGGTCTTCTGGAGGAGCGAGCGATGGCAAGCGAGAACAAGGGGGCCGCCCAGCGCGGCCCTGGTACCGTCGTGCTGCTGGTGGCCACGCGCAAGGGCGCCTGGCTGTACCACGGCGATGCGACCCGCCAGCACTGGCGGGTGGATGGCCCCCACTTCCTGGGCCACATCATCAACCACCTGGTGCTCGACCCACGCGACGGGCGCACCCTGCTGGCGGCGGCCAAGACCGGCCACCTCGGGCCGACGGTATTCCGTTCCACCGACCTGGGGCGCAACTGGCAGGAGGCGGCCCGGCCGCCGGCCTTCGCGCCTGCTCCTGACGGCCAGGGCGGGCGTTCGGTGGACCACACTTTCTGGCTGACCCCCGGCCACGCCGAGCAGCCCGGCGTGTGGTACGCCGGCACCTCGCCGCAGGGCCTGTTCCGTTCGGAGGACGGCGGCGTCAGCTGGGCGCCGTTCTCGCCGATCAACGACGACCCGCAGTACCGCAAGTGGATGGGCTCCGTGCAGGACGGCACGCCGGACGGGCCCAAGCTGCACTCCATCATCGTCGACCCGCGCGAGGCCGAGCATCTGTACTTCGCCATGTCCGGCGGCGGCGTGCATGAATCGGGGGACGGCGGCCGCAGCTTCGCGCCACTGCTCGACGGCATCGAGGTCGTCGAAGGCTTCGACGGCAGCGACCCGACCTTCCACGACCCCCACTGCGTGCGCCTGTGCCCGACCCATCCGGACCGCCTGTACCAGCAGAACCACTGCGGCATCTATCGCCTCGACCGCCCGTCCGACACCTGGCAGCGCATCGGCCGCGCAATGCCGGCGGAGGTCGGCGACATCGGCTTCCCGATGGTCGTCCATCCCCGCGACGCGAACGCGGTGTGGGTCTTTCCGATGGACGGCACCAGCGTGTGGCCGCGCACCAGCCCCGGCGGCAAGCCGGCCGTGTATGGCACCCGTGACGGCGGCGAAAGCTGGCAGCGCCTCGACGCCGGCCTGCCGGCCGAACAGGCGTGGTGGACCGTCAAGCGCCAGGCCATGACCGCCGACAGTGCCGACCCGGTCGGGCTGTATTTCGGCACCACCAGCGGCGAGCTGTGGATGAGCGGCGACGAGGGCCGCCAATGGACGCGCATCGCCGCGCACCTGCCGGAAATCTACGCGGTTGAGGTGGCCATGGGGGTGGAGGGCGCGCCGTGAAGGTGCTGATCCCCAGCGCGCTGCGCTCCTACACCGCGCAGGCTTACGCCGAGGCGGGTGGGGACACGCTGGCGGCGGTGCTGGCCGAACTGGACCGCAGCTATCCGGGCATCCGCTTCCGCATGATCGACGAGCAGAACCGCATCCGCCCGCACATCCGCTTCTTCGTCGATGGGGAGCAGGTCTTCGATCTGGCCCGGCGGCTGGACGGTGTGCAGGAGCTGGTCATCGTGCAGGCCCTCAGCGGCGGCTGAGGCCGGGCAACTCAGGCAGGGCGACTGAGGCGGGGCAAAAAAGAGGGACGACGGGCGAGAGGGAGGATTCGCCCGCCGTCCCGGCGGCACAGCCGGGGGTCGGCGGCCGCCGTAACAACAACGCGGAGAACAACGAGGAAAAAACGGAGGGTTCAGTTCTGCATGTACACCACGTGGGTCTCGGTGTACTCGTAGAGGCCGTGCTTGCCGTCGGCACCGCCGATGCCGGACTTGCGGCGGCCGGCGTGGAAGCCCTGCATGGCTTCGAAGTGCTCCCGGTTCACATAGGTCTCGCCGAAGCGCAGCTCGCGGCAGGCGTGCATCGCCGCGTTGAGGTCCTTGGTGAAGATCGATGAGGTGAGGCCGTACTCCGAATCGTTGGCCAGCGCGATGGCCTCGTCGAGGCCGTCCACCGCCTGGATCGGCAGCACCGGCCCGAAGATCTCCTTGCGCATGATCTCCATGTCGGCGCTGCAGCCGGCGATCACCGTCGGCTCGTAGTGGAAGCCCGTCGGGCGGTCCGCCACGCGGCCGCCGAGGATCACCTCGGCGCCCTGCTCGCGGGCGCGGTTCACCATCGCCGCCACCTTGTCGAGGCCGACCCGGTTCACCAGCGGGCCCATGTGCACATCCGGCTCGGCCAGCGGGTCGCCGTAGCGGGTGGCGGCCATCAGCGTGCGCACCTTGGCGGTGAATTCATCGGCCACCGACTTTTCCACATAGACCCGTTCGGCGCAGTTGCACACCTGCCCGGTGTTGATCACGCGGGAATCCACCACCGCCTTGGCGGCCAGGTCCAGGTCGGCGCTGGCCAGCACGATAGCCGGCGCCTTGCCGCCCAGCTCCAGGTTCACGCGGGTCAGGTTGCGGCCGGCCGCCTGCATGATCGTTGAGCCGGTGGCCACGCTGCCGGTGAAGCTGATCAGGCCCACGTCCGGGTGGGCGCACAGGCTGGCGCCCACGTCGCCGCCACGCCCGCCGACCAGGTTGAAGACCCCCGCCGGCAGGCCGGCCTCGGCCACCAGGCGGGCGAACTCGAAGGCGTTGATCGGCGTCTCCTCGCTCGGCTTGACGACGATGGTGTTGCCGGTGACGAGGGCCGGCGCCATCTTGCGGGCGATCAGGAAGAACGGGAAGTTCCACGGCAGGATGCCGACGGTCACGCCGATCGGCTTGCGATGCACGAAGATCGTCTCGCCCGGCCGGTCGCTCTGCAGGATCTCGCCCTCGATGCGGCGTGCCCACTCGGCCATGTAGTCCATGTAGTCGGCGGTGAAATCCACCTCGACGCGGGCCAGGCCGAGGACCTTGCCTTGCTCGCGGGTGATGATCTCGGCGAGGCGTTCCTTGTTCTGCCGCACCTTGGCGGCGATGGCCTTCAGGTGGGCGGCGCGCTGGATCGCCGGCAGGCGCTCCCAGCCCGGCTGGGCGCGGCGGGCGGCGTCCACCGCGGCATTCACCTCGTCGCCGCTGGCGGTGGGGATACGCGCCAGCAGGGTGTGGGTGGCGGGGTTATGCACGTCGATGGCGGTGGCGGCGTCGGCGGGCACGAAGCGGCCGTCGATGTAGTTCTCGTAGAGGGTCGTCACGGTAGGTCTCCTTGCGTGGTGTCGGGGTTGGGGGTGGTGTTGTGGGGCTCAGGCGGCCGGGCGGGCGATCTTCTTGCCGACGCTCTCCGACACGTAGCCGAAGGCGAGGCCGGCGATCCACGTCAGGGCGACGAGGGCGATGCTGAGGTCGATCTTTCCGCCGGAACCGAAGAAGGACGCCGCGCCGAGGAAGGCCGCCGGCGTGTAGGACAGGGCGCCGATGTCGGCCATCGCCACCAGCACGAAGGCCAGCACGGCGACCAGCCCGATCAGGGGGCCGAGGCCGCCGCCCAGCGCCTGCACCCCGGCGAGGGTCACGGCGGTGAGCAGGATGCCGGCCAGGCCGGCGCCGAGGGCCTTGCTCAGCCCGCCGCTGCCGCCACCGGCGGCGAAGAAGGCGGCCCAGGCGACAAAGCCGATCCACGGGTTGAAGCCGAGGTTCGGGTTGCCGACGCTGAGATAGACCCAGGCGGCGACGAGCAGAGCGATGCTGAAGGCGAGGGCATGCAGGATCTTCATGGGAACACTCCTTGGCGCGAGTTCGGGGGAATCACCACACGTAGGCGTACTTGATGTTCATGCTGTTGTTGGCGGCGTGGTTCTTGCCGTCGATGCTGGACGAGTAGCGCAGGCTGATGGACTGGTTGTCGAAGGTGTGGAACATCACCCCGAGGCCGCCGTCCAGCACGCGGGCGCTGGGCTGGTTGTTGCGGCTGCTGGTGCTCTCGTAGTCGAGGGCGATGAAGGGTTCGAGCAGGCCGGTGACGCGGTAGCCGAGGCGGTGGTTGGTGTGGAAGGTGTTGCCGGGGCGGCTGCCGTCCTTCTTCTCGCTCTGGAAGACCATGCCGGCGTCGGCGGTCCACCCCAGCTTGTCGGTGAGGCGCACGTCCCACAGGAAGCTCGACAGGTTCTTCCAGTTGGTGTCGCTGACCCGGTCGTCGCCGACCGGGACCTGCAGGAAGGACTGGAAGCCGAAGGTTGAGTCGGGGCTCGGCTTCATCCACACCGCGAAGCCGGTCAGCGGATCGCCGATGCCGCTGATGTGGCGGTCGGCGGCATTGGCGGCGTGCTGGTTGCGCACGCCGATCTCCGGCACGATGACCTCGTAGGCGAGGCCGATCTTCGGGTTGCCTTCCGGCGTCCAGAAGCGCACGTACTTGGACATGCCGACGATGGTCTGGCTGCCGTCGCCCTTCACCTTGTCGCCGTTGGCGTTGAAGGTGTCCTTGTTGTTCTGCACGTAGCCGTACTGCACGAAGACGTTGAAGGGCTTGAAGTCCACCGGCAGCTCGTATTCGTGGGGGCCGATGACGTCGAAGGTGGTCTGGGCGAAAGCGGCGGGGGCGCAGGCGGCGCCCAGGCCGGCCAGCGCGCTGGCGGCCAGCAGCTGACGGGTGTGGCCTTGCGGGTGGCGGAAGCGGGTGCGAAGGGTCTGCATGAATGTCTCCTTTGTCGTTTTTGGGCGTGAGTCCTCCCGCCGCGCCGCCGGAGGGCGGCGCGGGGCGGATTACGCGGGTGGGCTGAACCGGGGTGGAGCTGGGGGGCTTACTTCTGCAGCTTGTAGACCAGGATCGTGCCGCCCTGGGGCACGACGGTCTTGTGATCGAGCACCGCGTCGAAGGCGCCCTGCATGCGCTGGGCATCCACGCCCCAGCCCGACTGCACGGCTACGTACTGCTCGCCATCCACCTCGAAGGACGAGGGCACGCCGGTGACGCCGGACGGGGTCGGGGTCTCCCACAGCACCTTGCCGCTCCTGGCGTCGAGGGCGCGGAACATGCGGTCGTTGGTGCCGCCGCCGAACACCAGGTTGCCGGCGGTGGTCATCAGCGGGCCCCAGTTCATCTCGGGGTAGGTGTGGGTCCACACCTTCTTGCCGGTCTTCAGGTCCCAGGCCTGCACTTCACCGATGTGCTGGCGGGATTTCTCGGTCATCCGCACGTTGGTCAGGATGTTGTCGAGGGACACGCCGATGTACAGGCTGCCGGCCTTGTACTTGACCGGCTCACCGGTCAGCTCGGAGCACAGGTTGTTGTTGGCCGGGATGTAGAGCAGGCCGGTCTGCGGGTTGTAGGCCTCGGGCGGCCAGTCCTTGCCGCCCCACAGGGACGGGCAGAAGTCGGTCTTCTTGCCGGTGCCGGGAATGCGCTTCGGGTCATAGGTCGGCCGGCCGGTCTTGGGGTCGAGGCTGGTGAACACGTTCTGCGTCACGTAGGGCCAGGCATCCACGTAATTGACCTTGTCCTGGGTGCGCTCCAGCAGCCACAGGTAGCCGTTGCGGCCGGCGTGCACCAGGGACTTGAACTTCTTGCCCTTGTGCTCCAGGTCGATCAGCAGCGGCGCGGAGACTTCGTCCCAGTCCCAGGCGTCGTTCCAGTGGTACTGGTGGTGGCCCTTGATCTTGCCAGTGTCCACGTCGAGGGCGATGGTGGAGTTGGCGTAGAGGTTGTCGCCGGGGCGGGTGTCGGGCATCCACGGGCCGGCGTTGCCGACGCCCCAGTAGGCGATGTTGGTCTGGGAATCGTAGGTGCCGGTGATCCACACCGAGCCGCCGCCGGTCTTGTAGGTTTCGCCGGGCCAGGTTTCGCTGCCCGCCTCGCCGGGGCCGGCGATGGTGTAGGTGCGCCAGGCTTCCTTGCCGCTGTCCGCATCGAAGGCGGCGATGAAACCGCGGATGCCCAGCTCGCCGCCGGACGAGCCGACCATGATCTTGCCCTTGGCGGCCAGCGGGGCGAGGGTCATGTAATAGCCCTTCTTCCAGTCGGCCACGGGCACCTTCCACAGCTCCTTGCCGGTGGCCGCGTCGAGGGCCACCAGGAAGGCGTCGGTGGTGGCCAGGTAGAGCTTGTCGCCGTACAGCGCCACGCCGCGGTTGGTGGGGTGGAGCTGCATCAGCTCGTCGGGGATGGTCTTCTTGTAGCGCCACAGCTCCTTACCGGTGGCGGCTTCCAGCGCGATCACCTGGTTGTTGGGGGTGGACACGTACATGTAGCCGTTATTGACGATCGGCGGGGCCTGGTGGCCCTCGGTCATCCCGGTGGTGTAGGACCAGGCCGGCACCAGCTTGCCGACGTTCTGGTTGGTGATCTGCTTGAGCGGGCTGTAGCCCCAGCCTTCGTAGTTGCCGCGGTACATCAGCCAGTTGCCGGCCTCGGGCTTGGTCAGGCGGGCGTCGGTGACGGGGCTGTAGGGGGCCAGGCTGGCGCCGGCGAACATGGGGACGAGGGCTAGGCTGGCACACAGGGCCTTGAGTCGGGTTTTCATTTGCAGATGTCTCCTTTTTTGCTTTGGTGTGGGCGAGCGGGTGAGGCGGGGAAAAATCAGGCGGACTTGGCGACGCCGGGGTGGGAGGTGAAGGGGCCGGCCACCACCAGCACGCCGTTCTCCTCCTTCAGCGGCAGCAGCGGCAGGGTGCGCGGGGCCGGGCCGGCGACCACCTGGCCGCCCTGGCTCGGGGAGAACTTGGAGAAGTGGCAGTAGCACATCAGGGTCTTGTCCTTGGGGACCCATTCGGAAATCTCGCAGCCCTGGTGGGTACACACCGCCGAATAGGCCAGCACGCCGCCAGCGGCATAGGCGCGGGTCTCGTCGGTAAGCTCCTGCGGATCGACGCGGACCAGGATCACCTTGTTGAGGCGGGAGCCGTCGCGCACTTCGCCGCTGGCCGGCTCGAAGGGGAAGGCCGGCACCGGCTTTGCGCCGGGCTGGATCTCGCTGCAGCGCAGGGGCTGGGCCTTGCCTTCGGCGTCGCTGCGGGCCAATTGGTCGCCGACTTTCGGTTTCGAATTGGCGTCGTCGTCGGCCAGCGCATTGCGGCCAATTCCCAGCCCGGCGCAAAGGAGCAGTGCGGAAGTGGCTTTCAGCGTTTCCCGTCTATTGGGATTGGCCACGATCTCCGGCGTGGTCTCGACAAACGGTGGGGAGGGCATCCTGTTCATATTCCTGTCCTGCGTTCTGGTTTGTGGCCGGATCTATTAGGCAAAGCCTGTGCCACGGAATTGAAATGAACCGCAGGGAGGGTGGAATTTATTTAATTTGTTGTTATTAATCAAATGTTTGTTTTTTATATTAATGGATTTGGATTTGTCTTGAATCCAGATGGAATTGAATTGGCGGATGTCTGCCGCCTGTCCGTGCACTACAGGTGTAGCGGGGGCTGAATCAGCTGTCGTGTCGCGCAACCGTAATTCGCTACAGCGCATTTTTCTGCTGCGCTGCGGTAATCGTCGGGGTATTTCCTTATTTGCGGCTTTTTATTCGCGGCGGCAATTTCCATGCGCTATCATCCAGCCACAAATAGCAGCCGCAGCGGTGTAGTTCGCCAGCGCGGCGCGCACCTTATAAGCGGGTGGAGACGAGGAGATGGATATGCAGGGCAGGCACACCGATGCCTTGGCCGGGGGGCTTTTGCCCGGCGGAATGCTGAGCCTGGCGGCCACCGAGGCGCGCCTGCGCGAGTCGTGGCGGCGCTCGGAGGAAACCTACCGCATCGATCCCTCGACGCGCTCCAGCCCGCGGGTGTTGTCGGCCGCGGAGTTCCGCGACCTGCGCGACCGTACCGCCACCTTCCTGCGCATTGCCCAATTGGGCGTGGCGCGCCTGCACGAACAGGTGCGCGATTCCGGCTATTGCGTGCTGCTCACCACCGGCGACGGCACCAGCGTGGACTTCCGTGGCACGCCGAGCCTGGACGCGGAGTTCCGGCGCCGCGGCTTCATTGCCGGGGCCTGCTGGTCGGAATCCGACGAGGGCACCTGCGGCGTCGGCACCGCCATCGTGGACCGGGCGGCGATCCTGGTGCATCGGGAGGAGCATTTCCGCAACCACAACCACGGCATCACCTGCAGCGCGGCGCCGGTGTTCGGCCCCCGCGACGAGCTGGTGGGCGTGCTGAACGCGTCGGCCTTTGCGGCGCCGGAGAACCGCAGCAGCCAGGCGGTGGTGTTCCGGCTGGTCCAGCAGAACGCGCTCGCCATCGAGAACGCGCTGTTCGTGGAGAGCTACAAGACGGCGTGGATCCTGTCGATCAGTGGGCCGGGGGATTGCTGGAGCCTGGGCGAGGCCCACTGCCTGGCCTTCGACGACGGCGGGCGCATCCTCGCCGCCAGCCGGCGCCTGCGGGCCGGGCTGTTCCCAGGGGCCGAGCTGCCGTCGCGGCGTGTCGAGGACGTCTTCGACCTGTCCGCCGACGAGCTGGTGAAGCGCGCCCACGAACGCCCCGGCGCGCCGATCCCGCTGCGCTGCCTGGCCAACGGGGTGCGCTTCGAGGCCCAGCTGCGGGCGCCGGTGCGCGATGCGGCGGTGCCGGCCACGCTGTCGGTGAAGCGCGGTTTCGACGCGCTGGCCGCCGAGGACCCGCGCGTGATGGAGAGCATCGAGCGGGTCAAGCGGGTGGTGGACCGCAAGCTGACCATCCTGCTGCTCGGCGAGACCGGCTCCGGCAAGGAGGCCTTCGCCCGTGCGATCCACGGCCACAGCCTGCGCCGGGACAAGCCCTTCGTGGCCCTCAACTGCGCGGCAATCCCGGAGAGCCTGATCGAGAGCGAGCTGTTCGGCTACAAGGAAGGCGCCTTTACCGGCGCCAAGGCCAAGGGCTCGAAGGGCAAGGTCCAGCAGTCCAGCGGCGGCACCCTGTTCCTCGACGAGATCGGCGACATGCCGCTGGCCCTGCAAACGCGCCTGCTGCGCGTGCTGGCCGAGGGCGAGGTGGTGGCGCTGGGCGCGTCGGAACCGGAGGCGGTGGACCTCAACGTGGTCTGCGCGACCCACCGGGATCTGGCGGCGATGGTGCGCGCCGGCCAGTTCCGCGAGGACTTGTATTACCGCCTGAATGCGGCGGTGTTCCGCCTGCCGGCGCTGCGCGAGCGCTCCGACCGGCGGGTGGTGATCCGCCAGGTGCTGGGCCAGGAACTGGCCACTGCCGGCCGGCAACTGAGCCTGCCCGACGAGGTGCTCGAACAGCTGGCCGCCTACCCGTGGCCGGGCAACATCCGCGAGCTGCGCAACGCGCTGCGCTTTGCGGTGGCGGTGTGCGACGACGGCGTGCTGTCGGCAGCGCATTTCCCCGACGGGCTGCAGGCGCCGGTGCTGCTTGCCGCCGTGCCGCCGGCGGCCGTATTTGCAGCTGCGCCGGAGGTGGGGCGCCCGGCCGGCAGCGAGCGGGACACCCTGCTCGACGAACTGCGCCGCTGCCACTGGAACATTTCGGCCGCCGCTGCTGCCATCGGCGTGTCGCGTTCGACGCTGTACCGGCGCATGCAGCGCCAGGGCATCGTCGCCCCCAATGCCGCCGACGCGCTGGAGGCCCACGGCCGGCTGACGCACTGAGGTTTTGCGCGCCGTTGCGGGGGCCGGCGTGCAGGCGCGGAACGCCGCGCGCCCGTCACGGAATCAGCCGTCGCTGTGCGCCACTCGTGGCATGTCGTGGATGAAGGCTTCGGTCGGGCCGCCGGAAGATTTTTTCTGCCGAAAAAATCGATTTTTCGGCAGAAAAAATCGCTGCGCCACGCCGCCCGGGCGTTTTGTCATGTGGCGCAATGATTCCGTCACGTGTCGCGATCATCCAGCGGCGTCTCGGAACGAATCTGTCACGGGAAAAAATCGTTCCGCCACGCATCTCGAGGAATTTTTCATATGACCGGATTTTTATGTCATATGAAAAAACGGAAATTTCCCCCCAAAAAATGATTTTTCGGCGGGAAAAAATCATTCTTCCGCATGAAAATTTCGCCCGGCAGCCTGCCCCCGGCATCGGTCGGGGCGGGCTGGCAGTTCCGCATCAAACCGTGGCGTAGGCGCCGCTGTCGGCCGCGCGGCCCTTTGGTGCGGCGGCGACCGGCTTTTGCAGGGCCGGCGAGTTGCGCACCACCGAGATGATCTGCTCGCGGAACCAGCGGCATTCCTCCTCGTAGTGGCTGCGGTCGTGCCACAGCAGGTAGAAGCTCATCTTCGGAAACTCGATCGGCGGCTCGGCAACCGCCAGCGGCATCATCTTGGCGCAGTGCTCGGCGAAGATCCGCGGGCTGGAGAACAGCATGTCGGTCTCCAGCAGCAGGTAGGGCACCAGGCCGAAGTAGGGCACGTAGGCCACCACGTTGCGCTTCATGCGCTCGCGGGCCAGGTGCAGGTCGATGACGCCGCGCTGGCCCACTGCGTAGGGCGTCGGCACCAGGTGCTCGGCGGCCAGGTATTCGGCGGTGCCCAGCGGCTTGCCGGCCAGCGGATGGCCCTTGCGCATCAGGCACACCACCTCGTCCTCGAACAGCGGCGCGATGCGCAGGTTTTCCGGCGGCTGCGGCCAGTTGCCGATCACCACGTCGAGCTCGCCGTTCTCCATCGCGCGGGCGTAGTCGTAATCCGGCCCGAGGGAATGAAAGGCCACCTGGCTGTGCGGCGCCAGCTTGCGCAGGCGGGCGACGATCTCGCCGAGCAGCACCGCGTTGAGGTAGTCCGGCGTGGCGATGTTGAAGATGCGCCGCGAACTGGCGGCGTCGAACTTGACCTGCCGCACCGCGATGGCCTCGATCTGCTGCAGCGCGATCTTGACCGGCTCGAGCAGCCCGGCGCCGCGCTCGGTGGGCGTCATGCCGTTGCGACAGCGCACCAGCAGCTGGTCGCCGGTGATGTCGCGCAGGCGGCGCAGCGCGGTGCTGACCGCGGGCTGGGACTGGTTGAGGCGGCGTGCCGCCTTGCTCACGCTGCACTCGGTCAGCAGGGCGTGTAGTACGCGCAGCAGATGGACATCCATGGAATCCCAGGTGCAGTTCGCGGCCATGTTGGCTCTCCGTTGACGATTGTCTGTTGCAGTGCAAAAAACGTTCCATGGAGAAAAGCGCCATTTCGGGGCTGGGAAGCATGATTCGTCCTGAAATGGGGAGCCGATGTGGTGCAACGGAAAAACGCCGGCACTGCACTGGTGCGCTGGAGAAAGGTGTGGAGACGGCAGGGTGCGAGTTCCGGGTCGCCGCTCGTGTTGTCGTTCTTCAAAGCGGATCCCGGCGGTGTGCCGGTCGAGATGGCCTCGTAGCGGAAATGAATGCGCTGGCCACCGATCTTGCGTCACGGAGCCCCGCGGCGCATCATGCGGGGGCCGCTGTAAACAACAGTGGCCGGGCTTGGCGGCCCGGATCAATCTAGTCGGACGACCGCCCCGAGCGGTTTTTTTTTGCGTCCGGAGCATGGTGTCGTCCCCAGTGGGCGGGCCGTGCGGGAGGGGAAACCCTGCCGGTTCCTAGATTCCGGTCCGCCAACCTGCACGGTTCTGCCCCCCAGCTTGGCGGCGGGGGGCAGAGAAACAGACCGATATCTAGGAGATCCACCATGTCTCATCCCGTCCGTACATTCAAACCTGGACGCGAGGCCCGGCAATGAGCCCGGACCTGACCTTCACCGCAAGCGATCGGCTTTACCGCCTCCATTCGAATGTCAATGCGCTGACCGTCACCGATCAGCTGAGCGCCCGGCTCGCCCAGCTATCGGCCCTCCTCGCCATGACCCGAGGCGAGCAAGGCAAGGCGTTCCGCTTGATGAACGATCAATGGCAGGACAGTTTCATGTGGGCCTGCGGCACGATGGCCATGGAAGCGCAGGAGCTGTTTGGCGTTTTGAGTTGTCTTGAAGCCAAGAGCCGCCCGGAATCTGACGACAAAGGTCATCTGGGGCTCTCAACGTAAGCTCAGGTAAGCCATATCGTTTTGGGGCGGGCCTTCGTCCTGAACGATAGGGCGCGCCGTGCGGGGTTTGTACTTGTTCTCGGGGCGTCCCCCTCGCAGGGGCGGCCGAAGCGTTTCTGTCGCGTTGTCTGCAGGCTTGGCCGGTTGCCTTGACGATCAGCAGGTAGTCGGCTTTCGCATCGAGGATCTTCGTGGTGTGATCCCGCTCTGGCTGCCGATGGCCGTGTCGGTACTTATCGAGTAGTCCCTAAGCGCCAGTCTTGCTATGACCGTCTCTCCAGCCAACGTCGGCACCTCCATGCCGACCCAGCGCTCGCCGGCAGACTCGAACTTGCCGGGAGCAATCATGCAGAACACGCACCCCATTGCGTCGTAGGACGGGATTCCATGCTCAAGCGTGATGAATTCGCGCAACCGATGGGGCTTTGCTTCAAACCATAGTGCGATGCCGGTGAAGTTCTCCATACATGCCTGACGGCACCGCACACACCGTCGCCTTCAGCAACTCGGCGAGGTCGCGGCGTATGAAAAGCGTGATGAACAGAACGGTTCTTGACCGATTTCACTGGCAGTGCCCATCTCGTGTTATCGATAACACTGGTTTCCTGCGATCTGACGAGAGTGTGACATTTGTCATAGAGACAGCATTAAAGCTAAATGGTATAAATGCCAATGAGCTAAATTGATCGCGCGCATAATGGTAAACGCAGAATTGAGGCAACTGGCTATCGCCGCGGCACTCATCATGCTTATCCCACCTTCCTCCCCGGCGAGTGAGCTCGCACTGATATTTCAATTTTACGGATAAGGCCAGTTCAGATGCTGTTTGATACTCTGGGTTGAGCTTCAGTACGAAACCCCAATGGCTTTGTGCCTGACTTCAAGAGAAAAATCCAAGAATGGAGAAAACGCACAAAGCGGGTGTTAAATGAAAAGGGAATAAATGAAAATAGGTTGGGTTTTTATGTTTGCTTCCATAATTCTGGCGGTGAATGGAGTTCTCTTCTCGTTGCTGTCTTTTAGTATAAACAAAAATTCAAAGTCAGTGTCTCTGAGTTTTCTTGAATATTTGATCCAAGAAAGAGATGTCAGATCCAGTTTTGTTGCATTGATTTTTTTCTCCATATTCTTTGCCGTTCTTTCGTCGCTTTTTGTTTTGGTAGACGATAAGCCGGCAGATCCGAGAGCCCTTGGAAAGTACTTAACTTATCTGCCCCTGTCTGCACTTGGTGGTCTGAATTTATATCTAAGGCTATTTTTGATTTCAAAAATAAACGCCGTGCAACTCCAAGGGAAAATGAGTGGTTCCCGAACCTTAAAGATTGCATTCTCCATCGGGTTTTTTCCAAAAGGGCATGGGCTTTATTCTGTAGCGATTTTTGCAAGTCAATCGGCATTTGTTGTTGTACTGCTTGGCTTTTTAGTTTTTACATAGTAAGGATTGTTGCGATGCCACCGCCCGAGGAAGGGGAAGGGCGACGGATTCGGGAGGGACTCCAGTCAGGGCAATTTCACATTAAAGTCATATCCCCAGCAACTGGGCGCGAAAAGCATCGACAGCTGGGGGGGCGGGCCTTTTCGTCCTGAACGATATGGCGCGCTGTGGGGTTCTCGGGGCGTCCCCCCGCCAGGAGTGGTCGAAGTGAATGCACGGTCTGAAGCAAAGCAGCTTCGATGTGGCTCCACGCGCACGCGCCACAGTCACCAACTCAGCAAGAAGCATCAATTTGGGGTGGTTTGGCAGAGTTGTGTACTTTGCCATAATGGCAAAGTGTTATGCTTTTAGCGTAAATTAAAACTGTATAAATCGGCCCATGCAAATATCGACATGTGCCAGATCCCCATCGCATTGTGCTTTTATTGTGATGTCTCCCTTTGTTACGTGGTCGACTTCGCGCAGAGGTTTTAATCAAAGAGACTGGTGCGCATCAGTATTCCAAGCGTGGGTTTAATTGAAACTATATACGACAGGGTAATCAATGAAGTCAGAAAAAAATGGTTTTGTCTCTCTGGAGCTTGTCATTTTTGGATGGTTTGGAATTGGATGGGTGCTAACGTACCTTATAACCAATAACAAAATTGACGTACCAACAAGTTACGCCAGTGCATTCTCATCCTTTATGGGGTATGACTACAGCAAATACAGATTCGGTCGTGAAGCTGCGGACAGAATTGCTTTTTCCATTGTTTCGTTACTTCCTTTTTTGCTTGTATCCATGTTTGCCCTCCCTGCATCTTTTTTAATAAATAAAGATGCTCTTAAGTCAACTAAAGCCCGAGTGCGAACATTGACAATAATACCTCTTTTATGTCTTCCCACTTCCTTTTGGCTTCCAAAAATTTCAGGGCCACTCGGATTGTTCTCGAGAAATCCATACGCATTCTCCTCGTGTATTGTTTTATCACTCCTTGTTTTAGTTATGTGCATCTGCATGGTTTTTACGGTTTTGCCGGGAATTACTCATTCAAAAAAATGAAATGGGTAATTCATGGGTCTCAACTGAAAGTTCTAGCCGGTCGAGTTTGAGGAACGGGGCCGTCTAGGAGATCCGAGGAAATTCAAAGCTTATCTAGACCATTTCAAGAAGAACACCCCGTCGCCACCAGCCCCTTCAAGCACAGCTCCCACCTTTTTTGCAGAACTGCAAAAGAGCCAGTATCGAGATACATCAGCACCGAGACGAGTCCTTCCACCTCTAGGTTTATTAATTCCAAATTTCTTTTTCAGTTCATCGTACTCTGGGACAAATCGGCATGGATCATTAAATGCCGCTCTAATCACTTCCATATACTCGTGGTTATTGAGAAAAAACGGAGAAACTCTCACTCTCATGCATCGAGCACTAATCTGACAGTTCTTGTCGCTTAGAGGAGAGTCCGCATCGACCGCTCTGCAGCCAAGTTGTAGCCATTCGTTCAAGCCATCATTCTGGGGGCATAGCTTTCGCCCTTCCCCCTCATTGATTGGCTTGGTTGCCTGCTCAAAGTACGACTGACCGGTCGCCCATCTCTTCTTTATTTGGTATGAATGAAAATCCTCGCCGTTGATTTTCAAAGAAAGTGCGTGATCGGTCGCATCAAGAAATGCGACCTGCGTCGTTTGTTCTCCACTCAGCCAACCCAACTCTCGATACGTGGAAGCGGATAAAGACTCACTCGACGAAACACAGCCACACAGGATGGAAAGAAAAAGAGAAGAAAGAATGAGGGGCTTACCCACAAGCCGTTTAATCACCTTCGGTACAGCCATGAATTAATCCTTAAAAAACATGCATTCAATTTTTAAGCCTAAAGCATAAAAATAAATCGAATTAATCGGAAATTCACCGCATCAATACCAAGAACCATCAGAGGAGACCGATAGACCCGAATCAGACGCGAATTTGAAGTATCTTGTAGTCAATTTCCAATCTGGAAAAATAAAAAAGCCACGCTTCAGCAATGTAGATGCTGATACGTGGCTTGCTGGAGGCTAAGCCTCTCTGGCTGGCTTATATGTAAAACGTGCTGTAAGTATGCTCTCGGTACGAGAAAAGGACATCAGTCAAAAGATATAGACTCGGGCATTCCAATTCACATGAATAATGTGATGTGCATCACGATATATTCAAAAATGGAAGTATTGGTAGGGTATTCGCCTGCGATGACGCCACAGCTCTGATAAGAGATCATCTATGGCATCTGATGCCGGAAAATCGGCTGGAGTGATTCAGCGCGGGCGGCGGGCAAGGGACTGGCAGCCTACGGATGCCCGAAATGCAACAAGGGCCGGCTGCACTAAGCAGGCCGGCCCTTGCCGTATGAGTGCTACGAACCCGTAAGTGGCTTGGTTACACCACCCCCGCTCCATGCGCCTGCTGATCCGCCCAGTAACTCGAGCGGACCATCGGGCCGCAGGCGGCGTTCTTGAAGCCCATCTTCAGCGCTTCGGTCTCGAACATCTTGAAGGTGTCGGGATGGACGTAGCGCAGCACGGGCAG
>JAFEDI010000070.1 GCA_018241725.1 Pseudomonadota bacterium | reverse complement strand
TTTGGGGCGACTGGCGTTCGTTAATATGGAAAGCTACCGTTTGTGGCCTCGCAAGGCGGAACGACAGGTAACCCGAACATTGCTGCCTGATTGCGCGCGCCAAGCCAACGACCGGTCAGGCCGACAACCTGCCGGCGGCACCGTCGACGGGCAATCCGTGCAGATAAGGGGCATCGGTTAGCCGGCCGCCCTGCCCCCGAACTCACGCCCGTGCGCACATCCGCGCCTGATTCCGCCCATTCTGCTTCGCCTCGTACATGGCTTCGTCGGCGTGTTTGAGCGGCTCGAGTTCGCGTTCGCCGTGATCGGGGTACATGGCGATGCCGATGCTTGCCGAGATCGCTATGGAATGCCCCTTGACCTCGAACGGCATGCTCATGCGTCGGCAAATTTTTTTCGCTATGGCCATGGTGTCGGATTCGCGCAGGCTGCGGCGCAGCCGCGTGGCGACCGACTGCAGCAGGAAATCTCCGGAGTCGTGACCCAGCTTGTCGTTGACCGGTTTGAAGTCATCCAGATCGAGGAACATCACCGCCAGGCGCTCGCCGTCGCGCCTGGCACTCGATCGTAGATGAAACCGTCGCGCGCATTGCCCCTGGGCAGCAGCCCGAGTTCGGCATAGGTATCGGCGATATGACCTCAGCGTCCGCGGCTCATGTAGCCGGCGTCAATGAGATCGACGCGCACCAGTGGGGCCATGCGCGGGATCGAGCCCTCGTACAGCTCAGTCGGGGATTTCGCTCGTATCCCGGACGACGACCGCAAAGAGGTCGCCCAGCGCCGCGAGCGCGGCAGCCTGCAATGCCTCCGCGCCCACCACGCCGCCATCGGGCGCGGGCAGCGCGCGGGTGGCCGTCGCGGCCGAAGGCACCGTCACCGCATAGCCAAGATTGAAGGCGCCGCGCGCGGTGGAGTTGATGCACATGTGGGTCATGAAGCCCGCCACCACCAGGTTCTTGACGCCCTTGGCCTTTAGCAGCGCGTCCAGGTCGGTGCCGATGAAGGAGTTGGGATAATTCTTGATCACCACCGGCTCGCCGGCCTGCGGTGCAACTTTGTCAGCGATGGCGCCGATCTCGGCGCGCACGTCGTAAGGCGAACCGGGACCCGAGTCATGCTGGATGTGGATCACCGGGGTCTTCAGCGCCCGCGCACGTGCCAGCAGGCGGGCGCACTCGTCGAGCGCAGGCTCGACGCCGACGAGCTGCATCACGCCGCCCCGGTAGGTGTTCTGGGCATCGACGATGACGAGAGCCGATTCGGACAGGCGCGCGGGCGTGGCCGGCAGGCCGGCGATCTGGCGCAGGGTGGTGGAGGCGGTGCTCATCGGGGGTCTCCTGTGGGTGTGGGGAAGCGATGTCCGCAGGATAGGGCCGATTAGTTACGGCGTGAATCATCATCCGCGGGAAGACGTGGCGAGCCTGCCCCCCAATGCGCCATTTCGCGCCATGTGCTCAGCCCTGTGCTGCTGGCTCGCCCACCCGGGCTTCGGAACAGAACCACAGCTTGTTGCCCTCGCTGTCCAGCAAGGCTCCCACCCAGAACCGTCCCTCCTCATAAAGCTGGACCTTGTCGCTGATCGTGACGCCGCGGGCCAGCAGGTCCCGCTCGAGCCGAGGCGCATCCGCAACGGCGAATGTCAGCCGCGGAAAGGGAGACTTTCCCGACCGGGCCGCATCCTCGGCAACGGGCTTGAGCAGGATCGTCAGGCTGCCGAGCGCGAAGCCCACGTCGTCATCGCCGCCCGGGACGGGTTCGAGACCCAGCTTCGTGCGATAGAAATCTGCCGCCCTCGCCAGGTCATCGACGGCGAGCGCCACCACTTTCAGTTCCTGCCATCCCAGCGTGTTCATTTGCCCACCTCGCTTCGCGACACCCGCCCAATTCTGTTTATAGACAGTCGGCACGTGAGTGACGGGCTTCGCGGGGAAAACTCATCCGCCAGCCGATGCTGGATGTCGAGGCGAGGGGATAGCAGGGAGAGATCCAGGTCCGTCCAGCACGCAGCCGTCACGCCTCGGGCGTGAAGCTCATCACCAGCACTTCGTGACCTTCCGAGGTCTCGTCGGGGCGCGAAAGCCGCTCGGCGAGTTCCTTCGCCTCCTCGTACGAGTCGCAGACCCAACTGTTCATTGCGCCACAGGCGGCGAAGGTGTGATCCGGCAGTGCGACGATCACGCCGAAGCGATCGTCCTGGCCGCCGATGATGAACTGGTACGTCCCCTGCTCCCGGATCCGTTGCTCCACTTCGGCGAAGTCCTGATCCTGCTGGAACTTCTCGCGGAATTCGGCAAGATCCTTGGCCTTGGCGATGACCATGGCGGCGTAGTACCTGTTCGTGGTGTTTGTCTGATTCATGACCTGAGTTCGCTCGATGACGACCGGGCTGCGGGAAAGGATGCATGGCCGGTTGGGGCCGCCACATTAACACCCCTGGGGACTCTCCCGAACCGACCGAAGACACGGATAATCCGGACCACACGGATTGCGCATCCGACCGACTCAAGGACCCGCCCCATGCCCTGCTACGAAATCGACGGCCTGAAGCCCGTCATC
>JAFEDI010000006.1 GCA_018241725.1 Pseudomonadota bacterium | reverse complement strand
TCCAGCCGGGACGCTGTGCACCGCCAGCGGATGCAAGCTGCCGTCGAGGAACATGGAGTCGACCAGCACCTGCACATCGGAGTGGTCGAAGGGAATCTCGATCTTGGCGACGTAATCTGGCGGCGGAGGTTCGCCCGTGCGCGTGCCATCCAGTCCAAGTGTCTTCAGGTAGCGATACCACGCGTCCTGCACCACACGCAGCAGCGCACTCTTGGATGCCAGCCATTTAGCGACGGGTTGGTCCGGGAACAGCCCTTTGCCTTGGATGATGCTCGCTGCATGCTGGGCAAACAGGGGCGGCAACGAACGGTTGGCGAAGTGAAGCCGCAACAGCTCGCGCCAGAAGTCCACCTGGGTGCGGATAGATCTTGGCGCCAGTTGGTAGACGTGCTCGAGGATGAAGTCCTTCGATCCGTTCTCGCCCCGTGCATTCTGCAATTCCGTCTGGTGGGCATGAAACAACCCGGCAAGATGCTCCGGCTCGACTTGCTGCACGGCGCTGTAAGCCAGCTTGGGGAACAGATCGGCAAGGCTGAGGCGCACCACACGACCGTGATGCACGATGTCCCAGGGCAACGCGTTCGCGTCGGCGCTACGCAGATGCAGAACCAGCGATGGCGCTGGCCCCGGCTCACCCCGATCCCATGCCGCGCGGTAGCGCTCCTCGTATTCCGCGCGGAAGGCAAACGGGTCTTCGTACAGCATCAGCTCGAAGCCGCGCCCGCGTAGCTCGGTCAACAGCTTCTCGTCGAGCAACACATCGTCAGGGTCGCACGCCACCCACAGCCGGGTGAGATCGGCCGTGAAATGGCTCAGGATGCGTTCCGTCCAAAGGCTCATGCATCACCTCCGACGCGCACCATCATCACGGCATTCAAATCCGGCACGCTGGCCTCCATGTCATCGAGAGCGGCCATGCGTGCATCGTGTTCTTGTTGCAGCCGCTTGCGCCGGTGCTCGCGCACGGCGGGCAGGCCAATTCGTCCAATCGCCTGGCTTCGTGCCTCGAACGCATACACCGCACGCTCGCGTTCTTCCTTCAGCCGGGCGCGGTGTTCGGTCAGCAGCTCGGTGAAGATCCGTTCACCCTGGGTGCTGGCAGCCGAATGCGATGCCTCGAACCACTTCGCCGACTCCTCGGCACCCGTCACCGCATCCACTTCTACGGTTTCAGTGAGCAGCAGATCCCAGACGCGCTTGGCGGTCGGCACGAAGGGGCGGCCTTCCTCGTTGATGAACACCGGCAGGAAGCGCTTCCGGCTCAAGCCTTCAGCCGCCAGACTGATCTCCCATAGCGACCAGATACCGCAAACCGAATCCGGCAAGCCGGTCACGCGGATCACCGGCAGTGGCTGGCCGGCGACAAAGCGCGGTAGCTCGCTGATCACCGCTCGGGCGCGTGGGTCTTCCATCGTGACCCATTCCAACTCCGGATTCTCATCCGCCGTGCGGGCGTCAAAGCAGGCCTGTGCTGACTCGCTGCCATCCGCCCACTTCACTCGCCACGCCTTGCCAACCTTCGTTGCCGAGCCGCCGCGCGCAGCCAACCCGCTAGTGATAGCGCGCTCCAGCCAGAACTGCGCCGGGTGGTCGCGCCACTTGCGGGCATCGTCGGCGTCCAAATCGTGCTCTGTCGTGAGCAGATCGCTGTTCTTCTTCGACTCCGCCAAGGTGGTTCGCAGCTGCGACACCACCGAGTCGCACTCCTGTTCGATGGCATCCGGGTTCTGCAGACCATGCAAGAACAGCTCGTCGAAGATCGGGTCGGCCTCGACCGAATCCATCACGTCAGCCGCCTTGTCGACGCCAAACTCCTGCGCGATGACCTCGAGCTTTGCCTCCAACACCTGGCGCACTCGATGCTCCACAGTGTCTTCGAGCACGAAGTTGATGGCGCGAACAACGTGCTTCTGCCCGATGCGGTCCACCCGGCCAATGCGCTGCTCGATCCGCATCGGGTTCCACGGCATGTCGAAGTTGACGATGACATGGCAGAACTGCAGGTTCAGACCTTCACCACCGGCATCCGTCGAAATCAGCACGCGCACATCCTTGGAGAACACCTGTTGTGCCCGCGTGCGCGCTTCCAGGTCCATGCTGCCGTTGAGCGTCGCTACCGAGAAACCACGGCTCTCCAAGTAGTCGGCCAGCATCGCTTGTGTCGGCACGAACTCGGTGAAGATCAGTACCTTCAGCGCCGGGTCGCCTTCCTCTTGCTGCAGCTTGTAGATCAGCTCCAGCAGTGCCTCGGCCTTGGCGTCGGTGCCTGCGGCTTCGGTTTCCCGCGCCAATTCCAGCAGCATCTCGACTTCAGACTTCTCCAGCTCCCAGCCGCTGGACTGCATCGCCAGATCCACCTGGGACTGGCCATCGAGGTCTGCCCACTCGTCGGCGCTGGTGTTCTCGAACAGGTTGGCCTGCGGCTGCGGCGCTTCGAGCAGGGCCTGGCGCTTTTCCAGCGTGGTGCGAATGGCCGCCGTGCTGGATGTCACCAGCCGCTGCATCAGGATCATCAAGAAGCCGATGTGGCGCTGCTTGGCGGCCATGGCCTGGTTGTAGCCGTGGCGCACGTAGTCGGTCACCGCCTCGTACAGCCGCTGCTGCGACCCGTGCCGCGCTTGCCATGCCACAGCTTGCAGCCGGGTGACACGCGGCTTGAAGAGCGGCTGTCCCTCGGCGTTGATCGATGCGCGCTTTTCGGTGCGGATCACGAAGGGGCGCACCCGGTCGCGGCTGACGCTGCTCTCGTCCGGGAAGGCTTCACGATCCAGCAACTGCATCAGCCGCATGAACTGGTCGGTCTTGCCCTGGTGCGGCGTGGCCGACAGCAACAAGAGATAGGGTGATGCCTCGGCCAGCGCCGCGCCCAGCTTGTAGCGGGCCACCTGCTCGGTGCTGCCGCCCATGCGGTGGGCTTCGTCGATGATGACCAGATCCCACGACGCTGAGATCAGGTCCTCGAAGCGCTCGCGGTTGTAGGTGTTGAGTTGCTCCAGGCTCCAGCCGCGACGACTCTCCATCGGCTTCACCGAATCGAGCGAGCAGATCACCTGGTCGTGCATGCGCCACAGGTTCTCTTCCTCGCCCGCGCCGCCACTGCGCCACTGCCGGAAGGCCGCCAGCTCGGACGGCTCGATGAACTGGAACTTCTCGCCGAAGTGCAGGCGCATTTCGGCCTGCCACTGGCGCACCAGTCCCTTGGGCGCCACCACCAGGATGCGCTTCACCCGGCCACGCAATTTCAATTCGCGCAGCACCAAGCCGGCCTCGATGGTCTTGCCGAGACCCACCTCATCGGCCAGCAGGTAGCGAATGCGGTCGCGGCTGATGGCGCGGTTCAGCGCATAGAGCTGGTGCGGCAGCGGCACCACGCTGGACTGGATGGGCGCCAACAGCAGGTTGTCCTCCAGCGCATCCAGCAACTTGGCCGCCGCCGTGGTGTGCAGGATCTGCTCCACGCTCGGGCGCACGCTTTCCAGCGAGGCAAGGTCAACCGCCCGCGCTCGCACCACCGCGTCCTTGGCGGGCAGCCACACGCGGTAAGCCACCTCGCCCCAGACATCCTGGCGTTCGATCACCCGACACGGCGATGCCTGCCGGGTAAACCAGCACCAGTCGCCAATGGTGAACGCGCCGCTAGCCATGCTCACACCCCGTCTTCGGTACGGGTCAGCGCGAGGTCATAGAGGGTGAGCAGCTTCTCGTCCTCTTGCAGCGTTTCCTCTGGCAGCTTGTTGGCGATGTCGATGATGGTCTGGTAGTCCTTGGCGGCCCACGCAGCGCGGAAACCAGCACGCAGCACCTCCAGACGCGACTCCTTGAGCTTGCGACCCGTGAACGATCGATAGGTCTCGAATTCCTTAAGCAGCGCCTTCTCGCGCTTCTTCTCGATGTCTTGAGCCTTGTTTGGGTCGGGCACGTACCAGCGATCAATCGCCTTGGCGATAAGGCGCGGGTCTGCTTTATCCAAGCCACGTAGATCTTTGTGATTTGAAGACAGGTAGCTATGTATCTGGTTCGGCACTTCATCCTTGCCTTCGTACCGCAAGAAGTTAGCCTCCAGCAGCGCGCTAAGCTCCGGTCGTGCTTCGAATCGTCTCCACGTCTTGACCTCGCGCATGAAGTCAGGCTGCAATTCCTGAAACGTTTGAGGCTTATCTAAGAGTCGTCTCCTCAACCACCGTATGGCGGACTCTTCGTCCTGAACGAACAGGGCTAACTGAACAATTGATTTAGAGGAGCCTTTCTGTTTCGTATATGCAGGCACCTGATGCGCGAGAAAAACCATGCCGTCCAAAAGTCGATAGCGCTCGGCAAGCTGCGCATAAAACTCGGATGCGGACATCGGCACGAGCACACCAAACCGCAGGCAGTGTGCAACGAGACGCTCAAAGATCAGTACAGGCTGCCTTTCCGCCACTGTGTGTAACTCTCCCCGAGCTTGGTGGGTTAGAGGCAGCTTGCTTAGATGTTCGTCAACAAATGCCCACAGAGCATTCACGTCGAACGCAGTCGCCATCCTCCTCTCTACCGCCTCGCTAGGCTTATAGGCCGAGATCATCAGATCGTGCTTTACGGTTGCCGCATAGGAAAGTTGCTTCGTCGTACCTTTCTTTTTATCGAGCGTCCGCACACTAGCAACGACAAAGCCCGCATCGTTTAAGGCTTCTTGAATACTGTTCCATACAGCATTCGAAGAGTTGTGGAACTCAACAGTCATCCAGCTGTTCGACTTAAGCACACGATAAAACTCGGTGAACGCCTGCCTCATGAGGCGACGGTATTCGTTCAGTCCTTTGCTCTGGCTTTCGTTGACAATGGCTTCCTTCTCTGTCGCCGTCCTGACTCCAATCCACGCCTCGACCAGGACGTTGAGCTCGGAATAATTTAGATTTCCGCCAAACGGCGGATCGACAAAGATGTAGTCGATCGACTGGTCGGGAATATTTCTGAGGTCTGTAGCACTCTGCGTCGAGACGCACACACCTTCTCCTGTTACGAGTGGCGTGCAGCGTCGCAGATCTTTGACGCGTTCCCGCATGTATGAGGTCGCAGGAATTTCTGCCGTGAGCGGAGCTACATAGAGCGTGCCGGACAGTGGGCCAACGTGCCGGTCATGATTGGGCATATAGCGGTTGAGTCGGCAAACTCTTTGGATTGACCCCGTCATCACATATAACGCCAACTGATACTTGAGATCATCCCAAGGCTTTATACGAGCCCAATACGCCCCCATTAGATTCAGGTTTCGTCGCGAGAAGAAGTGATGCACATGTGTAAATCCATGGGACTCACGCGGCTGCCTGGTATTGAAGCCGTCCTGCAGGGGAACTATGGGTACGGGGTTCTCTAGCGGCCCGGCGTGCAGTAGCGCAATGCTTCGAAGATCTTCTTCATCGGGATGCTTCTCGAAGCGCTTAGTCCCAATCGAGTAGTTGATCAGCACAGGGATTTGCTTGACCTGTCTGACAACGCGACCAAGCTCGTGGTCGAACGTCTCTACAAAAAAACGTTCGAGTTGCCTCGTCTTTAAGTGTGCCCCGCATTCTGGGCATGTCAGTTGATCCGGCGCGTCCTGACCTGCTCCTCGGAAGACCAGATTCCAGTGACTGATCTCAGCAAGGCAGGCCGAACAGCTGTAGACATCCGACCACACTACGTACTCGATTTCGCCCCACACATCATGTTTGCCGTGCTTATTGTGACGCCGATTCTCATCCGAGCCCCGTGGCCATCCGACGTGACGGGTCTTAAGAAGATCTGCGAATTCCTTCTCGACCATGGTCAGTTCATGATCGATCTCGTCAAGGACGTCAGCGAGGCTGGCAAGCCTGTTTGTTACCGACGCGATGAAGCTGGCAGTCGGGCTTAGATCGCACAGCACAGCTCGTCGTCGCCCAGCGTCACCACCGTGCTGTAATGCCATCGCAGAGGATTCGCACATTTGCGCCGCGATTCCAGTCATGCCCGTTCCGCAGAACGCATCGAGCACCACGTCGCCTGGATTCGTGTAATGCAATAGGAGCGGCACAATCCCTTGGGGCGGTACTTTAGTGGAGTAGTAATGCGCAAAGTAAATCGGGTCATCCTTGCCAGCGAGAAGATCTTTCTCATATGGCAAGCCGGAATCCCGTTGCACTGCGCGAACGGATGAATCTCCAAGGAAGCGCTGCAGCTGATCGTTCGGGAATAACGTAAAACGCGGCAGCTGCGAGAGCCGGGAGAGGACGGCATCCGGTGCAGAGGGGAACCCGTCAATGCAACTTGTCATCGACGGTTGGCAATTCGTAGACGCTTGGTTACCCATACTCGCTTAAACCTCTCTTCGAAATTCTTACGACGGCAGCACGTGAGCGAGTAACTTTACGGCGCGTTTGAGGACAGTGTTTCCTGCTCCGCCTTTAGTCTGGCCGCCGCCATAGTCGGCACTAAGGTAAGTCTGCGCGATGTCCTTAGCAGTTACAGGCGTATTCGCACGATCGTGCTGCGAAACAATGTCGGTGCCTGCCTTTGCGATCTCGTCGATCATCGCGGCCTTCACCGCTCCCCACACCGCCGACCTTGCCTCGGAAGATGAGGCTTTCATTTCATTAGATAGTTTCGTTTTTGCTCGGACTAATTTAAGTAGTTCCGGACGCTTGAGCACTAGCCAAACAGCCAAGGGCATCACTCGCCTCGCGTGTCCTTGCAGGTTGTGCGCACCTTTCTCTCTAACCACCAATGCCTTGGCATCCGGCACCTTTCCGGCCGCGAGAGTTGTCGCCGTCCTCTCTAAGAGCTCGACCAGCAGCGGGAAGTCATTTCGCTTGTTGTAATTGGCCATTTGTGTTTCCTCGTTATTCCACGACGAACCGAAGCTTGGTTGTGTCCTTGCCCTTGCAGCGCTCGTTCATGAAGGTGTCGAAGCGCTTGCGCAGATCGTCCGGCGTGGCCGGCGAGCCGCCTTGCAGCAGCGCCTGCTTGATGTCATCGCCTTTGACCACGATCTTCTCTAGCCCCGACAGCGCCTCTTGGACGACGTTGGCGAACTCGGAGGTCATCGGGTCCGGCAGCTTGCGTGAGGAGAGGAAGGCGTCGATCAGTTTCTTGGACGCGGGCGGCAACAACCCCAGGCTGTCCTGCGTGAACGGGTCTTCCAGGTTCTCCAGCAGGGTCTGCTGCCAGTTGGCCACCAGCTGATCTAAGTCGTCGTCCAGCTTGTGCAGGCGGTTGGCGGCCGGGATCAGCTCTAATTGTTCGGCAGACGGGCGGTACTGGCAGTGCGGGCAGACAGCGGCTGTAACCAAGGTCGGCTCGTCGAGCGATGAGCAGCTCTTGAGGCCGTTGAGGGATTCCTCGAACGCAGTGAGCTGGCTGGTTGGCATCAGCGACACGCCAGCCAGCACGCGCAGCGCCAGCAGGCGGTCGTCCTTGCGCAGGGCGTTGCGGGTCTTGTCCTCAGCCACGCCCAGCCGCGCCTTGCTGTGGCTGGCGATGTAAGCCGTGATGTAGTCTTTCTTGAGCCGGTTGAGCGTCTGCCGGTATTCGGCGGCGTGCTCGGCCGTGCGGTCCTGGCTCAGCTTTTCCTGCAGCGCCTTGCGGGCGGCCTCGGCCTGTATCACCCACGGGTGCTCGGCGGGCAGCACCATTTCGGCCTGCGAGAGGTAGGACGCCGTGCTGCCCAACTCCACCACCAGTTCGAGCAGGCGCTCGACAGCGGCCAGGATCTCCAGATTCTTCTTCTGGCCGTCCAGGTCTTCCTGTGTGATGCGCAGGTTCTTGAGCTTGCCGACGGTGTTGTACGGTGCCAGCGACTCGGTGAACTTCTTCAGCGAATCCAGCCGGGCGTGCCAGTCTTTGGCTTCCTCTTCGCGCAGCAGGTTCTGGCCCCAGAAGCCGAGCTTGCCTTGCTGCAGGTCGGAACCGGCCTTGAGCACACGCGGCACTAGACCACTGACTTTCTCCTGCAGTTTGATGACCGGCTCGGTGTCGCCCTGGCTGGCCTTCTGGGCCAGGCCGGACGGCAGGTCGAACAACTCGAACAAGGCACGCAGCACCGCGAGGTTGATCTCCTTGGGTGCCTCAACGTGCTTGAACTGCTTGAGCTCCTCCAGCGAGCGCTCTGCCAGTTGCGCCAGCTTGCCGGAGTCGACCTTGTCGCCGGTGATCGACAGCACGATGTCGCCGGAGTAGACCAGCCCGCCCAGCACGGTGACCAGCAGATCCGGCTCCAGCCGGTACTTGATCGGCGCGAAATACTCGACGTCCGATGTGCCCGACAGCAGTTCGCTGCGGTTGAGCACCTGGCCGTGGCCCTTGGCCTTGAGCCGATTCAGCACTTCCTGCGCGTAGCGGGAGTTGGCCGGGTCGACGCGGTCGCCATCGAGCAACTCCAGCGCATCGAGCACGGCGAGCGCATCCTTGGTGCGAGTGCCGCCGGCCAATGCGCGCAGCGCGTTGCCGATCAGTTGCTTGCGGTTGGCCTCGGTGACCAGCACCGAGAAGGTGGGGTATTCCGGCGAGAGATCGACGAAACGCTGGCCCAGCACCAGGCCAGAGATGACGTTCACCACGTCGCGGAAGTTGATGCGTTCGTCCGCACCCAGCCGCGCCCGGTCACGCAGCGACACGCCTTTGGCCCACTCCTGCAGGTTCTTTTTCTTGCCCTGGTAGGTGACCTCAAAGGCGGTCATCTGCTTTTCCTGCAGCCACTTGCTCATGGCGCGCAGGAAGTCCTGTGCCTTGGAGAGGTAGATGGCCTTGGCACCGCCACTGGCGGTGGAGGCCAGATCAAGTGCCGCCGCGTAGGACGACAGGTGTCGCTTGAGATCGTCGTCCAGCCCGGTGAGGCGGAAGAAGACCTCGTCCGACAGGTTGTTGTCGGCGAACTTCGGCTTGTCGAAGGGCTGGATGAAGTAGACGTAGAAGTCGCGCTCGGGCTGGGCCGTGGGCCGATCGTTCGGCGCCCCGAAGAACAGGTAGCCCATGCG
>JAFEDI010000069.1 GCA_018241725.1 Pseudomonadota bacterium | reverse complement strand
GAAACAAATCCAACTTCTCCGGCACCGCCCTCCTCACCCCGTAGCGCCTACTTCGTAACGCGCTGCAGCGAAAGAGCTGCGCATTATAAAGAATTATCAGAAACCGTCAACAACATTCACAAAAACAATTCTAGATGCAATGTCGCCCGGATGCTCTCGGTCAGGGCGGATTGGCTCGAGGCTTACCTCCGTGTTAGGAAGGGTAGTAATAAGCCGCCTGGGATAGCGGGCGCTAGAATGGAGAGCCGCCCGTGCTCCTGCCGCAGGTCAGCCATTCCATGCCCACCTTCCTCCGCTCCCTTAAGTCCCGCAATTACCGCATCTACTTCGCCGGCCAGCTGGTTTCTCTTGCGGGCACATGGATGCAGCAGATCGCCATGGTATGGCTGGCCTATCGCCTGTCCGGCTCGGCCTTCGTGCTCGGCATGGTCGGCTTCGCAAGCCAGATCCCTATCCTCATCTTCGGCGCCATGGGCGGGGTGATCACCGACCGCTTCGACAAGCGCCGCCTGCTCCTTGCCACCCAAGCCCTGTCGATGGCCCAGGCGCTGCTACTAGCCGCATTGACTTGGCGTGGCGAAGCAACCACCAGTCACCTCATCGTGCTGGCTTTCGGCCTCGGCTGCATCAACGCGCTGGACGTACCGACCCGCCAGGCCATCGCAGTGCACCTGGTGGACGACAAGAGCGATCTGCCCAACGCCATCGCGCTGAACTCCTTCCTCATGAACGTGGCCCGCTTCGTCGGTCCGACGCTGGCCGGCTTCGTCGTCGCACTGGTCGGCGAGGCGGTGTGCTTCCTGCTCAATGCCGCCTCCTACCTGGCGGTGCTGCTGGCCCTGCTGGCGATCCGCCTGCCCGCCGACGGCGCGCGGCGGCCGTCGGCTCCGCCACTACAGGCCCTGCGCGAGGGCCTCAGCTACGCGGCCGGTCATCCCGGCATCCGCTCTTCCCTGCTGATCGTCGCCACCACCAGCTTCCTCGCCGCGCCCTACGTGGTGCTGATGCCGTTGTTCGCCAAGGAGATCTTCGGCGGTGATGCACGCCTGTTCGGCCTTTTGGTCGGCTGCGCCGGCGGCGGCTCCCTGCTCGGCAGCCTGTACCTGGCAGGCCGCCAGGGCACCGACGGGCTGGCCCGCCTGGTCGGCGTGGCTGCGCCGGCGACCGGCGCGGCGGTAGCCCTGTTCGCATTGTCGCCTGGCCTCTGGATGGCGATGCCGGTACTGGTCGTCCTCGGCTTGGTAATCATCGTCACCGTGGCGGGCAGCAACACGCTGATCCAGACCCAGGTGGACAACGATTTCCGCGGCCGCGTGATGGCCCTGTTCACAATGGCCTTCCTGGGCATAGCCCCGCTCGGCAGTTTCAGCGTCGGCAGCCTGGCCCATGCCTTCGGCGTTCGCCCGACGCTGGTCTCCTGCGGCCTGCTGACGATTGCTGCCGGCCTCGCCTACCGGCGCCGCGCCAGTTGATCGCAGCGGATGGACTTCATCCCTAACGAGTAAAACTCCCTTGCGTCATCGTGCTCCGGCGCTTATCATCGAGTCCCAAAAACAATAAAGGACAGGGAGCGCACGCATGCCCCACACCCCTCGTCTGGCTGCCGAAACCTGGCAGCACCTCGCCGAAACCTCGTCGGATGCGATCCGCGCGGCGGTCACCGGCATCATCCAGCGGGACAAGGTCGAACTGGCTGACCGCTTCTACGAGCAGATGCTCACCGATCCCGCCGCCACCCAGTTCCTGTCGACGCAAGCCGTCGAAGCCCACCTCAAGCCGGGCTTGCAGCGCTGGATGGAAATGCTGTTCTGCCACCGCAGCGTGGAGGAACTCATCTCGGCCCTCGCTCTGCAGCGCCACGTGGGCGAGGTGCACGCCCGCGCGCAGATCCCGGTGCAGCTGGTGGCGCGGGGCTTTCGCTTCCTCAAGCAGGCCATCAACGCCCGCCTGATCGCCACCGACCTCGACCGGGAAGCACTGGTCCATGCAGTGCTGCACGTAGACCACCTGACCGACATCGCCTTCGAGGAGATGAGTTCGGCCTTCATCCTGTCCGCCGAACGCAGCGCCCGCACCGACGAGGCCTACAAGATGCACGAGGCGGGCCGCAACCTGGCCCTGGAGCGTGAAAAGCAATCCGTCGCAGTACTCGAGTGGGAAGCCCGCGTGTACCGCCTACTAGCCTCCGGCGCCCCCTTTCACGACATGCCGACGCTGCAGGACTCGGAATTCGGGCTGTGGTTGCATCACAAGGCACCACTGCTTTTCGAGGACACCCGCGAATTGCCGCTGATCGAGGCCTGCGTCGAGCGCATCGACGAATCCCTGTTTCCGCGCCTGAGCTGCGAGCGGGACACGGCCCCGGACGGCGACGACAACCGCGAGCTGACCAGGGCGGTGCTGGTGGAGATCGAGGAGCTGAAGTACCTGCTGCGCAACATGTTCGACCACATCATGGAACTGGAAATCGGCCGTGACGTGTTGACGCACCTGTTCAACCGACGCTTCCTGCCGTCCATCCTGCGTCGCGAGATCAGCCTGGCCCGCAAGCACGAGTGCTCGTTCTGCGTGCTGATGATGGATATCGACCACTTCAAACGCATCAACGACGAACACGGCCACGACGCCGGCGACCGAGTACTGCAGCAGATCGCCGGGCTGATCGTCGGACAGCTGCGCGCCGGTGACTTCGTATTTCGCTACGGCGGGGAGGAATTCCTCGCCGTGCTGGCCGAGATCGACATCCCGCGGGCGGTTTCCGTCGCCGAGAAGATCCGCCAGCGCATCAGCGACAGCGACGTCTTTCTGGCCGGCGGCGAGACCATCCACGTCACAATGAGTATCGGTCTGGCCGGCAGCGACGGCCATCCGGACTACCAGCGTCTCATTGACCGGGCCGACAAGGCCCTCTACGCGGCCAAGGAAGCCGGGCGGAACCGGGTGGCGACGGACTGATATCATTCGGGGCCTCGATCGCACCACCTTCCGGGCTCCGGCCCGGCCCCCGCCATGACCGCAAGCCCCGGCCTCCGTGTGCTGTCGCTCATCCCGCCGATGACGCAGCTCAACACGCCCTACCCGTCCACCGCCTACCTGACCGGCTTCCTGCGCAGCCGCGGCGTGGACGCGGTGCAGGACGACCTGGCCCTGAAGCTGGTGCTGGAACTGTTCTCTGCCGCCGGCCTCGACGCACTGCGCGACAAGGTCCGCGCGCTGCCGGACAAGAAACGTTCCGCAACGCTGCACACCTTCGACGGTGCTTTCGAACGCTACCGCGCCACCGTCGGCCCGGCGCTCGGCTTCCTGCAGGGCCGCGACCCGACCCTTGCCCACCGCATCGCCAGCCGCGCCTTCCTGCCCGAAGGGCCGCGCTTCGCGTCCCTCGACGTGTATTACGACCCGGACGGCGGCGATCCGCTGGCCTGGGCCTTCGGTGCGCTGGGCGTGCAGGACAAGGCCCGCCACCTGGCCACGCTCTACCTCAACGATCTGGCCGACGTGCTGCGCGAAGCCGGCGACCCGCGCTTCGAGTTCGTGCGCTATGCCGAATCCCTGGCCATGGCCCAGCCGAGTTTCGAGCCGCTGGCCAAGGCCCTCGCCGCGCCGCCCACGCTGGTGGACGAGACCCTCAAGCGCCTTACCCTGGACACCGTGGCCCACCACCAGCCGCGGGTCATACTGCTGTCGGTGCCCTTCCCCGGCTCGGTGTATGCAGCCTTCCGCATCGCCCAGACCATCAAGGCCGCCCATCCGCACATCGTCACCGTGCTCGGCGGCGGCTTCGTCAACACCGAGCTGCGCGAGCTGACCGAACCGCGCGTCTTCGACTATTTCGACTACCTCACGCTGGACGACGGCGAGCGCCCGCTGCTGGCCCTGCTCGAACACCTGGACGGCAAGCGCGGCGCATCGCGCCTGGTGCGCACCTACCTGCGCGAGGACGGCCAGGTGCGCTACATCAACCTCGCCGAGGCGGACATCCCCTTCGCCGAAGTCGGCACGCCGACCTGGGACGGCCTGCCGCTGGACGGCTACCTGTCCATCCTCGACATGCTCAACCCAATGCACCGCCTGTGGTCGGACGGGCGCTGGAACAAGCTCACCGTGGCCCACGGCTGCTACTGGAAGAAGTGCAGCTTCTGCGACGTGAGCCTCGACTACATCGGCCGCTACGACGCCGCCAGCGCCGAGGTTTTGGTGGACCGCATCGAAGCGGTGGTCGCCGAAACCGGCCAGACCGGCTTCCACTTCGTGGACGAAGCCGCCCCGCCGAAGATGCTGAAAGCCCTCGCCGACGAACTGGCGCGCCGCCAGCGCTCGATTTCCTGGTGGGGCAACATCCGCTTCGAGAAGTCCTTCACCCCGGAGCTGTGCCAGCAACTCGCCGACAGCGGCTGCATCGCCATCTCCGGCGGGCTGGAAGTGGCCTCCGACCGGCTCCTCAAGCTGATGAAGAAGGGCGTCTCGGTGGACCAGGTGGCCCGCGTCACCAAGGGCTTCAGTGATGCCGGCATCCTGGTGCATGCCTACCTGATGTATGGCTTCCCCACCCAGACCGTGCAGGACACCGTGGACGCGCTGGAGTACGTGCGCCAGCTGTTCGACGCCGGCTGCATCCAGTCCGGCTTCTTCCACCGTTTCGTGTGCACCGTGCACTCGCCGGTTGGGCAGAACCCCGCCGAATACGGCGTCAAGCTCAAGCCCCTGCCACCGATCAGCTTCGCCAAGAACGACGTCGGCTTCATCGACCCCACCGGCGTGGACCACGATGCCCTCGGCGTCGCGCTCAACAAGGCCCTCTACAACTACATGCACGGCATCGGCCTGGACCAGGACGTGCGCAGCTGGTTCGACAGCAAGGTACCCCGACCGCGGGTGCCCAAGCACTTCATCGACCGGGCGCTGGGTTACTGAGTAGCGGGGAGCCCCTTGCGACGCCGGGTGCAGCCCAGGCGGCACCGGCAGCGGCTACGCAGGCCAGTGTACCGGGCTCGGGAACAGCCGCCGCCGGTGCCACTGCCGCGGCGACGATCTGATAAGTGAAGGAATCGGAGACGCCCAGCGGCAACACACCGCTTAGGAAGAAGGTATGACCGTCGAAATCACCGGTGTAGGAACTAAGGAACATTCGGCCCCCGAGCAGCCACCGAAAAAGAAGAAGCACGGATCGTCACTGCCGGTGAAAGCGGTGCCATTCACCAGCCCCGCAAAGGACGGGAAGGAAATGCCCAAGGCACCGGCACCACCGAGATCAACAGCGACCGAATCGAAGCTGATCCGGGTGAAATAGACTGAAGTAGTGGGATCGTAGGGCGACGGCGTGGTCGCCACCTCGCGCACCACATTGAAGCTACCCGACAGCGCAAAGGTCTGCTGCGCCGGCGGCATCGAGCAGTTGCCGGACGGATCACAGATCGGCGGCATGCTGGAGGTGTAGGTCACCGAACTCTGACCAGCATCGATCCTGACCACTGCGGCCTGCGATGACGCACTCACTGCGCCAAGAGCAAGAGCCGCAGCGGCAAGCCGTGCAGCGGAACGACGGTGTAGAACCATTCAGGACATCTTCAAGGGCTTTTCCTTTCCGAAGCTTTACGGGGAACATCGGGCCAAACCGAAAACAGCCCGGATCATTCCATTTGGATTTTCCGGGAAAAGTGCGAAATCACCTTAACGACAGAGGAATCATCCACTCGCCCGCCACCGGAGCCCCGTCCCGCCAACGGTCTACAATCACCGCTTTTGCCGCCATCCCGCCCATGAAACTGTCCAATCTCCCGATCGGTGCCTGCTTCGAATTCGAAGGAAAGATCTACACCAAGACCGGCCCGATGACCGCCAGCGCCGAAAGCGGCGGCCAGCGCATGATCCCGCGCTACGCGGTGCTGAAGCCCGTGGACGGCATGCCACCGCCGGCCAAGCCTGCCACCTCGCACCCGGTGGACGCCGAAACCGTACGCATGGCCTTCGACGCCTTCTATGGCACCTGCCTGCGCCTGACAGATGACTTCGGCCGCGCCGAACTGGAAGCTGCGCGGCGGCGTTTTCTGGAAAGCCTGGAAAAATAACGGGAACACCGCGCCGGCAAACCGGCGCGTACGGACGCAAAAAAGGCCGGAACCCTTGATTTCTCTGGGCTTTCCGGCCTGATTCGGAATACTGCGGAACTGCTATTGGTGCTTTTGCGAGACTCGAACATCCAGTGATTTAGCCACCCCTGTGGCTTATCCTGAAAATAATGCCCCCATAAATGCCCCCAGCACGTCTCGCTACCCTTTGGCACATGCCCGCTTGACGCTGGCCGCCGAGATACCGAAGTGCTCCGCAGTCGCTTTGATACTGGCCGAGTTCTCGGCACGCCACGCGACCACCTCGGCATCATTCACCGTTTTCTTGCGCCCCAGGTGCTTGCCCTCCGCCCGTGCCCGCTCCAGCCCGGCGAGCTGACGAGCCTTCAGGTTCTCCCGTTCCAGTTCCGCCACCGCAGCCAGCATCGTAAGCATGAGTTTCCCGGCAGGCGTCGCCAACTCGAAGCCCTCGCGCATCGAGATGACCGAGGCGCCCGTCTCTTTCAAGGCCTCGACGGTATTCAGCACATCCAGGGTGTTACGGCCAAGGCGATCGATTGCAGCGACCACCACGATGTCACCCTCCCGCACGTAGGTTAGAAGGGCGGACAAACCTGCTCGCTGAGTTGCGGCCACGGTGCCCGACACGCCATCGTCGGAGAACCATTTATCGACCTTGTAGCGTTCTGCGATCGTGCGCCGCTGGTTCTCGCAGGTCTGGTCGTCGGTGGAGACACGGGTATAGGCAAAGACGGCGGACATGATGGGCCTCTATGTAGCTCAAAATCTATAGCTCACATAGTAGGCTAGCTCAAAATAGAAAACAACGTATTTGAACCATGTGTCTCGGGGAGTTTTAGGGGTGGCTCAAAAGGTAAACCTTTTGAGCTGGCACGAAAGTTCAGACCAGACGTAGCAGACAAAACATCTAGGGTAGCGGACGTTGATCCAGAACTAGGGAGAGTCCGACGATGACCAAAGGCATATTTCTGTGACATTATCCGATCATCATTGAAGTGATGAGAGATGCCAATGCCACGAAAAGAACTTGATGAGCACGCGCTATTGAAGATCCATGCAGACAAGATCGTTAAACGACAGATCAATGTGAAATTCATCGCGTCCTGTGCGGTCGCCCTGGGCGTCTCACTGTTTCTGAGCGCGTGTGGCGGTGGCGGAGGCGGGTCTGGCGCCAGTTCGCCTCCGGCGTCGACCGATCCGGCAACACCCAACGCCGGTGCGACGCAGCCGCCGCCTGAAACAACTTACCGGCTGCTGGGGCAGGTGGCTGTGGAGCAGGGGGCGTTTGCCGACTTCGCTGTCGTCGGCAATCGACTGTTCGTTGCGGCCGGTTTTGACGGTATCCGTATTTTCGATACCACGGATCTTCAGAATCCGAAGCAGGTGGGCCTGGTGTCGCCTTATAGCGTCAGCCCATATTCGGCGGACAACGTCCGTGCCATTGCGGCAAGCGGCAATATCGCGGTGACCTCGGTCAATCCCGGGTGCGATGGGTCTTGTTGGATCGACGTCCAGAACGGGGGGGAATTGCGCGTCTATGACATCTCGACGCCAGAGCATCCGCGCCAGATTGCGACGATTCCTAAAGGGGCGGCTGCGCTGGCCCTGCAGGGAAACCGGCTGTTTGCGCTCGATGGCACCATGGCACTGGTGTTCGGTGGCGGGATCACATCACCGCAAACGACGTTGAGGGTGGTCGACTTGGCGGTTCCTGATGCGCCTCGAATACTGACGACAGCGCTTGTCAACCGTTCTCTCGCGTTCTCGGTGAACGGCAACCGGATCTTCCTTGGGTATGCAGATCGAGAAGGCAATCAGTCCGGGGTTCAGGAGGTCGATGTCAGTCCATCCGGACAGGTCACGCTCATTGCTGCCAATGGAGACGCGCCCGCCGATATTTGGTCGAGCGAAGTGGTGGAGGCGTCCGGCATGTTATATACCGCCACGGGCCTCCCCGAATTTCGGATCTTTCCGCTCGCTGGACTTAAGGAACAGGTTCCCAAGGTGGTGTCGCTTCCAAAAGCAGCAACTGGCATCGCAGCATCAGCGGGGAAGCTGTACGTCACTCAGGAAGAAAGCGGTGTCAGTGTGTTCGGGCTGGATACGCCTGTGGCGCCCGCACCCTTCAAAGTCATTCCTGTAGATGGAAAGGCTGCCTCAGTCCGTGTCTACCCATCGTTTGGTATCGTTCGTCTCGCCGCGGAGCGAACAGATGGATTGACAGGGAGTTTGATCAGGCCTGAACGGATCCAGTTCTTTTCCATATCCGACTGATCGGCATTACGATTTTCTCGAGCGTACCTCCGTCAGGGGCAGTTGCGTGGTATTCCGTGGCGCCAGGAACGGGAAGCGACCCCGTGGGCCCTTCCTGCGGCCGGGGGAATCGCCCCCGTCCAGACCTTGAGGCAGGCTGGGGCCATTTCTTCACGCACTACACTGGTTCGATCCCAGTACCGCCCATCACCACGGTGCTGGACACGGGCCTAAATGCCCTTGCACCCCATGCAAGTGCGCGGCCACCTCATGGCCAGCCCGTAGCGCATCGCTCCGTGCATGGTCTGTACGCTTCACTGCAGACAGTACAACGCCGGGGCATGCCCGGCGTTCGTTGGTGCTGGAGAGCAAGGACGGGCTATTCGTCGTCCTGAGGTGAGGGGGCCTCAGGCTTGGCCGAGGGCTTCTTGAGAAATCCCGTAATCACCGCCGCCACTGTTGAGACGGCTACCGCAATCGCCACGTTTTCATGGCCGGAGAGGGCCAGGATAAGAACGAAAGCAAGAGACCCCCATACCAGCCGTTCGGCTGTCTTGCGGTTCTCTCGCACGTCTTCAATGTTTGCCGCCAGGGCACGTTTCTCCGATTCCCGTACATGCAGGCCATTGGCCTGAAACTCGTCACGGATGATCTGAGCAGTCCCCGGCAGCGCCGAGTCATACTCTTTGAACTGTTTCGGGGATGGCATCGGCCCCGAGTGCTGCTCATGGTTGATGATCGAGATCGCCACGCGGCGTGCTTCGGCTTCGACACGTTCGAGCAATTCCGGCTCGATCTTGGCGGTGGAGTGCTGCTTAGAAACGACTTCCGCCCCATTCGGGGCGGAGTCAGGGGCAGTCTCAAGCGGCACTTGCGAGTTTTCGTTTGACATCCGGGAATCGCTTTTCAACGGACTTGAAGGCTCGAATCATCTGCTGGCCCGTACGCTCCCAAGCCTTGGCCGAGACTTCGGACGGACTGTGTGAGATGAGCGCCTGATAGTCTGCTGAGGGCTGCACGCCATAGACGTCAGGAAGGCGCATGATCACGCCATTCACGCGACTGACGAACTTGATTTTCATAGCACCTCCTTTCTACGCACGGATAGTAACGGCCGATTAACGCATTTGACAACCAGCATCGGCAGACGTGCGTGACATTCGGAGTAGGGCCACATGGCCACCTGACCCTGGCCCTCCGCCGGTGGTGCCGTGAGCACTGGATTGTGATTCCAGGTGTCACGGGTGCCCGGAACGGGAAGCGAACCCGTGGGCCCTTCCTGCGGCCGGGGGAATCGAACCACCGTCCAGACCTTGAGGCAGGATGGGCCATTTCTTCACGCACTACACTGGTTCGATCCCAGTACCGCCCATCCCCACGGCGCGAGATATGGGTCTACATGACCTTGCACCCCATGCAAGTGCGCGACCACCTCACGGCTGGCAGGGCATCGACCCATGCGTGGTCTGCACGGTGCAGACAGCAAAACGCCGGGGCTGGCCCGGCGCTTCTGTACGTTGTTACCGCTGGTTCAGCAGGCGGGGCACTATTCCTGCAAAGCCTTTACCGCTGCCTGCGGGTCATGCTGGAAGATCCGCAGCAGCGCCCGCGCCGGCCCGGTGGGACGGGTACGCCGTTGTTCCCAGTTCTCGACGGTACGGCGTGACACCCCCAACAGGGCGGCGAGCTCCTTCTGGGTCACGGAGACCGCTTCGCGAATGGCGTGCACGTCGGGGTCGGGGATGGTCGTCACCTTCACCCCTGGCACGTCCTCGCCGCGCATGTGGGCAGTCATTTCCTTCACGCCCTGCATGAGGGAGGCAAAGTCTTTTTCATTCATCGCGCAGCACTCCTTCAATCAGTCTCGCCAGTTGCCGGGCCTGGTCCGGCGTCAGGTCTTCCTGGTCGTTCTTGGCGTAGGCGAAGACCAGATAGACCACATCGGCCGCCGTGCGCCAGTAGTAGATGACGCGGGCACCGCCACGCTTGCCCCGGCCAGGCATGGCCCATCGCAGCTTTCTCAGTCCCCCGGCCCCTGGGATGAGCGGGCCTGCGTCCGGGTGTTCGATCAGAATGGACTGAAGGCCCCGCAGGTCTTCGTCTGTCCAGTTGTCACGGCGGAAGGCTTGGAAGGGGGTGAGCTCAACGAAGACCATATGGCGTACAAGCCTATACGCTTGCAGCGTAGAAGACAACGGTACTGGATCGCCCAGACGAAGACTGGCCCGGTGCTGTAGCCATGGGCCCGCTGCCCCCGAAAACTCCCCATATGCCCCCGGTGGGGCACTGACAAAACTGACATTTCTAGGATCTGTCAGTTTTGTCAGTGCGCTTCAGGCACGCATAGGCCAGAATTTTCATCCTCAGTGCCGTGAAGCCGTCGATGGCACCGACTTCGGATTAGTCACATACAGCACCCGCGGCTTGGTGCGTGAAGGCTCCTGCCACTCCTCCAGATGCCCCAGCTCCACCAGCAGCCCGAGCCCTTCCGCCACACGCTTGGGGTCAGACAAGCCCGACCAGCAGGCTCGCTGAATGTCTCGCGTGCCGAACCCCTCCCGCGCCAGATCCCCCTTCCTGATCCGCTCCAGAATCCGCCGAGCCGTGTCCGCCTCGCTGCCCTGGGCGACCCCGTAGCAGCGCCGGGCGTGCGTCTCCAGATAGACCGCCCAATGCAGTGCCCGCAGCGTCGAGGCAAGGCCGACCGGGCCTGTGTGCCCGTCCCCGAGGTGGAAGGTCAGCGCCAGTGCCGGGACCAGCTTGCGGTACTTGGCCAGGTGGGATTCCAGTGCGGGGTACAGCTCGCCCGAGCGCAGGCCGGCTTCGAAGCCGGTGCGCCAGTCGGTGAAGGCTTCGAGGGCTTCCGGATCGAAGCGCAGGAAGGGCGGACTGTCCTCGCCTTCCTGCTCGGCGCCGCGGGCCAGGGCATCGAGGCCGTCCAGCTCGTCGAACACCGCGAAGGCCATGTCCTTGGCGGGGCCGTCCGGGTAGCGGTCCACGTTCTTCCAGGTGCCGCCAGTCTCCGGCCACACCAGCAGGCCGAAGCGGGCCAGCATGCCGTCGTCGGATGCCCCGCCGCGCAGCGTGGCGCGCAGGTATTCGCCGAGGGGGCCGGGCTGAGCGCCGCCGATGACGCCCAGGCACACCGCCGGCACGCGCCGATGGCCGCGGCCGATGCGGTCGAAGGTCCAGCCGTCCTTGCCGTTCCAGCCCGTCATCAGGAAGGCGTGCAGCTCGGCGGCGTCTTCCCGATCCAGGCCGGCGAGCCAGCCGGGCAGTTCGTCGCGGACCACCAGCAGGCCGCGCGGGTTCTCGATGAGCTTTTCGGCGAGGGCTTCCACGGTGGCACTGGCTACCGTGTAGCGGCGCAGGATGGGGGCTTCGTCCGCATCGGGCGTGAGGAAGCTGGCCACGTCCACCAGGGCGTTCGGATCCTTGCGGAGTGCCCGTGTCGCTTCCGACTTCCGAGCCTCCGCTCGAGCCTTGGCGATTTCGGCTTCCGCGCGCCACTGCCCCTGGGCCTGCGTCCATGCCTCCAGCGCACGGGCTTCGAGACGCACGATGGGTGCCAGGGCCGCCATCATCGCCGGGCTCTTCATCATGCCGGGGCGCCCGACGATGCAGCCCCACAGGTTGGTAAACTCCTGCCAGTCGCTGCGGGCCTGGGGACGGATGGCGCAGCGCCGGCCGATCAGGTTTAGCCTCTAACAAGGCACCTGACAACAACGCGAATCCGAGCTCCATCAATCCTGATCTAAGCTCTGCGATGGATGCTTCCGAAAGCGTCCACGGATCTCTAGCGAGATAGCATTTCAAAAGCATGTCAAACAGCAATCGACAAGGATAAAGATCATCCACCGTAAGCCATTTACCGGGAATCAGAGGGTTTCAAGAAGGGGCGGATGCAAACAATCTTCCGACGTTTGAAAGTGCCTCATATCAACACCACACCGCTCAAGGTTGGTGGATATCATTTTGATCAGACGTGGGAAAACCGAGTCGTCCCATATGTAGTCGGGCGGTGGAGGCCCTTCAGCAGGGAAGACCTTCTTCAATTCGGTCCATTCGCCAACCAAATAAATGATGTGATCAACCTCCTCCGGATCACCGGGCGCCAGCGGCGTACGTGACTCCGATATGTCCTTCAGGATTTGATCCAATTGATCATGCATCTCCAACTTGGAGAGTACTGTCTTGCCCATGTTGTGCGCCCTTCGCGCGCCCTTCAAATGGGTTGCCGCGCCAGCCAGGTGAAGGTTCCTGGCGTTCCCCCCGTCGAGGTAGGCGCGGCAAACTCAGCAGGTCAGGCTGCCCGTGTCGGTATCGATACCACCTCGGCGCCCGCCTTAAGCTTGTCTAGGTAGTCCGCCCACTGCTGCATCATCACCCGCCGTTCCTTGATGAACTTCGTCCGGTTGTAAGCGCTGCCCAAGGCATCCGGCACGCGGTGCGCCAGCTGGTGCTCAATCACTTCCGGCTTGAAGTGCAGTTCCTCATGCAGGATCGTCCGGGCCATTGCTCTGAATCCGTGCCCGGTAATCTCGGTCTTCGTGTCGTACCCCATGCGGCGTAGTGCGGCATTGACCGCGGCATCGCTCATTGGCTTCTTCGGGTCACGGCCCGCAAAGACATGGACGCCACGCCCGGTAAGCGGCTGCAGATCGCGCAGGATCAGCACGGCCTGCGTCGGCAACGGAACAAGGTGGGGCTGGCGCCCCTTCATCCGTCCCGCCGGAATGTTCCACTCCCCTTTGTCGAGATCGAATTCAGCCCATTCAGCCTTGCGCAGCTCCCCAGGCCGCACGAACAGCAACGGGGCCAGGAGCAAGGCCGACTTGACGACGAATGTTCCCTGGAAGCCGTCAATGGCGCGGAGCAGTTCGCCGGCCTCCTTCGGGGTTGTGATGGCGGCGAAGTTCTCGCCCCTGGCCGGCGGAATCGCGCCACGTAGATCCGGGCAGGGATCGCGTTCCGCTCTCCCGGTGGCCACCGCGTAGCGGAAGGCTTGGCTGATCTCGCTCTTGATCTTGTGGGCTGTGTAACGGGCGCCGCGTTCATCCACTCGGCGCAGCACCGCCAACACCTCGGGCGGGGTGATTTCGGCGATGGGCCGACCGCCCAGCCAGGGGAATACATTCTTCTCCAGGCGTGCCAGGGCTTTGGTGTGCTGGGCCGGTTCAACCGTTGTGCGCCACTTCTCCAGCCACTCACGACAGATCACTTCGAACGAGTTCAAAGCGCGGGCTTCGGTCGCGGCCTTCTGGGCTTTTCGCTGCTCGCCGGGATCGATGCCATCGGCCAGCACCTTGCGTGCTTCGTCACGCCGCTCGCGGGCGGCCTTGAGGCTTACGTCTGGATAGGCACCGAAGGAGAGGCGCTTCTCCTTGCCGGCAATGCGGTACTTGAGTCGCCAGAGCTTGCCGCCGGCAGGCGAGACTTCGAGGTATAGACCGCCAGCATCGTATAGGCGGAAAGGCTTCTCGGCGGGCTTGGCGCTACGGATCGCGGTATCGGATAGGGGCATCCGTTCCACAGCTTGAGGGTATGCCTCCTATCATACCCCCAAGAACGACCGGCTTGCAATGGAATACCCCGGAACACTACGGACGCAAAAAAGGCCGGAACCCTTGATTTCTCTGGGCTTTCCGGCCTGATTCGGAATACTGCGGAACTGCTGTTGGTGCCTTGGGCGAGACTCGAACTCGCACGTCTTTCGACACTACCCCCTCAAGATAGCGTGTCTACCAATTTCACCACCAAGGCATCCTTGCCTGACCCGGTTCCATTGATGAAACCCTGGAACGGGAGCGCAGAAGGAGGCGGATTATAGCCGAGCCGGCGTGAAGGTCAACAGGAATCGACGAACAGCGCCAGGCCACAGCGAGTCACAGGGTATGAATTCTGCTTGGAAGGCCTGATCCCTCAAATACGAGTCGCGTTCACGACAATCCATCATGAAGACCATCGGCATCTTTTTCGGCACCGAAACCGGCACTACCCGACTCATCGCCAAGAAAATCCACAAGAAGCTCGGCGACGAGATCGCCAGCAAGCCCGTCAACGTGAACCGCATCGAGATGGCGGAAATGCTCCAGTACGACGCCCTGATCCTCGGCACCCCGAGCTACGGTGTCGGCGAGATTCCGGGCAAGAGCGCCGGCTGCCTGGAGCCGAACTGGGAAGAGTTCCTGGCCAAGAGCGGCACGCCGGACTTCAGCGGCAAGCGCATTGCCTTCTTCGGCCTGGGTGCCCAGGAACGCTATTCCGACCGCTTCGCCAGCTCGCTGCTGCGCCTCCACGATGTCTTCAAGGGCTTCGGGGCGGAAATCGTCGGCGACTGGAGCACCGAGGGCTACACCTTCGCGCACTCTGCCGCGGTGCAGGACGGGCGCTTCGTCGGCCTGGTCATCGACGAGCGCACCCAGGGCATGTTCACCAACGAGCGCCTCGACACCTGGCTGGATCAGGTCAAGCCGTTGCTCCTCGAGAAACTCGCCACCCCTGCCTGAACGGATCCCGCCAGCGAGGCACCGGCAGGCGCGTCGCCAAAGCGCGCTGCCGATGCATCAAGTGATACATCGATATCGATAATTTATTTATCGATTAGATCATTTGATCAACAATCAGGCTCTCTCCGTCTTTCAGCACCACCGGCAGCAATCGCCCCCGTAGCGCACATCCCGCGCTCAGACTGGCCCGGGCGCTTTGTTCGGGCATCCTCTCCCCGCACTGGCACCCTTCCTGCTCATAGGGAAGCGGATAGCGTGGAAGTGACCAGATGCTCAATCGTCTCCAGCACAGACCCCTTTGCGGGCGTGAAGTCCCGACGACTCCCCGTCGGGAGCGAACGAGCATCGTTGCCGCACGTTGCCTGATGTTTGCCTCTGTCCCCGGTTCAGCGCCCTCTCCCTCCCGTTTCTGACATCCGCTTGCGCGTCGATCGTCCAGAAAAGCTGAATCGGGATTCGACCCGCGGAAGCGGGTCTTTTTTTGCCCGGACATCAACGCCCTGCCCCCATGCCCGACGAGACGCCCGCCATGCCCAAGCCCAAGCCCCAGACCTTCGACAAGAACGCCCTCCTGTGCCTGTCCGCCGTCGTCCTCGCCGGCGCGGCGGCCGTGTTGCCGAACAGTGTTGCACAGACCGCCGGTGCCGCCGCCGCTGCCATGTGCGCACTGCTGGCCGGTCTGGGCCATCGCTCAGAGAAACAGCACATCCATCGACAACTGCTGCCGCGTCTGCACGACGAACTGGCAAGCATGCAGACCGCCAACCAGGCCTTGCACCATGACCTGGAGACGGCACGCCAGTCCCTGGCGGCGGAAGCCCGCACGACGGAAGACGACGCCCACAGCACCGCCCTCGCCGCCTCCATCGCCGATGCCGTCCGTCTGGCCGCCGAGCTGGGCGTATCCGTGGACCAGGCGCTGGCCGACATGGCCAATGCCAACCGCCTCGCCGAAGCCAGCGGTGCCCGGGTGGCAGCCGGACGGAATCACATGGGCAGCGCGAAGACGGAGATAGAACGTGCAGGGGACTGCCTAGCCAAAGTCCAGGCCGACCTGGACACCCTCGCCATCCAGTCCAGCCAGATTCCGGCCATCGTCGCGCTGATCACCCAGATCTCGGACCAGACCAACCTGCTGGCCCTCAACGCGGCCATCGAGGCAGCGCGGGCTGGCGATGCGGGCCGGGGCTTCGCCGTGGTGGCCGACGAGGTGCGCAAGCTGGCCGAGCAGGCCAAGGCCGCCAGCGACCGGATTGGCGCCATCGCCACGGAGCTGCAGCACACTTCGTCGCAGGCCTCGGCATCGGTGCTCAACGCCAGCACCGCAGTGAGTGCCGGGTGCAGCGCCACTGCCGAAGCCGAGGCGGCGATGCAGGCGATACAGGACGGCGCCCGCGAACGCGTCGCGGTGGTTACGCAGATCACCGAAGAGATCCGCAACCACCGGGACATCGGGCAGTCGCTGATGGTGGCGCTCGCCCGGGCCGAGGCGTGAGCGGCGTGAGCGTCATGCCGCGCCGTTCGGGTTGCGGTGGGCCCAGCTCGTCATGCGTTTCTCGACGAAGGCAAACAGCTCGTACATGACCACGCCCATCACACCGATGACGATCAGCCCGGCGAACACCAGCGGCATGTTCATCGATGAGCTGGCCGACATCATCAGGTAGCCGATGCCCAGGTTCGAAGCCACCGTCTCGGCGATCACCGAACCGACGAAGGCCAGCGTGATCGCCACCTTCAGGGACGCGAAGAAATACGGCATGGCCCGCGGCAGGCCGACCTTGGCGAGGATGTCGAGGCGCGAGGCGCCCAGTGAACGCAGCACGTCCTCCAGCTCCGGCTCCAGTGTGGCGAGACCGGTCGCCACGTTGACCACCACCGGGAAGAAGGAGATCAGGAAGGCGGTGAGGATGGCCGGCACCGTGCCGATGCCGAACCACACCACCAGCACCGGCACAAAGGCGACCTTGGGGATCGAGTTGAAGCCGACCAGCAGCGGATACATGGCCCGGTAGAGCAGCGGCGACGAGCCCACCGCCATGCCGATCAGGAGGCCCACCAGCACGGCGATCGCAAAGCCGGCCAGAGTGGTTAGGAAGGTCTGGGTGGCATGCATCATGATCGGCTCGAACTGCTCGACGCCGACCTTCCACACCGCGCTGGGTGCCGGCAGCAGGAATTCGGGCACGTCGAAGCCGACGCAGATCAGTTCCCACAGCAGGAACATGCCGGCCACCACCAGCCACGGGGCGGCCTTGACGAGATTGGGTTTCATGGCAGGCCTTTCAGGATGCGCGCACGCGGCCGATGTGCTCGCGCAGTTCGTGGACATAGCCGGCAAAGGCATCGGTGTAGGTCACGTCCAGGTCGCGCGGACGCGGCAGGTCGATCTCCCGGCGCACCAGAACGCGGCCCGGCCGCTTGCTCATCACATAGACGGTGTCGGCGAGGAAGACCGCCTCGCGCAGGTCGTGGGTGACCAGGATCACCGTGAAGGGCTGCAGCTGCCACAGGTCGCGCAACATGCACCACAGCTCCTCGCGGGTGAAGGCGTCCAGCGCGCCGAAGGGCTCGTCGAGCATCAACAGGCGCGGCTGGTGGATCAGCGCCCGGCAGATCGACGCGCGCTGCTGCATGCCGCCGGACAGCTCCCACGGAAACTTCTCCTCGAAGCCGGCCAAGCCGACCTTGGCGAGCAGCTGGCGCGCCTCGGCCTCGTAGCGCGTGCGCTCCTTCTTCAGCGTGGACCGGTAAGGCTCGACGATTTCCAGCGGCAGCATCACGTTGTCGAGGGTCGTGCGCCAGGGCAGCAGGTTGGCGTTCTGGAAAGCCATGCCGACGATCTTCAGCGGTCCGCCGACCTGGCGGCCGTCCACATAGACATAGCCGCCGGACGGCATGCGCAGGCCGGAGATGAGTTTCATGAGGGTGGACTTGCCGCAGCCGGACGGACCGACCACGGCGACGAACTCGCCCTCGCGCACGTCCAGGCTGACGTCCTCGATGGCCAACGCGCCACCCGGCGCCTAGGCGAGATCGACGTTCTCGAATTTGACGAAGGACATGGGGTGTCTTTCAAAAGCAAAAAGGGATCCTGCGGACGTCCTGGGGCGCCCGCAGGAACAAGTACCGGAAACGCCCGATTCACAGGCTGCGGTCGGCCTTGGACGGCAGGAAGGCGGCGTTGAACAGCTCGGCGGCCGACGGCACCTTGGGCAGCGCGTAAGCCTCGGCGGTCTCCACCATCGAGCGCTTGAGGCGGTCCGGCGTCACCGCGCCGAGGCCGATCTGCTTCACTTCCGGCGTGACGATGCTCGACTCGATGGCCAGCTTCAGGCGGCGTGTCTCGAGGCCGGCGTCGATCAGCGGGTCGCGCTCCTTCACTGCCGGCACCGCCGCTTCCGGCCTGGCGATGGTTTCCTTCAGCGCCTTGTTGAAGGCGCGCAGGAAGCCCTCGATAGCCTTCGGCTTCTCGGTGATCAGCTTGGGGCTGGCGATGATCGCGTTGCCGTACAGCTCGACGCCATGGTCCGGGTAGCGCAGCGCGACGATGTCGGCCGGCTTCACGCCACGGGCTTCCAGGTTGAGCAGGCTGGTGAAGTAGAAGCCGGTGATGCCGTCCACGTCGCCGCGGGCCAGCAGGGTCTCACGGATCGCCGGGTCCACCGACTGCCACTTGACGGCCTCGACGGCCAGCTTGTTGGACTTGGCGAAGGCCGGCCAGGCCTTGCGGCCTGCGTCGAAGATCGGCGCGGCGAGGGTCTTGCCGGCCAGGTCCGCAGGCTTGGTGATGCCGCTCTTCTTCAAAGCGAACACCGCAGCCGGCGTGGCGTTGTACACCATGTATACCGCCTGAATCTTGGAGCCCGGCGTCTTGGCGTCGTATTCGACCAGCGCATTGAAGTCGGCGAAGCCCATCTCGTAGGCTCCGGTCGCGACGCGTGTCACCGCACCAGCCGAGCCGTTGCCGGCGTCGATGGTCACGTCCAAGCCTTCTGCGGCAAAGTAGCCCCTGCTCTTGGCGAGCAGGAAAGGCGCGGCCGGCCCCTCGAAGCGCCAGTCGAGGGTGAACTTGATCTTCACCGGCTCATCGGCGAATGCGGGGGCGGGCAGCAGCGGCGTGGCGAGGGCGGCAAGCCCGGCGGACATAAGCAGGCGACGGGATGCGCGGAAACGGTGCGACATGGGCGGAAACTCCGGGAATGATTGGACGAGGACGTCGAATGGTGCGTCTCGCCCTGTTTCCGCAAGCTCCATGCCATTTTTTAAATCGTTGATTTGCTTAGATTTAAATATTCAGAACGGAATATCCACGAATTCACGCAGGAATCTCACCGGAAAAGCCGCCAGAATACGCCCCCGCATGGTGCAGAACGCTATTCCGCGCACCCGCAGAGTGCATTCCAAAAACATATCAACAGCAACAAAGATTCTTTATTTTCAAATGGATATACACCATCAACTATATCCTTTCGGTGATGATGGATATCGCCATGCCCATAGCGGGCTCCTGCTAGATTCGGCTTCAAGGCGTCGCCGTGCCTAGCCACGCGGACCACCTACAGAACCCTCGAATCGACCAATCAGGAGCCACCATGAAGTTCTCGCAGAAGACGATCCTCGCCGCGTCCCTCCTTGCCGCCTGTGCCGGCACGGCCACCGCCGCCGACTGGAGCGACACCTCCATCGGCTACCGCTACGGCACCAAGTTCGCCGAACCGTACGAGAGCAACAGCATCAACAAGAGCATCATCAACCTGACCCACGCCAGCGGCTACAAGTACGGCACCAATTTCCTGAACGTGGACCTCCTGCTGTCCGACAGCAAGGACCCGGTCGGCCCCGGCTCGAAGTCCGGCGCCCAGGAAATCTACATCGTCTATCGGCACACCCTCGACCTGGGCAAGATCACCGGTCGCGACTTCAAGTTCGGCCCGGTACGAGGCCTCGGCCTGACCGGCGGCTTCGACGTGAATGACAAGAACGATGCTGGCTACAACTCCCGCAAGCGCATGCTCGTCGCGGGCCCGACGCTGATGATGGACGTCCCCGGCTTCCTCAACGTGAGCCTGCTCTACCTGTGGGAAAGCAACGCGCCCTACAACAAGTTCACCAGCACCCAGACCGACCGCTACAGTTACGACGTGCACCCAATGTTGACGGCCGCCTGGGGCATCCCCTTCAACCTCGGCCCGGTTCCGTTGTCCTTCGAAGGTTTCGCCAACTTCATCGCCAGCAAGGGGCAGGACGAATTCGGCGGCGGTACCAAACCGGAAACCAACATCGACATGCAGGTCATGTACGACGTCAGCCCGCACATCGGCGCCGCCAAGAACACCTTCAAGGCCGGCCTGGAATACCAGTACTGGCGCAACAAGTTCGGCAACGACCACACCAAGGCCGCTGGCGACGGCGCCTTCGCCAAGACCCCGATGGTACGCGTCGAATACCACTTCTGAGCACGCCCCGGGTGGTGGAGCGCATCCATTCGCTCCACCGACGGACGCAAAAAAGCCAACCCCGCGGGGTTGGCTTTTTTGCGTGAGAAGACGACCAGATCAGGCCGCTGCGGCCAGCGGCTTGTCGCCGTTCGAGTCCTCGTCGAGGCTGCCATTCAGGGCCTTGTTCATCCGATCCATGTCCAGCTCGTTCTCGGAACGGGACACCACCACGGTGGCAACGGCGTTGCCGATGATGTTGGTCAGCGCACGGGCCTCGCTCATGAAGCGGTCGATGCCGAGGATCAGCGCCATGCCAGCCACCGGGATGGTCGGCACCACGGCCAGCGTGGAGGCCAGGGTGATGAAACCGGCACCGGTGATGCCGCTGGCGCCCTTGGAGGTCAGCATCGCCACCACCAGGATGGAGAGCTCCTGGGACAGGGTCAGCTCGGTATTGGTGGCCTGGGCAATGAACAGGGCCGCCATCGTCATGTAAATGTTGGTGCCGTCCAGGTTGAAGGAGTAGCCGGTGGGCACCACCAGGCCAACCACGGAGCGGGCGCAGCCCATCTTCTCGAGCTTCTGCATCAGCTTGGGCAGGGCGGACTCGGAGGACGAGGTGCCCAGCACAATCAGCAGCTCTTCACGGATGTACTTGACGAACTTGAAGATGCTGAAGCCGGTATAGCGGGCGATAGCGCCCAGCACGATGAAGATGAACAGGATGCAGGTCAGGTAGAAGGAGCCCATCAGCTTGGCCATCGGGATCAGCGCGGCCACACCGTACTTGCCGATCGTGAAGGCCATCGCGCCGAAGGCACCCAGCGGAGCGAGCTTCATCACGGTATTGACGATGCCGAACATCACATGGGAGATCTGTTCGACGAACTGGAACACCGGCTTGCCCTTTTCGCCCATCGCGGCCAGCGAGAAGCCGAACAGGATGGCCAGCAGCAGCACCTGCAGGATGTCGCCCTTGGCGAAGGCATCGACAAAGGTGTGGGGAATGATGTTGAGGATGAAGTCGACCGTGCTCTGGGCATGAGCCTTGGCAGTGAAATCGGCAATGGCCTTGGTGTCGAGGGTCGTCACGTCGACATTGAAGCCGGCGCCCGGCTTGGCCACGTTGGCAACCAACAGGCCGATCATCAGTGCAAAGGTGGACACGATCTCGAAGTACAGCAGCGCCTTGCCACCGACCCGACCGACCTTCTTCATGTCCTGCATGCCGGCGATGCCGTGCACCACGGTACAGAAGATCACCGGCGCGATGATCATCTTGACGAGCTTGATGAAGCCGTCGCCGAGGGGTTTCAGATCGACTCCCAGCTTGGGCTCGAAATACCCCAGCAGCACGCCGCAGGCGATGGCGAACAGGACCTGCACGTACAGAACCTTGTAGAACGGCTTCTTCATGACGGTTAATCTCCGGTGTTATATAGGACTATGAGACGAACAATAGATCCCCCACCCGAGCGCCGAAATTGTGTCCTCCCCCATTGTGGACGGCCCTATTGTGGTTATCCGTAATAGGCCGGCGCCCCTTGATGGCGGTCAGGCCGGCACAACGACCGCCAGCTGCCGGTTCAGCACGATGCCGCCCGGCGTGACCTCGGCCCCCAGCGCGAACACCTCCACCCCTTGGGCCAGCGCATCGCGGAGCGCCTGGCCGTAGGCCGGATCGATGTGGTCCGCCGGCCGCACCTCATCCACGTCGCCGCGCTGCACGCAGTAAACCAGCGCCGCCCGGTGGCCGGCTGCCACCATCACGCTCATCTCGCGCAGATGCTTCGCACCGCGCGTCGTCACCGCATCCGGGAAAAAGCCCACGCCCCCCTCCACCGCTGCGGTGACGTTCTTGACCTCCACGTAGCAGTCGGGCCGCCCGTCCCCCTGCAACAGCAGATCGATGCGGCTGCCCTCACCGTACTTCACCTCCGGACGGATCGTCGGGTAGCCGGCCAGTTCGGGCAGCGTGCCAGCCTCGATCGCCTCCCGCACCAGGGCGTTGCTGCGCCCGGTATGCACGCCAACCAGGCAGCCCGGCGCCACCTCCACCAGCTCCCAGGTCCATTGGAGCTTGCGTGCCGGATTCTCCGCCGGCGACAGCCAGACCCGGTTGCCCGGCTCTTTGCAGCCGAGCATCGAGCCGGTGTTGGGACAGTGGGCGGTCACCAGCCCGGCTCCGGTTTCCACGTCGGCGAGGAAACGCTGATAACGCCGGACGAGACGACCTTCGAGAAGCGGATGGGGGAAGCGCATGGTGAATAAATGGCCATAAAGGATGCGGTCATCAAGCTTTCCGCATGGAAAAAATCACATCGCAAGGGGCACGAACCCGTGCCGACGCCGTATCATGCCCTCAGAAAGCAAGCGTGGTGCGGCTTTGCGCCGGATCACCCATTACAACCCGCCGAACAACGCGAGCCAACGACCCCAAGCCATGCGCGACCCTTCCCCAGCGGCGGCCAGCGAGCTGCCCGACTATCTCCGCGAAACCTATACCTGGGCCTACCTCGATCACCGCACCGTGCCCTGGCTGGACCGGCCGGTGGTGGTGTCGGCGATCCTGTGGGGCAATGCCAGCCGCCTGATGGACAGCGCGGTACGGGAATTCAGCCCTGGCCAGCAGGTACTGCAGGCAGCGGCGGTGTATGGCGACTTTTCGCCGCGTCTGGCCCGCCAGCTCGGTGACGAAGGCCAGCTGACGGTACTCGACGTGGCGCCGATCCAGATCGCCAACACCCGGCGCAAGCTCGCACCCTGGCCTCAAGCCCACGCCCAGGTGGCCGACCTGACCGAACCGGTAGGCGCCACCTTCGACGCGGCCTGTTGCTTCTTCCTGCTCCACGAAGTCCCGCCCCACGCGCGGCGGCACATCGTTGCCAACCTGCTGGCTGCGGTCGAGCCGGGTGGCAAGATCGTCTTCGTGGACTACCATCAGCCACGTTGGTGGCATCCGATGGGGCCGATCATGGCGCTGGTGTTCCGCTACCTGGAACCCTTCGCCAACTCCCTGCTGGCCGACTCCATCGACACCCTGGTGCCCGAATGCGCCGGCTTCGAGTGGCGCAAGGAAACCTGCTTTGGCGGGTTGTACCAGAAGGTAGTGGGCATCCGGCGCTGAAGCCAGAGGACGTTCAGCCCTCCGCCACCCGGTCCAGACAGGCCGCAATGGCCGGCAGCCCCTCACGGATCGCCGCCGGCCCCGGCGCCAGCAGGATCGCCGACTTGATCTCGAAAACCCGCCCGTCGCGTACTGCCGGCAATGCATCCCAGCCCGGCCGCGACGTCACATGGTCCGGCTGGAAGTGTTTGCCGCACCAGGAGCCGATGATCACTTCCGGCGCCCGCGGAATGACCAGCGCGGCATCGGCGAGAATGCGCTGCTTCGCGTTGGGATGCACCGACAGCTCACCGAAGCAGTCCTCTCCCCCCGCGATGCCGATCAGCTCGGACACCCAGCGGATACCGGTGATCAACGGCTCGTTCCACTCTTCGAAATAGACCTTCGGCCTGCGCCCCAGGCGTACCGCGCGGGCCTCGCCGCGGGCCCGCACATCGGCGATCGTCGCTTCCAGTTCGGCCACCAGGGCCAGGGCCTTCTGCTCGGCGCCCACCAGTCGGCCGACGGTCTCCACCATCGCCAGGATGCCGTCCACGCTGCGGTGGTTGAAGACATGCACCGCCACGCCGGCCTTCACCAAGTCCCGCGCAATGTCGCCCTGCAGATCGGAAAAGGCCAGCACCAGGTCCGGTTCGACGGCCAGGATGCGCTCGATCCTGGCGCTACTGAAGCCGCTGACCTTGGGCTTCTCCTTGCGCGCCCGCGGCGGATGGGTGGTGAAGCCGGAAATGCCAGTGATGCGCGCCTCCTCGCCGAGCAGATAAAGCACTTCGACGGTCTCGGTGGACAGGCAAACAATGCGTTGAGGCAGACGGGACATGGCTTCGCGTTATCGGGGATAGGGTGCCGGGCACCGCTGGCGGTCGCCAGCCGGGTTGCACAGATGGACCTGGGCCAGGAAGACCTCTGCCGCCGCCCGGGGTTTTTCGCTGTCGGCCTTCAGCCGCTCGGCATCCCCCGCCGGCAGGCGCCAGGCGCGCTGGACCACATATATGTAGTCCGGCCCCTCGATGGCCTTTACCACCGCCATTTCGGCATAGTTGGTGTCCGGCACCTGGGGACACACCAGATAGGTCTGCACGGTTTCGCCGCTGGCCCCGTCGCCCTCGCGGGGCAGGCTCTCCACCGGACCGGCCGGCACGCCGCAGCGGGCCTGGCGGGCCTGCTGCATGCCTGCGAGCAGCGCCCGCGCCTGGCCTGGGCTGCTCACCCGCGGCAAGCCCTGCACGCCGATCAGCTGGGTCCATTCCCGCGGGCTATCGCCGAGGGGCACGAAATCCGCCAGCCAGCCCCGGGCACCGGCACTGTTGGCCACTGGCACGCTGTCCGCCGGCAGCGGCAGGTTGAGCCAGCGCAGCTTGCCGGCGGATTCTTCCGCACTACGCGCGGCGGCCAGCTCCTGCAGTCGGCGCAGCGGCGGGTCGAGCTCAGCCTGAAAATCGGTAGCACTGCTCTCGCTGACCTTCAGCTGGGAGCTGCTGGCCTCGAAGCTATACCACACGTCGTAGTGGCGCAGCGCACCGCAGGCCTGCACGGACCAGCGTTCGAGGGCGTGGTGCACACGGCGCGGACGCGTCTCGATGAGATCCGGCGCGGCCTGCACCGTGTCGATGACGATCAGGTCGCGACAGGCCTTGCTGCGCCGGCTTTCCAGTTCCTCGATACGCTCGATGACCTTGGCCTGGGCTGCAGCCTGGCGCCACGCACCGGCATAGCCCGGCACCTTGCGCTCATCCGCGGGGACAGCGGCGACCTGGCCGATCTGCGTGACGACCTCTCCGGGCAGCGGAGCGGCCGCGGCCACCCGCAGCACCGCCACCAGCGCCAGGCCGGGCAGGAAACGGCCCTTCATCGCTTGGCCCGCACTTCTTCGAGCTGGCCGCACAGACGCTCGGCCCCATCGAGGATACGCGGCGTGTGGCGCTGGATCAGGTCGGGCGGGATGAAGAACAGGTTGCCCTTGGCCACCGCCGGCAGCTTGGTCCACTTGCGCCAGTCGTCCAGCCATTCCGGCCGGCTCTCGCCCATGCCGCTGGCAACGATGGCATCCGGGGCGGCAGCCAGCACCGCTTCCACGTCGATGGTCGGCGCCAGCATCGGCAGCTTGGCAAACACGTTGTCGCCGCCGCACAGGCGGATCACGTCGGAGATGAGGTGTTCGCCGTTGATGGTCATCAACGGGCGGTTCCAGATCTCGTAGAAAGTCCGCACCTTCGGACGCCCCGCATAGCGGGCTTCCAGCGCCGCATGGCGCTTGCGGAAGGCCTGCGCGGCAGCTTCAGCCACGGCACTGGTGCCAGCCAGCCGCCCGAACTGGGACAGGCTGCGGGCCACGTCCTCGATGCGCCGCGGCTCATTGATGAAAACCGGGACGCCAAGGGCCTTGAACTTGTCCAGTTGGGCCTCCCGGTTGCCGCTCTTCCAGGCGATCACCAGGTCGGGCTTGAGGGACGCGACCATCTCCATGTCCGGCGCGGTGTAGCTGCCGACCCGCACGACCTTGCGCGCTGCCTCCGGATAGTCGCTGTACTGCACCACACCGACCACTCGGTCGCCGGCGCCGGCGGCAAACAGCAGCTCGGTCACGTGGGGCGCGAGGCTGACGATGCGCCTGGCCGGCTGCGCGAGATGGAGAGTCTGGCCCTGGTCGTCGGTGACATCGATGGAGGCCCGGGCGAAACCGGACACGAGCAACAAGGCGAGTAGAAGCCGACGCATGAAGAGATCTTTCAGAAGAGAGCGTTACAGTCGGGCGAGCGCCGCAGCAAGGCGCGACCACTCGCTCTCGTTGCCCGGCAGGCCGAAACGCAGCCCGGCCGGTGCATCGAACAGACGGGTCAGGATGCCCTGCGCAGCGAGGCGGGCGTGGATGTCGATGGCGGCGGCGCTCGGCCGCCACTGGAACAGCGTTGTGCCCGCCCCGCCGGTGAGGCCATGGCGATCCAGCAGGGCGGCGAGCCGTCGACTGTCGGCCACCAGGCGTTCCCGCGCCACCTGCTGCCAGGCCCGGTCGGCCAGCGCTGCCGCAGTCACCGCCCGAGCCGGACCGGATACCGCCCACGGCCCGAGGCGCTCGGCGAGCTGCATACGCAGCCCGGCCTCGGCAAACACGAACCCCACCCGTGCTCCGGCCAGGCCGAAAAACTTGCCCACCGAGCGCAGCACCACCAGGCCGGGGCGCCCCGCCAGCGGCACCAGGCTGTCGGCCGGCTCGGCATCGATGAAGGCCTCGTCAACGATCAGCCGACCGCCACGGCTGGCCAGCTCTTCCTGCCAGGCCAGCAGTTGCTCGCGCGGGAAGCGCTGGCCATCCGGATTGTTGGGCTGCACCAGCAACAGCGTATCGGCATCGCGCACCGCGGCATCGATCCGCCCAACCTCCAGCGTCTGCACCGCGTGGCTGCGCCATGCGTAGGGATGCTCCGCATAGGTCGGCGCCAGGGTGATCACACGGCCGGGCGGAAAGCACGCCGGCAAGGTCTGGATGGCTGCCTGGGAACCCGCCACTGGCAGGAGTTCCGGGCTGCCGTAATAGGCCGCGGCGGCGGCCTCCAGGCCATCATCGTCTTCCGGCAGACGCAGCCACACTTCCGGCGCCAGCGCCGGTACCGGGTAAGCCTGGGGATTGATGCCGGTGGACAGATCCATCCAGTCGCCCAGCGGAATGCCGTAGCGCTGCGCCGCGCTACGCAGGCGTCCGCCGTGTTCAAGCATGGAGAAACACGCTGACGGCGGCGACGCCCAGCACCCACAACCAGACACTGTTCTGTACCAGGGCCAGCGCCTTGTCGATATCTGCAGCGGCCGCCGGGCGGCCGGCCCCCAGGGACGGGCGGCTTTCCAGATGACCGTGATAAATCGCCGGACCGCCGAGAGACAAATCAAGGGCGCCGGCGCCGGAGGCCATCACCGGGCCGGCATTGGGACTGTCCCACGCAGGCGCCTGCGTCCGCCAGCAGCGCAGCGCGGTCGCCGTGTGGCCGAGCAATGCGTAGCTCAGCGCAGTCAGGCGCGCCGGGATGAAATTAAGCACATCGTCGATACGCGCCGCGGCCCAGCCGAAGCGCAGGTAGCGCTCCGTGCGGTAGCCCCACATCGCGTCAAGCGTGTTGGCGAGGCGGAACATCAGCGCCCCAGGCCCGCCCAGCAGCGCGAACCAGAACAGCGCGCCGAAGATCGCGTCGTTGCCGTTTTCCAGTACCGATTCGACAGTGGCCTTGGCCACGCCGGACTCGTCCAACTCAGAGGTGTCGCGGGACACGATCCACGACAGGCGACCACGCGCACCGGCCAGATCGCCAGCCGCAAGAGGTGCCGCCACGGCCCGCGCGTGCTCGGCCAGGCTGCGGCCGCCGATCGCCGCGTACAGCAGCACCACGTCGAGCAGCATGCCGAACCAGAAATGCCCCTCCCGCAGCGAACCAGCCAGCGCAACCCACGGCAGCACCGCCACGCTCCAGGCAAGCAGGCCGACGGCCCGGTTGATGATGCCGATGCGGCGGAACAGGCGCTCGACGGCTGACGCATAGCGGCCGAAGCCGACCAGCGGGTGGTAGCGGCGCGGCTCGCCGAGCAGGTGATCGAGGAGCAGACCGAAGGCCATCGGGATGACGATCGGCAGCAGGGCGAGGAGGTATACAGCGGACATGGGATAATCGAAAGCTTTCTGCACCCGAGATTGTAAGTCATGCGCCACGCCAACACCCTGATGGTTCAGGGCACTACGTCCGATGCCGGCAAAAGCACCCTGGTCGCCGGCCTCGCCCGCCTGTTGTGGCGGCGCGGCGTGCGGGTCGTGCCCTTCAAGCCGCAGAACATGGCCCTCAACTCGGCGGTGACGGTGGATGGCGGCGAGATCGGCCGCGCCCAAGCCCTGCAGGCGGTGGCCGCCGGCCTCGAACCCCACACCGACATGAACCCGGTGCTGCTCAAGCCCTCCACCGACATCGGCGCCCAGGTCATCATCCACGGCCGCGCAGTGGCCAACCTGTCGGCCCGCGATTATCACGAATACAAGCCACGGGCGATGGCCGCGGTGCTGGAAAGCTACGGCCGCCTGACCGACAAGTACGAGGCGGTGCTCGTCGAAGGCGCCGGCAGCCCGGCGGAAATCAATCTGCGCGACCGGGACATCGCCAACATGGGCTTCGCCGAAGAGGTGGACTGCCCGGTGATCCTCGTCGCCGATATCGACCGCGGCGGCGTCTTCGCCCACCTGGTCGGCACCCTCGACCTGCTGTCGCCGAGCGAGCAGGCCCGCGTGAAAGGCTTCGTGATCAACCGTTTCCGCGGCGACATCGGGTTGCTGCAGTCCGGCCTCGACTGGCTGGAGGAGCGCACCGGCCGTCCGGTGCTGGGCGTGCTGCCCTACCTGCACGGCCTTTTCCTCGATGCCGAGGACGCGCTGGCCGACGCCCGCGCAGAGAAGGGCGAAGCCCGTCTGCGCGTCGTCGCACCGGTCTATCCGCGCATCTCCAACCACACGGACCTGGACGCCCTGCGCCTGCATCCGCAGGTGGATTTCAGCTGGGTCGGCCCCGGCCAACCCATTCCGCCCGCCGACCTGATCGTCCTGCCCGGCTCCAAGTCCGTGCAGGCCGACCTGGCCTGGCTGCGCGCCCAGGGCTGGGAAGCGGCGATCCGTCGCCACCTGCGTTACGGCGGCAAGCTGGTGGCGATCTGTGGCGGATACCAGATGCTCGGCCACCAGCTGCACGATCCGCAAGGCCTCGAAGGCTCCCCGGCCAGCCTGCCCGGCCTCGGCCTGCTTGACGTGGAAACCACGCTGGAAGCCGAGAAACAGCTGGTCAATGTTACCGGCACGCTCTCGCTCCCCGGCGCCCCCCGCGTCCACGGCTACGAGATCCACATGGGCGTCACCCACGGTCCGGCCCTCGAGCGCCCCGCCGCCCGTCTGGCCGATGGCCGCCCCGACGGCGTGCTGTCGGACGATGGGCAAATCCTCGGCTCCTATCTGCACGGCCTGTTCGACCACCCGGATGCCCTCGCCGCGCTGCTGGCCTGGGCCGGCGTCAGCGATGCGGAGCGGATCGATCTGGCCGCCCGTCGCGAAGCCGATCTCGACCGCCTCGCAGACAGCCTGGAAAAACACCTCCATCTCGACCGCCTCGCCGCCTGCTTCGGCGACGCCGCCGCCGCCCGCGCCTTGCGTCCGTCATCACCCGCGGCGCTTGCTTGACCCCGTCCCCGCCCCTCTCTAACATTCGCCGCATGGATGCCGAACTCGCCTCTCTCGAACAGAAACTCGAACAACTGATCAGCCATTGCACGGCTGCTCGGACCGAAAACCAACGCCTGCGGGAACGGGTTGCCAGCCTCGAAAATGCCAACCAGGAGCTCAACGCCAAGCTGAGCCAGGTCGGCAGCCGTCTCGAGGACCTTCTCGCCCGCATCCCTGAGGCCTGACATGGAACAGTTGGACATCAAGCTGCTGGGACGCGAATACCGCGTGGCCTGCAAACCTGAAGAAAAGGAAGGCCTGCTGGCCGCCGTGGCCTACCTGGATGGCAAGATGCGTGATCTGGCCACCAAGACCAATTCGTCCGGCGAACGCTTGGCCGTCATGACGGCCTTGAATATCAGCCACGAATTTCTGCAATTACAGCGTGCCGGCGGGTTTGACATCCCGACGCTCAAGCGTAGAATCGAGCACATAAACGGTCGCCTAGATACCGCCCTCGCTGAGCAGGTAAACCTGTTCTGAGAGTGGTGAATCCGGGCAATCGAAAGGTTTGATAAATCCCCTGCGGTGTTGGTCAAGGCTTAAAACTCCTTGAACCAATGTCTTCGTGACATGGGTCGCTGCCCATAGAAACCGTTGGTGTGCGCGTTCCTCGTCGAACGTGCCTGATACGGAAGGAATGCGGCCCCCCTGAACTCCGGTTCAGGATGAAGGCCTGACGGCACGCGCGGGGGACCCATAAAGAAAAGGCGCAGACCATCGGTCTGCGCCTTTTCCATTTCCGCGCCAGCTTTCGCCCGTGGAGCAAAAGCTGGCAGGGGAAACTTAATCCGGAGCTTTGAAGCCGGCACCCGCCTTGTTGGCCAGGAAGGCCACGGCACGCTTCAGCTCGTCGTCGGTCAGATCAGCCGCACCACCACGCGGAGGCATGGCGTTCTTGCCGGCTGCGGCGGACTTCACCAAGGTGTCGTAGCCTTGGGCGATACGCGGCCCCCAGGCAGCCTTATCGCCCGCCTTCGGCGCGCCAGCAGCGCCAGTCTCGTGACACGCAGAGCAGACAGCCTTGAAGATGTCCTCACCCTTGCGGCTGCCAGGCGCAGCAGCCGGCGCGGCGGCCAGCTCGACCCTGGCAACCGGCTGGACCAGCTTGGCAGCCAGTTCTTCATCGACGGCAGCCTTCTTGCCACAGCCCACGAGCTGGGTGGCAAGCGCCGCAACACCGATGGAAAGCGCAATCCGCGCGAAGGAACGAACAGGGGCAGAACGACCAAGATCCGACATGCTGAATTCCTCGAGTACTGGCAAATTTAATAAAGCATTGATTATAGCGGGGCTATTCACCTTCTGTCAGGCAAAGCATGGACTTCGCTGCCGTTTCGCGCTATCCTGCGCGCCGCACATGAGAATGTGCAGCATTGTTTCCGACGGGCGCCCGTAGCTCAGCTGGATAGAGTACTGCCCTCCGAAGGCAGGGGTCGGACGTTCGAATCGTCTCGGGCGCGCCAATACATCAATGGGTTAGATCAACAGATCTAGCCCATTTTTGTTTTGTGCCCACGCCGTGCCCAACGTGCGCCCCACCCGTGCCCCACTGTTTAGCGGCCTTTCGCGGAAAGCTGCAGATTGACCGCTGCTTTCCGTGCCTGCTTTTTCACGCAGGCAGACTCCCCTTCACCCGCTCGAATAGATCTCCCACCTCACATGCGAACAGTTCGCAGAGGCGGTCGATCGTCTCCATGTCCACCCGGTTAGCCGTCTCGTTGTAAAGCAAAGTAATGGTGTTGCGATGAAGGCCCGTTTCGCGGGCAACGTCAGCAATCTTGAGCTTTCGCTCCCCCATCATCCTGGACAGGTGACATCTGATCATTCTTTCCTCCAAAACAAAAAGTCATCTTGAATGACAAAAAGAGATTGACAACGACCTTCTGAGAGATAGAATGTCATTCAGAACGACAAAAAACACAGCTAGATGTGTTTTTAAAGCTCTGCGTGATTTTAATTCTTGGAGACTGTCATGTCACTGACCTACCTCACCACCGATGAGCTGTCTGGCCTCATCAAGTACGACTCAAGAACGATCCGGGAGCGCCTCAAGGACAGCGTCCTGCTGGAGGGCACCCACTACATCCGCCCATTTGGCGGCAGGAAGATTCTGTACATCTGGGAGCACATCGAACGCGACATGGGCTTGAAGTCGGCCGACACCAGTTTCGCGATCCCGATGGCCAACGGGGGGGTGTGCCATGGGTAGCATTCGTCGGCGAACCGACAACAACCTGCTATTCCTGGATTTTCGTTTCAGGGATATCAGGTGCCGGGAACAAACCGCTCTTCCAGACACCCCCGCAAATCGAAAGAAGGTCCAGAAGGTACTGGACCGAATCGAAGCCGACATCGCCGCCGGCATCTTCGACTACCGCAAGTACTTTCCGGCCAGCAAGAACGCCGCCCGCTTCGATGCACCTCCGGCCATCAGCGTCGCCGTGACCGTGACCGCTCCGAGCGCACCGCCGGTCGCCCCGACGCCGCTCTTCAAGGCGTTCGCGGAGACCTGGTATCTGGAGAAGGAAGTGGAGTGGCGCAAGTCCCACCGGATCACGATCCGACGGGAGCTCGACAGCCTGATTTCCCGTTTTGGGGAGAAGGCGGTCGGCCAAATCGCCAAGGCTGACGTACTTGCCTACCGCGCCGAACTCGGCAAAGTGACTGCGCGGGGCAAGGAAACCAAGTTGTCTGCTGCACGGATCAACAAGATGCTGAATCCGCTCAGGCAAATCCTCAACGAAGCGGCCGACCGATTCAATTTTCCCACGCCCTACCAGAACATCAAACAGCTACGTATCAAGCGCACGGATGTGGATCCCTTCTCCCTGGAAGAAGTGAAATCCATCCTCGCCACGGTACGGCCGGACTTCCACGACTACTTCACCGTGCGCTTCTTCACCGGCATGCGCACAGGTGAGGTGGATGGACTCAAGTGGAAGTACGTCGACTTCGAGCGCCGGCTGATCCTGGTGCGGGAGACGGTGGTCCTCGGCGACGAGGAGTACACCAAGACCGACGGCTCCCAGCGGGACATCCAGATGAGCCAACTCGTTTTTGATGCACTCAAGCGTCAGGAAGAGGCGACCAGGAAGATTTCGGAATTCGTGTTCTGCAATCGCCTGAACAAGCCCCTCGATCACAAGAACGTGACGAATCGGGTCTGGTATCCCCTCCTCCGCCATCTGGGGCTGAAGAAGCGACGGCCCTACCAGTGCCGGCACACCGCGGCCACCTTGTGGCTGGCCGCCGGCGAGGCACCGGAATGGATCGCCCGGCAACTGGGGCATACGACCACCGAGATGCTGTTCCGTGTCTATTCCCGCTATGTGCCTAACCTCACCCGTCGAGACGGCTCGGCCTTCGAGCGGCTGATCACCCAGTCGATCGCCGACCAGCCCCTGCCTGTTCAGCATACGAAGGAGAGCAGCAATGTCTGATTCAAAACTCACTTCTGGCGTTCGCCAGATCCCGGGAGTCGATCATGTGGTCGATCGCCTCCCCACGGTGTTTCGCCTGCAAGCCATCGCTCGCCTCCCCTTCGATGAGCGACACAGTCTGTGTCAGGCCATCCTGTTCCATGAGCAGGCCAGTCTCAAAGTCGAATGGCTGTGCCGCCAACCTGACAACCGGCTCACCGTCGGCACCCTGGTGTCGGTCCGCTGGCTCGGTCGTCCGGTGACGACAGCAGGCGCGGTGCGGATCTCGCGCATCGTGAAATTGGAGCGGCCGGAAGCCAGCGTGAATCCCTTCTCCACGATTCTTCATGCGTGGGTCAAGGATCGCGAGCTCATCGCCCGTGCTGCCCAACTCTGGGAAGCCATGGGTCGTCCTCTGCAACACCTCTTCAATGCGGTGTTCTGGGACCACCACCGGTTCGAGCGCTACCTGGACGGGCCCAGTTCCCTGGCGGGTCATCACAATGGCCGTAACGGTAATTTCCGGCACGCCATCGAGGTCGCCGAACGTGCCCGGGCCCTCGCCAGCCACCACACGGAAGCACATTTGCCGGTACTGATCACCAGCAGTCTCCTGCACGATGCAGGCAAGGCCGAGGAATACCGTTTCAACGGCCGACACCGGCGATTCGAGATGACCGAGAGAGGGACCCTCCTTGGGCATAAGCACACCGTGCTGGAGTGGATCGCCGCCGCTCGCGCCCAACACCGGGTGATCGTGCCGGAGCCCCATTACCTGGCCTTGCTCCATGCCATCACCGCCGCCAAGGGAGCACCCGACTGGCTGGGACTGCGGGAGCCTCTCAGCCTCGACGCCCACATCCTTTCGATGGTGGATCGCTTGTCCGGTCAAGCCGATCTGGTGGCCCGGCATGCGCCGGCACAGGGCGGATTTGGTGCCTACCACCGGCATCTGGGCGGACGGCCTTACGTGCTAAGGGAATGAAGCCACTCAGGGCAGGCTCCGCCGCTCGGCCAACCCGCGGCGGCGGAGCCAAGTTGCCGCTTTGAGAATTGGGGCGTTCCGTTATGCTGATCCTGACAGCGGACGTCCCGTCATTCCCATTCTTGATATTGCCTGGAGATTCTCATGAATCCATATGAGGGTAGCGCTCGTCCCAACAGCCCATCACTGCGCGGTACTTGCATCGCACGAACCTTCGAATTGGCCAATCCACCTCTCATTGACACCTGGAAATGGAATTTCGAGGAAATCAGTGACCGCCTGTATGCCATTTCCGTCATCGGCCCCACGGTGCTGCGCAATGTCTATCCCAACGCATCACGCGAGGAGATCAAAGATCTCATTGAACGGCAGTCGCACAAGATCGAACAGATGATCAAGTGGGCCGATGCGCAACTCCTCGAGGAAAACCTGCAGATAGGCCAGCCCGGCCGACTTGAGTTACTCAATGCAGCAATCCGGACGCCCCTGGCCAATGCTTACATCGATCTATTGATTCACGTGGACTACGCGCTTCGCTTGCTTGACTCGCTCTGGCTACAGGGCGCCCTCACAGACGCAGGCCACACAGAAAGAGTATCGGCAATGCGGCGAATACCACGAAGGATCTTAGGCGAAATCAGAAAGGCGCATGCGCACTACCGCAGAGACATGCGGGCCCAGTACGCCAGGCAAGCCTCTTCCACGGCACGCAGCACGCTCACTCAGACTGCAGTTGACGGATGAAGAGGTGGAGCTGGTCACGGGAGCACGCTCCCAGAATCCGGATCTCATCAGGCAACCACGTTGATAGACCCCCCATGCATCTGAGTTGAGTGGATGCAATCGTTTCAATATTGGAACGCTGTATCTCTACAGATCACTTTCCCAGTATCAAATTAGCGAATAGGCTTGTTGAGTTGAAGCGTTGTATCGAATTTTGTGTGGCTTTGCTTTCCTTGATAGTCGATCACGCATAGAAGTATTAAAGAAGACGTTCTGAACCTGCTGGGCTCTATTGATTGAGGCGTTGGATAATTTCCGAGGTTAATTATGAGAAATATTAATACACTGGGTGGAATGAAAACTCCAACACTGTTGCTGCTTGGTGCTCAGCATGTGATGGTGATGTATGCGGGAGCAATTGCAATTCCGCTTGTTCTTGGAGCGTCTCTTGGACTCCCTAAAGATCAGGTGGCCTTTTTAATCAGTGCCGACCTATTTGCTTGCGGAATCGCTACAGTTATTCAATGCGTGGGCTTCGGAGGGGTAGGTATCCGACTGCCGGTAATGATGGGGGTGACTTTTACGGCGATAGGCCCCATGGTCGCAATTGGCAGTGATCCGCAGGCTGGATTGGCTGGCGTATTTGGTGCAACAATCGCTGCCGGCTTCTTCGGCGTCTTGGTGGCTCCGTTGGTCGGAAAAATGTTGAAATTTTTCCCTCCTGTAGTAACAGGCACTGAGATTCTGGCGGTCGGACTTTCCCTCATGGGAGTGGCCGCTGCTTGGTCGGCGGGAGGATACGGTAATCCTAATTTCGGTAGTCCGCTGTATCTTTCGATTGCTGGTCTAGTGCTTTTATTGGTTCTGGCTTTGGTTCGATTTACCAATGGTTTTCTCAACAACATTGCGATTCTGCTAGGTCTGCTCGGTGGGTTCATCGTCTCCAGCGCGTTGGGTCTTGTATCACTGGATGACCTCAACGATGCACCGCTGTTCGGCCTGATTCTGCCATTTCATTTTGGATTGCCGAAGTTCAATTTTTGGGCAGTTGCGGCAATGTGCGTTGTGATGCTAGTGACTTTTATCGAGTCAACTGGGATGTTTCTTGCGCTCGGAGAGATTGTAGAAAAGCCTTTGTCTGAAGAGGATCTGGTTAGGGGGTTCCGTGCCGACGGCGTTGGTACGGTTATTGGTGGGGTTTTTAATACATTTCCATACACTTCGTACGCACAGAATGTTGGGTTGGTTAGTGTGACTGGGGTTAAGAGCCGGTGGGTCTGTGTGACTGCTGGTGTCATCCTTATGGTTCTTGGACTTTTTCCGAAAATGGCAGTCTTGGTAGCCTCAATACCCCCGTTTGTATTGGGCGGGGTAGGCATTGTAATGTTTGGGATGGTCGCAGCTAGCGGCATTAAGGTTCTGGAGCGCGCTGACCTTAAGAAGGTTCACAACATGTATGTGGTTGCTGTCAGCATTGGCTTGGGGATGATTCCAGTTGTCTCGCCACAGTTCTTCTCGAAGTTTCCACGCGATTTAGCCCCCGTATTGGAAAGTCCAATTCTTTTGACCGCCATTAGTGCCATTCTTTTGAATCTACTGTTTAATGGGCTAGGTGACGATGGGGCTGCGCGGATCGAGTTGATGAAAGTTTCAAGAGAGGCGGAGCTCTAAGAAGCCCTAACAAAAAGACCAATGCGCCCCTGTTCACAATGGTCGGATTTCATTAACCTCGGCCTTGTTTCTTTGAATAGAGGACATGGCCAAAGCACTTCTCGATGACGATCTGTGGGCCTTGATCGAACCGTTGCTACCTCCCGCTAAGCCCCGTCGGAACAAATACCCGGGGCGCAAGCCGTCGGCCCGGGTTTCGCAGCGGGAAGCCGGCCGTGGAGGCACCGAACCATCTCAAGCGGGCGTTCGACGTGGCCGAACCCAACACGGCGTGGGTGACCGACATCACCTACATCAGCACCCACGAAGGGTGG
>JAFEDI010000068.1 GCA_018241725.1 Pseudomonadota bacterium | reverse complement strand
ACGGTTAACCTACCTGTGTCAGTTGTCGCCCGGCCTTGGCCGGGCATCTTGTTATTTAGTGGTTTGGCCTGGCCGCCTCGCCGCTAATGCTGCTTAAAAAGTCTTCAAGTTCTTTCAGCGCCTCATCCAAGGGGCGTATCACTTCTGCGTTCCCTTCTGCTGCTTGCTTCACCTCCAGCCGGTTTAATGCGGCTATATGGTCGCGTATCAGTTCTGCGCGGCTCCGTATGAGGGAAAGGTCTTGGCGTTGGTCGGTGTCGATGTCAAATCGAGCACGGGCGGTCTTGCGGTATTGCATAGCTGCCTTTCTAAAGGGGTAGGGCGGGGAAGCGGGGACGACGTGTTCATGGTTGGCACTCCTGCGGTGATGGTTTAGGTCAGTTCGTCTTGCTGCGTTCTTGGGCAATCCAGGCTTCAACCTCCTTTCGATCAAAGACGCGGCGCCCTTCGCGCCATTCAGCTTTCAAGGGAAGCCGTTGTTTGTGTAGAGCAACCCTGAGCGCACCGATAGATCGGCCTGTCAGCGCCGACAATTCCTGATATGTGACTTCGTCATTATTCATTTGGGCTTCCTGGTTTCGATGGACCAAGCCTAATGGCCGTTAGCCGAGGTGGCAACGAATTGGCTCCAGAAAATGAAAAGGGCAGGCTCGACGCCTGCCCCTGATGCGCCGGCAGCGCTACGCCGCCTTGCGCTCGACGTCCTCAAGCCGCTGAGCCAGCAGCATGCCTAGCCGCTCCAGCGCCTCGTCGTGGTCGTCTTGCACAACATCAACCCAGTCTGGGCGGCAGAGTTTTCTAACCTGCCACTCCGTCACGTCCAGGGCCTTAGCCATCGTTGCCCGGCTCACGCCGAACAGCCGGGAGACGGTCCGAAAGGGCGACCCCTCCACACCGATACGACGCAGTAGCCAGTCGGCTCGCCCACGCTGGGGCAGGGCGCCCTCAGACCAGACCACGTGCAAGGCTTCGACCAGGCCCGCGATAAGGATCGTGCGGACGTCCTCGGGCAGGATTTCGTCCCCGAACTCAAGAGCGCGCTGGAAGGCGTCCGCGTCGATGCCAAGCGGTTCGATCAGTTCGTGATGTTCTTGCCAGCGGGCTACCTGTTCCGCTTCCTGCGGGGTAAGGCCAGCAGACAGGGCGAGGGCGTGGGCAAGGGTGAGGATTGCATGTGTCATGTTCAATTTTCCAGGTTGTTATGTGATGAGTTAGGCGGACTGCCCGGCCAACTTGGCGGCGAGGGCTTCGGGGGAAGCGTGGTAGTACCGGGCAAGCATTCGCTGATCACGGTGGCCCGTGACTGCGCCAAGCTCGAGGGTGTTCGACAAGGACTGCGCCAAGCGGGTCGTGGCGCAGTGCCGCAAATCATGAAAATGCAGGTCACGCAGACCGGCCCGCTCCCGCGCCCGCTCGAAGCACCTGCGTAAAGCGAGTGTTGTAGTTGGAAATACCCGAGCATCGGGGGAGCGGGGCAGGGCCGCCAGCACCTCCAGTGCGGCAGGGCTCAACGGCACATGACGGGAGTGGCCGTTCTTGGCTTCGGCCACGAAAGCAGTACGCCGCTGCAAATCGACTTGGGGCCAGGTCAGTGCTAATAGCTCACTGCGCCGCATCGCCGTAGCAAGGGCAAGTCTCACCAGCGGGGAGATCCAAGGATTTCGGGTTTCGCTCAGGGCTTCGAACAGGCGGTCTGTCTCGCCCTGGTCCAGGACCCGAGTCCGCCCGCGACTTGGGGCGGGCTTGCGTATGGCAGCCACTGGATTGGGCGCCTGCACGCTCCATTCACGGACGGCGTGGTTCCACACGGCGGACAGGATTTGCAACTCTCGCAGGACGGAAGGCCCTGACACGGCTTGCAGGCGCAGGTCCCGGTACTCGGCAACCTTGGCGGGCGTGCAGGCCTGTAGGGTGAGTGATGCCAGCGGGCTCCGTTCCATCGCTTGGAGCCGGATAGCCTCAACGGCGGAGCCCTTGTGCAACGGGGTGATGTGCTCCCTGTATCGGGCAAGTAGGTTGCCGAGTGTCGTTGTCGATGACTGGTCCTTTGGCTTCCAGGCGCCTACGTCCATTTCACGCTCTACCATGCGAGCCCAGCGTTCAGCGTCGCCCTTGGTACTGAACGACCGGGCTACAGGCGCTTCACCGTTCCTTGTGATTCTGGCCTGCCAGCGCTGGCCTCTTTGTCGAATTGATGCCATAATCCGCCCCCTTCTGGACAGAAGATGGACAAGCTCCTTGCAAGGACGAGTTGAAAGCCTTGTAAGCCATTGAATGTCAAGAAGTCGGGGAATAGCTCAGCCTGGTAGAGCACTGCGTTCGGGACGCAGGGGCCGGAGGTTCGAATCCTCTTTCCCCGACCACCAATTCAAGTGCAAATAGAAAGTTTGTTTGCACTCAAATGAAAATGGAGCAAAGTCAAAATCGACTTTGCTCCATTTTCATTTTCACTGCCGAAATCGGCAAATACGGCTTACCGGCGATGGTATCGATGCCTGCTTCCCGCTGTTCGCTCCTGTTACTGTCTGCACTGACCTCCGGTCAGTCAGCTGCAAGGGGGCTCTGCTATAAGCTCCTGTCGATTTTTCCGGCACGTCGCCCGCCGTATCCACATCCCGTGATTCCCTGCCGCAGTCGGAGCCTGGGTGCTTCCACTGCGTGTCGCCACGCCCGTCTTGCGGAATGTGGGCAGGGGATGACCGACTCTGCTGATCTCCGATGATTGTCAAAGGCCCCCTCCGACCGGATTTCCTCGCTGAAGAAACCCTGGCGGACCTTTTCGAGGCGACCGCGCGTCGCTATCCCGAACATCCGGCCCTGATCTGGGGGGCGGAGTGCCTGTCCTACCGTGTGCTCGACGCGCGTGCGGACCTGATGGCGCATCACCTCATCGAGGCCGGCGTGAAGCCCGGCGACATCGTTGGCCTGTGGCTACCCAGAGGCATTGACTTGCTGGTGGCCCAGCTGGCCATCGCCAAGACCGGCGCCGCCTGGCTGCCCTTCGACGCGGATGCGCCGGCTGAACGCGTTGCGGTGTGCCTGAAGGATGCGCAGGGTGCAGGGCTGATCACGCAGCGGGAGCGCCCCGCGATCGAATGTCCGGCGTGGTCGCCGACGGAACTGTTGCGCGATGCCGTGCCGCCCCTGCGTCGCCGAAGCGGTGCGAGCCCGGACGATCCAGCCTACGTGATCTACACCTCGGGTTCGACGGGCGTCCCGAAGGGCGTGCCGATCAGCCAGCGGGCGATCTGCCATTTCCTGCGCAGCGAGAACGAGGTGCTCGGCATTCGTGGTGACGACCGGATCTACCAGGGTTTCTCGGTTGCCTTCGACATGTCCTTCGAAGAGATCTGGATCGCCTATCTGGTCGGCGCCAGCCTGTGGATCGCGCCGCAGGAGATCACTGCCGATCCGGATGCCTTGCCCAAGGCGCTGCAGGAGCACGGCATCACCGTGCTGCACGCGGTGCCGACGCTGCTGGCGCTTTTCGCGACCGATGTGCCCGGCCTGCGGCTCATCAACCTGGGTGGTGAGGCCTGCCCGCAGTCTGTGGCCGACCGCTGGGCGACGCCGTCGCGGCAGGTTTTCAACACCTATGGCCCGACGGAGGCCACAGTCTCGGCCAGCATCACTGCGCTGACGCCGGGCGAGGCGGTGACCATCGGTCGCCCGCTGCCCAACTACGGCCTGCTCGTCGTCGATGCCGACATGAAGCTGCTGCCCGCCGGGGAAACCGGCGAGCTGTGCATCTTCGGACCGGGGGTTGCCGCCGGCTATCTGGGCAGGCCCGAGCTGACCAGCGAGAAATTCCGCACCAATCCGTGGGCGGAACATCCCCATGAGGCGAGCCTGTACCGCACCGGTGACCTGGCCCGAATCGACGGGGAGGGCCGGGTCGAGTGCCTGGGGCGGGCCGACGACCAGGTCAAGGTGCGTGGTTTCCGCGTCGAGCTGGGCGAGATCGAGGCGGCGCTGACCCGTCGGCTCGTCAATGCGACGGCGGCGGTGGTGCTCAAGCCGGTCGGCGAGCTCGAACAGCTGGTCGCCTACATCATGGCGGCGGAAAGCGGGCGGCTGGACGTGGCCGGCTTGCGCGCTCATCTGCGCGAGACCCTGCCGTCCTACATGGTGCCGAGCCACTTCGAGCTGATCGAGACGATCCCGCGCCTGACCTCGGGCAAGATCGACCGCAAGGCCCTGCGCGCGATGCCGATGAGTGCGCCAACTACGGCTGCCGAGTCGGACGAGCCGGTCACCGAGGCGGAAGTTGCGCTGTTCGCGGGTCTGGCCCGTTTCTTCCCGGGGCTCTCGATCCGCCGGGACAGCGACTTCTTCAACGACCTTGGTGGCCACTCGCTGCTTGCTGCACGCCTGGTATCGGCGCTGCGCGCGGATCCACGTTTCGCTGGCATGACGGTGCGCGACGTGTATTGCCAGCGCCGTGTCGAGGATATCGCGGCGGCGATGGAGGAGGGCGCCCGCCGCCACTCGGCGGTCACCTCGCGCCCCTTCGTACAGGTGCCGCCGCTGCGGCGCTTCCTCTGCGGTCTCGCACAGGCGGTGACGCTGCCGTTCATGATCGGCTTGCACATCCTCAACTGGCTGGCGCCGTTCTTCACCTACCACTTTTTCACCGGTGATCCGGGGGACAGCGTGTGGCGTGCGATGGGGGCGTCGATGCTGGTGTTCCTCGGTACTTATCTCGTCACCTTCGGTGTGGCGGTGATCGGTAGCCGGATCCTGCTGGTCGGCATCCGTCCGGGGCGCTATCCGCTGTGGGGTGCGACCTATTTCCGCTGGTGGCTGGCCGACCGTCTGCAACAGACCGCGCCAGCCTATCTGCTGTCCGGCTCTTCCCTGTATTGCGGCTATCTGCGGGCCCTGGGCGCGCGTATCGGCGAGGACGTGGTGATCGGCTCGGTGACGATTCGCCAGCCGTGGCTGCTGTCCGTCGGCGACGGTGCCAGCATCGGCTCGCAGGTCAACCTGGAGAACGTGCGCGTTGAGGGTGGGGAGCTGATCGTCGGCGCCATCGACATCGGGGCCGAGAGCAACGTTGGTTCCTACGTGGTGCTGGAGGACGATACGGCGATCGCGCCCCATGGCCGCATCGAAGGCCTGGCGGCCTTGCCGCGGGGGGGGCGGATCGGCGAGCGGGAAGTCTGGGACGGTTCGCCGGCCCGTTACGTGCGCCACCTGACGGATAAGGAAAGGCTGGTTCGGCCCCCGGTCAGTGCCTTGCGCCGGAAGCTGGAGGCGGTTTTCTTCGGCCTGGGGGCTGCGCTGACCGCTTTGCTGTTCTTCCTGCCGATCTTCCCGACTTTCGTGCTGATAGATGCGCTCGATGATGGCGCCTTCGATCCGTCGGCCGCCGGTGCCCACAGCTATCTGTGGGCGGTCATGCGGTATGCGGTGCTGGCGCTGCCGGCCAGCAGTGTGCTGGTCATCGGCACCGCATTGATCGCCGCCGCCATCCGCTGGTTGGTGCTGCCGCGCCTGCTACCGGGCACCTGGCCGGTGCACAGCAACGTGTATTGCCGTAAATGGCTGGCCAACCAGATCCAGGTGGCCAGCCTCAACGTGCTGCACGGGGTCTATGCGACGATTTACGCACCAGTGTGGTATCGCCTGCTCGGCGCCAAGATCGGCCGCGATGCGGAGATTTCCACCGCGATGGGCATCGTGCCGGACATGCTGACCCTTGGCGACGAAGCCTTTATCGCCGATGCGGTGATGCTTGGCGACGAGAAGATCGACGCCGGCTGGATGTCGGTGGACAACACGGTGATCGGCCAGCGCAGCTTCGTCGGCAATGGCGCCTACGTGCCCGACGGCACCACGTTGCCGCCCGGCGTGCTGCTCGGCGTACAGTCGAAGGCGCCCTCCACCGAGAGGATGGCCTCCGGCCAGACCTGGCTTGGCTCGCCGGCGCTGGAGCTGCCGTCCCGCGAGGAGGTGATGGGCTTTCCGGATTCGCTGACCTTCCGTCCGTCCATCTGGCGCCGCATCGGGCGCGGCATCGTCGAGGCGGCGCGCATCCTGATTCCGCTGTCCCTGATCATCGGCGTCGGCTACGTGATCGTGCTGGCCGCCATGCCGGCCGCCGCCGACGAGAACTGGTTCAAGCTGTCCTGGCAGCTGACGCTGGCGGGCATCTGCTACGGCATCGGCGGATTCCTGCTGGTGGTGGTGCTCAAGTGGCTGCTGATCGGCCGTTACCGGCCGCGGGCGATACCCATGTGGACGCCCTTCGTGTGGGTCAGCGAGGCGGTCACCAGCGTCTATGAATCCATCGCCGTGCCCAATTTCCTCGAATACTTGCGCGGCACGCCGATGCTGCCGGTGGTCCTGCGCCTGCTTGGTGTGCGCACCGGGCACGGCGTCTATATGGATACCACCGACATCACCGAGTTCGACTGCGTGACCATCGGCGATCAGGCCGAGCTGAACGCCTGGTCCGGGCCGCAGACCCACCTGTTCGAAGATCGCATCATGAAGATCGGCCGCATCGATATCGGTGCGCAGGTCACGGTTGGAGTACGTGGCACTGTGCTCTACGACACGCGGATCGGCGACGGTGTCCGGCTGGGGCCGCTGACCCTGGTCATGAAGGGCGAGAGCCTGCCGGCCCAGACGGCCTGGAGTGGTTCGCCGGCCCAGCCCTGGCAGGGCCGAAAACCGGGCGATTTCGGTACTGCGTCTGAAAAGCTATTCGGCATGAAGCTGCAAAGCTCATAAGAATTGCTTGGTTGGGCTCCCGGAGGGGTGGGACTAGAGTCGGGCCTTCGCGTATTTCGTTGGTCCGTATCATGTCCCGGCTCTCCGCGCTCGCCCAAAACCATCGCCCCTACTGGGACGAAGCCCTTGAAACCCAGTCCCGCGCCGACTGGGATGCCCTGAAGCTGCAGCTGCTGCAGAAGCACCTGCACCACGCCTATTACAACTCCCCGTTCTACCGGGCCAGCTTCGACGCGGTCGGCGTACACCCGGAAGAGGTGCGCAGCCTCGATGACATCCGCCGCTTTCCCTTCATCAACAAGCAGACCCTGCGGGAACGCCAGCTGGCGCTGCCGCCCTTCGGTGACCTGGTGGCGGTGCCGGAGCGGGACATCGTCTACATCTCCGCGTCGAGCGGTTCGACCGGTGTACCGACGGCGTCGCCCTTCAGCGCCACCGACTTCGACGCGTGGATCGACTACGAGGCGCGCCAGTTCTGGTCATCCGGGCTGCGTCCTGAAGACCGCTACGCCCACTCCCTGAACTTCTCCCTGTTTGTCGGCGGTCCCTGCGTGCTCGGCGCGCAGAAGCTCGGCGCCCTGTCGATCCACGCCGGCACCGTGCCGTCCGAGCGCCTGCTGGCCATCCTGCGCCAGTTCCAGGTGACGGCCATCTGGACCACGCCGTCCTACGCCTGGTACCTGGGCGAGACGGCGATCAAGGAAGGCATCGACCTGCGCAAGGACCTCGCCGTGCGGCGCATCTTCGTGGCCGGCGAGCCCGGCGGCTCGATCCCTGAAACCCGCCAGCGCATCGAGGACCTGTGGGGGGCCTCGGTCTATGACTACTACGGGCTGTCGGACATCTTCGGCTCCTGCGCCGGCATGTGCGAGGAGAAGGATGGCCTGCACTGGGCGGAGGACCACATCCTCGTCGAGGTGCTGCACCCGGAGACCAACGAGCCGGTGGAAGAGGGCGGCCGCGGCGAACTGGTGCTGACCACGCTGAAGAAGAGCGCCCGCCCGATGGTGCGCTTCCGCACCGGCGACATTGTGTCCTTCACGTCCGAGCCCTGCGACTGCGGCCGTACGTCGATCCGTCTGCAGGGCGTGCATGGGCGCCTGGACGACATGCTGATCATCAAGGGCGCCAATCTTTTCCCCAGCGACGTGGAGGCCATCGCCCGCCGCGATCACAACCTGACTGGCGAATACCGGCTGATCGTCGAGCGGGAGAACCACCTGGACCGGCTCACCGTGGAACTGGAGCGCAGTGCCGCATTCACTGGCAGCAACGAGGACCTGGCCCATCACTTCGCGCGCCAGCTCAAGTCGATCACAGGTGTCAGCGCGGTGGTGAATATCCTGCCGCCCGATACCTTGCCCCGTGCCACCCACAAGGCCAAGCGCGTCGAGGACCGCCGCAGCGGGGTGTGGGCCTGAGCGGGCCAGCATGCGAAACAACAACAGACCGATACAGACTGATCAAGGAGCGCTTCCATGACCGACCGTAAAGCCGCCTACCGCTTCGAAACCCTGCAGGTGCACGCCGGCCAGCAGCCGGCGCCGGGTACCAACGCCCGCGCCGTGCCGATCTACCAGACCACGTCCTACACCTTCGACGACGCCGACCACGGCGCGCGCCTGTTCGCGCTGAAGGAGTTCGGCAACATCTACACCCGCATCATGAACCCCACCACTGACGTCTTCGAACAGCGCATCGCCGCGCTGGAAGGGGGCGTTGCGGCGGTGGCCACCAGTTCCGGTCAGGCCGCCCAGTTCCTGGCCATCACCACCATCGCCCAGGCCGGCGACAACATTGTGTCCACCAGCTACGTGTATGGCGGCACCTACAACCAGTTCAAGGTCACGCTGCCGCGCCTCGGTATCGATGTGAAGTTCGTCGAGGGCGACGACCCGGAGGACTTCCGCCGCGCCATCGACGCCAACACCAAGGCCTTGTATGTGGAGACCATCGGCAATCCGCGCTTCAACATCCCGGATTTCGAGGCGCTGGCGCAGATCGCCCACGAGGCCGGCATCCCGCTGATCGTCGACAACACCTTTGGCGCCGGCGGCTACATTGCCCGGCCGATCGACCACGGCGCCGACATCGTCGTCGAGTCGGCCACCAAGTGGATCGGTGGCCATGGCACCTCCATCGGCGGGGTGATCGTCGATTCCGGCAAGTTCGACTGGGGCAATGGCAAGTTCCCGCTGTTCACCGAGCCGGCGCCGGGCTACCACGGCCTCAATTTCTGGGAAGTCTTCGGCAGCTGCGGCCCCTTTGGCAACATCGCCTTCGCCATCCGTGTCCGTGTCGAAGGCCTGCGCGACATCGGCCCGAGCCTGTCGCCGTTCAACGCCTTCCAGCTGCTGCAGGGTGTCGAGACCCTGTCCCTGCGCGTGCAGCGCCATCTGGAAAACACCCTTGAGCTGGCCCACTGGCTGAAGGCCCATCCGCAGGTAGCGTGGGTCGAATACAACGGCCTGGAAGACAGTCCCTACCACGAGCTGGCCAAAAAGTACCTGCGCAACGGTTTCGGCGCGGTGCTCAACTTCGGTATCAAGGGCGGCGCCAACGCGGCGCGGACCTTCATCGACAACGTGGAGCTGGCCAGTCACCTGGCCAACGTCGGCGATGCCAAGACGCTGGTGATTCACCCGGCCTCCACCACCCACCAGCAGCTGTCGGAGGCTGAGCAGAAGAGTGCCGGCGTACGGCCGGACCTGGTTCGCGTGTCGGTGGGCATCGAGCACATCGAGGATATCAAGGCCGACTTCGACCACGCGCTGCGCCGGGCCGGGCTGGAAGCGGCGGCATGAGCGCTGTGCGCCTGTCCGACCAGACCCGATTGTTCCAGATGGGGGGCGACTTCGCGCTGGAGTCGGGGGAAAGCCTGCCCGGTGCACAGCTCGCCTTCCGGACCTGGGGCCAGCTGTCGGCGCGGGCCGACAATGCGGTGATCGTTTGCCACGCGCTGACCGGCTCGGCGGATGCCGACGAATGGTGGGCGCCGCTGTTCGGCAAGGGCAGGGCGCTCGACCCGACTAGCCAGTTCATCGTCTGCAGTAATGTGCTCGGCGGCTGCTACGGCAGCACCGGGCCGACGACGCCGTCGCCGGACGGGCGGCCGTGGGGCGCGCGTTTCCCGCGCCTGACCATCCGTGACCAGGTACGCGCCCAGATCGCGCTGGCCGACGCCCTTGGCATCCGCCGAATCCGTTTCGTGATCGGCGGCTCGATGGGCGGCCTGCAGGCGCTGGAGTGGGCGCTGCTCGATCCGCAGCGGGTTGGCGCAGTGGTGACGATCGCAGCTTCGGCGGCCCATTCGCCTTGGTGCGTGGCGTGGAGCGAAGCCCAGCGCCTGGCGCTGGCGGCCGATCCGAAGTACCGCGACGGCCACTACGATCCATCCGATCCGCCGCTGGCGGGCCTCGCCGCGGCACGGGCGATGGCGATGGTTGGCTACCGCAGCCCGGCGTCGCTGGGCCGGCGCTTCGGGCGCAGCGCCGCCGAGGAGATCTTCGGTGCACGTGCCGCCGATCCGGATGCGTTGGCCGTGCAGGGCTGGGTGCGCCATCACGGCGACAGCCTGACCCGCCGCTTCGACGCGCACAGCTATCGGGTGCTCCTCGACGCAATGGACACCCACGACGTCGGGCGCGGACGGGGTGGCTGCCGGTTGGCGCTGGAGCAGATCCGCCAACCGGTGCTGGTCGGCTCGGTGCCGTCGGATGCGTTGTACGTGCCGGAGGATCAGCTCGCGCTGGTCAGTCAGCTGGCGCGTGCCAGCCTGATCGCCATTGATTCCGAGCATGGCCACGACGGCTTCCTGATCGATGCCGGGCGTTTCGAGCCGGCGGTCCGGCGCTTCCTGGCCGAATTTCACTCCGGCGAAGTGCAATCTTTGCTTACGAACAGCCGCTTGCCGAGTCATATTTCGTACATACATTAGGACGAAAATGCGGGCCCCGGCTGGTCCGGCTGTATCACTGGAAAGATCGACATGAGCAATTCTCCCGTTCCCCGCCGCGCCAGCGCGGCAACGCCCCTCCAGGTTGGCAATGCCGTGTTGCGTAGCGCGCTGCTCGGAAACCTGCATGATGCCGGCGTGGCGATCATCCGCTGCGCCGCCGGGCGGGACCGGGAGTCCCTGTTTGCCTCGCCGTCCCTGCACGAGAAGATCGTCGAGTGCCTGGAGGTGATGCGCGTCAGCGCCCGTGACATGCCGGAAGTAGATAAAGATGAGATGGAGCGCGTCGATTGGCATGCCTGGGAGACCCTCAACATCGCTGCAGTCGGTTCGCCGCGACAGGGCCGCGAACACCTGTGGCAGATCGTCACCGACCTGGTGCCGACGACCCTCGTCGAGGTCCGCCGCTACCGCCGCGCCTTGCCGGGCTGGTTCGAGATCTGATTGGCGGGGGCCGGTGCGGCTGCCCGGAATTCCCCATCGCCTGCTGTGATTCCACCACGGGCTGCTGAATGCGAAACATCCGGCAGCCCGTGGTCTTTTCGCCAAATGCTTGCGCGAAACTTGCAGGAATCTCCGAAATTCCCTTAGAAAACAAACCTTAGCTGTGCCGTACCCGGGCGCGTGACGGGCCTGGGTATGCTTCTTGCCGAAGCCTGAACATCATTCACTCGATAAGGCCCGTCCGCGGGCCCATGTTCAGGGGGTTTCATGCGCAAGGTTGTACTTCCCGTCATCGGTGTCATCGCCGCCCTGTCTCTCGCCGCCAGCATGCCGGCGGCGGCACAAAGCCTGGAAGGGGCTGTCAAGGCCCTGAGTGCGGCGGACACCCATTCCCTGTCCCTGACCGGAACGGGCCAGTGGTTCCAGTTTGGCCAGGCGCCGAACCCCACGCTGGCCTGGCCGCGTTTCGATGTCAGCCGCTACGCCGCCGATTTCAACTACGACAGCGCCAGCGCGCGGGTGCAGATCACCCGCAGCCAGACCATCGAGCCGGGCCGCCTGCGCCCGGCCCCCGTCGAGCAGAAGGTCGACCAGTACGTCAGCGGCGCCCATGCCTGGAACCTGCCTACCGGCAACGCCGCCAATCCGGCGCCGACGCCACTGCCGACCGCGCTTGCCGAGCGGCTGGCCGAGATCTGGTCCACGCCGCAGGGTTTCCTGCGCGCGGCGCAGGCCAACAACGCCAGAAGCGTGGTCAAGGCCGGTGAGGCCGAGGTGAGCTTCACCGTCGACGGCCATTACCGCTTCGTCGGTATCATCAACGCCGCCAACCAGGTCGTGAAGGTGCGCACCTGGATCGACAATCCAGTGCTCGGCGACACCCTCGTCGAGACCCGTTTCTTCGGCTACCGCAACTTCGGCAACCTGTACTTCCCGTCCCAGATCGAGCGTGTGCAGGGCGGCTATCCGGTGCTCGACCTGCAGATCAGTGACGTGAAGGCCAACCCGGCCGTCGACTTGCCGGTGCCGGCCGAGGTGGCAAGCGCCAAGCCCGCCACGCCGACGGTGACGGTGACCAAGGTCGCCGAAGGCGTGCTGTACCTGACCGGCGGTACTCACCACAGCGTGGCCATCGAGCAGAAGGATCACGTGGTAGTGGTCGAGGCTCCGCTGAACGAGGAGCGCTCCCTGGCGGTGATCGCCAAGGTCAAGGAGGCCATCCCAGGCAAGCCGATCAAGTTCCTGGTTAATACCCATGCCCACTTCGACCATTCCGGCGGCCTGCGCACCTTCGTCAATGAGGGCGCCACTATCGTCACTCCGGCCGCCAACGTGGCCTATTACCGCAAGATCTGGGGGGCGCAGCGCAGCATCAACCCGGACAGCCTGGCCAAGTCCCATAAGAACGCCCAGTTTGCTGCCGTGGAGGGCAAGCGCGTGCTGACCGACGGCAAGCGCCGCATCGAGATCCACAGCATCGCCGGCAGCGGCCATAGCGACGCCTTCTCGCTGATCTACCTGCCTGCCGAGAAGATCCTCATCGAGGCCGACGCCTATACGCCGACCGCCGCCAACGTGCCGCCGCCGACCAGCCCGAACCCGTACTCGGTGAACCTCTACGACAACATCCGCAAACTCGGCCTGGATGTGGAGCAGATCGCCGCGCTGCACGGCCCGCGTGTCGTCACGCTGAACGACCTGCGCACCGCCATCGGCCAGGCCAGCGCGTCCCGCTAGCCCATCTACCGCATTTCCTGCTGCGGCAAATCCCTGGATAGGAATTCACTGCGGCAGGAATAAGCAAACGAATTTTTCTTGGTTCGTCATTCGAATCTTCGTCTCTAGACTCGGTTTCATTCATCGTCAGTTAATAGGAATACCAATGAAAACGCGCTTTGCCCGCCGTTCCCTGTTGTCTCTCGCCCTCGTTCTCGGCCTTTCCAGCCTGGCTCACGCCGACGTCACGCTGCTGAACGTGTCCTATGACCCGACCCGCGAGCTCTATCAGGATTACAACGCCGCCTTTGCCAAGTACTGGAAGGCCAAGACGAAGGAAGATGTGACCGTCAAGGCATCCCACGGCGGTTCCGGCAAGCAGGCACGGTCGGTGATCGACGGCCTCGAAGCCGACGTGGTGACTCTGGCCCTGGCCGCCGACATCGACGCCCTCCACGACAACGGCAAGCTGGTGCCGGCCGACTGGCAGAAGCGCCTGCCGCACAACGCGTCGCCCTACACCTCCACCATCGTCTTCCTGGTCCGCAAGGGCAACCCGAAGAAGATCAAGGACTGGAACGATCTCGCCAAGCCCGGCATCGAGGTGATCACCCCGAACCCGAAGACCTCCGGCGGCGCCCGCTGGAACTACTTGGCCGCGTGGGGCTACGCCCTCAAGCAGCCGGGCGGCACCGACGCTACCGCCAAGGACTTCGTGAAGAAGATCTACGGCAACGTGAAGGTGCTGGACTCCGGTGCCCGTGGCGCGACCACCACCTTTGCCGAGCGCGGTATCGGCGACGTGCTGATCGCCTGGGAAAACGAAGCCTACCTGGCCGTCAAGGAGCTCGGTCCGGACAAGTTCGACATCGTTACCCCGTCCATCTCCATCCTGGCTGAACCCCCGGTCTCCGTGGTCGACAAGGTCGTCGACAAGCGCGGCACCCGCAAGGTCGCCGAGGAGTACCTGAAGTACCTGTACTCGCCGGAAGGCCAGGACATCGCCGGCAAGAACTACTACCGCCCGACCGATGCCAAGGTGGCTGCGAAGTACGCCAAGCAGTTCGCCCCGGTCAAGCTGTTCAAGATCGACGAAGTCTTTGGTGGCTGGACCAAGGCCCAGAAGACCCACTTCGCCGACGGCGGTGTGTTCGACCAGATTAGCGTCAAGTAAGAGGCGAGGGCGTTCCGGCCCTCGGGCCGGACGATACCGGAACCACGCCAGGCCCCCAAAGCCTGGCGTTTTTTTCATCAAGGCGCCGCAAGGCCGCCTTTTGCAGGAGCGTTCGCGTGCTGCAAACCACCCTGATCGTTCCCGGGCTCAACAACAGCGGCCCCGGCCATTGGCAGACCTGGCTGGAAGAACAACTGCCCGACGTGCGCCGGGTGCGCCACATCGACTGGGATGTCCCCGTGCTGGCCCGCTGGGCCACCGAAGTACGGCGCGAAATCGACGAGGCCGCCGGCGTGGTGTGGCTGGTTGCCCACAGCTACGGCTGCCTTGCTGCGGTCGTGGCGGCGGCGGATCGTCCGGAACGGGTCGCCGGCCTGCTGCTGGTGGCGCCGCCCGAGCCCGACCGCTTCACCGCCTTCGGCCTGCGCGACCCGCGCGACATCACCTGTAAGAGCGGGCTGGCCGAATGGATCCCGGCTTCGCCGATCGGCGTACCGAGCATGGTCGTGGCGAGTAGCAACGACCCCTGGGCCAGTATCGAGCAGACGGCCCACTGGGCGGACAGCTGGGGCAGCCTGTTCATCGATGTGGGCCTGGCCGGGCACATCAACATCGAATCGGGGCATGGCCCATGGCCGCAGGGCCTAGTGCTGCTCAATGCGCTGCGCGACTCCTACACCGGCCTGCCGCTCGGCAGCATCGACGATGGAAAGGTCACCAACCGTGGCAAGCGTGGTGCGCTGGCTCGTCTGCGCCATCGCACGCGCTTCAACTGGGACGTGTTCACAGAGTTGTCCCACTAAATACATATAGTCACAAGAATGAAATGCTTATTCGATTTGGGTTGCAAACCTACTGAATTATTGTTGGTTCGCTGCCCAAGTCGGTGGGCGTAGTGTGCTCCGCAGTGCAGAAGAGACATCCACCTATTCAAACCGATTGATCCAAGGAGATTTCCCATGTCGAAATGGTACGCGGACAACGCCCAGTCTATCGGCCACACCCCGCTGATCAAGCTCAACCGCATCACCGACGGCGCTCCCGCCACGGTGCTGGCCAAGATCGAAGGGCGCAACCCGGCCTACTCCGTGAAGTGCCGCATCGGCGCAGCGCTGGTGGCGGATGCCGAGAAGCGCGGCCTGCTCGGCCCCGGCAAGGAACTGGTCGAACCGACCAGCGGCAACACCGGCATCGCGCTAGCCTTCGTCGCCGCCGCCAAGGGCATTCCGCTGACGCTGACCATGCCCGAGACCATGAGCATTGAGCGCCGCAAGCTGCTCACCGCCTACGGGGCCAAGCTGGTGCTGACCGAGGGCGCCAAGGGCATGAGCGGTGCGGTCGCCAAGGCCGAGGAGATCGCTGCCTCCGATCCGGACAAATACGTGCTGCTGCAGCAGTTCAAGAACCCCGCCAACCCGGCCATCCACGAAGCTACCACCGGCCCCGAGATCTGGGACGACACCGACGGCGCGGTGGACATCTTCGTGTCCGGCGTCGGCACTGGCGGCACCATCACCGGCGTCAGCCGCTATATCAAGCAGGGCCGTGGCAAGGCCATCCAGTCGGTGGCCGTCGAGCCGTCGGCCAGCCCGATCCTGACCCAGGCCCGCGCCGGCGAACCGCTCAAGCCCGGCCCGCACAAGATCCAGGGCATCGGCGCCGGCTTCGTGCCGGGCGTGCTCGACCTGTCCCTGGTGGATGCGGTGGAGCAGGTCAGCAACGAAGAGGCGGTGGACTACGCTCGCCGCCTGGCCCGCGAGGAGGGCATCCTGTCCGGTATTTCCAGCGGTGCTGCCGTTGCCGCGGCGGTGCGCCTGGCCAAGTTGCCGGAAAACGAGGGCAAGACCATCGTCGTGATCCTGCCCGATTCGGGCGAGCGTTACCTGAGTTCGGTGCTGTTCGAAGGCGTCTTCGACGCTGCAGGCCTGCCGGCATGAATTTGCGCGAGCCCGTGAGCACTTACGACGAATCCGTGGCGGCCGAACACTGGGACCTGGGCGCGGTGGTCGGTGGCCTGCGGGCCGTGCGCGACCGCTGGCGCGAGGCCCAGGGGCGCAGCCGCGAGGCGGGCGGCCGCGAGTTCCCGTCGCGGGATGCGCTGGCCGTGGTGGTCGGGCAGCTGTGCGGGGCGCTCTTTCCGATGCGCCTCGGCCCGGCCGACCTGCGCCAGGAAAGCGAGGATTTCTACGTCGGCCATACGCTGGACGCGGCGCTGAACGGGCTGCTCGAACAGGTTCGTCTCGAACTGGCCTACCAGGCCCGCCATGGGGATGTGGACGAGCAGACGATCCGCCGCCAGGCCATCCAGGTGGTCCGCGAGTTCGCAGCGACGCTGCCGTCCACCCGGGCCCTGCTCGACACCGACGTGGAGGCCGCCTTCCTCGGCGATCCGGCGGCCCGCAGCGTGGACGAAGTGGTGTTGTGCTACCCGGGCATCCTGGCAGTCATCCATCACCGCATCGCCCATCGCCTGTACCGCCTCGGCGTGCCGCTGATCGCGCGCATCGTTGCCGAGCTGGCTCACTCGGCCACCGGCATCGACATCCACCCGGGCGCCGCGATCGGCCACAGCTTCTTCATCGATCACGGCACCGGCGTGGTGATCGGCGAGACGGCGGTGATCGGCAACCGCGTCCGCCTGTACCAGGCCGTGACCCTCGGCGCCAAGCGTTTTCCGGTGGGGGCCGACGGTAGCCTCGAGAAGGGGATGCCGCGCCATCCGGTCATCGAGGACGATGTGGTGATCTACGCCGGAGCGACGATCCTCGGCCGCATCACCCTCGGTGAGGGCTCCAGCATCGGCGGCAACGTATGGCTGACCCACAGCGTGCCGCCGGGCAGTCATATCACCCAGGCCGGCCTGCAGCATGCGCTCGCCGGCCAGGAGCGGCCCTCCCCATGGCCGCGCTGAACCGCCGCTTCGGATTGGCCGTCCGCCAGTTGCGGGAGGCACGGGGCTGGTCCCAGGAGGTCTTTGCCGACCGGGCCGGCCTCAGCCGTTCCTACGCCGGCGAAGTCGAGCGGGGCAACGCAGTACCGTCCTTGGCGACAGTACTCAAGGTGGCTTTCGCCTTCGGCATCAGCGCCTCGACGCTGATCGAGCATTCCGAAAAGGCCGAGGTCCGCCGCCCCTGACGCCTGGGGCTGGCCGGATGCCGGCGGATTTGCGGTGTGTGCCCCGCTGCGGCGGCGGCCGATAAGCAAAGCACTATTTATTGGTTCGTTTTCCGGCGGTGCTTGGCAACACTGGGGGCCACTTCAAGCCGGACAACGCAGTCATGAGTACCGAAACCGATCGTCTCGCCCACTGGCTGGTCAGCGGGCTCGAACTCGACGCCACGATCTTCCACGTGGGTCAGTATTGCGGGCCATGGAGGGCGTCCACCGCCGGCCGGGACAAGGCCAGCTTCCATCTGGTGCTGCGCGGCCAGTCCTATCTGCACCTCGACGGTCAGCCACCGATCGCCCTCGGCGAGCGGGAAGGGGTATTCCTGCTGCGCGACATACCCCATTGCCTGACCCCCGAGCCCGACGCCGGGCCGGCCTTCCAGGCCTGCGACATGCAGCCGATGGTGCCGGCGCTCGACGGCGCCTGCGGGCTGGCCTGCGGCTTCTTCCAGTTCCGCGGCCTGCTTGGCGAGCTGTTCCGCGGCGCCTTTCCCGACTACGTGCTGATCCGCACCGATTCCGCCGCGCTGAAGGCGGTGGCGCCGCTGTTCGACCTGATCCTCGCCGAGGCGGAGCGGGGCGATGGCGCGCCGTCGCCCCTGATCGAACGGCTCACCGAGCTGTTGTTCTTCTACGTGATCCGCGAGGTGGCGCGCCGTGACGACGTGGCCGCCGGCTTGCTGGCGGTGGCGCGGCGACCGGAGTTCGCGCCGCTGCTCGACGACCTGCTGCGCGAGCCCGGCAAGCCCTGGTCCGTCGAGGACATGGCCCGCGTGGCGTGCATGTCGCGGGCCAGTTTCTGCCGCCATTTCGTCGAGGCCAGCGGCCAGCCGCCGGCCCAGTTCCTGTTGCAGGTACGCATGAAGATCGCCGCCCGCCGGCTGCAGGGCGGAGACAGCGTGCTGCGTGCCGCCGAGCACGTCGGCTACTACTCCCAGGCCGCCTTCACCCGCGCCTTCAAGAAAGTGATCGGCGAGCAGCCGGGGGCCTTCCAGCGCGCACGCCGCAATCCGCTGCCGCACACCCACCGTTAGACGAAAGAGCAAAAAGCCGCGACGTTCGTGCATAGAGGGCGGCCCGCCCGATGGGGAGAATGGCCCCATCACGAACGCTGCTGTGGAGATTTTCATGACCCGCCTGACCGTCCATACCCCCGCCACCGCGCCCGAGGGCAGCCGTGCCTTCATCGACACGGTGATCACCAACAATGGCTTCCTGCCCAACCTGATCGGCGTGCTGGCCAATGCGCCGGCGGCCCTCGAAACCTACCTCACGGTGTCCGGCATCAACGCCCGCGCCAGCCTCAGCCTGGCCGAGCGGGAAGTGGTACAGATCACCGCCGCCAGCGTGCATGGCTGCGACTTCTGCGTCGCCGGGCATACCGCTCTCGCCCTCAAGAAGGCCGGCCTCGAACGGGATCTGGTGCGTGCGCTGCAGGAGCGGGCGAGTACCGGCAATGCCCGCTTCGACGCGCTGGTGGCCTTCACCCGCGCGGTGATCCTGACCCGCGGCAACGTGGGCAAGGGCGAGCTTGCCGACTTCCTGGCAGCCGGCTTCGGCGAGCAGCAGGTGCTGGAGGTGATCCTCGGCGTCAGCCTGGCGACCCTGTGCAACTTCGCCAACAATCTGGCCGGCACCGGCATCAACCCCGAACTGCAAGCCTACCGACCGGGAGCGCTGGAAGCATGACGCAGACGATCCGTAGTCAGGACGACGCGCTGGCCTGGGTGGCCGCCCATGCGGCATCCCTCGACCGGGACGCCAGCCACGCCGACCAAGTGGTGCCGGTGCTCGGCGCCGCCGGCTTCTTCCGCATCGGTGTGCCGGCAGCGCTCGGTGGCAGCGGTGGCGCCACCTGGGACGCTGTCGAGGCCATCGCCCGCGTCGCCCAACATTCGCTGACCGCCGCCTTCGTCTTCTGGGGGCAGCGCTGCTTCATCGGCTATCTGCTCGACAGCGATAACACGGCGCTGCGCGAGCGCGTTCTGCCGGCGCTGTTGAGCGGCGAGCTGGCCGGCGCGACCGGCCTGTCGAATGCCATGAAATACCTGTCGGGCATCGAGAGCCTGTCCGTCGCGGCGACGCCAGCGGCTGACGGCTGGCAGCTCGACGGCCGCCTGCCGTGGGTTACCAACCTGCGCCGCAGCGGCTACGTGGTGGCCGCGGCGGTGGAGCGGACCGACGGCCAGCCGCCGGCGGTTGTGGCTCTGTTCCACGACACGCCCGGCGCGGTGCGCAGCGACGACCTCGAACTGCTGGCCCTGCGCGGCAGCAACACCGCGGCCATCGACATCCGTGGCGTGGCGTCCGGGGCCGGCGAGCTGATCGCCGCGGATGCGCGCGCTTTCCTGCCGCAGGTGCGGCCGGCCTTCCTGAGCTTGCAGTGCGGCATGTCCATTGGTTTGGCGCGGGCCAGCCTGGCGGCCTCGAAGGCCAGCGCTAGTGCGGCCCGGGCAGGGCTGCAGGCACGCATCGACCGCATCGAAGCCGATCTGGCGGACGCAATTTCTGCATTGCGCAGCGGACTTGCCGACGGAAGTTTCGCAATCCAGGCGGCGCCGCTGTTCCGCATCCGTATCCGCCTGGCCGGCATCGTCCGCGAGGCGGCCGACCTGGAGCTGGACGCCACCGGCGGCCGCGCCTACCTGCTGGCGACCACCGGCGCTTTCGCGCGGCGTTGGCTGGAGGCCGCCTTCGTGCCGGTCGTCACGCCGAGCCTGACTCAGCTACACGGCGAGCTGGAACGCCACGCCGCCCTGAGGGCCGCATGAACAGCCCGCTGGCGGAAGCTGAAATTGCCGAAGCCGGCCGCGCGCCGGCGGTGCTGGAGGGGCGTGGCCTTTCCTACGCCCACGCCGGTGTCGGCCCAATCTACGATGGCGTGTCCCTGACGGTGCGGCGGCGCGAGATCGTCGCGCTGCTGGGCAGCAGCGGCTGCGGCAAGTCCACGCTGCTGCGCGTGCTGGCCGGCCTCGAAAAGCCGGCGGCGGGGGAGGTGCGCTTCCTTGGCGACGCGCTGGCCGAACCTCATCCGCGCAGCGCGCTGGTGTTTCAGCAGCCGAGCCTGCTGCCGTGGCTGAACCTGGCCGGCAATGTCGGCTTCGGCCTCGACTTCGCGCACCAGCCGAAAGCCGCCAAGGCCGAGCTGGCCGGGCGCGTGGCCGCCGCCATCGAGGTGGTGGGGCTGGTCGGGCGCGAGGCGGCCTATCCGTCCCAGCTGTCCGGCGGCATGGCCCAGCGCGCCGCGCTCGCACGTGCGCTGGCGCGGCAGCCAGAGCTGCTGTTCGCCGACGAACCCTTCTCGGCGCTGGACGCGATCACCCGTGCCGAGATGCAGGCGCTGCTGGTGGACGTGGTGCACCGCTGGCATTCGGCGGTGCTGCTGGTCACCCACGACATCGACGAAGCCATCCTGGTGGCCGACCGCATCGTGCTGATGGGCGGCCGGCCGGGCCGGCTGGTGCAGGAATGGACGGTGGACATCCCGCGCCCGCGGGAGGATTTCCCCGAGGCCGTCTCCGCGCTGCGCCTGGCCATCCTCGCGGCGCTACGCCACAGCAGCCAGTAAAACCGCAGCGCAAGACCGCATTCAACCGCATTCAATCGAACTCCCACCGGAGACCGACTTCATGGATTACCGACCCGACTCCCGTTCCATCCATATCTGCCAGTCGCCGGATTGCGGCTGCGGCCTGACTCGCCGCGATTTCCTGCGCCTCTCGGCGCTCACCGCAGCCAGCGTCGCGGCGCCGCTGCTGTCCGCCGGCGATGCGCTGGCCCAGGGCGCTGGTAGCGACCTGCCGGTGAAGATCGGCTACCTGCCGATCACCGACGCCACGCCCCTGCTCGTCGCCCACGGCCGCAAGCTGTTCGAGGCGGAAGGCCTGCGCGTCGAAAAGCCGCGCCTGTTCCGCAGCTGGGCACAGATCGTCGAGGCCTTCGTCGCCGGCCAGGTGAACGTCATCCACCTGCTGTCACCGGCGACCCTGTGGGTGCGCTACGGCACCCGCTTCCCGGCCAAGGTGGTGGCCTGGAACCACGTGAACGGCTCCGCGCTGACGGTGGCGCCGGGCATCAACAGCGTGGCCGAGCTGGGCGGCAAGACGGTGGCGATCCCGTTCTGGTACTCGATTCACAACGTGCTGCTGCAGCAGATCCTGCAGGCCAACGGCCTGGTGCCGGTAACCAAGGCACGCGATGCCGGCCTCGCCCGCAACGAGGTGAACCTGATCGTGCTGCCGCCTGCCGAGATGGTGTCGGCGCTGGCTGGTAAGTCCATCGCCGGCTTCATCGTCGCCGATCCCTTCAACGCATTGGCCGAGACCGCCGGCGTTGGCAAGGTGCTGCGCCTGTCCGGCGACGTGTGGAAGAACCACGCCTGCTGCGTGACCTTCCTCGCCGAACGGGACATCGCAGAGCGCCCGGAGTGGGCGCAGCGAGTCACCAACGCCATCGTCAAGGCCCAACTGTGGACCCGCACGAACCAGCTCGACGCCGCCAAGCTGCTGTCGAGCAGCGATGACAACCGCTACACGCCGCACAGCCCGCAGGTGCTCGCCAAGGTGCTGGCGACCACCGACTACGCCAGCTACGAGGCCAGCGGCGCGGCGCGCAACAAGGGCTGGTACCAGCGGCGTATCGACTTCCAGCCCTATCCCTTCCCGTCCTACACGGAAGAGCTGGTGCGCGTGCTGCAGAAGACCAAGGTGGAGGGCGACAACGCCTTCCTGGCCAAGCTCGACCCGCGCTTCGCCGCCCGCGACCTGGTGGACGACCGCTTCGTGCGCAAGGCCATCGCCGCCGTCGGCGGACCGTCCGCCTTCGGGCTGCCGGCCGACCTGCTGCGCAAGGAAGTGTTGGCGGTGTGATGGTAGCGAATTTCCTGCTTCCGCTCGCCGGCCTGCTGGCGGCTGCCCTGTTGTGGGCCGTCGGTGCCGGCTGGCTGGCGTCCCACACGCCGGTGGCGGCCAGCTTCGCGCCGGCGCCGGCCTTCGAGGCGCTGCTGCAACTGCTGCAGGGACGTGACCTGTGGACCCACGTGGGCATCAGCCTGCAGCGGGTCGGCATCGGCTTGGCCATCGCGCTGGTGCTGGGCATCCCGCTCGGCGTGCTGACCGGGCTCTCCAAGTGGTTCTCCCGCACCACCACGCCGCTGTTCCAGTTCGCGCGGATGATCTCGCCGCTGTCGTGGATGCCGCTGGCGGTGATGGTGCTGGGCGTCGGCGATGCGCCGGTGTACTTCCTGCTGGCTTTTGCGGCGGTGTGGCCGATCCTGCTCAATACCGCGTCCGGCGTGGCCCAGCTCGACCCCAACTGGCTGCTGCTGGCGCGCAGCCTGTCGGCAACGCGAAGCGAGACCATCCTGCGGGTGATCCTGCCGGGCATCACCGCCCACATCCTGACCGGCGTGCGGCTGGCCATCGGCATCATCTGGATCGTACTGGTGCCGGCGGAGATGCTCGGCGTGTCGGCCGGGCTGGGTTATTTCATCCTCGATTCCCGCGACCGCCTGGCCTACTCGGACCTGATGGCGGCGATCCTGGTGATCGGCTTCCTCGGCTACCTGCTCGACCACGCCGCCCGCAGCCTGCACCGGCGCTGGCTGCACGCCTGAGCGTTGGGCGGCGACAGTTGGGGGCGCGGTGGTCGCCCCCGTTTAAGCCTTTAATCCCCGGAGCGCAGTTCCTGCGCGAAGGCGCTGGCACCGACCGGGAGCCCATAGGCGTAGCCCTGCAGCAGCACGTGGTCGGCGGCCAGTTCCGGTGCCGGCTCCTCCACATGCGTGACGATGATGCGGGCGTCTTCGCGCAGGGCGGCCAGCCACTTGAGGCGCTCGTGGGCTTCGACGCCGCTGCCGAGCTTGCGCCGGTCCACCTTCACGAACTGCGGCCACACGGTGTTGGCGATGGCCTGCCACTGGGCCGCGGACTCCACATTGACCGCCACGCGGAAGCCGTTGTTGCGGTAGTTGCGCAGCACGAAGGCCAGCAGGTCGGGCTGGGCGCTGGCTTCCGGCGGCGTTTCGATGACGATGCTGTCCGGCGCCACGCCAAGGGCGTCCACCACCCGGCGGAAGGCGCGGCCGTGGTCGTCGCCGACGGCGGCCAGCAGGCGGCCATGTACGTTGAGGAAGAGCGGCACATCGTTGCCGGCGGCCAGCGCGTTGAGCAGGTGCAGGGTGCGCGCCAGGCGGTCGAGGGCGATCAGGCGGGCATCTTCGGCGGCGGCGGAGAACAGCGTCCATGGCGACAGCCCGTCATCGTCCGGGCCGTGGCTGCGCAGGAAGGCCTCGCGGCCTACGACGGCGCCGCTGGTCGCATCGACGATGGACTGGAAGGCGCTCGACAGCTCGAAGCCGAACCAGTCGCCCACCACCGCACCGTTCTCCGTGCGGTGCAGCTGCTTGCCGGGGACGGGCTCCTGCGGCAGGCGGGCGAGAAAGTCCCGCGCCAGCGGGTTGAGGTGGGATGCGGTCGCGGCGGCCATGGGGAGACTCCTTGGTGGATCGGGTACGGCCGCGCGGTCGCGGTCCGGCTGCCAAATCTATTTCCACCCGGCCGCGGGCGGAACCAAGAAATTCTGCAAAACATATGCGGCACCCGGCAGGGCTGCCCGCGGCTGGACGGGGCTCAGCCCAGCGAGCCGACGATGCTAACCTCCCGCTGCTCCGGGATTTCGTTGTAGGACAGCACGGACAGGCCGGGCGCGAACAGGCGCGCGTAGCGGGCCAGCAGAGGGCGGATCTGCGGCATCACCAGCAGGATCGGCGGCACGTTCTGCTGCTTCATCTGCTCGCGCACCTGGGGCATGTTGGACTGCAGCTGGGCCAGCAGGTTGGGGTCGATAGGGTAGTTGTCGAGGGCGGCCTTGCCGCCCTGGCGGGTCTGGTTGAGGGAGCCGAGCAGCATGTTCTCCAGCTCGCCGCCCAGGTTGAAGACCTTCATCTCGCCGCTGGGCCCGGCCAGCGTGGCGACGAGCTGGCGGCGCAGGGTGCAGCGCACTTCGGCGGCGAGCAGGATCGGGTCGCGGGTGGCTTCGGCGTTTTCGAGCAGCGTGGTGGCGATCGGCACGATGTCCTTCAGGGACACGTTCTCGGCCAGCAATACGCGGAAGATCTTCAGCAGCAGGCTGTGGCTGTAGGCCTTTTCGAGGGCCGCGGCAAGCTTCGGCGCCACCGCGGTCAGGCGCTCCAGCAGGGCCGACACGTCCTCGTGGGCGATCAGTTCGGGCAGGTGGTCGCGCATCAGCTTGGCGACGTGGGTGGCGATCATGCTGGCCACGTCCACGACCTGGTAGCCGAGGCCCAGCGCGTGGGCTTTCTGTTCCGCGGCGATCCAGATGACCGGCATGCCATAGGCCGGCTCGACGCCCGGTGTGCCGTCCAGCTCGCCATAGATTTGCGGCGACGGGATGGCCATCAGCTGGTCCGGGTAGGTCAGCACCTGGGCGATCGGCGTGCCGTTGAGGAGCACCGAGTACTGAGCCGGCTTCAGCGTCAGGTCGTCGCGCACGCGGATCTTCGGCAGCAGCAGGCCCAGGCTCTCGCTGAGCCCCTGGCGCATGCCGGCCAGGCGCTTGGTGAGTGGTGCGCCCTGCGCGTTGTCGATGAGGCCGACCAGCTTGTAGCCGACGGCGATGCCGAGCGGCTCGACGAAGGGCAGACCGGTCCAGTCCAGCTCGGGGGCGCTCTCGGTGAGCAGCGCGGCCTCGATGGCGGCGCTGTCCGCTTCGGCCGGCACCGCGGGGCGGCGGCCCAGGCGCCAGGCGACGAAGCCGAGCACCCCGCCAAAGGCAAGAAAGACCAGCCACGGCATGCCGGGGATCGCCGCCAGCGTCAGCATCAGCCCGGCGGCGCCGTACAGCACGGCCGGGGAGGCCAGCATCTGTGCCGCCACCTGCTGCTCGAAGTCCTTGCCGTCGTTGCCGACGCGGGTCACCACGATGGCCGCTGCGGAGGACAGCAGCAGCGCCGGGATCTGCGCCACCAGGCCGTCGCCGATGGTCAGCAGCGCGTACAGGCGGAAGGCGTCGGCGAGGCTCAGGTCGTGCATCAGCGCGCCGATGGCGACGCCGCCGAGCATGTTGATGAGCAGGATCAGGATGCCGGCGATGGCGTCGCCGCGCACGAACTTGGAGGCACCGTCCATCGCCCCGTAGAAGTCCGACTCGGCGGCCACTTCGCGGCGCCGCTGCTGGGCCTTCTCCTGGTTGATCAGGCCGGCGTTGAGGTCGGCGTCGATGGCCATCTGCTTGCCGGGCAGGGCGTCCAGCGTGAAGCGGGCGGAAACCTCGGAGATCCGCTCGGCGCCCTTGGTGACCACGATGAAGTTGATGATCATCAGGATCACGAACACCACCAGACCGACCACGAAGTTGCCGCCGATGACCACGTGGCCGAAGGCCTCGATGACCTGACCGGCGGCTCCGGTGCCCTCGTGGCCACGCAGCAGTACGACCCGCGTGGACGCCACGTTGAGGGTCAGGCGCAGCAGCGTGGTGGCCAGGATGATGGTCGGGAAGATCGAGAAATCCAGCGGCCGCCGCGCATTCACGCTGACCAGGATGACGATCAGCGCCAGCACGATGTTGAAGGTGAACAACACGTCCAGCACCACCGGCGGCAGCGGCAGGATGACCATCGAAAGGATGGTCAGCACGAACAGCGGCGCGGCGACGCGGTGGCGGCTGAGGTCGGAGAGGAGTTGGCGCAGGGTGTTCATGGCGGTGGTTCGTTGTCCGTCAGGAGGCGGGCTGAAATGGGGGCCGGCGGTGGCTCAGGTGTCGGTTTCGGTGTCGAGGAACTGCCGCGGCACCGGCGGCGGGTCCGGCAGGTCCGGGCGCTGCGGTCGCTGGCCGTTGCGGAAGGCCTTCAGCTGCAGCACGTAGCCGAGCACCTGGGCCACCGCCCGGTACAGCGGGGCCGGGATCTGCTGGTTGACCTGGCTGGTGTTGTAGATGGCGCGGGCCAGCGGCGGCATCGGCACGATCTCGACCTTGTGCTCGGCGGCCACCTCGCGGATGTACAAGGCCATCTCGTCCACGCCCTTGGCCACCACAAAGGGCGCCTCGGCGCGGGCCGCGTCGTACTTGAGGGCGACCGCGTAGTGCTGCGGGTTGACGATCACCACGTCGGCGCCGGGCACCGTCTTGCGCACGCCGCGGCGGGCCAGCTGCTGCTGGATCTGGCGGATGCGCTGGCGCACTTCCGGGCGCCCCTCGGTGGATTTGTGTTCCTCCTTCATCTCGCGCCGGCCCATGCGCTGGCCGCGCAGGTAGATGAAGTGCTGCACCGGCACGTCGATCAGCGCGAAGACGACGAAGACCGCGCACAAGGCCATGATGCCGTCCACCATCAGGCCGGCGCCGCCGGCCAGGGCCTGGTCGAGGGGCTGGGCCTGCAGTTGCATGAAGGCTTCGCGGCCGCTGCTGACCACGTGCCACAGCACCAGGCCCAGTGCGGTGGCCTTGACGACGGTGGTCGCCAGCTCGAACAGGTGCTTGGGCTGGGTCAGGCGCTGGGCGTAGGAGAGCGGGTTGAGGCGGTCCAGCTTGGGCTTCAGGTTCTCGCCGCTGAACACCCAGCCGCCGGGTACCAGAGCGCCAATGGAGACGATCAGCGGCACCGCGAACAGCGGGGCGAGCATCTTGGCGAGCAGCAGCATGGTGGTCGTGAAGGCGATGGACCACAGGTTGTCCAGCGTGGCGTCGCCGTCCAGCGCGGCAAAGCCGACGCCGAACAGGGCGCGGAAATCCGCCAGGTAGCCCGGCATCAGCAGGAGCAGCAGCTTGAGGCTGACGAGCAGGCCGAGGGCGGTGGCCCAGTCCCGTGAGCGGGCTGTCTGCCCCTGTTCGCGGGCCTTGCGCAGCTTCTGCGCAGAGGCCTTTTCGCTCTTGTCTTCGGTCGAGGTGTCGGCCATCGCTCACAGCCCCATGTCGTGGTGGAGCAGGCGCAGCACCTGGCTGGTCATGCGCACGTAGTGTTCCGGCACGAAGCCGACGATGCGTACCAGCATGTAGAGGCCGAACAGGGTGATCAGCGAGAAGCCGAGGGCATACAGGTTGAGGGCTGGCGCCATGCGGTTGAGGAAGCCGAGCCCGACCTGCACCACCAGCGTCGAGAAGATGATGGGTACGGCGAGCAGCAAGGCCGCGGCGAACACCCAGGCGATGTTGAGGGCCAGGGTCTGCAGGGCCAGGAAGTCGAAACCGCGCTCCACCGGCCAGGCATGGAAGCTCTCGGCCAGCACGCCGGTCAGCACCAGGTGGCCGTCGATGGAAAAGAACACGATGACGCCGAGCATGTAGAGCAGGCCGGACACCACGTCCGATGACGTACCGTTCATCGGGTCGTTCATGACCGCCATGCTGAGGCCCATCTGGGACGACACCAGGAAGCCGAGGATGGCCAGGACGGCCATCAGCTGGTGGAAGGCCAGACCGATCACGAAGCCGATCAGCACTTGCTCGCCGGTGGCCAGTATGCCGGCCATCGAGAAGGGATCGATGTGCGCGGAAGGGCCGACGACTGGCAGCATCACTACCGCGACGAGCAGCGACAGCAGCACGCGGATCGGCACCGGCAGCATGTTCTCGCCGATCACCGGGGCGGCGCTGAACAGCGCCAGGCTGCGGCAGAAGGGCCACCACAGGGTGTGCAGCAGGGCGAGCAGCTGGCCGAAAAGCGCTTCCATGATGCGGCGGGGGCGGGCTCAGCCCACCAGCGTGGCGGCGCGCCGGAACACGGCGACGCAGAAGTCCATCACGTAGGACGTCATCCAGCGCCCGGCGAGGGTGATCGCCAGCAGTGTGACGACCAGGCGCGGCAGGAAGCTGAGGGTCTGCTCGTTGATCTGCGTGGCGGCCTGGAACAGGGCGACCAGCAGGCCGACCACCAGGCCGGGCACGACCAGTACGGCGACCAGCACCATGACCATCTGCAGGGCTTCGCCGACCAGGTCGGCGGCGATCTCGGGCGTCAGCATGGCGTGTCCTCTCTCACAGGCCGCGCACGCTGGTCACCAACGTCTCGACGGTCAGGGTCCAGCCGTCCACCAGCACGAACAGCAGCAGCTTGAGGGGCAGCGAGATGACCAGCGGCGACAGCATCATCATGCCCATGGCCATCAGCACCGACGACACCACCAGGTCGATGACCAGGAAGGGTATGAACAGCATGCAGCCGATCTGGAAGGCGGTCTTCAACTCGCTGAGCACGAAGGCCGCCAGCTTGACGGTGAAGGCGTGCTGTTCGGGTTTGTCGACAGTCTTCTCGCCGGCCAGCCGGGAGACCTGGGCCAGCGCGCTCTTGCTGGTTTGGGCGAGCATGAAACGGGAGAGGGGCTGCTCGGCGATGCTCAGGGCTTCCTGCAGGCCGATCTTTTCCTGGTCGTAGGGCTGCAGCGCCTTCTCCCAGATGGTCTCACCGACCGGGCGCATGACCAGCAGCGTGAGGATCAGCGCCACGCCGGTGACGATGCGGTTCGGCAGGCCCTGCTGCAGGCCGAGGGCCTGGCGCAGCAGGGACAGCACGATGACGAAGCGGGTGAAGCTGGTCATCATCAGCACCAGCACGGGCAGCAGCCCGAGCAGGGTCATGATGATCAGCACCTGGGTCTTGACCGTCAGCTCGGTCTTGGCGCCCTGGGCGGTGCTGGTGAACAGCCCGATCTGGTCGGCACAGGCCAGGTCCGGCAGGGCCAGTAGCGCGAGCGCCAGCAGGCCCAGGGCCGCGGACGGCCATAGACGCGTGTGTGGCGGTGTCATGCTGCCAGCCTCATGACGCCAGCGTGCCCAGGTCCAGGTCGCACAACTCGACGACCTTCAGTCCATAGTTCTCGCCGGCCAGCACGACTTCGGCGCGGCCGATGGGCGTGCCGTTCACCTTGATGACCAAAGGTTCGCCGGCCAGGGTGTCGAGCTCGATGACGCTGTCCCGGTCGATGTTCATCAGGTCCTGCAGCGAGATGCTGGTGGAGCCGACTTCCAGCGTCAGCCGCACCGGGATCTTGCGCAGCATCTGGGCCAGCGGCCGGGCAGGGCGCGGGGCCGGGGTGGGTTCGGTGCTTTCACCGAAGGCGCTGGCTTCACCGTCGAAGTCACCCAGCATGTCGTCGAGGCTTGCGTTGATCGGGTCCATCCCACTCACTCCACATCTTCAAAAGCGGTTAAACAAAGCTTGCCCTTGTGCTCCACGACCTGGGCCGTGAACAGCCGGGAATCGTCGACCAGGATGTCGGACGGCCCCAGGCGCACCGGGATCACGTCGCCAACCCGCAGGTCGAGCAGGCGCCCCAGCGGGATGTCCTTCTCCAGCAGGCGGGCCGTCAGCGCGAGCCGCAGGCGGTGCGGGAAAGGCTGGGCCGCGGCCGGTTCGCCAGGTCGATCGCGCGTGGGTGCCAGTTGCTGCAGAAGATGGCGCTGCCAGGCCTCCTCGAGCAGGAAGTACATGCCGCCGTCGATGCCGTGGCTCCGTTCGCGCATGCCGACGCGCAGGGCCCAGGCGCCCTGGCGGCGCAGTGCCGTCGTCGCGTCACCGAGCAGGCGTCCGGTGTGGGCGCTGCCGTCGTGGGACGGAGCACGTCCTTCCAGGCGATCCACCAGTACTCCGGTGAAGCGCCGCCCGAGCAACGCGGCGAGGCGTTCTTCCGTTGCCGTCACCGGCGCCTCGTCCCGCGGACCGGCCTTGCTTACCGGGTGGGCACCGTAGCGGTAGTCGAGGGCGCACAGCAGGAGTTGGCGGTCCAGCGCGAAATCGATACGGCCCCGTTCGTGCGTGTAGCCGTTCCAGCGGCGGTGCTCAGGGAGGCGGTCGACGGGCACGAGGCGGACGTCTGCGACTTCGAACTGCGCGCGATAGCGACGGTTCAGGCTGCCGCGCAAGGCCTCGTCGAGATCGTCCCGCGCGAGCGCGGTGAAGCGCTCCAGCAAGTGGAGCGGGCGTCCCAGCGAGAGAGGGTCGAGCGTCATTCCACCGCGCTGCGCTGCGGATTTCTGCATGTCTGTATTACCAATGATTGTCCGGCAATTCGAGCAGAATGCCGGTCGCGTTTCGCCCGCGAATGGCGTTTCCTGAATTCTTAATCCGGAAAGACTTGGATCTAATTATTTTTAGTTTGCGGATTAATTCGATTTAACGCAACAGGAATTGATGGGCCGTTTATCGATTAATTCAGCCTGGGGCTGAATTGAAAAAAATGATTGCCTGGCGGAAAGCTTCTGGGCATAATCACTCCAACTCGCGACCAAAACCGCGAAAACTTAAATTTGGGCACACCCGTTCGAAAGACGGGGTCGCAAAGCCTCCGGTCTAAAGCTCTTACGGGCTACGATAGCGGGGTTGCCAGACAGGAACCGCTGACTCGGTTCCGCCGGTTGTTGTCCGTGTGGGCTTTGCCTGTACGCCGCGCCGGGTCTGTGTTGTCGCCTTTCTGGCGGCTGCGCCTCGTCTTTCCTATGTGTGCGTCCCGAGCACATCAATGAGGGAAAGCGCATGAACCATCACATTCTCGTCTGAACACGCACCAGGGCCGTCTTGGCATGGTGTCGTTCGCCTGCTCTCCGTACGCCTGGATCCGGATCAGGGTTTTCTTCTGATCCCCTTCGCCCGATTCAATTTGGCGCGAGGTCTATTTGCGTCCGGTTTTAATTCCGGCCTTATTGCCAGTTCAATTCGTTTTCGTCGATTTATTCGTTCGTTTTTTCAATTGCCGCATTGAGCGTGCGAGGGGTTTCTTTTTCCCGAAAAAACGCAACGCCAATTGGCGATTGAATCCCGCCCCACCGGCTGGTGCGTGCGGGGCGCCATTCCGGCGCATCCCGTTTCCGAAGGAGAGTGTGGTGGTGACTGAAATGCTGGCGTCGATCGGCGCCGACCTGATGAAGCTGCAGGGCAGCCTGCCGGCCGCCGACCTGGTCGTGCCGGCAGCCAATCTGCTGGATGCGGCCAGCTCCGAAGCCGACGGCTTCGGCGAGCACCTCAAGCAGGCCGTGCTGGGCGTCAACGAGAAGGACCGAGTCGCCGGCGAGCGCATGGCCGACGTGGACAGCGGCCGTAGCGACGATCTGGTGGGGGCGATGTTGTCCAGTCAGGAAGCCAGCCTGTCCTTCTCGATGCTGATGCAGGTCCGCAACAAGATGGTCGGCGCGATGGACGACCTCATCAAGCTGCCGCTCTAAGCGCACCCCGGGACGCCACTCGTGAATCTCTCCCTCTCTCCCGCTCTGGCCCGCCTGCGCGCCCCCGGCGGCCTGCCGAAGCTGCCGCCGGGTTTCGTCAAGGGCCTGCTGCCCATCGTGCTGCTGGCGCTGGCGATCACCGCGCTGGTGCTGATGTTCGCGTGGAACGACCAGGCGGGCTACAAGCCGGTGTTCGGCAGCCGCGAGAAGGTGGCGTCGGCCGAGATGATCGCCTTGCTCGACGCCCAGGGCATCCCTTACCGGCTCCATCCGGATTCCGGTCAGGTGCTGGTGCCGGCCAAGCGCCTCGGCGAAGTGCGCATGCTGCTGGCCGCCAAGGGCGTAGTTGCCAAGCTGCCGCAGGGGCTGGAGCTGATGGACCGCAACGATCCGCTGGGGGTCAGCCAGTTCGTGCAGGACGTGCGCTTCCGCCGCGGCCTCGAAGGGGAGCTGGTACAGAGCATCATGACCCTCGACGCGGTGGATTCGGCGCGGGTGCACCTGTCCATCGCGCGCTCTTCGTCCTTCGTCGTCAATGACGGCGAGAAGAGCACCGCGTCGGTGGTGCTGGCCCTCAAGGCCGGCCGTTCCCTCAGCCCCGAGCAGATAGCGGCGATCATCAACATGGTCGCCAACAGCGTCGCCAGCCTTGATCCGCAGCGGGTCAGCGTGGTCGATCAGGCCGGCAACCTGCTGTCCGCCCGCGTCGATCTCAGCGAGGGCTTCGAGGGTGCCCAGCTCAACGACGCGTCCCACCGTTTCCGCGACGAGACCCAGCGCAATGCCGAGGATCTCCTGCTGCCGATGCTTGGCACGGGCAACTTCAAGGTCAGCGTCACCGCCGAGGTGGACAACGACCGCATCCAGGAAACCACCGAACGCTACGGCGAGGCGCCGAAGATCACCAATGAGGCGATGCGTACCGAGAACGGCCGCGATCCGCTGGCGGTCGGCGTGCCGGGCTCCCTCAGCAACCGCCCGGTGGCGGTGAAGGCCGACGAGGAGCCGGAGGCGGCGACCACCAAGAAGAACGCCACCACCCGCCAGTACGCCTACGACCGAAGCGTGACCCAGGTGAAGCGCAGCCGCGGCCGCCTGAAGAAGCTCTCCGTGGCGGTGGTGATGAACAACGCTGCGGCCCCCGACGGCAAGACCTGGACGCCGGAAGCGCTGGCCAATGTGGACAAGGTGCTGCGCAGCGGCCTCGGCATCGACGCGGCGCGTGGCGACAGCCTGGTCGTCACCGCCAGCGGCTTCCGCAAGCCGGTGGATGACAGCGTGGCCTGGTGGCAGCAACGCGACAACATCATCGAGATGGCGAGCTGGCTGGCCTACGCGATCAGCCTGCTGCTGGCCTTCCTGTTCATCGTCCGTCCGCTGATGAAGCTGGTCCAGCAGCGTCTGGCGTTGCCCGCAGCCGAGACCGTCGAAGAGCTGGCGGAAGCACAGGAGCCCACCAGTCCGGAACTCGCCGCGCCGGCCGCCCATGCCGCCCTGGCCGCCCCCGATACCCAGCGCATGCCGGTCGCCGGCCTGCTCGAAAACTACGACCTGCCGGCCCCGGGTTCGCCGGTGGACGTGATGGTCGAACACCTGAAGGTGCTGTCGGCGAAGGAGCCGGAGCGCGTCGCCGAAGTGGTCCGCCAATGGATGCAGAAAAATGGCCGAAGCGAATAATCTGCCCGACATGATCGTCCCCGGTGCCACGCCGACGCCGGTGGAGCAGGCTGCCATCGTGCTGCTGTCGATGGGTGAGGAGCCCGCCGCCGCGGTGCTGCGCTGCCTGTCCCGCGAGGAGCTGCTGGAGGTCACCCAGGTGATGTCGCGGATGAGCGGCATCAAGGTGGAGGCGGTGAAGAGCTCGCTGCAGCGCTTCTTCGACGACTACCGGGAGCAGAGCGGCGTGCATGGCGCGTCGCGCACCTACCTGCGGCGCTCCCTCGACCTTGCTCTTGGCGCCGACATCGCCGGCAGCGTGCTCAACAAGATCTACGGCGACGAGATCCGCCCGAAGATGGCGCGCCTGCAGTGGGCCTCGCCGAAGTGGCTGGCCGAGCAGCTGATCAACGAACACGTACGCATGCAGGCGGTGTTCCTGGCCTTCCTGCCGGCCGCGCTGGCCAGCGAGATCGTCGATGCTTTGCCCACCGACAGTCGTGATCAGGTGCTGCTCAACGTGGCGCGCCTCACCGAGATCGACCGCGAACTGCTGATCGAGCTGGAGGAGATGGTCCTCCGCTGCCTCGACAGCCTGGGCCTGCAGAGCGCCAGTGTGGAAGGTGTGCGCCACGCCGCCGAGATTCTCAACCGCTTGCCCGGCAACCGCCAGCAGATGGTCGAGATGCTGCGTGCCCACGATCCGGAGATGGTGTCGGAGATCGAGGTCAGCATGTACGACTTCTACGTCCTGTCCCGTCAGAACGACGAGGTCATCACCCGCCTCATCGAGGAAGTGGCCCTCGACCAGTGGGCGATTGCCCTCAAGGGCGCCGAGCCGGCGGTGCGCGACGCCATCCTGCGCGCCATGCCACGCCGCCAGGCACAGGGCTTCGAGGATCTGATGCGGCGCAGCGGCCCGGTACCGCGCAGCCGCGTCGAACAAGTGCGCGCCGAGATCATGGGGCAGGTCAAGGAACTCGTCGATGCGGGCGAGATCGAGATCCAGCTGTTCGCCGAGGCGACGGTCGAATGAAGAACTTTCGGCCCTACCGTTTCCCCCCCTTGTCCCTCGTGGCTGGCGTGTCGGTCGCCAGTGCGGCGGAGGCCCAGGCTTCCCTGGCCGATGGCTTCCACCAGGGCATGGAGCGGGGCTACCGGGAAGGGCATGAACTGGGCCTGGCCCAGGGACGTGGGGACGGACTGGCGGAGGGCCGCCGTGAAGGGCTGCGCACGGGCCGTGACGAGGCTCGCCAGGAGGTGCTGGCCCAGTTCGATTCACTCGCCGCGCCGATCGATGCGCTGATCGCCAGCCTGCGCCAGATGCAGGCCGACTACCAGGGGGCGCTGCGCCGGGAGGTGGTGGATCTGGTCGCCAAGGTGGCCCGTCAGGTCATCCGTAGCGAACTGGTCCTGCAGCCGGTGCAACTGCTCGCGCTGGTGGATGAAACCCTGGCGACGATGCCGCCGGCCCGCGAAGGGGTCGAGGTTTTCCTGAATCCCGAGGAGCGCCAGCGCATCCTCGAACTGGCGCCGGATCGCGCGTCGCGCTGGACGCTGATCGCCGATCCGCGGCTGGAGCCCGGCGAGTGCCGCGTTCGTGCCGACGGGCGCGAGGCCGACGCCGGCTGCCGTCAGCGCCTGGCTGCCTGTATCGAACAACTCGAAACCCATCTCGCCGAGGACGGTGAGGAGGTGGCGCCGTGATCGCCGCCGCGCTGCGCCAGCTCGAATTCGCCGACATCCCGGTGGCGACCCACACCGGCCGTCTGGTGGGCGCCTCCGGCCTGCTGCTGGAGAGCACCGGCTGCGCCTTCCAGACCGGCCAGTGCTGCCGTATCGAGACCGCCAGCGGCGAGTGGATCGCCGCCCAGGTGGTCGGCTTCCGCAACGAGATTTCCTACCTGATGCCCTTCAAGCGCCCGGAGGGCCTGGCCACCGGCGCCCGCGTGCTGCCGGCCGCCGACCAGGGCGGGCTGATGATCGGGCCGTCCTGGCTGGGGCGCATCGTCAATGGCCTGGGCGAGCCGGTGGACGGCCGCGGCCGCCTCGGCGGCGAGCATCCGCTGGCGGCACGGCCGCCGCACGTGCATCCGCTGCGCCGGAAGCCGGTGGAAGGCGTGCTCGACGTCGGTGTCCGCGCCCTCAACGGCCTGCTGACCCTCGGGCGCGGCCAGCGCGTAGGCCTGATGGCCGGCAGCGGCGTCGGCAAGAGCGTGCTGCTCGGCCTGATCACCCGCCAGACCGTCGCCGACGTGGTGGTGGTCGGCCTGATCGGCGAACGTGGCCGCGAGGTGCGCGAGTTCATCGACATGTCCCTCGGCCCGGCCGGGCTGGCCCGCGCGGTGGTCGTCATCGCGCCGGCCGACGAGTCGCCGCTGATGCGCCTGCGCGCCACCGAGCTGTGCCACGCCATCGCCGCCCATTACCGGGACCAGGGCCAGAACGTGTTGCTGTTGGTGGATTCCCTCACCCGTTACGCGATGGCCCGCCGCGAAGTGGCGCTGGCCCTCGGCGAACCGCCGGCCACCCGCGGCTACCCGCCGTCGGTGTTCGGCCTGCTGCCGCAGCTGGTGGAGAGCGCTGGCAACGGCGAGCACGAGGCGGGCAGCATGAGCGCCATCTACACCGTGCTGGCCGAAGGCGACGACCAGCAGGACCCGGTGGTGGACACCGCCCGGGCCATCCTCGACGGCCACATCGTGCTGTCCCGCGAGCTGGCCGACCGCGGCCACTACCCGGCCATCGACATCGCCCAGTCCATCAGCCGTTGCATGGCGCAGGTGACGACCCCTGCCCAGCAGGCGGCGGCGCGGGAGATCAAGGCCTTGTATTCCCGCTACGTCCGCGTGCGCGACCTGTTGCCGCTGGGTGCCTACGTGGCCGGCGCCGATCCGGCCACCGATCGGGCGGTGGCTTTGTACCCGCGGATCGAGGCCTTCCTGCACCAGGGTACGCGGGAGGCCGCGCCCTTTGCCGACACCCTGGCCCGACTGGAGAGCCTGCTGGCATGAGCACCCATCCCAAGACCCTGCGCGGCCTGGCCGCCGTCGTCGACCAGCGCCGCCGCGAAAAGGACAACCTGGTCGGTGAGCTGGCCGGCCGCCGTGCCCAGCTGGAGCGCCATCGCGCCACGCTGGCGCGCCTGGAGCAGCTGTGCGCCAGCGCCACCGTCAGCGGCGAACGACCGGCGGTCCACGTCGCCGCGTTGTCCCTGAACTGCGGCGACTACAAGCAGGCGGTGCTGAACCTCGCCGACAGCCAGCGAAATGAAGTCGAGCGCCATGACGCCGACCTGCAACTGGCCCAGCTCGCACTGACCCGTGCGGTGCAGCGCCACGAGGCCGTGAGCCAGGTGCTGGACGGCAAGCTGCAGGCCCTGCAGCGGGAGCAGCTGCAGGGCGAGCAAAAGCGCCAGGACGAACTGGCCACCCAAAGTTGGTGGCGGGGGCGGGCATGAACGCCGGAATGAGCACGGAATTTCAGACGGGAGCGGATCCGGTCGCCTTTAACGAAGGCGAATTCCGATTCACTTCTTCCCCCGTAGGAGAGCTCCATGGCTAGCACGAGCATCAATCCGACCTCGATGGCCAATACCCTGGCCACGGCCTACACCCAGGCCGCCCAGGACCAACTGACCACCCAGACCAGCAAGGCCCAGGCGACATCCACTGCGCTGAACTCCCTGCGCTCCGCACTCAACACGTTCAACAGCGCGGTGACGAGCCTCAGCGCCAAGAAGGGGCTGAGCCAGAACACCGCGACCTTCAGCAATCCGGCGATCGGCAGCGCGAGCGCCACGTCCACCGCGCAGGCCGGCTCCTACTCCTTCTTCGTCGAAAAGCTGGCCACCGGTAGCCAGGTCGCTTACCAGGACCTGCCTGCCGCGGCGGCTTCCGAGGGCGGCCCGATCGTCGTGCAGATGCCCGACGGAACGACGATCAACGTCACGCTGGCCGATGCCGACAACGACGGCACCATCTCCCAGGCGGAAGTGGCGCGCGCCATCAACCTGGCCCCGACCAACCAGGGCAAGGTGACGGCCACCACGGTGAGCGCCAACGGCAAGACCCAGCTGCTGCTGACGGCGGCCCAGACCGGCGGCGCTGCCGATCCGCTGACGGGCGTCGTCCCCAACATCACCATCGACGCCAGCGGCCTGCCGTCCGGCGCCCTGCAGACCGCCCTGGGCGCCGCCCCGAACGTGCTGGCCGCAGCCCAGAACGCGGTGGTCTGGCTGGGCGCGCAGGGCTCCGGCATCAAGCTGGAACAGGCCAGCAACACCTTCACGTCGATCCCTGGCGTCAGCATCGGCTTCAACCAGGCCATGGCGGCCGGTGCCACGCCGGTGACGCTGACGGTGGCCAGCGATGCCAGCGGCACCGCAGCCAACGTGCAGACCTTCGTCGATGCCTACAACGCGTTGAACAAGACGCTCGACAGCCTCACCGCCGCCGGCAGCGCCGACGGCAAGACGAGTGCCGGTGCGTTTGCATCCGACGCCGGCATCCGCGCGCTGCGCGGCAAGCTGAGCAGCATCCTGCGCCAGAGTTTCGGCGGCCTGAGCGTGATCGATCTGGGCGTGGCGAGCGACCGCAGTGGCGTGTTGAGCCTCGACAGCAGCAAGCTGAGCAAGGCCCTGGCGGCCCATCCGGATGGCTTGTCGCAGGTCTTCGGCAGCACCGCCACCACCGGCGGCAGCGGCCTGCTCGGCGCATTGAACGATTACGCCGGGGTGTGGCTGAACAGCGCCAACGGCCTTCTCAAGAACCGCCAGGACTCGGTGCAGCGGACGCAGACCGAACTGACCGACAAGCAGACCCGCCTCGACGCCACCTTCAAGCTGTACTACGAGCGCTACCTGCAGCAATTCACGGCCCTGCAGACCTTGCAGGACCAGATGAGCCAGACCTCCGACATGTTCAGCAGCCTGAGCACCAGCGGCAACTGACCGACTTCATCGAACCACCGGGACCATCACCGTGCATCACTCCGCTTATCAGAGCTATCACAGCGACAACCTGGCGGCGCAGACCGCCCAGGCCTCGCCGGTACAACTCGTGCTGATCCTGACGGACGGCCTGATCGAGGAGCTGTTCCGCGCCCGCGCCCACATCGAGGGCGGGCGCTACGAGCAGAAGGCCTACAGCCTCGACCGGGCCCTGGGCATGCTCAACGGGCTGGCGAGCGCGCTCGACCTCGACTCGGGCAGCGACGTGGTGGCCAGCCTGGACCAGCTCTACGCCTACTGCGGGCAGCGCCTGTACCAGGCAGGCGTGGCGCTGGATGTCGGCATCATCGACGAGGTGGTCGGGCTGCTGAACACGCTGCGCAGCGGCTGGGAAGGCATGCAGGCCCGTCATGGCTGAACGGTTGGACCTTCTGGCTGCGCTGGCCACCCGTTTGCGGGCAGCCACGGCGGCCCGCCAGTGGGCGGCGGTCGGGCGCATCGACGGCGAGATCGCCGCGCTGCTGGAGAGCTTCCGCACCGGCTTTCCGCTCAGCAGTGCCGAGCGGCAGGCCGTGGATGCGCTGGCTGCCGTGCATGGCCTGGCCCGCGAAGTCTGCGCCGATGAGGCAGCCCGCATCGGCCGGCGGCTGGCGGAGATGTGCACCCATCGGGACGGCTGGATGGCTTACGCATTGACCGACTACGACTTGCCGGAGCCGCGCGCATGAGTATCGCCATGTCAGCCGATGGTCAGTCCATCCTGCTACCGATGGGGGCAGTCGCGGCGGCCAATCCAGGGCTGCCGACGACTGCCGCAATCGTCGGCGACGTCGGGAATGACACCCCCTTCGACGCTGCACTGCAGGCCTGTCTGGCCGAGCTGCCGGATGCCGTCGGCGTGCTTGCCGACGACCGGGCGGACGGACAGGGCGCCAGCGCCGAGCAGTCCGCGGATGAAACCCGGTCGTCTGTGGCCCAGGGTGCGCCTGTCGTGCTGATGGCACTCATGTCGCCGTCGCAGGCCGCGCCGCTGGTGGCGCTGTCCCTGGCGACAGCGGACGTGGCTGTATCTGAGCCGGCAGGGATCACGACGACAACCGTCGCCGGCCAGCCGCTGGCGCTCGTGCTCGCGACGGGGCAGGGGACGCCGCGTCCTCTCCCGCCGATGTTCCGGACCGCGTCAGAGCAAGCCGCCGCGCCGGAGGAAGCCGTTATGCCCACTGTGCAGCCCGCGCCCGAACGGCCCGATGTCGCTACTGCGCGAATTGCCGCGCCGGGGGCGGTCCTGGAGAAGAGCGCGAGCCTGGCGCCGACGGATGGGCTGGATGGACTGCTTTCGAGTACCGCACAGCCGGTGGTTGCGGTTGGCACGTCCGGTATCGGGCAGCCCATATCCGAGCAGCGGGGGGGCGCCCAGGAGCAGCTTGCCAGGCCGGATGCCGGCCCAGGAGAGCCCACGCGTTCGGCGTCGCCGGACGGACGATCGTTCATGAGCATCGCACTGCCTGCACTTGTGCCCGGCGCATCCGGCGCGGGGCTGCCCGCGCCTGTGGGGGTGGATGTCGATGTGGCTTCGGATGCAACGCCGGGTGCCGTTCCGGGGGCGATTCGGCGTTCGGCATCGACGGACGGGCTGGATGGATTGCGCTCGGGGATCGCACGGCCAGCCGCCGCGGCCGGCGTATCCCCCTTCGTGCCGCCCGTGCCCGAGCGGCCCAGTGTCATTGCCATGCAGGTGGTAGCGCCGGGCGCCGTTCAGGAGGAGATCGGGCATCCGTCGCGGACGGATGAACAACCGGATTGGATGTCCTCGAGTCGCGCCATGCCAGCGGCTGTGGCGGGAGTGTCCGCCGGCGCCGCGGCGCCGGCTGCAATGTCTGGGAGAAGTGCCGCGGAGACCGGGCGTTCTGCCTTGGTTGACGGCGTGGATCAACCGCAGCCGACGGCCATGCCGCCGATCGGCAGCGCCGATCCGGGCTCCGCACGCAGTCCGGACGGAGCGCTGCGCCTGCCCAACGGCGACGCGAACCAATGGCGCCAGCCCCTCATGCAGGCCCTCGGTGAGCGTCTGCAGTTTGCCTCCGAGCGAGGCATCGACAGCGCAGTGATCCGCCTGGAGCCGCCGCGCATGGGCAGCATCGAGATCGCCATCCGCCACCAGGACGGTGCGCTGCAGATCAATCTCAGCGCCACCCACAACGAGGTGCTGCGCCAGTTGCAGGACATCAGCGACAACCTGCGCCACAACCTCGGCCAGCGCCATTCCGGCGACGTGACAGTGCAAGTGGCCGACGCGAGCGCCTCCCGCCCGGGGCAGGGCCAGGGCGACGGCGAACGCCAGCGGCAGCGTCAAGCCCAGGCCGAGCAGAACCCGGGCCGTGCCCTCGGCGATGCCGAGGCCGAGGCTGAACGTCAGTCCTTCCGTCTGGCCCGCAACGAGGAATGAAAGAGATGAGCAAACTGAACCGAACCCTCCTGCTGGTGGGCGCCTTGGTGCTGACCGCAGGCGTCGGCGCCGGTGCGGCCTGGTGGCTGCTGCGGCCGCAGGACGGCGCCACCAAGGAAGCTGCGCCGGCCATCGATCCGCAGGAGTACCGCTACGTCAACCTGGAAAAGGTGATCGTCATGCTGCGCGGGCGTACCGGCGAATCGATGAGCCACTACCTGGCGATGGACCTGGTCTTCAAGACCCCACTGAAGAGCGAGAAGACCACCAAGGAACACCTGCCGCTGCTGCGCAGCGTGGCGGTCATGGAGTTGTCCCGTTACTCCCAGGAAAAGGCTGCGGCGATGACTCTCGAGGAGTTCGCCGCCAACATCAACCGCGCCTTCAACGACCGCTATGCCCGCGAACACGGCGAAAAGCCCTTCGTCGAGGCGATGGTCAGCAAGCTGATCATCGAGTAAGCGGCCATGGACATGTATGCAGGTTACGCCGAACTGCAGGGCGGCGCCGTCGAACAGCGCTACCTGCTGCAGTACGTGCCACTGGTGAAGCGCATCGTGCGCCAGCTGCGTTCCCAGGTCGGCGCGGCGATGGAGCGCGAGGACATGGAGCAGATCGGCCTGCTCGGCCTGCTCGACTGCCTGCGCCGCTACGGCACGCCCGACGAGAAGTTCGGCGCCTATGCGTCGATGCGCGTGCGCGGCGCGGTGCTCGATGAGCTGCGCCGCCAGGACTGGCGGCCGCGCAGCGTGCGCCAGGAAAGCCACCGTCTGCGCGATGGCATCCGCGCCCTCAGTCGCCGCATCGGCCGCGAGCCGAGCGAGGCGGAGGTGATGCAGGCCCTCGGCCTGAGCCCGGAGGGCTACCAGGAGTTCCTGCTCGCCGAGAACGCCGAAGTGCTGGTCAGCTTCGACGAGGTGCTGCAGGAGATGGGCAGCCTGTCCGCCGACGGCCCGTCGCCGGAGGCCCAGCTGGTGCGCCGGCGCAGCATCGAGCAGGCCTTGCGGGCCCTCGACGAGCGCGAGCAGCGGGTGATCCAGCTGTATTACGAATTCGACCTGAGCCTGAAGGAGATCGCGGCGGTGCTCGATCTCACCGAAGCGCGGGTCTGCCAGATCAACAAGGGGGCGCTCCGCAAGATGCGGGCGTGCCTGCAACACTGAACGCCGGTCCGACGGAGCAACGCATATGCAACAACTCATCGGCATCGCCATCGTTCTCGGCACCGTCTTCGGCGGCTTCGTGCTCGGTGGCGGCATCCTGAAGGTCATCTGGCAACCGGTCGAGTTGCTGATCATCGGTGGCGCGGCCGTCGGTGCGCTGGTGCTCGGCAATCCGCGCCACGTGCTGGCCGAGACCTGGCTGCAGATCCGCCAGATCGTCACCAGCCGCAAGCAGGGGCGGGAATTCCAGCGACAGCTGCTGCTGCTCATGTACGAGCTGCTGCAGACGGCGGCCGGTGGCCTGAAGGCCCTCGACGCCCATGTGGAAGAGCCCCACAACAGCCCCTTGTTCAGCAACTATCCGCTGATCCTCGAGGAGCCCAAGCTGCTGGCCTTCATCGTGGACAACTTCCGCCTGATGGCGATGGGCAAGATCAACGCCCATGAGCTGGAAGGTGTGCTGGAACAGGAGCTGGAGTCCATCCACGACGAACTCGGCCAGCCGGCCAAGTCCCTGTCGAAGGTGGCCGAGGCGATGCCGGGCTTCGGCATCCTGGCGGCGGTGCTGGGCATCGTGATGGCCATGAACACGGTTGGCGAGGGCGCCAACTCGGCCGAGATCGCCGAGCGCGTGGCGGCGGCGATGGTCGGTACCTTCATCGGCATCTTCTTCTGCTACGGCCTGCTCGATCCCATCGCCAACATGATGAAGCAGGTCGTCACGCGGGAGCTGTCGGCCCTCGAATGCGTCAAGGTGGTGCTGGTCACCCACGTGTCGGGCAAGCCGGCGCTGCTGGCCATCGACGCCGGCCGGCGCCTGGTGCAGCTCAACATCAAGCCGAGCTTCGCCGAGCTGGAAAGCTGGATCAACGCCCTCAGCGGCGATCCGGACGCGGTGATGCAGCGGCGTGGCGGAGCACGCGCGAATGCCTAGCCTGGCCGACAAGAAGCACGGCGAGGCCGTCGTCAAGCGGGTTTCCCGCAAGCACGACGAAGAAGCCCATGGCAGCGCCTGGAAAGTCGCCTTTGCCGACTTTTGCCTGGCGCTGATGTGCTTGTTCCTGGTGCTGTGGGTGATGGCCGCCCGCAATGCCGAGCAACTGGCCGACATCACCCGCACGGCCAGCGGCGAGTTCATGGAAGACGGCGCCGGCCGCAGCCCGGAGGCGGTGGGCGGGCCGCGCGGCAGTCTGATCGACCGCCTGCCGGTGCCGGATCGCGGCGACGATCCCAACGGCAAGTTGCGCTCCAATGGCGATGGCCAGGCCGGGCGCGAGCCGCAATTGTCGAAGACCCGCTTCGAGACCGCGTCCGACATGCAGGAGCTGGCCGACGTGGTGAAGCGCCTGAGCGCCGAGACCGGCCTGGCCGGCAACCTGCTCACCGAGGTGAGCGCCCAGGGCCTGCGCGTGATGCTCCACGACACCGACCAGCGCGGCATGTTCGCCCGCGGCTCGGCGCTGCCCAGCGAGCCCTTCCGTGCGTTGCTGCGCAAGATGGGGCCGCTGTTCGCGCGCATCGAGAACCAGATGCTGATCCTCGGCCACACGGACGCCATGCCGTATGCCGACGTGGGGCCGTCGGCCTATTCCAACTGGACCCTGTCCAACGAGCGGGCCATGCGCGCACGCATCAACCTGCTCGCCGGCGGCATGCGTCCGGACAGCGTGCTGCAGGTGGTCGGCATGGCCGACCGGGCGCCCCTCGACCCGAAGAACCCCCGTGCGGCGGTGAACCGCCGTATCGAACTGCTGATCCTGAGCAGCGAACAGGCCCGCAGCCTGTCCGCCACCTTCGGCATGCCCGCCGCGGTGGCCCCGCTGATCGACGGTGTGAACGTAGGCCTGCCCCGTGCTGGTGAAGCCGGCGCCGCCCGTCAGGGTGCCGACGTGCGCAGCCTGCTGGAGGGCGCTGCCCGCTAAGCCCATGCGAACCAAACCCAGAGAGTCCCGAATGAAGATTTCCGGCCCTTCCATCCCGATGACTTCCGCCGCTGCGACCTCCGAGGTCGCGCCGGTCGCCAACGTGCCCGCCGTCGCTCCTGCCGCCAGCGCCGCCGAACAGGCGCCCTTGCAGTCAGCGGCGCTGCTGCAGGCCAAGGAAGCCCTGCAGGCCATGCCCGAGATCGACCGGGCTAAGGTGGACGCCCTGCGCGACGCCCTGGCCAAGGGCAAGCTGCCCTTCGACGCCAGCAAGCTGGCCGGCCTGATCGACCGCTACCACGGCAGCCGCTCATGACCCAGCCGATGCAGCCCCCCACGCCTGCCCAGGCGCTGCTCCGCCTCGCCACCGGCGTGCACGCGGACGTGGCTGACTACGAGCGGCTGCAGGAACGGCTCGACGCGCAGTTCGACGCGGCCCTGCGCCACGACAGCGGCCGGCTGGCGGGGCTCGCCGACGAGATCCTCGCGCTGTGCGACACCCTCGACGTGCGGCGCCAGGAGCGCAACGGCTTGTTGCGGGTGTTTGCCGCCGCGCTGAAGGGGATGCCGCCCGCCGAGGCCGTCACGGCACTGCTGGCCCGCTTGCCCGAGAGTCAGCGCAGCGCGGCCCAGGCCGGCTGGAGCAGGCTGGGTGCGCTGGTGCGCGAGTGCAAGGCCCTCAATGTGCGCAACGGCCAGCTGCTGATGGATCAGCACGAGATCATGCAGCGCGTACTCAAGGACGGAGACGATGTCTATGCTCCGGCCTGACGCCGCCTTCCGCAGTGGCGCAGCCTTCGATGCCATTGCCGACGACATCGCGCTGCCCACCGGCGGCGCCGGCAAGGGCGACTTCGCCGCGCTGATGCGCGACGTGAAGCAGGAAGTGACGGACTTCATCGAGAACGGCGGCGGCGACAGCGACGCCGTCATGGGCCTGGATGCGGCGGCGCGTGCCTATCTGGCCCGCCAGGGCATGGCGCCGGCTGCTGAGCCCGAACCGGCCAGCGCCGGCATCCAGCAGGACGGGCTGCCGGCGGATAGCCGCGCCTTCCTCGATGCCATCGCGCCGCTGGCCGCCGAGACCGGGCGCCGCCTCGGCGTGTCGCCGGACATTCTCGCTGCCCAGGCCGCACTGGAGTCGGGCTGGGGCCAGCGGCCGATCCGCCAGTCCGACGGCCGCGACACCCACAACCTGTTCGGCATCAAGGCCGGCGGGGCCTGGCAGGGCGGCAGCGCGAGCATCGCCACCACCGAATACGAAGGCGGCGCCAAGCTGAGCCGGACCGAGCGCTTCCGCAGCTACACCAATCCGGGCGAGGCCTTCCGGGATTTCGGCCGCCTGCTGCTCGACAACCCCAGATACAAGGGGGCGCTCAACACCGGCAACGACGTCGCCGCCTACGCCCGTGGCCTGACCCAGGGTGGCTACGCCACCGATCCCCAATACGGGGCCAAGCTGGCGCGCATCGCTGCGCGGCTTCAGTCGGGGGACTGAACGATGCCGACCGGTTCCACTTCGTTCGCGCCCGTCACCCGCGCCCGGATCACCCGGCCGGTGGCGCTGTTGCGCACGCCGATCACGTCGTCGCGCCGCCCGGCCTCGGTGGCTTCGCCGGTCGAGCTGACCAGGATGCCCTGGTTGCGCGCCACGATGGTCACGCTCGCGCCGCGGCGCACCAGCACCGCGGCGACCAGCGCGCGGCGGTCCACCAGCTGCCCCGGCCGCAGCGCTCGTCGGCTGGCCATGCCGACGAGCGCGGCCGGGTCGGAAAGCGCGTCCTGCGGGTTCACCAATGTGCGCCGTTCCAGCCGCAGGTCGTCGGCGACGATGGGCTGGCCGCTGTTGAGCTGGCTGGCGGCCACCACGACCTGGGCGCTGACCTCGGCGCGCACCGTGTATGTCTCGCTCCAGCCCGCCGCCGCGCAGCTCGCGACGAAGCGCATGCGCGACGGGAACTGGGTGTCGGCGGGTTCGACGCTGACGGCTTTGGCGCAGGGCTGGGCCTTTGGCGGGCTGCCGACCACCTCGACGGCGAACTGCGGCTCGACGAGCCCCAGGCGCGCCGCTTCGGTGCTGAGGAACTGGCGCGCTGCCCGCGCCACGTCGCCGGTGGTGTCGGCCCGGGCTGCGGCCATGCCGGTGGCCAGCGCGGCGGCCAGCAAGGAATTGATCACGGATCTAGTTGTGGGGGGAAAACGCATGAGTATCGATTTCGACAAGGCTCTCGGAGTCCACGCCGACACGCTGAAGCTGCGTGCCGAGCGGACGAAGATTCTGGCATCCAACATCGCCAATGAAAACACGCCGGGCTACCAGGCGCGCGACGTGGACTTCGCGGCCAGCCTCCGCGAGGCCGTCGCGGGGCAGGGCGGCGTGCCGGACGGCGACGCGGCCGAGCTGCGCTACCGGGTGCCCAACCAGGCCAGCGCCGACGGCAACACCGTCGAGCTGGGCGTCGAGCAGGCGGCGTTCTCCCAGAACGCGTCGGATTTCCAGACCAGCCTGAGCTTTATCAACATGAAACTCAAGGGCCTGGCCCGAGTCATCGAGGGGCAATAAGCCATGTCGTTCAGAAGCATCGCGCAGATCGCCGGAGCGGCCATGACCGCCCAGAGCCTGCGTCTCAACACGGTGGCCAGCAACCTGGCCAACGCCCAGACCGCCGCGCCCAGCGAGGACAAGACCTACCACGCCCGCAAGCCGGTTTTCGCGACCTATTACCAAGGCAGCGCCGACGGCCAGCCGGCAGCGGCCGGCGTGCGCGTGCTCGACGTGGTGCAGAGCAGCGAGCCGGTGCGCAAGGTGTACGAGCCCGGCAATCCCCAGGCCAACGAGGACGGCATGGTGTTCTATCCCAACGTCAACTCGGTGGCCGAGATGACCGACATGATGGAGGCCTCCCGCGCCTTCGAGACCAATGTGGAAGTGCTCGGCCGCGTGAAGGGCATGCAGCAGGCCCTGCTGCGCATGGGGGAGAGCTGAGATGAGTGCCGTCTTCAATTCCTCCACCAGCGCGACCAGCACCGCCAGCGACAGCGCGGCCGTCAAGAGCAACGGGCTCGGCGTCAGCGACGACATGTTCATGACGCTGCTGGTGGCCCAGATCAAGAATCAGGATCCGCTCAATCCCCAGGACCCTTCCCAGTTCGTGACCCAGCTGAGCCAGCTCAGCCAGACCTCGGCGCTGCAGTCCCTGGTCAGCCAGGGCAAGAGCGCCGCGACGCAGATGGACGGCCTGCAGACCCTGCTGCTCGGCGCGCGCATCGGCAGCGACGTGGCGGTGCGCAGCGACAGCGTGGAACTCGGCAGCCAGGCCCTCAACGGCCGCTTCGAACTGGCCAGCGGCAGCGCTGCGACGAGTCTCGTGCTGACCGACGCGCTGGGCCAGGCCCATAGCGTGGCTCTCGGCAGCCGCGGCGTGGGCGTGAACACCTTCAGCCTCGATCCGGCCAGCCTGGGCCTTGCGCCCGGCCGTTACAGCATTGCGGTCAAGACCGACGGCAGCGAGACGCCGGCGGTGGACATCACCGGCAAGCTGGAGAGCGTCCGTGTCTCCGGCAGTTCGGGGGTGGTCCTGAAGGTCACCAATGTCGGCGAGGTCGCGTCGTCGGCGATCACCGGTTTCAACAGTCCCGCAGGTTGAGTTTTCCGACCGTGCCCAACGAATAGCCCGTCATAAGGAATCCATCATGAGCTTCGAAATCGCCCTGTCCGGCATCAACGCAGTCAACACCCAGCTGGATACCATCAGTAACAACATTGCAAACTCGGGTACTTACGGCTTCAAGTCGAGCCGTGCCGATTTCGCGTCGGAGTACGCCGGCTCCCAAGCCACGGGGGCAACCGTTTCGTCCCAGACCCAGAGCATCGCTGTCGGTGGCGGTGTGCAGAGCACCGGACGCGGCATGGACGCGGCGATCCTCGGGCGTGGCTTCTTCGTCAGCAAGGATATGTCCAGCCAGTCCCTCTACAGCCGCGTGGGGATTTTTTCGGTCAATAAGGACGGATACGTGGTCGATGGTTCCGGGCGCCACGTGCAGGGTTATGCGGCACTGCCGGGGAGTACCAGCCTCGGCGCGATGGGCGATCTGAAGGTGCCGGCCAGCCAGATGGCAGCCAATGCCACCGACAAACTGCAGTACGTCGCCAACATGTCGGCCGACTGGAGCGCGCCGACGGTGACGCCCTTCGACGCAGCCGATCCGCAGACCTTCAACGGCTCGATGGTTTCCATGGTGTACGACTCCCTCGGTACCCAGCACAGCGTGACCCAGTATTTCGTCAAGTCGGCTACCAGTGAAGTGACTGTTCATTACAGCTTCGACGGGGCGGTGCTGCCGGCCACGACGACCACGCTGCATTTTGATGTCAATGGCCAGCTCTCCACGCCGGCTGCGCCGGTCGCATTGGCCCTCGGTACGCCCGCCGGCGCTGACGCACTGACGGTGAACATCGACTACGCCGGCTCCACCCAGTTTGCCGGCGAGGCCACCACCAGCGCCAACGCCGCCAACGGCTACGCGTCCGGTTCCCTGAGCAGCGTCCAGATCGCCGAGGACGGTGGTGTCATGGTCCAGTACAGCAACGGCCAGAAGCAGCGCGCCGGCACCATCGCGCTGGCGACCTTTCCCGATGAAGGCTCGCTGACGCCGGCCGGCGGTACCAGCTGGATCATGTCCAGCGAGTCCGGCACGCCGCTGTTCTTCACACCGGGCAGCGGCCTGGCCGGCAAGCTGAGTGCCGGTGCGCTGGAGCAGTCCAACGTCGAACTCACCGGCGAGCTGGTCAGCCTGATGACGGCCCAACGCAACTACCAGGCCAACACCAAGGTGATCTCGGCGCAGAGCCAGATGATGCAGAACCTGATGCAGGCCATCTAAGCCATGGACGCGCTGATCTACACCATCATGAGCGGCGCCGAGCGCGCGCTGCACGCCCAGCAGGTGCGCGCCAACAACCTGGCCAACGCCGACACCAGCGGCTTCCGGGCCGATATGGAGCTGGCCACCAGCCAGGCGGTGCCGGGCTACGGCTACGACAGCCGCCACTTCAGCCAGTTGCAGGCCAACAGCCTCAACATGCGCGGCGGCGGTGTGCGCGAGACCGGCCGCGACCTGGATGTGGCGATCAGCGGCGAGGGCATGCTGGCGGTGCGCTGGCAGGGCGGCGAGGCCTACACCCGGGCCGGCAACCTGGCCGTCGACGGCGACGGGGCCCTGACCGCCAACGGCCACCCGGTGCTCGGCGACGACGGCCCCATCGTGCTGCCGCCGCACAGCCAGGTGGAGATCGCCAACGACGGCACGATCTCCGTGCTGTCTCCCGGCCAGCGCGACATGCAGCCGGTGGATCGCCTGAAGCTGGTGCGCGCCGATGCGGCCCAGCTCACCAAGAACGAAGCCGGCCTGATCGTCGCCCGCAACGGTGCGGCCCTGCCAACCGATGAAACGGTGACGGTCAGCAGCAAGCACCTGGAAAGCAGCAACGTCTCGGCGGTGGAGGAAATGGTCGCGACCATGAGCCTCAACCGGGAATTCGAAATCCAGATGCGCCTGCTCAAGTCGGCCGACTCGATGGCCGCCAGCGGCAATCACCTGATCTCCGAATAAAGGAAAAAGACCATGAATCCCGCCATGTGGATCAGCAAGACCGGCGTGCAGGCCCAGGATGCCAAGCTCCAGGCCATCGCCAACAACATCGCCAACGTGAACACCGTCGGCTTCAAGCGCGACCGGGTGGTCATGGAGGACATGTTCTACCAGGTGGACCGCCAGCCCGGCACCCAGGGCAACAACACCGGCGCGAGTTCGCCGGTGGGCGTGCAGCTGGGCAACGGCACGCGCCTGGTCGGCACCCAGAAGGTGTTCACCACCGGTAGCCTGCAGACCACCAGCCAGCCGCTGGACGTGGCCATCCTCGGCAAGGGCTTCTTGCGCGTGCTGCAGCCCAGCGGCGAGATCGGCTACACCCGCGCCGGCCAGCTGCAGGTCAGTGCCGAAGGCCAGCTGGTGAACACCCAGGGCCGCCCGCTGCAGCCGGAGATCACCATCCCCGCCGACGCCACCTCGGTGACCATCAGCGACACCGGCGCCGTGTCGATCACCCAGTCCGGCTCCGCCACGGCCAAGGAGGTCGGGCAGATCACCCTGTCCAACTTCGTCAACCCGGCCGGCCTGCTGGCCCTCGGCGAGAACCTCTACCAGGAGACCACCGCCAGCGGCGCGCCGACCGAGGCCAACCCCGGCGAGGAAGGCCTCGGCAAGCTCAAGCAGGGATCGCTGGAAGGCTCCAACGTGCAGGTCGTCGAGGAGATGGTGGACATGATCGCCGCCCAGCGGACCTACGAGATGAACACCAAGGTGCTGTCCGCCGCCGACAACATGATGCAGAACCTCGCCCAGGCGACCCGCTGAGATGTCCGCCGCCCACGCCCTGCCACGTCTCCGGAACGGGCTCGTCGCCTGCGCGGCAGGCCTGCTGGCCGCGTGCGCGGCCATCCAGCCGGCCCAGATCCCGCCCCTCGACGACGGCAGCCGTCCGAACATCCCCGTGCCGGCGCCGCGCAAGGCAAGGGCCGGCGGCGTCTTCTCCGGCGAACAGCCGTGGGCCAGCACCGCCGACAGCCGTGCCTTCCGTCCTGGTGATGTGCTGACCGTGCAGCTGGAAGAGACCACCCAGGCCAGCAAGTCGGCGGATACGGCCATCGACAAGAAGAGCGGGGCGACGCTGGCGCCGGTCACGTTGTTCGGCAAGGCGGTGAAGAGCACCGGCCTCGGCTTCGATGCCAACCGCAATTTCGCTGGCAACGCGTCGAGCCGTCAGCAGAACACCCTGCAGGGGGCGATCACCGTCATCGTGCAGGAAGTGCTGCCCAACGGCCTGTTGCGCGTCAGTGGCGAGAAGAGCCTGTACCTGAACCAGGGCGAGGAGTTGCTGCGCCTGGCCGGCTACGTGCGCGCGTCCGACATCGACACCGAGAACCGGGTCTCGTCCCTGCGCATCGCCAATGCACGGATCGCCTATTCCGGGCGCGGCACGCTGGCCGACGCCAACGAGCCGGGCTGGTTGAGCCGCTTCTTCAACAGCCCCTGGAGTCCTTTCTGAGAGTTCGCCCATGAAAGCCTGTCTGCGCCTGCTCGGCCTTGCCGCCGCGCTGCTCCTTCCCGTCCCCGCGGCCCACGCCGCCCAGGCCCTCGGCCAGCTGGTCAGCGTCGAGGGCGTGCGGGAGAACCAGCTGCTCGGCTACGGCCTGGTCGTCGGCCTGCAGGGCAGCGGCGACAGCACCCAGGTCAAGTTTTCCAGCCAGTCGGTGAGCAACATGCTCAAGCAGTTCGGCATCAAGCCGCCGGAAGGCAACGCCTCGCGGCTGAAGAACGTGGCGACGGTGATGGTCAGCGCGGTCTTTCCGCCGGGCTACCGGCGCGGCCAGCAGCTCGACATCACGGTGTCGTCGATGGGCGACGCCAAGAGCCTGCGCGGCGGCATGCTGCTGCTGACGCCGCTGCGCGCCGCGGATGGCGAGATCTACGCGCTGGCCCAGGGCCAGCTGGTGGTCGGCGGCGTCGCCGCGCAGGGCGCCAGCGGCTCCAGCGTGACGGTCAACAGCCCGACCTCGGGGCGCATTCCCAACGGCGCCACCGTCGAGCGGGAGATCGAGAGCGATTTCGACACCCAGCCGACGATCCGCCTGAGCCTCAAGCGCCCCCATTTCCGCACCGCGACCAATATCGTCGAGGCCATCAACCGCCGCTACGGGCAGCTTGCCAGCACCCGCGACGCGACCAGCGTGGACGTCATCGCACCGCCCGACCCGACCCGCCGGGTCGCCTTCGTGGCCGACCTGGAGATGCTGTCGGTGGAGATCGGCGAGAACCGACCGAAGGTCATCTTCAACTCGCGCACCGGCACCGTGGTGATCTCGGAGGGCGTGCGCGTGCGTGCCGCCGCCATTTCCCACGGTTCGCTGAAGGTCGTCATCTCCGAGATGCCGCAGGTCAGCCAGCCGGGGCCCTTCGGGCGCGGCCAGACGACGGTGGTGCCCCAGTCCCAGGTGAAGGTGGAGCAGGGGGGCGGGCGCATGTTCAAGTGGCCGTCCGGGGTCAGCCTGCAGGCCATCATCGACACCGTGAACAGCATCGGCGCCAATCCCGACGACGTGATGGCGATCCTGCAGGCCCTCGACCAGGCCGGCGCCATCGAAGGCGAACTGATCGTCATCTAGGAGAGGCCCGTGAAACTGAATCCAGCCCTGTCTTCATCGGTGGCCCCGACGGCGGCCGAGCAGACCCTCGACCTGCCGCGCGGCGCCGGCGGCGAAGACGCCGGGCGCGCCCGCGTGGTGGCCGCCGCCGAGAAGTTCGAATCCTTCTTCATCGCCGACATGCTCAAGCAGATGCGCAGCGTGACGCGGGAGATGGCCGACGAGGACAGCATGTTCCAGAGCCACATCAACCAGGACATGCTGGAGATCGCCGATGGCAAGCTCGCCGACGTGCTCGCCGGGCAGCGCGCCTTCGGCGTGGCCGACGCGATCCTCGCCCAGCTGCTGCCCGACGCGCGCAGCCCGGGGGCCGGCGGTACTGCCGCGCAGCCTGCCTCCGCCGGCTCGGCTCCGGCCGCCATCCCGTTTAAGCCGCGGCCCTGAGTGGTCGCCTTTCGGTGAGAAAGGGGCTGTCGCATCTGCGCCGCCCCGCCACAGGAACCGCCTGCCCATGAGCATCATCAACAACGCACTGTCCGGCAGCCTGGCCGCCCAGGTCGCCCTCAACGCGACCAGCCAGAACACCGCCAACATCATGACGCCCGGCTACACCCGGCAGGGCGTGCTGCTGACCGCCCTCAAGCCGGCCAACAGCGGCCTGTCCGCCGGCAGTGGCGTCGAGGTGTCGGCGCTGACCCGCTTTGCCGACAGCTACAAGAGCCAGCAGATGTGGCGGGCCGCGACCAGCCTCGGCCAGTACACCGTCACCCAGCCCTACCTGACCCAGCTGGAGCAGGTGATGGGCGACTCGACCGCCGGCCTCAACAGCGGCCTGGATGCCTTCTTCAGCGCCCTCAATGCGGCCAGCGTGGACCCCACGTCGAGCCCGCTGCGCCAGCAGGTGATCACCACCGGGGAGGCGATGGCCCAACGCTTCAACAGCCTCAACCAGGTGCTGTCCAACCAGCGCGCGTCGGTACAGCAGCAGCGCACCGCGGCGGTCGGCCAGGTCAACACGCTGTCGACGGACATTGCGACGCTGAACAAGCAGATCTCCGCCGCCATGGCCAGCGGGGTCAACGCCTCGGGCCTGATCGACGAGCGGGATCAGAAGGTCGATTCGCTGGCCAGCCTGGTCGGCGTGCAGGTGGGGGACCAGAACGACGGTACGCGCAGTGTGTCCCTGCGATCCGGCCAGCCGCTGGTCGTCGGCGGTATTGCCGCCACGCTGGGGGTGAGCACCAAGGTGGATGGCTCGCAGATTCTCAGCGTGAATTTTGCGAAGGAGAGCTTCAAGCTGCCGGTCAGCGGTCTGGGCGGCCAGCTGGGCGGGTTGGACGAGCTGGAGCGTGGCGTGCTGGTGCCGACCATGCAGTCGATCACCGACATGGCGAGCCAGATGTCGTCGGCCATCAACACCCAGCTGCAAGCCGGCTACGGCATGGACGGCAGCCCCGGCAAACCCTTGTTCATCTTCGATGCGAGCAGCGTGACCGGCATGCTGCGGGTCGATTCGTCCATTTCCGCTCAGGCGCTCGGCTTTTCGTCCGATCCCGGCCTGCCCGGCGACAGCGCCAACCTGAAGCAGGTGATCGCCATTCAGCAGGCGCCGCTGGCATTGGCATCGCTGGGGACGGTGAGCCTCGGCGACGCGGTGACGCAGCTGGTCGGCAAGCTGGGCATGAGCAGCCAGCAGAACCAGACTTCCCTCAAGACGGCCCAGACGGTGCGCAGCCAGAGCGAGGACAGCTGGGCGTCCACCAGCGGCGTCAACCAGGACGAAGAGGCGATGAACCTGGTCCAGTACCAGCAGATGTACAAGTCGAACATGAAGGTCATTGCGGTGGCCAACGAGCTGTTCGACGCCACGCTGTCGATGCTGGGCTGACGAATGTCCGGCCCTTCGTCCTTGCCCGCCGACCCGGATGGCAGCCCGGAGAGCGTCGAGCCGGCCTTCGTCCAGCGGCGGCGCTACACGCGGGTGCAGGCGCCGGTCGGCCTGCCCTTCATGGCTGAGTTCACCTTGGGGGGGCGGCTCCGCGTGCTGGGCGTGGATGATCTCGCCCGCGGCGGCATCGGACTGCGCGCATCGCCGACGCAGGCCACGCTGCTCTACGTCGGGCGGCGTCTGCCGCGCGTGTGGGTTGAGCTCGGTTCGGGGCGCAGCTTCCTGACCGAACTCGAAGTCCGCTCGCGGCGGCTTCTGCACACCTTCCTGCTCGGTCAGCAGTACGTGGTCGGGTGCCGCTTTACGGGTCTGTCGGCGTCGGCGGAGACCATCGTCGAACATGCCGTGGCCGAGCTGGAACGGCACCAGAACGTGGCGGCGGCGCCGACCCAGTCCCTTGAAAACCAGTGAGGCCAGCGATGCGCATATCCACCACCCAGTATCACAGCACGATGAGCAGCACGCTGCAGACGGCTTCATCCCGGCTCGAGACGGTCATGCAGCAGATGTCCACGGGGCAGAAACTGCTGCTTCCGTCCGACGATCCGATCACCGATGTGCGCCTTTCCCGGTTGAACCGGGAGGAGTCCGCAGTGAAGCAGTATCGCGACAATATCGGTGCGCTGAAGGTCCGCCTGAGCCAGAACGAGGTGAGCCTGGACAGCATGAACTCGGACATGATGAGCGCCCGCGACCTGATGGTGTGGGCCCTTGACGGGGGCAACTCGTCGGAAGACGTGGCCGCGATGACGTCGTCCCTCAAGGCGATCGGCGACAGCCTGTTCTACGGCGCCAACGCCAGGGATCAGGAAGGGCGCTACCTCTTCTCCGGCACCAAGACGTCGACGCAGCCCATCGTTTATGACGCGACCCAGCCTGTCGGTTCGCGCTACAGCTACCAGGGCAATCTGGGGCAGCAGCAGGTGGCCGTCGGCAACGGCGTGACGCAGAGCGCCAATGTGACCGTCGAAGAGATGGCCGCGATGCTCAACCAGCTGGAAGCGACGGGCAGCGCACTGAGCGCCCCGGGGGCGAGCGCCAATGTGCCGGCGACGCGGGCGCAACTGACCGCTACCCTCGACACCATCGATACGACGATGGGCCAGTTCAGCAGCAAGATCGCCCATCTGGGCGGCATGCAGAACATTCTCGAAACCCTGGACGGCAATTTCGCCAACGTCAGCCTGTCCAACCAGCAGGCCTTGATCGACCTCGGGCAGCTCGACTACGGCGACGCGGTGATCAAGCTCAATGGCTACACCCAGGCGGCGCAGGCCACGCAGAAGGCCTATGCGCGGGTCAGCCAGCTGTCCCTGTTCGACGTGATCTGATTGATGGCGGCATCGATGCAGATCTCCGCCATCCAGGCCCGCGGCACGACGGCGGCCGGTGTGGCCGCCGCGCCGCGCTCGGCGGCCGCGCTTGCGTCGGAGCGGGAGGCGGGGCCTGCGTCGTCAACGCCGATCCTCTCCCTCACGGGTGACCGCGGTTTTGGCCAGCGGGAAGGACTCAACCGGCAGGCGTCCGCGCTGCAGCTGACCCAGGCCTTCACCGGCCGCGCACAAGCGCTGCTTGCCGACCTGAAGAAAGGCGTCGGGGACGCGCTGGCCGGACAGCAGATGTCCGACAGCGGCGTGCAGCCGCAATTGCAGCGCTTTGCCGATTTCTGGCAGACCCGCCCGAGCGCGACGGACGGCAGCGTGGATGGCGCGCTGCGACTGGTCGGCGCCGGCGAGGCCCGCCAGGGTTTCCGCGTGCGTGGGCTGGATACGTCCGGCGTTGCGGCTGCGGGGGCGGAGACGCTGCAGTTTTCCGTGCGCGGCCGTCTGTCCGCGCGGGTGTCCATCGAGCCCGGTCTGTCGCCGCGGGTCGTCGGCCGGCGCCTGGATCTTGCGCTGGCGCCCCTGGGCGTGCGCGTGGCGGCGGATGCCGACGGCGTGTTGCAGTTCAGCGCCGCGGAAGCCGACTGGCCGGCGGTGCGCGACAGCCTGCAGGTCAAGGGGGAGGGCCGGCGCTACCCGACCGGCCAGTTCAGCCGCGTACGCATCGATGCCGACGCGGCGGCAATCCGTCCCGATACCTGGAAGGTCGACAGCCCGGCGGCCCAGCGCCAGACGCTGCGTGCCGTGGTGCTCGCCGGGCAGGCGCTGGAAACCCTGCAAAGCACCACCGACAGCGCGCTGACCCATCTGGCGGCCGACGTGGGGGCGCCGGACACCGGGGAGGCGCAGCGCGCCCAAGGCCTGGCGACCCAATTCGAGACCCAGGCCCGTACCGCCTCCTTCGCCGCGCTGGCCGACGTGCTGCCGGCCACCCGCGGCCTTACCCGCGAACGGGTTTCGGCCCTGCTGGGGCTGGCTTAGTCCCGCCGCTTCAGCCCCTCCGCGTCCTGCTCTTCCTAGATCTGTTCCAGCGTCGATGCGCGGGGGACGGCGCGCATTTCCGGTCCGTTTTCCATGCTGTGCCCGGTGGCAGACAGACCGGCCGCGCGAATGACGGTTCACTACTCCCGGTCGGGAAATTTTCTCGAAATGATTTAAGGATTTTCGCCGGGCAGTCGCCTTTGACTGGTGAGGGCGCAGGAACGGGTGCCCTGAATGAACAACCTAGATTAGGAGTCTTGCCATGCTGAGCCTCAATACCAACATCGCCTCCCTGACCTCGCAGAACTCTCTCGCTGCGACCCAGAAGAATCTGTCCACCTCGATGGCCCGTCTGGGCACCGGCTTCCGCGTAAACTCCGCGATGGACGATGCGGCCGGCCTGCAGATCGCCACCCGTCTGGACTCCCAGACCCGCGGCATGGCGGTGGCCCAGCGCAACGCGCAGAACGGCATCTCGATGATGCAGACCGCCGAAGGCTCCTTCAAGGAAGTCACCGACATCCTGCAGCGCATGAAGGATCTGGCGACCCAGTCCGCCAACGGAACCTCTTCCTCGGCCGACCAGACTTCGATGCAGGCGGAATACGATTCGCTGGGCGACGAACTGACCAACATCATGAACAACACGACTTTCGGCGGTACCAAGCTGCTGAAAGGCGGCACCATCGCCGGTTCGGTGACGTTCCAGATCGGCGCCAGCGCCAGTGAGACGATGATCGTCGACCAGACCACCAACATGACCGCTCTGGACACCGCACTGGGTGCCGCTTCCGGAACCTACACGACCCCCGGCACCCCCGGCAGCGACATCACCAGCGTTGCAGGCGCAAACGGTACGATCACCAAGCTGGAAACCGCCATTGCTGCCGTCAGCACCGTGCGTTCCGCCCTGGGTGCCGCGGCCAACCGCCTCGACCACGTCTATAACAACCTGGCCAATATGAGCACCAACACGGCTGCCGCCAAGGGCCGGATCATGGACGTGGATTACGCTTCCGAAACCGCCAACATGACCTCCAAGCAGATGCTGATGCAAGCCGGCACCTCCATGCTGAAGCAGTCCAACAGCATGTCCCAGATGGTCATGTCGCTGATGCAGTAATCATCCGCCACAGGATGACGGATGCCCCCGCCCGGCGGGGGCAAAGTGCGACCCGATGCCGCTCCCCGCGCCATCGGGTTTTTTGCGCGTGATGTTCGTCAGTCGGCCGCGCTGCGCCATGCCGGCCCGGCATTGCTATAGTTCGGGCCCGAATACGCATCAATCAGTGAGACGAAAAATGGCCCAGCAGGTGAGCAAGGTTTTCCAGCATATCGACTTCGCGATCTGGCACGTGCCCCAGGCGGGCGGCTATGTGTACGAAGCGGCCGGCGTGGAGATCGATGACGACACCTACCAGGACAGTCCCTTCGAGGACTGCTACGAAGCTGCGCTGGAGGCGGCCTGCGAACTCTACGACGTGGAGGTCGGCAGCCTGGCGGCGGAACTGCCGGTGGTGTATGCCAACAGCCTGTTCAGCGTGTATGCGACGCCGGATGGGGAGTTCCTGTTCCATTTCCCCAGTGAAGACAGCGAGGCGCCGACGCTGGCCAGCTATGCCGGCTTGCCGGGGCCGCTGTTCGACACGCGGGAAGAGGCCATCATCGCCGCCTTCGAGCAGGACCTGGAACGCCGCAGCGAGCGGGGCGACTGATCATCCCGATGGCCTGATGCCCGCCGGGGTGGGATGACAGCTTGAACGGAAGAGGGGCGGGCGCCGTGAGGTCGGCGGCCCGCCCCTCGTTCGTTGGAATGCGGCTCAGTCCGCGTACTTCACCGAGCAGCCGTAGGGCTTGGTGCTGGCGTGGGCCACCGGGCGGCCGGCGCCGAGGTCGGCGAGGGCCAGCCTGACGTAGTTGTCGGCCTTGGCGATGTCGTCCTTGCGGGCAGACGGGATGCTGTCGATGCCGCCCTTGTACACCAGCTTGCCGGCCGGATCGACGATGAACAGGTGCGGCGTGGTCTGGGCGCCGTAGAGCTTGCCGAGCTTGCCGTCCGGGTCGAGCACCACGCCGCTCGGCGCCGCGTTGCGGAAACCGTTGATCTTGATCGCCGAGGTGCCTTCCACGTGACCCTGTTTGCCGGGAGCCGAGGAGATCACCTGCAGCCACACCACGCCCTTGGCGGTGGCGTCCTTCTGCAGTTGCGGGATGTTGCCGCTCTCGTAGTGCTTCACGACGAAGGGACACTCGTGGTTGGTCCATTCGAGCACCACCGTCTTGCCCTTGTAGGCAGCCAGGCTGATCGGCTTGCCGTCGGCGCCCTGGGCGGTGAAGGCCGGGGCCGGCTGGCCGATCTCGGCATTGGCGTGGGCGCTGCCGACAGCGGCCAGCGGCAAGGTGGCGACGGCGAGCTTGAACAGGCTGCGGCGGGAAAGGCTGCGGGCGAAGGCGAAAGGCATCGTGATCACTCCTTGGCGAGTTTGGGGGAAGCGGTGGCCGGTCCGGCCGCGGCGATGGCGGACAGGACCGTGGCGGGGGTGAGCAGCTGGGGCAGCACCTGCGGCGCGTTGCCCCCGCCGGCCGGGTAGAGCAGGTAGAGCGGCACGCCGCTGCGCCCGAACTCCGCCAGGTGGGCGGAGATCTGCGGGTCCTGATTGGTCCAGTCGCCCTTCAGGTAGGTGATGCCGGCCTGGCGGAAGGCGGCCGTCACGCCGGCATCGCTGAGGGCGACCTTCTCGTTGGCCAGGCAGGTGATGCACCACGCAGCGGTGAAATTGACAAATACTGGTTTGCCGGCGGCGCGCAGTTCGTCGAAGCGGGTCTTGCTGTAGGGCTCCAAAGCGTGCTTGGCGGCGCCGGCCGTGGCCGGTGCGGCCGCGTTGGCGACGCTGGCCTGCACGCCGGCGTAGCCGCCGAGCAGTGCCGTGAGCAGCGTCAGCACAGCCAGGCCGGTGCTGCCGTGGCGGGCGAAAACATGGGCATGGCGGCTGCTGTCGTAGAGCCAGGCGGCGAAGGCGATGGCCAGCATGCCGCCCAGCGCGATGGCAATGGCGTTGGGGCCAGCCTGCTGGGCCAGTACCCACACCAGCCATACAGCGGCACCGTACATCGGGAAGGCCAGCGCCTGCTTGACCCGCTCCATCCACACGCCGGGGCGCGGCAGCGCGCGCTGCAGGGCAGGCCAGAAGCACAGCAGCAGGTAGGGCAGGGCGAGGCCCAGGCCGAGGCTGAGGAACACCGCCAGCAGCACCGGCGCCGGCTGGCCCAGCGCGAAGCCGAGGGCGGCGCCCATGAAGGGGGCGGTGCACGGCGTGGCGACCACCGTGGCCAGCACGCCGGTGAAGAAGCTGCCAGCATAGCCCGGTTTGTCGGCCAGTGAGGCGCCGAGGCCGGCCGCCGACGCGCCCAGCGTGAACACCCCGGACAGGCTCAGACCGACCGCGAACATCAGGTAGGCCACCGCCAGTACAAAGGGCGGCGACTGGAACTGGAAGCCCCAGCCGACCTGGGCGCCGCCCGCCTTGAGTGCGATCAGCACGGCGCCGAGGGCGGCAAAGCTGGCCAGCACACCGGCGGTATAGGTGAGGCCCTGCAGGCGGACCTGGGCGCGATCGTGGCCGGCGTGGCGCAGCACGGACAAGGCCTTGATGGATAGCACCGGGAAGACGCAGGGCATCAGGTTGAGGACCAGCCCGCCAGCGAGGGCCAGCAGCACGGCCATGCCGATGCCGAGGTTGGCGCTTTCGGTGGCTTGCGGCGCAGTCGCGGTGGCGCCCACTGCCGCGGACACCGGCGCGGCAATGCGATAACTCTGCAGCTTGCCGTCGCCATCGCGGATGCTCAGCACGCCGACGAGGGTCTCGCCGGCCTTGGGCGGCTCGTCGCCGGGCTTGATATGGATTTCGAGGGCATCGCCGACAATGGTGACCGGCTGTGGCGCGTCGTGGGCGGTCTTGCCCCACTGCTCGGCGTAAAACCACAGTTCGCCGGGTGCCTGGCCGGCGAAACGGGCGGCCAGCCGCGCGTCGGCGATGCGCAGCGTGAGGGCGTCCTTGCCCGCGCGGATGTCGATGGGCCACGGGCTGGCGACGGGGAGGCTGGCGCGGGCCTGTTCGATCAGCGGGCTGCCAGGACCGACGGCGCTGCCGGCCGCGACGACGGGGAGCGCCAGTTCCAGCTCGACCTGCTGCGGGATGCAGGTTTCCTGGCAGACCAGCCAGTCCACCGTGGCCTTCACCGGGAAGCGTCCACCGGCCTGCAGGTCGGCCGGCGCCGTGACAGTGGTGAGCAGGGTGACTTCGTTCTCGTAGCCGTAGTTGACCACCGGGCCGAGCTTGAAGCGGCCGGGCGTCGGCCACTGGATATCGCCGGCACGGGCGCCGTCGGGCAGCGTCCACGCGATCTGAGTGGCGAGGCCGGAGTCGCCGGGATTGACCCAGTAGGTGTGCCAGTGGGGAATGATCTTCTGGCGCACACCGAGCTGGATCTCGTCGCCGGGGCGGATGGCGGTGGCGGAGGCGACGAGTTCGGCCTCGACCTGTGGCGTGCTGGCGCGGGACGACGCGGCGAAGCCGGTGTCGGCAACAAGACCCAGGGCCAGTACAGCGAGGCCGGAAGCGAAGCGTGCGATCGGGAAGGGGCGCATGGCGGTCATCGGGCGGGGCCTGGCCCCGCGCTGGAGCCCCGGCGAGGCCGGGGCGGGATGGATCAGTTGGTGGCGAAGCAGTAGAAGTAGCCAGCGCCGCCGGTGGCGATCAGGGCGTCCTGGCTGCAGCCGCGGCTGGCGTGGGTGGAGTTCCACGACACGTTGCCGCCGGTGGCGCCGCGGTTGGTACGGTCGGAGTGGCCGAGCTGGACCGTGCCTTCGCCGCTGCTCGTGTAGTTCTTGCAGGTGTGGTCGGCAGCATCGCTGTAAGCGCGGCCGTCCGGTTTGGAGCCGGTGAGGATGTCGTGCTGGTTGGGGGTGTCGCCGACGCCCTTGATCGGCTCGCCCTTTTCGGTCAGCGCGGTGGTGCGGTGCAGGTTGCTGCCGAGCTGGCCGAGTTCGACGGTGTCGCCGTGCAGGTGGGCCACGTCGTTGGCGACGATGGCGCCCTTGGCGTTGGCCCACGGGCCCTTGCCGATGCGGTCGCGGGCGTTGACGGCGGGATGGCCGTCGGCGGCCTGGGTGCTCAGGTAGGCGTGCCAGGTCCGGTTGCCGGCGCCGACGGCGGCAGCCAGTTTCTGGCAGTGGGCATCGGCGCCGGCCAGGCCGCCCAGGTCGGCACCCTTGCCGACACCGACGCTGGTGACGAAGAAGCCGAGGGGCAGCTTGGGCGCCTCGGCGGCCTGCTGGGCGATGGCGGCGCCGGCGGCGAGGACGAGGGCGGCGGCGATGAGGGGGGTGCGCTTCATGCGATGTGTTTCCTGGGTCGGTTGTAAAAAACGGTGTTCAGCTCGCTGGGCTGTCAGTGGCCAGGTGTGGCTGGCCGGCGGCTTGAGGCTTGCCGGGCTTGGCCTTGGGTTTCGGTTTGTCGGTCTGGAAGGTGCGGCGCAGGCGTTTCCAGCCGATCACCACGCTGCTGGCGCCGAGCACCACGCCGAGCAGCACCCAGACGAGCATCCAGGCGTCCCACAGGGGGCGCTGGTAGAGCACGCCGAAGTCCCAGTGGTGCAGCGCGGAGTACAGCCAGCGATAGACGCGGCGGCTGTCGTCCTGGCGCAGCAGCAGGCGGCCGTCCTGAGGGTCGATGTAGAGCCGGGTGGCGCCCTTGTCGTCCAGATCGATGCGCACCACCGGCAGCGGGCGCTCGACGGTGCCCTGGTGGTGGCGCGGGTAGTAGTAGCTGTCGTAGGTGTCGAGGGTGGTCTGCGCGGCGACCTTGGTGCCGGGGGCCAGGCGCTCGGCGGCCTGGGCCAGCGCGGCAGCGTCGAAGCGGCTCACGCTGGCATCCACGTTGTGCGGCTGGCGGCTGCCGTCGGCGGCCTGGGCGACCAGCACGGCCTTGTCGCCGAGACGGCGCCACGCCAGTTCGACGATGCGGCGGCTCTCGTCGGCGGTGACGAAGGCCGACGGGCGCCAGTCGCGCATCGCGGCCGGCAGCTCGGCGCCCTGGTAGCGGGCCAGTTCCTCCTTGCTGGGGGCGGCGGCGGAGAACAGCTGGAACGGGTTGTTGCTCAGGTAGCCGCTGAGGGCCCACAGCAGCGCGGCGCTGCCGCCGAGCAGGCCGGTCCAGAAGTGGTACTTGGACCAGAATTCCCGGTAGGGCTGGGTGCGGCCCTCCTTGTAGGAGGGGCGGCCGCCCCAGCCCGGCCGCCAGCGCTGCCAGCCGATGATGAGGCCGGTGAGGCAGGCGGCGAAGGCGACGAAGCCGAGCCATGCCAGCACCGTGCGGCGGGTATCGGCGCTGAGGCCGGCGGCTTCGAGGGGGCGCAGCAGGTGGATCCAGTTGCCGGTCCAGTACAGCGCGCGTTCGAAGCGGGTGGAGTCGCGCACCACTTCGCCGGTGCGTGCGGAGATCAGCAGCTCGCGCCCGCTGTCGCCTACGGCGAAGCGGTGGAAGGGGCGCAGCGCTTCGTGGTTGCGCACGGCGCTGTCCTGGATGCCGGTGTCCAGATAGGTCGGGGTGGCCGCGATGGGTTCGCTGTCGGCGGCCAGCCACTGGGCGGCGATCTGTGCGGCCTCGTCGGCGGAGGTCTCGTGCACGCGGCCGTCGGTGGCGGATAGCGCGAAGCGGCCGCCGCGGCTGTCTTCCACCAGCCACAGGGGCTGGCCGGCCTGGCGGACCAGGCGGGCGTCGGTGACGACGGCCTTGCCTTGCGGACGTCCGGCGGCGCTGCGTGTCCATGCTTCGCCGAGGCTCAGCCAGCCGAATTCGGGGTTGAGCCGCTCCCGGTGCGCCAGCTGTTCGGCTTTGCCCAGCGCCGATGGGCCGGCGTACATGATGACCAGGCCGGACAGGAACCAGACGAACATGAACAGGGCCAGGCCGATGCCGGCCCAGCGGTGGATCTGATACAGGAGACGTTTCACCGGGATGCCTTTCTTGTGACGGACGACAGGAGCCGGAAACGGAGTTCCGGAATGACGCCGGAGTGGCGATCCCGGTGAATAGGCAAACTTGATGCCATTCCCTTTTCGATGAAGGGGTCTTTGTTATCAAGGGCTTGGAATTCAGCAGTGGGAGGGCTGCTGGAATCGGCGCAGGGCACTGCTGAATTCAAAGCACTCGTTGCGAAAAAGCCCCCCGGGTGGCCCCGGGGGAAATCTCGAGAGACGAGGAGGTTTCTGCTTACAGCTTGCCGGTGAACATCACGCCGACCCAGCGGGGCACCGCGGGCACGTAGCTGTTCCAGGTGGCGGACAGCGGGGTGCTGTCGTTGAAGGCGTTCTTCACCAGCAGGCTCACGTCGTAAGAACGGTCGGCCTTGCCGATGCCCACCGCCAGGTCGGTGACGCTGTAGTCCGGAATCCACGAATAGCTGGACAGGGAAACGTCGGAGTTGAAGCGGCTGTAGTAGGCCGTGTTGAAGCTGGCGTGGAACACCTTGTCGCCAAACACCGGGCGGTTGTAATCGGCACCGACGTTGAAGGTCCACTTCGAGGCGCCCGGCAGGGTCTGGCCGGAGACGTCCTGGTAGGGCGCTGCGCCGGCGTAGCCGTTCTCGTTGGGCTGCGCCGAGTTCGTGAAGTCCTTGTAACGGGCATCCGTGTAGGCGCCGGAGAAGCGGAGCGTGGTGTTCTTGATGCCTGCATACACGCCGTCGAACTCGACGCCCTTGGACTGTACCTTCGGCACGTTGCCGGTGGCGTTGGTGTAGTAGACGGTACCGTCGGACTTCAGGGCGGTCGTGTAGGCATCAAGCACCCGCGTGGTCTGCTGGTAGTTGCGGATGTTGGTGACGTAGACGTCGGCGTTGAGGATCAGCGTCTTGTCGAGCAGCGCGGACTTGAAGCCGATTTCGAAGGAGTCGTTCTTCTCGGGCTTGACCTGGTTGGAGATGCCGTTGGTGAGCTGGGCGATACCGGCTTTCTCGCCGTGCTGCCAGGAGGTGTAGGCGGTCAGGTTGTTGTTGAACTTGTAGCTCGGGCTGATCACGAAGGCTGGCAGCACAGCACGGTAAGGCTCGGCCTCGGTGCTGTTGAAGACCACGCCGATGTTGGAGGCACGGATGTTCTTGGCGTCAGCCACCTGTTGCTTCTGGGCATCGCTCAGGGCCGAGTAGGAGGCGACGTTGAAGTACTTCTGGGCGACCAGATTGGCGAGCGCCAGCTGGGTGGCGTTGTTGGTGCCCAGCACGCCCTTGGCGTTGGAGTCGAAGCCGCCCAGTTGCACGCCATTGACGGAGACGGGGTTCAGCTCGGCGCCGTTGCCGTTGTCCTTGATGTAGCTGCTGCCGGTGTTGGTACGGTCCTCTTGCGTCAGGCGGAGGCCGGTGGTGATGGTGAAGGGTTCGGTGATGTGCCAGTTGGCCTGGCCGAAGATCGCCGTGCTCTTGTTGTTGATCGCCTGGTAGCCGGTCGGGCTGTTGTAGGACATGGACAACCGGCCGAGGGAATTCTGCATCAGCGAGCGGCCGGCGGCGTCGGCGTCCAGGCGGTTGTACTGGGCCGTGCTGGCGAACCACGCGCCGGCGTCGTTGCCCCACGAGCGGCGGTAATCGTTGCTGTTATGAACGTTGATGAAATAGACGCCGGTCTGGTAATCCACAAAACCGCCCGGTTTGGACGTCAGGCGGATTTCCTGGCTGACCTGGCGATAGTCGTTCCAGAAGCCGCCGGAGTTGGTGTTGATGTCGAAGGGCGTGCCTTCGTCATTCACCGCGTTGAAGTGGTAGTCCTTGTAGGCGGAGATGGAGGTCAGGGTGTGGCTGCCAAGGTCCCAGTTGAGCTCGGCGGAAGAGCCACGGCTGCCGGTGACCAGGCCGCGGGCGGCATCCACATTGACGGCGTTTTGGCCGCCGCCATAGAGATAGTCATTGGCATAGCTGTAGCTGCCCTGGGTGAACCAGCGGCGCCCAAGGCGCGTCGACGCGTCGGTATTGAGCGGGTTCTTGGAGCCGTCGGCGTAGGTGGCCGGCGTCGGCGTGTAGATGGTGCGGCCGTTGGTGGTTTCGGACGAGCGGGGCTGCAGCTCCAGCGCGATACGGGCGTTGAAGTCCGGGGTTGGGGTGAGCAGGAACTGGACGCGGCCGGAAACGCGTTCGATGTTCTGATAGGTGAGGTCGGGGTTGTTGGTGTTGTAGATGTCGCCGCGGCCCTTTTCGACGACGAAGCTGCCGCGCCAGGCCAGCAGGTCATCGATCAGCGGGCCACCGGCGGCGAGCTTTCCGATCAGGCGGTCGCGCTGGCCGAAGGTCAGGGAGTAGTCGGCGCTGGGCGTGAAGGAGGGCTTGCGGGTCACGATATTCACCGCGCCGAGGCTGGCGTTCTTGCCGAGCAGGGTGCCCTGGGGGCCGCGGGTGACTTCCACGGCTTCCACGTCGTAGAAGTTGAAGCTGGAGGTCAGTGCGTTGTAGGCGTAGCTGACGCCGTCCACGATCACGCCGACCGGCGGGTCCTGGGCTTCGGTCTGGCCCTGCTTGCCGATGCCGCGGATCGACAGGCTGGAGGTGCGCTGGTTGCCCTGGTTCCACGAGATGTTGCCGGCGCGCTTGGTGATTTCGGCAATGTCGCCGGCGCCGAGGCGATCTAGTTCCTTGCCGGTGACCACGGAGACGGACAGCGGCACATCCTGCAGGCGTTCGATGCGGTTGCGGGAGCGGATCACCACGGCATCAAGGGCGGTGGGTTCCTCCTTGGCCGGTGCAGCGGCTTCGGCGGTGCTCGGGGCGGAGGCGGCGGGCGCGTTGACGCCTTCCTTCTTCTGCAGTTCCTGCTGGGCTTTTTCGAGGGCCTGTTTGAGGCGGGTGATCTCCGATTGCAGCTCGGCGCTGGATTTTTCCTGGGCGTGGACGGCTCCGCTGGCAAGCACTGAAACGGCGGCGATGGCGGCGGCCACCGGGGACAGGCGGAAACGGGCGGCGGTGTTGCGACGGGCGGTGGCGCGCGGTCGAACCTGGGTGTGGCTGGTCATGACGGGACTGTTCCTCTTGGAAATATTCGAGGACACATTCCGCAATAGCTATGCCACGCCTGCTAATCGGGCTTATAAGAAATAAGGAAATCCATATTCCGTCCAATAAGTCGTGGAAATAAAGTGATTTTTTTGCCGGCTTTGGTGTGATTGATGTAATGACGGATAAGAATTGCGAAAAAGGCGTAAGCAAATGAAAAACGACTGGGGTGCTGATTAGGCAGCAGCCGCGCATTCAGACTGTTTGTTGCGATGCAGCTGCGCCCACCTCGTGGCGGGGCGGGCGCTTCTCGGGTCAGTCCATCCGGATCAGAGCTTGCCGCTGAACACGATGCCGTACCAGCGGGGGTAGGGGTAGGGCGTGTAGCTGGCCCAGCCCTGCTCGTGGGCGGTGTCGTTGAAGGCGTTCTTGGCGATGAAGGTCACGTCGTAGTTGCCCCTGACGTGGCCGAGGCCAATGGCCAGATCGGTGGTGGCGTGGTCGGGCACCCATGCGTAGTCGGAGATCAGCTCGTCGGTGTTGGCCTTGCCAATGTAGGCGGTGGTGAAGCTGGCGTGGAAGACCTTGTCGCCGAACACCGGCCGGCGGTATTCGCCGCTCAGATTGGCCTGCCAGAACGGGGCTTCGCCCAGCCGCGTGCCGCTTCGGTCGATGAAGGGGTTGGACAGGTAGGCCAGTTCGGACGGCTTGCCGGCGTTCTTGAAGTCCTTGTAGCGGGCGTCGTTGTAGGACGCGGCCAGGCGGAAGGTGGTGAAGGGGATGCCGTTATAGGTGGCGTCCACCTCGACGCCGGAGACCTGCACCTTGTTCACGTTGCCTTGCACGCTGGCATAGGCGGTCGGGTTGGCGATGCCGTTCTTGATGTTGTCCTGGGTCGCAAAGTCGTCCACCGCGACGACGGTCTGCTGGTAGTCCTTGATATCCATCAGGAAGACGTCGGCATTCAGCGTGAGCGTCTTGTTGAGCAGGAAGGTCTTGACGCCCAGCTCGTAGGCATTGGTCTTTTCAGGTTTGACGGTGGTTGGGATGCCGTTCACCACCAGGGCCGAACCGGACTTCTCGCCGTACTGCCAGCTCGCGTAGGCGGTGATGTCATCGTTGATCTTGTACTTCGGGCTCAGTACCGCGGAGTGGAGCTGGTCCTTGTAGTCGCTGCGCACGTTGTTGACCAACGTGGCGATCTGCGACGCGCGGATCGCCTTGGCGGCGGCCACCTGGGCCTTCTGGGCGGCGCTCAGCTCGGCATAGGTGGCGACGCCGAAGTATTTCTGGGCGACGGCATTGGCCTGAGCCAGCTGGGCTGCGCTGTTGCTGCCGGTCAGGTTGCCGGCGGTGCCGTTGGCGACGTTGGCCGTGGTGTAGGCCACGGAGCTGAAGCCGCCGAGGGACTGGGTGTTACCGGCGCCGTCGATTCGTACGGAGACCGGGTTCAGCGCGGTGCCGTAGCCGAAGTTGTTGAGGGCGTTGAACTGCGTGGTGGAGCGGGCTTCGGTGCCGATGCGCAGGCCGGCGGTGACCGTCAGCTGGTCGGTCAGGTGGATGTTGGCCTGGCCGTAGATGGCCTTGCTGAAGGTCTTGATGTACTGCTCCCCCCATTTGTAAAGCCCATTCAGGGAGTCGGTGGCGAGCGATCGACCTGCGCCAACGTTTGTGCCTGCGCTGGTGATGAGCGTGCCGTACTGGGCATTGTTGGCGAACCATGCGCCGGCGTCGGCGCCGTAGCCGGAGCGGGATTCCACCTCGTCCTCGGTGCGCATCAGGAAGACGCCGGTCTGGTAATCGACGAGCTTGTTCGGCTTGCCGGTCAGGCGGAATTCCTGGGTGGTCTGGTTGTAGAACACGCTGCCGCCGCCCAGCTTGCTGATGTCGAAGGGGGTGCCTTCGTCGTTGCGGGCCTGGAAGGTGTATTGGCGGTAGCCTGTGATCGACGTGAGGGTGTGGGTGTCGTTGAGGTTGTAGTTGAGTTCGGCCACCGCTCCGTTGCTGGAAGCGATCTGGCCCTGGGTTTCGTTCTGGTAGACCTTGCCTTCGCGGGTGACGCTGTTGATGAAGGTGTTGTAGTCGAAACTGCGGCCAGCGAACCAGCTGCGGTTCAGGCGCGTGCGGTTGCCGGTGCCGCTGGGGTCCACCAGCGTACCGTTGGCGTAGTACAGCGGCGTGTCCACGAAGTTGGTCAGGCCGTTCTGCAATTGCGGCGCGCGTGGCTGGATGTCCACGCTCAGCTTGGCGTTGAAGTCCGGCGAGGGGGTCAGCAGGAACTGCGTGCGGGCGCTGACCCGGTTGCGGTTGTACATGGTGTCGAGCTGCTTGTTCGAGTCTTCCGCGACGGTGTAGTAGCCGCGCTGGTTGTCCACGATGAAGGAGCCGCGCCAGGCCAGCAGGTCGTCGATGATCGGGCCGCCGATGGCGCCTTTCAGCATCACGGTTTCCCGCTGGCCGTAGGTGATCTCCAGGTCGGAGCTGGGCGTGAAGGATGGCTGCTTGCTGGTGATGGTGAGGGCGCCGGCGCTGGCACCCTTGCCCTGCAGCGTGCCCTGCGGGCCGCGCGCCACTTCCACCGACTGGATGTCGTAGAAGTCGAAGTTGCCAAGCTGGGAGAGGCCGTAGGGCACGCCGTCGACGATGATGCCGACGCTGGGGTCCTGGGTCTCGGTGAAGCCGCGCCGGCCGAGGCCGCGGATCGACAGGGACGAGCCGCGGGTGTTGTTCTGGTTGAAGGTGATGTTGCCGAGGCGCTTGGTGATGGCCTCGAAGTCGGAGGCCTGCTCGCGCGCCAGTTCGCTGCCGGACACTACTGAAACCGATACCGGCACGTCGTGGAGCTTTTCCAGCTGGCGGCGGCTGCGGATCACCACCGAGTCGAGGGACTGGGGTTTGACGGCTTCAGCGGCTTCCTCGGGCGTCGGTGGTACTGCTACTGCGGGCACGGCCGCTACGGGAGCGGCGGCAGGCACCGCGCTGGGGGCGCCGCGTGATTTCTCGAGTTCCCGCTTGAGCTGCTGGATTTCCGCGTTGGCCCGGTTTAGTTCGCCTTGCAGCTCGGCGTTGCTTTTCTCGTCTGCGGCGTGAAGTGGCGCGGAGGAAATGGCCAGGCCGGCAATCAGGAAGGCGGCAACGGGCTTGCGGCGGAATGCGGACGGAAACGGAGAGGAGGCGTCGGGTGTTCGGTGGGGACGATTGGTCATGGTGGCAGCTCTCGTTCTTGCTGATATGTGAATAGACGAAATGCACTCAGCAACCGTTGTGCCAATCGAATTTCTTATTTGAAGTCCTGTTGTTTGTTCGATTTGTCGAGTGCTTGTTATTGTTTTTAAAGGAAAAATAATGGTTTATTTGAGTGTGCGAAAAAGATGTTTTGCTTATTTTTAAAAGATATGTTGCTGGCTTGAATGCAATTCTGGGTTTTTCGATGTGATTATTTGAGCAGCCCTTGTCCGGATATGAACGCGCGGTTCTGATCGGACATTGTCCAATTGCCTCTGCAATTTCCTGCCCGGGGGTACGCAAGGGCTGTGCGCTGAGCAGCAGCAAGCCTGCGAGACCTGCTGATGCTTCAACATTGCCTGCCGAAGGGGTATTCCGCTAATCGCTGGGCTGTTTGTCTTTATTGTGAGAATACCCTTATAGAACATTGGTTTGGCGCGGCATGCGACGCTTTTACGGGGCTCTTCGGGTATTGGCACGCTTGATGCGACTGAAATGGTTGCTGCGTGCGGAGAGCCCTGATGCGTATTGCGTCTCCAGCCGGACCTCCGTGGCGCCTTATCTATTTCCAGGAATTGTGTCGGATGGCGTGTTGGCCGATTCGACGCCATTCGGTTGTTTTTAAATGGCCTTTTGGGGGTTGGTTGATGTCAAGAAGAAAAGGGATCTATATCGCTGTTGCCTTGGCGCTCAGTGCATCCGCTATTCACGCGGAAGGGGATGGAAAAGCCGCCGTGGCGCCTGCGGCGGTTGCTGCGAAGGCCGTGCCGAATGGCTGGGCCTATCAGCCGGTGAAGGAGCAAAAGGCGCCCGCGGTGAAGCAGCAGAAATGGGTGCGCACGCCGATCGACGCGTTCGTGCTGGCCCGCCTCGAAGAAAACGGCATCAAGCCGTCGGCCGAGGCCGACCGCTCCACCTTCATCCGCCGCGCGACGCTCGACGCCTGGGGCCTGCTGCCCACGCCGGAGGAGGTCAAAGCCTTCGTCAATGACAAGTCGCCGAACGCCTACGAAAAGCTCGTCGACCGCCTGCTGGCTTCCCACCACTTCGGCGAGCGTCAGGCCCGCCGCTGGCTCGACCTGGCCCGCTACGCCGACAGCTCCGGCTTCCAGAACGATGCGACCCGCCCGAACAACTGGCGTTATCGCGATTACGTGATCAAGGCCTTCAACGACGACAAGCCCTTCGACCGTTTCATCCGCGAGCAGGTGGCCGGCGACGAACTGTGGCCGGACAGCCAGGAAGCCAGGATCGCCACCGGCTTCATCGCCGGTTATCCGGACAACGCCAACTCCCGTGACCTGGTGCAGCGCAAGTACCAGATCACCACCGACATCACCGACACCATCGGCGAGACCTTCCTGGCGTCGACCATCGGTTGCGCCCGCTGCCACAACCACAAGTCGGACAAGGTCAGCCAGAAGGAATACTTCCAGCTGCAGGCCTTCCTCGCCAACACGTCCTTCGACCAGCGTACGCCGCTGGCCAAGGGTACCGAAACCGTATGGGACAAGAAGTTCGCCGAGCAGCAGGCCAAGTACCGCGAGGCCACCAAGGAAATCCGCGACAAGCAGGCGGCGATCCTCAAGCCATATCGCGAAGCGGCCATCAAGTACCAGAAGGAGCGCTATCTCACCGACAGCCGCGAATCGATCTTCAAGCCTGAGAGCGAATGGAATGCCCTCGACCGCTGGGTGAATTTCCGCCACAAGACCGTTTTCAATCCGGATACCGATACCGCCGGTTATCTGCGCCTGACCGCCGAGAACAAGGATCACCAGGATTACTCTCCTGACCGCGTGGCGGCCTGGAAGGAGTACCAGAAGCTGCAGGCCGAGTTGCGCAAGTTCGACAACCTGCGTCCGATCAGCGGCTCGGTGAACATCACTGCTGCGACGGAGCTGGGCCATTCCGACTCGCCGCCGACCTTCGTGCGCTTCGGTGGTATCCATGAGCGTCCGACCGAGGAAGTGCAGCCCGGCATCCCGGCCCTGTGGGGGGGCGACAAGCTGGACATCAAGCCGACCGCGACTTCGTCGGGCCGTCGTACCGCCTACGCCAACTGGCTGGCCAGCCCCAACAATCCGCTGACGCCGCGGGTCTACGCCAACCGCGTGTGGAGTCAGTACTTCGACAAGGGCATCGTGCCGACCGTCGCCGACTTCGGCCGTGCCGGCGAGAAGCCGACCAATCCGGAACTGCTCGACTACCTGGCCAGCACCTTCGTGAAGAACGGCTGGAGCGTCAAGAAGCTGCACAAGGAGATCCTGCTGTCGGCGGTCTATCGCCAGTCGTCCGAAGAGCGTGCAGACGTCGCCAGGATCGATCCGAAGAACCAGCTGCTGGCGGTCTATCCGCGCAAGCGCCTGGAGGCTGAGGAAATCCGCGATGCGCTGCTGTACGCATCCGGCCAGCTGACCGACGTGGTTGGCGGTCCGTCGGTGTTCCCGCCGATCGCCAAGGTGCTGGAAGGCGGCCAGGCCGACTTCGACGGCAACCGCCAATGGACCGTGTCCAAGGACAAGGCCGACTGGAACCGTCGCAGCATCTACATCTTCAGCCGCCGCAGCCTGCCGTACCCGCTGCTGCAGAACTTCGACCCGGCCAACCCGTCGCAGGCCCATCACAAGCGTGACGTGACCACCACTCCGCTGCAGGCGCTGACCCTGTTCAACAGCGACATCGTGGTGAATTGGTCGCAGGCGCTGGCCGGCCGGATCATCAACGAAGCGGGCAAGGAGCAGTCCGCCCAGCTCAGCCGCCTGTACCAGATCCTGTTCTCCCGCGAGCCGAACAAGACCGAGCTGGCCGCGCTGAAGGAATTCCTGAACAAGGAAGAGGCGATCGTCCAGAAGAAGGTGGCGGACGGCAAGTTCGAAGCCGCCGTGCCCATCGGCCTGAAGGATCCGGGCGTAATCAACCCGGTGCGCGGTGCAGCCTTCGTGGATCTGGTGCACACCGTCGCCAACTCCAACGATTTCGCCTACCGCTTCTGATCGACCCCAACATCTGACGACAAGGAAAACAAGCATGAGCATCAACCGTCGCGACTTTCTGCTCAAGAGCGGCCTCGGGCTGGGCGCCGCCGCTGCGACCGGCTTCATCCCCGGTATCGGCTACATCAACGCGGCCACCGCCGCCGAACTGATCGACCCGCTGGCGCCGAAGGCTCCGCACTTCCCCGGCAAGATCAAGTCCGTGATCTGGCTGCATCAGAACGGAGCCCCCTCCACGCTGGACCTCTATGACTACAAGCCTGAGCTGGAGCGCCTGGCCGGAACGCCGGTGCCGGCCTCCTTCCTGAAGGGCATCAAGACCTCCACCCAGGGCGGTGTCAGCAAGCTCTTCGCCTCAAAGGAGCGCACCTGGAAGCAGTACGGACAGAGCGGCGCGTGGTTCTCCAACCTGCTGCCCAACCTGGCCCAGCACGCCGACACGCTGACCTTCATCAAGTCCAGCGTGACCGTTGGCGCCACTCATGACATCTCCATCCTCAAGCTCAACACCGGCGACCTGAATCCGGGGCGTCCGTCGCTGGGCGCGTGGATCACCTACGCGCTGGGCTCCCTGAACCCGGATCTGCCGCCCTATGTGGTGCTCTACAACGGCGAGCAGGAACCCAGCGCCGGCTCGGTGAACTGGAGCTCCGGCTTCCTGCCCGCGGTCTATCAGGGCACCGCCTTCCGCCCGGGTGAATCCCCCATCCTGTACCTGGAGCGTCCGGAGCTACGTTCCGCCTCCCAGCAGCGCGCTTCGCTGGATCTGCTGAAGCAGCTCAACCGCTTCGGCGGCGACCGCCGTCCGTCCGATACCGAGCTGCGTGCCCGTCTGGAGTCCTACGAGCTGGCCGACCGCATGCAGACCGCCGCGCCGGCCGCAGTGGATCTCTCCAAGGAGTCCGAGGCCACCCTCAAGCTGTACGGCATCGACGATCCGACCAGCGAGAGCTACGGCAAGGTGCTGCTGCGCGCCCGCCGCCTGGTGGAGCGCGGCGTGCGTTTCGTGCAGGTGGTGTCCGGCTACCCCAGCAACATCTCCGACCAGGAGCGCCGCAGCTGGGACGCCCACAGTGATCTGGACGGCAATCACGCCACCCAGGCGCGCATGGTGGACAAGCCCATCGCCGGCCTGCTGACCGACCTGAAGGCCCTCGGCCTGCTCGATACCACGCTGGTGGTGTGGGCGTCCGAGTTCTCCCGTACCTCGTGGGGCGAGAGCGGCACCGGCCGCGATCACAACCCGTGGGGCTACACCCAGTGGATGGCCGGCGGCGGCCTGAAGGCCGGCTTCACCTACGGCGAGACCGACGAGATCGGCCTGCAGGTGGCGGACAAGGAGAAGGGCGTGGATACCTACGACCTGCACGCCACCGTGCTGCAGTTGATGGGTCTCGACCACCTCAAGACCACCTTCCTGAACAACGGTCGCTCCGAGCGTCCGACCGTGGTCTACGGCAAGGTCGTCAAGGAAATCCTGGCCTAAAGGGCGCAGCGGACGGGGGCCGGGAAAGCCGGCTCCCGTCTTTCCAGCAGGGTGGTCCAGCCGGCCACCCGACGTACAACAGACATTCCCCAATTGGATTCAGCATGAAGCGATCTCTCCTGTCCGGCCTGCTGCTCGCCGGCGTACTCGCGACACCCGCGAGCGCGGCCCTCAACGAGGGCGACAAGGCGCCGGAATTCAGCACCCAGGCTTCGCTGGCCGGCAAGGCTTTCAACTATTCCTTCCGCGATGCGCTGAAGAAGGGGCCGGTGGTGGTGTATTTCTACCCGTCGGCCTTCACTGGCGGCTGCAACCTGCAGGCTCACACCTTCGCCGAGAACATCGACAAGTTCAGCGCCGCCGGCGCAACGGTGATCGGCGTGTCCCTCGACAGCATCAAGCGGCTCAATGCCTTTTCGGCGGACCCGCAGTACTGCGCCAGCAAGGTCGCGGTGGCCTCCGATCCGGACGGCCGGATCGCCAAGTCCTTCAACCTGGCGGTGGCCGACGTGCCGGCCGGGCGCAAGGACACCCGCGGCGAGGACATCGACCACGGCCGAGTCGATCGCGTGACCTTCGTCGTCAAGCCGGACGGCCAGATCGCCGCGACGATCGGCGGCGTGGCGCCGGTGGAGAATGTCGAGAAGGCCCTCGACACGGTGACGCGCCTGGCGTCCGCAAGGCGCTGAGGATCATCGTTTGAGTTTGAGCGTTCGCAAGGCCCCGGGCCAGGCCTGGGGCGTGACAGGTTGCGTCGCCGTGTTGCTGGCGGCCTTCCTGTCCGGGCCGGTGGCGGCCCAGGCGGTAAAGGGCAAGGGGAAGTCGGTAACGGGGGCGGTGCCTGTCGCGGCCGCCTCTGCACCGCGTGCCGGCGAAGTGCTCGCCGGCGCCCGCAAGTCGGACGACGAGCGTTGCCAGGAGTGCCATGGCGTCGATGGGCACGGCTTTGGTCAGAGTGCCAGCTCGGAGGGCCGACACCCCAAGCTCGGCGGTCTGCCCGCCGACTACATCGTCAAGCAGGTCGCGGATTTCCGCAGCGGTGCGCGCAAGCATGACGTGATGACGGTGATGGCGCGGACCGTCGATCCGGCCGACATCGCCGACATCGCGGCCTACTTCGCCAGCCAGAAGCCGATGGCGGGCGACGGCAAGGGCGATGACCCGCTGGGGCGCAAGCTTTTCGAGAGCGGCGATCCGGCCCGCGGCGTGGATGCCTGCGTGTCCTGCCATGGTCCGGCGGGGAAGGGGGTTGCCGGCCTGGGAGCCGCCTCGCCGCCGATCGGCGGGCAGGAGTGGCGCTACCTGGAAAAGCAGCTGCTCGACTGGCGCAGCGGCGACCGCAGCAACAGCCGTGATGGGGTGATGAACCGCATCGCCAGGTCCCTCAGTGACGAGGAGGTGAAGGCGCTGGCCAATTACCTCGCCGGACAGCGCTGACGCGGCGCTGTGCAGGACCGCGCAGCGTCTGTTGGCGGTGCAGCATTTGCGTTGTGCCCGGTGCTGGCCGCGCAGCAGGCCGGCCTTGCATCCACCGTCGCAGTGGTGCTCGGGGAGGATTTCCGCTGCCCGTGGGAGATTTTGTAAGCGATTGAAAAATTGAAATCTTGATTGCCCTTCGATGACCTTGGAATGCATGCCGTGCGGGGCGGCATGGATTCTGCTGAAAGTCGGTATGCCGGTGCAAAGGGCGCCGGCCCGTCCGATCTGTCATTGGAAGGTTCAGGGTGATGAAGAGTCCGCAATTGGCCATGTCGCCGACGCCGGCATCGATGGCGGCCGCTCCGGCCGCCCGCTGAACCGAATGCAGGTTTTCTGTGCGTCGCTTCGGTGAGGAGACGACGCAGGCACATGGAGTTGAAACGATGAAGAGAAAAGCCGCATCCCTGGCGGTGGCCTGGAGCCTGGTCGGGGTCATGGGTCTGGAGTCGGTGGCTGTGCTGGCAGCCGAGGCTACGCCCGCCGAATCCGCCGAACCAACACGCCCGGCACGTTCGACGCAGAGCCAGCAGCACTGGGCCTACCAGCCGGTCGCCCGGCCGGCCACCCCGGCCGTGAAGAACGCCAAGTGGGTGCGCAGCCCGATCGACGCCCTGATCCTGGCCCAGCTCGAAGCCAAGGACATCAAGCCGTCCGCCGATGCGGACCGGGCGACGCTGATCCGCCGCGTGACGTTGGACACCTGGGGCATCATCCCGACGCCGGAGGAGGTCAAGGCCTTCGTCAACGACAAGTCGCCCAACGCCTATGAAAAGCTGGTGGACCGCCTGCTCGCCTCGCCGCGCTACGGCGAGCGCTGGGGCCGCCGCTGGCTGGACCTGACCCGCCATGCCGACAGCGACGGCTACAACACCGACGGCACGCGGCCCAACATGTGGCGTTACCGCGATTACGTCATCAAGGCCTTCAACGACGACAAGCCCTACGACGTCTTCATCAAGGAACAACTGGCCGGCGACGAGCTGTGGCCGGACCGCAAGGATGCGCTGGTGGCGACCGGCTTTCTGCGCGACTTCCCGGATGAGATCAACGCCCGCGACCTCAACCTGAAGAAGCAGGAGATCGCCAACGACCTGACCGACACGGTCAGCTCGGTGTTCCTGGCTACCACCGCCAACTGCGCCCAGTGCCACAACCACAAGTTCGACAAGTTCAGCCAGAAGGAGTACTACCAGCTCCAGGCCTACTTCGTTAATACCAGCTTCCGCGACGACGTCACGCCGCTGTCCGGCAAGGAGCTGGCCGACTACTCGGCCAGGCTCGCCAAGTGGGAAGCGGCCACCAAGGACGTGCGCGCCAAGGAGGAGGTGCTTCTCAAGCCCTACATCGACAAGCTGGAGGCGGATCGCCTGCTCGGCTTCGTGCCGGAGACCCGCGAGTCCATCACCAAGCCGGAGAGCGAACGCAACGCCTACGACCGCTGGATCTACCACCGCAACCTGTGGACCATGTCCGGCCGCACCCGCAACGCGGCCAACCAGATGAAGGAGAAGGACAAGACCCAGTACGCGGAGTACGAGAAGCTGCAGGCCGAGCTGAAGAAGTTCGACGACATCAAGCCGAAGGACCCGGGCAACATCTCCACCGCCACCGAACTCGGCCATGCGGATTCGCCGTCCACCTTTGTGCTGTTCAAGGGCATCTACGACCGCAAGCTGGAGGAAGTCCAGCCCGGCCTGCCGGCGGCCCTGTCCGGCGGCCAGAACCCGCAGATCGTCGCCACCGCCGCCTCGTCCGGTCGCCGCACGGCGCTGGCCAACTGGATTGCCAGCCCGTCCAACCCGCTCACTGCGCGGGTCTTGGTGAACCGGGTGTGGAACACCTATTTCGGCCGTGGCCTGGTGGATACCGTCAACGACTTCGGCAAGATGGGCCAGAAGCCGGCCAACCCGGCGCTGCTCGACTACCTGGCCGACAGCTTCGTGAAGAACGGCTGGAGCGTGAAGAAGCTGCAGAGGGAGATCCTGCTGTCCAGCGTTTACCGCCAGTCGTCCGACCACCGCGAGGAACTGGTCAGCATCGATCCGGAGAACAAGCTGCTGGCCTACTTCCCGCGCCAGCGCCTGGACGCGGAGCAGGTGCGCGACTCCCTGCTGTACGCCGCCGGCCTGCTCGAAGAGAAGATCGGCGGTCCGTCGGTGTTCCCGCCGGTGCCGGTCAATTTCGACAACCGCAACGCGTGGAAGGTCTCCGACAGCCTGGCCGACCAGCATCGCCGCAGCGCCTACATCTTCGTGCGCCGCAACACGCCGTATCCGCTGCTCGACACCTTCGACTGGGCCAACCCGCAGCTGGTCCATGGCCGCCGTGAAGTGACCACCACCGCCCCGCAGGCGCTGGCCCTGGTCAATAGCGACCTGGTCTTCGAGTGGTCGAAGGCGCTGGCCGGCCGCGTGATCCGCGAAGCGGGCGAGAACGATAACGCGCGCCTCGACCGCCTGTACCAGATCGCCTTCGGCCGCAACCCGGACAAAACCGAGAAGGACTCCCTGCTGGCCTTCCTCGACAAGGAAGAGAAGGTCGTCGCCGGACAGATCTCCAGCGGCAAGAAGGTGGTCGCCCCGGTCGGCGCCAAGGATGCCGGCGCCGTGCGCGAGAAGGTGGACGGGCTTTTCAAGACCCTCTACGGCCGCAGCCCCGACAAGTTCGAGCGCGCCACGCTGCTGTCCTACCTGGACACCCAGCAGGCCAAGCTCGCGAAGACTTCCGATGACGACGGCGACAGCGCCGGCGGTGCCAAGGCGTCCGCCAAGGACAAGGCCAGCCCGGCCCGCAGCGCCGCCTTCGTGGAGTTGGTCCACGCCGTGGTGAACTCCAACGAATTCCTCTACCGCCTGTAAGCGCCGTACCGAGAACAAGGCAGGAACACAAACATCATGACTCACGATCACAACGCCCGTCGTCGCTTCCTCGTCAATGCCGGTTATGGCATCGGCGCCTTCGCCTTCAGCGGCATCTTGCCCGGCGGCGGCTTCATTTCCTCCGTGCAGGCCGCCGACTACGTGGACCCGCTGGCCCCCAAGCAACCCCACCACACGCCCAAGGCCAAGGCGGTGATCTGGCTGCACATGGCCGGCGCACCGTCTACCCTCGACCTGTTCGACTACAAGCCCGAACTGGTCAAGCTGCACGGCCAGCCCCTACCGGACTCCTTCTCCAAGAACCTCAAGACGGCGACCGACGGCGGCGTCGGCGCCCTCTACGCCACCAAGCGCACCTGGAAGCAGTACGGCGAGAGTGGTGCCTGGTTCTCCGACCTGGTGCCCAACCTGGCCCAGCACGCCGACAAGATCTGCTTCCTGAAGGGCAGCAAGACCGAGGGTTCGACCCACGTCATCGCGTCCCTGAAGCTGCACACCAGCGGCTTGGTGCCGGGCCGTCCGGCCCTCGGCTCATGGATTCAGTACGGCCTGGGCACCAACAACCCCGACCTGCCGGCCTTCGTGGTGCTCGCCAATGGGCGCAGCACCGGCGGCGGCGGGCGCGGGCAGGTGATCTGGAGCTCGGGCTTCCTGCCGGCGGTGTACCAGGGCACGGCCTTCCGCCAGGGCGATTCGCCGATCATGTACCTGGACCGCCCGGCCGGCGTGTCGGACGTAGAGCAGCGCAACACGCTGGAGCTGCTGAAGACCCTCAATCAGCGCACCACTGCGCGCTTCCCGGCAGATACCGAGCTGGAGGCCCGCCTGCGCTCCTACGACCTGGCCTACCGTATGCAGAAGTCGGCACCCGAGGCAGTGGACTTGTCCAAGGAAAGCGACGCCACCAAGAAGCTCTACGGCCTCGACGACAAGGCCACCGTGGAATACGGCACCAACCTGCTGCGGGCCCGCCGCCTGGTGGAGAAGGGCGTGCGCTTCGTGCATGTGATCTCCGGCTCGCCGGACGACAGCCTGCCGGACTGGGATGCCCACAACAACATCGAGAAGAACCACGGCACGATGGCCAAGCTGGTGGACAAGCCGATCGCCGGCCTGCTCGCCGACCTGGAGGCCCGCGGCCTGCTGAAGGACACGCTGGTGGTGTGGACCTCCGAGTTCGGTCGCACGCCTTACGGCCAGACCGGCGACGGGCGCGACCACAACCCGTGGGGCTTCACCTCGTGGATCGCCGGGGGCGGCATCAAGGCCGGCTACACCCACGGTGCCACCGACGAGATCGGCCTGCGCGCCACGTCCGGCATCGTCGATACCTACGACCTGCAGGCCACGCTGCTGCACCAGCTGGGCCTCGACCACCGCAAGCTGACCTTCCAGTACCAGGGCCGCCAGGAGAAGGCGACGACCGTCTTTGGCGACGTGGTGCCGGAAATCATCACCTGACCGGCCAAGGGGGGCGGGGGCAGGGGCCCTCGCCATGCCCGCCGGCATTCACCCTGAGCTTGACCCCATGTACAAGAAAAAACTGATCCGCCTTGCCCTGACCAGCCTGCTCGCCACGACCGCGCTCACCGCCTCCGGGGCGGTGGACGAAGACTTCATGCGCAACGTGGAAGACACCTTCAAGAGCGCCGATGCCGCCATCGGCATCAAGGACGCCAAAACCGCCACCGCCGACGCCAAGGAGCTCGAGAAGCTCTTCAAGGAAGTTGTTGACCACTATGTGAAGAAGGGCGATGCCGAGGACGGTGTAAAGATGTCCCAGAAGAGCGTCGACCTGTCCACGCGCATCGTGACCACCGTCGCCGCCAAGGATTTCGACAGCGCCGCCGCCGCGTCCGCCGAACTCGGCCGGACCTGCAAGGCCTGCCACAACGTCTACAAGCAGGACTGACCCCATGAAGACCCTCGCGATCGGCGCCTTGCTCGCCGCCCTGGCCGTACCCGCTGCTGCTGCCCTCAAGGAAGGCGACGCCGCCCCGGACTTCAAGGCCCAGGCCTCGCTGGCCGGCAAAGCCTTTTCCTATTCCCTGAAGGACGCTCTCAGGAAGGGGCCGGTGGTGGTGTATTTCTACCCGTCGGCCTACACCAACGGCTGCAACCTGCAGGCCCACACCTTTGCCGAGAACATGGACAAGTTCAATGCGGCCGGTGCCACCGTGGTCGGCGTGTCCCTGGACAGCATCGGCCGCCTCAACGAGTTCTCCGCCGATCCGGAGTTCTGCGCCGGCAAGCTGCCGGTCGCCTCGGATGCCGACGGCCGCATTGCCAGGTCTTTCGACATTGCCGTACGCGAAGCGCGCAGCGGGGCGAAGGACACCCGTGGCAAGGACATCGACCACGCCTTCTCCGAACGCACCACCTTCGTGATCCGCCCGGACGGCCGCGTCGCCGCCACGGTGGCCGGCCTGCAGCCGGTGGCCAACGTGGACAAGGCCCTCGAAGTGGTACAGACGCTGGTGGGCAAGGCACGTTGAGGCGCGTCTTTCCCCGCCTGCTGGCAGTTGCCGCCTTGAGTGCCGGTGTGCTCTGCGTCGGCACCGCGGCGGCCGACAGCATCCTCGAGTTCGACGTGTGGATGCAGAAAATCGACCGCCACAGCCAGTCGGTGCTGCTCGCCCTCAAGCGCCAGGACGCCGCGTCCGCCACCGCCGAGGCCCGTGAGCTGGAGCACCTGTACGGGCTGATGGAGCGCTTCTACGAGGCCCGCGGCGAGCACGACGATCCGCTGCTGCTGTCCTGGGACGGGCGCCAGCGGGCAGCCCGTGCGGCGAGCCTGGTCGAACGCGGCGACTTTGCAGCCGCCTACGAGTCGGCGCTGGGCATCGCCCGTGACTGCCGGGCCTGCCACGACCGCTTCAAGCCGATCAAGCCGCTGGGGTGAGCGCGATGCGGGTTCTGTCTTCACTCGGGGGGCTGCTCGCTGCGCTGTGCATTGGGAGTAGCGCATGCGCGGCGGACCGCGTCGGCGATCCGCTGGCCGGCAAGGCCTGGTCCGACGAGAACGTCTGCAAGGAGTGCCACAACCCGGACGGCAACAGCACGGTGGCCGAATATCCGCGCCTGGGCGGCCAGCAGGCGGCCTATCTGTACAAGCAGCTGCGCGATTTCCGCGACGGCCGGCGCCGCAACGTGATCATGCAGGCGCTGACGCAGGAACTGGGCGACGCCGAGCTTGCCAACGTGTCAGCCCATTTCGCCGCCCAGCCGGTGATGAAGGGCACGGTGGCGAGCGCCCAGTCCGCCAGCTCGCTCGGGCGCAAACTCTTCGAGCAGGGCGACGGCGCCCGCGGCATTCCGGCCTGCAGCGCCTGCCACGGGGCCGACGGCAAAGGGCGGGTGGCCGGCGGCCTGGCCTATCCGGCCATCGGCGGCCAGCACCGCTTCTACCTGCGCGGGCAGTTGCAGGACTGGCGTAGCGACATCCGCCGCAACAGCCCGGACGGCGTCATGAACCAGATTGCGAAGTCGCTCGGCGACAAGGACATCGAAGCACTGGCCGACTATCTTTCAGGCTTGTAGGGCCCGCCTTCAACCATCCGGACCGACCCATTCCATGAGCAAATACACCCTGTCCATCAACGGTCATAGCCGCAGCGTCGAAGCTGCGCCGGAAACGCCGCTGCTGTGGGTCCTGCGCGACAGCCTGTCGCTGCTCGGCACCAAGTACGGCTGCGGCATCGGCCAGTGCGGCGCGTGCACGATCCACCTCAACGGCGTGCCGGCCCGCGCCTGCATGACGCCGGTGTCCACCGTCGGCCGCAAGCAGGTGACCACCATCGAAGGGCTCGATCCGCAGGGCGAACATCCGCTGCAGCGGGCCTGGAAAGAGCTCGACGTGCCCCAGTGCGGCTACTGCCAGGCTGGCCAGATCATGACCGCCGCGGTGCTGCTGAAGGAAAACCCCCGCCCCAGCGACGAGGACATCGACGGCGCGATGGTCGGCAACCTGTGCCGCTGCGGCACCTATCTGCGCATCCGCAAGGGCATCCACCGGGCCGCTGAACTGGCCGCCGCCGACAAGAAAGTCCGCAAATGAAGCCGCCGATGAACGCCCCCGATCCCGCCAGTGCAGGCCGCCGCAACTTCCTCCGCCAGTCCGCCGCGGCCGGTGGCGGTCTCGTGCTCGGCTTCTACCTGAACGGCACGACCCAGGCCGTCGAGCGGCTGGAGAAGCCCATCGCTGGCGGCGCTGAATTCAAGCCCAACGCCTTCATCCGCATCGGCCGCGACGGCATCGTGACGCTGGTGTCCAAGCAGCCGGAGATCGGCCAGGGCATCAAGACCTCGTTGCCGACGGTGATCGCCGAGGAGCTGGAGGTCAGCTGGAAGGACGTGCGCATCGTGCAGGGCGATCTGGACCCGGCCTACGGCCGCCAGAGCGCCGGCGGCTCCACGTCCACGCCGACCAACTACGAGGACTTCCGGCGCCTCGGCGCCGCGGCCCGGCTGATGCTGGTGGAAGCGGCCGCCCGCAGCTGGAGGGTGCCGGTCGGCGAGTGCTTCGCGGCGGACTCCGCCGTGCATCACCGCCCGTCGAAGCGCACGCTGGGCTACGGCCAGCTGGTGGATGCCGCGGCGCTGCTGCCGGTGCCCGATCCGAAGAACGTGCCGGTCAAGGACCCGAAGGACTTCAAGCTGCTCGGCAAGCGGATCGGCGGCGTGGACAACCACCAGGTGGTCACCGGTCAGCCGCTGTTTGGCATCGACACGCAGCTGCCGGGCATGCTCTACGCGGTCTACGAGAAGAGCCCGGTTTTTGGCGGCAAGGTCCGTTCGGCCAACCTCGATGCGATCAAGGCCCTGCCGGGCGTGAAGGACGCCTTCGTGATCGCCGGCACCGACGATCTGCGCGGCCTGCTGCCGGGCGTGGCAATCGTCGCCGAGTCAACCTGGGCGGCGTGGAGCGCCCGCAAGCAGCTGCAGGTGGACTGGGACGAAGGGCGCTTCGCCAACCAGAGCTGGGCCGGCTTCGTCGCCGAGGCCCAGCGTCTTTCCAAACAAGCCGGTGCGAGCGTGCTGCGCAAGGACGGCGACGTGGGCGCCGCGCTGGCCGGCTCGGTCAAAACCGTTGAGGCCGCCTACAGCTACCCCTTCATCTCCCACGCCAGCTTCGAGCCGCAGAACTGCACGGCCCACTACAAGGACGGCGCGCTCGAACTGTGGGCGCCGACCCAGAACCCGGCCGCCGGTCAGGAGCTGGTCACTGCCACGCTGGGCATCCCGAAGGACAAGATCGTCCTGCACATCACGCGCAGCGGCGGCGGCTTCGGCCGGCGCCTGTCCGCGGACTACATCGTCGAGGCGGCAGCCATCGCCCAGCGCGTCCGGGGGCCGGTCAAGCTGACGTGGACGCGGGAGGACGACCTGCGTCACGACCATTTCCGGCCCGCCGGCTTCCACTTCCTGCGCGGCGGCGTCGATGCCAAGGGCAAGCTGATCGCCTGGCACAACCATTTCGTGACCTTCGCCAACCCGGTGAGCCGCGACGGCAAGACCAGCCTGGTGCCGGGGAGCGGCGGCAGCCTGTCGGGCGACGAGTTTCCGGGGCGCTGGGTGGACAACTGCCTGCTGGAGCAGTCAGCCATCGAATGCGGCGTGCCGATGGGGCCGTGGCGGGCGCCGGGCAGCTGCGTGTTCGCGTGGGTCTTCCACAGCTTCATCGACGAACTGGCCCACGCCGCCGGGCGCGACCCGCTGGAATTCCGCCTCGACATCCTCGGCGACAAGGCCATCGTCGCCGGCAGCGGCGAGCGGGGCACGCCCTACGACGTCAGCCGCATGCGCCGGGTGTTGCTGCACGTGGCGGACAAGGCTGGCTGGGGCAGGAAGAAATTCCCGAAAGGGCAGGGCCAGGGCATCGCCTTCCATTTCAGCCACCGGGGCTACATCGCCCAGGTGGCCGAGGTGACGGTGGCGAAGGACGGCACGCTGAAGGTGGACCGGGTGGTGGTCGCCACCGACATCGGCGCGCAGATCGTCAACCTGTCCGGTGCCGAGAACCAGGTCGAAGGCTCGGTCGTCGATGGCCTCGGCACACTGATGTTCCCCGAGCTCACCATCGAGCGCGGGCGTATCGTGCAGGGCAATTTCAACGACTACCCGCTGATCCGCATTGCCGATGCGCCGCCGAAGATCGAGGTGCATTTCGTCAAGACCGACTACCCGGTCACCGGCCTCGGCGAGCCGGCCCTGCCGCCGCTGGCGCCAGCGGTCTGCAACGCGATCTTTGCCGCCACCGGCAAGCGGGTCCGCCAGTTCCCGCTGTCGCGGACCGACCTGCGCTGGGGCTGAGCGTCTTTCGCAAGATGTCCTGAAGGAGGCTTCCGATGCGTTACGTGATCCTGCTGGTGTGGCTGACCGTCGTTGGTGTAGTCATCGGCTGGCTGGGCCTGGCCGCGGCGGAGGACGATGCCAGCAAGGTTGAGCAGACGGATGCGCCGCAGCTCTCCATCCCGTACGCCAACCGCCACGGTATCCGTGACTGGGTGGCCGAGGACGACAGCACCTTGCTGATCCAGGACAACTTCAAGAAGTGGTATCGGGTCCGCTTGATGGCGCCGTCGCGCTATTTACCCTACGCGGAGCACATCGGCTTCGTCACCGGGCCGTCGGGCGTTCTCGACAATACCGGGGCGGTGGTGGTGCGCGGGCAGAAGACACCGGTCGTCTCGATCACCGCCAGCGAGGGACCCAAGCGTCAGCGGCGCTGAGGGGCGCGGGTTCGGGGGGCGGCCATACCGACGGGAGACGTCGGTATGGCCTGGTCGTGAGACGTCCTACTTCTGCAGTTTGCGGCGGGCCAGCAGGGCCAGGCCACCGAGGCCCAGCGCCAGGCTGCCGGGCTCGGGTACGCTGCGGGCCGCGTCGAGGCTGATGTTGGCGAGGCTCAAGGACGAGGTGCCGACGTAATCGTTCACATCGACGATGCCGAAGCCCAGGTCCACGTTGCCGTCAGCGCCGAAGGTGGTGCTGAAGTGGCTGCCGGTGGCGCCGCCGAGGACGTCGGCCAGTGTGATCAGGGTCTGGCCGATCAGCACGAAGGCGTAGTCGTTCATGCCGCTGAGCGGGTCTTCCTGGCTGGAGAACTGCCAGTCGAAGCTCAGCGTGTCGCCGGCCTTGACCGTCAGGGTCTGCTTCAGCGCCGAACCTTCAAAGGCCCAGATGCCGCTGGCCGGGTCCGGATCGAGGCCGCCGAGGGGCAGGCCGACGAAGCTCTCCACGCCGCCGGGCACGCCGACCGCGGCGGCCGCGGTGCCGGACACGTTGAAGGCCCCGGCGCCGGCCGGCGCGTCATCCACGTCCAGGGACGCGGTGGTGAGTGTCGCGCCATTTATTGCTGCCACGTCGCCGAGGGTGGACCAGCCGGTGAGGCCGGCGCCGAAGTTGCCATTGACCACTGCGGCGTGGGCGGGCGCGGCCAGGACGCCGGCGGCAAGCAGGAGGGCGGCGCAGCGGGAAATCAGGGATTGCAGTTTCATTGACGGAATTCCTTATCGGGGAAGCTGTTGGACGATGAAGTCGCGGCTCAGGTCGATGGCGCTGACGGGCACGCCCTTCAGAAGTACCAGCGGGCGGGGCAGGGCGCTGCCGGCATCGCCGTCGCTGTCGAACTGCACGCTGGTGCCGGCGGCGGTCTGCACGAGCTTCAGCACGCCGCGGCCCAGGTTTTCGGAGGTGACGCCGAGCTGGCTGACGTCGATGCGGTCGGTGCCCGGCGTGAAGTCGGTGATGGTGTCGCCGGCTTCACGCATGCTGCGATACACGAAGACGTCGGCGCCGCCGCCGCCGGTCAGGGTGTCGGCGCCGTCGCCACCGACGATGATGTCGTCGCCGGGTGTGCCGACCAGGGTGTCACGGCCGGCCGTACCGTCGAGCTTCTTCAGCAGTTGCAGGCCGATCACCACCGGGTCGTGGTCCGACGAGCGGTAGGGCGTGGCGGAGTACAGGTCCGGCTCGCAGGCCGGGCAGGCGGGCTGCTTGAACTCCAGGTTGTAGTCGAGGAAGGAAGGCTCGTCGGCGTTGATGTGCCAGTGGCCGACGCCGCCCATCTGGGTGGTCAGCGACGCGGTGGTCAAGGCGTGGTCGATGTAGCCCAGTTCGCCGTCGAAGACGTAGGAGTAGGCGTTGCTCTCGTAGGCGGAGATCTGGTTCACCAGGCCACCGGTAGTGAGGGCGTTGATCGGGTCTTCCTTGCCGTAAGAATTCATGTCGCCAATCAGCACCACATCGTCGTCGCCAGCGTTGCTCTTGACCTGCTCGACGAAGGAAAGCAGGCGGGCGGCCTGCTGCAGGCGGCGGGCGTTGTAGCAGCCCTGACCGTCGTTCTGGTCGAGGTCGGCGCCGCTGGCGTCGGTGCAGCCCTTCGACTTGAGGTGGTTGACGATCACCGAGAACTTCTCGCCGTTGAGGGCCGCGAAGGTCTGGGCCAGGGGCGGGCGGCTGTTGACCGCGTCCGGATCGGACAGCGAGGCGCCGATACGGGTGACGCTGGCCGGCTTGTAGATCAGCGCGACCTTGATCTCGTCCGTGCCGGTGCCGGTGGAAGGATCGGGCACCGCCGCGTAGGTACCGGCGCCGATCGCTGCGTTGAGGCCATTCACCAGGTCCTGGATGGCGCTGGTGCTGCCGTAGCCGTCGTTCTCGATCTCCATCAGGCCGACCACGTCGGCGTTGATGGCCTTGATCGCGCCGATGATCTTGGTGCGCTGCCGCTCGAACTCGGCGGCGGTCGTGGCGCCACGGGCGGTCGGGAAGCCGCCGCCGGTGCCGTTGCCGTTGAAGTAGTTGAGTACGTTGAAGCTGGCCACCTTCACGTTGCCGCCGACGCTGGCTGGCGTCGTGGTGCGCGGGTTGGCGCGGGTGAAGCTCACGGCTTCGGTTGGGTGCAGGCGGTAGTCGATGGCGGCCGGGCTGCTGGCGTTGATCGGGCCCTGGTCGAGCACGCCGACCAGTGGGCCGTTGACCGTGTCGCCGGCGCGCACGGTGTTGCCGGCGCCGATGTAGGGCGTCGGGCTGGGGTTCTGCAGGGACGAGCCGTCGTCCAGCACCAGCAGGCGGCGCTGGTTCTCGTCGGCCAGCGCGATGGCTTCCGGTGTGCCGGCGGCGTAGCGGTTGGTGGCCTTCTCGATGCGGCCGTTGGCCGACAGGGTCAGCTGGCCGTAGCGGCCGAGGAAGTAGTTCTGGGCGACGCTCATCGGGCTGACGATGCGCACCAGCATGCCTTCGTAGCGCTCCAGGTCGCCATTCACGGTTTCCGGCAGCGTGACATCCACGGGCTGCACGCTGTTGCCGGTGGACAGCACGGTGACGGCGCTCGGGGTGGTCAGTTCGGTCAGGCCGTTGAACTCGGCCACCGTGCCCTTGACGGTGATTTGATTGCCGACCACCACACCCGCCGGCATGGTGGCGCTGTTCACGTACACGAAGATGCCGTCGGATGTTGCCGGGTTGCCGTCGCCGCTCGGGTCCTGCAGGTAGAAGCCCTTCAGGTTGGGGAATACCGCGGTGATCACGCCGCCGGTGGTGAGGGTCTCGCCAACGCGCGGGCTCGTCGGGCCGCTACCCTGAATTTCATAAACCGGGGTGACGGCCGGCGCGGCGCTGACGCTCACGTCCACCGTGCAGCTGGCGCTCTGGGATTCGTTGTTGCTGAACTGCACCTGCACCGGGTAGTTGCCCGCGGCCAGGCCAGCAGCGGCCTGCAGCGTCACGCTGGCAGTGCCGCCGTCGGCGTCGGCCGGGGTGACCGGGCCGAGGCTGATGCCGTTGACTGGCGTGCCGACGATGGCGGCGCCGGTGACGATGCTGTCCGGATCGGTGGCCGTGAGGACCACGCTGCCGGCGCTGCCGACCTGCACGGCCAGCGGGCTGCAGCTCGTCACGATGGCGGCGTTCACCGGGGCGGACACGCACTGGTTGAGCGGCGAGCTGCTGTTGCGCGGCGAGGGCGCGCCGGTCGCGAAATCGGTGCCGTTCTGGTCGGTGTCGGCGCACCCGCCGTTGGCGCGGAACAGGGCGGTGGTGCCGTTGGCGGCCGGCGCGGCGGCGGAGCCTTCCTTGAAGTTGGCGCTGCCGTAGCCGACCAGGTCGACGATCTGGGCACTCTGCTCGGCGGAGCACGGAGTGCTGCTGCCGTTGCATGCCAGGCCGGTGGCCACGTTGGCGAGGATCACCTTGCCGGCGCTGGCCGACAGGTTGAGGCTGCCGGTGGCGTCCGGCGATGGCAAAGCCGCGCCGTTGGTCGCGGTGGCCAGGCGGACCAGCAGGTACTGGCCGGGTTGCAGGGTGCCGTTCACGGTGGCCACACCGTTGCTGCTGAAGTTGCCGGTACCGCTGGCGCTGGCGTACTGCACCGACCAGTTGGCCAGATTGACTGCAGTGGCGCCACGGTTGAACAGTTCCACGTAGTCGGCGTTGTAGGTGTTGCCGTTGCCGCCGTAGATCTGGCTGATGACGACATCTGATGCAGCAGCGGCCAGGCCGCTGGCGGACAGCAGGCCGACGGCGCAGAGGGCCGAGGCGAGGCGATGGGGTGTGGGCATTGGGGGCTCCGTGTTCTTTCTTGAAAGAGCCCGCCACTTTAGGCACCGCAGGCTACAGGGATCGCCTCGCCCGGATGGCCAAAACTGGGCTGACCGGATCAGGCCGGGCGAATGATCGTGTAATGAAGATGGTGTATGCCATAGGACAGTTGATAGGCGAAATGGAAGCTGTCGTCTGCCTTTCAAATCCCTGTCATGGAGCGTCGCTAGCCTTCGCCGGCTATGCATACGCCCGCTCTCCGTCCCATCCGTCCCCATCGTTCCCATCGCCTGAGGGGTTTCACGCTGCTCGAACTGCTGGTGGTGATGACCATCATCGGCCTGCTGGCGGGCTACGTGGGGCCCAAGTTCTTTGCCCACATCGGCAAGTCGGAGGTGAAGGCGGCGCGGGCGCAGATCGACGGGCTGGAGAAGGCGCTCGACCAGTACCGCCTCGACGTGGGCCGCTACCCGAGCAGCGAGGAAGGCCTGCGCGCCCTCACCGAGAAGCCGGCCGACGCCGCCCGCTGGGCCGGCCCCTACCTCAAGAAGGCGGTGCCCGACGACCCCTGGGGCAAGCCCTACCAGTACCAGCAGCCCGGCGAGCACGGCGAGTTCGACCTGTATTCCTTCGGCCGCGACGGCCAGCCCGGCGGCAGCGGTGAGGCCGCCGACGTCGTCAACTGGTAAGCCATGCGTTTTCGCATCCGTGCCCTCGGGGCGGCATCGTCCGTTGTGGACATCGAGGTCGACGCCGCCGATGAAGCCGCCGCCCGCGCGCTGGCGGCCGAGCGCCGCCTGGCGGTGCTGTCGGTCGCGCCGCTGGGGCGGCCGGCCCGTACTGCGCGTTTTCCGCTGATGCTGTTCAACCAGGAGCTGGTAGCCCTGCTGCGGGCCGGTATTCCGCTGGCCGACGCGTTGGCGGCTCTCGCCGAGAAGGAAGCCCGCCCGGCCCTGCGTGCGGTGGTGGATGCCCTCGGTCACGGGCTGCGCGAAGGCCGCACCCTGTCCGCCGCGCTGGAAGCCCAGCCGGCCGCCTTCCCGCCGCTCTACGTGGCCACCGTGCGTGCCGCCGAGCACACCAGCGACCTGGAACCGGCGCTGTCCCGCTACGTGGCCTACCAGCGCCAGCTCGACGCGATCCGCGGCACGCTGGTCGCCGCGGCGGTGTACCCGGCGCTGCTGGTGGTGGTGGGTGGGGCGGTCATGTTGTTCCTGCTGCTCTTCGTGGTGCCGCGTTTTGCGCAGGTATTCGAGAGCGTCGGCGGCGAGCTGCCCTGGATGTCGCGCCTGCTGCTCGACTGGGGGCAATTGATGGAAGCCCACGGTGGGCTGATCGGCGGCGGAGTCGTGGCCGTGCTGGGGGGTTGGGGGGCACTGGCTGTCCGTGCCGACAGCCGCGCCGCAGCGCTGCGCCTGGCCTGGCGCCTGCCGCGCCTCGGCGAGCGGCTGCGCGTCTTCGAGCTGGCGCGCCTGTACCGCACACTGGGCATGCTGCTGCGTGGCGGTATCCCCGCGGTGGCGGCGCTGGGCATGGTCGAAGGCCTGCTCTCGCCGGTGTTGCGCCCCGGCCTGCTGGCGAGCCGCGCCGCGGTGCGCGAAGGGCAGGGCTTCACCGCCACGCTGCAGGCCCACGGCCTCGCCACGCCGGTGGCGCTGCGCATGCTGGCGGTGGGGGAGAAGGCCGGCAACTTGGGCGACATGCTGGAGCGTGCCGCCGATTTCCACGACCAGGACAACGCCCGCTGGCTTGAACTGGTGGCCCGCCTGGCCGGCCCGCTGCTGATGCTGGTGATCGCGGTGGGCATCGGCGTGGTGCTGGTGATGCTTTACCTGCCGATCTTCCAGGTGGCGGAGAGCATTCAGTGATCGCCGCCATCGGCCACGCCGAACTGTTCGCGCTGCAGCCCGACTTTACCGCGCTGCCCTTCGACGACGCGCTGCGCCGCGACGCCTTCGCCGGCCGTGGGGACGACGGACGCCTGCTGATCGCCGTCGCCGACCCGCAGGACACCGATCTGCTCGACGGCCTCGGCGGCCACCTCGCCGAACCCTTCGCGCTGCGCCTGGCGCGCCGCGACGACCTGGCCGCCTGCCTGGCCCGCCACGCCGAATCCGGCCGCGTCGTCGCCGGTGTGCTCGGCGAGGCCGCCGCCACTCGCGTGGACGACGGCGAGGATCTGTCCCTGCGGCGCATCGCCAGCGACGCCAGCCCGGTGGTCAAACTGGTCAATTCCACCCTCTACGACGCCATCCAGCAGGGCGCCAGCGACATCCACCTGGAGAGCGTACCCGGCGGGCTGGTCGTCAAGTACCGGGTGGACGGCGTGCTGACCCGAGCAGGCGGCGCCCAGGGCAGCGAGCTGGCCGAGCAGGTGCTGTCGCGCCTCAAGGTGCTGGCCGAGCTGGATATCGCCGAGCGGCGCGTGCCGCAGGATGGGCGCTTCAAGGTCCACGCCGCCGGCCGCCCGATCGATTTCCGGGTCTCCATCATGCCCAGCATCCATGGCGAGGACGCCGTGCTGCGCCTGCTCGACAAGGAGCACCTGACCCGCGAGATGGCGGCGCTGACCCTCGAAACCCTCGGCTTCGACGCGCCCACCCGCGCCACGCTGCGCCGCCTCGCCATGGAGCCCCACGGCATGCTGCTGGTCACCGGGCCGACCGGCTCGGGCAAGACCACCAGCCTCTACGCCGTGCTGTCGGAAACCCACTCGGGGCAGGAGAAGGTCGTCACCATCGAGGACCCGGTGGAATACCAGCTGCCCGGCGTGCTGCAGATTCCGGTGAACGAGAAGAAGGGCCTCGGCTTCGCCCGCGGCCTGCGCTCCATCCTGCGCCACGACCCGGACAAGATCATGGTCGGCGAGATCCGCGACCCGGAGACCGCCGAGATCGCCGTGCAGGCCGCGCTGACCGGCCACCTGGTGTTCACCACCGTGCATGCCAACAGCGTCTTCGACGTGATCGGCCGCTTCATGCACATGGGCATCGACCCCTACAACCTGGTGGCGGCCTTGAACGGCGTGGTGGCTCAGCGCCTGATCCGCGTGAACTGCCTGGCCTGCAGCGCCGACTGTACGCCCGACGCCGCGCTGCTCGCCGACTCGGGCCTCGGAGAGCGCGGGGCGGTGAGCGGCTACCGCTTCCGCGCCGGCAGCGGCTGTGGCACGTGCCGTGGCTCCGGCTACCGGGGCCGGCGCGCCATCGCCGAGGTGCTGATCCTCGACGACGAGCTGCGCGACCTGATCATCGCCCGCGCGCCGCTGCGCGAGCTGAAGGCGGCCGCCCGCCGGCGCGGTTTCGCCAGCCTGCGCGACGCGGGCCTGGCCCTGGTCCGCGACGGTCTCACCACCCTGCAGGAGCTGAACCGTGTCACTTTCGTGGCCTGAGCGCGCGGCGCTGCACATCGGGCCCGACGCGCTGCGCCTGCAGTGCCGGGCCGGAATGATCGAGCAGCCCATCGATGCCGACTGGACTGCCGTGCTGGCGGCCTTGCCGGCGCTGCCACGCTTCTCGTGCCTGCACGTCACCGTCGCCGACCGCCACGTGCGTTATTTACGCGTGACCTGGCCGGAGGGGCTGTCGGCGGCCGAGCGGCAGGCCTTCGTCGTCCATCGCTTCACGGAAGTCTTCGGCGCCGGCCCGTGGGCGGTGCTCACCGACCGCAACGCCGCCGGGCCGGTGTGCATTGCCGCGGCGCTGCCCCTGTCCTTGCACGATGCGCTGCGGGACTGGGCGCGCGATCGCCGCTTGAGTCTGAGGACGGTGGAGCCGGCCTTCCTGACCGACTTCAACCAGAGCCGCCGCCGTTTCCGTGGCGACGGGGCCTTCGCCCGGCGGGAGCGCGGGCGCGTCACCATCGGGCTGTGGGCCGCAGGCGTCTGGCGGGCCTTGCGCAGTCTGCCGGTCGACGAGGCCGACGGCCGTGCCTCGGTAGACGGCCTCATCGCGCTGCTCGCCACGCTGCCGGAGGCGCCGGCCGCCGGCACCTTCCACGTGGCCGGCCCGCTGCCGGCGGACGTGCCGCTGCCGGCCGGCTGGATTCACGCCGATTGCGCGGAGGCTCGCCCGTGAGCCGCGCCGTGCCGTCCGCCGTTGACCTGGACTTCAGCGGCCGCCGCCGTCCGCCCGGCGCGCTCGGCTGGCTGATGCTGGCCTGCGGGGCGCTTGCCGCGCTCGGCGTGCTCCACGAGTTCGATGTGGCCGAAACCCGCCTCGCCGAAGCGCGCCATGCTTACGAGCGGGCGCGTCGGCAGAGCGCCGTCGCCCGCCCGGTTCGTCCGCCGGTGGCGCCACTCACGGACCCGGAGCGCCGCACGGCCCTCGGCGTGGTAGCCGGCCTCGGGCGCGACTGGAATGCGCTGCTGGCGGCCCTCGAAGCCGCCGCCGACGATCCGAGCCTGGCCTTGCTGGAGCTGGACCAGGACGGTGCCAAGGGACGCCTCAAGCTCAGCGGCGAGGCCCGCAACCTGCCCGAGGTCTTCGCCTTCGTGAAGCGCCTCGAAGCCATCCCGGCGCTGCGCGACGTGAGGCTGGCCGGCTACGCCTTCCGCCAGAACGGGCCCGTCCAGGTGGTCGGCTTCGAGCTACAGGCCCGCTGGGAGGCGCAGCCGTGATGGCGCCGCGCCTTGCAACCCTACGGGCGGAAGCGCAGCGGATCCTGCGTGGCGCCGGCTGGGCCGGCGTGCTCGGCGTGGCGCTGACCGTCTTCGCGCTGGCTTTCGATGTCAGCGGCAACCGGCCCCTCGCCGACGAGGCCGACACGCTGGACCGCCAGACCCGCAGCCTGCTCCGCCAGCAGCGTCATGCGCTGCCGTCGCCGCCCGCCGAGAGGGAGCGTCTCGACGCCTACTACGGCGCCTTCCCGGCCGGCGACGGCCTGCCCGATCTGCTGGTGCGCATCCACGGTTACGCGCTGGCCCGCGGCCTCGCCGCCGACAAGGCCGACTACCGCTCCACGCCGCTTGCCGGTACGCCGCTGGAGCAGGTGGCGCTGGAGTTGCCGCTGCATGGCCGCTACGCCGCGCTGCGCCTGTGGCTCGGCGATCTGCTGGCCGAACTGCCGGAGGTGGCCGTCGACGGGCTGCTGCTGAAACGGGCCGACATCGGTGCAGAGGAACTGGAAGCGCGCGTCCGGCTGGTGATCTTCCTGCGGGGGCGCTCATGAAGCGCGCCCATGGGCTCATCCTCGCGCTGGGCGCCGTCCTCGCCGCCGCCTGGTGGGCTGCCGGGCTGGACGATGAGGGCGACGGTAGCACGCGGCCGGTGCGCAAGGCTGGCCGGGCTCCCCGTTCGGTTGCGGTCCCGCCCATGCCGCTCGGCGAGTTGCGCCTCGGCGCGCGTCCGCCGGCCGATGGCGTGCCAGGCGAACTCTTTCCGGCGCGCAGCTTCCAGCCACCGCCGCCTCCGCCGCCGGTCGACACCAAGCCCGTCGCACCGCCCTTGCCGTACCGCTACGGCGGCGCGCTGGAGGACGGCGGCGTGCCTGCGGCCTTCCTGCTCGAGCGGGACGAGGTCCGAGCGGTGCGCCCCGGCGACGTGCTCGACGGCCGCTACCGGGTGACGGCGGTGAGCCGCCAGCGCATCGACTTCCTGTACCTGCCCCTCAACGAAACCCAGAGCCTGAGCACCGGCACTCCATGAAGCCACCACGTCCGTTCCACACCCTGTGCGCCGGGGCCGCACTGGCCCTTGTACTTGTCTTGTTGACCGCCTGCGCCGCCAACCCCGCCCTGGAGGCGAGCCGCCAGGCCTTCGCCAGCGGTGCGCCGGAGGCGGCCTTGCGCGATCTGCAGCAGAAGATCGCCGCCGACCCCGCCAACCTGGCGCTGCGCAGCTACTACCTGCGCCAGCGCGACCGCCTGACCCTGCGCCAGCTGGCCGTGGCCGAGGAGGCGCGGGCCGGCGGCCGTTTCGAGGACGCCGAGGCGGCGCTGGTGCTGGCGCGCCAGTACGACCCCAATCACCCGCGGGTGGTCGCCGGGCTGGAGACGATCGCCGCCCAGCGCCAGCGCAACCGAACGGCGGCCGAGGCCGGCAAGCGCCTCGACGCCCAGGACTTCGTCGGCGCGGAGCAGGCCGCCCGCAGCGTGCTGGCTGCCGAACCCGGCCATGCGCTGGCGCGCAGCGTGATGCGCCGGCTCGACGAACGCAGCGTCGCCCGCGACCCGCTGCCGGTGGCGCTGAAGGGGCCGCTGGCCAAGCCGATCACCCTCGAATTCCGCGACGCCCCGCTGCGCGGCGTGCTGGAGGTGCTGTCGCGGGAGTCCGGTCTCAACTTCGTGCTCGACAAGGATGTGCGGCCCGACACCAAGGTGTCGATCTTCGTGAGGCGCAGCAGCATCGACGATGTGCTCAAGCTGCTGGCGACCACCCAGCAGCTCGAACGCAAGCTCCTCAACGACAACTCGATCCTGATCTACCCCAACACGCCGGCCAAGCAGAAGGACTACCAGGAGCTGGTGACGCGCAGCTTCTACCTCGCCAACGCGTCGCCCAAGCAGGCCATGGAGCTGGTCAAGCAGATGGTCAAGACCAAGGACGTCTTCGTGGAGGAGCGTTTGAACCTGTTGGTGATGAAGGACACGCCCGACGCAGTGCGCCTCGCGGAGCGCCTGATCGCCGGCCTCGACCTGCCCGAACCGGAGGTGATGCTGGAGGTGGAGGTGCTGGAGATCAGCCGCAACAAGTTGCTCGAACTGGGCCTGCGCTTTCCGGACCAGATCGGCTATGGCCTGCTGCAGCCCACCACCACCAGCGCGGTGACCACCACCACCGGCACCACCATCACCGAGAACCTGGGCGGCCAGCTGCTCAGCGGCAACGTGAATCTGCGCAACACCGGCGCGATGGTGCCCTACGTGGCCAACCCCGGCCTGCTGCTCAACCTGAAGGACCAGGACGGGGATTCCAACATCCTCGCCAACCCGCGCATCCGCGTGAAGAACCGGGACAAGGCACGCATCCACATCGGCGAGAAGCTGCCGGTGTTCACCACCACCTCCACCGCCAACGTGGGCGTGTCGGCCTCGGTGAACTATCTGGACGTGGGCCTCAAGCTGGAGGTGGAGCCGTCGGTGCACCTGGACGAGGAGGTGGCGATCAAGGTGAACCTGGAGGTCAGCAGCGTAGTGAAGGAAGTCCTCGGCCCGTCCAACTCCCTGGCCTACCAGGTTGGTACGCGCAGCGCCGCCACGTCCCTGCGCCTGAAGGACGGGGAGACCCAGGTGCTGGCCGGCCTGATCAGCGACGAGGAGCGCAGCGCCGCCAACCGCCTGCCGGGGCTCGGCGATCTGCCCGGGCTCGGGCGGCTCTTCAGCAGTCAGCGCGACGTGGCCAACAAGACCGAGATCGTGCTGCTGATCACCCCGCGGGTGCTGCGCAACCTCAACCAGCCGGCGCTGGCCAGTGCCACGTTTGGTGCGGGGACGGAGTCGGCGGTCGGTGCCGCGCCGTTGCTGCTCACACCGATTGCGGGGCCTGCTGCCGGAGCCGGGCGGGCCGGGGTAACGCCGGTGCCCGCAGCGCTGCCTATCTCAGCGATGGCGCCTGAAGCGTCGGCTGGCGAACCGCGACTGGCCGCCCCGGAACAGGTCCGCCCAGGCGAGACCTTTGCGGTGCGCGTCAGCGGCGCGGCGGGCGAAGGGCGCCCGTTGCTGCTGGCCTACGACACGACGCTGGTCGAACCCCTCGATCAGCCCGGCGAGGGCGGCGACGCGCTGGCCCTGCATCTGTCAGGCGGCAGCGTGGATGCGCGCTTCCGGGCCCGCGCCAAGGCTGCCGGCAACTCCGTCTTCAGCCTGCTGGCAACCGATGCACGTACAGGCGGATCGGTCCAGCCGCTGAACAGCCCCGCGCCGGCGCGGGTGCGCATTGCGCCGTGAGCCCTTCCGGATCATGACTAACCGCGGCTTCACGCTGATCGAGATGGTCGTCACGGTGGCGGTGGTGGCGGTGCTTGCCGCCATCGCGGTGCCGGTCGCCCAGCTCACCGCCCAGCGCGCCAAGGAGAGCGAACTGCGCCTGGCCCTGCGCCAGCTGCGGGAAGGCATCGACACCTACAAGCGCTACAGCGACGAGGGCCGCATTGCCCGCGCCGCCGATGGCAGCGGCTACCCCGGGACGCTGGAGGACCTGGTGCGCGGCATGCCTGACGCCCGTGCCCCCGGCCAGGCGCGCATCTACATCCTGCGGCGGATTCCGCGCGACCCCTTCGACACCAGCGGCCAGGACGCCGCCGCCGGCTGGGGCCTGCGCAGCTACGCCAGCCCGCCGGACGCCCCGCGGGAAGGGCGCGACGTGTTCGACGTCTATTCCCGAGCACCGGGCAGCGGGCTCAACGGCGTGCCCTACCGGGAATGGTGATGCTGACGTCGAAGCGGCGCCGCGGCGGCTTCACGCTGATCGAGCTGCTGGTGGTGATGGCCATCGTTGCGCTGCTCATCTCCATCGCCGCGCCGCGCTATTTCGTCCATCTGGAGCGGGCGCGGGAGGCGGCCCTGGCCGAGACGCTGGCGGTTACCCGCGACGCCATCGACAAGTTCCACGGCGACACCGGGCGTTACCCGCAGGACCTGGACGAGCTGGTGGACCGCCGCTATCTGCGCGCCGCGCCGGTGGACCCGCTCACCGAGCGCCGGGACGGCTGGCAGCTGGTCGCCCCGCCCGGCGGTTCCGGTGTGTGGGACCTGCACAGCAGCGCCCCCGGCACGGCCCGCGACGGGCGTTCGTTCGGCGAGCTATGACGGCGCGCGCACGCCAGCGTGGCGTCACCTACCTCCTGATGCTGTTCGCGGTGGCGGCCCTGGGCTTCGGCCTGGCCCGCTTTGGCAGCCTGTGGTCGATCAGCGCTCAGCGGGAACGAGAGGCCGAGCTGCTGTTCATCGGCAGCGAATTCGCCCGCGCATTGGCCAGCTACCAGGCTGCCCAGCCCGACGACCCGGCGGCCGCTCCGGCAACGCTGGACGCGCTGCTCCTCGACCCGCGCGTGCCCTTCGTGCGGCGCCACCTGCGCCGGCTGTACCGCGACCCGATGACCGGCGCGGCGGACTGGATTGTGGAGCGTCAGGAAGGCCGCATCGTCGGGCTGCGCAGCCGCTCCGAGCGCGAGGCGCTGCGCCGCGATGGCTTGCCGGAGTGGGTCAGCGTCGGAGCCTCGGGTGCCGGTGGCGCACGCTACCGGGACTGGCTGTTCCGCCCCGCCGACACGATGAGCCGACGTCAAGCACAGCAGGCTGCGGGTCGATGAGGGCGCCGCGATGATGCTCCTCACCGATCTTGATCGGGAACGCCTGCCGCTGGTGCTGGACGAGGCCATCCGCATCCGGCGCAGCCACCAGTTCTACCTATGGGCGCAGGGCGGGCTGCAGAGCTTCCTGCCCCACGAAACCCTGATCTGCCTGAGCCGCTGGCCCGGGGGCGCCCGCGCCGGAGTGTTTTCCCGTTTGCCGTTGCCGCATCGGGCGGAGGAGGGACTGAGTGAGGCTGGCGAGGCCCTGTGCCAGGTTCTTTCGAAGCGTTGGCATGCCCATGACAGGCAGCCGTGCCGCATCGATCTTGCCGCCGATTGCCCGCTCATGTTGAAAATGCTCGGCCCACATGCCGATGGGGCCGGACTGCTCCATGGCAGTGAGCGGGCTTCGGAGAGTGGTCTGAACGTCTTCGTGTTCCTTGGCGTGCAGGGCAGCCCTGGTGAACGGGAGCGCTACTTCGCCTGCCTGTTGCAGCCCTATCTCGCCAACGCCTTTGCCAGCCTGCCGCCCGCCAGCCCGACGAGGAGCATCGAGGCCGACTTGTCCCCACGCCAGCGCCAGGTGCTGGCCGGCATCCGCGGCGGCCTGTCCAACCGGGAAATTGCGGCAGAACTGGGCCTGAGCCCGCAGACCGTGAAGAACCATGTCCAGCAACTGCTCGACAAACTGAAGGTATCGAACCGGACCGAGGCGGCGCTATGCTCGGTCATCACCAGGCCGGAATGAAGTGCAGACGGGCTGGCGCGCTATGTCGAGGTAATGTGCGCGAGCCTGTCGCTGAGCCACCGGTAGCTGACGTGCTCCTGTTCCAGGCGCAGTCCGGGTTGGAGATGATCGAAGCGGAGCGCGTCGTAGAGTGTGGCCTCCTCCGCCGTGAGACGTGGGAGCTCGCGCTGCGTGGGGGTGGGTTCCTTGCCCCAGTGCGGGCGGTGGGCCAGCAGAGTCTCCCGGTCCATCAGGAACGAAGCCGCGTGGGGAAGGTGTTCGCGCAACTGGTCGAGGATGGCGAAGCCGTGGGTGTCGAGGTCGCCCCAGTAGTGCACCTTGCAGTCCTGCAGCCACGTGGCGGGGGCCAGGGCTTCCCAGCCGTAGCCGGCGCCGAAGACGATGATCGCTTTCGTCACGGGCGGGAAGGCCAGAAAGTTGGTTTCGTTCTCGGTGATGAAGACCCGCCTGACGGGGAGGGCGAGGGGGGCGAAGCTTGCTGCATCCAGTGTGATGTCGGGCAAACCATGGCAGCCGGGCAGGCTCGGCAGGGCAGGGTCGAGCAGCCGGAAGCGCAGGCGCAAGGGTTTGTCCAGAAAGCCGTAACGGCGGGTGAATTGTGCTGAACCGCTTGCCGTGGCATCGATAGCCTCCGGCGGCAGGGCCAGATCCAGCCATTCGGCCAATACACCCCGATGGGCTTCGATGAACTTGCTGTCCACCCCGGGAGCATCCACCTGGCGCAGGTACACACCTGGGCGAGGGTGGGCTTGCAGCCACGCGACGACAGTGAGCAGGCGCTCCCAGGCGTCAGTCAGCTCCAGTACCTGCAGCGGGCGCCTGGTCAGCCATGGGAGCAGGGTCGGCTGTGCAGTGGCGGTCTGCTGCCAGAGCGCCAGGTAGCGCTGTACCGCTTGCCCCTGTCCGATGAAGGCCAGCGCATCCTGTAATGAATCGACCCATACGGTGGTCGGTAGTCGCTGTCTGCCTTGCACGCGATGCGTCCATTCGCGCCAGTCGACCCGTACGTGGGGGGTGTCGGCCACGGCGTGAACCCAATTGCGCACGGCTTCGAAACGCTCCGTCAGGTCGGATGCCGTGGGGGCCTTCAGGCTCAGGCGCCGCGGCCATTCGCTGGCATCGGACACCGATGCGCGCAACAGTTCGCCACGATCCCACAGACGCTGGACCTGGGCGCGCAGGTCCGCCGAGGTGGTCCAGTTCATCGTGAGACCTGAACCGTACCGGCTTTCTGCGCCCGGTATTCCTCGATGCTCAGGCAGCGCAGCCGCGAATCCCGCCCGCCCTCGTTGTGCACGAAGCCGACGCTGGCCACAAAGGGCTCGATGATGTGGATCTTCTGCAGAGGCGTGACGATCAGCAACTGCAGGTTGAGTTGCTGGAACAGCCGCAGCCCGTACTGCGCCGATTCGTCCGATCCGCGCCCGAAGGCTTCGTCGATGACCACGAAGCGGAACGAGCGGGAGCGCACCGCGCCCCATTCCAGGCCGAACTGGTAGGCCAGGCTGGCGGCGAGCACCGTGTAGGCCAGCTTTTCCTTCTGGCCACCCGACTTGCCGCCGGAGTCGGAGTAGTGCTCGTGCTCGGCGTCATCGGTTCGCCAGCGCTCGCTGGCCGAGAACAGGAACCAGTTGCGTACGTCGGTGACTTTCGCGGTCCAGCGCCGGTCCGCCTCCGACAGGCCTTCGCGACCCCGGAAGCGGTCGATGATGGCCTTGACCTGCAGGAACTTCGTTTCCGAGTACTGTTCATCCGCTGAACCCGTCAATGAGTCTTCGGTGCAGGCGCGAAGGTCTTGCTGAAGATCGCGGATCTCTGCATCCGGGCTGGGCTGGGCCACCAGCCTGATGAAGCGTCCGGGGTTGTAATCTATGCCCTGCAGGGACTGGTTGATGCGGCCGACGCGCTCGGCGATTGTCTCCCGCTCCCGGGCGAGCTGACCGTTGAAGTTGGCAATCTCGCGGATGGTGTTCTCGTTGAGCAGCTCCTTGAAGCGGGCCTCGAAGCGGGGCAGGTCGTCACGCTGCAGGCCGTCGAGCAAGCGGGCGTATTCGGCTGTCGCCGCCAGGCTTGCGTCCATGTCGACGGTTTCGGCCTTGAATTCTTCCTTGAAGCCGCGCATTGCATTGATGATGCGTTCGGTCAGGCGGGAGAGGCGCTTGTCCTCCGCATCGATGCGGTCCTGCAGCCACTTGCGCAGCTCCTGCTCGCGGTTGTCGCAGGATTCGACCGAGAGCTGGTGCTCGCCCAGTGCCTCGTTGCGCCAGTCTTCCAGGCGCGCGAGCTGGGCATCGACGAGCGGCGTTGCCTCACACACGGCCCGGGTCTGGTCCCGCAGTTCCTGGGCGGCTTCGCGCTTGCTCCTGGTTTCGCCGCGCTTGCCCAGCACGTCAGTCAGTCTGCTTTCCGTCTCGGCCAGCCGGCCGCGGGCGGCCTGCAACTGCCGCCCCAGTTCCTGCAGGGTATTGGAGGCGGACTCCAGGCGTTTGAGCTCTTCCCGGAGCGCGGCGATCTCGCACGCCAGGCTCTGCCAGTCGATGTCCGCGTAGCGTGTGAACTCCTCCAGTCTTGCCAGCGCTTCCAGCCGGCCTTCCAGCTGCTTGCGCGACTGCTGGATTTCGGCGATGTGCTGGCCGACCGTGACCAGCATGGCCTCCAGGCGGTCACGCTGGTCCCGCAGGGCGCGCAGCTTGTCGGCATTGCTCCAGCCGAGTACGTAGCGGCTGCGGTCGTCGATGCGGTTGCGGTCGTCCTTCTCATGACGCCCGCTCGGGTCCTTGATCTGGCCGCTGCGCGTTATGGCCCGGGCCTCGCGGCGAAATTGCTCGGCACTGTCGCAGCAGGCCACGTCGAAGCGGTTGCGCAGTTCCTGCTCCAGCCATTCGTAATGCGGCGAGTCTGGCTTGATGGCGAGCTTGCGCACGAGCGACTGAGGATGCAGGTTGGCAGCTTGCACGCTTTTCTTCGGCCGGACGTGGAAGTAGACCAGGCGTGCACCGAGATGCTGGCGGTCCACCCATTCGGCGACGTCCCTGTAGTGCGCCTCGGGCACCAGCAGCGCAAGGCCGAAGCCACGCAGCAGGCGTTCGGCCGCGCCTTGCCAGTCGCGTTCGTCTTCGCGTACCTGGATGAGTTCGCCGGCGAAGGGCAGGTCGTCCTCGGGGATGGAGAGGGCCGCGCAGAGCGACTCGCGGATGCGGATCTGGGCAGCCTCGATATTGCTTTTGCGGAGCTTGAGACTGTCGATCTCGTCGCTCAGGGCTGCGTGTTCTTCCCGGCCTTTGCGGAAAGCGAAGTCTTCCTCGCGCTCGCGGTTGGTGAGGTCCGCGATACGCTCGCGCAGCGATTCTGCACGGGCGCCAATGGCGTGGCGTTGAGCGAGGAAGGTGCCTTCGTCGGCGGGCGGCAGCTCTTCGACGAGGGCCAGCAAGGCGGCGTGGCGTTCGGCCTTCTGCTGGCGTTCCGTCCGGTCTGTTCCCTTGCGCCGGATCTCGGCGGCAAGTTGCTCCAGGCGGTCGCCGCCGTTGTCGCGCATGGCATGTTCCAGATTGCTCACCGCGGTGCGCTCGTCGTCGCGTTGGGCGCCCAGGCGCTCGATCTGGGCGTCGAGCCGGGCGGCATCCTCCGCCAGCAGCGCGAGACGGCGGTCCAGCAGTTGGCCCTTGAGCCCGGCGAAGTAGGGGCGCAGGGCATCGCGCCCGTCGCGAAAGCCCTGAATTTCCGCCGCCAGGGTGGCGTGGCGTTGGCCGTCGGCGACCAGCGGCGTGAGCAGATCGACCTGCCGCTTGGCCTTGAGCACGGCCTGGTGGGCGCGGTCCAGGTCGTCGAAATGACGGATCAGCGCATCGATGCGGCTGGCTACATCGAAAGGTTCCAGCATGTGGCTGCGCACGAAGTCGGTGAGGTTGCCTACCGATTTCATCGACACCGTCTGGTGGAACAGCTCCAGCGCTTGTTCGTGCTCGATGCCGAAGCGTCGGCGGAACCAGGCAGAGTAGGGCGGAAAGCTGTCGAACAGCTCGCTGCCCGTGTTGCGAAGCTTCTTGCGCAGGGATGCAATGTCGCTGCCGAAACCGGCAAAGTCCCCGGCAATCGTCATGGCCCGTTCCGCCGCGACGAACAGCCGTGCCGGCTGGCCTTGTGGATCCTTCAGCCAGAACACCTGGGCCAGGGTGACCGCCTGGTCGTAGCCCTCGTTGCGGAACACGCCGAGGATCACCGAGTAGCTCGATGCATCACGCAGCGCCACCGCACGTGCGCTGCCGGTGACCTCGTTGCGTTCGCTCTTGTAGTGGCCGAGCACGTATGAGCGCAGGGTCCGCTCACGCGCATCCGCGCCGGCCGCCTTGTTGTAAGCGATGCGCTGGGCCGGCACCAGCAGGGTCGTGATGGCGTCCACCATTGTGGACTTGCCGGACCCGATGTCGCCGGTGAGCAGGCCGTTGCGGCCATCGAGCTCGTAGCGCCAGATCCGTTTGTCGAAGGTGCCCCAGTTGAGCACCTCCAGTTTTTGCAGGCGGAAGCCGACGCGGCTGTCGTCGGCCACAAAATCCAGCCCGAGGGTCGGCGCTTCAAGCATCGTTGGCCTCCGGGGCCGCGTCTCCAGCGGACAGTGCCTGGCGGTAGCCCTCCAGCCGCGAGTCGAATTCCGCCAGCCACTGGGCATCGACGAAGGCTTTGAGGATGCGCCGCAGCTCGTAGTGCCCACGCTCCGGTCCGGCCTGGGGGCTGCTGCCCGCCGCGGGTTTGAGGCGGCGCAGGAAACCCAGCTCGACGACTTTTGAAATCGTGGCGTCGACCTGATCGATGAGCCGGGTTTCGTTCGTACCGTCGGGCAGGAAGACCCGTATCAGTTCGACGATCTCGTCGCGGGCGAGGATCAGGCGGGTGTCGCCGCCACCGGCATCGAACTCCGCCATGCGCTTGCGCAGCAGTGCGAGCATCAGGCTGACCGGGTAAGACAGGGGCCGGCGGGCGACGAGTCGTGGCGGGCGGGGGGCTGCCTCGGATTCGTCCGGATCCGGGCGACTTTTGAGGAAGGCGTAGCCTTCCGCCTCGTCCATCAGCAGGTCGAGCAGCAGGATGGCCGCGTGTTCCCTCACCCGGGCCTGCAGGCGCAGGAGGCTTGCCCACAGATGCTCGTCGTCGTCACGGTAGAGCACGCCCTTGAGAAGTTGAACCATCAGCAGAGACAGTTCGGGTACCGCCAGCTGGGTGCCGGGCGGGTTTTCATCCAGGGAGGTATCTGGCACGGTGTCGTTCATTGTCTTCCTGTCGCAGCGGCGTTCAGCGCGTGAAGATCACTCGGGGCAGGCGTGCTTCACGCGTGACCGGCTCGCCTTGTGCATCGCTGGCCTGCCAGCGGATCGGTTCTTCCACGGTTTCGTCCACCACAGCATGCAGGCTGCCGAGAGCATCGCTGCCGGCCTCGGCGTGGGCCAGTTCCAGATAGGCGACCAATTCGGCCAGGCCGTGCTGCAAGGGTTCGGCCTCCAGCAGGTCATGCAGGGTGATCTGCGGTGCGTGGCGCAGTGCGCGCTGGATAGACGTGCGCAGACGTGCCTTGTCCACGATGATCTGCTCGAACAGGCGCGCGGTGTCGATGTCGTCCTCTCCTGTGTCGAGCGTGAGCCCGGCGAGGCGTGGCTTGGCCTTGGGGGCGAACAGCGGCCGCTCCAGCGGCAGTTCGATGTCCGCGCTCATGGCATCCATGGTCATCGGGCTTGCGGCGGGCGGGGCGTCACGGAGAGCCAGGGCCTTGCTCTCGATGCCGTGCAGGAGGTCGAGGATGCGGCGGTTTTCCAGGAAGGCCCGGTCGTCCAGGAAGCGGCGCAGTTGCTGCGATAGTTGGGCGACGGTGCGCTGGGTGTGTTCGCCGGCTTCCAGCCAGTCGTAATGGACGCGACGTGTACGCGCATCTGGCTGGAGCGCTGCCACCGCCGGCAAGGCCAGGACCTGGTCCAGCCGTGCGGAGAGTTCCTCCTGGCGGCGGCTGGACATGAGGAAATCCCAGAAGGCGCGGAAGCTGCGACCCTGGTCCGAGTCGCCGATGGCATCGCGCTCGCCCATGATCTCATCGAGCAGCGCGCCCTTGGCGCCGTCCCACAGGGCGATCTTCTCGCGCACCTTGCGGTCGAGTCGGCGGAAGTTGTGCTCCACTTCGCGGAAGTCGGCCAGCAGCTCGCGAGCCAGTTGCTGGAACTGCTGGAAGCGGTCCTTGACGGCGGTGTCGTCCAGAAACGGCACGTCACCGGCCAGGATGCGGGCGATTTCGGCGTCGATGTCGTCACGTTTCCTGCGCAGGTCTTCGACTCGCCTCGCAGGGTCGGCTTCGGTGCCGGCGCTGATCTGTTCCAGGAGTGCGAACAGTGTCAGGAGCCGCGACTCGGTGCCGACGAAGGGCCTTTCAGTCAGTGACACGAGCCATGCGATGGCCTTCTCGGTGGCGGGGGTCAGATCGAACTGGGCTTCGTCCGTACCGGGCTTGTAGAACTTGCGCAGCCAACCCTTGTCGGGGGAGATCCAGTCGTTCAGGTAGTCCCGTGCATTCCTGGGGTAGGCGTCCGGACCGAGTTGCTCGCGCAGCGCGAAGAGTTCGTCCTCCAGTGCCTCGGCGAGATCCGCCTCGCTCATCACGCGCATGTTGGGCGTGACGAACACCCGGTGCAGGAAGCTCGCCACCAGCGCTGCATGGGGCGAGGCCAGCAGACGCCATGCGGGATGGCGGTCTCGAAGGGTGCTGAGGGTGGCGTGGTCCATTGTCGTTCAGTCTGCAAGCCGTCCGACGCTTATTGAAACTCGGCAAGCCGTTTCATGAAATTCCGTTTGGCCTTGTATTGCAGACGAACCCGTCCGAGTTCCGCGTCGAACACCGCATGCTGCCCGCCGGAGAGGCGCAGCTTGCGGATGGCGGCCACCACCGCGAAGGCGTCGTCATACTTCGCGCCGCGGCTGCCTTCCTCGACCGCATGCGGCAACAGGCGAAAGTAGAGGGCGATGGCATCCTCGGGATGGCTGCCGGCCCGCAGCGCGGCGACCTTGCCCCACAGCGTGATGGCGACGTGACCACCCTGAAAGGTGCTCCATGCCGCTTCCGCATCCCGTTCCATTATATGGATCGCCACCAGCTCGCTGCGGGCGGAGCGCAGCCAGGCCGGGCTTTGCTTCCGGGGTTTCGCTTCTTCCTTGGCGACCTGATCCCACAGGTGTTGTAGCGCTCGCGCACGCAGGGGGGCGCGACGTCCGATGCTGCCGGCCTCCTTCAGCAGGACGGCGTAGGACGCCTGGTCGGCGCCTGACAGGAAACGCTTCCAGGCGAACTCCTCGACCTGGTCGAATGCGCCGCGTCGCCGATATTCGTGAATGCAGAAGTCGACCAGTTCCCACGCCTGTTGGGCTGGGAACGCCGCCAGTCCTTCTTCTGCGCAGGCCAGCGCTTCATCGAAGCGGCCATGTTCCGCCAGATAGCTTGCCAGATACTGGAAGTGCTGGCTGCTGGAGAGGTTGTGGCGCAGTACCTGGATCATCTCGTCGATGTTGCCGGATGCGCGCGCCAATGTTTCCATGGCTTTTTCGAGGCGGCTGCGCTTCGGGTCGAAACGGGCCGTGCGATTGTCCTGCGGCGTGAGCGCCGGCAGTTGCGCCCACCGCATCAGGATCTGCGTGCGGTAGCGCTCCACGCCCACCTCACCCAAGGCATTCCCGTAGTCCGGCAGAATGGTGGAGAAGGTGTCCCAATGGCTGTCCATCTGGTAACGCACGAGACGCTCGGCCAGCGCCGTGGCATCGGGCCGGAGGTGCTCGCAGGCCAGCAGATGGAGCTGCTGGAAGCGTTCAAGGCTTCCATAGACCCATCCCTCGCCATCGTCGATGTTTTCCAGCCCGTTCTGGATCAGGCCGATGGCCTCCTCGACGAGCTCCACCAACTTCGCGTCGCCATCGGCGATCCGGGTTTCCAGCAGGCCGGCCAGATCCTGAAGGCGGTTGGCATGGGCTTCCGTGTCGTCATGGTCGAGGAAGCCGCTGATCCGGGTGGCTTGGTGGATGGCGGAGCGCAAGCCGGGCAGATCGTGGGCAGCCTGGGCCGCGGCGGCAAAAAGCAGGCGGTCCCGCAGGTCATGGTCCTGTTCCGCTGCCTGCAGGAGCCAGCGCCGCAGTTCGCCGGGAGACAGTCCGTCCACGTAAGCGCGGAGCCGCACGGCTTTCGATTGGCGGGTGGATTTCGGTTTGGGGGAGCATGTCTCCGGCTCCGCGAGGTCTTCACCGGCGATCCAGGCCAGGCCGACCGCGACTGCATGCTTGCAAAAGATGCCGTCCTCGCCGACCGGGCAGTCGCACTCGAACTCCAGCTCCCCGTCCGCCCCGGCCGAGAGCACGATTTCGTAGCGCTGGGTCCCGAGGACTTCGGCCGAGGCACTGCTCTCGTTGGACTCCAGAGCTTGAACGGCGCCGCTGTTGAAGTAGTCCCGCCCACGGATGAAGGTCTTGTCGCCAGCGTACAGCCGCAAATTGTCGAGGGTCAGTACATCGGCGAGGAGCATCGTGCGTTCTTGCTGTCGGAGCGGGGCAATCATTCTACTGTGCTTGCGAACCAGCACGGCACTCCTATGCGAGCACAATGAAAAACGCCATGTGAAATCAATCGCTTGGCGTTAGTTGGGTGGGGGGCGGACCCGGGCTCCGTGCAGCAATCGCTGCCGTGAGGCCGCCCCGTCTTGGGCCGGATCGGTGAATGCCCTTCGAGCCCCACGCTCCTTCGACTTGAACATTTGCAGCCCAGACTTGAACTTGCTCGGCTCCGATTCAAACGCCCGCTCCCCGGACTTGAACTTTTTCAAGATCCACTTGAAATCACGCTGCTCGGACTTGAACGATCGAAGCGGCGATTTGAACGGGTTCAATCCAGAGCTGAAGCAGTTCAAGTCCACGCTGAACCCGTTCAGCTGAAACTTGAACCCGCGCACCTCAGAGCAGCAGAAGTTCTCCTTTGCGTTGAACCAGTTCAACGCAAAGGAGAGGTCGTCAAGCCGGGCGCTTACCCGGTTCTACAGCACGTGGACCTCGTTCCCCTCGCTCCCGAAACGCTTGCAGTGAAGTCCCCGTGCCCCCTTGAAGGCCCTGGCAAGGCGCTTCTCATTGCTGAACCCGACCAAAGCCGGGCGCTGTTTGATCGACCGGGTGTTGCGGTCGAGGAGTTCGATGGCTCGGGCGCGGCGGGTTTCGTCTAAAAGATTAACCAAAAAGTACATCAACCGGCCCCAAACAGCCCAAAAAAATAGCCTACAATCCGCGCTGTGCGTCTTGTAGGCTATTGATTTTAAATCAATTTCTTGGTGGAGCCGGGGGGAATCGAACCCCCGTCCGCAAGCCCTCTACAGTCAGTTCTACATACTTAGCCAACTAATTTGAATTTAACCCGGAGTTTAGCCAATTGGCGGGCCGACTACAGGCGAGTCACCTAGAGTTTCGCGCGAGACCAAGTAACCCGATCTGTTGCTAGTTCCTGTAAATGACACTGCAATTGGGTTTGACCCCACCTGACCCAGGAACGAATCAGTGCAGTGGCTTAGGCCTTAAGCGGCCAGAGCGAAACGCTCGTCGTTGGCGTTTGTAGTTTTCCAGTGGATTTACGAGGTAACTGGTCCTCGGTATGCACTGATCTGCTTTGCAACCCACGTCGAAGCCAGGTCGGCCCCATGTTCGTTACATGCATTGGTCCCGGCCTGAACCGGGAAGTTCCGCATCCTATCACAAACTCAAGTCGTGCTGAGGAGCTCCAGGATTTCCAATGGGTGCTGGATGATCACGTCAGCTTCCCAGGCATGGATTGCGACGCCGTTGCCGAGATAGCCGTAGGCTGCTGCCACGGTTTTCATGCCAGCGGCGCGGCCTGCGGTGATGTCGCGGATGTCGTCGCCAACATAGAGGCACTGCAGTGGGTCGGTGCCGGAGAGCTGGCAGGCGTGCAACAGCGGATCAGGATGGGGTTTGGCGCGGGCGGCGGTGTCTCCACCGACGATGCAGCGGCTGCGCCCGGCGAGGCCGAGGGCTTCGATGATGGGGCGCGCGAAACGTTCGGCCTTGTTGGTGACGACGCCCCAGGGAATGCCATGGGTGTCCAGCGCATCGAGGAGCTCAGCCATGCCCGCGAAGAGCTGAGTTTCGACGCAGAGGGCGTCGGCGTACAGGTCGAGAAAGCGTTTGGCCATGGGCGGGTAGTCGGTCATGTCGGGCGTCAGGCCGAAGCCGACACCGAGCAGGCCGCGCACGCCGTTGGAGACCATCGGGCGCAATTGCTCGAAAGGCGTTGCGTGACGGTCATGTTCGGCCTGGAGGCGGTGCAGCGTGCCGATGAGGTCCGGCGCCGTATCGGCGAGGGTGCCGTCCAGGTCGAAGAAGATGGCTTCAGCCACGCTTGGAGGTCCGCATCAGGTAGTTCACATCGGTGTTGGGGCCGAGGGAATAGACCTGGCTGAGCGGGTTGTAATGCATTCCGGTCAGGTCCTCCAAATCCAGCCCGGCTTCGCGCACGTAGCGGGCGAGTTCGGACGGCTTGATGAACTTGGCGTATTCGTGGGTGCCCTTGGGGAGCAGCTTGAGGATGTACTCTGCACCGACTACCGCCATCAGGTAGGACTTGAGGTTCCGGTTGAGGGTGGAGAAGAACACATGCCCGCCGGGCTTGACCAGTGCGGCGCAGGCCCGGATGGTGCTGGCCGGGTCTGGGACGTGCTCAAGCATTTCCATGCAGGTTACGACGTCGAAGCTTTCCGGATTGTCGCGGGCCATTTCTTCGGCGGAAATAAGCTGGTAATCGACGCTCTGGCCGCTCTCGTAGAGGTGCAGGCGGGCGACGCCAAGTGCCTTTTCCGAGAGGTCGACGCCAGTGACCTGAGCGCCGCGGGCTGCCATGGATTCGGCAAGGATGCCGCCGCCGCAGCCGATGTCGATGACGCGCTTGCCCGCCAGGCTGGCGGCTGCGTCGATCCAGTCGAGGCGCAGGGGGTTGATCTGGTGGAGGGGCTTGAATTCGGACTCCGGGTCCCACCAGCGGTGGGCGAGGTCACTGAATTTCTGCAGTTCGGCGGGATCGGCGTTCATGGGGGCGGACATCAGCAGTGGTCAGGAATCAAGTTGGGATTGTATGCGAGAGGCCGACCTGGGCTCAAAAACAAAGAGCCCTGCAGTGCAGGGCTCTTTGCGAACTGGCGTGGAACCAGCGATCGGCGATTACTTGGTGCCGATGACTTCGATTTCCACGCGACGGTCCGGCTGCAGGCAGTCGACCAGCTTCTTGTTCTTGCCGGATTCCTTGCCGAGGTTATGGCAGGCGTTGCCGGTAACGGGCTGCTTCTTGCCCTTGCCTTCGGTGTAGACGCGGTTGGCTTCGATGCCCTTGCTGACCAGATAGCTCTTCACAGCGGCAGCGCGCTTTTCGGAGAGCTTCTGGTTGTAGGCGTCGCCACCGATACGGTCAGTGTGGCCAACGGCCAGGATGACTTCCAGCTTGACGTCCTTGGACTTGGCGGCCAGATCGTCGAGCTTGGCCTTGCCGGCGGGCAGCAGGACAGCCTTGTCGAATTCGAAGAGGGTATCGGCAGCCAGCTTGATCTTTTCAGCAACGGGGGCCGGGGCGGCAACCGGAGCCGGAGCGCTCTTGGCGCCGGCAGCGGGGGCGGCAGCGGTCTTCACGCACTTGTCCTGGGGCACGACATCCTTGTCGCACTCGCAGCCAACCGGGAACTCGCCGGCCAGGGTGGTGGAAGCGGCAGCCGGGGTCCAGTAGCCGGTGCGCCAGCAGAGGTCGGCGCCGCTACGGGCAACAACGGAACGGGCGTCGATCACGTAGGGGACTTCGCCTTTCGTATCCACGACGACGTCTTTGGCGAAGCTGGCGGAGGCGGACAGGCCGAGAGCGGCCATTGCGGCGGCAATCAGCAGTTGTTTTTTGGCTTGTTTGATCATCGTTTTCCTCGTCGCAAGGCAAAGGGGTAGAACCGGAAGTTACTTGCTCGCTGCAATTGAGTTGCCACAAGGCACTCAGGCAGCATATCCAATTCATTGGCGGAACTTATTCTGCCATAGCCGGACGGCGCTCAATAGCTCGGTGTTGGTTATTTGCAACAGTTTTCCGCCGATCACACGCCGTTCCCCGGCAACCCATACATCCGACACGGCGCGCCGCCCAAGTACATAGATCAGGTGCGAGATGGGGTCGAAGCAGGGAAGGTCGTCCACGTCGTCTACGCGCAGGGCGCATAGGTCGGCGGCTTTGCCGGGAAGGAGAGAGCCGATGCTCGATTCGAGCCCGAGTGCCTGGGCTCCGCATAGCGTCGCCATGCGCAGGGCCTGGTGGGCGGGGAGGGTGGTGGCGTCGCCGCTGCTCAGTTTGGCGAGCAGGCTGGCCTGATGCATTTCTCGGAAAAGATCGAGCCGGTTGTTGCTCGCGGCACCATCGCTACCCAAACCGACCGTGATTTGTCTATCCAGCAGGATGGAGATTGGAGCTGCGCCGCTGGCCAGTTTCATATTGGACGTCGGGCAGTGGGCGACGGAGCAGTTGTGCAGGACCAGGCGTTCGACGTCTTCGCTGTCGAGGTGGACGGCGTGCACGCCAATCAGGTTGGGGCCTAGCAGCCCGAGGTCATCAAGGCGGGCGAGGGGGCGTCGTCCGTGGTCGCGTAGGCTGTCGGAAATCTCCGCGGCGGTTTCGTGGATATGAATGTGAATCGGGAGGTCGAGTTCATCCGCTAGTGCGCCAACCCGTTCGAATGTGCGGTTGGATACGGTGTAAGGGGCGTGGGGGGCCAAGGCAAAGTGTATGCGGGGATGGCTCCGCCACTGGTCGTGGGCAGCGAGCCCCTTGTGCAGATAATCATCTGCGTCTGCCGCGTATTGTGACGGGAATTCCAGGACGGTGATGCCCAGCACGGCCCGCATGCCAAGACGGTCGAATGCTTCGGCGGCCGCCTCGGGAAAGAAGTACATGTCGTTGCAGGTGGTGATGCCGCCACGCAGCATCTCTGCCCCAGCCAGCAAGCTGCCGTCTCTTACGAAGGTGGGGGAGACGTGACGTGCTTCGGCGGGCCAGATGGCTTCCTGCAACCAGCGCATCAGCGGAAGGTCGTCGGCCAGACCGCGCATCAGCGTCATGGCGGCGTGGCAGTGCAGATTGACGAGACCCGGGATCAGGATGTGCTCGGGTAGCTGAACGTATTCTCGCGCCGAGAATTTTGCGCGGGCCTCGCTGGTTGGCAGTATTTCAACAATCCTGCCGTCGCGGATGGCGACGGTGTGGTGCTCCAGCGTGGTGTCGTCGGGCTCGACCGGGATTATCCAGCGCGCTTCGATGAGCAGGTCGACCTCGATGGGCGTCATGGCTGTTCTCGTTGTCTGTATTGGGCAAAAGGGTGTCCCGCATCGTGTCCGGTTGGGGCAATCGATTAGAGCACATGCGCTGCAGCTGTCACAATTGGCCGAGACTGCCGCTTAGCGGGCAGTTCCGGCCGGAATCGACCCCTCGCGGCATGCTAAACTCGCGTCTTTTCGTCTTTTCGACGAACTGTCGATTCCCGCGGTGCCATGATCCCGTTCGCCAAAGAAACTCTCCCCATCAGCCTCGAAGACGAAATGCGTCACGCCTACCTGGATTACGCGATGAGCGTGATCGTCGGGCGGGCCCTGCCGGATGTGCGTGACGGCCTCAAGCCCGTACATCGACGCGTACTGTTCGCGATGCACGAACTGGGCAACGACTGGAACAAGGCTTACAAGAAGTCCGCCCGTATCGTCGGTGACGTGATCGGTAAGTACCACCCCCACGGCGACCAGTCCGTATATGACACCATCGTCCGCATGGCGCAGGATTTCTCCCTGCGCTACATGCTGGTGGATGGCCAGGGCAACTTCGGTTCGGTGGACGGCGACAGCGCGGCGGCCATGCGTTACACCGAAATCCGCATGGCCAAGATCGGCCACGAGCTGTTGGCCGACATCGACAAGGAAACGGTTGATTTCGGGCCGAACTACGATGGCTCGGAGAAAGAGCCGCTGGTGTTGCCGGCGCGCATTCCGAATCTGCTGATCAACGGTTCCGGCGGTATCGCCGTCGGCATGGCGACCAACATTCCGCCGCACAACCTCAGCGAAGTCGTTGACGCCTGTCTGCGCCTGTTGCAGGAGCCGGACGTGTCGATCGAGGAGCTGATCAAGATCGTGCCGGCGCCGGATTTCCCGACCGCAGGCCTGATCTACGGCCTGTCCGGCGTGCATGAAGGCTATCGCACCGGCCGCGGCCGCGTGGTGATGCGTGCGCGCACCCACTTCGAAGACATCGGCAAGGGGGATCGCCAAGCGATCATCGTCGACGAGATTCCGTACCAGGTTAACAAGAAGACCCTGCTCGAGAAGATTGCCGAGCTGGTGAACGAGAAGAGGATCGAGGGTATCAGCGAGATCCGCGACGAGTCGGACAAGTCCGGCATGCGCGTGGTCATCGAGCTGAAGCGCAACGAAGTGCCCGATGTGGTGCTGAACAACCTGTTCAAGCAGACCCAGCTGCAGGACACCTTCGGGATGAACATGGTGGCGCTGGTGGACGGCAAGCCGCGCCTGCTGAACCTCCGTCAGATGGTGGAGTGCTTCCTGGCGCACCGCCGTGAAGTGGTGACCCGCCGCACGATCTTCGAACTACGCAAGGCGCGCGAACGCGGCCACATCCTCGAAGGCCTGGCCGTTGCGCTGTCCAACGTGGATGAGATCATCGCGCTGATCAAGGCCGCGCCGACCCCGCCGGAAGCCAAGAAGGCGCTGATGGGGCGCGAGTGGCGCTCGGCGCTGGTGGAAGAGATGCTGGCCCGCGCGACCTCCGACAGCTTCCGTCCGGAAGGTCTGGCGCCGGAATTCGGTCTGTCTGCCCAGGGCTACCGCCTGTCCGACGCCCAGGCCCAGGCCATCCTCGAGCTGCGCCTGCAGCGCCTGACCGGTCTGGAGCAGGACAAGATCGTCGCCGAGTACAAGGAGGTGATGGCCAACATCGCCGACCTGCTCGACATCCTGGCGCGCCCGGAGCGGATCACAGCGATCATTGGCGACGAGCTGACGCTCATCAAGCAGCAGTTCGGCGACCCGCGCCGTTCCGAGGTGGTGATGAACACTGCCGACATCAACATCGAGGACCTGATCGCCCCGCAGGACATGGTGGTGACCCTGTCTCATACAGGTTATTTCAAGCGTCAGCCGCTCACCGACTACCGTGCCCAGAAGCGTGGTGGCCGCGGCAAGCAGGCGGCAGCGGTGAAGGATGACGATTTCGTCGACCAGCTCTTCGTCGCGAATACCCACGACCACATCCTGTGCTTCTCCAACCGCGGCCGCCTCTATTGGCTCAAGGTGTACGAGGTGCCGGAGGGCACCCGGAACTCCCGTGGCAAGCCGATCGTCAACCTGTTCCCGCTGCTCGAAGGCGAGAAGATCACCGCCGTGCTGCCGGTCAAGGAGTTCGACGAAGGGCATTTCATCTTCATGGCCACCGCCGAGGGTACGGTCAAGAAGACGCCGCTCACCGACTTCTCCAACCCGCGCAAGGCCGGCATCATTGCCGTGGGCCTGGACGAGGGCGACTACCTGGTCGGGGTGGCGATCACCGACGGCAAGCATGACGTGATGCTCTTCTCCGACGCCGGCAAGGCTGTGCGTTTCAGCGAGAACGACGTGCGTCCGATGGGCCGTCAGGCCCGTGGTGTGCGTGGCATGACGCTGGAGGACGGCCAATCCGTGATCGCCATGCTGGTGGCAGAGAACGAAGAGCAGAGCGTGCTGACCGCCACCGAGAACGGTTTTGGCAAGCGCACGCCGATCGGCGAGTACACCCGCCACGGCCGCGGCACCAAGGGCATGATCGCCATCCAGACCTCTGACCGTAACGGCAAGGTGGTGGCCGCAACCCTCGTGACCGAGAAGGACCAGATCATGCTGATCACCACCGGCGGCGTGCTGGTGCGGACCCGCGTGGCCGAGATCCGTGAAATGGGGCGTGCCACCCAGGGCGTCACGCTGATTTCGGTGGACGAGGGCAGCACGCTGTCCGGTGTGCAGAAGATTCTTGAAGGCGACGAGGAAGAGCAGGACGTGGCTGATGAGGCCGGGGCCGAAGGCGCCGCGCCGGAAGCCTGAGCGAACTGAGGAAGGATTCAAACGATGCGGATTTTCAATTTCTCGGCGGGGCCGGCCGTGCTGCCGACCAAGGTGCTCGAACAGGTTCGTGATGAACTGCTCGACTGGCAGAGCACCGGCATGAGCGTCATGGAAGTGAGCCACCGGGGCAAGGATTTCACCGGTGTGATCGAGGCTGCCGAGGCTGATCTGCGCACGCTGATGGGCATCCCGTCCAACTACAAGGTGCTGTTCCTGCAGGGGGGCGCGACGCAGCAGTTCGCGCAGATCCCGATGAACCTCCTGGATGGGCGTTCTGCCGACTACATCGTTACCGGCTCGTGGTCCAAGAAGGCCTATAAGGAAGCCCAGCGTTTCGGCGCCGTGTGCCTGGCCGGATCGAGTGAAGCCGACAGCTTCACGCGGGTGCCGAGCGCCGGCGAGTTGAAGCTCGATCCGCAGGCAGCCTACCTGCACATCTGCACCAACGAGACGATCCACGGTGTCGAGATGTTCGACCTGCCGACTGCACCAGCGGACGTGCCGCTGGTGGCTGACATGAGCTCCCACATCCTGTCGCGTCCGATGGATGTGTCCCGCTATGGCCTGATCTATGCTGGCGCGCAGAAGAACATCGGGCCGGCCGGACTGGTCATCGTGATCATTCGTGAGGACTTGCTTGGCAAGGCTTCGGCAATCACCCCGAGCGTCATGGACTACGCGACGATGGCGGAACACGGCTCCATGCTCAACACGCCACCGACCTTCGGTATATATCTGGCCGGCTTGATCTTCAAGGATCTGCTGGCGCAGGGCGGCCTGGGGGCGGTGGAGCGGACGAATATCGCCAAAGCGCAACTGGTCTACGATGCGATCGAATCCAGCGGCGGCTTTTATCGCAACCCGGTTCAGGAAGCATTTCGCTCCCGCATGAATGTGCCGTTCACTCTGGCCAATCCGGAGCTGGATGCCGCCTTCCTGGCCGAAGCCGCTGAACGTCAACTGTCTGGCTTGAAGGGGCACAAGTCGGTGGGCGGCATGCGCGCATCCATCTACAACGCGATGACGCTGGACGGCGTGCGTGCGCTGGTGGACCTGATGCAGGATTTCGCCGCGCGCAAGGCGTGAGTGTTACGGACGAGGAGAAGGCATGAACGACGAGATGTTGCGTGAGCTCGGCGTGGTGCGCGAGCAGATCGACACCATCGACGCGCAGATGCTGGCGCTGCTCAACCAGCGCGCCAAGTGTGCCCAGCACGTGGGCGAGATCAAAGCCAGGTATGGCGATGCCGGCTATATCTACCGGCCGGAGCGGGAGGCGCAGGTGCTGCGGCGCATTCAGTCCCTGAATGACGGGCCGCTGCCGAACGAAAGCGTGACCTTCTTCTTCCGGGAGGTGATGTCGGCCTGTCTGTCGCTGGAAAATCCGCTGGGTGTCGCCTTTCTAGGGCCGCTCGGAACGTTCTCCGAGAGTGCTGCGGTCAAGCAGTTCGGACATGCTGCCCGTTTGGCTCCGCAGACCACCATCGATGACGTGTTTCGCGAAGTCGAAGCCGGGCATGCGGACTACGGCGTGGCGCCGGTGGAAAACTCCACCGAAGGTGCGGTCGGTCGGACCCTTGATCTGCTGCTGGGCTCACCGTTGAAGATCTGCGGCGAGGTCGTGCTGCGCATCCACCAGAACCTGCTGACCCGCGAGACGGAGCTGTCGGCGATCCGCAAGGTGTATTCCCACGCCCAGTCCCTGGCCCAGTGCCACGAGTGGCTGAATAGCAATCTGCCGGACGTGCCGCGCATTTCGGTTGGCAGCAATGCGGAGGCCGCGCGCTTGGCCGCCCTCGAGCCTGGTGTGGCAGCGATCGCCGGCGAAGCCGCGGCCGAGCGTTACGACCTGCCGCGGCTGGTCGAAAGCATCGAGGACGAGCCCAACAACACTACGCGCTTCCTGGTCCTCGGTCGCCATGATGCGGGGCGCACCGGGGCGGACAAGACTTCGCTGATCATGTCTGCCGCGAACCGTCCGGGTGCGGTGCACGAACTTCTCGCACCGCTGGCTGACGCGGGGGTGTCGATGACCCGCCTCGAATCCCGTCCTGCCCGTGCCGCCCTGTGGGAATACGTGTTCTACGTGGACATTGATGGACATCGTGAAGACCCGGCTGTGAAGGCTGCACTCGATGACCTAGGAAGCAATGCCGCCTATTTGAAGATCCTGGGCTCCTATCCCCAGGCCGTGTACTGATTCCCAGGAGTTGTTCATGTCTTTGTGCGATCTGGCGCCTGCTCATATCCGGGCCATTTCTCCCTATCAGCCCGGCAAGCCGATTTCCGAACTGGCTCGGGAAATGGGGCTGGCCGAAGAGTCCATCGTCAAGCTGGCATCCAACGAGAACCCGTTGGGCGTTGGTGAAAAGGGCCGCGAGGCGATGCTCAAGGCGGTGGCGGACATCGCCCGCTATCCGGACGGTAACGGTTTTGAGTTGAAGGATGCGTTGCATCGCCGTTACGGCGTGGGCCATGACCAGATCGTGCTGGGCAATGGCTCCAACGATGTGCTCGAGCTGGCAGCCCGTGCCTTCCTCGGGCCGGGTGTCGATGCTGTGTACTCCCAGCATGCGTTTGCCGTCTATCCGCTGGCGACGCAGGAAGCGGGCGCGTGCGGCATTGAGGTGCCGGCCAAGCACTTCGGCCATGATCTCGACGCCATGCTGGCCGCCATCACGTCGGCGACCCGGGTGCTGTTCATCGCCAACCCCAACAATCCTACTGGCACCTTCCTGCCCGGCGCAGAGCTCGAGGCTTTCCTCGCCCGCGTGCCCGGGCATGTGCTGGTGGTCCTCGACGAGGCCTATACCGAATACCTGTCCCCGGAGCAGCGTTACGACGCGATCGCGTGGCTCAAGCGCTTCCCGAACCTGCTGATCAGCCGCACCTTCTCCAAGGCCTATGGCCTTGCCGGGCTGCGCGTCGGTTATGGGCTCGCCAGTCCGACGGTCATCGACCTGCTGAACCGGGTACGCCAGCCTTTCAATGTGTGCAGCCTCGGTCTGGCTGCGGCCGCGGCGGCCTTGTTCGACGACGAATTCCTGGCACGCAGCTACGAGCTCAACCGCGCCGGCATGGCTCAGCTGACCGCTGGTTTCGCGGAGCTCGGCCTCGACTGGATCCCGTCCGCCGGCAATTTCGTCACCTTCAAGGTTGGCAACGGGGCGGCGGTCAATCAGGCGCTGCTCAAGCAGGGCGTCATCGTCCGTCCGATCGGTGCCTACGGCATGCCGGAATGGCTGCGGGTTTCCATCGGTCTGGAGAGCGAGAACGCACGCTTCCTCGAGGCCCTGCCGGTGGCGCTGGGCTAGATGGGGCCGGCTGTGAAGACGATCGACAAGCTGGTGGTCTGCGGTGTCGGTCTGATCGGTGGTTCGGTGGCCCTGGCCCTGCGCCAGGCGCGGCTGGTCAATCGCATTGTCGGTGTCGGCCGGCGGCCGGAGCCGCTGGCCGTGGCGCGCCAGCTGGGCGTGATCGACGAGATTTCCACCGACTGGGCCGAGGCTCTCGACGGTGCCGACATGGTGCTGCTGGCGATGCCGGTCGGCCAGATGGATGCGGTGGCAGCGGCGATGGCGCCGCACTTGTCCGCCGGAACCATCGTGACGGATGCGGGAAGTACCAAGCGTGACGTGATCGAGGCGATCTACCGCCACCTGGGCGCCCATCTTGCCACAGTGGTGCCGGCCCATCCCATCGCCGGCGCTGAAAAAAGCGGGCCGGCGGCGGCCCGTGCGGAGCTGTATCGCGGTCGCAAGGTCGTCGTAACGCCGCTACCGGAGAATGCGCCCGAAGCCGTGGCACGGGTGCGAGAGCTCTGGTCTGCATGTGGTGCGGTGCTGCACGAGATGAGCCCGCAGGAGCACGACCGGGTCTTCGCGGCGGTCAGTCATCTGCCGCATCTGCTGGCCTTTGGCCTTGTTCACGATCTGGCTGGCCGGGCCAATGCCGAGCAACTGTTCAGCTACGCGGCAAGCGGTTTCCGGGATTTCACCCGCGTGGCGGGTAGCCATCCTGAGATGTGGCGGGACATCTGTGTGGCCAATCGGCATTCGCTGCTGGCGGAGCTGGATGCCTACCTGTCCGAGTTGGCCTATCTGCGCGCGCTGCTGGTGGCAGGTGACGGACCTGCTCTCGAAAAGGTTTTCGACGAGTCCAGTCGCGCCCGTAATGCGTGGGCTGACAAGGCATTTCCCGCCACGCCTTCGGGCGAGTAATCAAAAGGAGTTTTCATGGAATTCATCGACCTGCCTCCGATGCAGAAGGCCGCGGGCACGGTGCGCCTGCCGGGCTCCAAGAGTATTTCCAATCGCGTGTTGCTGCTGGCGGCGCTCGCCGAGGGCGACACGCTGGTCGAAGACCTGCTGGACTCCGACGACACGCGGGTGATGCGCAATGCAATCGTTGCCCTCGGCGTCAAAGTGACGGAGGAGGGGGAGGCGCTGCGCGTGCAGGGCTGTGGCGGCCGTTTCAGCAACCTGCGGGCCGACATCTTCGTCGGTAACTCGGGGTTGAGCATCCGGACGCTGGTGCCGGCCATCGTGGCGAGTCTGGCCGGCTGCGCTGATGTGGCCGCCGAGGTGCGTCTGTCCGGCGTGCCGCGCATGCATGAGCGGCCGATTGGCGACCTTGTGGATGGTCTCAAGCAGTTGGGCGCGCAGGTCGAGTGGCTGGGGCAGGAGGGCTATCCGCCGTTGGCGCTGAAGCCCGCGGATCTTGCTGCGGAGCGGGTCAGCGTGCGCGGCAACGTGTCGAGCCAGTTCTTGACCGGCCTGCTGCAGGCCGCACCGCTGGTGGCAAGGGACAAGCCGCTGGTCATCGAGGTGGAGGGCGAGCTGATCAGCCGTCCCTACGTGGAGATCACCCTCAACCTGATGGAGCGCTTCGGCGTCTTCGTGCAGCGCGAGGGCTGGAGCCGTTTCATTGTGCCGGCGGGTCAGCGCTATACGTCGCCCGGCCGCATCGCGGTGGAGGGGGACGCGTCGACGGCCAGCTATTTCCTGGCTGCGGGTGCGCTGGGGGCCGGTCCTGTCCGCGTGGTCGGCGCCGGGCGCCGCAGCATTCAGGGCGACGTCAAGTTTGCCGAGGCGCTGGCGACGATGGGGGCGCAAATTGTCTGGGGCGAGGACTGGATCGAGGCGAGCGCGCCGGCATCTGGCCGCCTGAAGGCTTTTGACCTCGACCTGAATCACATTCCCGATGCGGCAATGACCCTGGCGGTCGCTGCACTGTTCGCAGATGGGCCCAGCGTACTGCGCAACATCGGCAGCTGGAGGGTCAAGGAGACCGACCGTATCGCTGCGATGGCGGCCGAACTGCGCAAGCTCGGCGCCACGGTCGAGGAGTATCCGGAAAGCATCAAGGTCATTCCGCCCGCGCAGCTCAAGCCGGCGGTGATCGACACCTACGACGACCATCGTGTGGCCATGTGCTTCTCGTTGGTAACGCTGGGTGGGCCCTATGTGCGCATCAACGAGCCGAAGTGCGTGAACAAGACCTTCCCGGCTTACTTCACGACCTTCGCGGGCATCGCGACGCCGGTTCCTGTGGTGGCCATCGATGGTCCGTCGGCCTCGGGCAAGGGGACCGTGGCGGCGCGGGTGGCTGAGGCGCTGGGCTTCGATCATCTGGACAGCGGGGCACTGTACCGGTTGGTGGCGCTGGCCGCTGCGCGGCAGGGCGTGGCGTTGGACGACGAGTCCCGCCTGGAGAGTATCGCGGCGGCGCTACCGGCCCGTTTTGACGGTGATCGCGTGTTGTTGGGTGGTGATGACGTGACCGAAGCGATCCGCAGCGAGGAATGTTCGGCTGGTGCGTCCAAGGTGGCGGTGCTGCCGGCGGTGCGCGACGCGCTGTTCTGGCGCCAGCGGGCCTACCGCAAGGCACCTGGCCTGGTGGCGGAAGGGCGTGACATGGGGTCGGTGGTTTTCCCCGATGCGGGCCTGAAGATCTTTTTGACCGCTTCCGCGGAGACGCGTGCGGAACGGCGCTATAAGCAGTTGATCGATAAAGGAATGGCTGCTAACATGACAGATCTGCTCAAAGACTTGCATGAACGTGACGCGCGGGATTCCCAGCGTGCCGTTGCGCCTTTGACGCGGGGCGAAGGCGTGGTGCTGCTCGATACTTCCAGAATGACTGCCCAGCAGGCTGTTGATTTCGTGATCGAGCGCGCCGTGTCTCATAACTGATTTTTTCGCTGTAAAGGATCTTCCCGAACCATGAGGGGCGGGAAGGTATGTTCAACCAGGAGCCGTTTCGCGACGGTTGTAAGGTTCTTTTTTCCAATATGTCCACTGCCACCCCTGTTTCCTTCGAGGAAAGCTTTGCCGCCCTGTTTGAGGAATCCCTCAATCGTCAGGAAATGCGTGCCGGCGAGGTGATCACCGCTGAAGTCGTGCGGATCGATCAGAACTTCGTTGTCGTCAATGCTGGCCTCAAGTCCGAGAGCTACATCCCCATCGACGAATTCCGCAGCGATCGCGGCGAAGTGACCGCTCAGGTCGGCGACTACGTTCAAGTCGCGATCGAGCAACTCGAAGACGGCTACGGTGAAACCCGCCTGTCCCGCGACAAGGCCAAGCGTATCGCCGCCTGGAACGACCTCGACAAGGCGCTCAACGACGCCATCCTGGTCAAGGGCGTGATCACTGGCAAGGTCAAGGGTGGTCTGACCGTCATGGTCAATGGCATCCGCGCCTTCCTGCCGGGTTCCCTGGTGGACATGCGTCCTGTCAAGGACACCACCCCGTTCGAAGGCAAGGAATTCGAATTCCGCGTCATCAAGCTGGATCGCAAGCGCAACAACGTCGTCGTTTCCCGTCGCGCCGTGCTTGAAGCCTCCATGGGTGAAGAGCGTCAGAAGCTCCTCGAGACCCTCAAGGAAGGTACCGTCGTCAAGGGTATCGTCAAGAACATCACCGACTACGGCGCATTCGTGGATCTGGGCGGCATCGATGGCCTGCTGCACATCACCGACCTGGCCTGGCGCCGTGTCCGTCACCCGTCGGAAGTCCTGTCCGTTGGTGACGAGCTCGAAGCCAAGGTGCTCAAGTTCGACCAAGAGAAGAACCGTGTCTCCCTGGGTCTCAAGCAGCTCGGCGAAGATCCGTGGGTCGGCATCTCCCGTCGTTACCCGCAAGGCACCCGCCTGTTCGGTAAGGTCACCAACATCACCGACTACGGCGCATTCGTTGAAGTCGAGCAGGGCATCGAAGGCCTGGTGCACGTGTCCGAAATGGACTGGACCAACAAGAACATTCACCCGACCAAGGTTGTCCAGCTGGGCGATGAAGTCGAAGTGATGATCCTGGAAATCGACGAAGACCGTCGCCGTATCTCCCTGGGCATGAAGCAGTGCATGTCCAACCCGTGGGACGATTTCGCCATCAACCACAAGAAGGGCGACAAGGTCCGCGGCCAGATCAAGTCCCTGACTGATTTCGGTGTGTTCATCGGCCTGGAAGGCGGCATCGACGGTCTGGTTCACCTGTCCGACCTGTCCTGGTCCCTGACCGGCGAAGAAGCTGTTCGTCAGTACAAGAAGGGCGACGAAGTCGAGGCCGTGGTGCTGAACATCGACGTCGAGAAGGAGCGTATTTCCCTCGGCATCAAGCAGCTCGATGGGGATCCGTTCACCAACTTCATCGCCACCCACGACAAGAACACCCTCGTGACCGGCACCGTGAAGTCCGTGGATGCCCGTGGCGCCGTGATCGCCCTGAACAGCGATGTGGAAGGCTACCTGCGCGCGTCTGAGTTCTCCCGTGACCGCGTGGATGATCTGTCCCAACTGCTGAAGGTCGGTGAGTCCGTCGAGGCCCTGATCGTCAACGTCGATCGCAAGACCCGCGGCATCAACCTGTCCATCCGTGCCAAGGATCAGGTCGAGCAGAACGAAGCGATGAGCAAGCTGGCTTCTGACAGCGCGTCCGCCGCCAGCGGCACCACCAACCTCGGTGCGCTGCTGAAGGCCAAGCTCAACGAGCAGAAGTAAGCGGTTCGGGCATGACCAAGTCGGAGCTCATCGCCCGGCTGGCGGAGCGTTTTCCCCAGCTGGTTGCGAAGGACGCCGAGTTCGCGGTCAAGATGATTCTCGATGCGATGACCGACGCCTTGTCGCGGGGTGATCGCATCGAGATCCGCGGCTTTGGCAGCTTTGCCTTGAATTACCGCCCCCCGCGCGTTGGGCGCAATCCCAAGTCGGGTGAAAAGGTACAAGTGCCGGAGAAGTATGTTCCGCATTTCAAGGCAGGCAAGGAGTTGCGGGAGCGCGTCGACATGATGGGTTGATCCCGTCAACGATGCGGTCTCGTCCGGTGGCCAGAAGCTCGAGCAGGAAGGCGGCGCAAGCCGCCTTCTTTTTTTTGTCTGCGTCGGGGATAATTTCGGCCATGCGTGCTCTCATATGGCTTATCAGGCTCTTTCTCTTCTTGGTGCTGTTTGGCTTTGCACTAAAGAACGACGAAGTGGTGGTCCTGAATTTCTTCTTTGGCGGACAGTGGCAAGCGCCCTTGGTGCTGGTCATCCTGCTCTTTGTTGTCATCGGCGTGCTGATCGGCCTGAGCGCAACGTTTGCGACCGTGTATCGCCAGCGTCGTGAGATCAGTCAGCTTCGCGGCAAGGTGGGTGCCAGTGGTATGCCGGAGGTGCGTAGCGGCGCCCCGGTGGTTAGCGGCCCTGATCTTCCCGAGAGCTACTAGTCCCTATGGAATTCGAACTTTGGTGGTTGCTGGCCTTCCCCCTTTTTTTTGCGCTGGGGTGGCTGGCGGCCCGCATTGACATCAAACATCTGGTCAAGGAGTCGCGGGTATTGCCGCGGACCTATCTGACCGGGCTCAACTTTTTGCTCAACGAGCAGCCGGACAAGGCGATCGATGCCTTCATCGAGGCGGTGAAGATCGACAATCAGACCGTCGAGCTGCATTTCGCGCTTGGCAGTCTGTTCCGCCGTCGCGGAGAGACCGACCGGGCCATCCGAATGCACCAGAACCTTGTCGATCGCGATGACCTGTCCGAGGATCAGCGTCTCCAGGCTCTCTCCGAGCTCGGTCTCGATTTTCTGAAGGCGGGCTTGCTCGACCGTGCGGAGGCTGTTTTCCTGCAGCTGCGCGGCAGCCGGGTGAACGATTTTGCGCTGAAGAACTTGTTGGACATCTACCAGCAGGAGAAAGACTGGCGCAAGGCGATCGACACGGCCAAGGCCTTGCCGGAGCATGAGAGCGTGCTGTGGGAAAAGGAGGTTTCGAACTTCCATTGCGAACTCGCCGCCGCTGATCTCGCCAATTCCCGCTTTGATGACGCGAAAGAAAGCCTGACGCGTGCGCTTGAAATGAGCCGGAAATCGGTGCGTGCGAGCATGTTGCTTGGCGATCTGCACGCGGCCCAGGGGGATGACCGGGCGGCGCTTGATGCCTGGAAGCGGGTTGAGAGCCAGAATCCTGTTTATCTCGCGCTGGTTGCGGAGCGGATCATGGATGCCTATCGGCGTCTGGGTGAGCTGGAGCAGGGGATGCAGCTGCTGCGCAGCTACCTTGATCAATATCCATCCCTTGATTTGCTGGATGCCTTGTTTCAATGGGAGTTACAGCAGGAAGGCCCGCAGGCTGCATATAACCTCGTGCGCGATGAACTGCGCCGTAACCCGACATTGTTGGGGCTCGACAAGCTGCTGGAGGCTGCGCTTCTCACCGCTCCGGTGGCGCAGCGGACCGACATTGAGCTGGTTAAAGGGTTGGTTCATGGTCATACACGACGGGTGGCGCGTTATCGCTGCGAAGCCTGCGGCTTCAAGGCCCGGCAGTTTTACTGGCGCTGTCCCGCCTGCGGTGGCTGGGAAACCTATCCTCCAAAGCGGACCGAGGAATTCGATCTGGCCCCATAGATCCACTGAAGGGGCGCAGTTGGCACGTTTTCTGGATTCTTCATTGGAAATAAGCGTATGAAAATCACTGTGGTCGGTACTGGGTACGTAGGCTTGGTGTCGGGGGCCTGTCTGGCAGAGATGGGCAACGACGTGCTGTGCCTCGATCTGGATCCCGAGAAGATCCGGATTCTTGAGGAAGGCGGGATTCCCATTCATGAGCCAGGCCTGGATCAGGTCGTTGCGCGTAACGTGGCTGCGGGGCGTCTGCATTTCACGACAGACGTCCAGGCAGCGGTGCAGTTTGGCACCATCCAGTTCATCGCCGTCGGTACGCCGCCGGATGAGGACGGCTCCGCTGATCTGCAGTACGTTCTGTCTGCGGCTCGCGCAATCGGTCGGCATATGACCGACTACAAGGTGATCGTCGACAAGAGCACCGTGCCGGTGGGTACCGCGGACAAGGTCAAGGCGGCGGTGCAGGCTGAGCTCGATGTGCGTGGTGAGGCCATTCCGTACAGCATCGTGTCCAACCCGGAGTTCCTCAAGGAAGGTGCCGCGGTTGAAGACTTCATGCGCCCGGACCGCATCGTAGTCGGTGCGGAGGATGATCAGGCGATCTTCCTGATGAAGGCCTTGTATGCACCCTTCCAGCGCAACCACGAGAAGCTGCTGATCATGGATCTGCGCAGTGCGGAGCTGACCAAGTACGCCGCCAACGCGATGCTGGCCACCCGCATCAGTTTCATGAACGAACTGGCCTTGCTGGCTGAATCCCTCGGGGCCGACATCGAGCTGGTTCGTCAGGGTATCGGCAGCGATCCGCGTATCGGCTATCACTTCCTGTATGCGGGCTGTGGCTATGGCGGCTCCTGTTTCCCGAAGGACGTCAAGGCGCTCATTCGGACCGGTGCTGATGAAGGTCATGCGTTGCGTGTGTTGAACGCAGTGGAGGACGCCAACGACGCGCAGAAGCTCGTATTGGTGAACAAGATCGTCGCTGAGTTTGGTGAGGATCTGTCCGGCCGTAACTTCGCCATCTGGGGCCTGGCTTTCAAGCCGAATACCGACGACATGCGCGAGGCGCCCAGTCGGGTGATCATCGCCGAATTGTTCCGCCGCGGTGCGACTGTGACGGCTTACGATCCGGTGGCGATGGCCGAGACGCGCCGGATCTTCGGTGATGAGCCGCGCCTGCGTTACGCCGAGCGCCCGATGCAGGCCCTCGACGAAGCGGATGCGCTGCTGATCGTGACGGAGTGGAAGGAGTTCCGCAGTCCTGACTTCGCGGTCATCAAAGAGAAGCTGAAGACGCCAATCATCTTCGATGGGCGTAACATCTTTGACCCGAAGCTGCCGCGTCAGGCTGGCCTCACTTACCTGAGCATCGGCCGGCCGTAAGTCTGGCGTAAAACTGACAAATTGTTTCGGGGGCTTCCGTCGGAAGCCCCTTTTTCATCCGGCGGAGCCAGGCGCACGTGGAGCTGAACGGATGGCTCAGGGTTTGCTTGTCTGGCTTGGGGCGGCATTCTGTATCATCGCTTCAATCCGGCATCCCATTGGACGGAATCATGGAATTCAAAACACTCGAGGACTACGTGGGGCAAACCCCGCTGGTCCGTCTCAAGCGCATCACCGCAGGGCAGAACAATGTCATCCTGGCCAAGCTGGAGGGTAACAACCCGGCGGGCTCGGTGAAGGACAGGCCGGCCATGTCGATGATTCTGCACGCTGAATTGCGCGGTGACATCCGCCCCGGCGATACGCTGATCGAAGCAACCAGCGGCAACACCGGCATCGCGCTGGCAATGGCGGCGGCGATCCGTGGCTACGGCATGATCCTGGTCATGCCGGAAAACCAGAGCATCGAGCGTCGGCAGACGATGCGGGCCTTCGGCGCCGAACTGGTACTGACTCCGAAGGAGGGTGGCATGGAGCTCGCCCGCGACGTGGCCGAAAAAATGCGCGATGAGGGGCGCGGCGTGATCCTTGATCAGTTCGCCAACCCGGACAATCCTCAAGCGCATATTGATGGCACCGGGCCGGAGATCTGGCAGCAGACCGGCGGAACGATCACCCACTTCATCAGCAGCATGGGCACCACCGGTACCATCATGGGCGTCTCCGCGTACTTGAAGGCGCAGAACCCGGCGATCCGGATCATTGGTTGCCAGCCGACCGAAGGTGCGCAGATTCCGGGGATTCGCAAGTGGCCCGAGGCTTACCTGCCGAAGATCTACGACAAGAGCAAGGTCGATCACCTGGAGTACGTGGCGCAGGCTGACGCCGAAGAAATGACCCGTCGCCTGGCGCGGGAAGAGGGCATCTTCGCTGGCATTTCCTCTGGTGGCGCCATGCATGTCGCGCTGCGTCTGGCTGAACAGGTCGAGAATGCGGTCATCGTCTCGGTTGTCTGCGACAGGGGTGACCGTTATCTGTCCACCGGGGTATTCCCTGCCTGATGTCTGCTCTGGCTACCACCCTCGTCTTCGACATCGAGACGATCCCGGATGTCCAGGGGATTCGCGTCCTGCATGGGCTGCCCGCTGAACTTCCAGACGAGGAGGTGGCAGAGTTCGCGTTTCAGCAGCGGCGGGCGGCGAACGGCGCGGACTTTCTGCCCCATCACTTGCAGCGGGTCGTCACGATTTCCTGCGCGTTGCGGGATGCAAGCCAGTTCCGGGTCTTCTCCCTGTCGGAGCCGGAGTGCACAGAAGGGCAGTTGATCCAGCGCTTCTTCGACGGCATCGAGCGCTTTACACCGCAGATCGTGTCGTGGAACGGCGGTGGCTTCGATCTGCCAGTGCTGCATTATCGAGGCATGCTGCATGGCATCGCCGCGCCGCGATATTGGGATCTTGGAGATGGGGACTTTCATGACTCCCGTGACTTCAAGTGGAACAACTACATCAGCCGCTACCACACCCGCCACCTGGATCTGATGGACCTGCTTGCGCTGTATCAACCGCGTGCGAATGCGCCGCTGGACGATCTGGCCAAGCTGATGGGGTTCCCGGGCAAACTTGGTATGGATGGTTCGGCGGTCTGGAGGGGGTACTGCGAAGGGCGTATCGGCGAGATTCGCGATTACTGCGAGACCGATGTGGTCAACACCTACCTGGTATTCCTGCGTTTCCAATTGATGCGCGGTGCGCTCGACAAGACGCAGTACGACGTAGAGATCGCCTTCGTGCGGGAGTCTCTCGGCCGTGTGGCGGCTCCCCATTGGCAGCGCTTTCTGGCGGCCTGGCCGCAGGTGGAAGCGGGCAAGTGAAAATAGTGTTGACAACTTCTGAGATTCATCTATAATGCGGGCTTCTTAGGCGCGTAGCTCAGCTGGTTAGAGCACCACCTTGACATGGTGGGGGTCGTTGGTTCGAGTCCAATCGCGCCTACCAAACACCTAAGAGGAAAACGTAATGTTTCGAACTTGCAGTGCCCTTGACTAAATAGTGTCGAGTCAGCCTGTGAGGCGTTTTTCGGTAGAGAAAAAAGTGCGGCTCGGCCGCACTTTTTTTTTGCCCAGATTTTCCCTTTGAGCGAGCCACCATGCCCAACATCACCTTGCCCGACGGTTCTGTTCGCAGTTTTGAGCAGCCTGTAACCATTGCCCAGGTTGCTGCGTCGATTGGTACCGGCCTTGCCAAGGCAGCTCTTGCCGGCAAGATTGAAGGCAATCTGGTCGATACTTCCTATTTGATCGAGTCCGATGTGGCGTTGTCGATCGTTACGGACAAGGATCCTGACGGTCTGGAGGTCATTCGCCACTCGACCGCCCATCTGCTGGCCTATGCGGTCAAGGAGCTGTTTCCGGAGGCGCAGGTGACCATCGGGCCTGTGATCGAAAACGGCTTCTACTACGATTTTTCCTACAAGCGCCCGTTCACTCCGGAAGATCTGGTGGCGATCGAGGCGCGCATGGCTGAGCTCGCCAAGCGTGATATTCCCGTCGAGCGCAGCGTGCTGCCGCGGGATGAGGCGGTCGCGTACTTCAAGTCCATCGGTGAGCACTACAAGGCTGAAATCATTGCGTCGATCCCGGAGGATCAGGATGTCTCCCTGTATCGGGAGGGTGATTTCACCGACCTGTGTCGTGGTCCTCACGTGCCGTCCACCGGCAAGTTGAAAGTCTTCAAGCTGATGAAGGTGGCTGGCGCCTACTGGCGCGGCGACTCCAAGAACGAGATGTTGCAGCGCATCTACGGTACCGCCTGGGCCAAGAAGGAAGATCAGGAGGCCTACCTGCACATGCTGGAAGAGGCCGAGAAGCGGGATCATCGCCGTCTGGGCAAGCAGCTCGATCTCTTTCATCTGCAGGAAGAGGCGCCGGGTCTGGTGTTCTGGCATCCCAATGGTTGGACGGTCTGGCAGGCGGTCGAGCAGTACATGCGTGCTGTCTATCGCAACAATGGCTATCAAGAGGTGCGCTGTCCGCAGATCCTGGATCGTTCGCTGTGGGAGAAGTCTGGTCACTGGGAGCACTACAAGGCCAATATGTTCACCACCGAATCGGAAAGTCGAGATTACGCGGTGAAACCGATGAACTGCCCGGGGCACATCCAGATCTTCAATTCCGATCTGCGCTCCTATCGCGAGTTGCCGCTCCGCTACGGCGAGTTCGGGGCCTGTCATCGCAATGAACCTTCCGGTGCGCTGCACGGCATCATGCGGGTGCGCGGCTTCACCCAGGATGATGGGCATATCTTCTGTACCGAAGATCAGATCGAGGCCGAAGTCACCGCCTTCAATGCCTTGGTTCGCAAGGTGTATGCGGATTTCGGCTTCAAGGATGTGGCCGTCAAGCTCGCCCTGCGTCCGGATAGCCGGGTAGGTTCGGATGAGGTGTGGGACAAGGCCGAGAGCGGCCTGCGTTCCGCGTTGCGTGCCAGTGGCCTGGAGTGGGAGGAGTTGCCGGGCGAGGGTGCCTTCTATGGTCCGAAGATCGAGTTCCATATCAAGGACGCGATTGGTCGTTCCTGGCAGTGTGGCACGGTCCAGGTGGACTTTTCCATGCCGACCCGCCTGGGGGCTGAGTACGTGGGTGAGGATAACGGCCGCCATACGCCGGTGATGCTGCACCGGGCCATCCTGGGGTCGCTGGAACGCTTCATCGGTATCCTGATCGAGAACTACGCGGGAGCCTTGCCCATGTGGCTGGCGCCGGTGCAGGCGGTCGTGCTGAATATCTCCGAATCCCAGGTGGATTACGTCACGGACGTAGTCAATTCCCTGCGTGCTCGCGGCTTCCGCGTCGAAGCTGATTTGCGCAACGAGAAGATTACTTATAAAATACGCGAACATAGCGTGCGTAAGTTGCCGTACATCCTTGTCGTGGGCGATAAGGAAAAGGCAGCTAATGTAGTGGCCGTGCGCGCCCGAGGAAATCAAGACCTCGGTCAACTGACCCTAGATTCGGTTGTTGAGCGTTGGCAGTACGAGGTTTCCTCGTTTGCTGGCACGGCCTGATTTTTTGTTTTCATAGGAGACTTGAACCATCGCTCAGGAAAAGAAGCTGCGCATCAACGGCGAAATTAGTGTGCCGGAAGTGCGCTTGACGGGTGAGGACGGTGAGCAGATCGGCATCGTTTCTCTGCGTGCTGCACTCGAAGCGGCGGAAGAGGCCGGTGTGGATCTGGTAGAGATCGCACCGATGGCCAAGCCGCCGGTGTGTCGCTTGATGGACTTCGGCAAGTACAAGTACGAAGAAGCCAAGCGCGCCCACGAGGCCAAGCAGAAGCAGAAGCAGATCCAGGTCAAGGAAGTCAAGCTGCGTCCGGGTACGGACGAGAACGACTACCAGATCAAGCTGCGTAACCTGATCAAGTTCCTGAACGATGGTGATAAGGCCAAGGTGACGCTCCGTTTCCGCGGTCGCGAAATGGCTCACCAGGAGTTCGGTATGCGCCAGCTCGAGCGTATCAAGGCCGACTTGGACGAAATCGCCCAAGTCGAGCAGATGCCGAAGATGGAAGGGCGCCAGATGATCATGGTTATCGCGCCGAAAAAGAAGCACTGAGGATTTTCGGGGCCTTCGGGCTCCGGAGTACGGCGGACAACATAGTCCGCCGGAACAAGTGGTGACGGGTTGTTGAAGCGTTTCCGAAAGTCGGAAGCCACCTGGCACCATGATATAAGTGGAGTACTTCATGCCCAAGATGAAGACCAAGAGCGGCGCCGCCAAGCGGTTCAAGATCCGCGCTTCCGGTAGCATCAAGCGTTCGCAGGCGTTCAAGCGCCACATCCTGACCAAGAAGACCACCAAGAGCAAGCGCCAGCTGCGCGGCATGACTGCCGTGCATGCTTCGGACGAAAAGTCCATCCGCGCAATGATGCCTTACGCTTGATTTAGGAGAACGCAATGCCCCGAGTTAAACGCGGTGTAACCGCTCGCGCCCGCCACAAGAAGGTCCTCGATCAAGCCAAGGGCTATCGCGGCCGTCGCAAGAACGTATATCGGATCGCCAAGCAGGCGGTGATGAAGGCCGGTCAGTACGCTTACCGTGACCGTCGTCAGCGCAAGCGTCAGTTCCGTGCCCTGTGGATCGCCCGTATCAATGCGGCCGCCCGTGAAGTTGGTCTGACCTACAGCCGCTTCATGAACGGTCTGAAGAAGGCCTCCATCGAAGTGGACCGCAAGGTTCTGGCCGACCTGGCCGTGTTCGACAAGCCCGCTTTTGCCGCGCTCGCCGAACAAGCCAAGGCCAAGCTCGCTGCGTAATCTTGCGTAGCACGAAAAAAGGAGGCCTAGCCTCCTTTTTTTTGTCCTGAACCCGGGATAAGACAGGAAAAATGGATCAACTCGATCAACTCGTCGCGCAAGCTGGCGTGGATTTCGCCGCTGCTGCGGACGGAGCAGCCCTGGAGGCCGCCAAGGCGCGCTACCTGGGCAAGGGCGGTTCTCTCACCGAACTGCTGAAGGGCCTCGGCAAACTCGATCCGGAAGCCCGCAAGACGGCCGGTGCCGAGATCAACAAGGCCAAGGCCGCCATCGAAGCGCAGCTCAACGCGCGCCGCGATGCGCTGCAACAGGCCGCGCTCGAAGCGCAATTGGCCGCCGAAGCACTGGATGTGACCCTGCCTGGCCGTGGTGCCGGCATCGGCGGTCTCCACCCGGTGGTGCGTACGCTGGAGCGTGTCGAACAACTGTTCCGCTCCATCGGCTTCGATGTGGCCGAAGGGCCGGAGATCGAGACCGACTTCTACAATTTCACGGCATTGAACACCCCGGCCAACCATCCAGCCCGTTCGATGCACGACACCTTCTATCTGGAAAACGGCGAGGGCGTGCTGCTGCGCACCCATACCAGTCCGGTCCAGATCCGCGCGATGCAGGCCCACGTCGAGGCCTACAAGGATCGCGACACGATGCCCGAGCTGCGCGTGATCGCGCCGGGCCGCGTCTACCGCGTCGACTCCGATGCCACCCACTCTCCGATGTTCCATCAGGTCGAAGGCCTGTGGGTGGGCGAGAGCGTCAGCTTTGCCGACCTGAAGGGCGTGGTCGCTGACTTCCTGCGCAGCTTCTTTGAAAGCGACGACCTGCAGGTGCGTTTCCGTCCGTCCTTCTTCCCGTTCACCGAGCCTTCCGCCGAGATCGACGTGGCCTTCATGAGCGGTGCGTTGAAGGGGCGCTGGCTGGAGATCGCCGGCTGCGGCATGGTCCATCCCAACGTTTTGCGCTTCGGTGGCATCGACCCCGAGCGTTACACCGGCTTTGCTTTCGGCATGGGGCCCGACCGGCTGACCATGCTGCGGTATGGCGTCAATGACCTTCGCCTGTTCTTCGAAGGCGATCTTCGTTTCCTCGGTCAATTCAGGTAAGCCATGCAATTCTCAGAACTCTGGTTGCGCAGCTTCGTCAGTCCGGACCTCGATTCGGACGCGCTTGGGCATTTGCTCACGATGGCGGGGCTGGAAGTGGAAGAGCAGGACGGCGTGGCCGCCCAGTTTTCCAAGGTGGTGGTCGCGCAGATCGTCGAGGCCGAAAAGCACCCCAACGCCGACAAACTGCGTGTCTGCAAGGTGGATGCGGGGCAGGGCGAGCTGCTGCAGATCGTCTGCGGTGCGCCGAATGCGGCCGCCGGCATCAAGATCCCGTGCGCGCTGGTGGGCGCCGACCTGGCCGGTTTCGGCATCAAGGCGGCCAAGCTGCGCGGCGTCGAGTCCTTCGGCATGCTGTGCTCCGCCAAGGAGTTGGGCATCTCCGAAGAGAGCAACGGTCTGCTGGTGCTGCCGGAGGATGCGCCTGTCGGTACCGACCTGCGCGAGTACCTCGACCTCAACGACACGCTGTTCACCATCAAGCTGACGCCGAACCGCGCCGATTGCTTGAGCCTGACCGGCATCGCCCGTGAAGTCGCAGCGCTGACCGGCAAGCCGCTCAGCCTGCCGGCGAGCGAGCCCGTGGTGTCCGCCCACGATGGTGTACGAGGCATCGTGCTCGACGCGCCGGAAGCCTGCCCGCGTTACGCCGGCCGGATCATCCGCGGTGTCGACGCCAAGGTTGCAACGCCCGACTGGATGAAGCAGCGCCTGGCCCGCAGCGGTATCCGCTCGATCAGCGCGCTGGTGGACGTCACCAATTACGTGATGCTCGAACTGGGCCAGCCGCTGCACGCCTTCGACGAGGCCAAGCTGAACGGCGCCATCCACGTGCGTTTCCCGCAGGCGGGCGAGCAGGTGCTGCTGCTCAACGGCCAGACCGTCACGCCGGCGGCCGACACCCTGCTGATCGCCGACGAGTCCCGCGCGCTGGCGCTGGCCGGCATCATGGGCGGCGAGGAAAGCGGCATTACGCTGGAAACCACCGATCTGTTCCTGGAGAGCGCCTTCTTCGCCCCGGATGCGATCGCCGGGCGCGCGCGCGCCTATGGTTTCTCGTCGGATGCGTCCTACCGCTTCGAGCGCGGCGTCGACTTCGCATTGGCCGGTCAGGCCATCGAGCGGGCAACCCGCCTGATCGTGGATATCTGCGGTGGCTCTGCCGGTCCGGTGAACGAAGTCGTCGATGCGGCCAAGCTGCCCGCCCGTGCGCCGATCCGCCTGCGCGCCGCGCGCGTGCGTCGTGTGCTGGGTATCCAGCTGACGGCCGATCACGTCGCCGAAATGTTCATCCGCCTGAATCTCCAGGTAGCCCGTGACGGCGAGGATTTCGTTGTCACGCCGCCGTCCTACCGCTTCGACCTGGAGATTGAGGAGGATCTCATCGAGGAGATCGCGCGCCTGCACGGCTACGACAATATCCCGACCGTTGCCCCGAAGGGCCCGATCAGCATGTTGCCGCGCCCCGAGGCCCGTCGCGACACGATGACCGTCCGCCGCCTGATCGCCAGCCGCGAGTATCAGGAAGTCATCAACTTCGCCTTCGTCGAAGAGGCCTGGGAGAAGGACTTCAGCGGCAACGCCGACCCGGTCCGTCTGGCTAACCCCATCGCCAGCCAGATGAGCGTGATGCGCTCCAGTCTTATCGGCGGCCTGGTGTCCAACGTGGTGACCAACCGCAAGCGCCAGACAACTCGCGTCCGCGTCTTCGAGATCGGTCGCTGCTTCGCGAAGGATGCTGCCGGCAAGCCGGTTGAGGGCTACCACCAGCCGCTGCGCGTGGCCGCGCTGGCGGCGGGCCTGGCCAAGGCCGAGCAGTGGGGGGAGTCCAACCGGAACGTGGACTTCTACGACGTCAAGGCTGACCTGGAAGCGCTGCTGTTCCCGCGTGTCGCTGAGTTCGAGCGGGCTTCCCATCCTGCTCTGCACCCGGGCCGCTCCGCGCGCGTGCTGCTCGATGGCCGCGAAATCGGTTTCATCGGCGAACTGCACCCAATCTGGGTACAGCGTTACGAACTGGGCACTGCGCCGGTGGTCTTCGAGATCGAACTCGACGCACTTCTCGGTACCGTGACGCCGGCTTACAAGGAGTTGTCCCGCTTCCCGGCGGTGACTCGTGATCTGGCGCTGGTCGTCGAGCAGGATGTGACGGCGGCAAGTCTGCTGAAGGGCCTGCAGCAGGTGGCTCCGGTCATTGTGCAGCGCATCGAACTGTTCGATCAGTACCAGGGCAAAGGTATCGAGCCGAACCGGAAAAGCCTTGCTTTCCGTGTAGTTATGCAAGAAACTCAGCGGACTCTGGAGGACGCTGAAGTGGATGCCGCGATGACTGCCCTGACCCGCCATGCCGAAGAAAATCTCGGCGCGAAGTTGAGGGCCTGAGTCAACATGGGTATGACACTTACCAAGGCGGAACTCGCCGACATGCTGTTTGAACAGGTGGGACTCAACAAGCGCGAAGCCAAGGACATGGTCGAGTGCTTCTTTGAGGAAATCCGCCTGGCGCTGGAGCGTGGGGATTGCGTCAAACTCTCCGGCTTCGGCAACTTTCAGCTTCGCGAGAAACCGCAGCGTCCTGGTCGAAACCCCAAGACTGGTGAAGAGATCCCCATCACCGCCCGGCGTGTGGTGACTTTCCACGCCAGCCAGAAGCTCAAGGCCAATGTGGAGCAACTGAGTGATGTCGCAAAGTGAAGTCCCGGCGATAGCCGAATTGCCGCCGATTCCCGCCAAGCGTTACTTCACCATCGGTGAGGTCAGCGATCTGTGCGGGGTCAAGCCTCATGTGCTGCGTTACTGGGAGCAGGAGTTTACCCAGTTGCGGCCGGTCAAGCGGGGGGGCAATCGGCGCTACTATCAGCATCACGAAGTGCTGCTGATTCGCCGGATTCGCGAACTGTTGTACCGGGACGGCTTCACCATTTCTGGCGCGCGCAACCAACTCGGTGAGCTGGGGGCGCGTAAGCTCGAAGATGTGGAAGAAGCTGCCGGTTTGCGCGGGCAGTTGAGCGATATCCGTGCCGAGATCAAGTCCATTCTCGACGATCTGCGTCGCTGACGCGACGGCACCCTACACAGCTTTCAAACTCTCCCGGCGGTCCGTCATCCGGACCGCCTTTTTCTTGGGACTCTCCCCATGACTTATTGTGTCAGCATGCTGCTCGATGCGGGTATGGTTTTCCTGTCGGATTCCCGTACCAATGCGGGCGTCGACCACATCAATACCTTCCGCAAGATGTCCATTTTCCAGCGCCCCGGCGAGCGGGTGATGGTCCTGATGAGCTCGGGCAATCTGGCGATTACGCAGCAACTGGTGTCGATGCTGCGTGAGACGATGGCGGCCCAGGATGGGCGGGAAAACCTGTGGTCGGTACCGAACATGTTCGAGGCGGCCCGGCACGTGGGCGACACGCTACGCGAGGTGCATCGGCGGGATGCAGACGCGCTGCAGAGCTTCGGCATCGATTTTACTGCGGCGCTTATTCTCGGCGGGCAGATCGGTAATGAAGCGCCGCGCCTGTTTCATGTCTACGCGGCTGGCAACTTCATCGAGGCTACGCCGGACACACCGTACTTCCAGATCGGCGAGTCCAAGTACGGCAAGCCGATTATCGACCGCGTCGTGAAAAGCCAGACCAGCCTGGACGAGGCGGCCAAGCTGGCGCTGATCTCCATGGATTCGACGATCCGCTCGAACCTTTCGGTGGGCGTGCCCCTCGATCTGGCCATCCTCAAGACCGACGAGCTCAAGATTTCGTCCCACGTCAGTATCGACGCGAAGAACGAATATTTTGCGATGATCCGCAACCGCTGGAGCGAGGCCCTTGGCCACGCCTTCGATGAGTTGCCCAACCCTGATTGGCTCAGCGGCGAAGCGGCTCCGAAGGGCGACGCTTAAGTTCGGTTCTCACCACCCCTGCGCCATGCGCCGGCCCTGTTCGCACTCGGTGCGGAACTGCAGGAACTGGCGCAGGCGGCGGGGATCGATCTGGCCGCTTTCGGCGGCCTCGCGTAGTGCGCAGCCCGGCTCGGCGTCATGGCGGCAATCGCGGAAACGACACTCGCCGCGGTAAGGGCGAAACTCCCGGAAGCTGTCTTCGAGCTCTTCGGCGCTGAGGTGCACCAGGCCGAATGTCTGCATGCCGGGGCTGTCGATGATGCCGCCGCCTTCTGGCAGCGCATAGAGGCGGGCGAAGGTGGTGGTGTGCTTGCCGGTATCCAGCACTTCGGAAATCTCGCGGGTTTCGGCCCGTGCTTCAGGTATCAGGGCATTGGTCAGCGTGGATTTTCCCATGCCGGACTGCCCCACCAGCAGGCTTGTTTCGCCGATCAGGCGGGCCCGCAGCAACTCCACGTCACTCAGCGCGGACAGTTCCAGAACAGGGTAGCCCAGAGCGATGAAGGGCGCCAGTTGGGCGCGGGCCGCCTCCAGGTTGGTGTTCAGGTCGGTCTTGTTCAGTACGATCAGTACCTTCAGATGCTGGCTTTCCGCCGCGCAGATGCAGCGGGACAGGAATTCGTCCGAGAAGCTGGGTTCCGTCGCTACCACCAGCGCGACCTGAGTTGCATTGGCGGCAATCAGCTTCTGGCGCCAGGCATCCGAGCGGTAGAGCAGGCTGCTGCGCTCAACCAGTTTCTCGATGACGCCCTGGCCTGGCCCGGTCGATGCGTACTGTACCCTGTCCCCGCAGGCGAACAGGCTCTTCTTGCCCCGCGGTACGCACAGCAGGATCTCACCCGCTTCGGAGCGGACTTCGTACTGTCGCCCGAAGGCGGCCACCAGCGTGCCGACCGCCTTCATCGGGCGGCTCCCTGCAGGCGGGCGATGCGGATCGCCGCCGGCGGGTGGGAATCGTAGACGCTCGAGTAGAGCGGGTCCGGCGTCAGGGTCGAGGCATTGTCCCGGTACAGCTTGACCAGCGCGCTGACCAGTTCGGCGGCGGGTGCCTGGCTGGCTGCGTAGGCGTCGGCCTGGAATTCATGGCGCCGCGACCACATGCTCATTAGCGGGGTCAGCGGAAAGGTAAAGATCGGCAGTACCAGCGCAAACAGCACCAGCGTGGGGGCCGTGCCGTTCTCCTGCATCCCCAGCCCGTTGAAGAACCACTCCTGGCCGGCCAGGTGGCCGAGCAGCCCGAAGAAGACCAGGCTGCCGGCGCCGATGACGGCCAGACGCTTCCACAGGTGGTGGTGGTGGTAATGGCCGAGTTCGTGGGCGAGCACGGCCTCCACCTCTGTGGGGGCGAGCTTTTCCAGCAGCGTGTCGAAGAAGACGATGCGCTTGGCGGCGCCGAAGCCCGTGAAGTAGGCATTGCCGTGGGCCGAGCGCTTGGAGCCGTCCATGACGAACAGGCCGGATAGGCGGAAGCCACAGCGTTCCATCAGGCCTTCGATGCGGGTCTTCAGCGGGCCATCTTCGAGGGGCTGGAATTTGTTGAAGAGCGGGGCGATGAAGGTTGGGTAGACCAGTAGAACGAGCAGGTTGAAGCCCAGCCAGAAGGCCCACACGTACAGCCACCACAGCGGGCCCATGGCCGCCATCAGCCACAGCACGAAGCTGATCAGCGGCAGGCCGATGACGGCGGACAGCACAATGCCCTTCAGGGTATCGGCGACGAACAGCGCAGGGGTCAGCCGGTTGAAGCCGAAGCGGGCTTCGAGCCCGAAGCTGCGATAGACGGTGAGCGGCAGGTCCACCAGCCAGGAGACGGAAGCCACCACCGCGATGAACGCTACGCTGTGCTGCAGCGTGCCGGGCGTGAATACCGTGGCGCTCAGTGCGAACAGAGCCTGCAGGCCGCCGCCGACGGTCAGGCCCAGCAGCAGGGCGGCGGAGATCAGCAGATCGACGATACCCAGCCTGACCCGGGCGACCGTGTAGTCAGCTGCTTTCTGATGAGCGTCGAGGGCAATGCTCGCCGCGAAGGCGACCGGCACTGCGGCCCGATGGCCGGCCACATGGCGAATCTGCCGCTGGGCCAGCCACAGGCGGGTGAGCAGGCCGGCGCCAAGGGCGAAGAGGAACAGGGCGGTGAAGCTGCTGGAGGTCATCGGTCGGGAAAAGACACCGGGGGAAGGCGCTGGAAGGCGTGACGGGAAGCGGCAAGCGCGTAAAATCGCGCCTTTACCGAAAAGCGAGCCGATTATGGCACAGGACCAGAATCACCTCATCTGGCTGGACATGGAAATGACCGGCCTGAATCCCGACAGCGACCGCATTATTGAAATGGCGATGGTCGTCACCAACAGCAATCTCGACGTGGTGGCGGAAGGCCCGGTCATTGCGGTCCACCAGCCGGACGCCGTGCTCGACGGCATGGACGAGTGGAACAAGAACACCCACGGCCGTTCCGGCCTGATCGACCGGGTCAAGGCGTCCACCATCGGGGAGGCGGAAGCCGAGGCGATCTACCTGGAGTTCATGAAGCAGTACATCCCGTCGCGCACCTCACCGATGTGTGGCAACTCCATCGGTCAGGATCGCCGCTTCATGGCGCGCTACATGCCCAAGCTGGAAGACTGGTTCCATTACCGCAACCTGGATGTGTCCACCCTCAAGGAACTGGCCCGTCGCTGGCGTCCGGATGTCTACAAGGGGCTCGAGAAGAAGGGCGCCCACCAGGCCCTGGCCGACATCCACGAATCGATCGCCGAACTGCGCTACTACCGGGACAACTTCCTGAAGGTGTGAGCGCGATGCTCCGAACTCTCGCCGACTGGTGGCGCCGCAATCGGCGGCGAGTGCTTGGGGTGCTGTTGCTGTGCGCATTCTTCTTCGCGCTTGGCTATTTCACTCCGCGGGTGGCCTCGCCGCTGATGTGCAAGGTCTACGGCTGACTGAGTTCCCGCGGCGCTTGCCGCGGGAGTTTCGATTCACGAAAGCTGCTGCACGCCCTTGCCGATCAAGGCCAGGCCGGAGGCGATCAGGAACAGGTTCAGCAGCCTGGCAAAGCCCGCTCCGCCCAAGCGCTTGTCCACATGGTGGCCAAGCGCCATGCCCAGGTAAGCGGCTGGCAGCATCGCCAGCGCGGTGAGCAGCAGGCGGTCGTCGATGAGGCCGGCGGCCACGCACAAGGCGATCCGCCAGCCGGTGGACATGGCGATCATGACCGCCTGGGTGGCCCGATAGGCTTCCCGTCCGGGCAGATGGGCCTGCAAGTAAGTGGCATAGACGAAGCCGCCGCTGCCGAACAGCCCGCCCAATATCCCGCCGAATCCCCCGTACAGCCAAGCGGCACCTTGTCCAGGTGCCTCGGATCCGTGACGTCCGCGCAGTTCGCGCAAGCCGTAGCCGGCCACGAAAAGGCCGAGCAGCATCGCCAGGATGCCCAGCGGCAGATGGGCCAGCAGGCTCACCCCGACCAACTGGCCGGCCAGCATGCCGGGCACCAGGCGCACCAGGCTGCTCCGGTCGATGAGGTGGCGGGCCTGGTAGCCCCGCTGCAGCGAGCCCGCGGCGTCGAGTAGGGCCAGAAGGGGCACGATGCGGCTGACCGGCATCACCCAGGCCAGCGGTGTGCTGGCGATGAGTGCGGAACCGAAGCCGAGCAGCGCAAAGATGGCGTAGGCGACGACCAGAATCGCAAAGGCCGTCGCCAAGGCGGAAATATCAGCGGTGCTGAAGAGCAGGGTGGGCATCCAGTTTTCCATGATCTTTGTGCAAGGAGTCGACGTGCATGGAATTCTGGAATTGGTCGATGTATAACGCCAATATCAATTTTCTTCTCAAGTCATGATTTTCTGGAATGCTTAGCCTGCGTCAGATCCGCTACTTCCTGGCCGTTGCCGAAACCGGCAATCTTTCCCAAGCGTCAGTCGGGCTCTTCGTCGCGCAACCGGCGCTCAGCCGGCAGATCGCGCTAATGGAGGAGGAGCTGGGTTTTCCGCTGTTCGTCCGCGAGGCGCGCGGTGTAAGCCTTACGCCGGCCGGCGCGCTGTTCCGCGAGCGTATCGGGGATGTCACTCAGGCTATAGACGAAGCAGCGGAGGATGCGCGCTGCCTGGCCCGTGGGGAGTCGGGCGTGTTGCGGCTGCTGCATTCGAGCTCGATCCCCATCGGCGGTCCACTGCTGGCCAGCCTGCAGGCTTTTACTGAAGCGGCGCCGGCGGCGCGGGTGGATCTGGACCGGGTTTCGTCAGAGATACAGGTGGCCGAGATCGCTGCCGGTCGTGCCGACATAGGTGTGGCGCGGATGCCGGTGCTGCGCAGGGATCCGGCCGTGCAGTTCGCTCCGCTGGCGAGGGAGCGGCTCGTCGTGGCGATCCCGGCCGCGCATCCTCTCGCCAACCGGCAGAGCCTTCGGCTCGCCGATCTGGCCGAGGTGCCTTTCGTGTCGGCGGTGCACCGGGAGCGAGGGGGGCTGGCCCGGCGGATGACGGACCTGTGCCTGCAGCGGGGCTTCGTGCCGCGGATGGGAAATGTCATTTCCCGCAAGACCTCGATGCTGAGTCTGGTGGCGGCCGGCTTCGGCATTGCGGTGATCCCGGAGGGCATGGTCGCCCTGGTGCCCGCCGGCGCACAGGTGCGGCCGCTTGATGACAGAGATGCGACCACCGACGCGGCGATCCTGCTGCCGCACGCGCCGTCACCGCTGGCCCGGCGCTTTGCGGCCCTGTGCGAGGAACGCTGGCAGCGGGCTCTGGTTTCGGGATAACCGTTCAGCTACCGCGCAGCCATTTGCGGCTGGTCTGGCTTTCGAGCAAGTCCTGCGGGGTGTTGAGCCCCTGAGCCTTGGCGCGGGCCAGCGCCACCTGGTGGAGCTGGGCGACGGCAAGGGCTTCCAGTACCGCGTCGTGACGGTCCGGCCGGTCGATGCCGAAGGCGCTGAGCCAGGCGTCCATGCTGGCCTGGCCGGCGATCCGTTCCGGGTACAGGCTGGGCATGATCACCATCAGGTCCAGCCATTCCAGCGCCGGTACGCTGCCCAGGTTCTGTTCGAAACCCCGCTCGAGAATGCCTTGGTTGAACGGTGCGTTGTAGACCACCAGTGGTGCACGGGCGATGAAGTGCAGCAGCCCAAGCAGAGCGTCGGCTGGCGCGGTGAGCAGTTCGGCCCGGAAGCTCTCGGCCGGGTGTAGCAGCCCGCGGTTGATCGCCACTGCGCCGACGCCGATGAGGCGCTGCCCGCCGCCGTCCATCGGCCGGCTTTCCGCATTGACGACCACGTAGCGCGTCTCGAAATGGCTGCGTCCCAGATCGGGGGAGCGGTGACGCGTGATCGTCGCCAGGCTGGCCTGTTGTTCGGGACTGAGGCCCGGTCCGCTGCTGGGCAGGAGTCGTGAAAGCCAGCTCATATTTGGTAGTCCAGCTTGAGTCGCAGTTGGATCTTGCGGGCCTGGCGAAAGGCTTCCTTGAGGATGCGTCGATCCAGTTCATTGAGGTCGTCCGGCTTGACCCGGTTGTCACCCGGTGCGCCGTGGTCCGTGTCCAGGTGCTGGTGGCGCAGGCGCAGCAGCTGGATGAAATGGAAGCCGTCCGCCATCGCGGCGAGTTCCTCCGCCGGCATGCCGATCCGGCCGCCGCCCTGGCGCAGGCGCTGCACTGTGCTGGTGGCCTCGACGCCGGTGCGCAGGGCCAGCACGCGGGCGGCGTCGACGAACAGGCGGGCGCCGAATTTCTTCAGATCGATGGTGCCCGGATACTTGGGATCGTCGTCGGTGACGAAGTCGCGGATCTTGCCCAGTGGTGGCGACACGTCCAGCGCATTGGTGGCCATTGCCTTCAGGAAGGCCGGGTTGCCGCCGGTCATCGACAGCAGCCAGTGGCGCAGCCTGTAGGCAAGCTTCTCGTCGCCGAACAGCACGCGGAAGTCGAAGAAGATGGTGGCGTTGAGCAGGGCTTCCGGGTGCGGTTCGCGGATCCAGGTGCCGAAGCGCTCCCGCCATTCGTCGATGGTGAGGCACAGGTCCGGGTTGCTGGCCATGATGTTGCCGGTGCACAGCGGGAAGCCGCAGCTCGCCAGGTCGTTATTGACGTCGCGGGCGAACTCCAGCAGGCGCAGCTTGAGGGGTTCCTTGTCGGCCCATTCGGGCAGCACGTAGATGATCCCGTTGTCCTGGTCTGTTGATAGGGTTTGCTCGTGGCGGCCTTCGGAGCCGAAGGCCAACCACGCGTACTCCACGCCGTAGAGGTCGTGACGGTCCAGGTTGAGTTCGATGATGCGGCGCGTCAGCGCATCGTTGAGGGCCGAGATGAACTGGGTCAGCTGCTCGGCGCCGATACCCTGGGCCAGCAGGTTGAGGGCCAACTGGCGGATGTCCTGGCTTGCCCGCTGCAGGGCCTGTACATCAGCTGCGCTCTCTATGCTGGAACGGATCTGCCGCAGGCCGATGCGTTGCAGCGCGAACAGGTCGCGCTCGGAGATGACGCCCTTCAGCTTGTCTTCCGCATCCACCACGAGGATGTGGCGCACGCCGTGGGTGGCCATTTCGAGGGCGGCATCGTAGGCGCTGGCATTGCAGCCCAGGGTGTGGGGCGGAGCAGTCATCACGTCGGCGATCGGCCGGGCCAGATCGAAGCCAGGCAGCACGATGCGCTTCAGGATGTCGCTCTGGGTCAATACGCCGACGGGCTTGTCGTCGTCCCCGGCGACTGCCATGCAGCCGACACCAGCCTCCACCATCTTTTCGAGGGCGGTGCGGGTGCTGAGTCCGGGCGGCACGAAGACCGGCGCCTTCTTGATCAGACTGGACAGTGGCGTGGTCATTGTCTGCTGCTCGGCAGCCCGTTGGGAGAACTGGATCTGCAACTGTTCCCGCGATTGATTGAGCAGGCTGGCGATGTAGCGCGTGCAGAACAGCTGGAAGCTCGGGCTGATCTCCTGCAGGTGCAGGAAGTCGGCGGCCGGCAGCTGGAAACAGTAGGTGTCTTCCACCGCGAGGTAGCCGTTGGTGGACGGCCGCCCGGCGGATATGGCGCCGATCGGGAAGCCCTCGCCGGGCCCCAGGGTCAGCGTGGCATATTCGGTGACGGCAACACCCCCGACCTGACGGGCCTGTACCTTGCCCCGATACACGATGTAGAAGAAGCTCGGCGGACCGTCTTCCGGCATCAGGATTTCCGAATCGGCCGGGTAGAAGGCGGTGGCCAGGCGTTCTCCGAGGAAATGCAGGGCTTCGGCCTCCATCCGGTCGAAGGGCGGATGGCGCCGCAGGAAGTCGAGATTGGTGCGGATCAGGGTATCGGGAGCGGTAGTGACCATAAGCGGGACGCAAGGCACGGATCAAGCCCATGAATCTACCTCGCCCTTGCCCCCCGGTGATGATCTTGCGCAATAAATCGTTACTTTTGCACACGTGGCGGTGCCGGGCTGCCGGACGGCGGGCTGGGCGCCGACCCGGCTACAATCGGGCCCGATTCGAGCCTGACTCCAAGGAGACCCCATGACTGTTCCGCTCTTGCCCGCCGTCGAGATCACAACGGCTCCCGAACCGACCCATGCGGTGATCTGGCTGCATGGCCTGGGTGCCGATGGCCACGACTTCGAACCGGTGGTGGACGAGCTCGACGCCGACCGCCTGCCGCCGACCCGCTTCGTCTTCCCGCACGCACCGGAGCGCGCAGTGACGATCAATGCCGGCTACATCATGCGAGCCTGGTACGACATCGTGTCGATGGACTTTTCCGAGCGACGGGAAGACCCGGTCGGCGTGCTGGAGTCGGCGGCCCAGGTGGAGGCCTTGATCGCCCGCGAGAACGCCCGCGGCATCCCCGACGAGCGCATCGTACTGGCTGGCTTTTCCCAGGGCGGGGCCATTGCGCTGCATACTGGCCTGCGCCATCCGCGACGGCTGGCGGGCATCCTGGCACTGTCTACGTATGTGCCACTGGCCGATAAGCTGGCGGCGGAAGCGGCCGAAGCCAACCGGGATGTGCCGATCTTCATGGCTCACGGGCAGCATGATCCAGTGATCCCCCATGCTTTTGGCAAGAAGTCCGGCGATCTGCTTGTCGCTGCCGGCTATCCGCTCGAGTGGCATGGCTACCGGATGGAGCACAGCCTGTGTCTCGATGAAATCAGGGATATCGAAAACTGGCTCGCCACCGTGTTGAAGGGCTGACGGGCCCACTGCGTGCAAGGGCTCAGGGTGGCAGCACCCAGGCGATTTGCGTGGTGTCCGCGATCCCGCCTCAGGGCGTCGACGGCACCAGCACTTCCTCGCAGACAGCCAGCCACGCCCGCGCAGCGTGAGAGAGGTAGCGGCGGGGCTTCCAGATCAGCGCCACGTCCCAGTCGATGCCGGGCGAGGCGAGGGGGCGCACCGCCAGTTCGTTGCCCACGTTGAGGCGGGCCAGCAGCGGTGCTGGCAGGAAGGTGGTGCCGAGGCCGGCCGCGGCCATTGCGACGAGGAAGTCCCATTGCCCACTCTGGGCGGCGATGCGCGGCGTCAGGCGGGCTTCGTCGAAGGCGGCGCGCAGGCGGCGGGTCAGGGAGAAATCGTCGGGCAGCAGCACCAGCGGCTCATCCTGCAGTGATGCGATGCGGACGTCAGCGCCCTGTGCCCAGCGCGCATGGCGCGGCCCGACGACCAGGATGGGGTAGCGCCCGTAATGGCGGCTGGTCAGTTCAAGCGCCGGGTCGGCCGGCAGGATGGTGACGCCGACCTCCAGTTCACCGCTCGCCACCTGCTGTTCGATCACCTGGCCGCCGTTTTCCTGCAGAGTCAGGCGCAGGCCGGGATAGCGCTCGCAGAAGGCCTTCACCACCGGCGAGAACAGCAGGTTGATCATCGGCGGCATGCCGACGGTAAGTTCGCCGCGGGTGAGGGCGGTCAGGTCGGCGACTTCCCGGGACAGCTCCTGCATGACGCCGAGGGCCTCCTGGCCGCGCGCGAACAGGATCCGCCCCACGTCGGTGAGGCGCAGCTGACGCCCTTCGCGGCTGAGCAGCGGTTGGCCGATCTCGTCTTCCAGCTGTCGGATCATCTTGCTGACCGTCGATTGGGTGACGTGGAGCTTTTCGGCGGCCAGCGTGAAGCTGTTCTGGCGGACGGTTTCGATGAAATAGCGAAGCGCGCGCAGGTCCATTGGTCATGAAAAAAGCGACTGGTTCCAAGTAGTTTAAGTCATCCATTGACTTATTTCCGACTTCTATACTTCCACGCGAACTTGCCCGTCGAGGCGAGCCCAACAAGATTAGAAGGATCGGAGAAATAAGTATGTCCATGGATCGTATTCGCCTGCAGCGCCTGCGAGAGCGCATCATGTCGCCGGAAGAGGCCGCCCTGTTGTTCAAGGACGGCATGACCGTCGGCATGAGCGGCTTTACCCGCGCGGGTGACTGCAAGGCGGTGCCCTTTGCGCTGGCCGAGCGAGCCACCCGCGAGCCGCTGAAAATCACCCTGATGACCGGTGCGTCCTTGGGCAACGATATCGATAAGGTGCTGACCGAAACCAACGTCATCGCCCGTCGCATTCCTTTCCAGTCCGATCCGACCCTGCGCCGCAAGATCAACGCCGGCGAGGTTGCCTTCATCGACCAGCACCTGTCCGAGACCGTCGAGCAACTGCGCTCCGGCCAGATCGCGCCGGTGGATATCGCCGTCGTCGAGGCGACCGCCATCACCGAGAACGGCGGCATCGTGCCGACCACCTCGGTGGGCAATTCCGCCAGCTTCGCGGTGCTGGCCAAGAAGATCATTGTCGAGATCAACGTGAAGATGCCGGAAGGCCTCGAAGGCCTGCACGACATCTACATCCCGACCTATCGCCCGCATCGCCTGCCGATCCCGCTGATCTCGCCGGAACAGCGCATCGGCCTGCCGTACATCCCGGTCGATCCCGAGAAGATCGTCGCCATCGTGCTGACCGAGAAGGCCGACAGCCCGTCCAACGTGCTGCCGCCGGACAACGAGACCAATGCCATTGCCGGCCACCTGAACGAGTTCCTCTACCACGAGGTGAAGGCCGGCCGCCTGTCGCCGTCCCTGCAGCCGCTGCAGGCTGGTATCGGTACCATTGCCAACGCGGTGCTGCACGGCATGCTGGATTCCCCGTTCCGTGATCTCAAGATGTACTCCGAAGTGCTGCAGGACAGTACCGTCGAGCTCCTCGACGACGGCCGTCTGACCTTCGCGTCGGCATCCAGCATCACCCTGTCGAAGAGTGCCTACGAGCGCGTGCTGGGCGACATCGAGCGCTACAAGCAGCGTTTGGTGCTGCGTCCGCAGGAGATCAGCAACCACCCGGAAGTCATCCGGCGCTTGGGCCTGATCACCATCAATACGGCGCTGGAGTGCGACATCTACGGCAATGTGAACTCCACCCACGTGGGCGGCACGCACATGATGAATGGCATCGGTGGCTCCGGCGACTTTGCCCGCAACGCGCACCTGTCGGTGTTCGTCACCAAGTCCATTGCCAAGGACGGCAAGATCTCGAGCATCGTGCCGATGGTGTCCCACGTGGACCACACCGAGCACGATACCGACATCATCGTCACCGAGCACGGCTTGGCCGACCTGCGGGGCCTGGCGCCCCGCGAGCGGGCCCGCCAGGTCATCGACAACTGCACCGACCCGCTGTACCGCGACGCGTTGCGAGACTACTTCCTGCGCGCCACCAAGCGCGGCGGTCACACGCCGCATCTGCTGCAGGAGGCCTTTGCCTGGCACTTGCGCTACGAGCAGAGCGGTTCGATGCTCGACAAGCAGCCGGAACCGGCCTTCGCCTGATCGTCTTATCCCAAACCGGAGCGCGCGCAGGCCGCGCTCCCGGCTCCTTCGGCCGTCGATAATGCCCTTCGATCCGAAGTCCAGGTAGTAACGCCTGCATCTCCCCCAAAAGCCAGCCCGCATTCCGCGTCCCTCTCCCCGCGGAATGCGGTGTTGGTTTTTTTGCGTCTACTCAGTTGCTTTGATCGTAAGGATCATTGGTGGCGCGATTCAAGAATGGCTTCCGTGAAATTCTGCGCAGTCGGACGCGTGCAAATCGCTGCCGGACGGAATTTGTTTCTTAAGAATTTTTTAGGGTGGTCGTTATACACACGGAAGAAGCACCGGAGCTTCAAGATGTGAGGGTGGCAGTGATGCTGCCCTCAGCCATTCGCAAGCCGATGTGCGCATGACAAATAACCCTAAGGGGAACGATCGTGGTTTCAACCGTAACGGGCATGACGACTGCGCAGATTGGTGCGCTGACGACCATTCAAATTGTGGCGTTGACGACGGCCGACATACAGGCTTTGACGACCACTCAGGTCGCTGCGTTTACGACAGTTCAGATCCCTGCGTTTGAAACGCGGGACCTCGCAGTGTTGTCCACGACTCAGATCTCGCAGGGGATGACGACGGACCAGGTAGCGGCTCTGACGACCACCCAGGTGCAGGCGCTGACGACGGCCGGCGTGGCGGCGCTGACGACCACGCAGGTTGCAGCGATGGAAACCACGGACGTGGCGGCCCTCAAGACCAGCCAGGTGGCGGCCCTGACGACGGCGCAAGTGCAGAGCGGTCTGACGACGGCCCAAGTGGCGGTCCTGACCTCGGCCCAGGTGGCAGCCCTGACGACCGCGCAAGTGCAGAGCGGTCTGACGACGGCCCAAGTGGTGGCGCTGACGACGGCACAGGTGCAGGCACTGACGACGGCCGGTGTGGCGGCGCTGACGACCACGCAGGTCGCAGCGATGGAAACCACGGATGTCGCGGCCCTCAAGACCAGCCAGGTGGCAGCCCTGACGACGGCGCAGGTGCAGAGCGGTCTGACGACGGCGCAAGTGGTGGCGCTGACGACTTCGCAGGTACAAGCGCTGACGACAGCCGGCGTAGTCGCACTGACGACCACGCAGGTCGCAGCGATGGAAACCACGGATGTCGCGGCCTTGAAGACCAGCCAGGTGGCGGCCCTGACGACGGCGCAAGTGCAGAGCGGTCTGACGACGGCCCAAGTGGCGGCCCTGACTTCGGTCCAAGTGGCGGCCCTGACGACCGCGCAAGTGCAGAGCGGCCTGACGACGGCCCAAGTGGTGGCGCTGACGACTTCGCAGGTGCAGGCACTGACGACGGCCGGTGTGGCGGCGCTGACGACCACGCAGGT
>JAFEDI010000067.1 GCA_018241725.1 Pseudomonadota bacterium | reverse complement strand
ATCTTCATCGGATGCCCAAAAAGGCAGGAAACTACACAATTCAGGCCGCGGTGAACAGTCACGTCACGAATTTGTTGCGTTTTAAGAGGGGCGTTTCACTATGCAAAGTAGGTGCGATTGCCCTGCATCCAGAGCGGAGCCCGTGACACGCTCTCCCTCCTTGTTCTTTACCGAAGTGGCCACCCGGAAGAAGTTATCGCCGTCACGAACGAAGAGGGTTGCTACGCCGCCAGTGACGCGGGAGAACTCATCTACCTGAGAGAAGTTGTTGTTGAAGACAACATCCCCTCCCTTGAGGGCCGGTAGAGCTTTGTCGCCTGAGGTGACAGGATGCATTGAATCAACACTCATCCTTTTGGGCAGGCTGGCTGCAAATGAGGCGCCCAACAGGTTGGCGCTTTCCTCAAGGGAGCTGGCATAGGCTCCCATCATGTCGGTAATCTGCTGGTTCGTCAGCCGCAGTTCCCTGATACCCCGTTGCTCCAGGCTGTCGCCGAGCCAGAATGTCAGTAAGACACCTGCGACAACGAAGACGATTGAGATGATGATCGTGAGGGCTGCATTGAGCTTGCCCGCAATGCTTGATCCGAACCCATTGCGAATTGCATTCATAGTTTTCTTTCTATTTTTTGATGAACCGATGGTTTTTCATCGGCGCCTCAATGCCCGTCTTGAGAGCAGGTTCGATGGCTTCAGGGCGCAGCGTGGACGGTGTTTGACTTCAGTCAAACTGAATTGCCCTCATCGATTGCCGGTAACCAGCGCTAGCGGCGATGGATGGAGACGCGATCGGTGACCATTGCCAGCGAGAATTGTGGGGACTTGGCGCTAGAACTTGTAGCAGATCCAGCATCGTGCCGTCTGATTTGGATCAAAACCTTACTTTTGAGACTACATGCAGCGGGCCCTTGGTAGACGGTGTTGCGGCTGTCGCTATCAAACGACTGGGACGGAACACCCTTGATGTCCCAGAAACCGTTGAGGCGATGAGTACATCAATGCAACTCGTCCCCTCCTTCCGGCTCACCCCCATCCTGCTGGCGCATTTGCTGCAGGACCTGTTGGCGGAAGGCCCGTGGGCTCATGTTCGTGTGTTTGCGGAAGAAGCGGCCGAAATAGGCTTCGTCGTTGAAGCCCAGGGAGGCCGCCAGTTGCTTGACGCTGTTGGGGGTGTAAACGAGGTCACGCTGGGCTTCGTGGATCAGGCGCGCATTGATCACGTCTAGTGCCGAGATGCCGAGCAGTTCGCGGCATATACGCGACAACTGGCCAGATGTCATGCCCATCGCGCTGGCGTAGGCCGATACCGGTTGATGGCTGCGGAACTTCTGGTCTACCAGGGTCCGGAACCTTTCTACCTGGGCGGCCTTGCGAGATTGGGCTGCCACCGGCGCTGGTTCGAGGACGCTGCTCAGGCGGGATATCTGTACCAGCAGTGCTGTCAGCAAGGACATGCCGGCGGCGGAGTGGCCCTGGGCATGGGTATGGAATTCCCGCTCGGCAGCGAGGAAGAGCGGCAGCAGGCCATCGGCGTAGCGGCTCGACTCGGCATGTGGGATCACCGCCGGGCTGCGGATGGTCTGGATCAGTTCGGGCATCAGCATGCCGGCGAGGGATTCCAGCGGCTTCTGGGCCGCCGTGATCACCGGGCCGTCGGTATCGGCCGAGTAGTGGAAGCCATGCACGGTGCGCGCCGGCACCACTACCAAGCAGGGCGCGATCATCTGCCACTTGGTGTTGTTCAGCAGCACCTCTCCGTGTCCCTTCTGCATGTACAGGATCTGCAGGAAGCCGTCATGGGTGTGCGGCTGGATCTGCCAGTTGTAGGGGCGCGAGCGCTGCGGAATCCACTCGAAATCGTAGGAGTCGTACCAGCCCGGCTGGGCCTGATCGCCATACAGGGCGTAGTTGGGAATCGCAGTGCGGCGTGTCGGGGTGTGCACGATTTGTCCTGTTTTCTGCCGGAAATGTGAATCAACGGCGAGGCATTTGCCTTGATACTCAATCCACCAAAAATACTTATGAATACATAAGGTGGAGTGATGATATCAGAACCCGTTTCACCGATAAATTCAAGGCTAATCAGGCAATTAGTTTCTGCATACGGCTTGGCTGATGAGCGTCAAATCCGGCTGGGAAGTGACGTTTTGCGTTCTGGCGTGCCTGCTGGGGAGTACACGAAATGACGCAGGTGCACAAATCAAGCTGGCTCGGGCTGGATCGAAAAGTCTGTGTTGTGACGGGCGCCGCGAGTGGCATCGGTGCGGCCATCGCGCGCAGCCTCGCCGAAGCTGGCGCGAAGGTCGCACTGCTCGACCGGGATGCGGAAGGTTGCCGGGGCGTCGCCGAAGGCCTCGTCGCGGCCGGTGCGGAAGCCGTCGGCCTGGGCTGCGACACGTCCAGTGCCGAAGCGGTGGCGATGGCGGCGGCGGCGGTGGCCGAGTCCCTCGGTCCGTGCGACGTGCTCATCAACAACGCCGGCGTGCTCTCAGCCGGCGGGCTGGACGCGGTATCGCTGGAAGACTGGAACCGCGTGCTGGCGGTCAATCTCACCGGCTACCTGCTGTGCGCCCGCAGCTTTGCGGCGCAGATGGCGGAGCAGGGCGGCGGCAGCGTGGTCCATGTGGCGTCCATCGCCGCGCACTTTCCACAGACCCGCAGCGGCGCCTACAGCGCCAGCAAGGCCGGTGTGCTGCTGCTGTCGCGCCAGATGGCGGTGGAGTGGGGCGAGCGCGGTGTGCGTAGCAACGTGGTGTGCCCCGGCATGATCCGTACCCCGCTGTCGGCCCGCTTCTACGAGGAGCCCGGTTTCGAGCAGAAGCGCGCGGCGGTCACTGCCAGCCGGCGCATCGGCGAGCCGCAGGACATCGCCGACGCGGCGCTCTACCTGGCCAGCCCGCGGGCGGCCTACATCAACGGCGCCGAGCTGGTGGTGGATGGCGGCATGTCCTCGATGCTGATGGACATGGTGCCGCGCCCCGGCTACAACCAGACCGCCTGAGGAGAGACGCATGAACGCACATCTCGACTGCGACCTGCTGGTCGTCGGTTCCGGCGCCGCTGGCCTCGCCACAGCCATCACCGCCCGCAAGCGCGGCCTCGACGTCATCGTCATCGAGAAGGAGCCCGTTTTCGGCGGCACCACGGCCCTGTCGGGCGGCGTGCTGTGGATTCCCCTCGGACCCCACGGGCGCAAGCAGAACCCCCGCGACACCCGCGAGGCGGTCAAGACCTACCTGATGGCCGAAACCGGCCAGTACTACGACGAAGCCGCCGTCGATGCCTTCCTCGCCAACGGCCCGCAGATGGTCGAGTTCTTCGAGCGCGAGACCGCGATGCAGTTCGTCCCGACGCTCTACCCGGACTATCACCCGAAGGTGAAGGGCGGCGTCGATATCGGCCGCTCCATCCTCGCTGCGCCCTTCGACATCCGTGGCCTCGGCAAGGACATGGAGCGCCTCAAGCTGCCGCTGAAGACCATCACCTTCATGGGGATGATGTTCAACTCGTCGAACGCCGACCTGAAGCACTTCTTCCAGGCCACCAAATCCTTCACGTCCTTCGTGTACGTGGCGAAACGCCTCGCCAACCACATGAAGGAACTGGCCCTGTACCGCCGCGCCATCAACGTCACCAGCGGCAATGCGCTGGCGGCGCGGCTGGCCAAGTCGGCCCTCGACCTGGGCATCCCGATCCTCACCGACTCGCCGGCGCGGCAGATCCTGATGGACAAGGAGCGGGCCGTCGGTGTGCTGATCGGCGGTGCCGGCGGCGAGCGGCGCATCACCGCGCGGCTTGGCGTGGTGCTGGCCTGCGGCGGCTTCCCGCACGACGTCAAGCGCATCGCCAAGGCCTATCCGCACCTGGCGCGCGGCGGTGAGCACCTGTCGCCGACGCCGCGCGGAAACACCGGCGACGGCGTGAACATGGCCGAGGCCGCCGGCGCCGCGGTGGACATCCGCTTCAAGGACACCTCGGCGTGGATGCCGGTTTCCCGCGTTCCGTACGGCAACGGTGAATTCGGCGTCTTCCCGCACCTGCTGGATCGCTACAAGCCGGGCATCGTCGGCGTGCTGGCCAATGGCAAGCGCTTCACCAACGAGTCCGAGTCCTACCACGACGTCGGCGCGGCGCTGACCCGCGCCTGCGCCGGGCAGTCCGAAACGGCCATGTGGCTGATCTGCGACAAGCCGACCCTCGGCAAGTACGGCCTCGGCTTCGTCAAGCCGGCGCCGATGCCCATCGGCCGGTTCATCAAGAACGGCTACCTGATCACGGGCGACACGCTGGCCGAACTGGCGCGCAATGCCGGCATCGACCCGGCCGGCCTCGAGGCCACCGTGCGCGACTACAACGTCGGTGCCGAGCGCGGCGAGGACCCCGCTTTCGGGCGCGGCAGCACGGCCTTCAACCGCTACCTGGCCGACCCGCACAACAAGCCCAATCCCTGCGTGGCACCGATCCGCCAGGGGCCGTTCTTCGCCGTCAAGGTGCTGATGGGCGACTTGGGTACCTTCGACGGGATCAAGACCAGCGTGGTCGGCGAGGTGCTGCGCGGCGACGGCGCGCCCATCGCCGGGCTGTACGCGGTCGGCAACGACCGGGCCAGCATCATGGGCGGCAACTACCCGGGCGCCGGCATCACCCACGGGCCGAACATGACTTTCGGCTTCATCACCGCCAACCACATCGCCGACCAGGCCGGGAGGGCCGTATGAATCCGCATATCGAATCCGCCGCGCTGCCGCTCATCGACCACCGCATCTACACCATCAGGCTGCGCAAGATGAGCGAGTTCCTGGAGGTCTTCGACCGGCTCGCCATGCCGATCCTCCTCGAAACCCTGGGCAACCCGGTGGGCGCGTACACCAGCCTGGTCGGGCCACAGAACCAGTTCGTGCACCTGTGGGCCTATGCGGACCTGGCGGACTACGAGCGCCGCAGCCGAGCGCGGGACACCCATCCGGATTTCCCGGCCTACCTGGCGGCCTCGGCCGACTTGATCATCGCCCAGGAAACCCGGCTGATCCGCCGGGCCGCGCTGACCACCATGCGGGGGCGCTGAGTCATGGCCACCGATCTGCAACGGGTCGCCATCGTCACCGGCGCGGCCGACGGCATCGGCTGGGCCACCGCGCGGGCCCTGGCCGCCGACGGCTGCCGGGTGGCGCTGGTGGATCTGCGCGAGGAGCACGTGCGGCAACGGGCGGAAGAGCTGGGCAGCGACCACCGGGGCTACCGGGCGGACGTCTCCGTCGAGGCCGACGTGGAGGCCGTGCTTCAGGCCGTCATCGGACACTTCGGCCGCGTGGACGTGCTGGTGAACAACGCCGGCGTCGGCGACCAGACCGTGCCGACGCTGGAGCAGAGCGTCGAGGGCTTCGACCGGGTGCTCGGCATCAACCTGCGCGGCAGCTTCCTGTTCAGCCGCGCCGCGGCCAAGGCGATGGTGGAGCAGGGCGGCGGGGCGATCGTCAATCTCGCCTCCATCGCCGCCGTGGCCGGCATTCCGGGGCGCAACGCCTACGGCGCGGCCAAGGCCGGCGTCGCCGCGATGACCCGCTCGATGGCCTGCGAGTGGGCCCGCCGCGGTGTCCGGGTCAATGCGGTGGCCCCCGGCTACGTGCGCACTGCGCTGATCGACGACCTCGAACGCCGCGGTGCCTTCGATACGGCCGCCATCGAGGCCCGCACGCCGCTGGGGCGGATGGCGCGTCCCGAGGAGATTGCCGAGGCCATCGCCTTCCTCGCCTCGCCGCGGGCCAGCTACGTCACCGGCGCCACGCTGCATGCCGACGGCGGCTGGCTGGCCTTCGGCGCCCCCGAGAACGCCCTCGGCCCCTGAGCCGATCCTCACCCCAACCCAAGGAGTAGAACACCGCGTCCGCAACACGCCGGGGACGGGGCAGGGACCGCTGCGTCCTGCGCACCCTCAACCCGGAGCAAAAAATCATCAATCCCACGGAGGAGAGACACGTGTTAAGCATCAACATCTTCAACGGGCTGGTCTATGGGGCGTTACTCGTCGTAATGTCCTCGGGCCTGGCCCTCATCTACGGGTTGCGCCGGGTGGTGAATTTCGCCCACGGCTCCCTGTACATGCTCGGCGCCTACCTGGGCTACACGGTGGCGTCCCACACCAACTTCTGGGTCGCCCAGGTGGCGGTGCCGCTGCTGATGGGCCTGCTCGGCCTGGCCCTCGACCGCTTCGCCTTCCGCCCGCTGCAGGACCGCGACCCGCTCACCGTCATCCTGGTCACCTTCGGCCTGCTGCTGGTCATCGAGGACTTCGTCCAGACGGTGTGGGGCAAGAGCAATCTGTCGGTGCCGGCGCCCGACCTGCTGAACGCCTCGGTGGACCTCTTCGGCATGTCGGTGCCAGCCTACCGCATCGCGGTGATTTTCTTCGGCCTGGTCGTCGCCGGCGCTTTGACGCTGTGGCTGCGCTATTCGAAGATGGGCTTGTTCGTGCGTGCCGCCAGCACCGAGCCGACCATCACCTCCATGCAGGGCGTCAACGTCGATCGCCTCAGCGGCCTGGTGGTGGCCGTCGGCACCGCGCTGGCCGGGTTGGCCGGCATCATCGCCGCGCCCTTCCTGTCCCTGTCGCCGTCCATGAGCAGCGACGTGATCATCGACTCCTTCGTGGTCGTGGTCACCGGCGGCCTCGGCAGCCTGTTGGGGGCCTTTGCCGCGGCCTTGATCCTCGGTCAGGTGCAAGCTGTCGGCGCGGTCTATCTGCCCGAGTTCGCTACGGTGCTGCCCTATGTGCTGATGATGGCTGTCCTGCTGTGGAGGCCGGCGGGTTTCGCCGGGAACCGCGTATGAGCTACCGCGAACTCACCAACGGGCGCATCGCCGGCGGGGTTGCCGCGGCGCTGGCCGCCGGAGCCGTCGTGGCCCTCACCGTCACGTCGGAAACCGTGTTGTCCCTGCTCACCCAGGCCACCATCTTCGCGATCTTCGCCCTCGGTGTCGGCATCCTGCTGCGCCAGAACGGTATGGTCAGCTTCGGCCACGCGGCCTTCTACGGGCTGGGCGGCTACGTGGTGGCGATCCTGCTGGAGCGCCAGCTGATGTCGGCCGAGATGGCGCTGGTCGCGGCCTTCTTCGGGATCGCGCTGTTCGCCTTCCTGATCGGTTTCGTGGTGGTGCGGGTGCCGGGCATCGCCTTCGGCATGCTGACCCTGGCCCTCGGGCAGATGTTCTACCAGGTGGCGTCCCGCTCGCGGAACCTCACCGGCGGGGCGGACGGCATCAACATCTCGTGGCCCGACACCCTGTTCGGCTTCGACATCTCGCTGCTGACCCGTCAGGACGCGATGTTCTATTTCGCGTGGAGTGGCCTGGTGCTGAGCATCGGCATCGTCGCCGCGCTGATGGCGAGCCGCTTCGGCGCCACCACCGAGGCGATCCGCGACAACGAGGAGCGGGCCCGCTTCATCGGTATCCGGACCCTGCTGCCACGTGTGCTGGTGTTCACCCTGTCGGGCACCGTGACGGCACTGGCCGGCCTGATGTCCGCCTTCCAGACCGCCTTCATCTCCCCCGAAAGCATGCACTGGAGCGTCTCCGGCACGGCCCTGATGATGGTCATCATCGGTGGCTACCGCTACCTGTGGGGCCCGGCCCTCGGCGCCATCGCGTTCTTCCTGAGCCGCGACCTGGTGGGCGACTTCGCCCAGCACTGGCTGGCCATCTTCGGCGTGGCGCTGATCGTCGTCATCGTCTTCGCGCCCCAGGGCATCAGCGGCGCGCTGGCCCGCCTGTTCCGGCGCAAGGCCGTCGCGCGCCCGGCCGCAGCGGCCGTCATCCACAAGTTGAAGGAACGGACATGAAAGCACTTTCCCTCGAAGTCGAAGATGTGGCGGTCCACTACGGTGGCGTCAAGGCGGTGGATGGGGTGTCGATCAGCATCCCGCCCGGTGAGGTGCGCGGCCTGATCGGTCCCAACGGTGCCGGCAAGTCCACAATCATCGACGCCATCACCGGGCGGCGTCCGCCGACCCGCGGGCGGGTCCGCCTGCGCGGCGAGGACGTCACCGCCCTCGGCGCGCTGGAGCGCCGCCGCCGTGGCCTGTCGCGCTCCTTTCAGCGCACCAGCATCTTCCACGGCATGAAGGTCGGCGCACAGGTGGAACTGGCGTCGTGGAAGATCGGCGCCGATAAGCCGGAGGCCGACGCCCGCGAAGTGTTGCGCCAGCTGGATCTGCTCGACATGGCCCAGGTGACCGCCAGCGATCTGGGCTACGGCGAGCAGCGCCGCCTCGACCTGGCTTTGGCGCTGGTCGGCCAGCCCTCGCTGCTGCTCCTCGACGAGCCGATGGCCGGCTTGTCGGCGCAGGAGTCGGAAGACCTGGCGCACCACCTGAAGGTGCTTACCGGGCGCAGGGAAGTTTCGATCCTCCTCGTCGAACACGATATGGACGTGGTGTTCGGCATTTCCAACGCCGTCACGGTGATGGAACTCGGCCGCGTCATCGCCAGCGGCGCGCCCGCCGAGGTGCGCGCCCATCCCCGCGTGCGGGAAGCCTATCTGGGGAGCGCCGCATGAGCACGCTGCTGAAATTCGAACGGGTGAACGCCTTCTACGGCGCCGCCCACATCCTGCACGACATGAGCCTGGAGATTGCCGCCGGCGAGCGCGTCGCGCTGATCGGCCGCAACGGGGTCGGCAAGACCACCTGCGTGAACACCCTGCTCGGGGTAGCCAGCCTGCGCGGCGGCAGCATCGCCGTCGGCGGCAGTGGCCTCAGGAAGCCGCGCCCCTACGTGGCGGCCGGCCTCGGCGTGGCGGTGGTGCCGCAGGGACGCGGCATCGTCGCCAACCTGAGCGTCGAGGAGAACCTGATCCTCGGCACCGCCGCCGGGCGCAAGGGGCACTGGACCGTGCCGCGCATCTACGAGCTGTTCCCGATCCTGCGCGAGCGGGCCCACACGCCGGGCACCGCGTTGTCCGGCGGCCAGCAGCAGATGCTGGCGATCGGCCGGGCGCTGATGTCGAACCCGTCGCTGGTGATCCTCGACGAGCCGACCGAAGGCCTCGCGCCGGTGATCGTCGACCAGCTGGCGACCATCTTCAATCAGGTCGCCGACCTGGGCACCGCGCTGCTGCTCATCGAGCAGAACCTCAGCCTGGTGGAACGGGTGGCCCATCGCTACTACGCGATGGCCAAGGGCGCGGTGATCGGCCAGGGGCCGGTGAACGCCGCAGTGATGCACGAACTCAAGGAGCACGTGGTCGCCTGAGCGGCCGCGCGCCCGTACTACATCCAGCACAACAACAGAGGAGACACCCATGAAGAAGAGCATCAACCTGTTCGGCAAGACCTGCATCGCCCTCGCCATCGGCGCACTCGCACCCCTCGGCGCCCACGCCGCGGTGGACAAGGAGCCGCTGCGCATCGGCGCAGTCAGCTCGGTGTCGGGCGTGTTCGCCCAGCAAGGCGAGGAGGTGCTGCGCGGCATCCAGTTCGCGGCGGAAGAGGCCAACCGCAAGGGTGGCGTGGACGGGCGACAGGTCGCCGTCCAGGTCGCCGACGACGAAAGCACACCGGAGGCCGGCCGCCGCGTGGCCGAGAAGCTGGCGCGGGACGGCAACAACCTGCTGATCGGCGCCATCCCGACGTCCATCTCCCAGGCCATCTCCCAGAACCTGGAGCGCTGGAACGCGCTGTACGTGGTTGTCGCCAGCAAGGGCGACCGGCTTACCGGCGAGGCTTGCAAGCCGCGCATGTTCCGCACCAACCATTCCGACGCGATGGACATGGCGATGTTCACCGAGTGGATGAAGGGCGTGAAGGAGAAGAACTTCGCGGTCATCGCCGCCGACTACGCCTGGGGCCGGGACTCGGCGGAGTTCTTCGCCAAGCAGGCCAAGTCCCTCGGCAAGAGCGTCCCGGTCAGCCTGTTTCCGCCCCTCGGCACCAAGGACTTCGCTCCCTACATCGCGCAGATCAAGGATGCCCCCAACGTGGACGGCATCTGGGTGGCGCTGGCCGGCCGCGACCTGATCGCCTTCACCAAGCAGGCCAAGGAGTTCGGCCTGACCAGCAAGCGCATCATCGGCCACGCGGCGATCATGGATTTCGTGGTCAAGGCCACTGGCGACGCCACCAAGGGCGTGTGGGGCAACATCGGCTACGGCGCCGAGATCGACACGCCGGCCAACCAGGCCTTCGTGGCGGCCTGGAAGGCCAAGTACAAGCGCGTGCCCACCGAGAACGAGGGCCAGGCCTACAACGGCGTCCAGGCGATCTTCGAGGGCGTGCGCAAGGCCGGCAGCGTCAAGCCTGCCGAGGTGGCCGCCGCGCTGCGCGGACTGAGCTACGACAGCGTGTACGGCAAGGTCAGCATGCGCGCCGAGGACAACCAACTGGTGCTGCCGAGCTACATCGGCCAGGTCAAGGTCGTCGATGGCCAGCCGCGCCCGGTCATCGAAAAGCGCTACGAGACGGCCCTGGTGCCTGCGCCCAACGGCAGCTGCAAGCTGAAGTAAGCCAAAGCGCTTGTCAGTAACTCCGCCGGTATCTCTCCGGTGGCATCCCAACCGGCACCCGTTCGCGGTGCCGGCCTGAATCCACCCCATCCATTTCCGCATCGCCCCTGACCGGGCGAGGGGGGCGTTTGTTCGCGATTTGTCGCCGGTACGGAGCCGGCCCCCGCCTTTCATCCACACAACACAAGGAGGAGACAAGAATGCACAACACCACCATCCGCTTTCGCCACACCTGCCTGGCACTGAGTGTTGCCGCGGCCTGCGCCGGCAGCAGCACCGCAATGGCCGGCGAGCAGGAGCTGCAGGCCCAGATCAACGGGCTGGCGAAACAACTCGAAGCCTTGCAGAAGCAGCTCGCCGAGCAGAAGGCCGCCCCGGTGCCGGCTGCCGTCGCCAGCAATGGAGAGGCCCCCAGCGGGCCGGGCCGCTTCCGCTTCAGCGTGTCCGGCACCCTCGATGCCGCCCTCGGCAGTCAGGGCAACGTGGCGCCGGGTAACGCGGCTTCGCAGGGGCAGACCACCAAGTTTTTCAATGCCGGGCTGGCCACCAGCAACCTGGCGTTCACCGGCTCCACCGAGCTTAGCGAGGGGCTGACGGCGCTGTTCAAACTCGACACCGAGCTGCTGACCTCCACCGGCGCCAACCTGGTGTCGGCCAGCGGCCAGATCGCCCCATCGGCCTACAACGCCGGCAGCGGCAGCGGCGTGGTCTTCAACCGGGCGGCCTATGCCGGCCTGGCCGGGCGCTACGGCACGCTGACCCTCGGGCGACAGCAGACCGTGGCGGTGGACGCGGTGGTGAAGGTGGAAGCCTCCAACTTCACCAACTTCTTCATGTCCTCGGCCTACGGCGCATGGGGCCTGGGCAACGCGATCTACGGCCAGGGCCTGCTCAACACAGCCGCCGGCAAATACTCGCCCGGCGTCGCCAACAACCTGGACTCCCGCGACAACGCGATGATCAAGTACACCAGCCCGGTCATCGGCGGCGCCCGCCTTATTGCCGGTTACAGCCCCGGCGCGATCGCCGGCAGCGGCTCGATGGGGACCAAGGCGGCGCTGGGAGCCACCTACGATATCGGCAAGCTGAGCGTCGGCGGCTCCTACACCGAATGGCATCCGGTGGACCTGCTCACCAACCAGGATGCCCGCTATCGGCTCGGCAACTTCGGCGTCGCCTATCGCATTGGCAATGTCAGCCTGCGTGCCGCGATGGGCCACACCAGCCTGCCGGCCGTCACCGTGAAGGACACCACCAACACCAACGTGACCTACTCGGCGGCCGATGCGTCGGTGAAGAGTGTCGGCGCGATCTATTCGCCGAATCCGCGGCTGGATCTGTTGCTTTCCTACTACATCAAGCATTACGACATCGCGGACGGCAACAAGCCCCGCGTGGACACCCTCGGCGTCGGTGCCACCTGGCTGCTGTACAAGAACGCCAAGCTCTACGCGCTGTTCGACAATGCCCGCTCCCGCGGCGACAACGGCGCCAACCAGACCCTCGGCGGCCACAGCTCAGCCAACGCGGTGGCGTTGGGCTTCTCGTATGCGTTCAACGCGGATCTGCTGCGCTGACGGCGTCGCAGCCTGGGGCGGCGAGCGGCTTCGGCGCAGTTCGTCCGCCCGCTCCGCGCCGGGTCACGGTGACAGGCCCGGCTCCCCGGATGCGACTTTGTGGGCCCTGCGGTGGCGGGGCGCCGCGCTGCCAAGCGCAGTATTCCTTGGACTTCCGCTCCCGCGCGCCATATAAAAAGAATTGACGCATCGAGTTTGGGGCCGTGATCGCCATGAAGCATCGGGATCTGCTCGTTTTGCTTATGACTTTCGTCGGCGGGGTGCTGTTGCCCGGCATGGCCGATGCGTACTGCACGACGCGGGAGCGCATCCAGTTGCGCAACGAGGGCGTGGCGCCGCTGGAGATCGACCGCCTGTGCGGCGTGCCGCCACAGCAGCAACAGGCGCTGCCCCAGCTACCGCTGCGCCCCATGCCTCCGATGCAGCAGCGCCGGCCGATGGCCACCGTCTGCGCCACCAATGCCGGGCCTTGTCCGATGACGGTCGGCATGCCGATCGGGGCGGCCTGCGCCTGCTACACCCCGTGGGGCGCGGTGCCCGGCGTGGCGCGCTAGGGGCGGACCATGGCCGACATCTTCCTGAGCTACGCGCATCCCGACAGGGCACGGGTCGAGGCTCTGGCCAAGGTGCTGTCCGAGCATTTCTCGGTATGGTGGGACGCCGACCTGGATGCGGCGTCCACCTGGCGCAGCGAGCTGGAAGAGCAGATCGACGGTGCGCGCTGTGTCGTCGTGCTGTGGACCGACGCGGCGAGGGCCAGCGACTTCGTGCGTTCCGAGGCGAGCCGGGCGGCCCAGCGGCGTGCGCTGCTGCAGGTCTGCCTGGACGGGGACGGGGTGCCCCTCGGCTTCACGGAATCCCAGTGGCTGGACCTGCGCACTTGGGCGGGGGACCCGGCCGATACGCTGCTGCGCGAGCACTTCGTGGTACCCATCGAGAAGCGCGTGCGCGGTGCCCGTTCCGCCTTGCTGGTCGGTGTGGATGCCTACGCCCACGCGACGGGTTTCCCGGTGCCGGTCACCGCGTCGGCCAACGTGGATGCGCTGCGCGACGTGCTCGGGAAGGAGGATGCGCACTTCGAGATCGAGTGTCTGCTCAACCCGGAGAAGACCGCGCTGATGAAGAGCCTGCAGAAGGTCTTCAAGGACGCGCTGCCCAACGACACGGTGCTGTTCTACTACTGCGGCCACGCCAAGCTGTCGGCCCGCGGTGATCTCTACTTGTGCCCCAACGATTCGGAGCTCGACTATCTGGACGCCACGGCGATCTCGATGGAGTGGATCGCCAAGCGTGCCCTCAACGAGAGCGCCGCCGGCCAGCTGGTGATCATGCTCGACTGCATCTTCAGCCTGACGCCGGAGGCCAGCGGTCAGGTGGACATCCCCTCCATCCTGGTGGCCAACCTGGGCCAGGGACAGGGCAAGTACCTGCTGTCCGGCTGCACGGTGACGGACCGGGACGTGGCCGAGAAAGGCAGCGCGGTGTCGCGCATGGTGCGCTGGTTCGTGCAGGGGGTGACGACCTTCGACGCGGACGACGGCGACAGCATCCTCACCGCGGACGAGATCTGCCGCTACGTGCAGGCCCGCATCGACGCCGAGGCTCCCGACCTGAAAGCGATCAGCAAGGGCTTCAACACCAACTCGAGCCGCGGCGAGATCGCCCGGCGTACCGCCGCGGCGCCGACCGCTACCGCGCTGCGCGGCAACCGGGAGTTCTTTCTGGCCATCCGCGGCTGCCTGGACGAGGGGCGGTTGGTGCCATTGGTGGGCGACGGGGTGTTCGGCAGCGGGCCCTTGAGTTCCTTCCGGCTGGTCAGTGCGCTGATCCAGACCGCCGGGTTGGAGGCGGGCATGCGCATCGACGAGCGCTATCCGCTTGCCACCGCCGCAGAATACTTGCTGCTGGTCTTCGGCGGCGAGCGCGGCGCTTTCCTCAAGCGCCTCACCGCGCTGCTGCAGGAGCAGAGCCAGAACCTGGTGCTGACCGGCACGCACCGTTTCCTGGCGGCGATGACGAGCCCGTGGATCATCGTGTCGGCAAGCTATGACTGGGTTTTCGAGAACCTGCTGGAACAGTCGGGCGTGCCCTTCACGGTGGTGACCCACATCCTCAGCGCCGAGGACGACGAGCTTGATGGCCGTCTGCTGGTGATCCGCCGCGGTGGGCAGGCGCCGGGTGTGGAGGTGAAGCTGGCCGACAACTGGCTGTTGTCCGACCTGGGCGAGCACGGCGACCGCATCATCTACAAGATCGTCGGCTCGCCTTTTGCGAACGCGCTGGCCGATCCGCGCTCGGGCATCGACACGGTGGTGATCACCGAGAGCGACCACGTGACCTTCCTTGGCCGTCTGGAGAACGAGCACACCAAGCCGCCGAGCGCCTTCTCGCGGCGCCTGCAGAAGAGCGCGCTGCTGTTCCTCGGCTACAACCTGGACGTGTGGCATTACCGCCTCGTCGGGCACATCTTCAGCAGCGAGGGCCAGGTGCGGCCGCGGCGGCGCTACGCGGTGCGCACCGCGGTGTCGCCGATCGAGGAACGCTTCTGGGCCCAGCTGGTGGCCGCCGAGGATCGCCTGCAGTCCGACTGCGACGCCTTCGTGCAGACCCTCGGCCAGTTCAAGTAGGAGACGGCGCCATGTCCCGCGGGCCACATGCTGCAGTTTCCGACGACGGCATCGAGCCCTACGTCGGGCTGAAACCCTATACCGAGGCCGAGCGGGACCGCTTCTTCGGCCGCGAGCGGGACGCCCAGCTGCTCATCAACAAGCTGTTCTCCCACCCGTTGACGCTGCTCTATGCGCCGTCCGGGGTCGGCAAGACTTCGCTGCTGCGCGCGCTGGTGATCCCCGAACTGGCCGCCGAGGAGGCCCAGGTGGTCTATGTGGACCGCTGGTGTGGCGCCGATCCCTGTGCGACGGTGGCCGAGGCGATTGCGACGGTCGACCGCACGCTGGGTTCCGCCCAGCTGACCGAGGCGGCCAAGGCACGCCTGCAGGCCGATGGGCGCACGCTGGTGCTGATCCTCGACCAGTTCGAGGAATACCTGCAGCGCCATGCGGGCGAACTGGGGCAGCTGCCGGTGGCCATCGGTGCGCTGCTCAGGGCGTCCCTCGATGTGCGGGTGGTGCTGTCCTTCCGCGAGGAGTTCCTGGCCAGCGTGGATGCCTGCCTGCGCGACCACGTGCTGGCCCTGTTCGCCTCTACCTTCCACCTGGAGCACCTGAACCGGGAGCAGGCGGCCGAGGCGATCCGCGCGCCGGCGCTGAAGTGCGGCGGCACCTGCGACGAGCTGCTGGTGAGCCAGCTGCTCGACGACCTGATGCCCAGCGACGGGCCCCGCGCCGGACGGCGGTTGTTCGACGGCGGCATCGAGCTGCCGATCCTGCAGTTGATCTGCCGCCGCCTGTGGCTGGTGGCGCGGGCGGCGGGGGGACACGGCCTGCGCCTGCAGGATTACCGCGCCCTCGGCGGGCGGGGCGGCATCATCTCGGTCTACCTGGAAGAGGTGGTCGGCAACTTCGGTTTCTTCCTGTTCCACGACGCGGCCAAGGTCCTCAAGGCGCTGGCGCCGCGCAGCGGCGTGAAGATCGCCTATCCAGTGGAAGCCCTGCAGGCCCAGGCGCGGGTGCGGGCGGCGCGGGTCCGGCGTGTGCTTGGCGTGCTGGAGCGGCATCGCATCGTGCGGACCCGTGAGGGCAGTGGCGGTGTGAGCTACGAGCTGCAGCACGATGCCTTCATCGACATCATCCGGCCGTGGGTGGATCGTTACTTCCTGCGCCGGCAACGTGTTTTCGGGGGGCTGGCGGCCTGCGTGCTGGTGCTGGGCTTCGGCGTCAATGCCTGGCTGTGGCGCCAGGAGTTGCGCCGCGGCGATGCCCGGCGGGAGGCAGCCGAGCTGACCGACAGGATAGACGTGGATACCCGCCAGACACTGGCGGCGGCCCTGGATCTGGCGCGCCGCGTGGACGACCGCAATGTACGCAGTACGTTGCGCCTGGCCGTCGCCAACTTCCTGCAGAGCCCGGCGCTGCTGCCCCACCAGGGAGCGGCCAACGGCGTGGTGTTCAGCCGTGACGGCCGCTGGGTGTTGAGTGCCGGTGACGATGGGGAGGCACACCTGGTGAATCGTCGTTCTCTGGCGGTGGCAGCGCGGGTGAAGCATGGCGGGCCGGTGGTGGCTGTGGCGGCGGGCGCCGATGGACGGCGCTTCCTGTCCGCCGGGCGGGACGGCGTGCTGCGGGTATGGGACGAGACGGGCCGCGACCTCATGCACTGCGGCGGCGACGGCGGTTCCCCATGGGTGGATGCCGATCTCAGCCGGGATGGCACGCGGGCAGTCGGCATTCGCGAAGACGGCAAGGGCGGGGCGGAATTGCTGTTGATGCCGGTGGCCGAGCCCTGCGCGATGACGCGTCTGTCCGGGCACTTCGGCAACGTCGGGTCGGCGGTGTTCGATGAAGGCGGCGGGCGGGTGCTGTCCTTTGGCAACAACGACAACACGGCCCGCCTGTGGAACGCGGCCAGCGGTGCCTTGCTGGCGACGCTGACCCATCCGGACGAGGTCCTGTCGGCAAGCTTTTCGGGCGACGGTCGGGAGGTGGCGGTCGCCGTGGCGAACGGCGAGATCTACCGGTGGACCACTCGCGGACACGTGATCGGCCGCCCGCTGGAGATCCCGGTGCCGGCCGGCCAGCCGCCGGTGCTGCCGACGGCGGCCCGTCACAGCCCGGACGGCAAGCGACTGGCAGTGGCCGGCTCGGACGGGCAGATCTACCTGTGGACGCTGGGGGAGGGCGAGGCGCCACCGCCCAAACCGCCGCTACATCTCAACGGCATCCATGCTGGTGGGGCATTGGGCGTCGCCTTCAGTACCGACGGCATGCGGCTGATGTCTTTCGGTGTGGACGACACTGTACGCGTGTGGGATGAGCCCTTCGAGTTCCGGGCGCGGGAGTTCCGTGGCCACAGCCAGGGGGTGCGTGCTGCGGTGTTTGCCCCGGACTGCCAGCATCTGGCGAGTGCCGGTGCCGACGGGGCTGTGCGCCTGTGGCGCCTGCAGAGCCTGGACTTCCTGACCCCGGCGGGCAACGGGCTGATTCTCAGCAGCGCCGGCAAATACAGTTTCCGCCTGGCCAGTGGGCAGCTGTTCGAAACCTCGGTGCCCGAGCAGTTGCGTGACCTGCTGGGCAAGGGCGAGAGCGTGCGTTCAGCGGTCTTCAGCCGGGATGAGTCGCTGCTGGCGCTCGGGCTGACCGACGGCCGCCTGCGCCTGATACGCAGCGCCGATGGCCAGGTTCTGTTCCAGAGCGACGATGCGGATGGGCCGATCTTTGCGCTGGCCTTCGACCAGGACGGTCGCCGCCTGGCCAGCGGCGGTTCCGACGGGCGGCTGCGCCGCTACGAGGTGCGGGCGCTGCGTGCCGACCACAGCGGCATTCCAGCCCATGCCGGGCCGGTGATGAGCGTGGACATCAGCCCGGACGGTACCTTGCTGGTGAGTACCGGGGCCGACGGCGCAGCGCGGGTCTGGGCCTGGAGCGGCGGCAAGACGCCCCTCAGCACGCTGGAAGGCGAGACCGACCGGGTGCGGGATGCCCGTTTCAGCGCGGACGGCAGGCGCATCATCAAGCGCAACGGCGACCGGATCACGCCGTTCGACGGCGAGGCCTGGGCGCGCTCCGATCAGGAGCTGACGGGCTTTGCGCTGAAGCTGCTCGACACCGGGGCGCCGTGAGAAGGTGTGCAATATTTTCACATGAGATGTATTTGGTAAATTTTGCAAAAAAACAATTAAATCGACAAAATCAATAAAACGCGTTTAGAATACGCCCATCAAATGCCCGATGAGACACGTGACGCGTAATGATTGCCGAGACGATTCCGAGCCAGACCTGTTCGACCCGCGATGCGGCCAATCTTCTTGGTATCAGTGTGCGCACGGCCCAGCTTTGGGTGGAGGAGGGGCGCCTGCAAGCCTGGAAAACGCCGGGGGGACACCGGCGAATCCTGGTTGAATCCGTCGACCGGCTGCTGCTTGAGCAGCGCTGCGCCGGCATCCATACCCCCGTTCCGTTCGGCATGCTGCTCGTCATGGACGACGATAATGAGCGCCAGGCACTGCAAGGCCAGCTCGGCAAGCTGCTGCCGGAATGCCTGGTGACATCCACGGACTGCCCCTACGACGGGCTGCTCCGGGTCGGCGAGATGGCGCCGGACGTCTTCTTCGTGGATTGGCGTGTCGGCGGGCTGGACGCCGCCCGCATGGCCCACGCGCTGCTCGGCCGGACACGCAAGCAGCCGATGCTGGTTGTGGTGTCGGTGGCGTCGGACAGCGCCCGGGACGAGGCCCGCATACAGTTGCCGGAGGCGGTCGTGCTGGTGGACGCGCCGGTGAATGGTGAAGGTCTGGCCGCGACCGTTCGTCCTTTCCTTGGGAGCAGCGGCCGGCGGCGCCCTTCATGGACGACCAGCAGGCTGGAGGCAGTGCTGTAGCCACGGTGGTCCTCGTCGGGGTACGCGATCTTCTTGTCATGAATCCGACATGGCGACAGGCGCCAGGCGGCTTTCCCACATAGCCGTTGGGCTGGATTGGCTTTTTCCTCCGGGAAGGTCGATGGTGGCCCTCCTCTTGCTTCAGGCTCGCCTCTGCCGTGTTCCGCGCACGCTGGGCACGGCGCCACCGCTCGAGGAATTCTGTCCATGAAGTTCTACATGACGCCCGGCTCGTGTTCGACCGGTATCCATATCCTGCTCGAAGAAGTGGGGGCCGTCTTCGAGGTCTATATCGTCAATCTGCCAGCCGGCGGGCACCTGGAGCCCGACTACGTGGCGATCAATCCCAAGTCCACCATCCCGACGCTGGTCCGCAAGGACGGCAGGCCGATCACCGAGTTCCAGGCGATCGCCTGGTGGCTGGCGCGCCAGTACCCCAAGAAGAATCTGCTGCCTGAGGGGGCGGACGGCGAGGTGAGGGTGCTGGAGGTGATGGACTACGTGGTCGGCACGATCCACGGCCAGGGCTTCACGCGGATCTTCACGACGCCCAACTTCACCCCCAACCCGGTAGACCACGACGTGGTGCGCGCCCGCGGCTGCGAAATCGTCGAGCGGGGCTTCGCGGTGATGGACGCCCAGCTGGCCGGGCGGGAGTTCGTCGCCGACAGCTTCTCGATTGCCGATGCGGCACTGTTCTACACGGAGTTCTGGGCCGACAAGTTGAAGATGAAGCTGCCGCCCAACTGCCGTGACCACTATCTGCGCATGCTGGAGCGGCCCGCGGTGCGCCAGGTGCTGCGGGAAGAGGGTTACCGCGTGTGAGGGTGCGGCGGGCCGGCGCTGTGTGTCCCAGTCGGCGCTGAGCCATACCGTGCGGGTGCTGGAGGTGAGGCCGCTGACGCTCGTATTCCCCATTCTGGTTCATTGTCCTGTCATCTGTTTGTCGCAGCATCGCCGCCGGGGCGACCTTGCAACGCTCCCCCCGGCCCGTTTGGGGCCGCGGCACTCGACAAGAACAGGAAAGAACAATCATGCGGAAATTCGTAGGGCCGATCATGTGTTCGGCGGCGGCGTTGGCGATGTATGGGTGTGGCGGCAGCGGCGGCAGCGATGCGCCGGGCAAGATCACCGTGGCGGTGATCGGAGATGTGCCTTACGGCGCGACGGCGACGGATACGTCTCAGACCACTGCGCTGCCCGCCTTTCTCAAGGCGCTGGATGGCGACACCGATGTGTCGCTGGTGCTGCACGTCGGCGACATTCACTCCGGCTCCCAGTACTGCACCCAGGCCTACGACCTCACTATCGCCACCGACTGGAAGGCCCTGAAGAACCCGCTGGTCTATACGCCGGGCGACAACGAGTGGACCGACTGCCACAAGGCCAAGGAAGGCGGCGGCACTTACAACGCGACCACCGGCCAGATCGACTACAAGGTGGATGCCGGTGGCAACCTGCTGAGCTACGCTGGCGGCGATCCGCTGGCCAACCTGGATCTGGTCCGCTCGATCTTCTTCGCCAAGCCGGGCAAGACCCTTGGCGGCGCGATGGACGTGCATTCCCAGGCCCTCGAGTACGACACCAACTACCCGACCGACAGCAGCTATGTCGAGAACGTGTGGTTCCAGAAGGCCGGCGTGCTGTTCGTGACCGTCAACATGCCGGGCGGCTCCAACAACGACACCGACCCGTGGTACGGCGCGCCGTCCATGAGCCCGGCCCAGGCCCAGGAAGTGGCCAACCGCTCCGCCGCCAACAAGCGCTGGCTGGATACCGCCTTCAATCGCGCGGTGAGCGACAACTCCACCGCGGTGGTCATCCAGTTGCAGGCCGACATGTGGGATGTGGACGGTAAGTCCGCCAGCCACATCGCCCAGTACAAGCAGTTCATCGATCTGATCGCCACCCGCGCCAAGGCCTTCGGCAAGCCGGTGCTGCTGCTCAACGGCGATTCGCACGTGTATCGCTCGGACAACCCGCTGGTGCAGGGTGCTGCGTGCCTCGTCGAGCCGAGCTCCGGCGCGGCGGCTGTCGCCTGCTCTGACGATGCCTATGCCAACCAGCCGAACGGCTACAGCGTGCCCAACTTCCATCGCGTCGTAGTGCATGGCAGCACGACGCCACTGGAGTGGCTCAAGCTGAGCATCGATCCGAACTACGACAGCAAGGCCGCTGCGACGGCGACGAGCTTCGGTCCGTTCAGCTGGCAGCGCATGCAGCCGGCGCTGTAATCCGGAAAAGCGTGAGCGCCTGTGTCGGGCGCTCACGCCACCGACGCTTACTTGGTCGGCTTGCTCGGGGTGACGGTTACGTACTGCCGCTCGCCACCACGCTGTACCAGCAATGCGACGGTGCCGCTGGCGGCCTTTACGATGGCGCGGGCCTGATCAACCGAGCTGACCGGTTTGCCGTTGATGGACAGCACCACGTCGCCCGCCTGCATGCCAGCGGCGCGGGACGGACCGGAGGCGGACTCCACCAACAGCCCCGTCGCCGAGCCGATGGCCAGGTGTTCGACAGCCTGCAATGGGCGCAGCTGCAGGCCGAACTGGTGCAGGGGCGTGGTGTCCGGTGCCTGCACAGGCTGCGGGCTGGCGGTTGCCTTGCCGGCCTCGCCGAGGACCACCGGCAGGCGATGGGCCTTGCCGTCGCGCCACACTTCGAACTGCAGGCGCTGGCCGGGCTGGGCCATGGTGACCAGGGTCTGCACGTCGCCCGCCGCCGCGATCGGCGTGTCGTCCACACCGAGGATCACGTCGCTGGGCAGCAGCCCGGCCTTGGCGCCGGGGCTACCGGGCATGATGTCGAGAATGATGGCGCCTGACGGTGCAGGCAGGCGGAAGGCGTCTGCCAGCGACTGGTTCACCTCCTGCACGGTCACCCCCAGCAAGCCATGGGAGGCGTGGCCGGTGGCGGCGATCTGCTTCTGGATCTTCAACGCCAGATCGATGGGAATCGCGAAGCTCAGCCCCTGGAAACCGCCGGTGCGGCTGTAGATCTGCGAGTTGATGCCGACGACCTCGCCGCGGGCGTTGAACAGCGGGCCGCCGGAATTGCCTGGGTTCACTGCCGCATCGGTCTGGATGAAGGGCACGCCGCTGCCGTCCGGCAGGGAGCGCCCCTTGGCGCTCACCACACCGGCGCTGACGCTGTTCTCGAAGCCGTAGGGCGAGCCGATGGCAAGCACCCATTCGCCCACCTGCAGGTCGGCCGGATTGCCGATGCTGACGGTGGGCAGGCGGTGGGCGTCGATCTTCAGCACTGCGATGTCGGTCTTGCGGTCGCTGCCGATCACGCGGGCGTGGAATTCGCGCCGGTCGGTGAGCTTGACGACCACGTCGCTGGCATTGGCGATCACGTGGGCGTTGGTGAGGATCAGCCCGTCCTCGCTGAGGATGAAGCCCGAGCCCTGGCCGCGCACCGGAATCTGCATACTGGCGCCGGCACCGCCGAACTCCTGCTGGAAGCGGCGCAGGAACTGCTGGACCGAATCGCCGTTGTCGTCGCCGGGGGAGTCCGCCGAATCAGGACTGACGGACACCTGGCGCATGCCGCTGATGCTGATGTTGACCACCGCCGGGCCGTAGCGCCGGGTGATCTGCGAGAAATCGGGGACGCCGACGGTAGCGACCGAGGTCGGTACATCGCTGGCAGGCGCAGCAGCGGGCGCCGCTGCTGCAATACCTGAGCAGCCAAGCGCTGCGGAAAGCAGGCTGGCTGTAATTGCGGGGGTGATGAAGTTCATGACGGCCTCCCTCCGAGGCTCCGCGCGGACTATGTTGGTGTTGTCGCCGCGATTATCGCCCGAAGCGGAGCCGCGGTATTGACGTTCAGCGCCGCCGCCCACTGATGACCAGCGCAATGCCGCCGAGGATGGCGATGGACGAATACACCAGACGCGGCGTGATCGCCTCGCCAAGGAACAGCACGCCGCCCAACGCGGCGATCACCGGTACGCTGAGCTGCACACTTGCTGCACTGGCGGCGCGCAGCTGGGGCATCGCCATGTACCAGATCACGTAGCCGATGCCGGAGGCCAGCCCGCCTGAGGCGAGGGCGTAGGCGATGCCAGCGCTGTCCGTCTGCGCCTGGGACAGCGTGACCAGGCTCAGCCCCAGCGCCATCGGTGCGGCCCGCGCGAAGTTGCCGGCGGTGCTGGCGGCCGGGTCGCTGCCACCACGGCCGCGCAGGGAATAGATGCCCCACGCCACGCCAGCCAGCGTCATCAGCAGCGAACCCACCAGCGGCGGTGCCGACAGGCCCGGCAGGACCAGCGCGACGAGCCCGGCTGCTGCGAGTACCAGGCCGACGGTCTGCACTCGCTTGAGGTGCTCCTTATGCCACAGGCCGTAGCCGATCATCGTTGCCTGCACGGCGCCGAACAGCAAAAGGGCGCCGGTGGCTGCAGACAGGCTGAGATAGGCGAAGGAGAAGCCGGCGGCGTACGCGAACAGGGCCAGCGCGGAAGGCCAGCTGCCGTGGGTGGCGCCTTTCCCACCGCCACGCAGGCGCAGCAGCAGCCACAGGACCAGCGCGCCCGAACCGATGCGCAGCGCCGTGAAGCTTGCCGCGTCGATGTGGCTGTCGCGCAGCGCGAGCCGGCACAGCAGGGAGTTGGCGGCAAAGGCAAGCATGGCCAGCGCCGTCAGGGCGGCGACACGGATGGGAGGCATGGTGTTCTCCTAAGGGGAGGGCAGTGAGCTCACGGCAGCAGCTGAGGTGGTTTCGAGCTGCAGTCCGTTCTGGAAGCTCCGGACGATGAGGCGGGACGGGGCCGTGTCGCTTGAGCCGGATCTGTGCTGCGAATGGAGGTGGCTACCGTGGATCGACATGGGGCTGCTCGCGGGAAGGGGATCGATATCCTTGTGTGTCGGGCGTCTGGATGCAAGGTGGCCGTATCCTAGGGCTTGCGCGGGCCCTCGTAAAATGATGGTTTTCAACAACGGGGCTCAGAAATATTGAGGCTTGGGCAGCTGGAGAGGCAGGTGTCGGAGAGTGCATTCGAGTCGATAGATAACCAGTATCGGATTGATTTCATCAATCAATTGGAGCAATTCAGTGGCCATCGATATGATGTGTGCCATCCACCGTTCAGGCATGGGGGCCTGGACGAAGCTCACATAAAAGGACACGACCATGCTCGACGCCAATATCAAGAACCAGCTCAAGGCCTATCTCGAGAAGCTCCAGCGCCCGATCGAGGTGGTCGCCTCCCTCGATGACAGCGCCAAGGCGCAGGAACTGCGCGGTCTGCTCGTCGATATCGCGGAACTCTCGGACAAGGTCACGCTGCGGGAAGACGGCACCCACGCGCTGCGTCCGTCCTTCGGCGTGACGGTGCCGGGCGAGGCACCGCGCATCCACTTTGCCGGCATCCCGATGGGACACGAGTTCACGTCCCTGATCCTTGCGCTGCTGCAGACCGGCGGTCATCCGCCCAAGGTGGAGGCGGCGGTGATCGAGCAGATCAAGGCCTTGCCGGGCCGCTTCGACTTCGAGACCTTCATCTCCCTGTCCTGCCACAACTGCCCGGACGTGGTGCAGGCGCTCAACCTGATGGCCGTGCTCAACCCGGGCGTGACCAGCACGATGATCGACGGCGCGCTGTTCCAGGATCTGGTGAACGAGCGCCGCATCATGGCCGTGCCGACGGTCTTCCTCAACGGGCAGGAATTCGGCCAGGGCCGCATGACCATCGAGGAGATCGTCGCCAAGCTCGACACCGGCGCGGCGGCCCGTGCGGCGGAAGAGATCGCGGCGAAGGACGCCTTCGACGTCTTGGTGATCGGCGGTGGCCCGGCTGGCGCGGCTGCGGCGATCTATGCGGCGCGCAAGGGCATCCGCACCGGCGTGGTGGCGGAGCGCTTCGGCGGCCAGGTGATGGATACCCTCGGCATCGAGAACTTCATCTCCGTGAAGGAGACCGAAGGGCCCAAACTCGCCGCCGCCCTCGAGCAGCACGTGAAGCAGTACGAGGTGGACGTGATGAACCTGCAGCGCGCCACCAAGCTGATTCCGGGCAAGGTGCTCGAGGTACAACTCGAGAACGGTGCCTCCCTGAAGGGCAAGACGGTGATCCTGTCTACCGGTGCCCGCTGGCGCGAGATGAACGTGCCCGGCGAGAAGGAGTACAAGGCCAAGGGCGTGTGCTTCTGCCCGCACTGCGACGGTCCGCTGTTCAAGGGCAAGCGCGTGGCGGTGATCGGCGGGGGTAACTCTGGTGTCGAGGCGGCCATTGACCTGGCCGGGATCGTTTCCCACGTGACCCTGCTCGAGTTCGCCGATCAGTTGCGTGCCGATGCGGTGCTGCAGACCAAGCTCAACAGCCTGCCCAACGTGACGGTGATCACCCAGGCGCTGACCACCGAAGTGACGGGCGACGGCCAGAAGGTGAACGGCATCCGCTTCAAGGACCGCGTCAGCGGCGAGGAAAAGCGGGTGGAGCTCGAAGGCATCTTCGTGCAGATCGGCTTGCTCCCGAACACCGACTGGCTGAAGGGCACGGTCGAGCTGTCGGACCGCGGCGAGATCGTCGTCGATGCCAAGGGCCAGACCTCGGTGCCGGGCGTATTTGCGGCCGGCGACTGCACCACGGTGCCGTACAAGCAGATCGTCATCGCGATGGGCGAAGGCGCCAAGGCCTCTCTCAGCGCCTTCGATCACCTGATCCGCAGTTCTGTCGCCTGAAGATGAAACGGCCGCCGGGCTTCCGGCGGCCGTTTGAGCAGACCGATCAAGGCCGGAGCCATAAGCTCCGGCCTTTTTCTGCGCGCTTGTCTACGTGCTCAGGCCGGCGGCAGGATCGCCGGGTAGTCCCCGTAACCATCCGGCCACGGGGTCAGCACTTCAAAGCCCGTATCGGTGACGGCCACCATATGTTCCCACTGGGCCGACAGGGAGCGGTCCTTGGTGACCACCGTCCAGCCGTCGGGCAACTGGCGCGTGGCGGCGCGGCCGGCGTTGATCATGGGTTCGATGGTGAACACCATGCCGGGTTCCAGGCGCAGGCCCTCGCCCGGACGGCCGTAGTGCAGCACCTGCGGCTCGTCGTGATAGATGTCGCCGATGCCGTGGCCGCAGTACTCACGTACGACGCTGAAGCCTTCCCGGTGGGCGACGCTCTGGATCGCGTGGCCGACGTCGCCCAGCGTGGCGCCGGGGCGCACCTGGTGGATGCCGGCCACCATCGCCTCGTAGGTGGTGCGGACCAGCCGCCGCGCGAGGATGCCGGGCTCGCCGACGTAGTACATGCGGCTGGTGTCGCCGAACCAGCCGTCCTTGATCACAGCCACGTCGATGTTGACGATGTCGCCGTTCTTCAGCTTCTTGTCCGACGGGATGCCGTGGCAGATCACGTGGTTGACCGACGCGCAGACCGTCTTCGGGTAGCCGTGGTAGCCGACGTTGGCCGGGATGGCCTTGAGCTCATTGACGATGTAGTCGTGGCAGCGCTGATCGAGTTCGTCGGTGCTGACGCCGGGTTTGACGTATTCGCCGATCATCCGCAACACGTCGGCAGCCAGACCACCGGCGTGCCGGGCCAGCGCGATTTCTTCCTTGGTGCGGATGGGGACTTGTTTCAGGGCTCTCATGCGGCGACTCCCGTTTCGGCGGACAAGCCGTTTGCGTCGGCAGTTTGCTGCTCGGCCTGGATCAGCAACTGGCAGATCTCGCCGTAGTGCAGGTTGGGGTTCAGTTCGGCCAGCATGCCGACACGGAGCCAGTGCTCGGCCTGCGCGTTGATGGAGCGGCTCAGCGCGCCGCTCGTCAGGCGCAGGTTCTCGTGCATCTGCTCGGAAATTTTGACGATGCCCATGGTGCGGATCTCTAATATATGATTTGTAGCTGTTTCATATATTAGCAGCTTTCCGGCTGCTGCGCCCAGTGACCGGGCACAGGGGTGTTCCTGGGCAGCGCGGAGGCCGCAGCCCCCGGGTTTCAGTGCCCGAAGACGTCGGCGTTCAGCATTGTCGGGTCGGGGCGGTCCAGGGTATCGAGGGCAGCCATCTCGGCGTCCGATAGTGTGAAGTCGAACAGCGCGAGGTTCTGGGCCAGCCGGGCCGGGTTGGCGGACTTGGGCGTCGTCACGATGCCCTGCTGGACGATCCAGCGCAGGACGATCTGGGCGGTAGTGCGGCCATGGGCTTCGGCGATGGCGGTGATCACGGGATCGGTCAGCATCTCGTTGCCGCAGCCGAGGGGGCGCCACGCGCCGGTGGTGATGCCGCGTTCCTTATGGATGGCCAGCAGGTCGTCGCGGTGGTGATAGGGGTCGAGCTGGATCTGGTTGTGGTGGGGTACCAGGCCGGCGTCGAAGAGGCGCTGCAGGTGGTCCGGCTTGAAGTTGGACGTGCCGATGGCGCGGACCAGGCCGGCCTCCAGCAGCTTGACCAGACCATGGAATGCGTCCAAGTAGCGATCCTGGTCCGGGTTCGGCCAGTGGATCAGCAGCAGGTCGATGTAGTCGACGCCCAGCCGTTTCAGGCTGGCTTCGCAGGCTTCCCGTGCGCCGGCGACGCTGTGCCATTGGCGATTGAACTTGGTGGTGAGGAAGATCTCGTCGCGGGGGACGCCCGAGCGCCGGATGCCTTCTCCTACGCCGGTCTCGTTGCCGTAGTTCTCCGCGGTGTCGATCAGCCGGTAGCCCAGGCCGATGGCTTCGGCGACGGTGTGGGCGGCTTCCTGGTCGTTCATCGGCCAGGTGCCGAGGCCGAGCAAAGGCATGGCGACGCCATTGGCGAGATTGATGGTCGGGGCAAGGGTGGTCTGCTGTGTCATGAAGGATTCCTGGTGTGTCTTGTTAGTCGTTTTGAGGAACGGATCGCCCTGGGCTGCGCGGCGGTGATCATGCGGAGCCGCGTGCTGGGGAGGGTTCCAGCGCGTGGCTCCGCATTGGAGCACGTTCGCCCGCCGATGTTCCTTGAATGGTCGAAACACGGCCGGATATGTCATCCGGCCATCCGATGGTCGACGGGCTTGCCGGCCGTGTTCAGGCCGCCTCGCCAAAGGCCAGGCGGCGGGCGTGGTCGCGCAGATCCGCCGGCCACGCCTCGGTACGCTGCAGGAAGGCCGGCTGATCGTCCGCGAACAGAGCACGGGATGCCTCCTCGAAACCGGGCAGGTCGCCGGCCAGCGCGGACATGAAGTGGTAGGCGCGTTCCTGAGCCTGACGACGGCCGTCCTGTCCGGCACTGGCCCGACGCGCTTCGTCCACCAGCTTGCGCAGGGTGACCGACGCACCGCCAGGCTGGGACGTGAGCCAATCCCAGTGACGGGGCAGCAGCGTCACCTCGCGGGCGACGACGCCCAGCCGCGGCCGGCCACGGCTACGGGCTTCGGTGGCCGGTTCGGCCTCAGTCGCGGCGGGGGGGGTGCTCTGCGTCAGGCGGGCCAGCATGTCGGCGTCGCTGCCGCGGAAGTCGATATCCACCAGGCGGCCGGTGCTGTCATCGAAGGTAAGTACGGCGCCGCTCGTGGCAGCTTCAAGCGCCCGCTTCGCTGCCAGGGCGTTGTCCTGAAGGCTGCCACCGGCGATGCGTCGCGGGCCGTTGAAGGTGGTGTAGGTCGTGGGGCTTGATGAGGACATGGTCGGGCCAGATGAGTTGATCTGCTCTAAATATTACCCGGGTTAAAATAAGTTGTAAATAAAATCCGGGTATAAATAGACGGCATCGTCCATCTCACTACTGGCCATGTGCTTGGCGGTCTGTCGGCAGACTAAGTATCGCGGGCAGGAGCCTCCACGACGAAGCGATAACCGACCCCCGGTTCGGTGACGATGTGGTCCGGGTCGGTGGGGTCGTCTTCGATCTTCTTGCGCAGATGTCCCATATAGACTCGTACATAGTGGGCGTCCTCCGTATGGGACGGGCCCCATACGGCTTTCAGCAGTTGCCTGTGGGTCAGCACGCAGTCCGGGTTGGACACCACGTAGGCGAGCAGGCGGAACTCGATCGGGGTCAGGTGCACCGGAACGCCGTTCTTCTCGACGAGGCGCTTGCCCAGGTCGACCTTGACCCTTCCGAAGCTCACCTGGCTCTGCCCGGTGCTGCCAGACTTGTAGCGTCGCCGCAGATGGGCGCGTACGCGGGCCAGCAGTTCGGCGGCGCCGAAGGGCTTGGTCAGGTAGTCGTCGGCACCGGCGTCGAGGGCGGCGACCTTCTCGGTCTCGGCGGTCCGGGCCGACAGTACGACGATCGGTATCTCCGACCAGGTGCGCAGTTCGCGGATCAGCTCGATGCCGTCCCCGTCCGGCAGGCCCAGGTCAAGGATCAGCAGGTCCGGCTTGCGGGTGCCGGCTTCGATGAGGCCGCGCTTGACGCCGTCGGCCTCATGGACTTCGCAGCCTTCGGTTTCCAGGGCCAGGCGCACGAAGCGGCGCAGCTGGGCTTCGTCTTCGACGACGATGACGCGGGGGCTCGGTTCGGGCATGGCGGTCTTCCTTTCGATGCCTCATTGGGCGCAGTCGTCCTCGTCCTCGACGAGGATCGGCGGCGTGCCGGCGGGTAGTGTGATCACGAAGCAGGCGCCCCCCTGGCTGCCCGGGCGAGCGTACATGCTGCCGCCGTGGGCATCGACGATGGCCCGGCAGATCGCCAGGCCGAGGCCGACGCCCGGCGTGCTGCCTTCCTGTTCGCCGCGTTCGAATTTCTTGAAGAGGCTTTCCTCGCGCCCGGCGGGCAGGCCGGGGCCGTCGTCTTCGACGCGGATTTCCGTCTGTTGCGCCGTCTTGTGGGCACGGATCCAGATCTGGCTGCCGGCCGGCGTGTATTTGGCGGCGTTCTCGAGCAGGTTGCAGAACACCCGTTGCATGAGTACGGAGTCCACTTCCACAAGGGGCAGATCATTGTCCAGGTCGACCCGGACTTGGTGCCCGGCGAGGATCGGACGCAGGGTCTTGACGGCGCTGCCGACGACTTCCTCGAGTGGCTGCCACTGGCGGTTGAGCTGGATGCGGCCGGCCTGCAGGCGGGCCATGTCGAGGAGGTTGTCCACCTGGGCGTTGATGCGTAGCGCCTGCTCGCGCAGCTGGCGGGAGATGTCGGCCTGGGCTGCGGTGGGTGGCGGCTGGGTCAGGAACATGGAGTCGGCCAGGCCGATCAGCACGCTGAGTGGGGTGCGCAGGTCGTGGGAGATGGCCGACAGCAGGGAGTTGCGCAACCTTTCGGATTCCATCTGAACGGTGGTGTGTTGGGCGACATCCACATAATGAACACGCTCCAGCGCGATGGCGATGAGGGACGCGAAGGTGTCCAGCAGGCGACGCTGCTCGGGCTCCAGAAGGCGGCCCGGATCGCGTAGTTCAAGGGCCAACACGCCACGCAGGCGCATCGGTGCCTTGAGGGGCAGGTAGAGCAAAGGGCTGGCGGGCAATGTGTCGGTGCCTTGGCCGGCCGCTTCCGCATGGTCGAAGGCCCACTGGGCGACGCCGGGGTCGATCTCCGGCAGGCCGGCCGACGCGAACATAGGCGCCGCCAGGCGGTCTTCTTCGTCGGCGAGGAGGAAGGCGGCGCGGGCGTTCATTTCGGCCACCAGGAAGCGCTCGCCGATCTCGGCGATTTGTTCCGGCAGCAGCGCGCCGGACAGGTCGCGGGACATCTCGTAGAGGGCCCGCATGCGGTTCTCGCGGCTGCCGGCCACGTGGGCCTGATGCTTGTAGCCGGCGGTGAGCTGGCCGATCACCAGGCCGACCACCAGCATCACGGCGAAGGTCATCAGGTACTGGACGTCGCTGACCGCGAAGGACAGGCGCGGCGGGACGAAGAAGAAGTCGAAGATCGCCACGCTCAGGAAAGACGCCAGCACAGCCGGTCCGCGCCCGAGGCGGACGGCGACCAGCACCACCGCCAGAAGGAAGACCATCACGATGTTGGCCAGGTCCACCAGGGCATGGAGCGGCATCGCGATGAGGCCGGCGAGGCCGCAGGTTGCGGCACTCAGTGCGTAGGCACGCCAGGCGACGGTAGCTTCCGCACCCCCTTCTGCGGTGGGGCGCCCGGTCTCTGGAGGCGTGTGCCCGGCACGGGCCACCTGGATCACGTCCAGGTCCGGGGCGAGGCGGCCGATGCGCTCGGCGATGCCGTGCTCCCAGAAGCGCCAGCGTCGTGGCGCGCCCTGGCCGACCATCAGGCGGGAGAGGTTGTGGGTGCGGGCATAGCGCACGGCTTCCGTTTCCACTTGGGCACCGGCGAGGGTGGCCGTGGTGGCGCCGAGGTCCTGGGCCAGTCTCAGGGTCTTCAGTGTCCGGTCACGGGTGGCGTCGGGCAGGCGCTGGCGCTCTGGCGTTTCGATGTATACCGCATGCCACGGGGCTTCGAGGCGCCCGGCGAGGCGGGCTGCGCTGCGCACGATCTTCTCGCTGCCAGCTTCCGGACCGATGCAGGCGAGCAGGGCGTCCTGGGTCTGCCAGACCGGCGATACGAACTTGTCGCGGCGGTACTGCTGGACGTCCTCGTCCACCCGGTCGGCGGTGCGGCGCAGGGCCAGTTCGCGCAGCGCCAGCAGGTTGCCCTTGCGGAAGAAGTTGCGGATCGCCCGTTCCGCCTGGTTGGGCAGATACACCTTGCCTTCCCGCAGGCGCTGCAGCAGTTCGTCCGGCGGCAGGTCCACCAGCACGACCTCGTCGGCCACGTCGAAGATCCGGTCCGGCACTGTCTCCCATACGCGGATTCCAGTGATGCCGCTGACCACGTCGTTGAGGCTTTCCAGGTGCTGGACGTTCACCGTCGAATACACGTCGATACCGGCCGCCAGCAGCTCCTCCACGTCCTGCCAGCGCTTGGGATGGCGGGAGCCGGCCACGTTGGCGTGGGCCAGTTCATCCACCAGGATCAGGCCGGGCTTGCGCTCCAGCGCCCGGTCCAGATCGAACTCGGGCAGCACCCGCTCCCGGTAGGGAATCTGGCGAGGCGGAATGCGGGCGATGCCGTCGGCCATCGCCTCGGTTTCCATGCGTCCATGGGTCTCGACGACGCCGATCACCACGTCGACGTCCTGGATGAGCTGCTGGCGTGCGGCGGCCAGCATCGCGTAAGTCTTGCCGACCCCGGCGCTGGCGCCGAAGAATATCTTCAGGCGGCCCCGCCGGGCGCGGGCCTCGTCGGCCTGCAGGCGGGCCAGCAGGGCGTCCGGGTCCGGGCGGTTGGTGGGGGCATCGGGGGCAGGCATGGCTAGGGTTCCGTTCGATTGAAGACGCGGCCGAGGGCGGTCCATTTGGCCTGGCGGGGAAGGCGCTCGTCGGACAGCGCCTCCAGGAAGTCAGACAAACGCTTGGAGCGGGCCACCGCGAACAGCACCAGGGTCAGCGTGCTGGCGCTCACCAGCCCCAGCTGGACCAGTTTGTAGGTACCTGGCACCTCAGGGAAGTTGAACAAATTCATGCCGAAGTAGCCGGTGACCACCGTCGCGATCAGGCCGAAGATGGTCACCACGGTCAGGCGCAGCACGGTGCCGGACTGGCGGCGCTGGCTGTCGCTGTCGAGGTAGGCGCTCATCTCGCGCATCTGGTCCTTTACGTGGCCGAACAGCTCGTCGTTGCGCAGCAGGCGCGTGGTGCGCTGGAACAGGGCCTGCACAAGCCCCTGCTCGGAAACCTCATGGAACCAGTAGCGGTGAGTGAAGCGCAGGAAAGCCTCGAAGGACTGACGGATGCGGCGCTTGAAGCGGCGCACGGATTCGTTGTCGCGGATGTCCAGCTCATTGACAGCGCCGGCCAGGCCGTCGGAAAAGGACAGCAGAGCCGCACGATGGAAGTGGGCGATTAGGAAGACCAGGAAGTACTGGTGGCGAAAGCGCGCCAGGAAACCGTGCTCGGGATCGCGGAAGTAGTCGGAGCCGGCTTCGCCCACCAGCACCAGCGCGTTGCCGGTGCAGATGAAGCGGCTGTTGGGGCCGTCGTCGGAGTCGGTCCAGAAGCGGTCCTCGCAGTGCAGGCGCTCGAAGCGGATCACCGCCGGGTCTTTGGCCGGTACCGGGTCGCGGGACGGCAGGTTGGCGACGAAGCCGATGCGGATGAAGTCCTCCCGGCTCAGGCGGCGCGGCTCGTCGAGGGCCAGGTAGGCCATCATCGGCATGCGGTAGTACTCGAGCAGCCGGTAGCTCAGATCGCCGTCACCGCGCTCGGCGTCCTGCACCAGTGGGCGCAGCAGCCAGGCCCACAGGGCGCCCACGCAGGGCGTGCGGTGTTCGCAGACGAAGTGCAGGTAGCGTTCCCGTTTCTCTGAATCGGAGGTGGCGAGCACGCGGCCGTCCCGGTCGAGGAGCTCGGTGCGGTGGACGTTGTGCACGCCCTGGCCGCTGGCGTCCCAGCCGGTCGGGTAGGCGCGCCCGAAGCGGTACAGCAATTCCAGCGCGGTGGCCAGCGGCAGGTCGTCGGCGGCTACTTCCACGTTGAGTACCGCCACGTCGAGATCGAGGAAGAGGTAGAGGTCCACATGGGCGATGCGTAGCGAGATGGGCGCGTCGCCCGGCCGTAGGGTCACCTTCAGCCCGGTCACGTCGGTACGCCGGTACACCGCCATCGGCGCTGCGCGGCTGGGTGGACCGTCGCTGGTCGCCGAGCGCCCGTCTCCGTACAGGAAGCGCTGGACGTAGGGCAGGAAGGCCACGAACTCCTTGTAATGACGCTCCTGGAAATCGGCCGGATCGGTGGTGAATTCGTCGTCCACCGGCGTCCAGTGGCCGCTGCCGGTGATCCGTTCGTGGATGCGGGTTACGTTCTCCCCCGTGAAGCCCGGCTTGATCTGCACCGGCCAGACGAGCACGTCCCGGAAATGGCGGACCATGTGGTCCGGTTGCGACAGCATCGAGTCTCCTTTTATAGGTCTTGTTCGTACGAACGGCGCGCCGGGGCGCGAGATCGCGATTCTCTGCCGTTCGACGAACAACACGCTAGTCCTCGCTGTCGGGATGGTGGTCAGACACGCGCCGGCGCTCCGCGCTTTCAGCCATTTCCGCCAGGATGCGTCGCCGCACCCGCTGGCCGAATGTCGCCTTGCAGCTTGGTGAGCAGGTCAGGCTGCGTCGGTAGGCGAGCTGGTGCAGCACGCTCGATACCACGTGGCGGGCGCCGCAGACGGGGCAGACATGCACAGGCATGGCTCACAGGGCCCTTGAGGCGTAGGAGGCCAGGCGTCCAGGATGGGCTTCGGGAGACGCGTCGAGTATGTAGACATCGCAGTGCGCCGCCGGACTGATCGCCAGCGCAACACTGATGGCGCCGTCTCCAGCGATGGCCAGGCATAGCGGACATTCCTGCCCGGCCAGGAAGACGCGCAATGCCGCCCGCCCCAGCGGCGAGTCTGGAAAGCCGATGCTCTCGGCACTGTGGTCGGTGCCGTATGCGGCGACAGCGTAATCGCGATGTCTCACGACGACACCAATGCACAGCTTGGCGGGATTGACGTTCATTCTCGTCTCCTTCTGTTGCAGGGGCCAGGTAATGCGCGCTCTGGGAAAGAACATCGGCCGCCGCGTCGGGCAATAAGAGGGCGCCGCCGATGAATGGGGTCAGCAATTCGACCAGAAGTGTTTCAGGGTGTCGGGCGTCGAGAAAGTGGAGGGTTCAGGCCGCGGCGGCTTGCCAGGCGCGGAACAGAGCCCGGATTTCATGTGGGTCGGAGCAGGCATGCAGGGCCTCCCGGAAACGCGGGTCGGTGAAAAGACTGGAGACACCGGCAAGAATGCCCAAGTGCTCTTCGGTGGCCCGTTCCGGCACCAGCAGGACGATGAAATCCGTCACCGGCTTGCCGTCCGGCGCACTGAATGGGAGTGGTCGTCGGGGGCGAGCGTAGGCGGCATGGGTCTGGCGCAGCCCGGCCAGACGGCCGTGGGGAATCGCCACGCCCTGGCCAAGCGCGGTGCAGCCCAGTGTTTCGCGCAGGCCGAGAACCTCGGCCACCGACACGCGCGGCAGGCCGTGCCAGCGCTGCATGTTCTGGCCGATGGCGTCGAACAGCGTGGCTGGACTGGTGACGTCCAGATCGAGCAGGATGTCTTCCGGGAGCAGGATGTCGGAGAGGGAGAGCATGATCGTCCGTTCCTCCGTCTGCTCAGAAGCTGCGGGTCACGGACAGCACCGCGATGCCGCGGCCGGCATCGCGGCTGCGCGAACCGCTGGCCGAGCCGTCGCTGGCCATGCTGCTGCTGAAGCAATAGAACTCGCCGTTGCTGCAGCGTCCTTCGGCGCTGCTGCCGACGTAGGCGGCGCCGACGATCCAGCCGGAGATGTCCTTGGTAATGCCAAGCCGCCAGTCGGTGTAGCTGCCGTCATAGCGCGATCCGTCCGCGTTCGCGTATGTAAAACCGTGCATGAAAAGGCGTCCGACGTGGGCGCCGAGCACGTAGCCCTGGCCCAGATCGTAAGATGCCGCCAGGTCCAGGTAGCCCGTGCCGCGGGTGCCGGGCATGGCGAAGTAGTCGGTGAGGGCGTGGGAATACTTCAGCGTGAGGAACTGCCAGTTGCCGGCCACGTAGATTTCCCCGTTATCCACGTTTCCGCTGGCCGTGCTGACGGGGCGCCGTTGATTCACACCGGCGTAGGCATGGTCGAGACGTGAGCCGGGGTAGTAGTAATACAGGCCGCCCACGTCCACCCCGAAGTCACCGAGGGTGGTCTTGTAGCCGCCGTAGAAATCCATCTCGAGGCTGCCTTCGGGATAGCCGGCGCCGCTGCTGACGTTGGAGTTCCAGTTGCCGGCATAGAAACCGGACGGGTGGGTATAGTCGAAGCCGCCCTGGACCGCTGGGTGTCCGAAGGTCTGATCGAGGCCGCGGAAACGGTAGCTGGAGACGAGCCCGATGTTGGCGGTGAGCGGGGCGGTGGCACTTGCGGTGCCGTCCGCTTCCGCTTGGGCGGCAACAGGGCCGGCAGCGGCGAGCAAGAGGTAGGCGGTAGTCGCGAGGGTCTTGGCTTGCAGTGACATGGTCATGGCTTTCTTGTCAGTTCTTGTGCGCGTCGAGGGCGAGGTTGAGTTCCAGTACGTTCACACGGGGTTCGCCGAAGACGCCCCACTGGCGGCCTGCCGTGTGGGCGTCGATGAGCTTCGCGACTTCCGTTTCGGGCAGCCCGCGGGCCTTGGCGACACGGCCCGCCTGCCAGACGGCGGCGGCCGGGCTGATGTGGGGGTCGAGGCCGCTGGCCGAGGCGGTGACCAGATCGGCCGGAATCGGTGCCTGGTTGGCCGGATCGGCGGCCCGCAGCGCGGCGATGCGGGCCTTCACCGCGTCGGCCAGTGCCGGGTTCAAGGGGCCCTGGTTGGAGCCCGACGAGGCGGCGGCGTTGTAGGGCTGGGGTGCGGTGGCCGAAGGGCGGCCCCAGAAGTGGGCCGGGTCGCTGAAGTTCTGGCCGATCAGGCGTGAGCCGACCGGTTTGCCGTCCTGCAGGATCAGGCTGCCGGCGGCCTGCTCGGGGAAGGCGACGCGGGCGACACCGGTCACCGCGAGGGGGTAGGCGATGCCGGTCAGCGCACTGAGCAGCACGAACAGGCTGATGGCGGGGCGCAGCAGGGATTTCATGGTTCTTCTCCGGTTCAGGCCAGGCCGCTGGCGGCCAGCAGGACGTCGATCAGCTTGATGCCGACGAAGGGCACCAGGATGCCGCCGAGGCCATAGACGGCCAGGTTGCGGCGCAGCAGCGTGGCGGCGCCGAGGGGGCGGTAGGGCACGCCTTTCAGGGCCAGAGGAATCAGGAAGACGATGATCAGCGCGTTGAAGATCACCGCCGACAGGATCGCCGAGGCCGGGCTGGCGAGGCCCATCACGTTGAGGGCGGCCAGTTGCGGGTAGGTGCCGACGAAGGCCGCCGGGATGATCGCGAAGTACTTGGCGATGTCGTTGGCGATGCTGAAGGTGGTCAGCGAGCCGCGGGTCATCAGCATCTGCTTGCCGGTCTCGACCACCTCGATGAGCTTGGTCGGGTTGGAGTCCAGGTCGACCATGTTGCCGGCCTCCTTGGCGGCCTGGGTGCCGGTGTTCATGGCCACGGCCACGTCGGCCTGGGCGAGGGCCGGGGCGTCGTTGGTGCCGTCGCCGGTCATCGCCACCAGGCGCCCCTCGGCCTGGTACTGGCGGATCAGGGCCAGCTTGGCTTCCGGCGTGGCTTCGGCGAGGAAGTCGTCCACGCCGGCTTCGGCGGCGATCGCCGCGGCGGTGACCCGGTTGTCGCCGGTCACCATCACGGTCTTGATGCCCATCCGGCGCAGCTCGGCGAAGCGTTCCTTGATGCCGCCCTTGACGATGTCCTTCAGCTCGATGACGCCGAGCACCTGCTTGCCGTCGGAGACCACCAGCGGCGTGCTGCCACGGCGCGCCACTTCGTCAACGCGGGCGGCGACGGTGGTCGGGAAGTGGCCGCCCAGGCCTTCCACGTGGCGGCGGATCGCATCGGCGGCGCCTTTGCGGATCTGCTTGTTGCCCAGATCCACGCCGCTCATGCGGGTCTGCGCCGAGAAGTGGACAAAGTGCGCGTCGAGGGCATGGATGTCCCGTTCCCGCAGGTTGAACTTCTGCTTGGCGAGCACCACGATGCTGCGCCCTTCCGGTGTCTCGTCCGCAAGGGAGGCGAGCTGGGCGGCGTCCGCCAGTTCGGCCTCGCCCACGCCCTCGGCGGGCAGGAAGGCGGAGGCCTGGCGGTTGCCGAGGGTGATGGTGCCGGTCTTGTCCATCAGCAGCACATCCACGTCGCCTGCAGCTTCCACCGCCCGACCGGACGTGGCGATCACGTTGGCCTGCATCATGCGGCTCATGCCGGCCACGCCGATGGCCGACAGCAGACCGGCGATGGTGGTCGGGATCAGGCACACCAGCAGGGCGACGAGAACCGTGATGCCGACCGGACGGCCGGCGCCGGACACGTCCACGCTGAACAGGGAGAAAGGCAGCAGGGTCACGGTGACGCCGAGGAAGACGATGGTCAGCGCCACCAGCAGGATGGTCAGGGCGATCTCGTTGGGGGTCTTCTGGCGCTTGGCGCCCTCGACCATCGCGATCATGCGGTCTACGAAGGTCTCGCCGGGGTTGGCGGTGACCCGCATCACGATCCAGTCGGACAGCACCCGGGTGCCGCCGGTCACGGCCGAGAAGTCGCCGCCGGACTCGCGGATCACCGGCGCGGATTCGCCAGTGATGGCCGATTCGTCCACCGAGGCTACGCCCTCTATCACCTCGCCATCGGCGGGAATTACCGAATGGCCCAAGCCGCCCGCCTCGACGACGACCACGTCGCCCTTGCGCAAGTCGGTGCCCTGGACGAGCTGCCATTTGCCGCCGTAGTGGGGTTCGAGCAGCTTCTTGGCCCAGGTTTCCTTCTTGAGCCCGCGCAGGGACGCGGCCTGGGCCTTGCTGCGGCCTTCGGCCAGCGCTTCTGCGAAATTGGCGAACAGCACGGTGAACCACAGCCACAGGGCCACGGCGACGATGAAGCCGGCGGGCGCTTCGCCGTCACCGACGAGGGCCTGGGCGGCGAGCAGGGTGGTCAGGATGCTGCCCACGTACACCACGAACATCACCGGGTTGTGCCACTGCACGGCCGGGTTCAGTTTGCGGAAGGCTTCGCCGACGGCCGGCAGGGCCAGGGCGGGGTCGAACAGGGTGAAGGTCTTCTTGCTCATGTTGGTCTTCTCCTTGGCTCAGGCGCCGAGCCACAGCATCAGGTGCTCGACGATGGGGCCGAGCGCCAGCGCCGGTACGTAGTTGAGCAGGCCGACCAGCAGCACGGTGCCGATCAGCAGGGTGACGAACAGCGGGCCGTGGGTCGGCATGGTGCCGGCGCCGGTGGGGATGCGCTTCTTCGCGGCGAGGGAGCCGGCCATTGCGAGTACCGGCACGATCACACCGAAGCGGCCGAACCACATGGCAATGGCCAGCAGCACGTTATAGAAGGGCGTGTTGGCGGACAGCCCGGCAAAGGCGCTGCCGTTGTTGTTGGCGGCGGACGTCAGCGCATAGAGGATTTCCGAGAAGCCATGGGCGCCGGGGTTGGCGATGCCGGCACGGCCGGCTTCCGCCATCACTGCCACCGCGGTGCCGAGGAGGACGAGGAGGGGCGTGACGAGGATGGCGATGGAGCTCATCTTCATCTCGTAGGCTTCGATCTTCTTGCCCAGGTATTCCGGCGTGCGGCCGATCATCAGGCCAGCGATGAAGACGGCCAGGATGGCGAATACCAGCATGCCGTAGAGCCCTGTGCCGACGCCGCCGAAGACCACCTCGCCGAGCTGCATGTTGATCAGCGGGACCAGCCCGCCGAGGGGGGTGAAGGAGTCGTGCATGGCGTTCACCGCGCCGCAGCTGGCGGCGGTGGTGATGGTCGCGAAGAGCGCCGAGTCGGCGATGCCGAAGCGGGCTTCCTTGCCTTCCATGTTGCCGCCGGCCTGCAGCGTGCTGGCCGACTGATCGACGCCCAGGGCGGCCAGTTGCGGGTTGCCCTGCTGCTCGAAGCTCATGGCGGCCCATGCTGCCAGCACGAACATCAGCGTCATTGCGGCCAGTACGGCCCAGCCCTGGCGACTGTCGCCGACCACGCGCCCGAAGCTGATGCACAGGGCGGCGGGAATCAGGAAGATCGCCAGCATCTGCACGAAGTCGGTCAGCGGCGTGGGGTTCTCGTAGGGGTGGGCCGAGTTGGCGTTGAAAAATCCGCCGCCGTTGGTGCCGAGCATCTTGATCGCTTCCTGGGAGGCGACCGGCCCCATCGGCAGCGTCTGCACGCGGGTTTCGGCGGGATCGGTCAGCGCGTTGCCCTTGTCGTCCTTCAAGGGCTGGCCGGAGGCGTCGAGGCGGGGCGCGTCGTAATGGGTGGTCTCGACCGTCGTCACATCCTGATAGGGCGAGAAGTTCTGGATCACGCCCTGGCCGGCGAGGAAGAGCGCCATCAGCACGGACAGCGGCAGCAGCACCCAGACCGTGGCGCGGGTCAGATCGACCCACGCGTTGCCCACCGTGGTGGCGCTGTGGCGGGCGATGCCGCGGATCAGCGCGAAGACGACGGCGATGCCGGTGGCAGCGGACAGGAAGTTCTGCACGCCGAGGCCGAGCATCTGGACCAGATAGCCCATCGTCGACTCGCCGCCGTAGCCCTGCCAGTTGGTGTTGGTGACGAAGCTCACCGCGGTGTTGAAAGCGGAATCCGGTGTCACCGCGGCCATCTGCTGGGGATTCAACGGCAGGACGGCCTGCAGGCGTTGCAGCCCATATACGGTGACGACGCCCAGCGCATTGAAGACGAGGAGGGCCAGCGCGTAGCGCAGCCAGCCGGTTTCCTCGTCGGCACGGACGCCGCACAGGCGGAAGACGAAGTTTTCGAGGGGGCGCCCGACGCGCAGGCGGCCTTCCATCGCGTTTGCGATGTAGATGCCGAGGGGCTTGGCCGCCAACAGCAGGACAACGAGGAAAAGCCCAAGCAGGAGCCAGGCATGGGAGGTCATGAGAAGTCCTCCGGTTTGAGCAGCGCCGCCACGAGATAGATCAGCAGCGCGATGGCGACGAGGCCGCCAATGATGTAAAGGCCGTTCATTTGTGGCCTCCCAGGCGGTCGCAGCCGACCGCCATGCCGACCATCAGGGCCAGGAAGGCGGCGATGGCAGCGAGATAGATGAGATCCATGAGTTCCCCTTTTCGGATCGAAGGAATCGACACCGTCATGCTAGGGAGGGCGGTATCAAAAGCTTCGAAAAAGGGGGCGCTGCGGGATAAAGGACTTGTAAAAATCCGCCGGGCTTCGCCTGCCGGCAATGCTCTTCGACATATCCATGAAGACTTTGCGGGTATGTCATTGGTGTTAAGTGGGTCATAGACCGCAAGTTCCCGCCGCCAAATACTTCGCCCCTGGTGATTTCCCCCAGATCGCAAGGAAGGCTCAAATTGGTCCAGTCAAACATGAAACCCCGCCGCTCGGCCCTGACCGCCGCGCTCCTCTCCCTCCTGAACGCCTGCGGAGGTGGAGGCGGTGGTGCCGCCACGCCGCCCGGCGGGAACCCCCAGGTCTGTGTCGCGCTGCCCGCCGAGGCGACCATGCATCCGGCGGATGCCGGCGCCAGCGAATGGAACGATGTGCTGGTCGATGGCAGCAACCGGATCTGGCTCGCCGGCTACGACCGCGGCGTGATCGGCCAGACCTCGCTGGAGCCGGCCGGCAACGCCCGTGGCATGGTCCGCATGCTGTCGAATACCGGCGATCTCCAGTTCGATAGCGGCTCGCGCTTCGATTCGCCGGGCGCGGATACGGTAGAGGCGCTGGCGCTGACCGCGTCGGGCACCCTGTATGCAGTGGGCCGTACCACGGGCGTTCTCGCCGGAACGGCCAACCGCGGCCAGTTCGACGCTTTCGTGGCCAGCACCGATGCCCGCAGTCCGTCGGGCGGCTGGGGGGTGACCCAGTTCGGGGACGAGTTCCCGCAGCATCCGCGGCGCCTGGTGGCCACGTCCGACAGCGATCTCTACATCGGCGGCTACAACGACGATTACATTCCCACCAATTACGTGGCGGCATGGGCCGATTCTTTTGCTTACCGACTGCGGGCCGGCCGGCCTGGTGACGCCTCGTCCATTGCGACGGTCTGGAGTCACCGCTCGAACAGCGACGAGCAGGACTACGCGTCGAGTCTCGCGGTCGCGCCGGATGGCTCGACATTTATCGGCGGCGTGGTGACCAGCGGCAGCAACCGCGGCGCCTTCGTGCGCAAGCTGGACACCAACGGAACGACGGTATGGACGGCCCGCTACACGACATCCGGCGTGGACAACGTGGCTTTCCTCAAGCCTCTGTCCGACGGCAGCGTGCTGATGCTCGGCACCGTGATGGGCTCCTTCCGCGGCGGCGTCAGTATCGGCAATACGGACGTCTTCGTGGCACGCATCAATCCGCTGGACGGCGCGGTGATCACCAGCGCCCAACTGGGCACCATCGGCGCCGAGTGGCTCACCGATGCGAAGCTCGACAGCCAGGGCAATCTCTTCCTGTTTGGCGAGACGACGGGTTCCTTCCTGGGCGGCAAGGCACCGGCGGGGGCGAGCGATCTCTTCCTGCTGAAGGTTCGCAACGACGGCACAGTGCTGCGCGCCTGGCAGTGGGGAACAGCCGGCGACGAGCGGGGCGCTTCGGTGGCGGTGGATAGCTGCGGGCGAGCGGTGGCAGCAGGTAGTTCGACGAAGGACGGCCAGCGCCAGGCGGTGCTGTGGTATCCGCAGGGCCAGTGAGGATTCACCCTGGACCTCGTCCAGCGTGGCCGGTGCCGAGGGGGGCGCCGCGGTGGAGCGGTGATTTTTCCGGCTGCGTTTGCCGTGCAAAAAAATCCCCGCCGGTGGGCGGGGAGCAAGCTACTGCACAGGGATTCGCTGAGTGCTGCCGCTTCAGAAGCGGTATGTGTAGTCGATGTAGAAGCGGTGCTGGCGCCAGTCCTGGCGGGTCAGCCCGTTGAGGGTCTGGCTCGTAGTGCGCCCGTCGGCCTGTGAGTCGTAGGTCATGAACATGTAGCGCAGGCTGACGTTCTTCACGAAGGGCAGCGCGTAGCGGGCGTCGAACTCCCGGTATTGTTCACGGCCGTCCACTCCATTGACCAGATTGCTGCTGCGGGCGTCGGTGCCACGGACGTAGCGGTAGGCAGTCTTCAAGCCGGGGATCAGGGCTTTCCAGTCGTAGGCGACGCGGATCTGGGCGGCGGTTTCGTCCCGGTTCGTGAAGTCCGGGCCGACGACGGCCTGGGTCGGGAAGGGGTTGGTGCCCGGGTCCTGGGTCAGCGCCCCGGTCCGGTCCGCATCGACGGCGTAGTTGTCTTCTATCCAGAAGCCCCTGATCTTGGTCAGCGCGCCGCCGATGGTGAAGTCGCGGATCGTCCATGCTGCATCCAGGTAGGCGCCGCTGCCCCGGTTGGAGATGCGGCCGCTACCGGCGCAGTCCATGTCCTTCTCGGCGCCGCAGACGAACAGGGAGCCGGAATCGCGGGACGTGAGATAGCCGCCGGACAGCTTCACCCGGTCGGTGCCGAGGGGAATCGTGTAGGCGGCGATCAGCGCGCTCTTGGCCAGGTAGGACCTGGCGTTCAGGTATTCGGCGGTCAGCTCCAGCGGCCCGCGCACGTAATTGCCGCCGAGGACGGCGATGTAGTCGATGCGGTTGCGGCCGCTCGCCTCGGTCCTGAAATGCACGAACTCGCCGGTGGTACGGCTGCGGTACTGGTCATACACGGCGCCGTAGACCTTCAGCCCGTCGGTCGGCAGCAGCGTGGCGCTGACGCCGGAGTAGGTGTCGGGCACCGCGCGGTTGGTGGTGCTCTTCAGCAGCAGGCTGTCCTGGAACTGGCGGCCGAGCTTGACGACGGCCTTGTCGCCGAGGCGGAGCTTGAGCAGGGCCTGCCCGAGAGACTGGTAGCCGTTTTCGAGGCGGCCGTTGTTGCCGACCTCTACCAACTGGGTCGTCGGCACGCCGCTGTCGCCAAGCCGGTTGACGCTGTATACCGACGCGTCGAAGCCGGCCACGCCACCCAGGAAGTAGGGCGAGCGGTAGTTGAGCTCCAGCCCCAGTGCGCTCTGTTCGTAGGCGGCGGGCTGTGGTTTGGGCGTCTTGGCGCTCGGATAGGCCAGCCCCTTGTCGGCCCAGTAAACACCGTGAACCTTGAGTTCCAGTTCGTGGGAGTCGTCGTCGGCCAGGGCGGCAAGCGGCAGGCAGCCGCCGCAAAGGCCGGCGGCGAGTACTGCACGGGCGCGCCTGTCGATGGATGTTGTGAATTGCATGGTGTCCCCAATCCAATCCTGTGATCGTGTTCCCCGTTGTGGCGGCGGGGTGGTCGTTGTCTTTTTCAGGGCGATACCGTCCCTGCGACCCATGCGGGCCGCATGTATCGCGATGTCGATGCGGTCCTTACGCGGAGGCTTAAGGAGAGATTTCCTCCAGCGCACGATTGGTGGTTTCAATCATGCGGGTGGCAGCGATCAGGCCGACGACGGTGGTCAGGGCGAACATCAGGAAGACCGCGGCGACGCCTTGTCCGCTCAGTACCACGCCGACGATGGCCGGAGCCGCGGCGGAGGCGGCGCGCAGCCACGAGGTGGCCAAGCCTGTGCCGATGGCCCGCATGCGGGTCGGGTAGATCTCGGGGGTGTAGAGGTAGAGCATGACCGTCGTGGTGCCCATCACCGCATAGGCCGAGGAGGCCAGCAGCATCACCGAGCGGGGATCGTTGGCGCCCATGATGCCCAGCGTGGCCAGCAGCGCGCCACTCAACACGAAACAGCCCATGGCCCAGCGGCGGCGGCCGACCCGGTCGATCAGGAAGGCGCAGGCCAGCACGGCGCAGGTGCTCAGCACGTTGGAGATGGAGGCCATGTGCAGGGATTCCTGCAGCGGCAGGTGATAGACCGTCTTGTAGAGGCTGGGCAGCCAGTTGTTGATGCCGTTGGCGACGAAGTAGCTGCTGGCCCACAACACCCAGACGATCAGCGTGCGGCCGCGATAGATCGGCGAGAAGAGTTCCTTCCACGAAGCCTTGCGTGGGTTCTGCAGGCCAGCCTGCAGGCTGGCCAGGCGGGCATCGACCTCGATCTGGTTGTGCGCTGGATCCAGGTTCCGCTTGGTGGTGGCGGCTTCCAGGCGTTCGATGATGCGTTCGGCCTCGTCGAGGCGGCCCTTGGAGATCAACCAGCGAGGCGATTCGGACAGGCGCAGGATCAGGGTGGCGATCAGGATGCCGGGGATGCCGCCGATCAGGAACATGTATTCCCAGCCGAAGCGGGGCACGACGAAGGCGCCGATCTGCGCGGCACCGAGGAGGCCGAGGGGGAAGATCAGCTCATACAGGATGAAGAAGCGGCCGCGCCCATGGGCCTGGGAGAGTTCATTGATATAGGCGGCGGCGACCGGCACCTCGCCGCCGACGCCGATGCCCTGGATGAAGCGGGCCAGGAAGAGCATCTGGAAGTTGCCGGTGAAGGCGCTGGCGACGCTCATCACCGACATGATGCCGACCGCCAGGGTGGCGCTCGGGACGCGGCCACGGCGCTCGGCGAGCCAGCCGAAGAGCAGCGCACCGATCACCTGCCCGAGGTAGCCGGCCGCGATCAGCACCCCGATCTCGGTCGGGCCGAGGTGCCACAGGCCGACCAGTACCGGCATCACGAAGGCCAGTGAGAGCGCGTCGAAGGCGTCGAAGAAGGTCGCGCTGCCCATGATGACGCGGGCCTTGGTGTGCCAGCGGCAGAAGGGCACGTTCTCGATGCGGAAGAGCAGCTGCGCCGCGCGTACCTGTTGATTTGCGCCAAGCTGCTGCTCCGCCGGAGGGGCGATGCCCGCTCCCAAAGCGGCGACTTTGGTGTCCATTTTGTCTCCAGTATCTTTTTTATATAGGTGCTCGACGCTCGCCCCCGGGGATCATGTCTCCGGGGGCGGCTACGGTAACACTGCGGCCTGGCGGGCAGTCGGTCGGTTTGACCGCCGACTGCCCGGCGACGCTGGCCTGCGTCGCCCGTGATCCTCGGCGGTATCAGCGCACGATGCCGGCGGCGCGCATCGCGTTGGCGATCTCCACGTCCGCGCCTTCGGCCAGCGGCAGCAGCGGGGAGCGTACGGTGGCGTGCTCCAGGATGCCGCGGGCGACCAGCGCGTGCTTCAGCGCGACGGTGCCTTCCATGTGGGAGCCGCGGTGATAGACGTTGCGGGTGACCGGCAGCAGCTGGTCGTGGATCGCGCGGGCCTTCGGGTAGTCCTTGGCCTTGCCGGCCTTGATCAGCTCGATCAGCAGTTCCGGTGCGATGTTGCCGTAGCCGACCAGCGCGCCATCCACGTCGAACATGGTGTGCAGCAGGTACTCGTCGTGGCAGGTGAGGATCTGCAGCTCCGGGCGTTCGCGGCGGATGATGGGGATTTCCACGTCCCAGCGGCGCATGTTGCGCACGCCGTTCTTCATCGCGAAGACGCCGGGCTGGGCGGAGATGTCCAGCAGGGTCTGCAGGTCGTAAGTGGCCTTGGTGGCGTCCGGGTACTGGAAGAGGATCAGCGGCAGGCCGCTTTCTTCGTAGATGGCGCGGTAGCGGTCCTGCGGCGCGCCCTTCTGGTAGCCGAAACGCAGCCAGCCGTGGGACGGATAGACCAGGCCGGCGGCGGCCCCGGCCTTGACGGCACGCTTGGCTTCTTCTGCGGCGACAGCGGTGCCTTCCAGCGTGATGCCGGCGATCACCGGCACGCGGCCGTTGGTGGACTTCACGAAGCTCTCGATCACGGCCGCCTGTTCGTCCTGGGACAGGAAGGTGCCTTCGCCGGCATGGCCGAGCACCACCAGGCCCTTGACGCCGTCAATGCCGCCGAGCCAGGAGCCGAGGCGCTGGATGGCGTCGTGATCGACGGCGCCATCGCGGGTGAAGGGGGTGACGGGGGCGGGAACGAGGCCACGAAGATCCAGGGTCATGATGTATTTCCTCTTTGATAGGTGGAGTGGTCGTCGATCGTCTGCGCTGGCCGCGGTTCGAAGGCTTCGGGTGAATCCGCAGAGCATTTCCGTGGTGCCGCTTTGAAGCCAGTAAACACAGTTTATTCAACGACTTGTTCAGCTCTTGCCGTGTCGGTCATCGAGCATGGATGCAGTATAGGAAGGGGTCTGATATGCCGGAAGAGGCAATTCTTGTATTTCAGATATACTGATCAGACATGGGTTTTGGTGGGGGCGGAAATGGACTATTCGGCGTGGAAGCTGTTTCTCGACGCGGTGGAGTTGGGCAGCCTCAGCAAGGTGGCGGTGGCCTACCGGACCAGCCAGCCCCATGTGAGCCGGCAGATCGGCGAGCTGGAGGATGAATGCGGCGGACGCCTGTTCCAGCGCACCGGGCGGGGTGTGGTACTGACCGAACTCGGGCAGCGCATCCTGCCCAAGGTGCGCACCTGGGTGACCAGTACCGAGCAGCTCTCCAACGACATTCGCACCACCGCCGGCAAGCCGATCGGCACTGTGCGCATCGGCATCCTGCCGTCCACCGCGCACCCGCTGGTCAGCACCCTGTATTACCAGCTACGGGAACGCTATCCGCTGATCCAGCTGAGCGTGCGCGAGGGGCAGGGCGCCCAGTTGGAGACCTGGCTGGAGAACGGCAATGTGGATCTGGCGATCCTGTTCCGCCACAGTCCGCTGGCCAGGAACGGCGACATCTACCTGTCGGAAGCGCAGACCTACCTGGTCAGCGCGGCCGGCGATCCCCTGACGGCGGGCCCGACGGTGGCCTTCTCCGTGCTGGATGGCCTGCCGCTGGTGATGTTCTGCCGGCCCAACAGCTGGCGCGACCAGTTCGACCAGCTGAGTGCCCAGCACGGCGTGAGCCTCAACGTGGTTGCCGAGGCGGACAGCCTCAGCCTGCAGACCCAGATCGCGGCGGATGGCAGTGCGTATGCGCTGCTGGGGCCTTACGCCATTGCCGCGGCCATGAAGCACTGCCGCCTGCAGGCGGCCAAGCTGGTGGAGCCGGAAGTGCCCCGCTATCTGGCGCTGGCCATGTCGCCCCACGGGGAGCTGACGCTCGCTACCCGGACGGTGATGCAGGTGACGCGGGAGATCGCCGCGTCGCTGGCGGCCAATCCGGCAGAGGGCACGCCCAGGGCGTCCGGATGAGTGCCCGCGACAGTCATCCCGTAAACGGCAAGAGAGCCCGTCGGATGCGGGCTCTCTTGCGCTGGATTACGAAGCCTTGCGCCCCCTGGGCGCATGGGCTTATTTGGAGGATTGCTGCTGCCGGAAGCGACGCTGCCAGCCGGCCAGAGCCAGGCCGGCACCCAGGATCAGCGGCAGGCTGCCCGGCTCCGGTACGGCATTCGGGTTGTGGCCGTCGGTGCTGCTGAAGGACGTGTAAGCCGTGCCGCCAGGCGCCAGGTACTGGGCTTGCTGGTTGCCGTCGCAGCAGTTTTCGAGGCCGTAGATCTGCAGCAGATGGTCGCCGGAGCTCAGGTTGGCGAGGAACTCGAAATCCTGGGTGGTCGACGCGTAGGAGCCGCTCCACCACATGTCGTTGGTCTTGAAGCCCATCAACGTGCCGTCGAGGAAGACGGCGCCGCCATTGCCGAAGTCGGGGCCGATGCGGAAATTCCAAGCACCGCTGTCCGCCGAGCTGAAGATGACGTTGTAGCGGAAGGCGATGTCGCTGCTCGATCCACCGAACACGCTTTGATTCGACACGTTGTCGAACGAGGCGAGCGTGGTGCTGCCGTAGCCCGTGGTGGGGGCTGCGGCGGCCAACTGGTCGATGGTGGTGCGATAGTCGTCGGCGGTCGGTAGTGCGGAGCTGGTCGAATAGCGCGTATCCATTGTGATCAGGCTGGCGTTGGCCTGCTGGGCAGCCAGGGACAGCGCGGACAGGGTCAGGACAGAGCAGAGCTTGCTGAAGGAGGAGAAGCGCATCGCGGACATATCGGCGGGATTCAGGATGGAGTGCAGCTTATCCACCTGGCACACCTCGAACTGTGCCGCTTATCACGGCAATCGGGCGAGAGCGTGATCTGGCGTGAGTTTCGTCATGATCGATGCGAAGGAGAGCCCCACGATGCATCGATCGGGATGTACTTCAACGACATTCCGGCGCGCAGAGCGCGTTTGTTCGTCATGTCGGGCGCCCCCTCTGCTACCATCCGCCCCCATGCGTCGTTGGTTCGCCGTCTTCCTGCTGGTTTTCCTGCCACTCCAGTTCACCTGGTCGGTGGCGGCGGCCTATTGCCAGCACGAGTCCGGGCCGTCGCAGCATTTCGGCCACCACCAGCACAAGCATCAAGGCGATGGTGGCTTCAAGGATTCGAAGAGCGCACCGTCCGGTATCGACGAGGACTGTGCGTTCTGCCATGCGGGCTGTGCATCCGCATTGCTTGGGCTGTTCGAGCCCATTCCCGCCGAGGCGGGTGTCGTGAGTCCGCCGTGGGCGCCACATCCATTGGCGTCGCCGCCCGGCGACCTGCCGGAACGCCCCAACTGGACCGTTTCCGCCTGATCGGCGGGAGCGGGCCTTTCTTTCCGTAGTTTCCCCTCGCGGCCCTTGTCGCGCGCCGTCCGGCCGGATGGCGTCCCGCCGATTTCCCCACGTGTCTTTCATCACTGGAGAATCGGATGCATTCCAATACACGAATCACCCTGGCGGTGAGCTGCGTGCTTGCCGTGCTTGCGGGCACGGCTCACGCGGACATCGACCGGCCTGCCGAAGCGGCCATTGTCATGGCCAGCCCTGGCGCCAATCCTGTCGAGCCGACCGGCCCCTTGAGCCTGGCGATGGCGCTCGACCTCGCGATGGCGGCGAACCCCGAACTGTCCGCGGCCGCCAACGAGCTGCGTGCCGTCGAGGGCGCGGTCATTCAGGCCGGGCTGCGGCCCAATCCCGACATCTCGACATCCGTCGAGGACACCCAGAACCGTGCGACCCGCAGCACCACGGTGCAGATCGGCCAGTTGCTGGAGCTGGGCGGCAAGCGCGCCGCGCGGATCGCTTCCGCCGAGCGCGGGCGCGACGTTGCCACCGCCGATCTGGCTGTTCGCCGCCTGGATGTGCGGGCAACGACCATCGGCGCCTTCTTCGAGGTGTTGATGGCACAGGAGCGCGTCCAGCAGGCAGAGGATCTCCTCGCGCTGGCCCGGCGCGCGACGCAGGCCGCATCCCGGCGGGTGGCGGCCGGCAAGGTGTCGCCGGTGGAGGAGACCAAGGCGCGGGTTGCCGAAGCGTCGGCGCGGGTCGAGCTGAACCAGACCCGGGCCGACCTGAGCGTGGCCCGCAAGCGGCTCGCGATCACCTGGGGCAGCGCCCAGCCGCGCTTCGCGCAGGCGGAAGGGCACATGGACGTGTTGCCCGCGCTGCTGCCGGACGACGCGCTGGCCCGCCGTCTCGACACGGCGCCGATGCTGCAGAGATCGCGCCTCGAGGTCGAGCGTCTTGCCGCCCTGGCCGAGGTGGAGCGCACGAAGCGCATCCCCGACGTCACAGTCAGCATCGGGGCCAAGCGTGCCGAGGAGCTTGGGCGCAACCAGGCCATCGTCGGCCTGTCGATCCCGTTTCCGGTCTTCGACCGCAACCAGGGCAACCTGCTCGAGGCGCTGCGGCGGACCGACAAGGCGCGGGATGAGCTGCGCGCCGCCGAGCTCCGCCTCGGCGCCGACGCGGCGCAGAACCAGGAGCGCTTGAAGGCGCTGCTGGTCGAGGTCCTGACGCTGCAGCAGGAGATCGTGCCCGGCGCCCGCAGCGCCTACGACGCCGCAACCAGGGGCTTCGAGCTCGGCAAGTTCAGCTTCCTGGAAGTGCTCGACGCCCAGCGCACCTTCTTTCAGGCCCGCGCCCAGTACCTGAAAAGTCTCTCCGATGCCCATCGCACCGCTGCCGAACTGGAGCGCGTGCTGGGTGCCATCACCACGCCGTCGTCCGTGATGGCCGACCATCCGTAGGAGCCCACCGTGAACAACCCTCTCAAACCAGGTTCATCGACCATCACCCGCAAGCAGGCCATCGCCATTGCGACCATCCTTTTCAGCGGGATCGCTGCCGGTGGATGGATCCTCGCCGGTAGTCCGGCAATACCCACAGGCGAGCCTGGGGCGCATGCCGATGCCCGTAGTCATGACGACAAGGAACATCACGGTGAAAAGGCCGGCGACGACCACGCTCATCCTGGTGGGCACGGTGATGCCGAGCATCACGCCGACGATGACAAAGCCAAGCCGCACGAGGAAGCGCTCGCCCTGAGTACGGCGCAGATCGAGGCGGCCGGCGTCGGTATCGAGCAGGCCGGGCCGGCGCGGATCCGCAGCACTCGCCAGTTGCCCGGCGAGATCCGCTTCAACGAAGACCGCACGGCCCACGTGGTGCCGCGGCTGGCCGGCGTGGTGGACAGCGTGCCCGCCAACCTTGGCCAACTCGTCCGTCGTGGGCAGGTGCTGGCGGTGATCGCCAGCACTGGCTTGTCGGAGCTGCGCAGCGAACTCCTCACCGCACAGAAGCGCCTTGGCCTGGCGAAGTCCACCTACCTCCGGGAAAAGCAGCTGTGGGAGCAGAAGATCGCCGCGGAGCAGGATTACATGGTCGCCCAGCAGGCCCTGCGCGAGGCCGAGATCGCGGTGGCCAATGCCCAGCAGAAGCTGGTGGCCCTCGGCGCGCCGGCGGCCGGGGCGGGGAGCCTCAATCGCTACGAGATCCGCGCGCCCTTCGACGGGATGGTGGTGGAAAAGCACATTGCCCTCGGCGAGGCGGTGAAGGAAGACGCCAGCATCTTCACGCTGTCCGATCTGTCCTCCGTGTGGGCGGAAATCGTGGTGTCGGCCAAAGACCTGGACGTGGTCCGGGTCGGCGAGAAGGTGGTCGTGCGTGCGACGGCCCTCGACTCCCGCGCGGAGGGGCGCATTTCCTACGTCGGTGCGCTGCTCGGCCAGGACACCCGCACGGCCAAGGCGCGGGTGACGCTGGACAACCCGAAGATGGCCTGGCGGCCGGGGCTGTTCGTCAATGTGGAAGTCGTGTCGGGGGAAGCCGACGTGCCGGTGAGCGTGCTTGCGGAGGCGGTCCAGACCATAGCCGACAAGCCGGTGGTGTTCGTGCGCACGGCGGACGGCTTCCGCGTCCAGCCGGTGATGCCGGGGCGTACCGACGGCAAGCGGGTCGAGGTGATCGGCGGGCTCAAGGCCGGCACGCCCTACGCGGCGTCGGGCAGCTTCGTGCTCAAGTCGGAGCTCGGCAAGGGCAGCGCTGAGCACGCGCACTGACGGGAGGAGGACGCCATGTTTGAACGCATCATCCGCCTCGCCATCGAGCACCGCTGGCTTGTCCTGCTGGCCGTCCTGGGCATGGCCGCGCTGGGTGTCTACAACTACCAGCGCCTGCCCATCGACGCGGTGCCGGACATCACCAACGTCCAGGTCCAGGTCAATACCGCGGCGCCGGGCTACTCGCCGCTGGAGGTCGAGCAGCGCGTGACCTATCCGGTGGAGACCGTGATGGCCGGCCTGCCCGGCCTGGAGCAGACCCGCTCCCTGTCCCGTTATGGCTTGTCGCAGCTGACGGTCATCTTCAAGGACGGGACCGACATCCACTTCGCGCGGCAGCTGGTCAATCAGCGTATCCAGGAGGCCAGGGAGAAGCTGCCGGCGGGCATCACGCCGGCCATGGGGCCGATCTCGACGGGGCTGGGGGAGATCTATCTGTGGACCGTGGAGGCCGGGGAGGGCGCCCACAAGCCGGATGGCACGGCCTACACGCCGACCGACCTGCGCGAGATCCAGGACTGGATCATCAAGCCGCAGCTGCGCCACGTCGCGGGGGTGACCGAGATCAACTCCATCGGCGGTTTTGCGAAGGAGTATCAGGTGGCCCCGAGCCCGGAGAGGCTCGCCTCCTACGGCCTCACGCTGCAGGAGGTGGTCACGGCCCTCGACCGCAACAACGGCAACGCCGGCGCCGGCTACATCGAGAAGCGCGGCGAGCAGTACCTGGTCCGCGCGCCCGGCCAGCTGCGCAGTGTCGAGGACATCCGCAACGTTATCCTCGGCAACGTGCAGGGGGTGCCGATCCGCATCCGCGACGTGGCCGAGGTGGCCATCGGCCGCGAACTGCGCACCGGGGCGGCGACCGACAACGGCCGCGAGGTAGTGCTCGGCACGGTCTTCATGCTGATCGGCGAGAACAGCCGCGCCGTCTCCCGCGCGGTGGACCAGAAGATGGCGGAGATCAACCGCAACCTGCCGCCGGGCGTCCACGCGGTGACGGTCTATGACCGCACGGTGCTGGTGGACAAGGCCATCGGCACGGTGAAGAAGAACCTGCTGGAAGGCGCGATCCTGGTGATCGCCATCCTGTTCCTCTTCCTCGGCAACATCCGCGCGGCGGTGATCACCGCGATGGTCATTCCGCTGTCGATGCTGTTCACCTTTTCTGGCATGGTCGGCTACCGGGTCAGCGCCAACCTGATGAGCCTCGGCGCCCTCGATTTCGGGATCATCATCGACGGCGCGGTGGTCATCGTCGAGAACTGCGTGCGGCGGCTGGCCCACACCCAGGCACGCCTCGGCCGGCCCCTGAGCCGGACGGAGCGCTTCCACGAAGTTTTCGCGGCTTCGAAGGAGGCCCGCCGGGCGCTGCTCTTCGGCCAGCTGATCATCATGGTGGTCTACCTGCCGATCTTTGCCCTTGCTGGCGTCGAGGGGAAGATGTTCCATCCGATGGCCTTCACCGTGGTCACGGCGCTGGTCGGCGCGATGATCCTGTCGGTGACCTTTATCCCCGCGGCAGTCGCGCTGTTCATCGGCGACAAGGTGGCCGAGAAAGAGAACGGGTTGATGCGCGTGGCACGGCGGGCCTACGAGCCGGTGCTGGCGCGGGTGATGGCCAACACGCCGGTGGTGCTGACGGTGACCGCGGTGACCATCGTGCTGTCCGGCCTGCTGGTGACGCGCATGGGCAGCGAGTTCGTGCCCAGCCTCAACGAAGGGGACTTGGCGATCCAGGCGCTGCGCATTCCCGGCACCAGTCTGTCCCAGTCCGTCGACATGCAGCAGCGGCTGGAAGCGCGGCTGAAGGCCGAGTTCCCGGAGATCGAGCGGGTCTTCGCGCGCACCGGTACCGCCGAGATCGCCTCCGATCCGATGCCGCCCAACATCTCCGACGGCTACATCATGCTCAAGCCCGAATCCCAATGGCCCGAGCCGAGGCGGAGCCGGGAGGCGCTGCTGGCGGAGATCCAGAAGGTCGCCGCCGAAATGCCGGGGAACAGCTACGAGTTCTCCCAGCCCATCCAGCTGCGCTTCAATGAGCTGATCTCCGGTGTGCGCAGCGACGTGGCGATCAAGGTCTTCGGTGACGACATGGACGTGCTGAACGAGACGGCGGGGAGGATCGCCGCGCTGCTGGAGAAGATCCCTGGCGCGTCCGAGGTGAAGGTGGAGCAGACGACCGGCCTGCCGGTGCTGACCGTCAACATCGACCGCGACAAGACGGCGCGCTACGGCTTGAACGTCGGCGACGTGCAGGACGCTGTCTCCACCGCGATGGGCGGCCAGGAGGCGGGCACCCTGTTCGAGGGCGACCGCCGCTTCGACATCGTCGTGCGCCTGCCCGATGCGCTGAGGTCCGATCCGGAGGCGCTCAAGCGCCTGCCGATCGCGCTGCCGCGCGGAAGCGGGGAAGGGCGGACGAGCTACATCCCGCTCGGCGAGGTGGCAAGCCTCGATCTGGCGCCGGGCCCCAACCAGATCAGCCGCGAGAACGGCAAGCGCCGGGTGGTCGTGAGCGCCAATGTGCGCGGACGCGACATCGGTAGCTTCGTCGCCGAGGCACAGTTGCGGCTGGAGGAGGTAACGATCCCAGTCGGCTACTGGACGGCCTGGGGCGGCACCTTTGAGCAGCTGGAGTCGGCGTCCCAGCGCCTGAAGATCGTGGTGCCGGTGGCGTTGCTGCTGGTGTTCGTCCTGCTGTTCGCGATGTTCGGCAATGTGAAGGACGGGCTGCTGGTGTTCTCGGGGATCCCGTTCGCGCTGACCGGGGGAATCGTCGCCCTGTGGCTGCGCGACATTCCGCTGTCGATCTCGGCGGGCGTCGGCTTCATCGCCCTGTCCGGCGTGGCGGTGCTCAACGGGCTGGTGATGATCGCCTTCATCCGGAACTTGCGCGAGGAAGGGCGTTCGCTGGATGCGGCGATCCACGACGGCGCGCTGACCCGTCTGCGTCCCGTGCTGATGACGGCGCTGGTGGCGTCCCTGGGCTTCATCCCGATGGCCCTCGCCACGGGCACCGGAGCGGAAGTCCAGCGGCCCCTCGCGACGGTGGTCATCGGTGGCATCCTGTCTTCAACGGCGCTGACGCTGCTGGTGCTGCCGCTGCTGTATCGGTTGGCCCACGCCAGGGAGGCGCAGGAAGGCGGAGTGGCGATGACGCCCGCCACGGCGACCGACTGATGCATGACAAAGGCCCATCTCGGGGGAGATGGGCCTTGCTTCACTGCTTCAACCGGAAAGGTCACGCCGGAAGCGGCGTGTCCTGCATTGACCGGATATATGTCCTGGCAGGCCGACTATTGCCGGCTTACTTGGCGTCAGCTTCGCACTTCTTCATGAATGCGGTTTTGGCCGCGCCAGCCAGAGGCTTCCCGTTCTTGCCGACCGCCTTGTCCGCACAGGATGAGGGGGCCTTGGCCGTCGTTGCGCCGCCCTCGCACTTCTTCATGAATGCAGCCTTGGCTGCGCCGGCGAGGGGCTTGCCAGCTTTGCTCACGGCCTTGGCTTCACAGCCCGAGGCGGCAGGTGCTGCAGCGGCTGCTGCGGCCGGTTGAGCGGGAGCTTCAGCGTAAGCCATGCCAACAGAAAACAGACCAGCTACGAAACCCGCGATAATCTTGTTCATGCGTTTGACTCCCTTGCGTAAGAGGCCGTTTGCCCCAATGCCTTAACGTTTCGAAATCCACTGCGTTGACGCAGGAATTGCGTCCGTCGTGTGTCCGTTGTCCGAGCCACGCCCTTCTGGGGACGGAGTCGGGTTCAGTCTCGACGGTAATCCCGCTCCCGGTCTCTATCGCGGTCGCGACCGTCGTCGTGGTCACGCCCACGGTCATTCCCGTAGCGTCCGCCGTCATCATCCCGGCGATCACCATGCGGGTGCCCGTAGCCACCGCGCCCCTCCCGGCCGGGGCCTCCATAGTAGGGGTCTGCGATGATGCAGCCGCTTAGCAAGGTGCAGGTCGCGACGAACGCTATCAACAGTATCGGCTTCATGATGCCTTGTTCTCCCAAGCTTACATCGGGTATCGATTATTGCCCGTGGTCTGTTGGGCGTTCATCAGATATGTGAATGAGCCCCGTTGCCCGCTAAAAAGAGAAAAGCGGAACTTCCTGAGTCAGGAAGTTCCGCTGAATCAGTCTGCTTCGATGCGGACTTTCAACTCATGGCGTAACGCACACCTTAGCCGCAGGTGCCCACCGCGCCGCAGGCGGTGCAGAAGTCGCAGCCGTCCTTGCGGATCACCGAGTGGTTGCCGCATTCGTTGCACAGGGCGCCCTGCATCAGCTTGGGCTCGTTGTCGTCGCGGGGGGACTCGAGGATGCCCATTTCGCGGGTCGGGTAGCCGGCTTCGTCGAGCACGCCCAGCATGGCATAGCGGTGGATGATCAGCGCAGCCAGGTAGGCCACGGTGGACGGCCAGTTCTGCTGGCGGCGGGTGCCGGGCACGAAGGCCATGAAGTCACCCAGGGGTTCCGGGTAGTCGATCAGCTTGCGCAGCTTCATGCCGATCCAGGCCGGGTCCATCACGCGCATGTCGAGGGACAGGATGCGGGACAGGCCGTCCAGGGCGCGCGGGTAGTTGCCCGACAGCCACATGGAGTAGGGGCGGGTGACGCCGTCCGGCAGGGTGATTTCCTTCAGGCCGAGCACGAAGTCTTCGCCCGTGGCCGGGTTCTGGATGTCGACGGTCCAGGACAGGGTGCCGTCGGTGCCGGTCTTGGGCTCCTGCAGGGAGAACACACTGTCGAGCACCGGGGTCGGCAGCTCGCCGTCGAGGGCTTCGAGCTTTTCGCAGCGGTAGCGCACCACTTGGGCGAAGGCGGACACGACGCCCGGCATCAGCTTCTGTTCGCCATGGGGCGGGAAGCGCATTTCGAAGGACTTCTCGCCGACGGTCTTGGCCAGGGCTTCGAGCTTGAGCTTGAGCCAGCCGCGGTCGTTGGCGCGCATGTCCATCGACAGGGTCTTGGCAACAGCGCCCAGGCCACGGGGCTGGTCGGCACCATTGACCCACACTTCGAACGGGAAGGCGCCCTTGGACGCACTGTCTTCGACCGGGTCCATGTGGCCGACGAACAGCGCGAAGTTGCCCTGCGGCGTGTTGAGCATGTAGGTCCAGGCGGAGTTGCCGTCCGGCAGGTCCGGGCGGCCCGGCCAGCGCAGGGAAGACAGCACCGGTGCCGGCAGGTTCTTGATGGACAGGCGGCGGTTGGTGTCGTCGGAGATTTCCAGATCGTGGGGCTGCTTCTGCTCGGTGCTCGGCGTAACGGACAGCACGGAGCCCAGCACGCTGTTGGGCCGGTAGGTGGCCAGACCCTTCAGGCCGGACTTCCAGGCTTCCAGGTAGAGGTTCTCGAACTCCGCGTAGGGGTAGTCCTCGGGGACGTTCACCGTCTTGGAGATGGAGGTGTCGATGTACGGGGCGACGGCCGCGACCATGTCCTTGTGGGCCTTGGCGGAGATCTCCAGCGCGGTCACGAAGTACTCGGGCAGCTTGGAAACGTCACCGCCCTGGTGCTTGTAAAGGCGCCATGCGTAATCCTCGACGGCGTATTCCTTGAAGGTACCATCGGCCATCCGCTTCTTGCGGGTGTAGGTGTAGGAGAACGGCGGCTCAATGCCGTTGGAGGCATTGTCGGCGAAGGCCAGGCTGATCGTGCCGGTGGGGGCGATGGACAGCAGGTGGGAGTTGCGCAGGCCATGCTTGCGGATCTTGTCCTTCACCTCGCTGGGCAGGCGGGACGCGAAGTTGCCGCCGGACAGGTACAGGTCGGCATTGAACAGCGGGAAGGCGCCGCGTTCCTTGGCCAGTTCGACGGAGGCCAGGTAGGCCTGGTCGCGCATGAACTCGGAGATCTTGGTGGCCATCTCGCGGGCGGCGTCGGTGTCGTAGCGCAGGCGCAGCATGGCCAGCGCGTTGCCGAGGCCGGTGAAGCCAAGGCCGACGCGGCGCTTGGACTGGGCTTCGGCGTGCTGTTGCTCCAGCGGCCAGTGGGTTGCCTCAAGCACGTTGTCGAGCATGCGGATGGAGGTTTCGACGGTCTTGGCGAAGCCGGCGAAGTCGAAGCTGGCCTTGTCGCTGAAGGCGTCCTTCACGTACAGCGTCAGGTTGATCGAGCCCAGGCAGCAGCAGCCGTAGGACGGCAGCGGCTGTTCGGCGCAGGGGTTGGTGGCCTCGATGGTCTCGCAGTAGTAAAGGTTGTTGTCCTTGTTCATGCGATCGAGGAACAGGATGCCCGGCTCCGCATGATCGTAGGTGGAGCGCATGACCTGATCCCACAGGTCGCGGGCGCGGACCTTGCGGTACACCCACAAGCCATCTTCGCGCTTGTAGCCGCCGGCGTCCTTGATGTCGTTGGACGGTTCGGCCTTGTGGGCCAGTTCCACGTCGCCATCGGCTTCCACGGCCTGCATGAATAGGTCGGTCACGGCGATGGACACGTTGAAGTTGGTCAGGTCGCCGTGGTCCTTGGCGTGGATGAATTCCTCGATGTCCGGGTGGTCGCAGCGCAGCACGCCCATCTGGGCGCCGCGGCGGGAGCCGGCGGATTCGACGGTCTCGCAGGAGCGGTCGAAGACGCGCATGTAGGAGACCGGGCCGGAGGCATTGGACTGGGTGCCGCGCACCATCGCGCCCTTCGGACGGATGGAGGAGAAATCGTAGCCGACGCCGCCGCCGCGACGCATGGTCTCGGCGGACTGGGCGAGGGCGGTGTAGATGCCGCAGCGGCCATCCACGGATTCGGTGATCGAGTCGCCGACCGGCTGCACGAAACAGTTGATCAGCGTGGCAGCGAGGTTGGTGCCGGCGGCGGAGTTGATGCGGCCGGCGGGCACGAAGCCCCGTTCCTGCGCTTCGAGGAATTTGGCTTCCCAGTGGGCGCGCTTCTCTTCGGCCTCGATGGAGGCCAGCGCACGGGCAACACGAGCGCGCACGTCGCCGATGCTTTGCTCGTTACCTTTGGCGTATTTCTCGAGCAGAACTTCGCCGGAGATCTCCTGCGATTCGAGCGTGGCGGCAGATGCGGGCTGGGCTTTGGCGTTTTTTGTGGTGGCGGTCATGGCTCTTGGATGGCTTATTGGTAATGATCTGAAGCGGCGCATAGCTTACTCCAAGGCGTAAAATCGGCAAAATATTTTAGTTGTTTAAAATCATGTGCTTGTGAAAGTCAATAGTGCGATAAAAAGAAATTTTCTACTACATTTAGTAGTGTTTTTGGCGGGAGGAATCAAGGGGTTTTCCCAGCAAAGCACCCCATGGTATTGATTTGGCGGAACAAATAACAGCGTTGGTGGGGGGGCTAATCAAAAACCTGCATCTGCCGCAGAGATATTTTCAGCTTGAGCCCAGGTCGGGGGCGGGATGCGGCGGATCGGGGGGCGGCGGGCGCCGTGAGCAGGAATGAGCGTGGGGCGCTCAAAAACGATCACAGAACGGCCGGGAACGCGCGTGGATGCTGGGATTTCGAGTGGCGGCCAGGGCGTGGGAGGGGCGTCCTGGAGTGTGGCGGAAAAACGACAGGGGAAGGGTTGATGGCGCGGAAAACTGACGGTATGCCCTCCAAGGTTAGGGTTCGCACCCACTTTTTCGCACCTTGCGCACCCTTGCGCACCCGTTGACCGGCCTCACTTGACCGGGTTGACCGGTCTCGTAACCCTTCGTAACCCGGTCAAGTCGACTCTGCAAAGGACTTGGAGAGATGCTCCCTAGCAGTCGGAGAACTCCGTAACGGCGGTGCAAAAAGCGCACCTTCCTCATCGTTTCCCACCCGTCGACAACCAGAGTCGACAACTTGTCGACAACCGTTGACAACCAGTTTCAAGGACAAGGGGGCAGGTGGAGTCGGTAACGGTTGTGCCAAATGTCGCGCAAGAAGATTCAGGCTTAGGATTTCAAGAGAGCAACTGCCTGCCGCACTACCTGCGGATCAACTCTTCCCAATGGTTTGAACGCTCGATATAGCATCACTGCAAGATGCGCCTTCTTGCGCGATGGAAGTGGTGTCGAGTCTGCGGCTTCTTGTTCGACCTCCGTCAAAATTTCCTCAAGAAGTTGTCCGTTCAACTCGATCCTGTTGATGGCATCGAAAATCGCAATCTCAACTTCGGAAAGTAAGGATGGAGCATCTTCATCCTGGAGGGGCAAAGCAGGTTTTCCAGCCTCCTGCTTAGCCTCTTCATAAGCGGCTTCCAAAACCCCTATGTAGTCGATGTCAAGGCGATCACAGATAGCCGAAAGCGTCTTCAGCAGGGCCCGGCGCTCAATCGTGTCCGCCGTCGTTGGGATGCCCGTGAGCAGGTAACTAACGTCACCTCCCAGCGCTCCGAGCTTTCGCAGATAGTCCATGTCTGGCATCCGCTTGCCGGTCTCATAGTTCACTTGGGTCGCTCGACTCACCCCAGCTTTTTCCGCCATAGCAGCCTGCGTGAGCGCAAGTCTTTCCCGCTCAGCACGAATGCGGTCTCCGACGTCGTTGTTGACTTCGTTTGTTTCCATGAGTACGATTTTCGACATGACAACGTTTGTTGTCATTTGTGATCAAGTCTACAAATGGTATCAGGAGCGAACATGGACAAAAAGCCGCTACGAACCCGGGAAGAGGTCTTACAAGACCTTCGGAGAAAGGGAGTCAGCATCGCCGCATTGGCAAGGAGTATCGGAATAGATCGTGCGACGGTCTACCACGTGTTGCACAAAGACAATCCCAATAGTTTCGGCAAGGCTCACAAGGCTGCCGTGCTCCTTGGTATCAAAGATGGCGAGATCGTAGAGGACGAAGGCCATGAGCACGCCTGACCGTTCTCCGAAACTGCTGGAGATCGCCGGACGCATTGCGGAGGAGCGGAACCGCCTTGGTATGTCTCAAAACGAGTTTGGCAGGGCGACCCAAACCCACCGGAACACCATCCGTCACTATGAGACCGGCGAACGCAAGCCTGCCCCGCTCTTTCTGGCCGAACTCCAGAACATTGGAGTCGACGTTTCCTACGTGCTGACGGGCGCCCGTAAAGCTTCAGTCCGTGCGGACTTATCCGGGAACAGTATCGAACTGTCGCCCGAGGCTATCGCTGACAAGGTGCTTGCCATTGGCGACAAGCGCAGCGCGGAATACCGTCTTGGCCTGGTCGATGTTCTGGCCTTCCGCTTGGAAGGCAAGCGCATCCAGTGTCCGTACAAGGCCGGTACGCCTGAGTTCGATGCCTACTTCGCGGGTAATGACCGCGGCCACTTCCAGTGGCGCTTGATGGTGGAAGGCGAATGGAAGCCGAACTGAACTGGATAGGCACTGCGGATTTTGCTGCTTTGGCTGGGATTGCAGAGGCGAATGCACGTAAGGCGCTGTCACGTGCTGTTGAGGGGAATACCTGGAACGGCACCGCCCTCCAAGTCCGCAAACAGGGCCGCGCTTACGAGGTCCATGTCGCGAGCCTGCCCCTGGAGCTTTACACCAAGTTCCGCGACCAGCACCCGGACCTCTTCAAGCCCGCGCAGCTCCCGGCCACGACCAAGACCGTGACTCCGGACGTCGATCTGTCCCGGATCTCGTTGCTGGTCAATCATCGACACGAAGCCGAGTGGAAGGCCGAGATCATCGCCCCAGCGCTGGCTCAGCCCTGGAAGACACCGGCCCGCACTATGGTACTGCGGCAGTTGGCGGAGAGGGATTACATCCGCCCGACCGACGGAAAGCCGGTCAGGTTCTCGGCGATCACCTTGGGCAGGTTCTGCTCGGCCTTCGAGACGGGCGGCGTTGACGCCCTTGTCCGCAAGCCGCGCGCGAAGGAGGAAGAGCACCGTTACTTGATCAACAAGAAATGGGAGAAGGCCTGCCCGCTGGAACTGCCGGTGAAGACCCGTATCGCCGAGGCGGTTGAACAGTACGTCGTGGATCTGTGGGGAAACGGTGCCCCGAGCCGGGACAAGGTGCGGAACATGGCCAGCGTCAAGCTCTTCGAGCTGTGCCGCGAGGCCGGGTGGGCCGATGCATCCCTGCAGGCCTGCGATGTCGGGCAATACCTGGTGGAGCGAAACCAGGGGGCCCGCGATCTGGCGACACGCCATCGGGACGCGAAGCGCTTTTCCGACAAGCACAAGCCACGCGTGGCGCGGACCCGTGAGGGGTTTGCGCCCGGCGAGGCGATTGTGGCCGACGTGCACCCGGTGGACATCCTGCTACCGCGGCCGGATGGCAGCACCTACACGGCCCGGATGATTGCCTGGTACGACCTGGGCACCAACCGCTTCTTCTACACCCTGCTGCACCCGGGGCCGCGCCAGTCGGTGACCCAGGCTGACATTGCCCGGTCCTTCTTTGAGCTGTGCCAGGCGTGGGGCGTCCCGCGCAAGCTCTACATGGACAACGGCAGCGAATACAAGTGGGCGGAGATGATGGACGCCTTCCGGGCTTTCACCGTGCTGGTGAAGGAGATGGAGGTCAAGATCGACTCTCTCGAAGCCCTGGAGGCGCGCTTTGCCGCGGAAGATGCGGGAGCGCTACTGGTGGGGAACGACGCGTCGAGTCACGGAGCAGCCGTTACTTCGGAAGAGGACGCCATTGTCCGGGCGAAGCCCTATAACGCCTCGGCCAAGCCGGTGGAGGGCGCCTTCAGTGCCCTGGAGAAGCTCCTGTCCATGCTGCCCGGCTACATCGGCGGCGACCGCATGAACAAGAAGCTCGCGAAGGTGGGCAAGCAGCCCGATGCGTACCCGGGAGATGCCGAGGCCTTCAACCTGGCGTTTGCCGCGACCGTGGAGACCTACCACAACACCCCGCAACGGGGCTTTCTGGGTGGCCTCACGCCCAATCAGAAGGCGCAGATCGTCCCGGATGGCTACACCGTCACCTTCGCACCGGAGATCGTCTTCCGTGTGGCCTTCGCCGAGGAACGGAAGCCGAAGGTCCACAGCGGCGGCATCCAGCTTGACGGCCGTTGGTACTACGACGATGCCCTGATTCCCTACGCAACCCGCAAGGTCACGGTGCGCTTTGCCAAGTGGGCGCCGAACGCCGTGATCCTGGTCCGGGACCGGGCGCTGCCTGGCGTGGGGCAATACGCCGTGATTCACGAGCGGCCCGTGTTCGGCATGTTCGACCCGGCCGGCGCTGTCGAGTCGGCACGCCGTGAGGGTGTGCAGAACCGGCACTTCCGGGCACTGAAGAAGCGCGTCGGGAAGCTGGACATGCTTGAAGAAATGCAGCGCTACAACCGGGTGCACCAGCAGCTTGCCGACGAGCGCCAGGCCGAGGGCGGACACGCTGTTCCGAAGGTGCGCCAGATCGGGATGAACGAAGAGATGAAAGCGCTGCAGGGCCAGCTCAGCGAGCCCAATCCGAACCCGGTGGAGCGCCTCGGGGCCGGGGATCTGATGGACGGCAAGGGCGTGATCCACAAGCCGCCGACGCGCGAGGAGATCCTCAAGGAGCGGGAGGCCGAGCGCGCAGCAAAGGCCAAGAAGAACCTGATTCTGGATGCAAAGCCGGTGGAAACGACCCAACCCGTACGGAGGATGAGTGCTGTGCCGGATGACGCGCTGGAAGAAAGCCGGAAGGTTCGGGAAGCCGCCGAACGCAAGAGAAGGTTGAACGGGGGGTAGCAGCCCCCTGTTCAACGGATTCCAACCGTGCCACGCCAATGGCACGAACTACATCAGGAAGAGAAAGCATGACGGAAAAAGTAACGGATACGCAAGCCCCCCTCGACCGAATCCGCGCCGAGAACATCGTCGATCGGATCGGCTCCTTCGTCGCCGCGGGTGTCCGGGTCACCCGGATCTGCGCCGAGTGCGAGAGCGGCATCAACACGGCCCAACTGGAGAAGCTGCTCTCGGAGATGCGCATCCCCGGCACGCCCCAGTTCGGCGACTGGTTCGCCGGGCGGGCCGAGCCCCATCTGCTGGCGCTGGAGAAGTGGGCGGACGAGGAGGATGCCACCGGCCAGCTGAACCTCGACGAGTACGCCAAGACCGAAACCTTCGAGCGGGTTTATGGAACCCTGTTCGCCGCCCACAAGGCCCGCTCGCTGGTGGCCATCACGGCGACTTACGGGATCGGCAAGACCTTCGCGGCCCGGCGCTACGCCCGGGACAACCCGCGCCGCTCCAACGAGCCCGGCGCCGTGTGGTTCGAGTTCGGTCCGGGCACCAAGGGCGACACCGGCGTGCTCGATGCCATCCTGGGCGCCTTGGAGCCCTACAGCATCAGCAGCGGCAACGTGGCCAGCAAGCTGGATCGCATCCTGACCATTCTGAAGCCGGGCGATTTCCTGATCGCCGACGAGTGCGGCATCCCGACCGAGAAGGGAACGGGCCTGCGCTTCATGTCCTACATCCACGAGCAGGCTGGCATTCCGGTGGCGATGATCGGCAACCCGTCCTTCCATGCGGCGGTGTGGGGCAAGCGCAGCGACTACGACGCGCTGGCCAGCCGCACCAAGCACATCTCCCTCGACGGCAACAGCGATACGGATGTGGACGCCTGGATGGACTTCAAAGGCATTACCGGCCGCAACCTGAAGAAGGTGGTGCTGCTGGTCGTCGGCCAGCCCGGCCGGGATGGCGGGCTGCGGGGCGCGGAGACGGTCCTGTCCGAGCTGCGCGCCCGGGGGCTGGAAGTCACGGCGGAGAACTTCCTGGAGACCGCCAAGCTGTTCGGGAGGATGGGTTAATGGAACCCCGCACGACCTTGCTGCAACTCATCCCGCTGGCGATGAAACGCATCCACCACGCTGGCCGGACGATGACCCTCGAAACCGTCGTGGAGTACGTGGCCGATCGGGACAGCCTCGCCGCCTGCTCCGACGAGGAGCTGTTCGCGGTGGTTCGGACCCTGCACGTCTACGACGCTTTCGCCGACGTGCGTGTCGCCCCGGCCCGGGACGACAAAGTGGTCCAGATGGCCCTGATGACCACCCAGGGGATTCTGGACCTGGACAGCGATGAACTGAGCCGGCTGCTCTTCGGCTTTGCCTGCTACTGCGAACGCAAGGGGCTACAGCGCGCCGTGGAGTCGGGCCTGCTTGCGACCTGGCTGCGCATGCTGCGCCTGTGGGAAGCCTCCCTGTTCCCCGGCGTCGATGCCCAGCGTGCCGACGATCCGTGCCGCGCGCACTAAAAGGGGCCGCCATGACGACACGACGCGCACTCATCGCGATGGTGCACATCGCCAAGGCCCGCCTGGGCATGGACGACGAGACCTACCGGGCGTGGCTGCAGAAACGCACGGGCAAGCGCAGCAGCAGTGACCTCAACGACAAGGACCTGGCCCGGCTGGTCGCCGGGCTGCGTGCCGAAGGCCTCCTCGAGGACGCCCCGGCCAAGGCCAAGGTGATCGCCGGCCGCGGCAGCCAGCGCCCGACCGATGCCCAGTGGAAGGCGGCGCGGGCGCTCGCCCGCAAGATCGGCCTGGATGACGGGCTCGACGGCGAAGCCTTCGCCACCTTCGTCAAACGGATCGTGAAGGTGGACAGCCCGCGCTTCCTGACCAAAGCGTCGATGGCAAGTGTGCTCATCGGGCTTGAGAAATGGCACCAGGATCGGACCCGCAAGGCCCAGGCCGACGCGGCACCGACGACGGACCGGGATCAAAGGGGCACGCCATGAGGACTCCCTCCAAAGAAATCGCTTTGGAAAATATTCGGAATTGGTACGCTTTACCTCATCAGATCAAGGGGGCCGCAGGGCGCCGCAACGGAAGGACTACGCGCATGACCCGCAAGCAAGACGACATGGATGCTGCTTACTACTCGAAGCTCGGCGAGCTGTCGGGCCTTCTGGCCACGGCGCAGCAGATCAACGGCAAGAAGCAGGAGCGCGCCGGCTTTGTCAGCGTGCTCGACGAAGCCCAGGAAGCGCACGCGGCCTTCCGTGCCGTGGCGGGTCTGGCGGACTGCGCCGGCCAGGAGGAGGGCCTCCCGGGCCTTAAGGGCAGCGACCTGGCGGCGCTCCTGCGCGTGGTCAATGCCCGGCTCGGCCGGGCCATCGATGTCGCGTTTGCAGCCTCGGCCAGCGAGAAGAGTTCGGTCGTGTCGATGGTGCGGGACTGAGGGAGGTCGGGATGAACGCACAGCAGATGGAGGCGGGGGCCGTTACTGCCCCGCATGGGGAGCCGGATGCAGTAACGGCACAGCGCCGGAGGACGGCCTATCAGAACGTGACCCAGCGCGGCGAGCAGGTCGGGGTCGGCCTCTCGGCTCTGGCCACGCTGCTGAAGGTGGCCGACCAAGAGCGGCTGAATGAACTCGCGGAAGGCGAGTCGATCCTCAGCTCCCTCGGTTGCCTGGTCGAGGTGCTGGGCAGCGAGGTGCTCGACGTGACGGACGATGTCCGGACCGGGCTGTACTAGCCGTGGGGTGAGGATGGTGGGGCAGGAGGGAATGGGGCGCTTCGGCGCCCTTTCCTTTGAATGGATGCCAACAGAAGTAGGGCGCTTTAAAGAAAGGCACCTTTCCATTACGGCCTCTTGCCGTCCAGGGGGCCGGATCAAATCACGGAGGAAGTGGTTCGGCCTGAAGGTTGTTGGCAGATGTTCTTGTGCGGGAAGTAAAGGAACGGGCCAACGCTGTGAAGTACATCCGCCAGCTGTGATGTGATCTGACGGTGCTTCACGTCGTCTGGGGCGACCATGAATAACGGCCCCATGCGTGGGGCCGTTATTCACTACCGCTACGAGACGATTCTTAACTGCGGACTTTTCGGTGCGCTAGTCCGAACAGATAAGTCGCCGTGGTCCGTTGGCTGCAATGAAAGCAACTTTTGCATGAGCGTTGGCTGGACACGCATTGCTCGTGCCACGGCCGATGGAGGAACGCCAAAATGTTCCTTCATCACCTTAAGACTCTCACTAATGACCTCTGGCTCTTCACGCTGGATTTGATCGTCCTCAGCTTCACGGAGGGCCTCTCCATGGCGGTTCAGTCCGATGTAGCCAGACCGCGCTTGATCTTCGGAGATAACGCCCAACTGTCGCCCGCGGAAGAGGATTGCCGCTTTCGATACGCCCCAGCGCAGCTTGAGTTCTGCCAACCCTGACCAGCTAAGACGGGTTCCTCTGGTCGCTAGTCGGCATTCATTGGCGAAGGTGCTCCTTGGCAGCAGCAGTGCGCTAGCAAACCTGTTCGCTTGTGTTTCGGTCAGGCGGTCCCCCGTCAAAACGCCAATGTGTAGTGAAAAGTGCCCTAGTTCGTGCGCGATACCAAACCGCTCTCGGCACGCAGAGCGACCGTCGCCATTTAACGCGATCAATGGACGCTTGGTGGCAAACGAGACCGCGTCGATTTCTGGGGCCAAGCCGGGGATCCGCATCACAACGGATCCCGCGTTTTCAGCAATACGGGTGACGTTACTTAGCGGTCCCAGGCCAAGGGAAAAAATGGAACGGAATGCTTCGGCAGCACGTTCGATCGATTCAGGAGAAGCCGGGTCAGCCTCGCCGACTCGGTATGGAGGTAACTCGACATGTTCATCAAGAACAGAAACAAGTCGTTTAAGCATCTCACCACGAGCACGGGCAACCTGGCGCAGTGCCACCTTTGTTGTCAGCTGACGCCGAAAATGGCACTGCTCGTCTTCAATTGGATGGGGGTCTGCTGTGTAGAAAAACTCGGGCAGCACTCCCAACGTTTCGGCAAGGGCCTCTTCCAAAGAGGCCGACACCGATTCCGCACCATTCTCCACACGGCTCAGAAACTGTTTCGATACACCCGCTTTCTCTCCAAGGTCCGTGAGTGACAAATCTTGAAAGAGGCGGATGAGTCGAAGGTTGGAGCCAATAAACCTGCTCATCGTCCAGCTTCGGCGGCGGCATCCCCTTCGTCGCGGCGCTTGGGCGCAACTTGAGGCTTCGAGACCTCCACAGACGGTGCAAGTGCTTGCTGGTCCGCCAGTCGAAGGACGCGAACAGTACCGGATTCCCAGCGGCATGCAACAGCGCCGTCAGGGCTGAATCCCAATAGAACGACACGCGGTTCTGCGGCGCCGTCGTGACCGCGGTCAATGATGAAGCAGAAGCGACCAGGCTCCCCCTCGATCGCGAACTCCAGAAAGCTCGTCTGGTGCCGATTAGCGATCAGGACTGCATCTTTGGAGGGATTGGCGGGATCATCATTGCTGAATCGGCAAGGGACATCACCGACAGTGAAGACGAGATCGTTTGAGCTGTTCAGCAGGCCGAGCCAGCTATGACGTCCGGACCGGACTTCAGAAATAATACGGTTCCGCTGGCGCCCGAAGGTTGCGCAACCACGGGTATATCCGTTGTCTGTTGGTCGATCCAGATCTTCTTCCGTGGCGTAGAACTCGTCTAAAAGCCACTCAGAGATGGTCTCTAAACGCACGCTAGTGAGTTGAGGGAAGAAAAAAGAAGGTAGCGGTAGGGGCATCTGTGCAAATCCTAGGTTTCGTCAACCGCATGATTGTGCAAATACGTACTTTCGTCAACCGACAAGGGGCATGGATCGATTGAGGGCAGGATACAAGTCTGCTTACTGTGACTGGGCGGCCGCGCGCTGGGATGCCCTGACTAGTCAGGGAGCGGTCCTTTCGGCCGAGGCTCGCGAATGACTATGTGAACCTGCGTGGCACCGACGTGTGTGTTACTCCATGTGCGGCTCCTAGGCTAACTGACTACGCTGAATAAGCTGCCGACGCCGTGGCTTTGGCCATGATGAGCGCTACCGGGACGGTCGAACCCGGGGCTGGACGTCTCGTTTACTTGGTATTCACGATCAGCCGGATCGCGCGTTCGGTGAGATGGAAGCGCCGAGCCAATGAAGCCGTGGTTTCCCCTGCCGCTCGACCGGCCTTGATCCGTGCGTTACGGGTGGCCCGCTTGGCGATGGTGCCGAGGGGAACGTCAATGGTGTCTCCCCCGAACTCCTGGACGAGTCGCTCGAAGGCTTCAAAGCCCAGAAGCTGGGCCAGCGAGTGGGATGGATCGGCGTGATAGGGGATCAGCACGCGGGTTCCGCCGTAGTGTTCAATCAGCGTGATCGTGGGTGCCGGGCCGACCTTGCGGATGAAGGGCTGGAACACGGCCGGCAGGTAGCGGGGGTCGAGGGTATGCACAGACGTGGAGGTCGGCGCAGTCTCATGGTGATTCATGGTGAAGAGATCCGGGAAAGGGCTGAGCAACTAGGGTTGCTCAGGTGGCCGGATCATGTCACGGCGGAAGTGGTTCCGCCCCAAGGCCAAATTGGGAGCGCTAAGTGGCATCGGTGCTAAATATAGCCAGCCACTCGCTCTACAGAATGAGTCTTTGCCTGCCGCGTTGAGGGCGTTATACCGAAAGGGCGGAGCTACTGCTACCCTCGAAGTAACAGAGGAGTTATCAAAATCAAGTTGCGCGGGGGCGCTTCCGCGCCCTTCTTTGGCAGAGCTATTTGAGGTTTAAGCTATCGAGAAGTAATCCTCTGCATGGTTATGAATGCCGCTGCAGTGAAGTCCCCGATTGCATGTGCGACAATTTTGTCACCGACAAACGGCTCGACACAGCGCCGAAACTCGTCAGATTCGGGACTCCCCATTGAGCGGCAGCGTGATACTGACTCTCTATTCCTTGACACCGCCTCATTGAGGATGCCGAAGCTCTTGGTCAGTTCAGGAAAGTAAAGAACAGAGAGGGCAAGTGCTTTGTCGTTGGGGCGCGTTTTACGGCACTCAGGATGCATTTCAGCATTTCTGGTGTACTCAAGGCGACAGTAGTCCATCATCTGCACAGACTCTAAGAGTTGTTCCAGTTTGACTTGGCGTTGTGCTGTCGCCTCCTTTTTTGCGGTCATTTCCGCTTGCATGTATGTGCCCGCGAGAGTCATGACACTGCCGAGGAGTACGCTTGCCAGTGGGACTAGAAGATCTTTTGTTGGCATGGGCTGGAGTCGTTTTGTATGTGTTTGAGTTATGGGCAGACACCAGACTACAGCTTCTCTGGCAATTGACCCTGCTTCAGATAGTCCATCAGGCCAGGATTGGAAAGCACTCCGGTATAAAAGATGTGCCCCCATGAGTTGATGGACTTGTCTCGTGCTTTTTCTCTAAAAACTTCTAAGATAGTGGTTATGTTTAGGTCTTGCTGGCGCATTGTACGAACCAGTCGCAGCAATCTCAGGTACTCATCCTTGAAGAAGTGGTAGTAGCGCTTTGGGATCGCGAGGTGAACCAGGTGGCGTGCTACTAAAGCGGATTGTGCGGGATCCAGTCCAGAGTCTGGCGTTAGCTGTATGTTTTCTGGTGCTTCATAGGGTGGTCTGATCTGAAGATGCAGAACCTGAACTTCAATGAACTGGTCGAAGTAGGGATGCACGAACAGACGCTCGTTTGCTGAGTTGACCGTTTCCGTGAGCTTTTCACCTTGGCAGATGTCGCACATCGGGAAAAGGTTGTGGGCTGTGATCGAGAACTCAGGATACGTCTGCTTGGGCAGATAGTGATCAAGTGTGTTTGGCGTGCCGTCTTCACCGCATGCCGGACAGAGTTGCAACTCGCGTGAGCGTAGGTTCGTGAGTACGGGATGCTGAACCGAGTTTTCGTCTGGACTCAGATATAGGTTCTTAAATGTTGTCGCGTGCGATAGCGCTTCTTGCCAAGGCTTGATAATTGCTGGGTCACCGTTTTCGCGAAGGTAGGCTTTGACCCGAGCTTTCCAGTCGTCTTTTATCTTGGTGAAGAACTTGGCGTTTCGACCGTTCTGACGCTGTTCGACTACCTCGTCGATGAACTTATTCTGGTCTGCGTCGGGGCAAATCAAGCGAACTACCATTGGCCGGCCTCCATTGCGTGGATTTGGACAATTAGCTCTTCGTTGATGTTCTTGCCCAGGGCAGAAATTAGCTGCTCGGCTGATCCATATTGCGCTAATTGCTTTTTAAGCCAGTCTTCGTAAGGCTTGGACAACGATTTGTCGCCGAAAACGTACGAGGAAATACGTTGTACATCACCACCGAAGGTCTCGAATGGGGGGGGCTTGATCTTGAGCCCCTCGTTGGATTCTTCAAAAACGTGCACGCACTCGCGCGGTATCTCGCGTACCGTGACTAGGGAATGCGTAGCTAGGAGTGCCTTGGAGCTGTAGTTGGCAAGAATCTCCTTTAGCATGCGAATGAACGTAATCTCTAGCGTGGGATGCAGGAACAATTCTGGTTCGTCGACCAGGATGAGGCTGTTGCGTCGTATAGCCCCCAATATGTTGATGACAATGTACGAGAAGAGCCGCTGACCAGAACTGAGGTGGATGGGTTTACCGTCCTTCAGGAACATGACTCCGAGCTGGTCTTGCACGTGTTTCCTCAATTCGTCAACTTTGAGTTCCTGCACGCGGTCAGAGGCGATGGGCACGTATAGCTGGCTTTGTGAGTGGAAATCTTCGTCGCTGAACTCACCTTCCAGATATGACTCCGTGAGTAATTCCTGCGTGGTGAAGAAGCAATCAACGTTGGCGTTACTGTCTACCGCCACGGCAGCTCGATCGAAAGAGAATGCGAGCTTAAGCACACCCTCCATCGTCCTCAGCTTGCTAGACCATTCCTTAATTGCTCCGTACTTCTTATCGTCTTCCAAGCAGGCTAGCAGTGAACGTGCAGCATTAGTTTTGGGGAAGTCACGCGACAGTGTCACGCGTTCGGAACCTCGCTTGCTATCGGTTAAGGCCTTCATCCGCCCACGGAAACCGAAATAGCGGTAGACATCATGGTCCTTTCGGTCCAGGTCCTCACTGGTGTCAACTGGAAACAATTCAAACGGGCTATAGGACACAACCACCAACTGATTCAGGTTAGGGCGCTCTGTGAAGCCGAATTGATCCTGACCAGAGGGGGGTAGCTGCAACCAATTATTGACAATTTGCAGCAATAACTGAGATTTTCCTACGCCATTGGGGCCAATTAAGACATTGATATCATGAGGCAAAGGGGTTGGGGAGTTGAAACGCAGATCAATTGATGTGGATTCGCCTGACGGCGTGCGGAAAGTGAAGGTCTGGTTTCCAATTGTGATGCTACGTTGTCCGAAGAGCTTCCAGCCGTCCAGGTAGGCCTTGATCGCGCCGCGCTCGCGTTGGAGTGAATGGCGGAACCCATCAGTGTTGAGCAGGCGCAGAGCGTTGTTGTCGTCTAAGAGCTTCGTTAGGTAACTTGCATCGCGCAGTAACTGGGCTGCGGCAATCGCCGCGTCCAACCCAAGATGGCCCTCGAGCTGCTCGTAGAACGTAAGCGCTGCAGGAACGGAGACATATTGCGTGTTCGGGATCGGGAACATCCCATCCCATCCGCCGGCAACCAGAGAGTCTAAGTAGGCAAAGGTTGTTTTCTTGTCTTCGACCAGGATTTTGATGGTGCCGATGTCGACGTTGTTGCCGTTTAGCAGACACTCGGTTGGGAAGGATGTCTTGTAGCTGTAGTCATCCCAATTGTCGTACAGCAGGATGATCACGTCTTGGTGCTCGGCAAGAATAGCTTTTTGCTTCTTGATGTCTCGGCCAGTGTATATTATTCGCATAAATCTAGCGTCGTGCTGTAGGAGGTAATTTGTGGCTTTATTTCTATAGATTCAGTCATTTGACGCACTGGATCCTTCTTCGCTAAGCGTTTTTTATTTTGGAACCAGTTGATGTCCTGTGGTCTCTGTCTCATACATGCTTTCGATTTTTCGAGACGCTGAGCCGTGGTTAGCAGAGATCGAAAGAGTGCTCACGTCTTTTCTCGGCCACGTGTGTTTTATTGAAGCGTCCCACAAAACACCCCCAACCCGAAGTGCCGCCCCCGCCCGAGCAGTAACGGCCCCCGTAACGGCCGGTGAAACCGCAGCCGCACGTGGAGCGGAATCAGCCGCGTCGCCTTCCAGGCCTTGAGCCGGTAGTCGCCGACGTGATGCGACTGGGGCAGGAACGGCACGCAGCTCGTCGAGAAGTCGGCCAAGAGCCCGGTGTCGATGCCGGCATGGCGGAGGGCCTTCAAGATCAGGTTGCGCACCAGGCGCGGCGAGTCGGCGTGATCGCCGGGCAGGATCACCGGCGTGATGCTGGTCCACTCGGTGCTCTCGCGCCGATAGGCGTTGAAGACCCCGTCGTCCGGATCGGCGAGCACCGCCTGGGCGACACACTCGCCGCTGTCCTCGTCGGTCATCTGCAGGGCGTCCTGGCCCAGGACGCCCGCCAACTCGGCCACCTCGGGAAGACATTCGATCGGTGCCATCAGCAGCGCCCGCCGGATCAACCCATCGGTGTGGGCGTGGCCCAGGGAGGGCAGGGGCACCCACGACAGCCGGTGGTCCGGCTCGGTCTCGGGCCCGTACCCCGCCGCAAAGTCCGCGAGGCGCGATGTCTCGGTCCGCCGCATGATGGCCCCGCGCAGCAGCGCCGCCACGACCACGGCGTTACGGGCGTCGAAAGGACGAAACGCCTGCGCCTGCTCGGGCTTTCTGAGATGCAGCGGCAACATGGCTACCCGCGCCGCCTGTCCGGCCGGCGAGTACGCCATCACCTCGTGCACGGCTGGTGCGAGCACCGGCGAGAACCAGCCCTTGTCCTTGCTGAGCCGGGTCTGGCTCGCCTGGAACCGCTCCTCCAGAGCGACGAGAGACCCCGCGACCGGGACCCGCAGCTGCACGTCGACATCACTGCGCAGCGGCATCAATCGGCTCGCGTGGGACGGTGCGTAATGGCACTCCGTCTCGACACTCGCCGGCCGGGCCCCTTCGATGCGCCCGGCCAGGCTCGCCTGATCCTGCCCCGAGCCCAGCGTGTGGAGTTGGCTCGCCGTGCCGATCAACTGCGCGGCCTCGGCGAGATCGGTGTCGGAACGCAGCGCATACACATAGCGGACCGGGCCCGACACCCGCCGCTCGATGACGTCCCGGGCCGTGGACTGCCCATCGCGCTTACGTCGATCCGTGTTGTTCGGGACATAGATCGTGTAACGGCTCTCCGGCACTTCCGCCGGCGCGAAGATGTCCGGCGCCGCCTGCTGCTCGAACCAGGCCAGCCCCGGCGCCTTAATCGAGCGGTTACCGGCGACGATGGCTTGGAGGAGGCGGAACGGCGAGGGCGGCCACTCCGACCCCCGGTACAGGCCCGCATGAAACCGGGCTTCGAGAACCAGCCAGCGATCAGGCACCCGCGCTCTCCTTGGCGCCCTTCTTGCCTTTGCCCTTCTTCTCCTTCTCGACGATCAGCTCCGGCTGGAACTGCGCGGTGATCGGTTCGAGGTCGGCAACGCCAAAGCGCTCGGCCGCCGCCTGGGCATAGGCCAGTGCCTCGTCGGCCGTCAGCGCAAACACCGCCTGGCTGCCGTCCCGCGTGCGGACCACCGCCTCGACAGGGCCCGCCGCGACCAACAGGCAGCCCTGGCGCAGAAAGGCCTCCGGCTGCAGTGTCAGCGCCACCAGCCCGAGCCCGAATATGTAAGTCGACAGGGCATCGGGCGCGGCGCCCGCCAGGTCGGACTGGCAGTTCTGGCGCAGCGCAATGAGGTTCAACACCGAATCCCGCCGGACGCCCCCGTCAGCGACCACGCCGGCCGGGGACGGTCCGGACGGTGCGCTATCCAGGCCCACCTTCGACAGCGTGCCGCTGTTCTCTTCGTTTCCGATCTCCTTGCTGGTGAGTGCAGCCGAATACAGCGCATGGCGCTGCAGCCGATGCACGTTGTAGGCGTCGATCCGGGACGTGAAGGCGCGCGGGATCTTGCTCTGCGTGCCTCGGGAGTCCCAGGCGCCGAGCAGCAGCGACATCGGGGACAGCTTGGCGATGCCGGCCGGCGCCGACCGGAAGGCCTTGAAGGCTTCTTCCGCCGCCTCGCGCAGATCGGAGAAACGCAGCGTGGCATCGGCGAGCCGGTGCGGTGCCTGCAGTACGTCGATGTTCTTCACTTCGCCATCGGCCAGCTGCGCCTTCACCGACACCGCGCGCACCAAGGCCCGGTAAGGGGCCTGCAGAAACGCGGCCTCGATCCGGTTGGCTTGGGACTGCACCGAATCGATCGTGCAGATGTTCCGCCCGTCCGCGAAGGTGCTGATGTTGTAGGTGGGCCCGTCATCGCTGGTCTTGCCGGGGTAGCTGGGCGGGAAGATCACGCCCGCCGGTCCCTCCACGGATTCGAGCGCCTGCTTGCAGACGATGGCCACCGCCTGGGGGTCGAGGAGGAGGGCGTTCAGACGATCAAATACTTCGGCAGACATGGGCGTACCTCGTGAGCGAGCGTGAGTTCGGAAGTGAAGACGTCTTTCATTTGGCCGGACGGGACCCGGCGGGGGATCAGGTGCTGATGGTCGGCGGCCGTGGGAAGCAGGCCCTTCGCGGCCAGCAGGCACAGACCGATGGGGAGGGGCTGTGTCCAGGTTGCGTAACGGAAGGGCTCCTGGTCGGCCGGTGGTGCGAAGGCGAACTGCACGCCGAGAATCGACAGCAGTTCGAGAAACACCCGCACGCTGCTGAAGCGCTCGTCCTCGTTGAGGGTGAAGCCCGCATCGAGGGCCGACCAACTGGTGCCGGCGTCGAAGCGGAAGCGCTCCTTCATCGTGGTGCCGACCTGCAGCAGATCCGCGGCGCTTGTCAGCGACGGACGCAACCGCCGAGCGGCTGCCTGCAGGCCACGCAGGATGCCGGCCGCCTCGGTCTGCCCGGCGCTCAGCTTCCAGTGGGACTTCTCCTCGAAGTCGGGCCGCAACCAGTTGTTGATCCGGATGGGCGGGCGCTCGTCAGCGAAGTGCAGCCGCAGCGGCGGAAACTTCTCCTCGGCCAGGGCCGGGCGCAGCGCGGTGTCGTCGAGGCGTACCTCGAAGCCCAGGAAGGCATCGATGGCGCCCAGCACCGCCGCGTCGTCGACACCGATGAGGCGCAGGCCAGTGGGCGTCCACTGCGCCCTCAACGCCGGATGGGCCGCCTCAAGCAGGCTCAAGAGCCCGAAGCCCGCCAGGTACGCCCCAAAGTTGCGCGGATCGGCCGGAATGTCGATCACGCCTTCAGGCGGCGACACGATGACGGCCGGCGCCGCGACCAATGGGGGCTCGGCGCCGGGTGCCGGAATTAGGGCTTCCGCATCCAGTTCCGCCAGTACATCTGCGCTCTTGACCAGGGCCTCCAGGTAGGCGAGCCCCCACAGGCCGTACTGCGCATTCAACTGGGTGAAGGCCGTCGCGATCCGGTCGGCCTCCGGTGCCGCACCGGGCTTCTCCCGGGCCTTGTCCGAGAACCCGGGCCGGGCCCAACCATGGTGGGCGGCGACGAGGTGGCGGGCGAGCGGGCTCAACTGATCGCCGAGCCGGATCACCGATCCCAGCTCATGGCGATATCCATCATTGAGCCGTGTGTCAAAAGCCGTGCGTCGGCTCTTGGCGAGGGGCACGGCCGGATCCGGATTGCCCAGCGCCGTCTGCCAGCGCATCTCGTCTTTACCCACGTCATGGACACCCGCCGACGCTTCGACGCCATGCGCGAGGGGTGCGTCGAGGCCCAAGGCCCCGGTGAGCCGCTGGGCGGCCCAGCGGGCCAGATCCAAGTGCACGGAGAGCAGCCGATCGCAGCGGCCCAGCGAAGCGCGATCGCCGGCGTCCGGCCCGTCGATCGCGCGGGCCTGCAGCCAGACCCGGACCGTGCGGTTCACGATGGCATCCTCGTCCACCAGGTCCGCGGCGGGCAGCGCCACCTCCTCGACGAAGACCACCTTGTGCCCGGGCACGCAGCGCGCCATCAGACTGGCAAGCTCCGTTGCGGTCGCCTCACCGTACGACCAGGTCGCCTCTCCCGCGACCACGTCCGCACTGACCTGAACGGTGAGCACCTGCCCGCGTCCTTCGGCGGACACCTCCGTTACCACGGCCGACTGGGCCGCATCGGGCAGCCCCGTGACGGAGAGCCCGCCCAGATCCGGGCGAATGACCAGGGTGCGCCCCGGCTGGACGCGTCGCTCGAGGGCGTGCAGCGCGTCCTGGGTGCTGAAGACGCCGTCGTCGATCAAGCGGCCCTGGCCATCCAGCACCACGAAGGCCGGCCGTGTGTCCTTGTCGCCCTGGGCACGCTGCCACAGCACTTCGACCAGGTCCCGCGCTTGGTAGATCGGGAGCCGAGCCCGTTCCTGGCGGAGCACCGGCCAGGCCTCGAACCAGTCGGCGAGCCGTGCGGCGTCATTGGGAAAGTCTCGCCACACGAGCTCCACGTCCCGGTCCTCGTCGTCGAGACCGTGCAGGAAGAGATCCGGTGCCGGCACCCGCAGCGCGTCGAGCCGCAGGGACGTCATGGCCCATTGGGTGAGAATGGCCGGCTCCAGGGAGCGGCGCGGTGGAGCGGGTGGTACGGCTTCCCCATAGCGCGGATCGTCGGTGAGACGGGACAGCGCGAGCGGGCTCACATCGCGGCCGACGGCCTGGAGGTCCAGTTCCTCCAGCAGGGACAGCGTCCGGGCGCACAAGGCCTGCAGCGGTTCGCTCCATTCGGTGCCGCCCGCATGAAAGAGCACGACCTCGCCGACGTGCAGACCGCGGCGATTCACACGGCCAGCTCGCTGGATGAAACGATCCAGGGTGACCAGGTCCATCAGCCCTACATCGGCATCGATGTCGAGACCGATCTCGCCGGCCGAGGTACAGATGAAATAGGCCGTGGGGCCCGTTTCATCGGTCCGTGTTGGCGAGAAGCGCTGGAAGGCTTCGGAGCGGGTCAGCTGTTCCCGCTCCCAGGCGCGGAGGGTTCCGGTCAGCAGCGCGATGCGTTCCACGGGCACGCCACCCTTCACCAGGCGCTCGGCGATCCGCGCCGCATCGTCCGGCCGGCTGACGAAGAGGGCCACCGCCCGCGCCGCGTTGGCATAGGTGAGGGCGTGTTCTACCAGGACCTGGACTACCAGGGAGGCGGGCTTGCCCTTTGGAGCGCCCGAAGTCACGGTCTGAAGCGTCAGCCACTTCGGCGCCCCCATGCGTTTCGCCAGCACCGGGTCGTCCGCGACGGAGCCGACAAGGGCGCAGGCGTGGTCCGCCTGCGGCGGCAAGGTCGCGGTCATCTCGATGACCTGCAGCGGCGGACGGCCAACGGCGGCGGCGCTGGGCCGGGCGAGTCGCTCGATTTCCCGCAGCACGCCGGAGAAGGCCGGTGCCAGGTGGGCTTCGTCGTGAACAATTAACGTATCGATGCCGAGCAGGCCGGCCTGTGTGGCTGCACGCGAGAGGCCGAGGCCATACCCGCGGAACAGCAGGCGGCTACCGATCATGTCCGGGGTGCCGAGGATCAAGGCCGGCGTGGCCGGGTCGAGGCTCCAGTCGCCGTTATCGGCAAGGGCGCCGCGCAGCGTGGACACGGCCAGCGGAGTGCCGCGGGACGAGAGACTCGCCAAGACCTCGCGGAGGCCGGGAACGGCCCCTGAAGAAACGATCTCGGCCAGGCGTTCGGCGAGCCCGCTGGCCTGATCGACGAGTGCGCGCCGGTTGACGACCAGGACCAGGCGACGAGGCAGGGTGAGGGCGCCGCTCTGGGCCTGGGTGGCCAACGCCGCCAGGAAGATCGCCAGCACGGCGGTCTTGCCACCGGCGGTCGGCACCTTGATGAACGGAGGCAGGGTACCGGCCACGAAGGATGCGTGGGCAGCCCGTTGCCAGGCGTTGGGTGCGGCGTCAAACAGCTCGCGAAACAGTGCGTCCAGCATCCGGGGCCCCGAATAGTCGAATCGTATATCCGGAGCGAGTATAGCCACGGCCCGGAACGATGTGGACCGCCCGCGGGCACCCAGAATGTTAAAAATGCGAATACAGGGCCGTGGCGCGATTTTGCGAGGCGGGGGCACCCTGTGGGCATCCTTCCCCCCGATCGTGGAAAGTAACGGGGTAGTAACGGGGTCTGTGAGGCTGCCTGGGATCGGGGCGGTGGTGAAGATCGCGGCGGAAGGGTGGAACAGCAGTTTCCGGGGTGAAGGGGATTCCAGAGGGCGCTGAAAGGGCTGACAATCGGGTGTGATGGAAAGCCGGCCCGTCGGGGATCTGCGCGAACCTCAAGTGGACGGCGCGAGGCCGGGAGGTTCGCGCGGGGTCAGGGCATTGATTCTATGGGGGTGGCTGGAGCCGGATCGTGAAGGCGATGGACGTATGCGAGGGGTTCGCGCAGTGCCGGGGAGTCCGGCATGCGAATCAATCGGGACCGGCTGAAGAGTGGCACTCGCTCCGGAGGGAGCGACTTCGTTGAAGGCTGGTCGGTGCTGAAGAGCCGGTCACGCTGGATGAGGTGGCACTCGCTCCGGAGGGAGCGACTTCGTTGAAGGTGATAATGACACGCCCAAAACTCTTGCTATCTTGAGTGGCACTCGCTCCGGAGGGAGCGACTTCGTTGAAGGTACTTGGTATAAGGTTCCAACGGGGTCTGACGGAAGGTGGCACTCGCTCCGGAGGGAGCGACTTCGTTGAAGGACGCCTGGACCGCTGACGTACATCAACCAGCGACGTGGCACTCGCTCCGGAGGGAGCGACTTCGTTGAAGGATCATCGCGCGGGCCTCGTGCTCAAACTCGCGGTAGTGGCACTCGCTCCGGAGGGAGCGACTTCGTTGAAGGAAGGTGCCATCTGGCGTCGTGGGCGCGATTTGCGGGTGGCACTCGCTCCGGAGGGAGCGACTTCGTTGAAGGTACGCGGCCTGTCACGACTGCGGCGAGACGCACAGTGGCACTCGCTCCGGAGGGAGCGACTTCGTTGAAGGCGGACGGCCGCGAGGCGGTTGGATCGGTTTATCAAGTGGCACTCGCTCCGGAGGGAGCGACTTCGTTGAAGGCATTGATACCGTACCCTTAGACGCCATCTGGGCCGTGGCACTCGCTCCAGAGGGAGCGACTTCGTTGAAGGGAGAAGGGCTTGGCGGTGCCGATGTATTGGTCATTCACCCGTGGCACTCGCTCCGGAGGGAGCGACTTCGTTGAAGGTCCCCATCCCGTGTCATCAGCAGCAGGTGCCGTGGTGGCACTCGCTCCGGAGGGAGCGACTTCGTTGAAGGATGGCGAAACACGCCAACGTCGAAATTGGCCTGAGTGGCACTCGCTCCGGAGGGAGCGACTTCGTTGAAGGGAAGCGTGGTTCGTGCAACAGGCGCAATCGGGCGTCGTGGCACTCGCTCTAGAGGGAGCGCCTTCGTTGAAGCAGCGGTTCGGTCGGGGCCCAGTGCGGCCGGCGCCCGTGACACTCGCTCCAGAGGGAGTGACTTCGTTGAAGCACCCGGATGCCAGTTCCGCCCTTGATTGCTCTTGAGTGGCATTCGCTCCGGGGGGCGCGACTTCGTTGAAGTACCGTGCTCGATCAGATGGCTCCCCGATCCGGCCGTGGCACTCCGCTCTGCAAGGAGCGACTGCGTTGAAGGGGCCTCCGCCCGGCCACGATGGACGCCATCCTGAAGTGGCATTCGCTCAGAAGGGGGCGACTTCATTGAAGTAGGTCGATCAGTTGCAGAAGGAACAGGTAGCAGGGGGTACTCGCGCCACACGGACGATTCCGCTGACGAGCAGTAGCCAAGGACGCTGGCACTACTCCTATGCGGTGACATTACGCTCCACGGGGAGCGACTTCGTTGAAATTGGCCGAGGCGCTGGATTGCGCTCTCGCTGATCTGGCGGTACTGCGCTCTTTAGGGAGCGACCTCGTTGAAGCATTAACGCGCCCGCATAAGAGCAGCCATGGGTGTGTGACACTCGCTCCTGAGGGAGTGCTCGTTGAAGCTACCAGTAGCGAATCATGCCGTTGCGCTTTTCGTTACATGGTATGGTTCCTCTCTGTGGTGCCTGCTCCGTAGGGAGTGCGTTTGTTGGAGCATCGCTGGGCGCTCGCTCCAATCTGCCGAGCTCGACGTGACGCTCGCTCCGTTGGAGCGACTTCGTTGAAGTCACATATCGCCGCTGCCACCGGAGTCGTCCATCAGCAGCATTCGCTCCGTAGGGAGCGATCTCGTTGACGCTGCTGCAGATCGTCATTGCCCGGCGTGTAGTCGTGTGACATACGTTGCGGATTTCTGTTGTTTGCCTTCCCACGTGGGCACTGGTCATCACTTTTCGACCCATTGCAGACAATCGGAAGACAACGAAGTGGTCCGTCGCTGAATCAGACTACTCAGCCGCATTGAGCCGGGTAATCCGAAGGCGGCTTGAATACCTTTGGAGTCCAGCCGCTACCTAGCACTAGTGCTTGCTGCCGTGCGGAAGATCGCGTCGACGAGGCGGCTGCCAGCGCCAACAACCTTTGTCAGCACACGGAGTTGCTCACGGCATGCAACATTGTCGGTAGGGTTCGGGTAGTTCAGTGTGTGGTCAACCTCTCCCCAGATCTCCTCGAAGAGCGTTCGCACTTGGATTTCGCAGCAGTGCGGCGAGTCGGTGCGTGGCCGCACTAGGTAATGAACGCTGGTGTAAAAGCTGTCCTTCACGTGCACCTCTAGCCCCATGTCCGTAAAAAAACCCTGTGCCTCAGGGTCCCAGGTGTAGGCCTTCGGTGCCTCGTTGAACACCCAGTCGCGCTGCTTCTCCACTTTGTCGATGATCGCGTTGTGGATGACCCGTGCCTGCTCCTGGTACAGGTGCAGCACACGGACGCCAGCGAGATCGGTGACGCGAGTGAATAGGTTCTCGGCGGTGATGGGGTCGCCGCCCACCTGCTTCCGGACGATCTTTTCCCTCAGGTGACCTGAGTCCTTGATCCGAGACTTGACTGAATGCACGGTGGGGGTGGAACCGCCCGTTAGCTTCGGGTGGCTCGAGAACCACCCCTCGATCCCCTTCATGAAGATCGAGAGCTCATGACGGCGTTCCTCGAACGCGGCGAGAGCTAGGTCGGCGTCGTGTTGCTCAGACATGGCCTTACCTTCACGTCAAGGAGGTTAGGCGGCTTAAGAGGTCTTCGGCGAAGTCGTGGTACCGACCTTGTGTTGCTTGGTAGAGACCTCGGTTGCCGCTGACCGTGGAATTATCCTCCGGCTCCAATTGTGCGTTGGGAACCTGCCACATCGGGCAGTGGTACTTCTGCGCCATGGTGGGCATGGTGTTGTGCGTGTGCATGATGGCGGTGTCACCGATGGGATGAGACCAGACTGACCGGTCGAGGTGGTCTCGCACCGCCTCGGGGATGAAATCTGCGATTGCTTGAGGAATCTGCATCGCGTAATTGAAGTGCGCCTGGGCCAAGTCCCACCTGGAGGCGCCCGAGTACCGCTTCGCGTTGTATATGGTGAAGCCGAGCAGGCGCACGAAGTTCTTGGGGAACAACGTGCGCTTCTCGTTGGACAGTAGGTGGTAGATGGTGTCGAACTGCTTCTTCCAGACAGCCAGCGCGTTTCCGATATTGCGGATACCGTACAGGGAGAACATGTCCGGCATGCAGGGGATCAGAAAGCCGTCGGTGGTCGATATGATCAGCCGGTTCAAAGTGCCTAGGCTGGGCGATGTGTCCATGATCACGAAGTCGTAGCCGAAATGCTTCGCGTAGGCAATAGCCAGCTCACGTGGCCGGGTTGCCGTTCTGACCGCCAGGGGGTCGCCTTGGTAGACCTCGCTCCAGCGACGGGCAACAGCGTCCTCGTAGAGGTGCATGGTTAATCTTCCTGGAATTAGGTCCAGGTTGTTCGCCAACTTGCGAGGCGGCGGTAGGCTCGGAAGGTCGTCGACGCCGTCCTCGACAGGTTTAAGCAAGAAATGGATGGAGCGCGTCTGGCTGATCAGCGCGCTAAAGGCATTCGAGGTTAACTTTTGCTGGGACGCCTTGAAGTCGGCTACGAAGTCGTCCTCTGCCTTCCAGATGTCGTGCAGCACGTCCTGATCCATGCCATAGATGGTCAGGTTGCACTGGGGGTCGAGGTCAATCAGAAGCGTGCGGTAGTCTTGCTCCGCGAGTGCATGCGCAAGGTGGAAGGTCAAGGTAGTTTTGCCTACGCCTCCCTTGTTATTGAACACTGAGATGGTTTTCACGTCGCGCTCCTATGGTTCAGGGCATTAGCATACATCCCGCCATCGGGATGCCAGTGTTCCATTATCGGGTCTTCCGTTTGAGCCTTGCGCAGTATTTCACGCAAGCGCGTACGCGCTCATCAAGAACACAGTCAATCAGTTCCGAACTACCGCTTATGGGCTATTAGGCATAATGTCTATTCCTGTTTTGGTCGCCGGCTCGCAGTTGGTTTTGACCGGAGTCCGTGGAGGGCTTATGGGAAAACACAGTGACACTCGCTCCCTAAGAGCGACCTAGTTGAAGTATGAAGTTCTGCGCGGCAGTTGCTGCCGGTAGGGTGCGACGTCATTTAAGCGAGGCCGAGCGCGTCACGATTTGGGATGTCGTCGGAGTGACACTCGTTTCAAAGAGAGCGACTTCGCTGAACCAGATGAAGTATGTGGTGCGGTCACTCGCATTGAGCTAATTACGATAACGGAATACCCTGTGTGCCGATCTGCATTGGCGAGTAGAGGCATCGATGGGGGCGCACAGGGTATGACGCGGCGTGGCAGGGGCAGGAGCAGGGCGACCAAAACGCTTCCGCTGACGCAAGACTACGAAGGAAGCACGGGTTACCGGGCCAAGGACGGCGCGCTGGTCCGCGAACTGATGCACCCGGTCGCGCACGGCATCCAGTCCCAGAGCCTGGTCGGTATCCTCATCCCCTCGGGAAAACGTACCCTTCGGCATCGTCACCAGCAGGCCGAGAAGGTCTATCACGTTACCGAGGGACGGGGCTGGATGACGGTCGGTGAGAATCGGATCCAGATTCAGCGAGGCGACACGGTCGGGGTGCCGGCGGGCACGGTGCATTACATCGAGGCTCATGGTCTCCAGTCGCTCCAGTTGCTCTGCTGCTGCGTGCCGGCCTACTGCGCGGAGGATGTCGAGTTGCTTGAGGCGGACGCGGCGGACGACGTGGTTTCCCTCAATGAACTGGCCGAGTTCGTGGGGGAGGAGATCGAGGAGGAGGAGGATATCGGCCGGCCGTTGCCACCGCTGTTGATTGAAAACGGCGCACAGGCCAAAGCACTCCGACAACGTCTGAAGCTACAGCAGCCAAAGTTCTGGGGTGTCGTTTCCGTGTCGCAGGCCGTTGGCAGTCGTTATGAATCGGGCCGTACCATCCCCGATGTCGTCCGGATCCTGCTGCACCTGGCCTACGGGTCGGACGTCGAGGTCGACGAATTCCTGACTGATTTGCGTACCGTCCCAGACCGGCATGGACAGGAGGCCCTTCCACCGTTTGGACCTTCCGACGGCGTGTTGCTGAGAGCGTTCAGGGAGCGCTTGGGGATTAACCAGCGGACGTTCTGGGGCAATGTGTTCATGACGCAATCGGGGGGCAGCCGCTATGAGCAGGGACGCAACATGTCCCCTTGGCTCTCTTTACTGCTCCGCCTCGTTTATGGCCGAGACGAGGAAGCCAGGGAAGTCTTAAGCAAGCTGCGGTTAAACTCTCGGGCATGCGTCACTTCGTCTTGTTGATTGCCAGCGTGCTGGCCGGCTGCCACGCAGCCAATACTTCTCACTCCCCGTCCGTTACGTCCAGCTCGGCGCCGGTTACTGCTCAGGAAGCCCCTGTGCCTCCGGCGTCCGCCCTAGTCAACAACACACGCACCGTCGGTCATCGGGATTTTGCCAACGCCAAGAAGGTTCTCCCGCAGGTTTTCGAGGAACACTTCTATTTCCTTGCAAGCAGAAAATTATTGCGTCTCTTAGAAGAGTTAAAACACTACGCGAAATTCAAAAGTGCCGGGAGTGAACGAAGATTGGGACTAGTCCACCAAGGGCCAAATATTTATCCATTAATTCATCTAATTTGTTTCGCGAGTTTTCTAGGTGTTGAATCGAGCGATCAAGCCATTTCTTATACCCAGTGCCGTCCTTTCCGAAGTGTTCGCACACGAGAAGCGCCCTAGAGTAATCAATTTGCTGATCAACAATTGATTGATAAAAATCGGCAGCTCTTTGTGCGTCTTTGCGTGCATTATCAAGAACTGAATTTGATTTTTTGGGTGACATTTTTGAACCCTTAAAGTGTAAATAGACAAAGAGCTGAAATTGAGTCTGCTGCTGCGCATTGTGCTTGATGCGAGTCTCGCAGCACCAAGTCTGAAATCAAGCTATAGCTGACAATGTGCCGTCATTCAGCGCACAGCATCGTTACAGGCTCACTTTGGTTCAACGCAGTGGTTGATGACCTTCAGCTTGCAAGTTACACCGTTAGTACTCCACTGCCAAGAACATGGTCAGCTCGATCCCACAAGCAGCCCGCGAGCTGAATACCCTCTACGGACAGTGACCATGGTCTGTCTTATTGAACAGCGTAGCCAGTGGGGAGCAGGCCGGATCAGGTAGCGGTTGTTATTAAAAAGGACGCACATCCCCCTTGACTCCTCTTAATACTTTGTATTGATCATGGAAGTTACTGCCAACCGGGAGGATCCTGGGCAAGCTGCGGTTAAACTCTCTGGGATGCGTCACATAGTCTTCATGATTGCCAGCGTGCTGGCAGGCTGCCACGCAGCCAATACTTCTCACTCCCCGTCCGTTACGTCCAACTCGGCACCGGTCACTGCCCAGGGGTCCCCTGCGCCTCAGGCGTCCACCCTGGTCAACAACACACGCACCGTCGGTTATCGGGATTTTGCCAACGCCAAGAAGATCCTCCCGCAGGTTTTCGAGGGGCTTGAGGAGGACTTCTACTGCGGCTGCCGCTATGTCAGCACCGTGGTGCGCTTCGACAGCTGCGGCTATACGCCCCGCAAGAATGCGCTGCGTGCTGGTCGGATCGAATGGGAGCACGTCGTCCCGGCATGGGTGCTGGGGCACCAGCGACAGTGCTGGCAGGACGGCGGGCGAAAGAACTGCACGGACACCGACCCGGTCTTCCAGAAAGCCGAGGGCGATCTGAACAACCTCGTGCCCGCCGTGGGCGAGGTGAATGGCGATCGCAACAACTTCGCGTACAGCGCCTGGACGCGGGAGCGCTCCATGATGTACGGCGCGTGCCAGACCATCGTCGACTTCAAGGGCAAGCGTGTTCAGCCCCGCGAGGAAGTGCGGGGCCGGGCCGCCCGGATCACGCTCTACATGTACCAGGCCTATGGCCTCAAAATGAGCGCAGCGGATAAGAAGCTGATGTGCGCCTGGGCCAAGACCTACCCGGTGGACGCCTGGGAGCGCGAGCGAAACGCCCGGATCGTGCGCTGGCAGGGGAGCGGCAATCCGTTCGTGACCGATCCGGTCAAGCTGAAGGCGATTTGCTCGTAGGCCTCGCTACTTGTCGTTACCGTGTTTGGCCGCGAGCTGCGGCAGTAACGGAGTCTTGGCGACGCCCTCGGGGGAGGGGGGGACAAGCGCATAGGGGAAGGCGGGCGAGGACGCATCGCCTTCCTGCCGGCTTGAATTACTTGCGCGGTGGATTGTTGCCACGGCCAGGGCCGGACGGATTGCCGGACTTGCTGGGGGCGTTTTCAAGTTGTGCGTGCATGGTGTTTCTCCTGGTGGCGCCCCGGATAGTGACGGACGCGAGCCCGGGGCTTTACACGCGTACGAATGAAAGTGTGAAGGTGCTGGCGTATCGTGCTCACTTTGTCATGGGGCGCCTAGAGACCACGTATTGAAGGAATTGGCTGCTTTCTCCCTTCGCGACGATCTGGTACTTGGTGCCCACCTTCACCGTGGCCCAGCAGAGATTGACATTGGGAACGTTGGCACTCAGGCCTGCGATGCCCTTACAGAGCACCTTGCCGCCTACTTCGACAACGGAAAAGCTAAGGATGTTGCCCGAGGAATTCATAGTGGCCAAGATATTGCTCTCCGCCTCGCTGGTGATAGGCCCTGACTTGTAGTTGCCGGCTTCGTTGAAGGTGCCGATGTTGCGTCGGTCGGCTACAGGAATTAGGTTATCGCCAAAGGCGGGTAGGATGCCTTTCACATCGGAGCCAGGGACGGAATTGAGCTGCTCACTGATCCAAGTGTTGTGGCGACGAAAGGTTGTGGCCATCTGGAAGCCGATGGTGGGGACGATCGTGCAGTCGGTTGTGCTGATGCCCGATGTCACGCCGATCTCGGTACCTGCTCCAGTGGGTTGCCATAAAGGCCCACCGGAGTCGCCCTCGCAGACCGTTGCTGCCGATCCGTTCTGCATGGGGGCATAGGTTGAGCACAGGCTCGCTGCCGGCTCTAGGTAGGTCAGGTTAGTGCAGATGCCCGACGTCACCCGCCCGACCCCTTTGATGCCGGGCTGCAAGAGCTGCGGCAGTGCAAGACCGTTGTCGCCCTGCATTGCACTGTAGCCGTAGCCGACAATTTCGCCGGGGCCGAAGGAGGTTACTGCCTCCACCGCCCCCGGAAAGGTTGGCGGGTCGATCTCGGTGACCGGCTTGTCGAGCACCAGTAAGGCCAAGTCGTCGCGTATGGCTGCACCGCTGAAAGTGTACCGCTCATTGATGATGACCTGCTTGACGTCCCTCAGGCCCGCATGCTGGAAGAACACCTTCCAGCGGTCGGGCTTGACCATGGGGGACTTCGGCTTGCCTGGCGCACCGTTTACGCACTGAGCGCCGTTGTCTGGGTTGTCCTGCGGGTAGGCGCTATAGCACATGCAGTGGGCTGCCGTCAGCACAACGTTCTGACGGATCAAAGTGCCCGAACAAGCCGCTCGGTAGAGATCGCTGCCGTCCTCGCGCGCGAGCAGCAACGCTACTGCAGGATGCGCTGTGGTCGCCCCATTGCCTTTGTATGTGTTGATGGACGGGGTTGGCGGAGGTGTGCCCAACTTCACCGGTGCAATGGTAGATGGCCCCACCGGAGGTGCAATGGCCATACGCTCCAAGAACACACTGGGTGCCAGAGTTCCCAGCTTCTTGGCCTCTTGGATGAACCTGCCGCCCATGCGTCGGAGCTGAGCCACCGTGTCGCTCCTTGTCTGCAGTACGGCGTTCTTGGCTTCCTCAGACGTGAGCTTGCGCGCGCGCAGCATGCCTGGAGTTGGCGTGCTGTCTGTCTGCGCAGGGGCCAGACCTGCGCAGACAGACAGCAGAGAAAATGCAATAAGACGGTTGAGCATGTACCCTCCTCCGGTCTCTACATAATTGCCAACCCATTAGTTACTTGGTGCAGCTTTCTGGCTTGGCCTGGCAGTTAGCCAGTCGTTGCTGCTGAAAGATCAGGTCTGCCTGCGCCTGTAGCGCGGCGGCCTGCTGAGCGGTGGTCAGTTCTTTGGGGGACGCTAGGACGGCGCTACCGATGATACCTAACGCATCGGCCGAGTCCGATGCGCCTGTGGACACGTAGCCGATCTTGGTGATCGAGCCGTTGGGGGCCAGCGCGAGCGAGAACTTGCGCTGCCCGAAGAAAGTCGGCTTGGGGATGGGAACTTTGATTAAATCGGCGTCGTTGGTCAGCGGCACGAGTACCTCGCCGCTCCAGATGGGTTCGCGGTTACCCCCGGTCAAGTCGTCCTTCAGACCGCGGATCTCCAAGTGAACGGCAGCTAGGGCGTTTAGCGGGAGGACCAGATCGGTGGAGTCTCCGCCTGCCCAGTTGGGCGCGTCTCTCTTGGTGCTTTTGACGAACGCCACGTCGAATCCCAGCTTTGGAATGTTGGACTTCAAGGCACGGAAGTAGGTATTGCTCGTAAAGGTTGTGCCAAACTCCGACTCGAATGCCTGACCGACCGTGTCACCATCTTTGAGTTGGATCGCCCCAGTCGACATGTCAAACTCAAAACTGCGCACGTAGGTGATCGTGACCGAAGGCGGCGGCCCGTCGGCCTTGGTCTTTGGGGCGAGCACGCCGATCGTCGTGCAGGCTGCCTTTGCATTCATGGCTGGCGGCACGTGCGCCGGGGCAAGGCCCGCCACTTTGGCCACCGCAAGCGCGTTCTTGACGATGGTGCCCCCCTGGCCGGTCGTTGACGTGTTGACGCCGCTCAAGCGGCCATCGTCCGTGAAGGTGAACGAGACGTCTGCATCGCTCACCGAACTCGAAATGCTACTAGGGGTGATCGTCTTGTAGCGGTGGATGTCGCTGGAATAGACCGTCGACGGATTGAAGGTGACCACCTGTAACAACGCGTCCCCCGTAGCATTGCAGGTCAGCGTTTGAGTCACCGTGAGCGTTGTCTCTGCCTTGGGCAGGAAATAAGACAGCGAGCCCTTGGGGATATTGTTGGCGCAACCGTTGAGCATGGTCACTGCAACGGCGCCGAGAACAGACAATCTACCCACTGCTTTGTTCATGAACATGGAGACCTCCCTTGTAGACGTGGTAATTACCTCCGAAGTCATCGACAGCCCGGCTATTCGATATTAGTAAGATATACCGAGGGCATCCACCAAATTGACGATATTTTGCATAGTGGCTACACAGCCAAGAAGGGCACAAGGCAACCCGGCGCCGCGTTCGACCTTACTGTAGAGGTGCGGCAAGAGCTACTGGAGGAAGTTGCTCGACGCTCGTATTCCAGGGGGGTTACAGGTGGCTTTACGCTGGTGCCTCTTCTGGTTACAGAAAAGGCAGGCCGCCACGATATTGCGCCGACTGTTGCTCCCCCCCTTCGCTGCGGGCTTTGAGGTGCTACCTGTCCGGACAATCCACAGCACCGCTTCGACAAACAGCCGATTATCCGCCGCAGAGCGTCCCGGATCGCTGGCCGTGCCCCGTAACAGCGCCGCTATCCTCTCGGACTGATCGCTACGCGACCACACACGTACCACCCTGATTCTGCCCAAAAGCCACATGTAGTGCGTCCGTGAACCAATGCTTGATACGCGTCAGGGGACGGTGCTGCTTTACGCTGATGCCGCGCCTGGTTACAGAAAAGGCAGGCGGCCAGGATATTGTGCCGACTGTCTCTCCACCCTCACTGAGTGCCTTGAGGTGCTCTGCGGTGACTTGGAACCGGAGGGCATCTGGCAGGCCGGTCCTATGTGCTTGCGCATACTCTTCGGGCTAATTTGACCGCATCGGCGCTTCGTAACAAGTGTTGCCTTGGATTTTTGAATGAATGCGCATACAATCAAAAAAAGTCATTAACAGGCGTTTTGTGAAAACAAAAACGAGTCATGGGGGGGCGAGGCAGGGAGCGGGCCGAAAGCCAGATACTGCTGAGCCGATGCATCGAAAGAACGTCACGCTTGATGCCAAATCGATCGTAATTCTAAGGCGCTTTGGCAATGGGGACCTATCTCAAGGGATACGGGACGCTGCGGCATTTATCGAATCCAACAAGGAGTGCTCAATGAATCGTGGGAAGGTCGACCTGATCGAGAAAGCTATGATGCGAGGCTCTTCTCAGACGCTGCGCAAGCGTGCCGCGCAGCTTCAAGAGACCTTTAACTTGAATGTGCCAATGCCCTCTAGGCCAGGAGCTGCGTTCGATCTTACTGTAGAGGTGCTGCAAGACTTGCTGGAAGAGGTTGCTCGACGTTCATATTCCACGGGTGTTAAGGATGGCGCTACTGCTGCATTAGATGCGGTTCTAGACGGTAAGGTGACCTTCAATCGGGAAGAACAGATGCTGTACTTTCAACAGCCGAAGAAGCCCATCACCGTTTCAGCACGTGCCCTCAAAGGTAAATCGACTACTACGGACAACGACGTACATTTTGACGTTGGCCCAGTGAAGCTAACCCCCGCCAAACTTGGCTTTGTCGACTAAGGGAAGACCAAAGGTAGGGTTGGGGCGAAGTGATCGTATCTTAGGGCAGGAAGCAGATCTTCGGTCACGCTGGACCGCGTGGCCGATTTCAACCAAGGCTTGGCCTTGTTTTGCGGCACACTTTAGGTTTTCAGGTGTGCTTGGCTCAGCACCTTGCCGTGAAGGTGAGCAGGGTGCCATTTCCCATGCGCAATGCGCCCCTGAACCAACGCTTGATACGCGTCGGGAGCCGGCGCCGCTTTGCGCCGGTGCCGTTTCTGGTTGCAGAAAAAGCAGGCCGCCACGATATTGCGCCGACTGTTGCTCCCACCTTCGCTGCGAGCTTTAAGGTGCTCGGCGGTGGCTTGGAATCGACGGGCATCCGCCAGGCTGATCCCACGTGCCTTGGCGTACTCTTGAGGCGAATGCGACCACATCGGCGCTCCGCAATAGATGCAGCGACCAGCTTGCTCACGAAAGGCAGAAGAACGGGCGAGGGCGATACTTTTGGCCATAGCGGGCCTCTCCATATGAATAAGGGAAAGACCGCCGTAGCCTGAAAAGACACCGGGCGGAACCAGCAGCTGAAAGGCCGACTGGCACAACAGAGGGCTTGAATGCCAAACTCCGAGGGCAATCCTAGCGAATGCCATTCAGGAAGGCAATCACGCCGAATTATTTACTTCAGATGTCCGGGGTAGGGCGCGCAGCCGTATCGGCATGGACACACTCCCATTGGCAGTTACGAGGGTTCAGTCCATACCGTCCGGCTCGAACGCTCAAGACGTTACAACCTCCATCTTCTGACGAGCCTGGTAACGGTCGGTGTAGCGCTCGCGGCCAGTGAGCGTATCCACCGTCACCCGCGCCGAGCGACCGTAGATCTCCGTGCCCAGCATCCGGAGCTCCGCCTCCAGATCGATGACCCCGGCCTTGTACCAGGCCTTGATGGGCTTCTCGGGACTGGCGCCGTCGCTCCAGGCATAGCCCTTGTCCTTCTTGAGGATGTCCTTCATCTCGAAGGGCGCGCCCTCGGCCCACACGCAGTAGGTTCGCCGGCCACTGCTTTCGAGAATGTGGGAGAGGATCGTGCGGCCGTTCGGTCCCGCCTGGGTGAGGAGAAACAGCAGCACCTCCGCGTCGATCAAGGCCCGGTGTGCACCGTAAAACACGCCCCCCAGCTTGTAGGCCAGCCATTCAAGCTTGGACGACCCGGTGTTCATCTCTGACCACGGGGCCTCCCGCAACGAGCAGGCCCACCACTTGTTGGCGAACGACGGGAAACGCCTCTCCAGGAAGCCCCGGTCGAAGGAGGCGTTGTGAGCAATGACGATGGCCGCCCGGCCAATCGCGGCTTCCACCCGGGCATCGTCCAGCGCCTGACCCGCCACGTCGGCATCCTGGATGCCCGTGATATCGGTGATCTCCGGCGGGATCGGAAAACCGGGATCCTCGAAGCCGCTGTACCGCTCGACGATGCGGTGAATCAGGCCCGTCTTCGGATTGAACTCGGCCAGCACGTAGCCGAGGTCGATGATCTTGTCCCGGTCCTTCTCGAAGCCGGTGGTCTCGGTATCGATGACCATCGCGATCCGCAGCTGCTGGGGATCGACATCATCGAGCGGGGCGTAGCAATCGAGCGGCTCGAAGCGGCGCAGCACCTTGTAATCACCGGTGGCTTCGAGTTGCTGGACGAGATCTTCGGGCGTCATGGGTGGGCCGCATCGGCAGGAGTAGGGCGAGGCCGTATTTTCCACGACAACGCCCCTATCCCGGAACCGATGAACCGCGTTTCATGCTGACGGCGCCACGCCAGATTGGACCGTCCCCGAGCGAGGCAAAAGCGTCCGCTGGGTCTGACTGCCGAAGCCTGTCGGTTTGGCGCTGGGTGCGGAAAGACGTCAACCTCACACCCACAGCATTTTTAGGGTTGGTCAGATGCAAGCGCAAATCAGAAAGGCCTGCGTCTCCTTTACACGAGACGGGCTGGCGGCCCTCATTGGAGCGGCCCTCGCCGATAAATTCGTTTCTGCCTTTGGCGGCGTCCGTATGCGGATTCCGCGCACCGAGGCGGCGCAGGCCTTCATCCCGATCGCCGACGCCATCGGCGTGGAGGCGGCCCGGAAAGTCGTCGCCGAGTTCGGCGGGGAGGCCGCCTATCTCAATAGCGAGGTGGCTGCGGCTCGCGAAGCCCGAAACCGCGAGATCCGCACCCGCTTCGATGAGCTGACGTCGAAAGACGGGCAGTCTTCCCGAAAGGCCGTGTTCGTCCTCAGCCGCGAATACAGCCTGTCGGACCGAAGCATCGAGCGAATCGTGAACACCCTGCCCAAGTGAAAAGGACCGGTTTCCCCATGAGCGCGAACCTGCAGAAAATCCGAACCGCCCTTGAAGCGAGCCGCCTCGCGCTCGGCAAGGTCCAGTGTGCCAAAAGCGTCGCCTGGTCGCTCAATGAAGCCACGGTCGATTTTCAGCCTGGTCATGAACGAGAGTTGGCGTTGATCGATGAAGCCCTGGCTGAGCTCGATAGGGCCGTCGCCGACGTTCATCACGAGGTTGACGACGTAGCCGGCGAGAGTCACCGCTCTACCGCCGCAGATTAACGGGAGGGCGCGGACATGGCTGAAAAGAACCTGGTGCTCCGGCTGCTCATTTCGGCCAAGGACGAGGCATCGGGCGTCCTCAGCTCCATGCAGGCGAAGGCGGCGGCGGTGGCCGCTGCCATCGCCAGCTACTTCACCATCGACTTCCTGAGCGGATCGGTGAAGAGCGCGGCGAACTTCGAGGCGGCGATGAGCCGCGTCCAGGCGGCAACGGGATCGGCTGGCGAAGAGCTGGCGCAGCTCAAGAAGGCTGCGGAGGATGCGGGCACCAACACCGTCTATACGTCCGTCCAGGCCGCCGGCGCGTTGGAGAACCTGGCGAAAGCAGGCCTCAATGCCAACCAGTCGATGGCCGCACTGCCCGGCGTGCTGGCGCTGGCCGCCGCCGGCGACATTGATCTGGCGCATGCGGCCGAGATCGTCACCCGCACCATCGCCGGGATGGGCGTGGCTGTGGAGGATACTGGCCGCATCGCCGATGTGCTGGCCAAGGGCGCCAACGCATCGAACACGTCGGTCAAGGGCCTCGCCGAGGCGCTGTCCTACACGGCACCGACGGCGCGGTCCGCGAAGCTCTCCTTGGAGCAAACCGTCGCCGTCCTGGGCAAGTTCGCGGATGGCGGCATCGACGCGAGCCGCGCCGGTACGGCGCTCAATGCGATCCTGAGCCAGTTCCTCGATCCGGCCAGCAAGTTTCGCTCCGAGCTGGTGAGCCTCGGGATCACAACGACGGACTTTGACAAGGCGCTGCATCAGCTGGCCGCCTCAGGTGATAAGGGCAGCAAGGCGATCCTGGCCGTCGGTACCGAGGCGGGCCCGGCGCTGCGTGGCCTGATCAACCAGGGCATGCCGGCGCTGGAAGGCCTTAAGGCACAGCTCGACAGTGCGGCGGGCTCTGCCGCCGAGACCGCGGCCACGATGAATGGCAACCTCAATGGCGCCATGAATGGGCTATCGAGTGCGTGGGATTCGCTCAAGATCAAGCTCGGCGAGCCCGTTCTGCCGGTGATCACCCAGGCGGTGAAGGATCTGACTGCGGGCCTGCGTGAAGGCGTCGCCAACGGCACCATCGGTAAGTTCGGCGATGCCCTGCGCTCCGCGTTTTCGTCCGGTATCGAGTGGGTACGCAAGTTCGCTGCCGAAGTTGATCCCGCTGCGCTGACCGCCAAGCTGCAGGACGCAGCGACCAAGATCGGCGCGTTCTTCGACGACTTAGGTCAGAAAGCCACCAACGCCGGCGACATCGTCAAGACTGCATGGGGTGTGATGTCGGCCGGCACGGGCGTGCTGATGGCTAGCGTCTACAAGCTGGGCGAAGTGTTCAGCGCCATCGTCTTTGGCATCCTGCAGGACCTCGCGGCGATCTCCGAAGGCATGGCGAAGATTACCTTCGGCAGCATTTCGGAGGGGTTCAAGCGGGCCGCCGCCGATCTGCGCGTTGAGGCTGGCGCCGCAGCCAGCGTTGCCGAGGCCTATGGCCAGAAGGCCAAAGCGGCGTTCGAAGGTGCGGTGACCGGCGCGGAAAATGCCCGTGAAGGGTGGGCTGCGCTGACTGCACCGACCACCGCCGCCAAACAAGCGATTGATGGTGTCGGCGCTAGCGCCAGCGCAGCAGCCAAGGAACTGGGCGCGGCTGCCACACAGGTTGAAACCCTGGGCAGCAAGGCGCAGCAATCTGCCGACCAGCAAAAGATCGCCGCCGAGCAAGCCAGGCAGTCGGTCGAGGCACTCAAGAAGGCGTACGACGGCCTTGTCGATGCCGGCAATACCCAGGCCGCGGCCGAGAAGCTGCTGGAAATCAAGAAGGCCATGGGCGAGTTGCGCTCGGAAGCCAAGTTCACCGCCGACGACATCAAGGCGGCTTACCAGCAGATGGGGCTGGCCAGCAAGGCCGATCTGGAGAGCAAGGCGCAGGAGTTCAAGCGCCATTACGAAGCGATCAAGTCGGACGGCACGGCAACGGCAGACACGCTGACCCAAGCGTTCAAGATCTATGCGGAAAAGGCCATTGCAGCCAACGGTGGGGTGGCATCGGAGTCCATCAAGAGCGAAGCCGCATTGCGCGGTGTGCGCATAGAGGCCGACGAGACGGGGAAATCGATCGTCAAGATTGGCGGCGCTTCAGATGATGCCGGAAACCGTATCCGCAAAAACATGAATGATGCGGCCGGTGCCATTCGTTCAACACGTACCGAGGCTGAAGCGCTGCAGCAGCGTCTGCAGTCCCTCAAAGGGGCTGGCCTGGGCGACACCTTCGGCAACCAGTCTACCGGCAACGGCACATACGACGATCTGCGCAAAGCTGGCGTCACGCCCCAGCAAATGCAGTCGATGGGCTACTCCAGCCGCGAGATCGAGGACTACATCAACGGCAACGACAAGCTGCCCAGTGGCTTCACGAATCGGACGGTCACCAGTTCCACCGTCAACACCGACTGGATCGCCGCCCAGAATGGACTCAGTCGCGACGAGGCGGCCAAATTGCGGGAGATCTACGGCTACTACGTGCAGCAGGCCAACGTGGATGCGGCTGGCCGGGCGGGCGGCTCTCAGGGCCTGCTGTTCAACACGTCCGACTACGCTGCCGTTACACGTGAGTATGAGCAAAAGGCCGTGGCCGAGGCCCGCCGCCTCGTGGCTGCCGAGAATCAGAAGAGTAGTACTGTCTCGGCCGCAACCCCAGGGAGTGGAAGCTCCAGCCAGGTGCTGGGCGTGTATCGATTGGAACTCAACATCAATGGTCGGCCGAGTTCTATCAATCTGGCGGACCAGGCCAGCGTTAGTGCGTTGATGAGTGCGCTGGAAACGGCACAACTCGCGACTCGATAGAACGGTGAAGGTGCCAAAAGGTGTGCAACAAAGCCGTTACCGCCTTACCTTTTCCATCCGTATTATGCGATTCGGTAGCCTAACGAAGCGTCTGCTCACCAGGCTGGCAGAACTCGCACATGGTTTGAAACCGTCCATGGCCCAGTACTGGTCCTAAAGATGCCTTCCACGCCGCCTCCAGCTTGACCGTAAAGAGGCCGAACGGTACCAAGCTCAATATGCGTACCTGGCTGCGGCATTACAGAAAAGGCATGTATCGAAGGAAATGGATTGGGTAGAGCATATCTGCCTACTGCTGCAAGGCCGCTTGCGATGAAATCGATGTCCGAGTCCGTTGTAACGTAAGTCCCTGCGACAATTTGTCGATCTGTCGTGATTCGACGATCATTGGCGTACGCCGAGACTCTCCAAAAGCGCTCTCCCGCAGTAGATATTGTTGAAGTGATTAATGTGCTGCGCTGACTTGGGGGCCGTATCAAGGTTACCGCGCGAATGGTGGTCTTGTATTGCACCTGCAGGCTTTGCACGAATAACTCGTACGATGTTTGTGGCGTGGTTAGTGCTGGATCTAAGTCGACAGCCCCCGGTGGACACGGTATGAAAAGTTCGCAATTGAAGACCAAATATCTCCCCCCCGGAATCTCATTTTTCAGTGGAAAATCCCAAGCAGGTGGATCTGCTACGTCGACCAACTGCGCCCCTGGCGAGAACTCTTCCAATTGAATCAGTGGCGCCCATGGTTTCGGATTTTCCGCGTCTGCGACGAGCATGTATGAAGGCATGATCCTCAGCCCGATAGATACATTGATTGAGAGAGATCTTCGACTACCCGAGTCTTGTTATAGCAAAGCAGGATCAGTGCTTCTATGGAGGGATTGGCAGATTTTTGCGTCTGCGTCGAATGTGCCGTGCCGATCGCGTCGAGTACCGAAAGGACTATGTGCCTTCACTTCTTCCTCGCATATTTCTGCTTGTTCATATTATTCCTGCGCCCCCGATCAGTTCTGTTTCGCGCTCTCATTGGGGGGGAATGAAAAAACCACTTTTTAATAATGGTTATCTCCCGGCGCAAGCCCATGCGCTGTGGCTGGTCTGTTGGCGGGAGCTGCCTAATGTGGCGCCCGCCTCGCCGATGATCCACTCACGAAAGGCTGCGAGCCTTGGCAGGTTCGCGCATTCCGGGCGATAGATCACGTAGTAGGCGAGTTCCGAGCTGTAATCAATCCTGGGGAAAAGCCGGACGAGGCGTCCGACGTGCGTATCTACCAGGTCGCCTGATCGCCCATTGCCGGGCTCTCTGTAAGGGAGTCCGGCCTCATTCATCCCCACTGGCGGGCGTTGGTCCAGCGCATTCGTGACAGCGTACGGATGGAGCACAGTGCTTGGGTTGTCATTCGTTCCGCTCGCGCTGGCGGCGCTCGTGCATACGCGCCTGCAGGCAGGTCAGGCCGTATGACTGGCCTGCAGGCGCGTATGCAGTACCTGCGCGAGTTGGCGGACCTCATCGCCCATCACTGAGCAGGCCAGCAGGAAGCTGTCGCGCATTTCTTTCGACTGGATTCGGAACATGCAGCCTTGTTCGTCCAGTGTGACTGCAAGTAGTGCCCGGAGTTGAAGCTGGTGCGGCTGGATATCTTCCTGTAGCTGGCGGCTCGGGGAGCGGGGCGCGTCGTCAGGTGTGGTCAGGTCCCGTGTCGACGGGGATGGCTTGGTCGAGATGAGTGTCTCCGGCATTTTTGTCGTATTTCTTGAAAAAACACGCACAGTACGGAGTGCACATTTCACATTTGGAACTGGACGATGACCAAATCGTGACAGGTCGCCCGGTTAAAGCGCATATGGGTTGATCGAGATCATGAGTCCTGCAACGAAACCTTCACACACTCGCTTTGATATTTCTATAATACTTGAACTATGGAAACACTTAATGCCGCCGAGCTTCTCGCTGCCTTGGGCCACGAGTCCCGTCTGAGCATCTTCCGCCTGTTGGTGGAGGCCGGCACAGAGGGGCTGTTTGCGAGTGCGATTGGAGAGAAATTGGGCCTGCCCGCTCCGACCCTGTCCTTTCACCTGTCCCATCTCACCCGGGTGGGGCTTATCCGGGGACAGAAGGAGAGCCGCTTCATCCGCTACGCGGCCGAGTACGCGACGATGGACGAGCTCATTGCCTTCCTGACCAGCAACTGCTGTCAGGGCGAGGCCTGCCTGCCCAAAACCTCCGCCTGCGACACCATCGCAAAGCGCAGGAAGCTCGGCGACAGCCCCTCTTCCTGCGGAAAGGAACCATCGTGACCGAACGTATTGTTTCTCTGCACCGGCAACGGCCGCCTTATGCCAGCCTGCCCATCGGCAAGCTCGATGCGCTGTCCCTGCAGAACGAATTGAACACCATTGGCGACCTTCGCAAGACCGGCGAATAAGCCCGACCATTCCGAGATACGACCATGTCCCAACTGAAGACCGTGCTGGTGCTATGCACAGGCAACTCCTGTCGCTCCCAGATGGCCGAGGCCATCCTCAATCACGAACTGGCCGGCCAGGTCCGCGCGCTGTCGGCCGGCACGCTGCCGCAGCCCAAGGTGGCCGATGGCGCCATTGCCGCGTTGAAGGCCGCCGGTCTGCCCACCGAAGGCCTTCATCCGAAGACCATCGACGCGGTGATGGATGAGCCCATCGACCTGGTGGTGACCGTCTGCGACAACGCCAAGGAGAGCTGCCCGATCTTCCCGCGCCCGGTACCGCGCATGCACATGCCGTTCCACGACCCGCACGGGGAGCCGCTGGAGAGCTTCATCCGGGTCCGTGATGAGATTCGCGAGACCCTGGTACCGGTCGTTCGCACCGCGCTGGAGCTGTAAGCATGTCGGCCCAATGTGAAATGACCGCCAAGGTCGCCGCCGGCGCGCCGATGGGTTTCTTCGAGCGCTACCTGACGGTGTGGGTCTTCCTGTGCATCGTCGCTGGCATCGCGCTCGGCCAGTTCGCACCGGGCGTCTTCCAGACCATCGGCCGTCTGGAGGTCGCCCAGGTGAATCTGCCGGTGGGCCTGCTGATCTGGGTGATGATCATCCCGATGCTCGTAAAGGTGGATTTCGGTGCGCTGCACGAAGTGAAGCAGCACGTGCGCGGCATTGGCGTGACCCTGTTCGTGAACTGGCTGGTCAAGCCCTTTTCGATGGCCTTGCTGGGCTGGCTGTTCATCCGCAACCTGTTTGCTCCGATGCTGCCGGCGGACCAGCTCGACAGCTACGTGGCTGGCCTCATCCTGCTGGCCGCGGCACCGTGTACCGCGATGGTCTTCGTGTGGAGCAAGCTGTCGGACGGAGATCCGCTGTTCACCCTGTCGCAGGTTGCGCTGAACGACACGATCATGGTGTTTGCCTTCGCGCCGCTGGTCGGCCTGCTGCTCGGCATCTCGGCGATCACCGTGCCGTGGGCGACCCTGCTCACCTCAGTGGTGCTCTACATCGTGATTCCGGTGGCGCTGGCCCAGCTGTGGCGCAAGGCCTTGCTGGCGAAGGGGCAGGCCTCCTTCGAAGCGGCGATGGCGAAGATCGGGCCGTGGTCCATCTCGGCGCTGCTCGCCACGCTGGTGTTGCTGTTCGCCTTCCAGGGCAAGGCCATCCTGGAGCAGCCGCTGGTCATCGCATTGCTGGCGGTGCCCATCCTGATCCAGGTGTTCTTCAACTCGGCGCTGGCCTACTGGCTCAACCGCGCCGTCGGCGAGACGCATAATGTGGCCTGTCCGTCGGCGCTGATCGGCGCGTCCAACTTTTTCGAACTGGCCGTCGCGGCGGCCATCAGCCTGTTCGGCTTCGAGTCGGGCGCGGCGTTGGCTACCGTGGTCGGAGTGCTGATCGAAGTGCCGGTGATGCTGCTGGTGGTGAAGGTCGTCAATGCATCGAAGGGCTGGTACGAGGCCCGCTGATTTTTCCGAGGAGACCATCATGAAAAAGCTTGAAGTGTTCGATCCGGCCATGTGCTGTTCGACCGGCGTGTGCGGTGTGGATGTGGACCCGGTGCTGGCCCAGTTCGCCGCGGACCTGAAGTGGGTGGAGGAACACGGTGTGACGGTCGCCCGCCACAATCTTGGCCAGGAACCCCAGGCCTTCGCCGCCAACCCCGCGGTGCTCAAGGAGATGGAAGCAGGGATGGAGCGCCTGCCCGTCGTCACGGTGGATGGCCACATCGTGTCCACCGGCATGTATCCGTCCCGCCAGCAACTGGTGCAGAAGCTCGGCATCGTGCTGACAACGGAAGAGAAGCCGCGCATCAAGATCAGTGCGGCCGGCGGCTGTTGCGATCCCAAGTCCGGCTGCTGTTAACCCGAGGAGTCGAGCCATGGCCCTCCCACGCACAGAAACGCGTTACCTGTTTTTTACCGGCAAGGGGGGCGTCGGCAAGACGTCCCTGTCCTGTGCCACCGGCCTGGCCCTGGCCGAGGCCGGCAAGCGGGTGCTGATCGTTAGCACCGACCCGGCGTCCAATCTGGACGAGGTCCTCGGTGCGCAGCTGGGCCAGGTGCCGACGGGCATTCCCGGTGCGCCGGGGCTGTGTGCCCTCAACATCGACCCGGAAGCAGCCGCCCATGCCTACCGGGAGCGGATGGTCGCGCCTTACCGCGGCATCCTGCCGGCGGCGGCCATCCAGAGCATGGAGGAGCAGTTCTCCGGCGCGTGCACGGTGGAGATCGCCGCCTTCGACGAGTTCTCCAAGCTCCTTGGCGATCCGGCGGCGACGGCCGACTTCGAGCACGTCATCTTCGACACCGCGCCGACCGGCCACACGCTGCGCCTGCTGACCCTGCCGTCAGCCTGGGATGAGTTCATCTCGTCGTCCACCGGTGGCGCATCCTGCCTCGGCCCGCTGGCCGGACTCGAAAAGCAGAAAGCCTTGTATGCGGCAACGGTGGCGCGCCTGTCGAATGCGGCGGAAACCACGGTGATCCTGGTCAGCCGCGCGGAAGCCGCCTCGCTGCGGGAAGCCGAGCGCACGCGGGGCGAACTGGCGGAGCTGGGCATCCGCAACCAGATGCTGGCCATCAACGGGCTCTTCGCGGTCGACCGGTCGGACGACGCCATCGCGACGGCCATGTCGCGACGTGCCGCCGATGCGCTCGCCGGCATGCCTGCAACATTGGCGGCATTGCCCGGCTGCACGATCCCGTTCCTGCCCAAGGGCACGGTCGGCCTCGACGCGCTGCGCGTGATGGCGCATCCCGAAACGGCAACGCACGCCACCTCGAACGACATGCCGGCCACCGCGCTGCCGCCGGGCCTTGCCGGCCTGGTGGACGAGATGGCCTGTTCCGGCCACGGCGTGGTGATGACGATGGGCAAGGGCGGTGTCGGCAAGACCTCCGTCGCGGCGGCGATTGCGGTGGCGCTCGCGCAGCGGGGCGGCAAGGTCGTGCTGTCCACCACCGACCCGGCGGCCCACGTGGCGGCCACGCTGGACGGCGCCATCCCCGGTCTGTCCGTCACGCGCATCGACCCACGCCGGGAAGTCGCCGACTACACAGCGGAAGTCCTCGCCAAGGCCGGCAAGAGTCTCGACGCCGGTGGCCTGGCGATGCTGGAGGAAGACCTGCGTTCGCCGTGCACCGAGGAGATCGCGGTCTTCCGCGCCTTTGCTCGCACCGTGGATGAGGGCAAGGACGGCTTCGTGGTGCTGGATACCGCACCGACCGGTCATACCATCCTGCTGCTCGACGCTGCCGAGGCCTATCACCGGGAGGTCATGCGCACCCAGGGCGACATGCCGGAATCCGTCCGCCAGCTGTTGCCGCGGCTGCGCGACACGGCCTACACCCACGTCCTGATCGTGACGCTGCCCGAAGCCACGCCTGTGCACGAAGCCGAACGCCTGCAGGGCGACCTGGCCCGGGCGGGCATCACGCCCTACGCTTGGGTCATCAACCAGTCTTTGTTGGCCAGCGGAACCACCGACCCGCTGCTGTGCCAGCGCGGCCGCTACGAAGTGCCTTTCGTAAGGCGGGTTGCAGACGAGCTGGCAAGCCGCTGTGCGCTGATTCCTTGGCTGGCCGAGGCGCCGGTGGGCAAGGTGGGACTGACACAGCTGGTTCGTTGAGGAGGGCTGTGCTGCAAGGGCGTCGGGGAGAACAGGACGGTTCTGCGTCGGCGCCTGAAAGAAAATGTGCAAGCTTTGACAGGCCCTGAGCAACACCGCGCGTCCGTACTCATTCAATATGGATGCCTCGGCGCGGCGCTGACCCTGTCCTTGGTTCGCCGGCGCGCCGCTTTCCGACTGATGGAGGCGCTCCCGTGTTGTCACATGTCTTTCTGGGTACCAATCACTTCGAGCAGGCGCTGGCCTTCTACCGGCCGCTCATGCATGCGCTCGGGCTCCACGAGCGCTTCTGCGATCCGCAGCGGCCGTGGGCGGGCTGGGAGCCGGCGCCGGGCGTCCGGCCGCTGTTCGTGATAGGTCGGCCGTACGACCAGGCCCTCGCCAGCGCCGGGAACGGCCAGATGGTGGCGCTGCTGGCGACGAGCAGGGCGGTGGTCGACCAGGCCCACGCGCTGGCGCTTGAACACGGCGGGGCCGACGAGGGCGCGCCAGGCTTGCGGCCCGAGTACCACGCCAACTACTACGGGGCCTATTTCCGCGACCCGGACGGGAACAAGCTCTGCGTGGTCTGCCATGAGCCGGCTGTGGCCCCGGAGGATGGTTGTACGGTCACTCGTTGATCCATGGAAGAACGTAGTTTTCCCGTGAGTTGTTTCATCTCCAGCCGCGTGCGGCACCGTGTCGCGACGGTCGCGATTCGCGAGGACGTGCTCATCCTTGTACGCAGCGGCGTCAAGACGCTCAACGGTGGTGGCTTGCCCATCACCCTCAAGGCGGGCACGGCGGTGGTGCTGGTGCGCGGGTCCCAGTGGGACGTAGTGAATGACCCCGCGCCGGATGGCCGCTACGAGGCGTTGGTCCTGCAGTTCGGCGACACGGCGATCAGGGATTTCCAGCGTGCCCACGGGGGCGACTTCGACGGACGGCGGACGGATGGCTGCTTCGTGGCCACGCCCGACGGGCCGCTGGCCGACGCCATCGCGCGGGCGACCCGCTCCATCGAAGCGCAGGACGTGTCGGAGCGCCTGCGCCAGCATCGGGTTGCGGAGGTGTTGCTGATGCTGGCGGAGCAGGGCTGCGTGCTGGAGCCTCGTGAGGCCTTGAGCTGGCCCGACCGGGTGCGACGCCTCATCGCCAACCGGCCACATGCGGACTGGACTGCGGAGACGACGGCTCAAGCATGCCACACCAGCGCCAGCACGCTGCACCGGCGCCTGGCCGAGCATGACCTGACGATCGGCAGTGTGATCCGAGAGATCCGGCTGGAGACGGGGATGCTGTTGCTCCAGACCACGCAGCTCCCGGTCGGCGAGGTGGCCCAGCGCTGCGGCTACGACTCCCACAGCCGCTTCTCGGCGGCCTTCAAGTCCCGTTACGGCTTCCTGCCGTCCTATCTCCGCTCGGTGTGACAGGCGGCGCACAAGCCTTGGAGGGATCGGGCTAACGGTTGGAGCCGTTGGACATCGAGAATCCCCTCGTCGATCAAACGAGGAGTCACGAAATGTCCATGAAATCCATCCTTGCATCCGCAATGCTTGTGGTGCTGCCGGCCCTGGCGAGTGCGGAGGAATTCCGGCTGACCAGCCCGGTGCTCGAAGCCGACGGCTGGCTGCCTGCCGGGCAGGTCTTCAACGGCTTCGGCTGCGCCGGCGGGAACGTATCGCCAGCCCTGGCCTGGCATGGTCTGCCGCCGGGAACGAAGAGCATCGCGGTGACGCTCTATGACCCCGATGCGCCGACGGGCTCCGGCTGGTGGCATTGGGTCGTCATCAACATCCCCGCCGAGGCCGCCGGTCTGGCCGAAGGGGCAGGGGATGCCGCGACACCGCGGCTGCCCGGCCATGCCCTTGCATTGCGGTCCGACTTCGGCACACCAGGATACGGCGGAGCATGCCCGCCGCCGGGCGACAAGCCCCACCGCTATGTCTTCACTGCCTATGCCCTCAAGACCCCGCACATCGACCTGCCCGCCAACGCGACGGCCGCGTTGGCGGGCTTCATGATCCACGCAAATGCAATCGGCAAGGCGACGCTCACGGTCCGCTACGGGCGTTGAGTTGCGGGCGCCTTCCGGCCCGGCCTGCAGCGGAAGGCGCCTTATCCGCCAGCTCTCTTCCGGATCGGCTCGCGCCTCGGTTAGAATCCGGCCAGTGGAGATGGCATTCCTCCCTTAACCGCCCTCGGGGCTGATGATGCCTGCATCGATTCCTGGTCAAGCCGGGCGGTGCGGGCATTTTTTACGCCCGTTCGCTTGTCCAGCTCCCCAACCACTGTCTGGACAAGCATGAAACGACTCAAGCAACTCGAACAGATCGATCTGATCCCCTATCTCGGGAAATGGATCCTGCTGGCCAGCGCCGTCGCCGCCCTGGCCGGCACGGCTTCGGCCTTCTTCCTGTACGCGCTGGAATGGGCCACCGCCACGCGCATCCGCTACCCGTGGCTGATCGGCTTCCTGCCCCTGGCCGGCTTCGCGGTGGGCTGGCTCTACCTGCGCTTCGGGCAGCGTGTCGAGGCCGGCAACAACCTGTTGATCGACGAGATCCACGATCCAAAAAAGGTCATCCCGTTCCGCATGGCGCCGCTGGTGCTGGGCGGGACCGTGGTGTCCCACCTGTTCGGCGCCTCGGTGGGGCGGGAAGGGACTGCGGTGCAGATGGGCGGCGCGCTCGCCGATCAGCTCACGCAGCTGTTCCGGCTGCGGCACGAGGACCGGCGCATCATCCTGATGGCCGGCATCAGCGCCGGCTTTTCGTCGGTGTTCGGCACGCCGCTCGCCGGCGCCATCTTCGGGCTGGAGGTGCTGGCCATTGGCCGCCTGCATTACGACGCGATCCTGGCCTGCACGGTGTCGGCCATCGTCGCCGAGCAGGTGGGCCTGCTGTGGGGGATCCAGCACACCCACTACACCATTCCCCATATTCCGGCCTTCTCGGCCTGGGGCTTGGTGGCGATGATCCTGGCCGGCGCGGTCTTCGGCCTGGCCGGCAAACTGTTCGCCGACTCGACCCACGTGCTGGGCGGCTGGATGAAGGCGCGCATTGCCTATGCGCCGCTGCGCCCACTGATCGGCGGTGCGCTCATTGCCGCCGTCGCCTGGTCGCTGAGTGCGGATCGCTACCTCGGTCTGGGCATCCCGGTGATCGTCGAGGCCTTCCAGCATCCCCTGTCACCGCTCGATTTCATCGCCAAGCTGGGCTTCACGGTCGCCTCGCTGGGTAGCGGCTTCAAAGGCGGTGAGGTGACGCCGCTGTTCTACATCGGCGCAACGCTCGGCAATGCGCTGGCGCCCCTGCTTGACATGCCCTTCGCGCTGCTGGCCGGCATCGGCTTCGTAGCGGTCTTTGCGGGCGCTGCCAATACGCCGATTGCCTCCACGCTGATGGCCATGGAGATTTTCGGTTCGGAGATCGGCGTGTTCGCGGCGATCGCCTGCGTGGTGAGCTATCTGTTCTCGGGGCACACGGGCATCTACCGATCCCAGCGCGTGGGGCAGGGCAAGCACCGGCCGCCACCGACCGGGATGAAGCTTGGCGAGTTGCCGGCCTACCGGAAGGCGCGGAGCCTCCGCGCCCAGGACTCTCCTGCTGAAACGCCGCCGGGCGACAATCCCTGAGCGAGGCCCTTGCAGTACCCGCGTCGGGGGGCGTTAGTTGGCGCGGTGCCACTGCGGGCTGCAAGCCCGCCAGTCGCGTCGGGCCGACAAAACAGCACCGTGGCCGTGGCGACGGCAGCCTTGGGTATATTGCGCCGGTGCTCTGCTCAGACCCGCTCCAGCACCACCGCGATGCCTTGCCCGACGCCGATGCACAGACTGACCACCGCGTAGCGCCCGCCACGTCGGTGCAGTTCCCGCGCGGCGCTGTAGGCCAGGCGCGCGCCGGAGGCGCCGAGGGGGTGGCCGATGGCGATGGCGCCGCCGTTGGGATTGACTCGCGGGTCGTCGGCGGACAGGCCGAGCAGCTTGAGGCAGGCCAGCACCTGGGTGGCGAAGGCCTCGTTGATCTCGATGAGATCGACGTCGGCGAGGCTCAGCCCGGCGCGCTCCAGCGCCTTGGGAATCGCCTGGGTCGGGCCGATGCCCATGATGCGCGGCTCCACGCCGCTGACTGCACCGGCCAGGATGCGCGCCAGCGGGGGCACGCCGGCCTTGTCGCCGATGGCCGCGTTGCCGATCAGCAGCGCCGCGGCACCGTCATTGATGCCGGAAGCGTTACCGGCCGTCACCACACCGCCGGCGAACAGCGGCTTGAGGCCGGACAGGCTGTCGTAATTGCTCTCCGGGCGCGGGTGCTCGTCCTCGAAGACCATCGCCGGCGGCGATTTGCGGCCGGTCGGCACGGCGATCGGCAGGATCTCGCCTTCGTAGAAGCGGTCGGCTTTGGCGGCGGCGTATCTGGCCTGGGAAGCGGCGGCGAAGCGGTCGGACTCCTCGCGGCTGATGCCGAACTCCGCAGCCAGATTGTCCGCCGTTTCGGGCATCGAGTCGTTGCCGTAGGCCTCGATCAGCTTCGGGTTGGGGAAGCGGGCGCCGATGGTGGTGTCGAAGACCTTGAAGTCGCGGCCGAAGGCGGATTCCGACTTGGCAACCACGAAGGGGGCGCGGGTCATGCTCTCCACTCCACCCGCCACGTAGAGCTGGCCTTCGCCGCAGCTAACCGCACGGGCGGTGTCGAGCACCGCGGCGAGGCCGCTGCCGCACAGGCGATTGACTGCCTGGCCGGGCACGCTGGCGGGCAGACCAGCGAGCAGGGCCGCGTGGCGGCCGACGTTGCGGCCGTCCTCGCCGGACTGGCAGGTGCAGCCGAGGACCACGTCCTCGATATCCTCGGGCTTGAAGCTGCTGCGGGCGAGGAGCTCGCGGATCACGGTTGCGGCGAGGTCGTCGGGGCGCACGTTGGCGAGCTTGCCGGCATGGCGGGTGATCGGGGAGCGCAGACCGGCGTAGATATAGGCGTCGAGCATGGGAGTCGTCCTCAATAAGAAATAGGGTGTTTTCAGGCTTCGGGGGTCAGCAGGGACACGCCGAGGCGGGCCCGGCGGAGCAGCCACGGGCTGGGGCGGTAGCGGGGGTCTCGGTAGATGTCATGCAGGCCGTCGAGGATGCGCAGCACGGTGTCGGCGCCGAGGCTGTCGCCGAGGGCCAGCGGGCCTTTCGGATAGCCGAGACCGAGGGTCACCGCGTCATCGATGTCGGCGGGCGTGGCGATGCGCTGCTGGGCAATGTCGCAGCCGATGTTGACGATCATCGCGAGCACCCGCTGGGCGACGAAGCCGGCGCTGTCGTGGATCACCGTCAGCGGCAGACCGGCTCCGCCGAGGGCGCCCCATACCGCGTCACGGCTGGCCGGCGCGGTGATCGGCGTGGTCATCAGCGTGAGCTGGCGGTCGATCAGGATCGGATCGACGGCGACGCTGCGGCGGGGATCGAGTTGTTCGTCGAGCACCGCTGTGGTGGCATCGCTGCCCACCGGCATCACGATGCAGGCCGAGCCGGCGGCGGGCCGCTCACCGGCATCCACGATGCCGCCGCCTGCGCGCAGCAGCGCGACGACCTGTTCGCGCAGCTGCGGATCGCGGGTGCTGACCCAGATCGGCGTGGCGTCGGCAGTCGGTGCCGCGGGGAGGGACGGCACAACGGCCTTGCCGTCCTCGTAGGCGTAGAAGCCCCGGCCGCTCTTACGTCCGAGCAGGCCGGCGGCGAGGCGCTGGCGGGTGATCGGCGACGGACGGTAGCGAGGTTCCTGGTAATACTGGTCGTAGATGGACTCCATCACCGGCTGGGAGACGTCCAGCCCGATCATGTCGAACAGTTCGAAGGGCCCCATGCGGAAGCCGGCGGCGCGCAGGATGCGGTCGATGGTGGCCGGCTCGGCGATGCCTTCGCCGAGGATGCGCAGGGCTTCGGTGCCGTAGGCGCGGCCGGCGTGGTTGACCACGAAGCCCGGCGTGTCGCGGGTGCGGATCGGCCGGTGGCCGACGCGCCGGGCGAGGGCGGTGAGGGTCTCGCCGACCCAGGCTTCGCCGAGTTCGGAATCGATCACCTCGACCACTTTCATCAGCGGTACCGGGCTGAAGAAATGGAAGCCGCCGACCCGGCCGGGCAATCGGCAGGCGCTGGCGATGGCCGTTACCGACAGGGACGAGGTGTTGGTGGCGAGCAGGCAGTCGTCGCCGACGACATCCTCCAGCTCGCGGAACAGCGCGCGCTTGGCGTCGAGGTTCTCGACGATGGCTTCGACAACCACCCGGCAGTCGGCCAGCCCGGCGAGGGCATCGGCCACGTGCAGGCGGCTGACGGCGGCGTCCAGCGCAGCGGCGTCGAGTTTGCCTTTGTCGGCCAGTTTGGTGAGCGTGGCCGCGATGGCGTCGCGGGCTTCCGTGGCGGCACCGGCGCGGTTGTCGAAGAGGCGCACGGCGATGCCGGCCTGGGCGGCGATCTGCGCGATGCCGCGGCCCATCAGGCCAGTGCCGACGATGCCGATCACGAGGGGTTCGGTGGTGGTGTTCATGGGCTCATTCCCCCGTGAATTGCGGTTCGCGCTTGTCGAGGAAGGCGTGCATGCCTTCCTTCTGGTCGCGGCTGGCGAAGAGCAGCTGGAAGGCCTTGCGTTCGAGCATCAGGCCGGTGTCGAGGGCGGCGTCGGCGCCGGCGATCAGCACTTCCTTGATCTGCGTGACGGCCAGTGGCGGGCGGCGGGCGATCAGCACCGCCAGTTCCAGCGCGCGGGCCTGCACGTCGGCATCCGCCACCACCTCGCTGACCAGGCCCATCGCGTCGGCCTCGCGGGCGGAAACCGGAAGGCCGGTGAGCACCATCTTCATGGCCTTGAACTTGCCGACCGCGCGGGTCAGGCGCTGGGTGCCGCCCGCGCCGGGCATCACGCCGACCTTCACTTCGGGTTGGCAGAAGGTGGCGCTCTCTCCGGCGACGATCAGGTCGGCGTGCATCGCCAGCTCGCAGCCGCCGCCCCAGGCGAGGCCATTGACCGCGGCGATTACCGGCTTTGGGCAGTCGGCAATCGCCTGCCACAGCAGGTGGTTGTTGCGCAGCAGGATCTCGATGGCGCCCCGGTCGGCCAGGTCGCGCAGGTCGGCGCCGGCGGCAAAGACGGTATCGCCGCCGGTGAGGACGATGGCGCGGACGTCCGGATCGGCGCCGAGGGCCGCGAAGTGCGCGGCCAGGCCGCTGCGGACGGCCTGGTTGAGGGCGTTGCGGGCTTCCGGGCGGTTCATGCGGATCACGGCCACATGGGGCGCCGGGCGTTCGACGACAACTTCGTTCATGCGAATCCCCGATTTATATATGTTCCGCTATGCGGAACTATGTATTTAAAAATGGAACATGAGCAAACCTTAGCGAGTTTCGAAGGGGCTGTAAACGGGATTTGTTCTGCTGTGCGGACTCATGTTCCAAAAAATTGACGTCAGTGTTCCGCTGTGCGAACCTCGGCTTCATTCTTGTGAGCCGGCAGAAGGCGATGGACGACACCCAGAAGTTCGACGACGACGAAGAGAGCAAGGACCGCCAGTTCGTGAATGCACTGGCGCGGGGGCTGGAGCTGCTGCGCTGCTTCCGGCCCGGCGAGCCTTACCTCACCAACGCGGAGCTGGCGCGCCGGGCGGGGATTCCGAAGGCCACCGTGTCGCGCCTGACGCATACGCTGACCAAGCTCGGCTACCTGGCCTATTCGGAGCGCCGCGGCACCTACCAGCTGGCCTCCGGCGTGCTGTCCCTGGGCTATGCGCTGCTGTCCAACCTGGACGTGCGCCAGATCGCCCGCCCGGCGATGGAGGAACTGGCCGAGTATTCCCAGGCCTCGGTGTCCATCGGCGCGCGGGACCGCCTCAGCATGGTGTACATCGAGACCTGCCGCAGTACCGCCAACGTGACGCTGCGCCTCGACGTCGGCTCGCGCATTCCGCTGGCCACCACCGCGATGGGGCGCGCGCTGCTGTGCGGCCTGCCGCAGGCCGAGCGGGATTACCTGATGGACCACATCCGCCAGAAGGACGAGGAGAACTGGCCGCGCATCAAGGCCGGCATCGAGGAAGCCTTCCGCTCGTATGAAGAGCGGGGCTTCTGCGTGTCCGCGGGCGAGTGGCAGAAGGACGTGCATGCGGTGGGCGTGCCGCTGCTCGGCGTGGAAGGGGAGCGGGCGATGGCCTTCAACTGCGGCGGCCCGGCCTTCCTGCTGCCACGGGAGCAACTGGAAGCAGACATCGGCCCGCGTCTGGTGGCCCTGGCCAACAAGGTGAAAGCCGACCTGGGGCGGGCCTGAGCATGGCGGCCGTGCTGCTCGCGCAGCCTTCCGGTGAGAGCCTGGATGCGGTTCAGCATGGAGTGGAGCGATGACGGCCGAGGCCGCATGCTCCATGCCGACGCCGTCGCGGGCCTTCCTGGTCGGGCGGGTCTTCCTGCCCTTCGCGCTGGGCTACTTCCTGTCCTACATGATGCGCACCGTCAACGCGGTGATCTCGCCGGATCTGACGCGGGAGCTGGGCCTCAGCGCGGCGGACCTGGGTCTGCTGACCAGCACCTATTTCCTGTCCTTCGGGCTGGCCCAGATCCCGGTCGGCATCGCCCTCGACCGCTACGGTCCGCGTCGCGTCGAGGCAGGCCTGCTGCTGCTCACTGCGCTGGGGGCGGCGGTGTTCGCCAGCGGCACGGATCTGCCGACGCTGGCCAGCGGACGTGGCCTGATCGGCCTCGGCGTGTCGGCCTGCCTGATGGGCGGATTGAAGGCCTTCACGCAGTGGTTTCCGCGGGAGCGGCTGGCCTCGATGACCGGCTTCATCATGTCCAGCGGCGCCCTTGGCGCGGTGACGGTGTCGGTACCGCTACATGCCGTGTTGCCCTACATCGGCTGGCGTGGCGCTTTCTGGGCGGTGGCGGTCCTCGCAACGGCGGGGGCGGCGGTGATCTTCTTCCGTGTGCCGGAGCAGCCGGCCCATTCGAGCGGTGGCCTCCAGCTGGCGCTGAAAGGGGTGATCCGCGTGCTGAAGACGCCGGCTTTCTGGCGCTATGCCGGGCAGTCGGCTTTTTTCACCGGCGGTTTCATGGCGCTGCAGGGCCTGTGGGCGGTGCCTTATCTGATGCACGCCAACGGCTACACCCGCGCCCACGCCGCCGACCATCTGTTCTGGCTCAACATCGGCATGCTGGCGGGGCAGCTCTCCATCGGCGCGTTGATGGCCCGCCTGGCACGCCGGGGCGTGACGCCGCTGCGCTTGATGCAGGTCGGGCTGTTCCTGACGATGGTAGTGGAGGCGCTGATCATCGCGCGCATCGGGCCGACGCTGGCCTTGTGGGCGACGCTTGGCGCCACTGCGGCGACCAGTGCGCAGATGTACGGTGTGGTGGCCGGCCTGTTCCCGCTGCAGCTGTCCGGGCGGGCGACGGCGAGCATCAACCTGCTGGCCTTTGCCGGAGCCTTCGCGGTTCAGTGGGGGCTGGGCGGTCTGTTCGACAGCCTGCGTGCCGGCGGCCTCGAGGCGGCGCTGGCGATGAGGTTGGCCTTTGGGCTGCTGCTAGTCGCCCAGGTGTTGAGCTTCATTCCCTTGCTGGGTGCCCGTCAGGGGCATTGAGGAAGGGCCGGTGAAGTGTTTGCGGGTGCGCAAGGATTTGCGCGTCCCGTGCCTTCTCTCATTTCAGTCCCAGGATGGCGCGGAATTCCGCGGCGGAGATCACACCCGACCGGGCCTGGACGTGGCCCTTGCCGTCGAACAGATAGGTGCGCGGTAGTTCGCCGCGCCAGTCCGGGTCCAGCGCGAAGGAGATGGCCTCGGGCATATCGCTGCCGAAAGCGAAGCGCTCGCTCTTCAAGCCAGTCTTGTCTATCTCGGGTGCGGTGGCATCGCCCGGCATTTCTGCGGCGATGGTGAGCACGCGCAGGTGTGGATTCGCCTTCGAGAGCCCGGCCAGCGTCCGCAGGTTCCGCTTGCAGTAAACGCAGTCGGAAGCCCACAGGGCCACTACCGTCGGTCGGGCGTCGGCGCGAGGCTGGGTCAGTGGATGCGCGCTGGTACGGTCAAGGAGGGTGAAATCGGCTGCGCCGGCTGTCGTTGCGGCAGCGATGGCGAACAGTAGCGCGAGGAAGCGTTTCATGGGGGTTGGGTGGGCGCGGAAGGAGGAGGGTGACATACAGGATCCTGCTGGTCAGGGCAGGGCATACAGACGGTAGCCTGCATCGGCCTGGCGCCAGAAGGCATACAGTTTTCCACCCCGCACCAGGGCACGGGGCTGATCGGCGCCACCGGCTGTGGTGGCGATGTCCAGTGCCGTGAAATTGTGTCCCCCATCGTTGGATCGGAGTCCGCGCAGCTGGTTGCGGGTACCGTCGAATTCGGTCCATACGATGGCGAGGGTCTGGCCGGTGCTGGCAATGTCGGCGTGGGCCGCACGTGGGCCACCGACGGGTATCTGTCCTTCGACGCCGGAAGGCGTCGGGCGGCCGTAGAAGACATGGCCTTCCCCGTTCCGCATGCTGAACCATACGGCGTGCCGCACGCCGCTGCCGTCGACGGTCAGGCCCGGACCCTGGTGAGGGCAGGCATCCACCCGCCAGTGGTCGTTCGTTGCGCGGATAACCGACTCGGGCGTGCCGTCGGGGCGCAGGCGTGCGAGCGCGTGATCCCTTTCGTTGGGGGCAAAGACGTGACGCCACATGGCTACCGGCGTGCCGTCCGGGTCACTGGCGAGGGCGATCCGGCAGCATTCGCAGGAGTAGTCGGCAACCCGACGCTCCTCGGCAAAGTGGCGCCCGCCATCGCTGGAGACTGCCGTATAGATGGCTGCGCCACGGTAGGCCTGTTTGCGGGCCTTGGCGGCTTCCTGGTCGCGCTTGTCGATCCAGATCACGGTGACGTGGCCGTCCGGGCTGACAACGAGATTCTGAAAGCGGTGGGTGATTTCTGCCCGGTCCCGGTGCACGGTGATCGGCGCATCGAAGGTGCCGGTGCCCGGGTCCAGGCGCGCGAGGCGGATTTCGCCCGTGTAGGGGCGCGTCAGTGGCTTGGTCCAGCTGACGAGCAGGGCACCGTCGGTCGCGAAGGCAATCCGTGGCTGGCTGTCGCCGTCGGCGGCGATGCTTTCGGGCTCGACGTTGACCCTGACAGGTGAACGCCACGAGGCGCCGTCATCGTCGCTGATGTGAAGGACGAGGTGCCCGCCGTCCTTGTCCACGGCGTAAAGACGGCCGTCGGGACCGAAGGCAGCGGCAGTGGCGAGCCCGGCACGGGGCGTGTGGGTAACGTCGCCGTGCTCTACACCTTCGTGCGCAAAGACTCCAGGCGCGCCGGCAGCCAGTCCCATCACCAGGAGAAAGATCCGACGAGCGAAAGGAAATGGCCGATTAATTCGCAAAAATTGCCGCAGATCAATTTCATCCATTTTGAATTAAATTAAGGGTTGGTGATGGTGCGGGAATTGAATCATATTAAATGGTAACGGCCGTTCAATTTGGCGTCCATTGGGTGTGCGCCGGGTTGTGGTTGAAAAGTTGATGTAAAACAATAATTTGATTTTTTTGTGGATGCTCTGTGCGGCGATTTGTCGCAGGGTTTTCCAGCTTTGCGCATCGATAATCCGCAGGTCTTTTGAATGGTGTTTCAAATAATAAAACCTGGGGGTTAATGTGAATACGAAAATCCGCCCGCTGGCCTTGGCCATCGCAATGATCCAGCTACCCGTTGCCTGGGCGGCAGACGAAGGTGAGGTTCGGGAGCTCGAAACAGTGACCATTTCCGCCACCCGCAGTGAAACGCGTGTTGAAGAAATGCCCCTGCACACCACGGTGATCAGCCGTGAGCTGATCGAGGCTGCCCCAGCCCAGACACTGGATCAATTGCTGCGCGACGTACCGGGGATGAATTTCACCGGTGTGCCGGCCAACCAGTCCGACCCGACCGGTCAGCAGACCAAGATGCGCGGCCTCGGCAATTCGAAAGTGCTGGTGCTGCTCGACGGTGTGCCGATTCACGACCCGTTCTACATGACCACTCAGTGGTTCAAGCTGCCCTTGTCCAATATCGAGCGCGTCGAAATTGTCCGCGGTGGCAATTCGAGCTTGTGGGGCAACATGGCGGTAGCTGGAGTCGTCAATGTGGTGACGCGGCGGGTCAAGGACGACGCCGGCGAGGCGCAGGTGTCGCTGGGTAGCCACGGTACCGCGAACGTGGCAGTGTCAAAAAATTTTGCCGTGTCGGACGCGCTCAGTTTCAATCTTTCGGCGGATATCTTCCATACCGACGGTTACCAGACGACGCCGGCCGAATACATGTGGCGCTTTCCACACAAAGGCGCTGTTGCTGCCGAAAACCGCAACCTGAGTCTGACCACCTATTTCAAGCCGGCCGCCGACCTGTCCGGCTTCCTGCGGCTCGGCTACCACGTGCAGGACCAGAACATCAATTACGCAGACGGTAGCAACGTCCAGCGCAGCCCGGATCTCGCTGCCAACCTTACCAAGACCTTCGACGGCAAACGCAGCCTCAGCGCCAATGTCTGGGCCCAGTATGTCCGCTTCGAGAAATACAACGGCAGTACCTGTTACTACCAGGGCGGTACGAGTTGCCTCAACAGCAACAGCGCGACGCTCACGCCAGCCAAGGTCAATTCCGATGTGGTCGATTTCTACACCCAGTACGGTCACCAGCGTTATCGGGAGCAGGGCGCGTCCGTCACCTACAGCCAGCGCCTGTCCGGGCGGTGGACCGGTTTCGACGTGGGTGTCGACTACCGGGGCCTGAAGGCCGAGGACCTGGAGCGCTTCTACACCACGCCGACCTCGTCGGGGGCGCCCCAGGGAAATTTCAACAGCAGCACTTACGGTGAAGGGCGCCAGACTTTCCTGGGCGCTTTTGGCCAGACCCGCTTCTTTCCCATCGATCCGCTGGAAATTACCCTGAGCGGCCGCTTCGACACCTGGCGTATCAGCGACCGGGCCAATACGCGCACCACCGCGGCGGGGGCGACCAGTGGTGGCGACCTGCCCGCCGGGGACAAGAGTGCCTTCAATCCCAGCCTCGCGCTGCGTTATGAACTGAACGAGGCCAGTTCCCTGCGTGCCGCCGCTTACAAGGCCTTCCGCGCGCCCGGCTTCAACAACCTGACCCGTACTTACGGTACCGGTACCAGCACCACCATTGCCAACCCGGATCTGGCCCCGGAAACGCTCACAGGCTGGGAGCTGGGGGGCGATTACCGGAAAGGGCCCCTTAGCGTCGGCCTGACCTACTTCATGTACGACATCAAGGACATGATCGCCACCTATACGGCCAAGGCTGGTAGTGCTCCGGCCCAGGTGCAGCTGATCTGTGGTGGGGCTGCATTGGCGGCCTGTGGCGGCTCGGCCAAGTACTACACCAATGACCAGGACGGGCGCTCCCATGGGGTCGAACTCACCGCAGCGTGGCGCGTCAATGACCGCCTGACGGTGGACGGGTGGTACACGCGGACCGAAACCTACCTGACACGCCACGGTGCCATCGTCACCGATCCGCTCAACGTGCAGCTTGTCGGTGTGCCGAAGGATCTGGCCAGCATCGGCGCCACCTGGAAGCCGATCGAGCGCTTGCGTACCTCGGTCGAGCTCCGCTACATCGGCGCGATGCTGCTCGACACGACCAGCAACAACAACACGACCCGCTTCGGGCAGGCTGCCAGCACGGTGGTGAATGCCAGCGCCACCTTTGCGCTGAATCGGACCACCGACTTGTTCGGCAGCGTCGTCAATCTCTTCGACCGGAGCTACTCGGAGAACGCCTACGCCTACAATCAGCCTTACAACCGCAGCCTGTCCCAGCCATTGACCGTGACTGGAGGGGTCCGTCTGCGCTTCTAACGGGCCGCTCACCTCCGGGGGCTGCTCCTCACCCAGATCCTGAGTTCCATGCCCTTGCCGGTTGCCCGTCAGGGGCATGGAGAAAGTCGGGAGCTTCTGCGAAACGCCGATGTCTAGAGCGTAAAGGCGGGCCGGGGTAATCCTTCCCGGCCTGCCCGCAACCGGGAAGGAGGCGTGCATGCCGGATCTGTTCGACAACCCGATGGGCCTGATGGGCTTCGAGTTCGTGGAGTTCGCGTCGCCCACGCCCCAGGTGCTGGAGCCCCTGTTCGAAAGGATGGGCTTCACCCCCGTCGCGCGGCATCGCTCCAAGGACGTGGTGCTGTACCGCCAGGGTGACATCAATTTCATCGTCAATCGCGAGCCCGGCAGCATCGCCAGCTACTTCGCCGCCGAGCACGGCCCGTCGGCCTGCGGCCTGGCTTTTCGTGTGCGTGACTCCCATCGAGCCTACAAGCGGGCGCTGGAGTTGGGCGCGCAGCCAATCGACATTCCCACTGGGCCGATGGAGCTGCGTCTGCCAGCCATCAAGGGCATCGGCGGCGCGCCGCTCTACCTGATCGATCGCTTCGAGGACGGCAAATCCATTTACGACATCGACTTCGAGTTCCTGCCCGGCGTCGAGCGTCACCCGAAGGGCCACGGCTTCACGCACATCGATCACCTGACCCATAACGTCTATCGCGGCCGCATGGCGTTCTGGGCCGGCTTCTACCAGAAGCTCTTCAACTTCCGCGAGATCCGCTACTTCGACATCAAGGGGGAATACACCGGCCTCACGTCCCGCGCCATGACGGCGCCGGATGGCCTGATCCGCATTCCCCTCAACGAGGAGGCGGGCAAGGGCGCAGGCCAGATCGAGGAGTTCCTGATGAAGTTCAACGGCGAGGGCATCCAGCACGTGGCGCTGCTCACCGACGACCTCATCGCCAGCGTCGACGCACTGCAGATGGCCGGCATTCCGCTGATGAGCGCGCCCAACGACATCTATTACGCGATGCTGGAGGAGCGCCTGCCCGGCCATGGCGAGCCGGTGCCCGAACTGCAGGCGCGCGGCATCCTGCTCGACGGCTCCACGTCCGGCGGCGAAACGCGCCTGCTGCTGCAGATATTTTCCGAGACCCTGCTCGGGCCGGTGTTCTTCGAGTTCATCCAGCGCAAGCACGACGAAGGCTTTGGCGAAGGCAACTTCAAGGCCTTGTTCGAATCCCTGGAGCGCGACCAGCTCCGGCGTGGCGCACTGACTGCGGAGTAGATGAAATGCTGATCAAGCGGATTCACCATGCGGCCTACCGCTGCATCGATGCCAAGCAGACCGTCGAATGGTACGGAAAGCACCTGGGCATGAAGTTCGTACTGGCCATCGCGGAGAACGAAGTGCCGTCCACCAAGCAGCCCGACCCCTACATGCACGTCTTCCTGGACGCGGGCCAGGGCAGCATCCTGGCCTTCTTCGAGCTGCCGACTCAGCCGCCGATGGGCCGGGACCCGAACACCCCGGCCTGGGTCCAGCATCTGGCGATGGAGGTGGATTCGGTGGAAACGCTGCTGGCCACCAAGGCCAGGCTGGAGGCCGAGGGCATCGACGTGCTGGGCCCCGTCGACCACACCATCTTCAAGTCCATCTACTTCTTCGACCCCAACGGCCATCGCCTGGAACTGGCGGCCAACACCGCGACTCCCGAGATGCTGCACAAGCTGGACGACGTGAAGCAGGCCATGCTGGACGAGTGGGCGGTGACGAAGCGGGCGCCTGAGCATGCGGCGTGGCTGCACGCCGGCAGCGGGGCCGGCGCCACCGAACCTTGATCACGGTACATCCTGCGATATGTCACGAGAGGGCAGTCATTCTGCGCGTGTGACGGGAAGCCTGCTGTTGATCGCCACCGGGAATCCAGACCATGAGCCTGCTGAACGAAACCCATGACCCAGCGCTGCAGAGCTGGGTGACATCCGCCAATGCCGCCCATGGCGACTTTCCGATCCAGAACCTGCCTTTCGCGGCGTTCCGGCGGGCCGGATCGGGTGAGGCGTGGCGCATCGGGGTCGCCATTGGCGACCGTCTCCTCGATCTGGCTGCCGCTGAAGCCCGCGGCGTCTTTGCCGGCGAGGCGGCCGAAGCGGCCAGGGCCTGTACCGGCGAGAGCCTCAACCCCTTGATGGCCTTGGGCGCGGCCAAATGGTCCGCGCTGCGCCTGGCGCTTTCCCGCCTTCTGCGCGCCGCCTCGGAGGCCGAGCCGGTACTGCGGGACTGCCTGATACCACAGGCCGAAGCCGAATACACGCTACCGGCGACCATCGGCGACTACACCGATTTCTACACGTCGATCCACCACGCCACCCGCGTCGGCCGGTTGTTCCGTCCGGACAATCCGCTCTTGCCCAACTACAAGTGGGTGCCCATCGGCTACCACGGGCGCAGTTCGTCCATCGGTGTATCCGGGCAGGCTTTCGCCCGTCCTCGTGGTCAGACGCTGCCGCCGGGAGCCGACGCCCCGATCTTCGGGCCGAGCCAGCGTCTGGACTACGAACTGGAACTCGGGGTCTTCATCGGCCGCGGCAATGAGATCGGCAAGCCGATCCCGCTCGACGAGGCCGACGAACACGCTTTCGGCCTGTGCCTGCTCAATGACTGGTCGGCACGCGACCTGCAGGCCTGGGAATACCAACCCCTGGGGCCGTTTCTCTCGAAGAGTTTCGCCACGACGATCTCGCCGTGGATCGTTACGCTGGACGCGCTGGCGCCGTATCGCGTGCCTTGGCTACGGCCGGATGAAGATCCCCAGCCGCTGCCTTATCTGGAGTCGGCGGCAAACCGGGCAAGCGGCGCCTTCGACATCCAGCTCCAGGTGCTGCTCGAGACGGCCCGGATGCATGACGCGGGTGCGCCGCCCGCGCCCTTGTCGCGGACCAACTTCCGGCACGCCTATTGGACCCTCGCACAGATGGTCGCTCACCATACGGTCAATGGCTGCAACCTGCGGCCGGGCGACCTGCTGGGCAGCGGTACGCAGTCCGGTCCAACCCTTGAGGAGGCGGGCTCGCTGCTTGAGCTGACAGGCGGCGGCAAGCAGCCGGTCGTGCTTCCCAACGGCGAAGCGCGGACCTTTCTCGAGGACGGCGACACGGTCGTCATGCGGGCCTGGTGCGAGAGGCCGGGCGCCGCGCGGATCGGTTTCGGCGAGCTCACGGGCCGGGTGCTGCCGGCTGTGAGTTGAGGAGGAGGGCGCGATGGGACAGCTCTACAGCTATTTCCGCAGCTCCGCGTCCTACCGGGTGCGGATCGCACTGAATCTCAAGGGGCTGGATTACGACAGCGTGCCGGTGCATCTGGTCAGGGGCGAGCAGCGCAGCGACGCCTACCTGGCCGTGAATCCGGCGGGCCTGGTGCCGACGCTGGTCGACGATGGCCGCGTGCTTACGCAATCCCTGGCGGTCATCGAGTACCTGGACGAGCTTCACCCGACGCCGCCCTTGTTGCCGGGCTGCGCGTTTGAGCGGGCGCGTATCCGTGCCATCGCGCAGACCATCGCCTGCGAGATCCACCCGCTCAATAACCTGGGCGTCCTCAACTACCTCCGGGATGAACTCGGCATGGAAGAGCAGGGCAGGAATGCCTGGTTTCGCCACTGGGTCGAGAAGGGGCTGGCCACCGTGGAGAGCCTGCTCGACGATCCACGCACCGGCGCCTTCTGCCACGGCGATGCGCCGACTCTTGCCGACTGCTGCCTGGTGCCTCAGGTCTTCAATGCCCGGCGCTTCGCCTGCCGGCTGGACCATGTGCCGAGGGTGATGCGCATTGTGGAGCAGTGCATGGCGCTGGATGCCTTCCAGCGCGCCGCGCCGGCAGCCCAGCCGGATGCGGAGTAGGAACGAGCGCAGGCGCAGTTCACCGCATGAAAAAAGAAGGCCGGTGAGCTGTCGAGGGCTCACCGGCAAAGGTTCCGTCGACCTTCAACGACGACGGGGAGGGAGAGATTCGGGGGGCAGTTGATGTGCTGCCGCAGCTTCAGCTGTGGAAACGCACGAACTCATCCAGCGGCGCCCGCTCGCTTTCCAGCCCGTTCTCGGGGGCGGCGGGATCGGCATGGCCCAGCGCGATGCCGCAGACGAGTTGTTCGTTCTCATCGAACTCCAGCAGCCGGCCGATGATGCGGTGGTAGTCGATCCACGCCGCCTGGGCACAGGTGGCGAGGCCACGGGCGGTAGCTGCGAGCAGGATGTTCTGCAGCAGCATGCCGCAATCGATCCAGCTGCCCTGGGCGAGGCGACGGTCGATGGTCAGGATCAGGCCGACCGGCGCGTCGAAAAAGGTGAAGTTGCGGCGTGTCTGGGCGTGCATGCGCGCCTTGTCGCCGCGGGGGATGTCCAGCAGGCGGTACAGGTCGCCGCCGAGCTTGCGGCGGCGGCTCTGGTGGGGTTCGGAGAACTGCGTCGGGTAGTAGTGATACTCGGCCTGGTGGCTGGCATCGGCCGCATCGAAGGCGGCGCAAACCTCATCCACCAGCTGCTGGCGCAGGCCGCCGGTGACGACGTGGAGCCGCCAGGGCTGGATGTTGTTGCCGGACGGCGCGCGGGCCGCAACCTTGAGGATCGCCTCGATGGTCTCCCGTGCCACGGGCGTGGGCAGGAAGGCACGGATCGACTTGCGGGCCTCGGCCACCCGGTCGAAGCAGGTTTCGGTGTCGAAGGACATGGCAACTCCAAAAAAGGGGGCAGGGTGCGGGGCAGCACCCTGCCGTCAGCCGACGTGGGCCAAGTGGAGACGGTGTGAGCCGGCGCGCCGGTCAGTTGGCGAAGGCGGCGATGCCGGTGATGGCGCGGCCGAGGATCAGCGCGTGGATGTCGTGGGTGCCCTCGTAGGTGTTCACCACCTCCAGGTTCACCAGGTGGCGGGCCACGCCGAACTCGTCGGAGATGCCGTTGCCGCCCATCATGTCGCGGGCCAGGCGGGCGATGTCCAGCGCCTTGCCGCAGGAGTTGCGCTTCATGATGGAAGTGATCTCCACCGCGTCGATGTGCTCGTCCTTCATGCGGCCCAGGCGCAGGCAGCCCTGCAGGCCGAGGGTGATCTCGGTCTGCATGTCGGCCAGCTTCTTCTGGATCAGCTGGTTGGCGGCCAGCGGGCGGCCGAACTGCTTGCGGTCCAGCGTATATTGGCGGGCCCGGTGCCAGCAGTCTTCGGCTGCGCCGAGGGCGCCCCAGGCGATGCCGTAGCGGGCCGAGTTGAGGCAGGTGAAGGGGCCCTTGAGGCCGCGAACCTCGGGGAAGGCGTTCTCCTCGGGGCAGAACACCTCGTCCATGACGATCTCGCCGGTGATCGACGCGCGCAAGCCGACCTTGCCGTGGATGGCCGGGGCGGACAGGCCCTTCCAGCCCTTTTCGAGCACGAAGCCGCGGATCTTGCCCTCGTCGTCCTTGGCCCACACGACGAACACGTCGGCCACCGGGCTGTTGGTGATCCACATCTTGCTGCCGCTGAGGCTGTAGCCGCCGTCCACCTTGCGGGCGCGGGTGATCATGGAGCCGGGGTCGGAGCCGTGGTTGGGCTCGGTGAGGCCGAAGCAGCCGATCCACTCGCCGGTGGCGAGCTTGGGCAGGTACTTGCGCTTGGTGGCTTCGTTGCCGAATTCGTTGATCGGCACCATCACCAGGGAAGACTGCACGCTCATCATCGAACGGTAGCCGGAATCCACCCGTTCCACCTCGCGGGCGATCAGGCCGTAGCTCACGTAGTTGAGGCCGGCGCCGCCGTATTCCTCGGGGATCGTCGGGCCGAGCAGGCCCAGTTCGCCCATCTCACGGAAGATCGCCAGGTCGGTGTGTTCGTTGCGGAAGGCCTCGAGGACGCGCGGGGCCAGCTTGTCCTGGCAGTAGGCCTCGGCGCTGTCGCGGATCATGCGCTCCTCGTCGGTGAGCTGGAGGTCGAGGAGCAGCGGGTCGTCCCATTTGAAATTCATCATCGTCTCTTCCTTGTGTGCGGCGTTTCGAGTTTGTGTATTTAGCGAATTATTCGTGAAGGATAAAGGGGCGGGGCGCTGCCGGCACGTTTCAGGTGTGCTCGCGGATCATGTTGCGGGCGATCACCAGCTGCTGGATCTGCGTGGTGCCCTCGAAGATGCGGAACAGGCGCACGTCCCGGTAGAAGCGCTCGATGCCGTACTCGGCCAGGTAGCCGGCACCGCCGAAGACCTGCACCGCCCGGTCGGCGACGCGGCCGCACATCTCGGAGGCGAACATCTTGGCGCAGGCCGCTTCGGTGCCCACGTCGAGGCCCTGGTCGCGGCGGCGGGCGGCGTCCACCACCATGCACTGGGCGGCGTAGAGCTCGGCCTTGCTGTCGGCCAGCATGGCCTGGACCAGCTGGAATTCGGCGATCGGCTTGCCGAACTGCTTGCGTTCGCAGGCGTAGCGCAGCGCGTCGTCGAGCATGCGGCGGGCCACGCCGACCGACACCGCGGCGATGTTGATGCGGCCCTTGTCGAGCACCTTCATGGCGGTCTTGAAGCCGACGCCTTCCTTGCCGCCGATCAGGTTGGCGGCCGGGATGCGGCAGTCCTCGAAGATCACGTCGCAAATGTGGGCGCCTTTCTGGCCCATCTTCCTGTCGATTGGACCGAGGGACAGGCCCGGCGTGCCCGCCTCGACGATGAAGGCGGAGATGCCGTCGGCGCCCTTTTTGGCGGAATCGGTGCGGGCCATCACCGTGAAGATGCCGGCTTCGGGGGCATTGGTGATGTAGCGCTTGGTGCCGTTGAGCACGTAGAAGTCGCCGTCGCGGACGGCAGTGGTGCGCAGGCTGGCGGCGTCGGAGCCGCTGTCGGGCTCGGTCAGCGCGAAGGAGCCGATGATCTCGCCGGTGGCGAGCCGAGGCAGGTAATGGGCCTTCTGCGCGTCGCTGCCGTCGATGATGATGCCCTGGCCGCCGATGCCGTTGTTGGTGGCGAACAGGGAGCGGAAGCACGGCGAGGTGTAGCCGATCTCGAAGGTGGCCAGCACTTCCTCTTCCATCGTCAGGCCCATGCCACCGTGTTCCTCGGGGATGGACAGGCCGAACAGGCCCAGTTCGCGCATCTCCTGGATCAGTTCATCGGGAATCCGGTCGGTGTCGGCGACGATGGCCTCGTGGGGGATCAACCGTTCCCGCACGAAGCGGGAAATGGTGTCGAGCAGCAGATTGAGGGTTTCCTGGTCTCTGATCATGATGCGTTTCCGGTTGGGAGCTGGGGGGCGCGCTCGCGGCGGGGGCGGACGGCGCCCCCGCGCACGAAGCTCAGCGCACGTACTTGCGGAACTCGGGCTTGCGCTTCTCGCGGAAGGCGTTGCCGCCTTCGGCGGACTCCGGGGTCTCGTAGTACAGCTTGAGGGCGTGCATGGCCAGGCCGCCCATGCCGCGGATCATTTCGGTATCCACGTTGAAGGACTTCTTGGCCAGCGCGATGGCGGTCGGGCTCTTCTCGACGATCTCGTCGCACCACTTCTTCACTTCCGCGTCGAGCTGGTCCTGGGGCACCACGGCGTTGACCAGGCCCATCTGCAGGGCTTCCTGGGCGGTGTAGCGGCGGCACAGGTACCAGATTTCGCGGGCCTTCTTCTCGCCGACGACGCGGGCGAGCAGGGCGGTGCCGAAGCCGGGATCGACGGAGCCGACGCGCGGGCCGGCCTGGCCGAGCTGGGCGTTGTCGGAGGCGATGGCCAGGTCGCAGATGGTGACCAGCACGTTGCCGCCGCCGATGGCGTAGCCATTGACGCGGGCGATGACCGGCTTGTTGCAGTCGCGGATGGCGCTCTGCACTTCCTCGATGGGCAGGCCGATGGTGCCGCGGCCGCCGTAGCCGCCGTCCTGGGTGCCCTGGTCGCCGCCGGTGCAGAAGGCCTTCTCGCCGGCGCCGGTGAGGACCACCACGCCGATGCTGCGGTCGTAGTCGGCATCCTTGAAGGCGTGGATCATCTCCTCGCAGGTGTTGGCGGTGAAGGCGTTGAACTGCTTCGGCCGGTTGATGGTGATGGTCGCGATGCCGTCAGCCTTGGTGTAGAGGATGTCGCGGTATTCCATGTTGTGTCTCCTGATCCTTGAGTAGCGGTGTGGGGTATGTGGGAGGGCGCTCAACCCGCCATGGTCAGGCCGCCGGACACGCTGATGACCTGGCCGGTGATGAAGGACGCGTCGTCGCTGGCGAGGAACAGCACCGCGCCGGGCAGGTCTTCCGGCTGGCCGAGGCGGCCGAAGGGGATGGCCTTGGCCAGCGCGCCCTTGAGCTTCTCGCCCTGTTCGCCTTCGCCGGCGAAGTCGCGGAACAGCGCGGTGTCGGTGGGGCCGGGGCACACCACGTTGACGTTGATCTGCTTGCGGGCCAGTTCGCGAGCCATGGTCTTGGAGTAGGACAGCAGGCCGCCCTTGCAGTAGGCGTACACCGCTTCGCCGGAGGAGCCGACGCGGGCCGCGTCGGAGGCCACGTTCACCACCTTGCCGGCACCGCGCTCGTACATCCCCGGCAGTACCGCGTGGTGCATGTAGAGCGGGCCGTACAGATTGACGGCGACGATCTTGTCCCACAGGGCCTTGTCGGTCTTCAGGAAGGGGGCGGCGTGGTCCCAGCCGGCGTTGTTCACCAGGATGTGGGGCGGGCCGAGCTGCTGTTCGGCGGCTTTGACAGCGGCGACCACCGACTCCTGGCTGGTCAGGTCCACCCCGAAGGCCGCTGCGCTGCCGCCCTTGGCGCGGATGTCGGCGACCACTGTTTCGGCGGCCTCCTTGTTGATGTCGAACACCGCCACCAGCGCGCCTTCTTCCGCGAAGCGCCGGCAGATTGCGGCGCCGATGCCGCCCGCGCCGCCGGTGACGATGGTGACTTTCCCTTTGATGCCTCGCATGCTGTTCTCCTTTGTTGAATGTGTGTCCTGGGTATCAGGTTTCGGGGTTGTCCCCGTTGCGTTTGCGTGCTGCTTTGCGCTTCAATGCGGCATCCACCGCAACGTCCTGCATCGATGACCGACCTCACCACCGAAAAGAGCCTCGCCGGCATTGAGATCAACAACCGCCTGTTTTTCCGGCTTTTTCAGGCTGCCAACACGCTGCACACGAAGGGCACGCAAGCCCTCGAGGACTTCGGCGTCACCACCCAACAGTGGTCGGTGCTGGGTGCGCTGTCCCGTCCGCAGGCGGCCGAGGGGATGAGCGTCAATGAGCTGTCCCGCTACCTGCTGGTGAGCCGTCAGAACCTCACTGGCCTGCTCAACCGGCTCGAGCGCGACGGCCTCATCGAGCGCATCACCGGCGCCGAAGACCGGCGCGAGCGCAAGGTGCGGCTGAGCGAGAAGGGCACCGAGCTGTGGAAGTCCCTCGCCGATCCCATCCATACCTTCTACGACGAAGCCCTGAAGGGCTTCTCCTTCGACGACCGGCTGGCGTTCATCCATTACATCAACCTCCTGCAGCGCAACATGTCGCAGCTTTAAGGCCGGGGGGGCGCTCAGACGGCGTACTGCGCCGTCTTCTGGCGCGCGATGATCATCTTCATGATGTTCGCGGTGCCGTCGCCGATCTGCAGGCCGAGCAAGTCCCGGTAGCGCTGGCCGAAGTGGTAGTCGGCCCCGTAGCCGCCGTGGCCGTGGGTCAGCAGGCACTGATGGATGATTTCGCAGGCCAGCTTCGGCGCCCACCACTTGCACATCGCCGCCTCGGCGGTGTGGGGCAGGTGCTGGTCCTTCAGCCACAGGGTGCGCAGGCACAGGTTGCGGCAGGCTTCGTAATAGGTTTCCGCCTCGGCTAGCGGGAAGCTGACCCCCTGGAATTCGCCGATCGGCTTGCCGAAGGCTTCCCGCTCCTGGCTGTAGCGCCAGGCCTCGTCCAGCGAGGCGCGCGCCACCCCCATGCACTGCAGGCCGATCAGCGCGCGGCTGTAGTCGAAACCCTGCATCACCTGGATGAAGCCCTGACCTTCGTCGCCGAGCATCATGTCTTCCGACACGCGCACCCCGTCGAAGAAGATCGAGCCGCGCCCGACCGGGCGGGTGCCAATGTCGTCGAAAGTGGTGCGGGACACGCCGGGCAGGTCCATCGGCACCAGGAAGGCGCTGATTCCGCGTGCCTTGTCGGCCTCGCTGCCGGTGCGGGCGAAGACCACCGCCACGTCGGCCTGGGTGGCCATCGAGATCGAGGTCTTCTCGCCGCTGAGGATGAAGTCCTTGCCGTCGCGCACCGCCTTCAGCTTGAGGCGGGCGGCGTCGGAGCCGGCGCTCGGCTCGGTGAGGGCGATGGCGATGAGCTTCTTCCCGGTGACGACCAGATCCATCCATTCCTTCGCCACTGCCGGTTTGGCGTGGGAGGACACGATCTGCCCGCAAAGGGACGTGAGCAGATTGACGTAGGACACATTGAAATCCCCGTAGGCGATCTGCTCCAGCAGCAGGCCGCTGGTCACGCAGTCCACGCCGAGCCCGCCGTACTGTTCCGGTAGCTCGGGGCCGAGAAAGCCCAGTTCGCCCATTTCCACGACGAGCTCCCGCTCGACACATTCGGCTTTTTCCCGCGCCCGGTAGTCGGGCGCCAGGCGATTGCGGGCGAACCGGCTGGCCGACTCGACCAGCGCCTTCTGTTCTTCGCTGAGGCTGAAGTCCATCTTCTCCGTCTCCTTTGTTGTTGGGTATGGGCGGATTCTAAAAATCCATCGCTCAATCTGTCAATATATTTACACAAATGATCGATTGAACTTTCAAATTGAAAATTAATGTGCGATAGCAAAATAGATTTATTTCTTTAAATATGGACTTTTAATGTTCTTATTTTGTGCGCCGCAAGAAAAATCAGTTCTCGTCT
>JAFEDI010000066.1 GCA_018241725.1 Pseudomonadota bacterium | reverse complement strand
TAGCTATGCCGATGAGGTAGTGAACAGGCTCAACACCATGCTGGAAAGTTTCAAGGTGTTGCAGTACGGCGAGCTGGATTACGGCGATGATGGCCGCTACCCACTGTATGCCTTGCGTGGCAAATATTGGGACGATGCGCTGCCGGTCGCTTTGGTGACGGGCGGCGTGCATGGTTACGAAACCAGCGGCGTACACGGCGCGCTGTTATTCGCGCGGGACTATGCGGATGCATTTGAAGGCCAATTAAATTTATTGATTGCACCCTGCGTGTCGCCGTGGGCATACGAGCGCATCCATCGCTGGAACCCGCATGCGCTGGACCCCAACCGCAACTTTGTGGCCAACAGCCCATGCGGAGAATCCAAGGCGCTGTGGGACTTGATTCAACCCTTGCGCGGCAAGTGCATCGTGCATATTGATTTGCACGAAACCACCGACTCCGATGAAGCCGAATTCCGCCCGGCACTGGCCGCACGCGACGGTAAACCATATGAACCGGGCACGATTCCGGATGGCTTCTATCTGGTCGATGACAGCGAAAACCCGCAGCCGGCCTTCCAACACGCCATCAATGCCGACGTGGCCAAGGTGACCCACATCGCCCCCGCCGACCCCGACGGCACCATCATCGGTTCAACGGTGGTGGCCCCCGGCGTCATCGAATACCCACTGGTCAAACTGGGCCTGTGTGCCGGCATCACCGGCGCGCGCTACACCACCACCACCGAGGTCTACCCCGACAGCCCCCGCGCCAGCCCCGCGCAATGCAATCTGGCGCAAGCCGTAGCAGTGAACGCGGCGCTGACATTTGCGTTGGCGCATTTAACCATTTAGTTGATGACCTCACGCCGCCCCATCCGCCACAACATCAACACAAACACCGTCACGCCGCCCAGTGCGCCCAGCAGCAGGGTGAGCTGCGCGCGTTGCGGGTCGCTGGCAAGCTGATTCACCGGGAGTTGCCACGGCAGCAACATGCCGATTTTGGCCGAGGTGGCGACCACCGCGAAGAAGGTGCCACCGATGCCGACGGCCAAGGCAGGCACGAAACTGGCATGGCGCAGCGCGACCCACAGCTGCATGGCGATCAACAGCCACGCCGCCACAAACACGCGGCCCAGCAGTAGCAAAAAGGGTGCGATATCGCGTGGCCCCGTGGCGGCCAGTGCCGGCGCCCATCCGCCCGCCAATTGCACCGACAGCGGTGCCAGCAGCGCCAGCAACAGGCTCATCCCGGCCACAATGGCCAAGGCACACACTACTTTGGCGGCATACACATGCCAGCGCGGCAGCGGCAGTGCGCGCAGGTAGTCCCAACTGCGTGGGCCATGCTCGGTATGCGCTATCAGTGCGGTGAGCGCGGTCACGCTCATCGGCAGCATGAAAAACGCCCAGATGCCAACCGCTGATTGCAGCGCCATGGTCCACGGCATCGGCTTGCGCATTTGCAGCAGGTTGAAGAACACGAACACCGCAATCAACAGCGGTGCCACGCCGGCCAACAGCAATGCCAGCGAGCGCCGCAGTTTGCAGGCCTCCACCGCGAGGGCCGTGGTGAATGCTGGGGTGGGGAGCGTCGTCATCGGCGTCGGCCTTATTGCGCGGGGTGTGCATTGCGGTGGTAGAGGGCTTCCAGCGAGTGCTGGCGCGGGGTGACGGCGTGGATGTCAACGCCTTCCAGGCACAGCAGCCGGGTGAGTGCGGCGGTGGCGTCGCGCGGGTTTTCGCTTGCGGCAAAGCGTGCGATCAGCGCATCGGCATCGCGGCTGACCGCAAAGCCTTTGGCATGGGCGAGCGCGCAGGCACGCTCGGGATCGCCCACGGCCAACGCAACCTCGTGCCCGACCTCGGCCTTGAGCGCAGCCAACGCGCCTTCCAGCACCAAGCGTCCTTGGTTGAGGATGCCGATATGGGTGGCGATCTGTTCCACTTCGCCCAGCAAATGGCTGGACACCAGCACGGTGGTGCCTGCGCGCTCGGGCAATGCCCGCAACAACGTGCGCATATCGGCAATCCCGTCCGGGTCCAGCCCGTTGGTGGGCTCATCCAACATCAGGATTGGCGGTGCGCCCAGCATCGCCCGCGCCAGTCCCAGTCGTTGCCGCATCCCCAGCGAAAAATCCGCCACCCGCTTGCGGGCATGAGCAGCCATGTCGGTGACGTCCAGCACACGGTCGATCTCGCTGGTGGGCAGGCCCAACAGCCGCCGGCACAGGTCGAGGTTCTCGCGGCCACTGAGGTTGCCGTAAAAGCCATATGCCTCCAGCAGCGCACCGATCTTGCGTGCGGCGGCCTGCCGGTGTTGGGCGATGTCGATCCCGGCCACCCATGCGCAACCAGCATCGGCTTGCAACAGGCCCAGCAGCAGCTTGATGGTGGTGGTTTTACCGGCGCCATTGCGGCCCAAAAACCCGTAGATGCTGCGTGCGGGGACGTGCATGCTGATGCCGTCCACGGCCAGTTGTTGGCCGAAGCGGCGGGTCAGGCCTTGGGTCTCGATGGCAAGGGTTGGATGCGTGCGGAGCATGCGGATGCTTCCTGAAACTTTAAGTCTGGGATAAAGTTATAGGATAGAAAAAACTTTAAGTCAAACTTAAAAATTGGAATTTCATGATGCTGCACCAACATCGATTTCGCCGTGATTGCCGCCTGCTGCGCATGGCCACCCTGAGCGTGCTCATCGGCCTGTGCCTGGTACTGGGGTTGGGCCTGCGCGGGTTGCCATGGATGCAGGGCGTGGCTGCGCCCGACACGATGCTGTTGTCGCTGGTGCGCTTGCTGCCGGCGCTGGGCTATCTGTGGGCGCTGTGGGCGGTGCAACGGGCGCTGGCGGGGCTGGCAGCGGGGCAAATGTTTCATCCCACCATTGCCACCGCGATGCGCCACATGGGCGCAGGCGTGTTGCTGGGGGCGCTGCTCAACGTGTTTGCCATCACCAATCTGTCGCGCTGGATCGTAGGCGGGCATGGCGGCTACGCCTATTTTGATTTGTCGGGCATCGTGTTGGGCGTGGTGGGGGCCGCACTGCTCTTGCTGGCCAGCGTGGTGGACCAGGCGCGTGACCTGCAGGCCGAATTGGACGAGATCCTCTGATGCCGATCCAGGTGACCTTGGACGCGGTGCTGACCCGTCGTGGGATGAAGGCGCGGGAGCTGGCCGCGCGCGTGGGCATCAGCGAAACCCAGCTCTCACTGTTTCGCGGCGGCAAGGTCAAGGGGATTCGCTTCCGCACCTTGGCCAAGTTCTGCGCAGTGCTGGAATGCAGCCCGGGCGAGCTGCTGGGCTATCTGGCCGATGCTGCCGACCTGGACGCTGTGGGGGATATGGACGAGGACTGAGCAGAGTCCGCTGGTTCATATTTGAAAATCTCCGTAAGGTGCAACTTCCCACCACGGAGTACCCCCATGATCCAACGTCTTGACCCCGGCGCGCGCATGTCGGAAGCCAGCATCCACGCGGGCATCGTGTATCTGGCCGGGCAGATCCCGGAAACGCTAGATGCCGATATCGAGGTGCAAACCGCTGAAGTATTGGCGGCGATCGATGATCTGCTGGCGCGTGCGGGCAGTGATAAAACCAAAATCCTGCGTGCGCAGATTTTCTTGGCCGATATCAACGATTTTGCAGGGATGAACCGCGCTTGGGATGCGTGGGTGGTGGCGGGCAATGCACCGGCACGCGCCACGGTGGAAGCCAAACTGGCCAACCCGGCATGGAAGGTGGAAATCGTGGTGACGGCGGCGGTGTAAAAAATACACAGGAGCCGTGACGCACTTCCCTCTCCCGCGTGCGGGAGAGGGTACCCGCAGGGCGGGAGAGGGCTCAGTGAATCGGCTCGTTCAACATCAACTCCCGCACATAGCGCACCGG
>JAFEDI010000065.1 GCA_018241725.1 Pseudomonadota bacterium | reverse complement strand
TCGAAGTGGCGGCGCCGCCCGAGTCGGGCAAACCCGGCTCCAACACCGTGTATATCGAGGTGAAGGCGCTGGACGATGAAACCGTGGCGGTACGGGAGAAGTCGGTGTTCCTGATACCGCAGTAAGCAAGCACCGGAGGCCGCCGGACCCCACTTGTGCGTGGGGCCTGGTGCAGCGGCAGGCGAGGGGAAGCATGGAGCGATCCGGCTTCCCCTTTTCACGTCCGGAAGGTCGGTGATGGGGGCCGCCGGTGTTCGCTGGCGCTTGCCTTCCCGGAGGCCCTGAATGCCGGGCGGTACGCCCTGCGGATACCCGTCAGCCCAGTTCCTTGATGCGGCGGTACAGCGTGCGCTCGCTCATGCCCAACTGCGCCGCCAGGCTCTTGCGGGAGCCCCGGTGGCCCTGCAGCGCGGCGCGCAGCTGGGAGTCGCTCGGTGCTGCCTGGCGCCCGGCGGGCAGGGTGCTATGGTTCATCATGCTACCGGCGTTCATTGCCGCGTCGCCGCCGGCTTCGCCGAATTGCAGCTCCTCCGGCAGATGCCGCAGTTGCAGCAGATCACCGTCGCACAGCAGGCTGGCGCGTTCCAGGATATTGCGCAGCTCCCGCACATTGCCTGGGTAGTCGTAGGCCAGCAGGCAGTCCAGCGCGTCCGCGGCGATGTCCAGCGGGCGCTCCGGCGCCACCCGCTTGAGCAGGGCTTCGGCCAGCAGCGGGATGTCTTCGCGGCGGCGGCGCAGCGGTGGCAGACTGATCGGGAAGGCATTCACGCGGTAGAACAGGTCCTGGCGGAACTGACCCTTTTCGACCAGAGCCTTGAGTGGCCGGTGGGTGGCTGAGACCAGGCGGATATCGGCGCGGATCAGCTCGGTGCCGCCGACCCGCCGGTAGGTGCCGGTCTCCAGCAGGCGCAGCAGCTTGACCTGCATCGCCAGCGGAATGTCGCCCAGCTCATCGAGGAACAGCGTTCCGCCGCTGGCCACTTCGACGAGGCCGCTCTTGCGTGTGGTCGCGCCGGTGAAGGCACCGCGCTCGTGGCCGAACAGCTCGCTCTCGAACAGGGTTTCGGTGAGGCCGGAGCAATCCACCGCCACGAAGGGGCGGTCGGCGCGCCGGCTCGCCTCGTGGATGGCCTGGGCAGCCAGCTCCTTGCCGGTGCCGGACTCCCCCTGCAGCAGCACGCTGGCTTCGGATGGGGCGACGCGGGTCACCAGCTCCAGCATCGCCAGGAAGGCCGGTGCGCGGCCGATCAGGCCCTGGTCGGCGGCGACGCCACGGGCCACCGGCAGTGGCTCCAGCTTCTCGATGAAGAAGGCGATCTCGCCGCCCCGGTCGCGCACCGGCGACAGCTCGATGTTCTCGTAGCGCTCGCCGCCGGCGGTGTGATGCAGGTGTACCACGCGCTCCCGCTGGCCGGACTGCAGGCTGCGCGCCAGCGGACAGGATTCGCCGGCCTGATCGCAGGGCACCGGATAGTGGTGGGACACCTCGTAGCAGTGGCGCCCGATCAGGTCGTCCGGCCGCTCGCATTTGGCCCGGTAGGCGCCGTTGGCAGCCAGGATCCGGTAGTTGCGGTCGCACAGGATGTGCGGTTCCGGCAGCGTGTCGAGGAAGGACACGAGTTCGGGGAGGGGATGGGGGCCGATGCTCATGGGGAAAGGCTTTCTGCCAGATGGACTGCCGGATGCTGTCATGGCAGACCGCCTCGGTCAAATCACTCCGGGCGGCCCGTTTTGGCGCACCTTCCGTCCTGGTGGCCGGAAGAACTGCCAGGCAAGGTCGTGGCAGTTCGCGTGGCAGGCCCGATGGCAGCAAGCTTGGCGCTGCGGGTGCGTAAGTGCTTGATGCGCAAGGGCTTGGTGTTACGCATTCGGGTGGCATGGATGTTGATTAGCCGGAGCTGATGCAGCTTGACGACCACCGCCAGCCCAACCGAGAGGATTCCATGCCTACCACGACCCTGCCGCCCGTTATCGGCGGACCCGAATCTCCCCGCGATCCGTCCCGCCGGACCCTGCTCATCGCCACCGCGGGGGCCGGCGGGGCCTTGGCGGTGGCCGCCGCTGCGCCCTTCGTGGCAACGCTGACCCCGTCCGAGCGTGCGATGGCTGCCGGGGCGCCGGTGGAGGTGGACATCGACAAGCTCGCGCCGGGCGAGCTGATGGTCGTCGAATGGCGCGGCAAGCCGGTGTGGATCCTGCGGCGCACCCCCGACATGCTGGCCGCGCTGGCCCGGGCCGAACCCCAGCTGGCCGATCCCCAATCCGGCGTGGCCTCCCAGCAGCCCGACTACGCCCGCAACGCCCATCGGTCGCGCAATCCGGAGATCTTCGTGGCGGTAGGCATCTGCACCCATCTCGGCTGCTCGCCGTCCAGCGTCTTCCAGGCCGGTAATCCGGCCCTCGGTGCCGACTGGCCCGGTGGCTTCCTGTGCCCCTGCCATGGCTCGACTTTCGATCTGGCAGGGCGGGTCTTCAAGAACAAGCCGGCGCCGACCAACCTCGAGATCCCGCCCTACAAGTACCTGAGCGACACCCGTCTGCTGATCGGCGCGGACGATGCCGCGGCGGCCTGACCTTGGTGGAGGATGGCCATGCACAAGATTCATCCCGACGCGGGAATACCCGATGACACAGACCCCGGACTGCGCCTGCTGTCCCTGCTGACCGGTGTCCTGCTGGCCGTCCTGCTGGTGGCCTTCCCGCATGTAGCCCTGGACCGCTGGGGTTCTGCCGACCCGTTCGCCGCCCTGTGTCTGCTGTGGGCAATGGCCGCCGGCTTTGCGAGCGGCCTGGTCATGCGCCCGGCGTGGTGGCCGTTCCGGCTCGCCGCGTCCAGCCACGCCTGCTTGTTTGCCCTCGTGCTGGCCGTGCTCAGGGTGGCGGGGCATTGAGGAGCGCAGCAATGTACTTCCGGCAGTTCTTCGACCCGCGGACTTCCGCGATGAGCTACCTGTTCGCCCTGGCGGAAGCGGACGCGGCGGTCGCCGTCGATCCCAATCCCGATCCTTGCCAGGCGCTGTTGCTTCAATCCCTGCTGGCCGAGCGCCGCTTCGAGCTGCGGATGATCCTGCTGACCCATGTCCATGGCGACATGCTGGAACGCCTGGCCAATCTCTATCCGGCGGTGCCGCTGGTGGCTGGCGCGCCGCCGGGCGGCGGCGAACGCTACCAGGTGGCCAGCGATGGCGACACGCTTCTCGTCGGTGCCGAGGCGATCCGCGTGATCGCCACGCCCGGCCACACGCCGTTCAGCGTCAGCTACCTGTGGCAGGACCGCCTGTTCTGCGGCGACGCGCTGGAGCTGGGCGGCTGCGGCCTGGCGGAAGGGGAAGTCTGCGATCCGGGGCGTATCTACGACTCGGTCGTGCACCGGCTGTTCGTGCTGCCTGACGAGGTGCTGGTCTTTCCCGGCCACGACGTGCATGGGCGAACGGTGTCGACGATCGGCGAGGAGCGCCAGCGCAACCCCTTCTTCCTGCCGCGCTCCCGCGATGCCTTCATGACTGCTTTCCGGGAACGCCAGCGGCCGAAGCCCGCCGGCTTCCGTTTCGATTCCCAATCCCTTTGAATCAGGAGAAAACCATGGCCTTGATGATTACCGAGGAATGTATCAGTTGCGACGTGTGCGTTCCCGAGTGCCCTAACGAAGCCATTTCCCAGGGAGACGACATCTATGTGGTCGATCCCGCCAGATGTACCGAATGCGTTGGCCACTTCGATGAGGCACAGTGCATCCAGAGCTGTCCGGTGGACTGCATCGTCCATGACCCGGCACATGTGGAGAGCCGGGACGAGCTACATGCGAAATACGAGCGGACAAGGGCTTGAAGGAAAGATCGTTCAGTCTGCTTCGGGTAGAAAGCCCCGGGCGCTGCGGGCTTCCACCGCGACCCGGTCCTGCGCGTCGGCAAACAAGGGCAACCCGCGCCGGCAGGGGCATCGCCCGCTGCTGCCGCTCCTGGTTGGAAAGCAGTCATCCGTCATTGGATGATTGCTTTCCGTTTTTCGGATGAATTTGCCGAAACTTCGGGTCGCGAGCTCGAAACTTCGAATTCCGAGCCCGAAGTTTCGATCGCATTGCTCGAAGTTTCGAGCCCGGAGTCCGAAACTTCGATCTTTGAGTCCGAAGTTTCGATGATTCGGGTCGAAGTTTCGGATTCAGAGTCCGAACTTTCGGACTCTGAGCTCGAAAGGTGGGAAGTATCCTTCCGTTCTCGCCATTCCGGAGTCGAAAGGGGGGCTGCCGTTCCCCGCTTACGGCTGCTGCTTGCCCAGGTATTGCAGGTAGGCGACCAGTTCCCAGATCTGTTCTTCGCTGAAGGCGCCGCCCCACGGGGGCATCACGTCGGCGCCCTGGCGGCCTTTGGAGATGGTCTCGTAGGCCACTTCGGCGGGGAGGTCGGTGCGGCCCTTGAAGTCGGGGGCGCGGCCGCCGACGCCTTCGAAGCCGTGGCAGTAGCCGGCGCAGGTCTTGGCGAAGCGGCGCTTGCCGGCGTCGATGCGGGCCTGGTCGTTGAGGTCGAAGGGGGCCAGCGGGCCGGTGGCGTGCCCGCTGGGCGTGCTGGCGATGCGCTGCACGTAGGCGACGAGCTGGTCGATTTCCTTTGCTTCGAGGACAGTGCCCCACGGCGGCATGGCCTTGTCACCGTGCTTGCCGTGGATGATGCGGTCGCGGATGCGTTCTTCGGTGAGGTCGCTGCGGGAAGCCAGCTTGGGGCCGTAGCTGGCGTTGTTGCCGCCAGGGGCCACGCCGGCGCCACCTGCGCCGTGGCAGCTCACGCACAGCTTGTCGAAGCGGTTATGGCCGGCGGCCACCATGGCCTTGCCTTCGTCGGGGGGCGGCGCGACCGCGTGGGCGGCGGCACAGAGGGTGACGAGCAGGGCAGGGGCAAACTGCCGGAGGCGGATGCGCAGGGATTGCATGATGGGTCTCCGTTGTGGGCTGTTATGGGAACGAAATGCGCGCGGGACAGGGGAACACACGACAGGGGGAATAAAAAAGGGGTGTGGCACCTGGAGGTCTGCACCACACCCTAGGAACAGCACGGCGGGCCGCGTCCGGACCCGTCGTGCCGCGGAGCTCGTAAGGCGGGCTTACTCGAGGGTGAAGCCGATCAGCGCGGCACCGCCGGGCAGGTCCTTGATCTGCGGGAAGGCGCCGGACAGGAAGCCCGGGGCGTGGGAGCCGAGGCCGGTCGGGATCACGATGTACTGCTTGCCCTTGACGGCGTAGCTGACCGGGCCGCCACGGGCGCCGGAGCCGGCGTTGAAGCGCCACAGTTCCTTGCCGTTGTCGGCGTCGTAGGCGAACAGGTGGCCTTCCATGTCGCCGGTGAACACCAGCCCGCCGGCGGTGGTCAGCACGCTGGAGAGGGGCGGCAGCTCGTAGTGGATGCTCCACTTGATCTTGCCGGTCAGCGGGTCGCGGGCGTCGAGGCGGCCGTCGGGCTTCTTGCCGTTGGGCGGCGGCACCAGCTTGATCTCGTCGATGCCGAGGGACAGGGCCGAGATGGCCTTCAGGTTGGACGGGTCGTCCTTGCCCGAGACCACCTCGTTACACACTTCCATTGCGTGGGAGTACCACAGGCCGGTGCCCGGGTTGTAGGCGCCGTGGTTCCAGCTGCGCGCGCCGAGCAGGTTGGGGCACAGCAGCTCGCGCTTGCCGGGCTGCGGGCGGCGCGGCTCGATGAGGGCGCCGGTCTTGGGGTCGATGCCCTTGGCCCAGTTCATGTTCTCGGCGAACTGCCAGACGTTCTCCAGCTTGCCGTCCTGCTTGTCCATCACGAAGACGAAGCCGCTCTTGTTGAGGTGGACGATCACGTCCTTGCCGTCCTTCTTGACCAGCAGGGCCTCGTAGGCGGCGTCGAAGTCCCAGGTGTCGTGGGGGATTTCCTGGCGGTGCCACTTGAGCTTGCCGGTCTTGGGGTCGAGGGCGAGCAGGGTCGAGGTGTACTTGTTGTCGCCTTCGCGGCCGGCGGTGTAGTAGTCCGGCGCGGCGTTGGAGGTGCCGATGTAGATGGTGTCGGTGCTCTCGTCGTAGGTGCCGGGCATCCACGCCGAGCCGCCGCCGACCTTGCCGCTGTCGCCGGGCCAGCTGGCCGGGTCGTTCTTGATGATGTCGAAGTTCCACACCGGCTTGCCGGTGTCGGCGTTCACCGCGTAGATCTTGCCGGCGATGGGCTGGTCGCCGCCGGTGGTGCCGCCGAACAGTACGTCGCCGGCCAGTTGCGGCGGGGCCGAGAAGAGGGCGCCGTACTGGGTCTTCTGGTCGGTGAGCTGGGTGGACCAGACTTCCTTGCCGGTCTTCTGGTCGATGGCGATGAAGCGGCCGTCCAGGGTGCCGAGGAAGACCTTGCCGCGGCCCACCGTCACGCCGCGGCTGGCGGCAGCGTAGAAGACCTGCTTGGAGATGGCGGCCAGCTTGGGCTCGTAATGCCACAGGGTCTTGCCGTTGGTGGCGTCCACCGCCCACACGTTGTTGTTGGCCGACACGTAATACAGGATGCCGTCGATGACGATGGGGGTGGCCTGCAGGCCGTGGGTGATGTTGCCCGGCTGGTGGATCCACGCCACCTTGAGCTTCTTCACGTTGGTCTTGTTGATCTGGGTGAGGGGGCTGAAACGCCAGGCGTTGTAGCTGCGGTGGTACTGGGGCCAGTTGTCCGGATCGGCATAGCCGGGGCGGGTGTCGGCGGCCAGCGCGGAGCCGGCGATCAGGCCGGCGGCACCGAGGCAGGCGGCCAGGCGGATTTGGGCGATCTTCATGGTGGTGTCCTTGTGTTCTTCTGGTGTGTCGGGGGCGGGGGTCAGAACGTGAAGTTCAGGCCGACGTTGAGCAGCGTGGATTTGTGGCCCACGCTCGGGATGCCGGCGGCGACGATGCTGGTCTTGATGGTGGCGGCGTCACCGGCATCCACGTAGGCCATCTGAGCGTACAGGATGGTGTCGTTGCGCAGCGAATAGTCGTTGCTGATCACCACGTTGCGGGTGTGGTCGTCCTTGTTCATGCGGTCCTTGTTGTCGTAGTAGGCAAGGGTCGCGGTGTTCTTGGGGTGCCATTTCCAGTCGGTGCCGACGCCGATCGCATTGACGTTGGACACGTTGGCGCCGGTGTTGAGGGAATTGCGCGCGTTGAGGTAGTTGGCCTTGAAGGTGAAGTCGCCGAAGGGCACCGCGAAGCCGAGGCCGCCGTGGCGCACGTTGTCGTTGGCGGTGGCCTGGTCCTTGATGACCTGGTAGGACGCCGACAGCACCACCGGGCCGGTATACGTGCCGCCCACCGCCCACACGCTGTTCTTGTCCAGGCTGCCGGCCTGGCCGCCGGGGGAATACAGCACGCCGAAGCTGTACGGGCCGATGGTGTTGCGGTACTGGATGGCGTTGCTGAAGAAGATGCCGACGTCGTTGTTGGTGTTGCGGTCGGTGCCCGGTGCGCCGTTGGTGGCGGCGTACTGGTTGTAGGCCCAGGCGTAGAGGTTGGAGAACTGCTCCTTGAAGGCGCGCGGTTCGGTGCCGATGTGGGCCAGCAGGGCGGGGCCGTACTGGCGGCCGAAGGTCACGCTGCCCCAGTCGCCGCGCAGGCCCAGGTTGGCCTGGCGGCGGAAGAACGGGGTGCCGTTGCCCTGGGCGTCGCCGGTGCCGTGGAACTGGCCGTTGTTGGTGTCGAAGTGGGCTTCCAGGTTGAAGAAGCCTTCCAGGCCCTGGCCCAGGTCACGGTCCCCCTTGAAACCGATGATGGTCTGGCGCAGGCCGCTGGTTTCCATCGACGACTTGCTCTTGCCGTCGGTGCCGGTCTTGCTCTGGTAGAGCAGGCCGGCGTCGATGATGCCGTAGATCGCCACATTGGTTTCAGCCAGTGCCGGCAAGGCCAGGCCGGCCACGGCGATGGCGACGGCGTGGCGGAGAAGGCGCGGATTCTGTAGACGGCCCTTGGCTGCGGATGAGTGCTGAATCATGAATGTCTCCTCGTTATTGTCTTTCCGGCTATTGGGCCGGAAGCATCCGGATTCCGCCGGCTTAATAGGCCGGTGGCGAGGAGGGAATTGCAATTAGTTTGCCAGGTCGCGTTTTCCCAATTCTGGCGGGGAATAGGGCGGAAATGGGAAAAGAAAGTAGAGACAGATGTCTCAATTGACGGGGTGGCAATGGAGACAGGCGTCTCTTTTGTCTCTGCCGTCTCAGCGCTTATTGCTGCCCATTGCCCGCCGAATGGATGCCTGTCTGCGCGCAGGGCCTGTTCACAGGGCTTGGAGCGGCGTGGCGTGGAAATTGCTGAAAGTCAGCTGGAAATGGTACGCCATTTATATAACGAGCATAGACCGAATCCCCAAAGGAGCCTCCATGAACGCCACCGACAAATTCCTCGCCTCGTCCGCCCACGTGGACGAAGCGGCCGTTGCGCCGCTGCCCAATTCCCGCAAGATCCACGTCGAAGGCTCCCGCCCGGACATCCAGGTGCCGATGCGCGAGATCACCCAGGCCGATACGCCCACCGGCTTCGGCGGCGAAAAGAACCCGCCGATCTTCGTCTACGACTGCTCCGGCCCCTACACCGACCCGGCCGCCCGCATCGACATCCGCTCCGGCCTGCCTGCCCTGCGCCAGGGCTGGATCGAGGAGCGCGGCGACACCGAGGTGCTGCCCGACCTCTCCTCCGAGTTCGGCCGCGCCCGCGCCGCCGATCCCAAGCTCGATGAGCTGCGCTTCCCCGGCCTGCACAGGAAGCCCCGCCGCGCGCTGCCCGGCAAGAACGTCTCCCAGATGCACTACGCCCGTCAGGGGATCATCACGCCGGAAATGGAGTTCGTCGCCATCCGCGAGAACGTCAATCGGGCTGCCTATCTGGAAAGCCTGCGCGCCACCGGCCCGCAGGGCGAGAAGATGGCCGCGCTGCTGACCCGCCAGCACAAGGGCCAGGACTTCGGTGCTGCCATCCCGGGCGAGATCACCCCCGAGTTCGTGCGTTCCGAAGTCGCCCGCGGCCGCGCCATCATCCCCAACAACATCAACCACCCCGAGTCCGAGCCGATGATCATCGGCCGCAACTTCCTCGTGAAGATCAACGCCAACATCGGCAACTCGGCGCTCGGCTCCTCCAT
>JAFEDI010000064.1 GCA_018241725.1 Pseudomonadota bacterium | reverse complement strand
GGGCGGGTTAGGCGCGACCCATGGTGACAATGATTTGCACGGCCTCACCCGCGCCGTAACCCGCCTTCGGGCCAGGCGCACCGGGCATCCCGAAGGCGGGTTACGGCGCGCAGTCCGTTCTGAGGTAACGGGATACCGGGTCCGGTGCGCGCCTGACCTGCCCTGCGGTTTTGCATGATTTGCTTTACGGTCAACGACTTGAATTTATCGATGATCTACCGGCCGGTTATTCCGGCATCCGCAGGGCCGCTGGAGATGTGCAGATACTCATGCCCGTCCTGGGGGAAGGGCAGGGGATCAGGGGATTTTCCGGCGCGTCCTGTCGATGGACAGGCTTTCTGACGTCCGCAACCCGGGTCGGGCAGAACGAAATTCAACCACCGGTCAGATCGTCCAGGAACTCAGACGACGGCTTTGTTCCAGTGACCAGCAACCGATCCCGTGCTCGCGTGCAGGCAACGTAAAGCAGCTGCCGCTCGGAGTCATAAACTTCCTGCAAATCGCCATTGTCGCCGACCGTTTCGATACGCTCCTGCAGCGGGATCACTTCATCGTCGCAGGCCATCACGGCCACTGCGCGGAACTCCAGACCCTTCACCAGATGCATGGTGCTGATCGATACGTGGTCATGCTTTGTCGCCACATGCTCATCCAGAATCTGGTAAGGCAACGCGGCGAGGCGAACGGCGTCCTCGGCCCGATCGATTTGCGCGGCTGATCGTACGAACACGCCAATCTCGTGCGGCAGGATGCCGGCGCTTCCACACTCGGCAAGCCAGCGCCCGATGGCGGCGCTTTCTTCTTCAGCATCATTGAATATCTGGATGCGTGGCGGCGGACCATTGAACACGGACACGGTATCGCTGCGATCTTCGGTATTGCCATCAACATCAGTCACCCCCGGGCCGAGCAATCGGTCTGCCTGGCTGCGAATCTGGTGCGATGTACGATAATTCACGCGCAGCGTGCGGGACCGTCCGCGCACATCGACGCCAAGCGACTTCCAAGAAAATGGCTGCTGGAAGATGCGCTGCCCGAGGTCTCCTGCAAAAAACAACGCATTCGGACGAACCGCGCCTTCGCCGCCACCGAATTGGCCACCGAGGGCAGCAAGAAATCGCAGATGGGCGACTCCAATATCCTGAGCCTCATCGACGACAGCAAAATCGAAGACAGGGTTGCCGCGTGCTTTCAGTGCGTGCGCCAACGCAGTGAATAGTCCGGACGCCGTTACCAGACCTTTGTCGCGCAACCCGGCGCGGACGTGCTCGAAAATCGCCCACAGAACTGCGCGCTGCGCTTCCGGCAGCCGGGTTTTGCGGCCAAGGCGCACCACGTCGCGATATGCCTCCCAATGATCGAGCTGCCAGGCGTCGACCACCTGTTCCCATTCGGTCAGCAGAAAGTGGCGACCGAACCTGTGTCCCGGTACTGCCGTGGCGGCATCGCCCACGAGCTGGAGAATTTCCTCGCGGGACGCAAGCTTTGCAACGCCGACCTGGGTCTTGTGCAATCGCAGCCCGATGGCTTCGAGCGAGTGCACGTCGATCCGCTCGGCAAGTCGAGGCTCGTGGGTCAGCAGTCGATTCAGCTTCGATTGCAGGGCATTGGCCAGAGTGTTCGAAAACGTGGTCAGCAATACACGCGCATCGGGATGCTGGCGTGCCAGGTACGCGGCGCGATGCAAGGCCACAATGGTCTTGCCGGTGCCCGCCGAACCAGCGACGCGTGCCGGTCCGTTAAAATCGCGCTCTACCCATTGGCGCTGTTCCGGGTGAAGGAAGACCGTCCATTTCTCCCATGGATAATCGAGAGCGCTCTGCAACTCCTCGACATTGCTCATCACCCGGAATCGGCGTTGCGCGTCGGGGTGGTCGAACGGATTCACCGTCGACGGGGTCGGCAAGCGAGGTTTGCCGCCTGTCGCAAGTTCCAGAAGTGCTTCGGCAGCTTCGGCAGGCAAGTGATCGGCTAAAGCAAGCAGGCTGTCCTCGGTGGCTCGCTTGACATCGGGCAGCCACTCCGGCGGAACACCGTAACTCAGCAGTTCGTCTTCGGACACTGCCAGGAACAAGAGCTTCGCTGCAGGGGCTGGTTTCGCAGGCGTTGCCGGCAACGGCAACTCACTCTGCACATAGACCGGCACGACGATTTCCTGCACCGTCTCGCGGATTTCGATCAGTTGCGCCGCGCCGGTTTTTGGATGCGTCTCCAGCTTGCGCCGCTCCGCCCATTCGTAAGCCTTGTCGTGGTGATCGACGTAGCAGAGCAACAGGCTGGTTTCGCTGCGGTGAACAATCAGACGAATATCGCTGCCGACGCGAACCGACCAGAAGTTCTGGTCCCTGGCGCGATCCAGCTTGTGGAAATTCATGCCGGGGCTGGCGGGATTCAGCTGCAGATCGAACGCCGTCGTCTTGACGAGCTTCTGCTCGTCGCCGGTCAGGCGTCCCAGGCTGTCGGTGAACGTGTCGGCGATACGGAATTCCATGCTCAGCCCTGACTTTCCTTCAACCTGACCAGTGCTTCCAGCAAATCCGGCATGTCGTCCCGGATGATGCTCCACAGCGTGTCGTTGTCGATGCCCAGATAGCCGTGGATCAACCGATTGCGCGTGGCGACGATCTGGCGCCAGGGAATTAGCGGGTGGCCGTTGCGCACGTCCTCGGGAACGTGGGTGGCCGCCTCGCCGATGATCTCGATATTGCGCACGCTGGCGTCGTAATGGAGCCCGCTGGCTACAAACCCCGCCTGATCGAGGCCCGCTGTGTAAGCCAGCACCTTCCGGGAGGCATCGATCATGTCGTCGATGTAGAACCGCCATTCCCTCTGCAAGGTATCAGACATGAATGGCCTCACGCTCGACGAAGGGCCGCAATTCCGGCCGCAGCGCCTTGTCGGTGACCAGATCGACCGCACAGCCCATCAGGTCTTCCAGATAGAACTGCACGCCGAAATAGCGTGCCGAGGTCGCCGGGCCGTCGAATGCCACCAGTACGTCGACATCGCTGGCAGCGCCGGCACTGCCACGCGCGGTCGAGCCGAACAGCGCCAGATCCTTCACCCCGAAGCGTTCGGCCAGCATCGGCTTGCTCTCGGCCAGCAGGCGGATGGCGTCGGCTGTATTCATGGGTGTCTCCTTTCAGACTGCATCATGCCACCCGGAACACCTTCATCACCTCATCTCCCAAGTGATTGATGACCTTCACGGCAATGCGCCCGGACTTCGGTTTCCTGAACGGGCGCGAAGTGTCGCTGTTGAGCGAGGCCCAGGCTTCGGCGTCGATTTCGGCCTTGAGCGTGGTCTTCAAGGCGCTGTAGGGATCGTTGGCGCCGAGAAAGTAGGCGTGGCGCACGAAGAAGCTTTCCTCGTTGTAGTCCGTGTCGATGAACCAGCAGGCGATGCCGTCCGCGCCGTCGCTGATGACCTCCCCGGTCTGCGGCTTGAACACGTCGACGCCATTCACCTTCACGCGCAGCATATCGCCTTCAGGCAGGAGCGTGATGTCCGGCTCGCCGAAGATCACGAACAGGTTGCCCTTGCCGGTGTTCTTGAGGTCTTCGGCCATGTGCAGGTCGGCATTCATGCGTGCCTTGAGCACCGGCAGCTTGCCGAGCCTGGCAAAGTCGGTGGTATGCGCCTCGTAGTTGAAGGCGCAGGCAATCAGCACGTCGAAACCGGCATCGGCGGCTTCGCGCGCGGCCTCGACCAGATCGGCGCGTTGCACGGTGCCGAATTCGGGGCCGATGAAGATGGCGGCACGCTTCTCCACGCCCTCGGCTTCGAGATAGCGCCCCTCGGCGCATACCATGTCGCCCGGCCAGGCCATCAGCGCGGTGAAACTGATGCGGTCTTCCTTGTGCGCCTGCTGCACGCCCGCCGTTTTCAGGTTCTCCAGAATCATCTGCGGGAAGGACTGCTTCGCCGCGTAATCGGCCTCCGGTTCGCGCAGGGTGTCGATCAGTTCGTCGTCTTCATCGACGCCCAGAACACGATGCGGACTCAAACTCTCGACGGTGAACGGACCGGCTACGCGCACCGCCTTCTTGTTTTCGTAAGGCTTGTCGTATAGGTATTCGAACTCTGCCTTGGCAGCGATGGAGGCGTCGATTTCCTTCTGCCGAGCAATACGTGCCTGCCACCAAAAGGCGTGGAGTTCTTCCACGGCAGCGGACCATTTCTCGTCAGCGGTGCGCGGGATTTCCCACTCCTGCCAGGACTTTTTCAGCGCCGCATTCAGTTGCTCG
>JAFEDI010000063.1 GCA_018241725.1 Pseudomonadota bacterium | reverse complement strand
GAGTGCACATTCACGATCCGCACACTCTTGACGCTGAATATTTCGCCACCTGCTTTGGTGTCATCGGAAATGCACTGCAACGTCTGGACGATGAATACCATTCGGCACATCTATCGCCTTGATGCGACAACCCCACAGCAAGCACATGTAAATCAGCTACCTGTTTGTGGCGATTTATTAACCATGCAAACAAACACCCATTACGCCACCTATCCTCCCTGAACGTTTGGTTTGCTGATTGCTTGAGGGTTTCCCATGAATAAACCCGATGCACGCACATTGCCGCAGGAAGCACAGGCGTCATTGCGCCAGCAAGCCATCCGCCCGCATGAACAAAGCAAATCCTGGCAGGAAATATCCGAAATCGTCGGAGTAAATATCTGCACGGTCCGGCTATGGGGCCAACATTACCAGGGGCAGAGCGAGGCGGGATTGACCAGAGGCAAACGCGGGCATCGGTGTAGGAGAAGGACGCAGTCTGGCAACGGCCATGCGTAACAAGACCGAAGCTTTCATGGCAATGCTTGTGGCAACGCCGGAACGGGTGCAAAGTTATTTCGCATGCAAGCAAGTTGCTTATGCAGTGTAAATTTTGGATAAGCGTTTGTTTGTCGGGTTAATAAAAGGATGGTTTCGTAATGCCTTTCGCTACGTCAGCAAAAGCCGTGATCATGCTCGGTACGGACACGCCGATCGGTCTGGCAATCATCCGCGAACTGGGCCAGCATGGCGTGCAGGTGCATGGCCTCGGCCGCAGCCGACGGGCGCTCGGAGCTTGGTCACGCCATATCACCTCGCACCGGTTGCGTGCCGAGGGTGATGATGCCCTGTGCCGGCAACTGCAAGAACTGGCCGCCGCTACCGGCAGCCACTGTGTCATGGCGATCAGCGAAAGTGACCTGATGTGGCTGAATCGCCATCGCGCAGCCCTCGAACCATTGAATCTGCTGATTCCTTCGCACGAGGCTCTTTCGCGCGTAATCGATAAATCCCTGACCGTGCCAGTCGCACAATCGGTCGGCATCGATGTACCGATGTCGGTGCAGATCAATTCCATCGATGAACTACCCGCGGTCCTGAACGGCCTGCGCTTTCCGGTCGTGCTGAAGTGGGCTGATCCGAACGCCGCCGGCCCAAGCCTGCGCGCCATCGGCTTGGCGCTCGATAAGAGCCACTACTGTTACGACGCAGCCGAGCTCAAGCACTATCTGCAACCTTATGCGATATCCGGCCTGTTTCCGCTGATCCAGGAATATTGCCCCGGTTACGGGCTCGGCCATTTTGTCTACATGCACGCCGGACAAGCCCTGCTGCGCTTCCAGCACCGGCGCGTGCGCGAATGGCCTCCCGAGGGCGGTGTCTCCTGCACTTGCGATGCCGTGCCGCTGACCGAACACTCGGCACTCATGGAGCGCTCGGTCGAACTGCTGCGCCAACTCGGCTGGGAAGGTGTCGCAATGGTCGAGTATCGGTACGATCCTGGCAGCGACCGCGCAGCCTTCATGGAAGTCAACGGCCGCTTCTGGGGCAGCTTGCCACTGGCATGGCACTGCGGCGCGGCGTTCGCGTGGCTGACCTATGCCGTAGGTGGCCGCGGACAGGTGCCGGCTTGCACGCCTCCGCGCGACGATCTGCGCTGTCGCTTCCTGATTCCAGAGTTCAAGCGGCTGCTACGCATCCTGTTCTTCCGCAACGCCATCCCGGACCGCACGCTGCACTTCCGTCCCGCCCGCGAACTCGCGGAGTTTCTCCTCGATTTCGTACATCCGCGTGTCCGCTACTACGTATTCGCCTGGAGCGATCCGCTGCCCTTCCTCGCCGATGTGGCCGGTGCTGTTGTCGATACACTGCACGGCCTATTAGCCCGTTGTCTTTCCGCCCGCCCACCCAACCGTTGAGTCGCCACCACCATGAATGCGTTGCAGAGCCTGATCGAAGACGCCTTCGAGCGCCGCGCCGAATACTCGCCGGCCAGCCACCCGCTCGAAGTCCGCCAGGCCGTCGAGGAAGCGCTGGCGCTGCTCGAAGCCGGACAGGCGCGCGTCGCCGAGAAACAGGGCACCGGCTGGCACGTCCACCAGTGGCTGAAGAAGGCCGTGCTGCTGTCGTTCCGCCTCAACGACAACCGCGTGCTCGGCGACGGTCCGCTGCGCGCCTTCGACAAGGTGCCGACCCGCTACGGCGACTGGGACGAGGCGCGCTTTCGCGAAGGCGGCGCGCGCGTGGTGCCGGGCGCGGTCGTGCGCGGCGGCAGCTTCGTCGCGAAGAACGTCGTGCTGATGCCGTCGTTCGTGAACATCGGCGCTTACGTCGACGAAGGCACGATGGTCGATACCTGGGCGACGGTCGGCTCCTGCGCGCAGATCGGCAGGAACGTGCATCTGTCCGGCGGCGTCGGCATCGGCGGCGTGCTGGAGCCGCTGCAGGCCGGCCCGACCATCATTGAGGACAACTGCTTCATCGGCGCGCGCTCCGAAGTCGTCGAGGGCGTGGTGGTCGAGGAAGGCTCGGTGATCTCGATGGGCGTGTTCATCGGCCAGAGCACCAAGATCTACAACCGTCTGACCGGCGAGGTCAGCTACGGCCGCGTGCCGGCCGGCTCGGTCGTCGTCTCCGGCTCGCTGCCCGCCTCGGACGGCTCGCACAGCCTGTACTGCGCGGTGATCATCAAGCAGGTCGACGAGCGCACGCGCGGCAAGGTCGGGCTGAACGAGCTGCTGCGCGACTGAGGTTCTTTGTTTGGATTTACCCCTCTCCTGTAACAGGAGAGGGGTACCGCCTGAAATTATCATGTGGTGAGATCGGCTGGTCGACTTAAGCCAATAAACGCTGTTCAGCCCTCAAATATTCAACAATCCGATTTTTATCACCCTCACCAACCGTTAACTAATTAGCTAAATCGATCCACGCACCCTCTTTTACCCACATCATCTAGCACGACCCCCGGAATATTAAAAAATAATCGGATTGCAGCACACCATTTCGAACCTCATCAATATCAATACTTACTTATTCATCATCTAACGACCTTGGAAATTTTCCACGCAACCTGGGATTTTCTT
>JAFEDI010000062.1 GCA_018241725.1 Pseudomonadota bacterium | reverse complement strand
TGCTCGCCCCTATTGGCTACATGCCGCCGGCTGAAGCTGAGGCAAACTATTACCGCAGTCAAACCGCTCAGGCTGTCATGGCCTGACTTAAACCAAATGGCCTCCGCGAAACCCGGGGCGATTCAAGAAGAACTTTGGGGCGTGAGAGATCAACGTGCACGTGTGAGAGTTGATCGTGCACGCGTGCACGAAGAGGTAACAGCGGTGCACGTTGAATGTTCACCCGTGCACGTTGAGCGTGCACGGGTGTGAGGTCTTCGTGCACCGGTGCACGGAGAAGTTTGGGAGGTGGAGGGCTTTGTTGTGGGGCTACAAGGAGAAATGCTGCTGTGGGGCGCCTGTAGCGCCATGCCTATGCAGAAAGGCTTATTCCTTGCTAGACGAATGACTTCTACTACACAATGTCCAAATGAGTACAAATTCATAAGCAGACCAGCAGACCTGCTCAACGAAAATCATAGGCGCCAAAAGGAGGACATGAGGTGGCCACGCTTCGAGAGCAACTTGCACAACTGTATCCGACGATTTTACCAACTGACCCGACCAACCCGATTAAAGGCACGGAGCTTTTAACCGTTGTGAAGTCTCGCCTGGATGGCGAGTATGCGGACCAGACTATACGCCAACACTTTTCGGTGATGTCAGCGGAGCCTACGTCTGCAATCGCGAAGGTTTCTCAGGGATATGGCTACTACCTTCGACCAGCGCCTATAAACGTGGTTGCTGGCGGCAATGCGGATGGTCCTTTCATAGAAAACCCATTGCCCGCAACACCTGCTGAGATCGCTGGGACTCGTAACCACCAGCGGGAGGAAAAATTTCGAGCGCTGTACCAGCGATATGAGACGGCAGAACGAAATTCCTTCCCAGTTCATATTGAGCACACCACCGCAGCTCGCCAAGCTGCTGGAGTGAATAAGTGGAAATTCCCTGACGTGGTGCTGCTTAACTGGGAAGTTGGAAAAATCTCGGATAGCGGCTATCAGATCGACAGGGGCCTGCTCGAAGTCAAACGATCTTTGGGCGATCAACCATTTCGGCTTACTAGCGTTGAACTGAAGGTCGAGTTATCGCTTTCATCCTTTCGGGAGCATTTCTTTCAATGCGTGAGCAACTCGAAATGGGCACATCATGCGCAACTCGTCGCGGCCAATGCCATCCAGGATGAAACGTTGGTAATGGAATTGAGGCGGCTTGGCACATCCTTCGATATTTCGGTGTTGTCGTTCGGTTTAACGAATGAAATCCTTGATGCCATGCCTCCTTCAAACGAGATCATCTCAATGAAGGAAAAGGATTTAGAACAGTGGACTTCTAAAGTCAATATGATCCAAATTTCATCAGGACGGCCTAGGGAGGCGTTGGATTGGGAGCACATTGAGGATGTGCGAAAGCAGAGTTCGGACTTCAATGAAGTCTTCGCGTGGATTTCAAAGTGCTTAGTGGATGCCAAGGTATATAGCTTCAAGCACTATAAAGAACTGAATAACATTCAATCTGCCTACGAATAGGCTTGGCAAACATTGGCGTCCAATTCATGTTCAAGGACTGGCATGACAAAGCTGCTCCGGTCGGCTAACTCAGGCGTTAGGTGAAACACATGACAGTCAGCTTCGGCATCGCAAAGAAGATCATCGACCACCCAAGCTATAATTATGGGCTGGCACTTCCATTTATCTGCGCCTTCTAGATTGGATTGCCTGCCATAACGCCGGAATCTCTGAAAATTGGTGCAGCAATGCTAATCACATCTGGCTACGTCATCTATTATACGGTTTTCCAAACTGGAGAGCTTTGGGGTTGAAGTTTCACCTATTGTTGCGCTCAACCGAACCTGCGGGGGAAAACGGAGCAGGCCGACGAGTTCAAACGCTCCAAAACACCCGCATTTTCGAGCGAGCAATTTCAGCCTTGGGTTGTTATATGCCTGTGGCAACCACTCTCACCCCCTCTCCCTCAAAATCCCCCGCTTTCAATCGCCCTCATAAACATGCAAGTCATCAGCTGGCGAAGGAGCTGCTCGACTCGCTGGAGCTGGACACGCGCTACTAGGTCGTTTCGTGGGAAGAACGGGCTTCGGTGATGGGCAGGCCATCGTGGTCGGGGGCGGGGGCGGGAGTTGGCGGCGGTGAGTGCGTTTTGCGAGGAGACGGTGTCGCCGCTCATCGAGCTGTCCACCGGATCGGATGTTGAGGATGGCGAGTTCGGCTTTCCGGTGGTGCTGTGCCCCAACGCGAACATCCTGATGCTCAAGTTCATGGCCATGCAGGAGGCGTCCGGGCAGCTGTTCCAGAGCTACAAGATCGAACTGGTGGAATCCCATCAGGCGTTGAAGACGTCGGTGCCGGGCACGGCGGTGAGCATGGTCCATGCGCTCGGGCTGGCGCCGGAGGCGATCCAGTCCGTCCGCAAGCCGTCGGTGCAGCACGACACGCTGCACATCCCCGAGAACCAGCTCGCCCGCCATGCCTTCCACCGCATCTGCATCGGCGGGAGAACCGGGTTTATCTGGTAAGGGAGTTCATTACAAAGGGTTGGTTGTCATCGCTCCCTGCCGATAAAGTCATTGCGCAAACCGTAGGGGCTCGACTATTAAAGATTACGGAGTACCCCATCTCTAATAGCCCTGCGCCAAAACAAGGAGTACAGCTTGAGCAACGAGAACAAACGCCTGCCAGTCTGGCAGATGGTTCGAGAGGCGGCCCAGCTAATGAATGGGGAATGTACGTATTCGGCAATCAAGGCCAAGGTTCGGTCGATGTATGGCGACAACATCAACGACAGTTCAATGAATTGCAGCATCATTTCCGGCGCGGTCAACCATCCGTCCAGAATCCATTACAGCGAAAACAAGAAGCCCCGCTTGGCCGACACTGAATACGACTATCTGTTCAGCACTGGACGCGGCAAGGTCGTCTGGTATGAGCCCCAGAAGCATGGAGTATGGGAAATAGCGCAGGCTGCCGGGAATGGTCTGATCGTACGCCTTGCTGAAGATGTGGGAGAAAACCCGATACCGGCAATGGAAGCAAGCGCCGAAGCATACGGCATGTTCGCACTCGAAGCTCACCTGCGAGACTACCTCGCGAAGAACCTGCCGAAACTACCCGGACACGATGCCCCGCTTACGCTGTATGGAACCGAAGACCGTGATGGCGTTGAGTTCCAGACTGACGTCGGGCCAATCGACATCCTCGCGACAGGTAACGGTGACTTCTATGTTTTCGAACTGAAACTAGGCCGCGGGCCAGACTCAGCACTCGGTCAGATCCTGCGCTACATGGGTTGGGTGAAGGAACATCTCGCCGGCGAGAGAAATGTGTTTGGAATTATCGTAGCGTCCGACATTGGACAGAAGCTCCGCTACGCAGCCACTCAAGTGCCTAACGTTAAGCTCATGGAGTACGACTTGAAAGTAAACTTGCGCTCGGTGGCATTAAATAGTTGAACCCCTACGAGCAGCAAACCCTGTGGGTCTGCGGGATGATTGCGGCATCACCGCCGAATGGCACGCAGGCCGCCCCGGTGCCTAAAAATTCAAGCCGAACCCGCTTCGCGGACCCACTGAGTTCCTCAGCTGGCCAAAGGCAGGCACTCGATATCAGGTTGTTTCGTTGGGCGTGTCGGCGTTTATTTCCAGCGACTAGTTGTCCCCCTTCCCTGCCAACCCGAATTACGGAATCCCTCGCTTGACGCACGCTTGATGCAAGGCTGATACTCGCCGCCGTCACCTAGACAGTGGTGACCGGGATTGGAACCCCGGATACGCTAAGGCCGATAGGGCCGCGTTTTTCGCGGCTTTTTACTTCGGCTGCATGGTTGCGCCTGTCCAATGGCGGGCCGTGCAGGGCAGCCGCAAGGCTGGCCGGTTCCTTAGCCCGGTAGTTCCAACCCTGCACGGTTCCGCCGCCCCCATTGGAACGGGAGTGTGCGGAAACTTCATTGCAGCTAAGGAGTTTCACACCATGGCCATTCGAGTCCAAAGGCGTGCACGTCCGCGCGTGCCGATTGCATCTGTTTTCCCTGCTTGCCTCTCTTCCCGTTCGACATATGGCGCACGGAGGGCGGCAGCATGAATACACCCTTGAACTTCCCCGCCCCCGCTGCGCCGCTCTATGTGCTGGCGGACAACGTGGACACCCTCACCCTCGTCGATCAGCTCAGCGCCCGCCTCGCGCAGTTGCAGGCGATGCTTGCGATGACCCGCAGCAACGCCGGCGAGATGTTCCGGCGCATGGATGCGGAGTACCAGGAGCACTACCTGTGGGCCTGCGGGATGATCGCGGACGAGGCGCGGGATTTGATGAGGATGGTCGAGGGGCGTGGCTTTGCCGGTGTGGATGACCGGAGAGAACGCGAGCGCGTGTAGCAGTGTGGTTCGATGGCGGGCACGTGCAACAGGTGCCTGCCATCGGATAATGCATGGAAGCAACGGCGAGCCGATGATGGATCTGCAGACACCGACATTGAAGAGCGCTGGCCACACCAGACAGATGACCGGCATCGGCCTGTTCTGCGGTCTGCTCGGCCCCGTGTTGTGGGTGGCTGCAATCGTCCTCGCCGGAGAGCTGCGTCCCGGTTTCGATCATGTGAGCCAGTACATCAGCGAACTCGGCGAGCGGGGCAGCTCGACCAGCGTTTTGATGCGCCTGGGTGGTTTTGTTGGGAGCGGCGTGCTGATCGTTGTCTATGCGGCGGCGTTTTTTGCGACGGTGGCCTGTACTACCGAGCGCCCTCGCCTTGCTCTGCTCGTTGCGGTGCTCGTGGCGCTGGACGGTATCGGCCGTATCGGTGCCGGAATCTTCCCCTGTGAACCCGGCTGCGCCGCACCGGAAGTTCTCAGTCAGCGGCTGCATAGCCTGTCGGCAACGATCGCCTTCCTGTCACTCGCCGCCGCGGCTTTGCTGGGCACCCTGCTCTTCCGCGGCGATACAAGCTTGCGGTCGCTGAGTGCCTACTCGTTTGTTTCCGGCTTTGCCGGCCTGGTGTTTCTGATGTTGATGTCGGCAAGCGAGGCCACACCGGGCTATGCAGGTCTCCATGAACGACTTGCCTCGGGCGTGCTGACGCTGTGGCTCTTTGTGACGGCATGGAGACTGCGGACACTCGCCCGCGCAAAGACGGCGGACGAGCGTCCCTGCTAGCTTGGGCCGGCGTCAGCCGAAGAGCTTGCCCTTCAGCAGGTCGAGGCCTTGCGCCACCAGGTCGTTGCTCTCGGGAATGGTGCCGTTGGGAGTGAGCTTGTCCACAACCTGCGGGAGTAGTTCGGCAAGCTGGCCGGAAACCTGTTCGCTGTTGAGGCCGAACTGGCTGGCGAGGTTCTGCAGCAGGCCGCTGCTGCCGAGCACGCTCTGGATCTGTTCGGCGGAGATGGGCAGGTTCTGGCCCGTCGATACCCAGGACTTGGCGATTTCGCCGAGGCCGCCGTTCTGGAAAGCCTGGACCAGGCCGGCCAGGCCGCCGATCTGCGGGTCATTGACGAGTTGCATGATGCCGGCGAGCAGCGGATTGGCGGCGCCGTCGGCAGTTTGGCCGGACATGACGGCCCCTACGACTTGATCGAACAGACCCATGGTTGCTCCTTTCACTGAGCGTGTGACTGGCGCGGTGCGCCGGATTCCTGGCGGGCGTCACGTCGCTCGCCATGTCTGCATCAAGCATACATGGGAAAGATGATGCTGCTTTTATTGATACAGCGCTGGGAATCGCTTGCGGAGCTGTTCGATCTTGGGCAGGTCGTTGATGACGATGTAGGGCTGGGTGGAATGCAGGGCCAGGTAGTTCTGGTGATATTGCTCAGCGGGATAGAACGCCTGCAATGCGGCAACTTGCGTGACTATCGGCTTGCCGAAGGTGTGATCGGCGGTCAGTTTCTGGATCTGATCGCTTGCCGCCTTTTGCTGCTCGGGGTCGGCAAAGAAGATTGCCGAACGGTATTGGCTGCCAACATCCGGCCCTTGGCGGTTGAGTTGTGTCGGATCGTGGGCAACCACGAAGAAGACCTGCAGCAGTTGCTGGTATGAAACGAGCGCCGGATTGAAGACAACGCGCACGGCTTCGGCGTGCCCCGTCCGGCCACTACTGACGGCGTCGTAACGGGCCTTGTCGGCACCGCCGCCGGCGTAACCCGATTCCACACTGGTAACGCCCTTGACGTGCCGGAACACGGCATCGACGCCCCAGAAGCAGCCGCCGGCAAAGACGGCCGTCTGCAGCGCGGGCGCTGCGCTGTCCGGCTTGTCTCCGGCGGGTGCCGATGCGGAATGGGCTGGAATCGCAACCACTGCGAGGGCCACGCTGGCGAGGCGCGCAGGCAGGCCGAATTTTCTGGATCGGAACTGGAAGAACATGATTCGCTCCCGATTCGTGGTTGCCTGCAGCTTCATATGATCTTTCCGCTGCGGGCATGTGGCTCTGTGGCGGGGTCGGCTATTTGAATTGACGATGGGAAATGGCCGGCCCCACCCTCTGCGCTTACTTCTTCATTTCGTCCTTGCCCATTGCGTCCTTGCTCATGGCGTCCTTGGCCATGCCGTCTTTCTTCATGGCGTCCTTCTTCATGCCATCTTTGGCCATGTGGTCCTTGGCCATGTGATCCTTGGCCTTCATTTCCTTCTTCATGCCGTCCTTGGCCATACCGTCGGTGGCCATTGCGTCCTTCTTCATCATGTCGTCGGCAAAAGCGGTGCTGCCGGCGAGTATCAAACATGCGGCGAAAATGCTGGAAACGATCGTTTTCATGGCGGACTCCTTGAGGTGATGAATGATCGGCAGAGATGCCGGGTCTTCAGGGCAGTCGAGCGGGATTGCTCAACTGCCACCGAACCAGTTGTACCCCTGGTCTTCCCAATAGCCCCCGGGGTAGGTGTTGGTGACAAAAATGGCCTGGATGTATTTCGGGTTCTTGTAGCCGAGCTTGGTCGGCATGCGCAGCTTCATCGGAAAACCGTAGCGCGGCGGTAGCGGCTGGCCGTCGTAGGTCAGGGTGAGCAGCGTTTGCGGGTGCAGCGCGGTCGGCATGTCGATGCTGGTGTAGTAGTCGTCGACGCATTTGAAACCGACGTACTTGGCGCTGAGGTCCGCGCCGATCCGCCGCAGGAAGCTGCCAAACGGCACGCCGCCCCACTTGCCGATGGCGCTCCAGCCTTCGACGCAGATATGGCGGGTGATCCGGTCGGCCTGCGGCAGGGCCCGCAGTTCGGCCAGCGTCCAGGGGTGCTTGTCGGCGACAAGGCCGGTGACTTCCAGGCGATACGCCTGTTCGTCCACTTCCCGGATCTCGTCCTCGTCGTAGTAGGCATTGAAGGGAAAAGGCCGGGTGATCATCGAGTCCGGGTAGGTCGGCGCCAGCCGGTTGGGGTCGAACAGCCAGGCCTGGGCCTTGTCGTTGAAGCGCGACACTTTCATCAGCGCCGCTTCGACGCTTTCCTCATCGACAATCGAACAGCCACTGAGCAGCGAGAGCCCGCCCAGGCTCAGGGAGCGTTGCAGGAAGGCACGCCGGGTCGGTTGTTCGAGATGGCGCCCCATGTCCTTGAGGGCATCCTTGAGCAGGCGCTCACCGTTGGCAATGAGCAGGCGGGAAACGTTCTTGGGCATGTCATTCACTCCCTAGCGGCCACGGATCATGGCCAGCAGCGTACGGGGTACCAGCGCCACCATGAGCAGATGGACACCGACGAAGGCCACCAGCGCCGCCATGGCCAGAAAATGCTCCCGCCGCGCCGCCTCATAGCCGCCGAGCAGCGTGCGCAGCAACGGGAACTGCACGGATTTCCAGAGCACCAGGCCGGACAGGACGAGCAGCACCGAATCGACCATCACGAAGAGATAGGCCGCCCGCTGCACCATGTTGTAGTGGCTCGGATCGGTGTGCGACAGCTTGCCTTTCAGGGCGGCCACTATGTCCGCGATGAAGGCGCGCGGCGACCAGGGGAAGAACTTGCGCCGCAGGCGCCCGCTGACGAGGTTGCTCGCCAGGTAGATCAGGCCGTTGCCGGCCAGCACCCACATGGCCGCGAAATGCCACTGGATGGCGCCGCCCAACCAGCCGCCCAGGGTGAATTGCGCAGGAATCGCAAAGGGGAAGAACGGCGAGGCGTCGTAAATACGCCAGCCGCTTGTCGCCAGCGTAATGACTGCAAGCGCGTTGATCCAATGGGTAATGCGGACCCAGCGCGGATGAATGAGAGCGGTGTCGTTGTCCATGGTGCCCCTTTCCAACGGGTGACCGTTTATTGCGTTGCGTACCCGTTAGTTCGGTGGCGGGTGGCAAATGGTTACAAGCTCAGGCAGAATTTTTTTCTGCCAGCGCATCGCAAATATTTTTTCCGGTGGCTGTAACCAAAGGCATCGATGCAACGAATGAATAGGGAAGCGGGATTTCGTTCGAAGGAAGATCGCCTGCGAGACCTGCTGACGCGGGGGCTTGCCGGCGACGATGCCGCTTACAAGATGTTTTTGACGGAATTGAGCGCGCATCTGCGCGCCTTTCTGCGACGGCGCCTGGCCCGTTTGCCGGACGAGGTTGAGGATCTGGTGCAGGAATCCCTGCTGGCCATCCATAACCTGCGCCATACCTACGAGGCGGATCAGCCCTTGTCGGCCTGGGTGCAGGCCATCGCCCGCTACAAGCTGGTCGATCTGCTCCGGCGGCGGGCGACGCACGAGATGTTGAACGATCCGCTGGACGAGGATATGGAGCTGTTCAGCACGGCCGATTCCGACGCCGCCGAGGCGCGTCGGGATCTGGACAAGTTGCTGGAGGATCTGCCCGACCGGTTCCGCCTGCCGATCGTGCACACCAAACTGGAAGGCCTGTCGGTCAAGGAGGCGGCCGATTTGAGCGGGATGTCGGAGTCGGCGGTCAAGATCGGCGTCCATCGCGGCTTGAAAGCGCTCGCCGCCAAGATTCGAGGTGCACTATGAAGACAGATGATCTGATCACCATGCTGGCCACCGGCGCCGGGGCAGTTAACAAACCTGCCGCCACGCAGCGCTACGCAGTTGCCATCGGCTGGGGCGCGGCAGGCGCCGGCCTGCTGATGCTCGCGCTGCTGCAGGTGCGCCACGATCTCGCGCAGGCCTTGCTGTTGCCGATGTTCTGGATCAAGGTCGGGTTTGTTGCCAGCCTTGCCGCAGGGAGCCTGTTCGCCGCGCTGCGGCTGTCCCGGCCGGGCGCGGTGATCGACCGGGTGCCGCTTGCGCTCGGTCTCCCGGTCCTGGGAATCTGGGCCGTCGCCGCCTTCGCGCTGGTCGACGCGGAACCGGTGGAGCGCTCGAAGCTATTCTTCGGCGACACCTGGAAATCCTGCCCCCTGCTGATCGCCCTGCTCTCCCTGCCGGTGTTCGCCGCGGTGCTGCACACCATGAAGGATCTGGCGCCAACCCGCCCACGGCTGGCCGGATTCGCCGCGGGCCTGCTTTCCGGGTCTGTCGCCGCGGTGGTCTATTGCCTGCACTGCCCGGAAATGGGCGCGCCGTTCATCGGCTTCTGGTATCTGCTCGGGACGCTCATTCCCGCCGCCATCGGTGCCATGATCGGCAATTCGATCCTGCGCTGGTAGCCACGCGCAGCATCCTCTTTCAAGCCGACAGGGCCTGCCACGGGGTTAAACCTTACCCACGTGGCTGGCGCGGTTGTATTTATATCACGTTGTGATCTAATTATCCGCGGCGCGGAGGCATCCCTCTGTTCATGCTGGGCCGTAGAGGCGAGGCACTTCACCGCTGGCTGCACGCAAATAACTATCAGCAGGAGCCGAAGCTCCGCGAGTCGTCACCCCCGAACCCCAACGGAAGAGCCATGGATACCGTCACTATCTTGCTTTCTTCATTCATCCTGTCAGTTACAGGATTGCTTGTTTTCATCTGGTCGTTGCGCAGGAAACTGTTCGAACGCAACGCCAAAGGCGCCCGCGCGATCTTTGCTGCCGGCGAGATCGGTCATATCGAAGATCCGGGCGCTACGCGGGCTGGCGCTCAGGCACTGCAACGCGTGGTTGCCCATGGTGGTGCCGATCACACACAGCCGGATCAGGGCGCGCTCCATGCCCGGCTCGAAGCGGACCGCACAAGCGCTCAACCGGCTTTCATCTTTCTGTGCTGCGCTGTCGTCTGGTTGGTGCTGGCCTCGTTTGCCGGGCTGACCAGCTCGCTCAAACTGCACAACCCGGACTGGCTGACCAACACGCCGTGGCTGACCTTCGGTCGGATCCGGACGCTGCACCTCAATGTCGTCGCCTACGGTTGGGCGCCCATGGCTTCATTCGGCATCGCCATCTGGATGCTGCCGCGCCTCCTCAAGACGAAACTGGCCGGAGGACGCTATGCCATGCTCGGTGCCGTGTTGTGGAACGCGGCCTTGATCGCCGGCCTGGTGTGTATTGGCAATGGCATCAACGACGGCATGGAGTGGCTCGAGATCCCCTGGCAACTGGGTCTGTTGATCGTGGCCGGCGGCGCGATGATCGGGTTGCCATTGATCCTTACCCTGCATCGGCGCACCGAGAAGCACTTGTACGTGTCAATCTGGTACATGGGTGCGGCTCTTTTCTGGTTTCCCATCCTGTTCGTCGTCGCCAAATTTCCGGGGCTTCATTTCGGGGTTGAACAGGCCACGATGAATTGGTGGTTTGGCCACAACGTGCTGGGTCTTTTCTATACGCCGATGGCCTTGGCGACCACCTATTACTTTCTGCCAAAGGTGCTCGGCCGCCCCATCCAGTCCTACAACCTTTCGCTGCTCGGCTTCTGGGCGCTGGCCTTCTTTTACGGCCAGGTCGGCGGCCACCACCTGATCGGCGGTCCAGTGCCGGAATGGATGGTGACGCTATCGATCGTCCAGAGCGTGATGATGATCGTGCCGGTGCTGGCCTTCACGACCAATCAGCTCCTGACGCTCCGGGGCGTTCTGGCCGCCATTCCCCACTCCCCGACACTGCGCTTCATTGCGCTGGGGGGCCTGATGTACACACTCAGTTCGATCCAGGGCTCATTTGAGGCACTGCGCAGCATCAACACCATCACGCATTTCACGCACTTCACCGTTGCCCATGCCCACCTGGGACTCTACGGATTCGTGACGATGGTGATGTTCGGCGCGATCTACTTCGTGATGCCGCGCATCATGGCCTGGGAGTGGCCGTATCCGCGTCTGATCGAATGGCATTTCTGGCTGGTCGTTGTCGGCTTCGCGATCTACTTCGTCGGCCTGACCATCGGCGGCATCCTGCAAGGTCTCGCCATGGTCGATGCCACGCGTCCGTTCATGGATTCGGTGACGGTGACCCTGCCCTATCTGGAAGCGCGTTCGGTCGGCGGCACGCTGATGACGGCCGGCCATCTGGTCTTCGCCTTCCATTTCGCGGCAATGGCCTTGCGTTACGGTCCCAAGCGTACCGGCTCGGTCATTCTCGGCAACCCTTTTGCGGCCTGAATCATGGAAAACGAATTCAAGCTCATCTCCGGCGCCTTGGTCACCCTCGCCGTTTCCGCCAGTGCCCTGGTCGTGCTGCCCTATTTCCAGTTGCAGTCGGTCCAGCCTCCCCAAAAGCTGAAGGATTACAGCCCGGAAGAAGCTCGCGGGCGTCAGCAATACATCAGTGAAGGCTGCGTGTACTGCCATTCCCAGCAACCACGCGATGCCAGTCAGGCGCCGGATGCCAAGCGCGGCTGGGGCAGAGCCCCCGTGCCGGGCGACTACTATTACGACAAGCCTCACCTGCTGGGCACCATGCGGACAGGCCCCGATCTGTTCAACATCGGCGCCCGCCAGCCGAGCATCGACTGGCAACTCGGCCACCTGTACCAGCCGCGGGCCTATACCCCGAACAGCATCATGCCGGGCTTCCCGTATCTGTTCGAATTGAAGGCCCAGGCCGCTGCGGGCGACAAGGTCGTGACGCTCCCCCCTGCGTTCGCGCCGGCCAAGGGCGTCATCGTCGCCAAGCCGGAAGCCATCGCGCTGGCCAAGTACCTCCTGTCGCTTGACCACACCTACCCCATTCCAGACGCCGCACAGGCGAAATAGGAATCCAGAGCCATGACCTTACATTCAAAGCGTGGGCAGGCCATTCATGACGCTCATTTGCGCGAAAACCCCGAACCCCACGAGTCGTCGACGCCAATTCCCGTGCTCCTGCTGGGCTTGGTCGCCATCTTGCTGGGCTGGGCCATCTATTACATTGCGACTGCGAATCCCCGCACACCGCCGCAATTCGGCGACCGGCGCACGCTCTCGGACCTTTCCGCCACCGTAGCGGCCGCACCTGGTGCGGCGGTGGATGGCGCACAGATCTTTGCAGCGCAATGCTCGGCCTGTCACCAGGCCACCGGGCTAGGGATTCCTGGCGTATTCCCCCCGCTGGCCGGCTCGGAATGGGCCACGGGGAAGGAGCGCCTGATTGTGCAGATCCTGCTGCATGGCATCGATGGTCCGATCACGGTGAAGGGTGCGAGCTATCAGGGCGCCATGCCGAATTTCGGCGAGAAGCTCAACGACGCCGAAATCGCTGCGGTGACGAGCTACGTCCGGAAACAGTGGGGCAATACGGCCAGCTCCATCAGCCCTGCCACGGTTGCGACGGAACGTGACGCAACCAAGGCGCGCAGCAAGCCCTGGACCGGGGGCGACGAGCTGGCGCAATTCCGCTAGCCGCAAGTCGGGACGGGACGAGATGCGGACCCTGCTTGCCGTGCTCTGTGTTGCGCTGGCCGGAGGTACAGCCCTGGCGCTGACAACCGACGGGCTGCGCGCCTTCACCAGCGAAGACGCGCGCCGGCTAGAAGTTTCGGAGGCCCCGGTTCAGCTGCCTGTTCTGGAAGTGCTGGGCACGGACGGCAGGCCCGTGTCCCTGAGCGATCCGGAGCGCGTGACCCTTCTCGACTTCGTCTACGCCCGCTGCGAAACGGTATGCCGCGCGCTCGGAAGCGAATTCCAGCAACTGCAGACCGAGATCCGTGCGCGCGGCCTGCAGGACCGTATCCGCCTGCTCAGCGTCAGCTTCGATCCTGAGCACGACACGCCAGCCGGGCTTGCTGCCTATGCTCGCCACCAGCGCGCCGACGGCGCAGTGTGGCAATTCGCAGTGCTCGCCAACGCTGCGGATCTGCCAGAGCTGCTCGGCCAGTTCGGGATCGTCGTCATTCCCGATGGACTGGGCGGCTTTGAGCACAATGCAGCAATACACGTGGTGGACCGGCGGGGCCGCCTGGTGCGGATCATGGACCTTGCCAATCCGGCCGCAGCGCTGGCCGAGGCGCTGGCAAGAGTTGGGGCTGCCAACGCCACGGAAGCGCATCCCGGGGCCGGCTCATGAAAAACCGCCCTTGTGTCCGCCCTAGTGTCCTTATCGCCCTCGGTCTGCTGCTGTTCCTGGCGATACCCATCGTGCGCAACTGGTTTGAAAGCCATATGACGCGGCACATGCTTGTCCAGTTACCGCTGATCACCGCCGCAGGATGGTTGCTGGCCGGTGGCCGCGGATCAGCGCAAGCCTCGCCGCTCCGCGCGTGGAATGCCTACGGCCTCGCCGGGCTATTGTTCAGCGTGCTGGCAACGTCGTTCTGGATGATCCCCCGTGCCATCGACGCGGCGCGCCTCCTGCCTTGGGCGGAGGCGGCCAAATTCGCCTCGCTGCTCGCCGCCGGCGCCGCATTTCGATACTCGTGGCCGCTGGCCGGTCGCGTCGTGCAGGCCTTCTTTCTCGGCAACTGGTGCTGGATGGCGGCTGTCGTCGGCCTGCTTTATCAGGACGCGCCAACCCGTCTGTGTGCCGTCTATCTGGCCGACGAACAGATCAACGCCGGATTCTGGCTGGTGGTCGCAGCGCTGCTGGCGTTTCTCGCGTGGTGTTGTGATCTTTGGTGGAGCGGGGATTTGCAGCGGCTCCTGGGAGACGATCCGGCTCCGATGGGCACTGCAGATCATGTGAAATCGTAGGCGGCGACGTTTTAGAATCCGGGGATTCATTCAGCTGCACACGATACGAATGTCGCGTTCCGATCCCCGCAATCCCACGAATTCGCCCTCATCGGACAGCCCCTCCGACCTGCCCGTCGCCCTCTCCCAGGACGACTACCGGCGGCTATCCCATGTCCGTTACCAACTGAGGCGCTTTCTGCGATTCAGTGAAGATATCTGCCACGCGGAAGGCCTGACGTCCCTTCAGTATCAGCTGCTCCTGCACGTGAAGGCCATGCGGGGAAAGGACTGGGCCAGCGTGAGTGAGCTCGCCGAAAAGCTGCAGGCCAAACACCATGGCGTTGTGGCCCTGCTGGATCGTTGCGAGAAACTGGGCCTGATCCAGCGACGCGTCAATCAGGAGGATCGGCGTCAGGTGGAAATTCATCTCCTGCCGGAGGGCGAGAAAGTACTGGAGCACCTGGCGGTTCTGCACCAACCCGAATTGCGGATGCTGGAGAACTCGTTCAGTGTGCCCACAGAAAACAGCGGCACGCGGCAGGACAAGACGGCTGGCGGGATTTCGCATCGGTAAGCATCCCGCCGATGTAGGGGAACATCAGTCGGAACGGGCCACCACGTCCTTGGCTGGCTTCGCACCTTCCGCAGCTTCCCAACCGCCGCCCAATGCGGCGACCAGGCGGACCGTGGCGAGCAGCCCTTCCGTCTGGCTGCGTACCAGGCTGCGCTCGACGGCCAGCGCGCCGGCCCGCGCCGACGCGACCTTCTGGTAGGTGTTCTGGCCGTGCTCGAAGCGCGCCCTGGCCACCGCCGACGCCCGCTGGCTGGCCGCCAGCGACAAGCCGAGAGTGCGCATCTGCTCGTTGGCCGCCTCAACTTGCACCAGCGCATCGTCCACCTCGCGCAGTGCGATCAGCACGCTGACCTGATGCACATCTACCGCCTGGCGGTAGCGGGAGCGGGCCGCGTCGAGATTGGCCTGGTTGCGGCCGGCGTCGAACAGCGGCAGGTACAGCGCCAGCGGCCCGATGGAGAACTCGCGGGAGCTGTGATTGACCGCACTCTTCAACTGGGACGACGCAAAACCATAGGCGCTGGTGAGGCTGATCGACGGGTAGAAGGCGGTTTCGGCGATGCGCTCCACGGCCAGCAAGGCGCGGATGTTCTGCGTCGACTCCATCAGGTCCGGCCGCCGCGCCAGGATGACGGCCGGCAGCCCCGGCGCCACCTGCGGAATCGCCGGCAGGCGGTAGGCCGGGTCGGACGGCACGCGGAAGTCCTTGACCGGCTCGACCATCAGCGTGGCCAGTTCCTGCTCGGCCATCGCCCGCTTGACGTGGACCTCGCTCATCTCGGCCTCGACCTTGGCCAGCTCGACCTTGGCATCCAGCCAGTCCTGTTCGGTGCCCAGCCCGGCATCCAGGCGCAGCGCGCCCAACCTGACCGCCTCCGCCCGCTCTTCGCGGATCTTTGCGAGCAGTGCGTGATCGGCATCCGCCGCGCGGAACTGCCAGTAGGCCACAGCCACCTCGCTGGCCAGCACCAGCGCGATCTGCCGCTTGACGGCCTCTGCCGCGCCGGCCTGCGCCTTGGCCGCCTCGACAGCCTGGGCCACGCGCCCCCACAGGTCGAGCTGCCAGGACGCGCTGACGCCCAGCTTGTAGGTCTTGCCGGCGATGGTGCGCCCGCCCAGCAGCTTGCCCAGCGGCGTATTGACGGAAGTGTGGCTCTTGTCGGCGCTGGCGCCGAAGCCCACGTTGGGAAGGAGATCGGCGGATGCCGACTGCACGCCGGCCTGCGCCTCCGCGACACGTAGCAGGGCCACCTCGGAGTACGGGTTGCGTTCCTGCACGGTCTCGACCAGGTGGTTGAGAACCGGGTCCTGGTAGATCCGCCACCAGTTGGCCTGCAGCGTGTTCGGAACCTCGGCCGGTGCGTTGCGGTAGCTCGGCGGCGTCACCGGTTCGGGCGCCGGCGCGAAGCTCCCCTGGGCAGCGCAGCCGCCCAACAGGGACATCAACGCGATGATCAGCGGACGTGTCTTGTTCATGGGCACTCCTATTTGTCCTTCGGTGCGACGATGCGGTCGGCCAGCCAGACCAGACCCACCGAAGCCAGCAAGACGCAACCGAGGATGAAAAAGCTGTCGTTGAAGGCCATCACATAGGCTTCCCGCTGCACCAGCCCGTTGAGGCTGGCCAGTGCCTGATGGCTCGCGTGCACCGCGTCGCCGCCGGCCTGGAAGTGCACTTTCGTAAAGGCGGCGAGGTATTCCCGCGTGGTGGTCGAGAACAGCGTGACCGAATCGACCAGCCGTTCCGAATGGAAATGCTCGCGCATCGTGATCGCCGTAGACAGGATGGCCGTGCCCACTGCGCCGCCGAGCACCCGGCTCATGTTGTACAGGCTGGACGCGGAGGACAGGTTGAGGGCCTCGATGCGGTGAATGGCGATGTTCGACAGGGTGATGATGATCAGCGGCTGCCCGAGGGCGCGGAACACCTGCGACGTGACGAGCTGGTCGTAGCCAGTGCTGGCCGTCATTGTCGAGTTCATGAAGCAGGACACCGAAAACAGCATCAGGCCGACGGAGCAGATGATCCGGTTGTCGAACTTCTTGGCGAACACTGCCGCGAAGGGCGTGACCAGGATCTGCGGCAGGCCCATCCACATGATGACCTCGCCGATCTGCCGCGAGTTGTAGCCGGCGATCTGGGCCAGGAACAGCGGCAGCACGAAGGTCGAGCCGTACAGCCCCATCCCCACCACCGCGCCAACGACCGACGACACCGTGAAGTTGCGCCGCCCGAACAGCCACACATTGACGAAGGGCTCCGCCCGCAGCAGCTGGGTGCCGATCCACATCGTGATGCCACCGAAGGCCATGAAGGCCATGGTGCAGATGAAGTTGGAGTCGAACCAGTCCTTGCGGTTGCCCTCTTCCAGGAACACGATCAGTGCGCCGAGGCCGAGGATCATGCCGCCGATACCCGCCCAGTCCAGCTTGCGCAACAGGTCGAGGTGGTGCTTCTGGGGATCGAGGCCAATGGCGACGCCCGCGAACATCAGGATCCCCGGCGCCCAGTTGATGAAGAAGATCGACGGCCAGCCGTAGCTCTCGGTGAGGATGCCGCCGACGGTCGGCCCCAGCGTCGGGGCCAGCGTACTGGCCAGCATCAGCCAGGCCAGCGCTATTGGACGCTTGCCGGGCGGCAGCCGGGTGATGACGAGGGTCATCGCGGTGGGGATCAGCGCCCCGCCGAAGAAGCCCTGCAGGGCCCGGAAGACGATCATCGACTCCAGGTTCCAGGCAAACCCGCACAGCGTGGACAACAGCAGGAACAGAACCGTATTGACCAGGATGTAGGCGCGCGCCCCGAAGACCCGCAGGAAGAAGCCGGTCAGCGGAATCACCACCACCTCGGCCGCCAGGTAGGTCGTGCTCATCCACGACCCCTCCTCCATGGACGCCGACAGGGAGCCGAGGATTTCCGGCAGCGACGCGTTGGTGATCTGCGTATCCAGCACCGCCATGAAGACGCCGAGGATCGCCGCGCCGATGGCGAGCCAGGTCCGGCCGGAAACCTCGGCCACCCCCGCCGCCTGCGCAGTACTCATCGGGCGTTCGCGCCGGGCTGCCCCTGGCGCAGGTCGATCTCGATCTGCGCGGACATGCCCGGCACCACCTTGTCCAGCAGCGCCTTCGGCGTCTCCGGCGCGAAGGTGACCTTGACCGGCACCCGCTGGACGATCTTGGTGAAGTTACCGGTCGCGTTATCCGGCGGCAACAGCGCGAATTTCGCGCCGGAAGCCGGCGAAAAGCTGTCCACGCGGCCTTCGATGTCCTGCCCCGGCAGGCTGTCGAGGACGACCTTCACCTTCTGGCCGGGCGCCAGGTCGCGCAGCTGGGTCTCCTTGAAGTTGGCGTTGATCCACACGCCGTCCTGGATGATCACGAACAGGCGCTGCCCGACGGCCACGTGGGAACCCACCTCGACCGCCTTGTTGCCGATGCGGCCATCGACCGGCGCCTTGAGGGTGGCGTAGCCGAGCTGCAGGCCGGCATTGCGGACTTCCGCTTCTAGGGCCTTCCTGCGCGCCAGCAGCGCCTCGCGCCCCGACTGCAGCGCCCGCACGCCGGCCCTGGCGGCCTTGATCTCTTCCTTCTGGGCAGCCTCGTCGGCGTAGGCGCTGTCCCGCGCCGCGACCGCGGCGTTCAGCTCCGTCTCGGTGACGGCCTTGATCTCCTTGTTGTTAAGGGCGATCTGGCGCTCGGCGTCGCGCTTGAAGCGCGCGATCTGCGCCAGGTTGCGCGCCGACTGGGCGTCCAGCGCGCGGGCGTGGGCCTCGCCCTGCTCGATCTGCGCGTCGAGCTTCAGCAGCTCGCCTTCCACTTCTTGGAGCTGCGCATTGATCTTGTCCGCGCGCACCGAGAAGTCGGCCGGATCGAGCTCGACCAGCACGTCGCCGGCCTTCACCAGCTGGTTGTCGGTGACCTTCACCTTGGTGACCACGCCGTCGACCCGCGGTGCGATGGCGCTGATGTGGCCGTCCACGTAGGCGTTGTTGGTCTCCTCGAAGTAGGTGCTGCGCCACCACATGCGGCCGGCGACGACCAGTGCGGCGAGCAGCAGGACGAGAAGGATCAGCTTGACCTTCCTGGCCGACTTCGGAGTCGGGCCGGACGCGGGCGGAACGGCCGGAGCCGGGGTAGACTCACTCACTCGCGGTCTCCCCGTTCAGGTCACGCGCGCGGATGTGCTCGGCCACGTAGGCGGCATCCTCGCCGACGCCGCTCAAGAGGCCGGAGCGCTTGTTGTGCAGCCACGGCAGGCCGATGAAATACAGGCCCTCCTGAGCGGTGACGCCGCGTTTCTGTTGCGGATAGCCGTCCTCGTCGAAGACAGGGAAGCGCACGAGACTGAAATCGAAGCCGTAGCCGGTGGCCCAGATCACCGTGGTGATGCCTTCCGCAGCCAGATCGATACGGTCCGGCTGGGATTGGGCGAAGCCCTCGTCGCCGGCCGGCAGGCTTTCCTCCGGCAGATCGAGCTGACGCATCGCCACCAGCTGGTCGATCTGGCGCAGCAGGCCGGCCTCGAAGCGGTCGGCAACAGCCAGGTTGTCGTGCATGTCGGGCGCCAGGCTGATCTCAGTTCCGTCCATGTCCTGCAGCGTGCCGAGCAGGCGGATGCCGGCCTTGGCGAACTGGTGCAGGTTCATGCTGCCGTCGGGCCGGCCGGCCATGATCGGATTCGGTGCGAACTTCAGTTTCGGGGAGCTGAGGGTGTCCACGGTCTGGTCGGCCAGGCCGGACAGCTTCATCCACTCGAAGATGTCCTTGCCCCGGTAGCGCCGCGGCGCCCGGGTGTGCGGCCCGACGCACAGGAAGACCTTGCGGCCGGCGCGATTGAGCTCGTCGGCGATCTGGCAGCCCGACTGGGAGCTGCCGACCACCAGCACGCCGCCTGGCGCCAGGGCGTCGGGATTGCGGTACAGGCCGGAATGGATCTGCGCGACCGACGGCGACAGCTTGTCGGCCATGCCATGGCGGCGGGGAAACTGGAACAGACCCGTCGCCATCACCACGTTGCGCGCGGTGTAGCTGACACCGTCGCCTGTGCTCACACGGAAGCCGAGCGGGTCGGCTTCGACCGCCGTCACCTCGGTCCGGCAGCGCAGCGGCAGCTGGAAACGCTCCACGTAGTCCTTGAAGGTGCCGACGATGTCCTCGCGGGGCATGAAGCCGTCCGGCGCCTCACCCGTATAGGGTGCGCCGGGCAGGCGGAAGTCCCAGTTCGGGGTCACCAGCGTGAAGGAGTCCCAGCGGTCATCACGCCACACCGGCGCGGGGATGTCGCCCCGTTCGAGCACCAGGTGCGAACGCTGCTGGAGGGAAAGGTGGTAGCTCGTCGCCAGCCCGGCCTGTCCGCCGCCGATGACGAGGGTGTCGAAGTGTTCGCTCATTGAAGGGTCGATTCCATTTGAGAGTTGTCCGAGTCGGAGACACGTTTGCCGGCCGGCAGTAAAGCGCCGTCCTCCGGCTGTGCGCAGCGGGCGTCGTCGGCGAGGCCGAGAGACTGCACCACGATCCGCTCCAGGGAGGCGCGGCCGACCACCGAGAAGTGGTCGCCTTCCCAGTCGATCACCTGCAGGTTGGCCATTTCCGGAACGGCGAACGGCGCCAGCAGCGGGAAGTCCATGCTGCGGCTGGCCCGGTACAGCCGTACCGGCGTCGCGGTGACCCGCGCCTGGTGATTGACCAGCGCGTTGTAGTTGGCCTGGTATTCGGCGAGCAGCGTGCGGAACTCGTCTTCGGAGACGGCCACGCCGCCGGTGCGCTGCAGGGTATGGACGACGAAGGCCGGCCGGTCCGCCTCGGACAGCTCCGCCAGCGCGTCGAAGTCCCGCGGCAGGTCGCCGCCGATCAGGTCGCGCAGGAAATTGCGCATAAGCACCTCGCCTTCGAGGCGCTGGGAGCCGCCCTGGCGCGCGCCCATCCAGCTGTCGATCATCGTCACGCTGGCCGGTGCCATTCCGCTCATCTCCAGCTGCCGGGCCATCTCCTGGGCGATCACACCGCCCATCGACCAGCCGAGCAGATGGATGCGCCGGCCCTGGGTCCAGGCCGACAGGGCGTCCACGTAACTCGCAGCCAGGCCCGGCAGATCCCGCTTACTGCCGTCGCCCGGCGACTGCAGGCCGAGCACCGTCATGCCCGGCGGCAGCATGTCGAGGAGTTCCCGGTAGCACAGGATGTTGCCGCCCACCGGATGCACGACCACCAGAATGCCCTGCTCCCCTTCGCGCAGGACAGCCAGCGCGCCGCGCTGCTCACCACGCGCATTCACGTCCTTGTCGAGCATGACAGCCTGCGCGGCGATGGTGCCGTGGCGCAGCAGCGACACAAGCGGCAGACTGCGACCGAACTCGGCGGTGATCGCGTTGATCAGGCGAACCGCCAGCAGCGAGGTGCCACCCAGATCGAAGAACTCCTCTTCGGCCCCGATGGATTCGACGCCCAGGAGCTGGCACCACAGCGTCGCCAGGCGCCGCTCGGTCTCGCTCTCCGGCATCCGTCGCGGGCCGGCGTCGTGGCTCAGCGATTCAGCCAATGCAGTCAGCGCCTTGCGGTCGACCTTGCCGTTGGGCGTCACCGGCAGCGCATCGAGCCCCATGAACTGGGACGGCACCATGTACGGCGCAAGACTTGCGGCCAGGTGGGTGCGGATCTCGTCGGCCACAGGCAGGTGCGGGCCCGCAGGCTGGTAGAAGGCCACCAGGCGGCTGTCGCTGCCCTTGCGGACGACCACCGTCGCCGCGGCCCGGATGCCCGGATAGCGCACCAGCGTCGCGTCGATCTCTTCCAGCTCGATACGGAAGCCGCGGATCTTCACCTGGCCGTCCAGCCGGCCGAGGAATTCCAGACAGCCGTCCTCGTGGTAGCGGCCCACGTCGCCGGTGCGGTACAGGCGCTCGCCGGTCTGCGGGTGGACGATGAAGCTCTCGGCGGTACGCACCGGATCGTCGTAATACTCCCGCGCCAGACCGATGCCGCCGATGTACAGGTCACCCGGCACCCAGTCCGGCGCCGGCTGCAGGTCGCGGTTCAGCACATGGAAGCTCTGGTTGGCCAGCGGCCAGCCGTAGGGAATGCTCTTCCAGTTGGCCGGCACGCCATCGACCGGGAAATAGTTGGACCAGATCGACGCTTCCGTCGCGCCGCCCAGGCTGATCAGCGTCGCGCCCGGCACGGTGTGCTTCAGGCGCTCGGGCAGCGTCACCGGGATCCAGTCGCCGCTCAGCATCACCAAGCGCAGCGACCGCAGCTCGCTGGTGGCCAGCGGCCCGAGGAACTCGATCAACATCTCGAGGGACGCCGGCACGGTGTTCCAGACGGTTACGCCATGATTACGCACGACGGCCGCCCATTCGTCCGGCGCCGGCGTCTCGCTGTGGGGCGGCAGCACCAGCGCCGCGCCGGCGCCGAGACCGCCGAAGATGTCGAACACCGACAGGTCGAAGTTGAAGCTGGACAGTCCGATCAGGCGGTCTTCACAGCCAAGGCCGAAGCGCGCGATGACGTCCTGAATGGTGTTGACGGCGCCACGGTGGTCGATGGCGACGCCCTTCGGCTGCCCGGTCGAGCCCGACGTGAAGATCACGTAGGCCAGATCCTGCTCGCACTGCACGGGCTCGATGGCGGCAGCTTCCGGCACCTCGTCCGACAACATCTCGTCGAGCAGCATCGCCGTGACGCCGGCCGGCACCTTGAGTCCGTCTGCCAGATCGCGCTCGATCAGAACGACCTTCACGCCAGGTCGGGCGATCAGCCACTCCTTGCGCGCCACCGGTTGGTCGGCGGTGATCGGCAGGTAGGCACCGCCGGACTGCACCACCGCCATCGTCGCAGCCACCTGACGCCAGCTGCGCCGCGACACGATGGCCACCAGATCGTTGGGGCCGACACCGGCGCCGCGCAGCCGCGCCGCCAGGTTCGTGGTCCAGCACCACAGGTCCTTGTAAGCGACGGTCCGGTCGCTGGCGATGAGCGCCGGCCGGTCCCCGTGGCGCGTACAGGCCTCGGCGAAGAAATCCTGCAGGCGCCCGGTCGGCAATGCCTTGTCCGTGCGGTTGGCCGCCTCGCGGGCCTGCAGTGCGGCGGCCGGCAGCTGCGGCAGCAGCATCGCCTCCTCCGGCACTTCCGCTGCCATGATGGCCTCGACGTGGCGCTGGAAGGTCTCGAACATCTCCTCGACGACGCCGGGCAGGAACAGGCCCTCGACGTAGTCCCAGTTCATCACCAGCTCGTCGCCGTACATGTAGACCTGGCAGTCCAGCCACACCTGCGGCGTATGCAGCCCGCCGCCGCAGCTCGCCCAGCCCGCCGCGCTCGGCAGCAGGATGTCGTCGGGCATGTCGAGCCCCAGCGAGCTGGCGAACACCACCGGCATCACCGGCAGCCCTGCCCCGACGCGGCCCATGGCCTGGATCACGTCCACACCGGCCACGCGCGCATGACGGATATCCCGCGCCAGCTGCATCTGCAGCGCTTTGGCCCGCTCCAGGAAGCTGCCGCGGGTGTCCGCCGCCTCCAACAGCAGCGTGCTGCCGAAGTTGCCGTAAGCGCGCTGGTAGCGTGGATCGTTCGACGGCCGGTGGCTCATCAGCATGTTGATGGCGAAGGACGGATTGCGCGACCACAGGCGCAGGACGTCCGCGTAAGCGGTGCAGAACACGGCGCTCAGGCTGACACCCAGCCGGCGTGCCTGCGCATTGATGTGCGCGACACGCTCCGGTGCGAGCAGGAAACGCACGCGCTTGAAGCTCGACCGCTCGGGCATGCGCTCGTGTTCCACCACCGGCAGTTCGGGCGCGTGGCGGAGGGACTCGACACGGTCCTGCCAGTACTTGAAGGAACGTTCGAAGGCCGCGCTTTCCTTCACGTTGCGGCGCTTCTCGATGAACTCCGGGAACTGCGCCCGCGGGTGCGTTGGCAACCCCATCCCGTTGTAGACGCGGGCCAGGGCGTTGAAGAAGAGACGGACCGAATAAGCGTCGAAGGAAATCAGGCGGAATGCGAAATTGAGGTAATAGCCTTCCGCCACGCGGTCGAGAAAGGCCGTCAGCTGGACGTGCTTGCCGAGCAATTCCAGCTTTTCTTCCATCTGCCGCTTGTTGAATTCCTGCAGCTCGAACGCACTGATGGGCGGGCGATCCCGCCAGTCGGTCACCGATAGGGAAATCGCACCGGCCGGCGGCTCCACCATGCGCTGGCTGGCATCCGGCAGGAATTCGATGGACAGCTCCGGCGTGGCTTGCAGTACGGCGCCAAGGGCGGCCTCGAGCCGTGGGATATCGAGTTTCGCACTGAAGTAGCAGAGATACAGGAAAGGTACGGTATGAAACCGGTAGGCCTCCTGCTCCCCCACCCAATAGGCGTGCTGCAATTCGGTGAGCGAATAGGGTTCAGATGCGGTTTCCCCGCCATCCGGCCGATCGTCCTGTGCGCCGAGCATGTTCAATTCCTCTTTCAGAGTTCAAATACAAATGTGAATATGCATTTTGCATTTATTGAGCAAATGCGGCAGTTTTCGAGTGCTCAGAATCCGGGTGCAAAAAGCCACAATCAGCACGCCATGTTTTCACCCGGGCAAGCCTCCGGCGACAGAGGCAATCGCACCCTGCCAGACGCTCCGGCCCGCAAGAATGTCTGCCCACGGCAAAATGGATCGCACACCTTGCCAATTGACGGCCATACATACATGCCAGCCGCCGGCAGATACCGAGCAGTGAAGGGATGAAATTAAGACCATCATGAAATGCTTATTTGCTCACAACCTGAAATACCCCTGAGTGCTGCGGAAGCCCGCCTCGGCGACGATTGGCCTGCTTACGCCTCTCCCCACCACGCACCAAAAGTGACAAATTGCTCGCACCAATGTGGCGCATGCAACATGAAAGTCAGCCTATTCAGGTTTTATCGATAAGCATTTCAAAATAATGACGTTGTTCCTACCCGAATCTGCCTGATAGAATTTTCGGGCGCGATTCTGTCAGAATTTCTTTACAACGGATATCGTTTTTTTCATTTAACCTTTCGCAATCCTGACATCGGATTCCAATTCGGTCTCATTGGGCTCCAGAAAAGATGCTGCAGCACAACATCAATTCACGCCCGAAACGCGTCGGGATTCGCAAAAAAGGAAACCTCCAGCACGGCCGGAGGTTTCCTTTTTTGCGAATGAGCGCCACGCCCAAGATGGGGCGTAGCGAGGGGGCTGCGTCTCTCTAAGCCTTGGGCATAACCTATGCTCGGCGATGGTGTTGAGCTCAGCGCCTCCGGTCCGGTGGCCTTCTCGCCATGCGCGAAGATGCGCAGCGCGTTGGCACGGAGCGCCCGCAAGCCGATCCACGCATCGGCTTCACATCAGCCAGACACAGGAATACGTCAAAACGTGTGTTCAGCACTTCCTTGACACAGCGCTCCGCGCCGCGCATTGCCGCAGCCCTGCTCCCACTACCTGCAGTAACTCGGCATCCGACCAGGGCTTGGCAAGAAAACGGAAGATATCCCCACGCAGGACAGCCTCGCGGGCCACGTCCTCGTCCTCGACGGAACAAAGGGCAATGCACACGACCTCAGGATAGTCTTGCCTGACTTGGGACAGCAGGTCTGCCCCGCCTGTCCCCGGCGTGCGCTGATCGGCGATCAGTACGCCAATCTGATGTTCCGCGAGCAGCGCCAACGCAGCCTCCCCGTTGGCTACAGTCAGCGTGCGACGGTTTTCCCGGCGTAGAGCACGCCTGAGGGCCGACCGGACACCGGGCTCCCGGTTTACGATCAGCAACGCGCCCGGGATCTCCGGCTGGGGAATGGGATGTGCATCCTTGAGGCTGTTCATGAAGGCAGGCACGGCATCGGCGGCCAGGGGGCGACTGAACCAGTAGCCCTGCGCGGCATCGCAACGTAGCGCGCGCAGTCGGTCGGCGTGGGCTGTGGTCTCGACGCCTTCGGCAACGACCTCGAGGCCCAGCCCATGGCCGAGGGCGATGATGGATTTGACGATGGAAGCGTTGCCGCTGTTGGTGGTCATATCCCGCACGAAGGACATGTCAATCTTGAGCTTATGGACCTGCAGCCGTTGCAGACGTGCGAGGGACGAATAGCCGGTACCAAAATCGTCGATTGAGAGGCGCACGCCAAGGGCCTTGATCTCAGCGAGGGAGCGGAAAACCTCGTCTTCGTTGGCCATCACGAAGCTCTCGGTGATTTCCAGCTCCAATTGCTGCGGGGCGATGCCGCTGCGCTGCAATGCGCCCTTGACGGAGTCTACGAGGCGTCCGCGGCTCAGTTGCACCGCGGAGACGTTAACTGCCGTGCGGCGCGGTGCGTGTCCGGCGTCGCACCAGGCACGAATCTGCCGGCAGGCTTCATCCAACACCCAGTCACCGAGGCGGACGATGAGGCCGTTTTCTTCGGCGAGGGGAATGAATTCGGCGGGCGAGATGATGCCACGCTCGGGATGGACCCAGCGCACCAGGGCTTCGAGGCCGATGAGGCGATTGTCGGCGAGGTCGATCTGCGGCTGGTAGTGCAAACGGAATTCGCCCCTGTCGAGGGCGCGGCGCAGTTCGGCTTCCAACGTCAGGCGCTGGCGGGCACGGTTGGTCATCTCGGGGGAGAAGAAGCGTAGGCTTCCCCTGCCCTGAGCCTTGGCCTGGTGCAGCGCGGCGTCGGCGTTGCTCTGCAGGGCTTCGGCGGTGGTGCCGTCACTGGGATAGAGGGCGATGCCGAGGCTGGCGCCCACATATACGCTGTCACCGTTCAGCTGGAACGGCCTGGCCAGGGCATCGATCACCCGCTGGGCCATGAGGTCCACCGGCGAATGGCAGACGGCCATGTCCATCACCACGTTGAATTCGTCACTACCGATGCGGGCGATGGCATCGTTGTCGGGAAAGAGTACCCGCAGGCGGTTGGCAACTTCCAGCAGCACCTGATCGCCGACGCCGTGGCCGAGGCTTTCATTGATGCTTGTGAAGTTGTCCAGGTCGATGAAGAGCAGCGCGAAGGGCGTAGCGCCCCGCTCCGCTGACAGGATGGCGTGAGCCAGTTGTTCGGCGAACAGCATCCGGTTGGGCAGGCCAGTTAGCGCGTCTCGATGGGCCAGGTGGCGGTAGCGTTCCTCGCTGAGCTGCAGCATGGCCGTGCGCTGGCTGACCACGTCTTCAAGCACGTGCCGCAGTCGCGCCAGCTCGAGATGGGTGCGGATGCGCGCACGCACCTCGTCGATGTCGAAGGGCTTGGTGATGTAGTCAGCGGCGTCCAGTTCAAAGCCCCTCACCTTGTCGCGGGTCTCATCAACGACCGTCACGAAGATGACCGGAATGCGGCTGCCGACCGCGGTTGCCTTGATGCGGCGGCACACCTCGTAGCCGTCCATGTCGGGCATGACCACATCGAGCAGGATCAGGTCGGGGGGCGACGTGCCTTGCATGATTTCGAGTGCCTGGCTCCCGTTACAGGCCACGAGGATGCGGTATTCGTCCTTCAAAGCTTCGAGCAGCCCGTGGATGTGCTCGGGCACGTCGTCCACAATCAGGATCGCCTTCTGGCGGTCGCCGCCATCGTGGGGCGCGATGCTCACCAGTGGCTGCGGGATGCGGTAGCGCTTCAATTCGAGCTGGCTGCGGATGCGCGCCTTGAGGAGGGCCGGGCTGACCGGCTTGGTGACGAAATCAGCGGCGCCCATTGCCAGCCCACGGGTTTCGTCCTCCGGATCCGACAAGGCCGACACGAAGATCACCGGAATTCCCATGGTGGCGGGGTCGGCTTTCAGCCGGGCGAGCGCTTCATAGCCGTCCATGCCGGGCATCCGGACATCGAGCAGAATCAGGTCGGGCTGCGGATGGCGATGGGCCAGTGCGAGGGCCTTGTCCCCGCTGGTCGCGGCGGAAATGGCGTACTCGTCGCGCAGGATTCCGACCAATATATGCAGGTTCTCGTGGACATCGTCCACGATCAGCACGCGCGGGCGCTCTTCCACGGCTCTGTTATTACTTGTCTGCTGACTCATTTTTCGGTGTCCGCTCGTCGGCCTTCAATTTGCCCAGTCGGTGCCGCGCCGCATCGAGGTCGAAGATATCGATCTCGGCGGCCAGTGCATCGATATCGGCCGCCAGCGGCGTATCTGCAACCCCGGCCCGCAGTTCGCCGAGCAAACCTTCCACAGCCCCTAGATCGTACTCCAGCGCATCGCCCAAGCGCTTCAGTAATACCTGCAGCGCGTCGGGCGCCAGCCGCCGCGCTTCTCCCTGGGCCAGTCGGCTATTGGCGGACGTCAGCGCATCGATTTCGCCGATGGCCTCGACGAACTGCGCTTCTGCCCGGAGCAGCACCACTTCGTCGGGCAGGACATCATTCCTGAGGGCTTCATCGACGAGCATGAGCTGAGCATACAGCGGGCCGGCGCCAAGATTGCCGGTCACGCCCCGCAACGCATGGCAATAGGCCGCCGCCGCTGTACCCCGTTCTCGGAGCAGACGGCGCAACTCGCTGATCGCGTTGCTGTAGTGCTCTCGAAAACGCTTCAATTGCCGCCGGTAGGCTTCGGGCCGTCCGCCGATGCGGCGGATCCCCCCTTCGGCATCGAAACAAGTGAGCGCCAGCAGGTCCGGCGGGCAAGCGCTGGCCGCCATCGACACCGCCTCCGAGGCCGGGAGGGCACCACGCTGCGCCAGCTTCGGGGACACGAAGGCGAGCAGGACCTCGAACAGCCGCTGCGGGTCAATGGGCTTGGCGATATGGTCGTTCATGCCCGCAGCCAGGCAGCGTGCAGCATCCTGCTCCATGGCCAGTGCCGTCATAGCGATGATGGGCACCTCGGCTACACGCTGGCGCGTGGGGCTGGAGGCGAGCGCGCGGATCCGCATGGCCGCTTCGAGTCCATCCATGACCGGCATCTGAATGTCCATCAGCACAGCGTCGTAGTCGTGCTCGCCGACCTTGAACACGGCCTCCTGACCATTGTGCGCTTCATCCACCTCGACCCCTTCGCTACGCAGCAGCTCCGATGCGAAGTCCCGATTCATGTCGTTGTCTTCCACCAACAGCACCCGTGCACCAGCCAGACGGGCCGTTCCGCCATGCCCGCCACCAGTCTCCATCGGCAAGCCTTCCGATGCGGGGGGCAGGAGGCGGACTCGTCCCAGAACCGAAAGCAACGTATCGAGCAGCATGGACGGGGAAACCGGCTTGACCAGGAAGCCCTCGACCCCAGCCCGCTCGGCCAGACGCATGACGTCGTCGCGACCGTAGGAAGTGACCATGACTACCTTCGGACGCTGCGTAATGGATGGATCGCTGCCAATCAACCGGGCGACCTCGTCGCCGTGCACGCCCGGCAGGTGCCAATCCATGAGGACCAGATCGTAAGGCGTGGCGCCAGGGTTGCGCAGCGCGGCTAGCGCCTCGATCCCCGTGCCGACCGCAGTGGCTTCCACGTGAAGGAAGCGCAGCATTTCGCCGAGGATCTCCCGGGCGGCGTGGTTGTCTTCGACCAGCAGCACACGCACGCCCTTCAACAGTGGTCCGGCCCCTTCGGCCAGCGCCCACGCGGCGGTTCCGGCTTGCGGCGGGACGCGCAGATGCACCGTGAAGCAGATCGAAGTGCCCTTGCCCGGGCGGGACTCCTCGACCCAGATTCGCCCATCCATCAATTCAACCAGACGCCGGCTGATGGCCAGGCCCAAGCCAGTCCCGCCAAAACGGCGCGTGGTGGATTGGTCGGCCTGGGAAAACTGCTCGAACATACGCGCTTGCGCCTCTTCCGACATGCCAATGCCAGAGTCGCGCACGCACACCTGCAGGCTGAGCGCATCGTTGCGGATATTGAGCGCGTGAAGAGCCAGCTCCACTTCGCCCTGTTCCGTGAATTTCACCGCATTACCACACAGGTTGAGAAGGATCTGCCCCAAGCGAAGGGGGTCTCCCAGCAGGCGGGTGGGAATCGCCGGGTCGTAGCGGATAAGGAATTCGATGCCCTTGCGGGCCGCCTCGTAGCCAATCGCGTCGGTGACCTGCTCAAGTACGCCATCGAGGGCGAACTCGACCTCCTCCACCTCCAGCTTGCCTGCCTCGATCTTCGAGAAATCAAGAACATCGTTGATGATGCCGAGCAAAGAGCGGGCAGCCCCCTGCGCCTTGGCGAGCTTGCTGCGCAGGTCCGGCGTCAGCTCGGCCTGCTGTGCAAGGTAGAGCATGCCGAGGACGGCATTCATCGGCGTTCTGATCTCATGGCTCATGTTGGAAAGGAATTCCGACTTGGTGCGGGTGGCCGCTTCGGCGTCTTCCTTGGCTTTCGTAAGCTCGGCCGTGCGCGCGTCAACCATCGTCTCGAGGTTACGGTTGAGGGCGTCGAGTTCACGCAAGGAATCGAAGAGCCGCCGGCGACTGTCGTTGAAGGCGCTCACCAACTCACCCAGCTCGTCCCGGTAGGGATAGTCGATGTTGTCCACGGGTGCGTCGTCCGGACGAAAGCGCCAGCTTTTCACTGCCTTGGCAACGCGGGTGACCGCCTGCGACAGGCGAAAGCGGACTGTCCACTGAAAGATCAGCCACAGACCGAGAGTGAACAGCACGGAGTCGAGCAGCACAACGCCGAATCCATACGCCACCCGGTCCAGAACCACATCCCGATTCGAGTACAAGGTGAGCTGCCCGACCCTGCGTGGTGCCACACCCTTGGCCTGGTAAACCAGCGGCAGTGCCGCGCACTTGTAGCGCTTCAGTATGGCCCGGCCCGCCGAGTCGCCCGGTCTCGGCACATCGCCGTCCTCGACCAATTGTTGATCTTCCGCGGAGTCGACGCGGACGCCGGTGACGATGGCGTTCTGCCGCACACCCTTGGCGATGGAAGCAAGCTGTACAGCATCGAGCTCCCACACCGCAGTGGTTATACCGGGCTCTACCGTTCGCGCCAGGGAGATCAGGTCATCGTCAACACTGCGGCTTATGCTCACATACTGGATCGCCAGTTGGGCCGCCGTCATCGTCAGTGCGATGATCAGATAGCCCGGCAACATGGTGCGGAGCAGCCGCTTGGAAAGAGTCTGAGGTGTCGCCATTCTTCACCGCCCCGCCAGGGATGCACCGCCATCCCGCCACCACCAGCGCGTGTCCGGCTCGTCAGCCGGACTGCGCAGGATCGGATTGGCGAGGCGGATCACATGGCGCCGTTCGTGGGCGAGTCTGGCGATCTCAGCAGCATGGTAGCTCTCGAACAGGGCGCGAAAGGAGCCATCGGCCAGAGCCAGTCGCAGGCCCCGTTCGATCCGCCCGGCCAGCGCCTGGTTGTCGTTACGGACCCAGAAGTACACCGGAAAAGGAAAATACAGCGCCCGCGTGTTCTCGACCGCGAGGCCGGGATATCTCGCCCGGCGCTCGCCCAGTTCCCTTGCGGCTTCGTTGAGCCCCCGCGTGAAGGCATCGAAGCGCCCCGCTGCGAGCATGCCGAAGAGGTTTTCGTAACGACTCGAGGTAACGACCGTGAAACCGTTGGCCCGCAAGATGGGTAGATCGGCCCACTGGCTGTTGAGGCCGAAAATGAGTTGTGCGCGCAATGCCCAGTCGTCCATGCCGGCGATGCGCGCCTGGTCCGCTGCACGGATGACCAGCAGCCGGTAACCGACAATGCCCCGCAAGATGTCGATCCGGATCGGCCGCATCTGAGCTTCCCTCTCGGCATTGGTACCAAGGGCGACAACGTCGATCGCACCGGACTGCAGCAGGGCCACTCCCCTGTTCTGGGTCACCTCCTCCGGATAGGGGGCGAGTCGGACCCGCGGCGTGCCTGCCGGAACCCCATGGGCCAACGCCAATTCAAGGAGCTTCCAGCGATATTCATAAATCGGCCCCGCGGGAAAATAACGCAGCGGCACCTCCTTGGCCCGAGCGCATGGCGAGCCGGTCAACACCGCGGCCACAAGCAGCCACATGAGCACCCCGGCAAAGCGCGCGACGGTGGGCCTCGGCAACAGACAACTCAAGTCTTCATGTCCAATGATTGCGTGCTCTTCATTGCTCATTGAGGCGAACATTACCCGCCCCCTCGCCAGTCGTGAAGTCTCCGGGCGGACACGGACATCGACTCCGATGGGGCAGCGACAAGACGCCGCCACCACCGCCCATGACAGGAACCCACACTGGCTAAGCACCGTTCAGCAGCCTCGTGACTTCATCCACCGCCTCGCCGCGCTCCTCGTCCTTCATATGCACGTAGTAGCGGCTGGTGGTGCGCGGGTCTTTGTGCCTGAGCTGCTCGGCGGTCCTCGCCAAAGACACATGTCCCAGCGCGAAATGGCTACCGCGGGTATGACGCAACCAATGGGACGCGGCGCTCCGGAGGTCGATCTCCCAGTGAGGCTCGACCTGGGCGGCAAAGGGGGCGGCAAAATTGAAGAAGCGGCGTAGCTCCGAGTTCAGATAGCCGGGAGTGACACCCTCGCCCGTCTTGAGCTCGACCCGGCGGGCCCGTTTGGGACTCAGCTTGGCGATCAGCGGGATGCCGTATTCACTGCTATCTGGATAGCTGCCGAGGCCACGCGTCTGGCGGTAATGCTGCAAGGCCGCGACGGCATCCTCGTCCAGCGTCACACGATCAGGGCCATCGGTGGCGCTGCGTCCCTTGCCTACGACCTTCCAGACCCAGCGCGAACCACTCTTGACGACGGCGCTCATCGTGGCCTCAGCCAGCTCGGCGCGCCGGCTCGCGGCCGCATAACTGAACAGCAGGATGCAGCGCAGGCGGGCCCGGCGCTCCAGCGGCCACGGCTCAACCGCATCAGCCCCCTGCTCTAGCTCGTCATCCGCGGACGGAATCCTCCAGGTGTTTTCCGACGCGTCCAGAAAGGCGCGCAACCACCGCCACAGGTCGAAGGAAAAGGCCTTGTCGGCCGCCAGATTGTCTTCCCGTATCGCGTCCTGGCGCAGCTTGCGCGCGTACTGCTGGGGCGACATGCCAAGGCGCGACAACTCCTCAAAGGAGATCTCCTCTCCGGTCAGCTTACCGAGCTGCAGGAAGGGGTTGGTGAGCAGGTAACCGCCCTCATGCAGGAAACGGTACAGACCACGAACCGTGATATCGGCCCGCCTGCGGCTACCGATGGACAAACCCAGCAGCTTGCCGGCCCCATCGGTCCTGAACGGCAGGTAGCCCGTCGGCCAGCCTTGTTCCGGCAGGTAGGGCATTGCTAACCACGCACGGAAAGCTTCCAGATCGGCCACTGTCGCCTGCGCCAGCGCGGCGCCACGCAGGCACGCCAGGAAAGTGGCAAAACGACGAAGCTCCTGCAGATAGGCCTTGCGGGTGTGGGCATTCTTGGCGCGAGTGTTGAGCCACACCAGCACGGCGTCCCTGTCGTTGCTTACGCCAAGGGAGTTGGTGATGTTCGGCGCCAGGAAACTGGCGCCCATGCGCAGACCGACGTCTGGCACCACGAGTTCGAAGCTTGCTTCGCTATCTTGGGAGGATCTGGTCTTGCTCATCATCGTGGCCTATCGACTCTTCAAACATCTCGCAGCCAATCACGGCTGATCATGTGCGTATAGTAACGATAATTGCACAACTCGACATTATCAGCATCTTGCCGGAGATCAAATTGCGCAATTGCGCAATTTATGAAACCATATCGATGCGATGCTGACGACCCGACAGCCCCATGCAAAAGCAAAGGAAATGAAGCGATGGCCAGCGCCGTGAGCTATGAGATGGTTGAAGCGGTGTGCAATGACCTCTCTGCCGCCGGAGAGAATCCGACCTATCTGAAGGTCCATGAGCGACTGGGCAAAGGCGCAACGCGCATCGTCTCGGCCTACATCCGCGAATGGCGGGAAGCTCAGGCACAAGCCTCGGCTTTGAGTCGACATCCGTTCTTCGGAAGCTGGCCGGAAAGCCTGCAGCTCAAGGCCAAGAGCCTCTTCGACGCCCTGCTCGCCCTGTCGGCGGAAGGCGCAGCCGAAGCCGAGCAGACGCTGAAAGCCGAGTTCGACAAACAGGCCGGGGAACTTCAGCTGGCCACGGATCAGGCGCGCCGGGAAAGCGCCGAAGCCCAGGACAGGCTACGTGACGAACGCGCGGAAACCGCACGCCTGCAGACCGAGCTCAACAGCCTGAAAGAAGCCGAGCTGGCCCGCGAAGCAATGATTGCGGACCTGTTGGCCCAGCGTGAGCAGCAGGTGGCGACGATCGCTGAGAATCAGCGGCAACTCGAAAACCTGCGCGACGAGCACCGCCTGCAGCTCATGGAGCTCGGCGTACAGGCCACCGCCGAACGCAATCGCCTGATCGACGAGCTGCGCATCGAGCGGGAACGCGCCGCCGGCGAGCGGGAGCATCTGATGCGCCAGACCGACCAGCTGCGCCAGGATCACGCCGCTGCGGTGCAGGAATGGCGGCAGCGTGCCGCCGCGCTGGAAAGCACCCTTATCGCCCAGCGGAAGAAGACCGACGAAGCGGAGGAGCGCGCGGCGGCTCAGACGTCCCACGCACGGGAACTGACCGCAATTCTCAACGCACGGGACAGCGAGATTGCGGCGCTCAAGGCAGACGTCGCGACCATGAACCGCAGCCTGCAGGAGCAGGCCGCCACGAGCAGTGCGCAGGTGGCCCGCATCGAGATGCTTGAACAGCAAGTGGCGCGTGAAGCTGCGCGGGCAAGGGACGCCGAGGTGCGCACGCAGGAGCTCGTGACACAACTGGCCTCGGCGCCCCGCCCTGCTCCGGCCAAACCGGGAGGGGAGGAAATGCAATAACGCGATCGGCGATCAGAACTGCTCGTCGCCCAGCATCAGCACCGACTTTCCACCTTCGCGCACGGTGCGCGACAACCCGGCCACCTGGGTCATGACGTGCTCCGCGTAGAAACGGGCGGTCGCGATCTTGGCGCGGTAGAAGCTAGCATCGCCGCTGCCTTCATCCAGCCGCCGACGCGCCGCCAAAGCCGCGCGGGCCATCTGCCAACCACCGGCGACGATGCCGACCAGCGTCAAATAAGACACCGAGCCGGCCGCCACTTCGGCCGCATTCGCCGCAAAGCTCTCGACGATGTAATCCACGCAGTCGTCCATCTCCGCGGCACCTTCCACCAGAGCCTGGCGGATCACCGTGAAGTCGGCATCGGCTTGCTCGGCCAACTGGCCGTCGAGGGCGAGCATTTCCGCGACCAGCGCCTTGGCCGCAGCGCCACCGTCCCGCGCGGTCTTGCGGCCGATCAGGTCCAGCGCCTGGATGCCGGTCGTGCCCTCGTAGATGTTGATGATGCGGGCGTCGCGGAAATGCTGGGCCGCACCCGTTTCCTCGATGAAGCCCATGCCACCGTGCACTTGCACGCCGATCGAGGCCAGCTCGTTGGCCGTTTCAGTGAGCCAGCCCTTGACCACCGGGATCAGCAGGTCGGCGAAGGCCTGCTGCTTGTTCCGGTCGTCCGCGTCGGACGACTGATGGGCATGGTCCAGCGCAGACGCCACCACATAGGCCAGCGCCCGCATCGCCTCGATCTTGGACTTCATCAGCATCAGCATGCGGCGCACGTCAGGATGCCGGATGATCGCCACCGATTCCTGCGAGCGAGACGTCATGTCCTTGCCCTGTACCCGCTCGCGGGCATAGGCCAACGCCTGCTGGTAGGCCCTCTCGCCGATGGCCAGCCCTTCCAGCCCGACGCCGAAGCGGGCCTCGTTCATCATCACGAACATGTATTCCAGGCCACGGTTGGCTTCACCGACCAGATAGCCGGTCGCACCGCCGTTCTCGCCGAAGATCATCACCGCCGTCGGACTGCCATGGATGCCCATCTTGTGCTCAATGGACGCGCACCAGGCGTCGTTGCGTTCGCCGAGGCTGCCGTCCGCATTCACCAGGAACTTCGGCACCACGAACAGGGAGATACCCTTCACCCCCGCCGGCGCGTCCGGCAAGCGCGCCAGCACCAGATGCACGATGTTGTCGGTCATGTCGTGCTCGCCGTAAGTGATGAAGATCTTCTGGCCGAAGATCCGGTAGCTGCCATCGTCCTGCGGCTCGGCACGGGTGCGGACCGCGGCGAGATCCGAGCCGGCATTCGGCTCGGTCAGGTTCATCGTGCCGGTCCATTCGCCGGACACCATCTTCTCCAGGAAACGGGCCTTCAGCTCGGCGCTGCCGTTCGATGCCAACGCCTCGATGGCGCCCTGGGTCAGCATCGGGCACAGGGAGAAGGCCATGTTGGACGCCTTCCACATCTCACGCACCGCGCTCGACAGCAGGCGCGGCAGGCCCTGGCCGCCGAATTCCGGCTCGCAGGCGACGCCGTTCCAGCCCGATTCGACGAACTGCCGGTAAGCCTCCTTGAAGCCCGGCGCGGTCGTCACCTGGCCGGCGTCCCAGCGGCAACCTTCGGTGTCGCCGACCCGGTTGAGCGGCGCCAGCACTTCGCCAGCGAACTTGCCGGCTTCCTCGAGGATCGCGTCCACCAGATCCCGGTCCGCCTCCTCGTAACCCGGTAGCGCCAGCACCTCGTCGAGGCCGGCCAGCTCCTGCATCACGAACTGCATGTCGCGGATCGGGGCAGTGTATTGGTTCATGTTCTGTTCCTGAAAATAGTTGGGGTCGGGCGACGGCTCACAGCGCCGCTGCCATTTCACAAAGGCTGTCGGAGACCAGGAAGCGCGCGCCGGTCTTCTGCCGGACGGTGTCCAGATCGACGCCGGGCGCCAGTTCGCGCAGCACGAACTCCCCATGGGAGATGCCGAAGACGGCCAGCTCGGTCACCACCAGGGACACGCGCCCCTTGGCGGTGAGCGGCAGGTCGCAGCGCTCCAGCAGGCGCGGTTCGCCGGTCTTGGTGCAGTGCTCCATCGCCACGATGACCTTCTTCGCGCCGGCCAGCAGGTCCATCGCGCCGCCCATGCCGGGAATCATCTTGCCGGGCACCATCCAGTTGGCGAGATTGCCGTCCTCGTCTACCTGCAGGCCACCGAGGACGGTCACGTCCACATGACCGCCTCGGATCAGCGCAAAGGAGGTCACGCTGTCGAACACCGCGGCGCCCGGCACCAGGCCACAGGGCTGGCCACCGGCATTCACCTCGCCCGGCCGTGGTTCGCCCTCCAGGGCGCCCATGCCGAGGAAGCCGTTTTCCGACTGCAGCGTGATGTGCACATCCTTCGGCAGGAAGCGCGGCACCAGGGTCGGCAGGCCGATACCCAGATTCACCACGTAACCTTCCTTCAGCTCTTTCGCCACGCGGCGGGCAATACGTTCTTTCGCATCCATGTCAGGCCTCCTTCCGGCTCACGACGATCCTGTCCACCAGCGCGGCGGGTGTCATGACTTCGTCCGGGTCGATGCAGCCGGTGTCCACCAATTCATCCACCTCGGCGATCACCAGGTCCGCGGCGAAGGCCATCACCGGATTGAAATTGCGGGCGGCCCGCTCATAAACGAGGTTACCGGCCCGGTCGGCCTTGCGGGCCTTGAGGATGGCCACGTCGGCGCGCAGCGGCAGTTCGAGGAGATACTCCCGGCCACCGACCGCCAGCTTGGTCTTGCCCTCCTCCACTACGGTGCCCACACCAGTCGGCGTCAGCACCCCGCCCAGGCCGGAGCCACCGCAACGGATGCGCTCGGCCAGGGTGCCCTGGGGCACCAGCTCCACCTCCATCTCGCCGTCCATCATCTTGCGGCCGGTGACGGGGTTGGTCCCGATGTGGGAGACGATCACCTTGCTGACCTGCCCGCTGGAAATCAGCGGTCCCACGCCGGTGGTCGGCGAGGCGGTGTCATTGCCGATCAGGGTCAGCTCACGGGTGCCCTGCTCCGCCAGCAGGGAAACGATGCCGCCCGGCGTGCCGACGGCGAAGAAGCCGCCGACCATGATGCTCATGCCGTCACGGAATAAAGGGCCGACCTCGTCCCAATCCATCAACTTGTTCAACTTGAATCTCCTCGTGCGGTCAGGCGGGAAAGCGGTAGTCGCGGAACATCTGGCGCAAGGCCATCTTTTGCAGCTTGCCGGTCGCGGTGTGCGGCATCTCCTCGATGAACACCACGTCGTCCGGCAGCCACCACCTGGCGACCTGGCTTTCCAGGTACTGCAGCACATCGTCCTTGTTGATCAGCGGGCAATCGGGCTTGCGCACGATGATCAGCAATGGCCGCTCCTGCCACTTGGGATGGGCTATGCCGATCACCGCCGCTTCGGCCACGCCGGGCATGCCGACCGCGGCGTTCTCCAGGTCGATGGACGAGATCCACTCGCCGCCCGACTTGATCACGTCCTTGGCCCGGTCGGTGATGTGCATGTAGCCGTCCAGGTCGATGGTGGCGATGTCGCCGGTGTCGAAGAAGCACTCGTCGTCCAGGATCGAGCCGCCGTCGTCGTGGAAATAGGCATTGGCGATCCACGGGCCACGCACCTTGAGATGGCCGGCCGTAGTGCCGTCGTGGGGCAGGCGGTTGCCGTCCTCATCGGTGAGCTTCAGCTCCACGCCATACACGCCCCGCCCCTGCTTCACCTGCAGATCCAGGCGCTGCTCGAGGCTGGCGCGCTTGTGCTTCGGCAGCAGATTGCAGATGGTCCCAATCGGCGACATCTCGGTCATGCCCCAGGCGTGCACTACGAAGGCGCCCATCAGGGTCTCGAAGGCTTCGCACATGGAGCGCGGCGCCGACGAGCCGCCGATGACGACCCGGCGCAGCACCAGCTCGCGCTTCGGATCGGTGGCGTTGCGCTCGGCGTGCTGGAGCAGCATCTGCCAGACCGTCGGCACGCCCAGCGCGAGGGTCACGCCCTCGTCGCGGATCAGCTCGTAAAGACTCTTGCCATCCATCGCCGGGCCGGGCAGCACCAGCTTGGCACCGCACATCGCGCCGGCGTAGGGCATGCCCCAGGCGTTCACATGGAACATCGGCACAACAACCAGCGCGCTCTCGGCGGCGGCCAGGCCCAGGCCATCCACGCTGCAGGCCAGGAAGGCGTGCAGCACCGACGAGCGGTGGCTGTACAGCACGCCCTTCGGGTTGCCGGTGGTGCCCGACGTATAGCACAGGGACGAAGCCGCCCGTTCGTCGAACTCAGGCCATGCGTATTCCACCGGCTCGCGGCCGATCAGGTCCTCATAGCAGATCAGGCCGGGGATGTCGGCGGTGGGCATGTTGGCCCGGTCGGTCATCGCGATGAAGGCCTTCACGCTCTTCATGCGCGGCGCGAGCTTCTCGATCAGCGCGGTGAAGCTCACGTCGAAGAAGATGTACTGGTCTTCGGCGTGGTTGGCGATGTACTCGATCTGCTCCGGGAACAGGCGCGGGTTGATGGTGTGCAGCACGGCGCCCATGCCGGACACACCGAAATACAGTTCCATGTGCCGGTAACCGTTCCAGGCCAGCGTACCGACCCGGTCGCCGGGACGGACGCCGAGGGTCTGCATGGCATTGGCCACCTGCATCGCGCGGCGGCGGATGTCCGCGTAGGTGCAACGGTGGATCGGCCCCTCGACCGTGCGGGACACGATCTCGGCGTGGGGGTGAAAGGCCGCCGCATGTTCGATCAGCGACGAAATCAGCAAAGGACGGTCCTGCATCAGGCCAAACATGTCGGGTCTCCTCGGATATTGTGGTTTTGTCGGTTGGGGCGCCGGTTCAGCGCAACACGGTGACGCCGGCGAGGATCAGCGCGGCCAGGAACAGGGTCTCGGCCACCAGCATGAACACCGGCCGCCAGCCCAGCCGCGCCAGCTGTTGAAAGGACGTCTTGACGCCGAGCGCGGCGATCGCCACCACCAGGCACCAGCGGGACAGGTCGCTCAGCCCGTGGGCCAGGGAAGCCGGCAGCCAGCCGAGGCTGTTCAGTGCCATCAGCGCCATGAAACCGACCAGGAAACCGGGCAGCACCGGCGGCCGGGCGTCGGCATCGCCGCCCTGGGCGCGGAACATCAGCCCGAAGCAGGCCACCACCGGCATCAGCGTGGCGACCCGCAGCAGCTTGACGAAGGTCGCGCTGTCGCCGACCTGCGGCGAGATCAGGTAGCCCGCGGCCACCACCTGAGCCACGTCGTGGATGGTGCCGCCGAGGAAGACCGCCGCGCCGTGGGCATCCAGGCCGCAGATCTTGACCACGCTCGGATAGACGATCATCGCCACCGTGGACAAGGTGGTCACACCGACGACGGTAAAGAGCGTGAAGCGCTGGTTCTCTTCATTGCGCGGCAGCACCGCGGCAATGGCCAGGGCGGCGGACGCACCGCAGATCGCCACCGCGCCGCCGGTCAGCAGCCCCTCGACGACCGGGCGCTTGAGCAGGCGGCCGAGCATGGCGCCGAACAGGATGGTGCCCACCACGCCCGACACCACCAGAACTACCGGCGCGATGCCCAGCGCGGTGATCTGTTCGAGGGTGATCCGTGCCCCCAGCAGGGCGACGCCGAAGCGCAACACGCTGCGCGATGCGAAGTCGATCCCGGGTTTCACCTTAGGACCTTCCGCCGCGAAGTTGAAGGCCATGCCAAAGAACAGCGCGAAAAGCAGTTGCGGACCGCCCTGGTGCTCGGCCACGAAGCTGGCGGCCATGGCGATGGTGACGGCGGTAAGCAAGCCCGGCCCCCAGGCCGGCCAGGTCGTCATCCGCAGGGAAGAAAGTGCTTGCATGTCGGTATCTCCGAGTGCGTATTTGTGGATTGGCTCAGGCCGGCTTGCGCAGCAGGAAGTGGGACAACGCGGGAATCAGGACCAGCGCGCCGACCATGTTCCACACGAACATGAAGGTCAGCAGGATGCCCATGTCGCCCTGGAACTTGATCGGCGACCAGGCCCAGGTCACCACCCCGGCGGCCAGCGTGACGCCGACCAGCGCGACGACCTTGCCGGTGAATTGCAGCGCACGCCGGTAAGCCACTGCCAGGGATGCGCCGGCCCGCTGCTGGGCGAGCTGGATGCTCAGCAGGTAGAGGGCGTAATCGACGCCGATCCCCACGCCGAGGGCGATGACCGGTAGCGTGGCGACCTTCACCCCGATGCCCAGCATCACCATCAGCGCCTCACAGAGGATGGAGGTCACCGCCAGCGGCAGGATCGCCACCACCGTCGCGCGCCAGCTGCGGAAGGTGATCAGACACAGCACGCTGACCGCGCCATACACGTAGAGCAGCATCGTGCGGTTGGCGTCGCGCACCACGCTGTTGGTGGCCGCCTCGATGCCGGCGCTGCCGGCAGCCAGCAGGAACTGGCGGTCCGGCGTTCCGTGCTCGGCAGCAAAGCGGTCGGCCGCGGCGGCGATCCGGTCGAGGGTGTCGGCGCGATGGTCGGTGAGATAGGCGATCACCGGCATCACCGAGCAATCGTTATTGAACAGGTCCGGATTGTTGGTCGAGGCCTGCTGGGCGCCGTAATTGAGCACGTCCTGGTTGCGGGCCAGGGTCAGCCACTTGGGATTGCCCTCGTAGGAGCCGGCGGTGATCTGGCGGATCGCATCGCCGAGGAACACGGTGGTCTGCACCCCGGGCAGCTGCCGCAACTCCCAGGCCAGGCGGTCGGCCTCGACCTGGGTCTGGTACTTGAGGCAGCCTTCGGCGGCGGTTTTCACGATCACCGCGAACTGGTCGCTGGACAGCGCGTAGTGGGACGTGACGTAGGCGTTATCCCGGTTGTAACGGGAATCCGCGCGCAGCTCCGGGGCACCGGCTTCCAGGTCGCCGATCTTCAGGTTGTGGCTCACCGCGAAACCGACCGCGGTCAGCACGGCCGAGACGAGGATCGTCGGCAGCGCCCAGCGCCTTTCGGTGAAGCGGCCCAGCCAGCTCCACACACCGCCCTGCTCCGCCGCTGCATCGACGCTGCTCAGGCTGCGCTCGGCAGCACGGGCGCTGACGCCGGTGTAGGACAGCAGCACCGGCAGCAGGATCAGGTTGGTGAAGATCAACACTGCCACGCCAATGCTGGCGGTGATGGCCAGATCCTTGATGACCGGGATGTCGATCACCACCAGCACCGCGAAGCCCACCGCATCGGCCAGCAGCGCGGTGATGCCGGCCAGGAACAGGCGCCGGAAGGTGAAGCGCGCCGCGACCAGCTTGTGCGTGCCACGGCCGATGTCCTGCATGATGCCGTTCATCTTCTGGGCGCCGTGGGAAACCCCGATCGCGAAGATCAGGAAGGGCACCAGCACCGAGAAGGGATCGAGCTCGAAGCCGAAGGCCGACACCAGGCCCAGCTGCCAGACGACCGCCGCCATCGAGCAGGCCACCACCAGCGCCGTGCTGCGGGTGCAACGGGTATAGGCGTAGATGACGGCGATGGCGATCAGCGCGGCAATGGCGAAATAGGTCATCACCTGGGCCAGGCCGTCGATGAGATCACCGACCAGCTTGGCAAAGCCGATGATGTGGATGCGCACCGGCGCGCCGGGCGCGTTCTCGAACCTGGCGCGGATGCCGTCCTCCAGCGTGCGCGACAGGGCACGGTAGTCGATCGCCTGGCCGGTGGCCGGGTCCTTGTCCAGCAGCGGCACGAAGATCATGCTCGACTTGTAGTCGGCACCGACGAAGCGGCCGACGATCCCGGCGCGGGCGATGTTCAGGCGCAGCTGCTCGGTGGCCTTCAGCGAGCCGTCGTAGGATTCGGGCATCACCGGCCCACCCTGGAAGCCCTCCTCGGTCACCTCGTTCCAGCGCACAGACGGGGTCCAAAGCGATTTGACCCAGGCGCGGTCGACGCCGGGCGTCAGGAACAGCTCGTCATTGATCTGCTTGAGTGCCTCCTGGTACTTGGCGTCGAAGATGTCGCCGTTGGGGTTCTCGACGACCACCCGCAGCGCGTTGCCCAGGCCGCGCAGCTCCTTGCGGTTTTCGAGGTAGTTCTGGATGTAAGGATGGCTCTGCGGAATCATCTTCTCGAAGCTGGCGTTGAAGCTCAGCTTCGAAAACGCGATGACGGCCAGCACCAGCGTTGCCAGGCCGCACAGCACCACGACGACCAGACGGTTGTTGAAGATCAGGCGCTCGAGGGCGTTGCCCGAGCGCGGATCGAAGTCCCCCAGGGACTGCACGACGGGGGCCTGATCCAGGGTATGGCTTGAAACGGCCATGGCGGGGTTCTCCTTCTTTTAACGCAGGGCTTCGGCGCGCACGCCGCGGGCCCCGGCGATCACGACCGTGTCGCTGCCCAGCGCCAGCACGGCGGAGGCAGGCGCAGCCTGCGTAAGCTTGAGCGGCGAGAAATGCTCGCCGGCGTCCTTGCTGACCAGCACCTGGCCGGACTGGCTGACCATCAACAGCCCCCGCGACCCGAAGGCGGCGGCCCCCGTGAGGCCGTCCTGCACGCCGCTGTCCACCCGGGCCCAGCTCCGGCCGCCGTCCGTACTGCGATAGGCATTGCCGCGCAGCCCGAAAACCAGCACCTTGTCGTCGTTGCCGGCGACCCCGAAATACGTTCCCTTGTATGGCGTCTCGAGCGCCCGGAAGCGGTTGCCCTGGGCATCGAGCTTGAGCACCAGGCCCTGCTCGCCCACCGCGTACACGTCGCTGCCAACGCCGCGCAGCGCATACAGATGCAGGCGGTTCGGGTTGTCGGTACGGTCGAACCAGGGCTCCCAGCTCTTGCCGCCGTCGTCGGTGCGGAAGATCAGGTTGAAGGCGCCGACAATGAAGCCGTTGCGCTCGTCGCCAAACCACACGTCGAGGAAGGGGTTCTCGGCCCCCTGCCCGCCAATGCGCTTGACGTCGTCCAGCAAGTGATCGGTCTGCTCTCCGCTACCGAGGGCGCCGCTTTCGGCCAGGCGGGCGTAATGGGCGAGCATCAATTGGCCAGCACGACGGCCGTCCAGCTGCAGCGTCCAGGTCGCGCCAGCGTCCGTGCTGTGGAGCACCACGCCGTCGTGGCCCACCGCCCAGCCCTGCTTCGGGTTTGGGAAGCTGACCGCGACGAGGTCCGCGCTGACCGGCACGCTGGCCTGGCTCCAGGTCTTGCCGCCATCGTCGGAGAGGACGATGTGGCCGCGCTGGCCAACGGCGACGATCCGCTCACCGGCCCGGGCGAGGCCGTTCAACAGGGATCTGGCCGCCAGCGGCGAGGCTTTGGCCGGCACAGCGGCAACATCGGAATAGCCGCCGGCGAACGCCGCCTGGGGCAATGCCAGGGCCAGGGCGATGATTACGGGGCGAAGAGCGGACTTGAACATGGCGCGTCCTAACGAGACTTGATTCGGGCCTTGAGGCGGGACGGGGACGCCGGGTGGCGCGTCCCGTCCCAGCGGAGCACTTAGCGCACGCCGGCGCCGGCCAGCACGTCGGGCGACCATTCGCGCTCGCTCTGCGGCTTGAGGTAGCGCACGCCGCCGTTCTCGGCCGAATAGCCGGTCAGGGAATAGCTCCCGGCGATCAGGTCGTAGTTGCCGTTGAGGTCAGCGAACGGGGCCGGCACTTCGTAGCTCGGGGCGATGTAGGCGAAGCCGGCGCGATACAGCTGGCCGCGGGCGTCGTACTCGTCGGACGCGACGGCCACCCAGCTGTCCTCGTCGAGGTAGAAGGTCCGCTTGCTATACACATGGCGCTTGCCGTCCCGCAGGCTGGCCTCGACGACCCACACGCGGTGCATTTCCCAGCGCACCAGGTCCGGGTTCAGGTGGTTCGGCTTGAGCAGGTCCGCCTGGGTGGAGTGGTAGGCCATCTTGTAGGCGTTGTAGGGGACCAGCATCTCCTTCTTGCCGACGAGCTTGAAGTCGTAGCGCTCCATCGAGCCGTTGAAGACGAAGGTGTCGTCGAAGGTCGTGGCGCCCGAGGTGCCGGGGTTCGGCGTGTCGTGGGCCAGATCCGGCGCCACCTTCACGCGGCGCTGCCCGGGCAGGTACAGCCAGGCGCGGCGGCCCTTGTCGGTGTAGTCGAGGGGATCGATGATCAGCATGCCCTCCCCGGCGCGCCGGGCCGGGCCGGTGTAGGAGATGCGCTGCTTGTAATAGACGTCGGAATTGGCCTTGCTCTCGTCCCAGTACGGGTACTCCTGCAGGATCGAACCCTCGGTGGACAGGGCTGGGCGACCGGCCGCATCGACGCTCAGGTTGCGGTACTTGACCTCGTAGGCGACGCCGTTGAAACGCACCAGGTGGTTCCACATCGCCTCGAAGCCGTTCTTCGGGATCGGGAACGGAAAGCCGGCATGGCAGCCTTCCATCGAGCGGCCGCCGGCACTCGTCTTGGCGCTCACCGCGCAGGCAGCCGTGTTGTCGGTGACAAACTTCGGAAAGGCGGCAGTCCGGTGGGATTTGTACACGTCGATGCGGTAGCTCGGGTACTTCTTCATCAACGCCTTGGTGCCCTCGGTCAGGTTGGCCGCGTACTTGACCATGCTGGATGCATCCACCGAGTAGAGGGGCTTTTCACTGGCGAAGGGGTCGGGTCGCAGGCCGCTGCCGGCCTTGTAGCCCGCCTGGGCACCGGTCAGGCCGCCGGTGTAGTCCGGGATGGCGCCGCTGCCGGCCTTTTCGGCGCCGACGGCGGTCAGCGTGGTGCCGAGCCTTTTTGCTTCTTCTGCGCTGACGCCGGCATGGGTGGCGCCGGCCACCAGGGCACCAAGCACGGCCACAGTCAGGGTGGTGTGGATTTTCATGGTGTGTCTCCTCTTAGAATGTGGTCTTGAACGTCAGGCTGACGAAGTTGCGGTCCTGCAACAGCGTGGTGAAGCCGTTGATGGCCGTGACTGCGGTGCCGTTGTCCTTGTACTGCCCGAAATAAGCGATGTATTTCAGGTCCACGCGGTACTTCTGCTGGATGTCGGCCCCCAGGCCGATGCTGTAGTTGCCGTTGCCCTCATTGCCGCCGAACATCGTCGCGGCGTTGCCGTGCAGGCCCACCGAGTAGGAAACCGGCGCGGACACGTCTATGCCGGGCAGCACCTGGTACCAGGTCGGGGTGAAGGACACCGCGGCGCCGACGTAATCCTTGGTGACGCAGCCGTCCCATTTGTCCTTGCCGACGCAGGGTGCGAAGCCTTCCGCGTTGAACAGGCTTTCCCCGCTGCGCACCTTGCGCCAGCGGCTCCAGGTCAGTTCCGTTGCCCAGTTGGCGGTGTCGAAGAGGCTGGTCTTGGGCAGCACGCCCATCAGGTTCGCCAGTCCATGCCAAGTATCGCCACGCGGGCCGCCGGTCTCGCCGCGCTCCGGCAAGCCGGTGGGCGACACGCCGAGCAGTTGGGCGACCAGCGGGGTGTTGCGGCGGTAGGAGACTTCGCTGCCGAAGCTCAGGCCGCCGATGTTCTTGGCGAAGCTCACGCCGAACAGGTCGATGCCGCCGGCGTACACCAGGTTGTAGGTGCTGCCGTTGAGCAGCGGCTTGCCGGCGACCAGGTTGCGCTGGGTGACCAGGGCCTGGGGCAGCTTGTCGGCGTAGCGGCGGTAGTAGAAGCCCAGCGTGCCGTCCAGGATCTCCGGCGACCAGCGGGCCGACAGGCCGAACTCCCCATTGTTGCGGGGCACGACCTCATGACCGCGGGTGTAGCCCAGCAGCGCACCGGCGTAGGGGCCGAAGGCCGCACTGTTGGGAATCTGCCCGGCGACGACCCGGTCCGGGCCATTGAAGGCGAAGTCCACCGGACCGAGGTAGGTGCCGCCTTCCGGATAGCGGTAGGACTCCCACTGCAGGAAGTACTGCCCCGCCACCGAGAGGGTGTCGGTCAGCTGGGCCTGGCCGGAAATCTGGTTGAGGGGCCGGAACAGCTCCTTGGCCTCCACGCCGGGCGTCGCGAAGCCCTTCTGCAGGTCGAGCGGCATCTGGGCGTAGGACACGCTGTGCAGCGCGCCGTTGAGGAACATCGACTCGCCCCAGAACACCGTATGGCGGCCGGCCTTCAGCTTGACCGGCACATTGCCGGCATCGAAGGCACCGAACACGAAGGCATCCAGCAGCTCGCCGGACGGACCCCGGTAGTAGCGCTTCACATAGCTGCTGTAGCGGTTGTTGATGTAGCTGGGCGTGGCGGCCAGCGCCGGGTTACCGGGGTTGGAATGGTCCATCGTGCCGTAGGCCGGGTCGTACCAGGCCGCTGCGCTGATGCGGAAGCCCGTGTCGCGCTTCCAGACCATGTCCAGCTCGGACAACAGGTCGAGCCGCTTGGTGACCAGGTCACCCTTGTCGAAGCTGTAGGTGCCTTCGTCGGCTGCGTAATAGTTGCCGATCTTGCTGTCCCGGCCGGCGACGCGCTGGGCCAGGTTGTAGCGCACGGTGTTGTCCCAGCGCAGCTGCATGTCCGGGTTGCCGGTGTCGATTTCCACCGCCTCGGCTACCCCTCCGGCCATCAAGGTCAGCGCCGCTGCAACGGCTGCCGGGCAGGCGCGCAGGTTTTTGTCGCGCTTGGCTGTTTTGTCTTGCATGTCTCGCCCCTCCTCCTTTGGATGCTGCTGATCGAGCAGCGCCTCTTGTCTCGCAGCAGGTTGATCCGCTGCAGTGAGGCTCATTTTCCAGAGCTGGAGAAAGCGCACCCCCCCCACAAAGTTGGGGGTCGGGGGGGCACGGAGGGGGCGAGAGGGTCTTGCGGGAGAGGCTTACTCCACGCCTTCGAGGAGGCCCAGCACCTGGGCGCGGCGTACGACGTGGCGGCGGGTGCCGGCGCCGAGCTTGCCGAAGAGGTTCTTGAGGTGCCACTTGACGGTGGCTTCGCCCACCGCCAGGGACTGGGCAATCTCCTTGTTGGAAAGATTGCGTGCCAGCAGTTCCAGGATCTCCCGCTCCTTCGGCGTCAGCACCATGCTCGGCACCGCTCGCGGGCCACCTGCCTTGAGGTCTGGTGCCGGCCTCACGGTGCGGGCAATCGGGACGGGGCGGTCGGCGGCTGCGCCGTTGTCGTCTTCCTCGGCGATGCGCCGGGCCCAGTCCGCCATGGCCGGGTGGGCGTCGGCGAAGGTCCTCATCAGGCCGTAGGTCTGTGCCAGGCTGAGGGCTTCGTGCAGCACCGGGCGGCCGTCAACGCCGTTGCGGTCGAGGGCGAAGGCCCGCAAAGCCATGATCTCGATCCGCACCCGGCCCTGCTTGAGGGCCTCGGCCAGCGGCATCGCACGGGTCAGCGCATCCAGCGCAGCCGGCCAGTTTTGCTCGGCAATCGCTGCATGGGCGTGGGTCAGGAGCTGCGGCAGACGGGCCGCCCGCCACCAAAGTTCGCCGGTGGGCAGCCCCTCCCCTTCGAGAATGTGATCGACCCGCTCGACCAGCGCGCGACAGGTCTCCGAGCGGAAACGACCGGCGTGCATGCGGGTCTGCTCCGCCAGCGCCGCCACGCACAGGCGCGGCAGGTGACGGGCCATGCCCACCGAGTACAAGGCCTCGAGGAGGTCCAGCGCGCGATGCTCGATGCCTTGCGCGGCCGCCAGCCGCGCCGCGGTGCGATAGCCGAACAGCGCCGTCTCCGGCGTGCCACCCCGTTCGAGCACGTCGAGTCGGTTGGCGAGCAAAGCCGACGCTTCGTCGAGGCGATCGCGTTCATAGACCGCCGACGCCAGCAATGAAGCGACCATACAGGCCAGTGGATGGCGGCGGCCGAGATCGGCGTCCAGGCGCGCCAGCGTCGGTCGCAAGGCTTCTTCGGCGAGCAGCATCTGCCCTTCCCAGAAATAACTCAGGCCGGTGGCGAATTCGCCCCAGCGCACCGCGTAGCCGTGGGCCTTGCCGTAGTCGCCACGCGGGGCCGCCTGCTGGTAGCGGCGCGCGGCGACCGGGTCGCCCTGCACGATGGCCAGCACCGACTGGCGGTTGGCGTGCATCTGCAACAGACGCGGCTCGCGGACCGGCGGCGTGTCCCGCCAGGGGGCGAACAAGGCTGCGCACTGGTCCGGGTCGTCGGCGTAATAGGCGGCACCGCTCAGGATCAGCGCACATTCATAGCGCAGGGCCGCATCCACATTGGGCTGGGACAGAATGCGCTCGACCAGCACCTCGGCCTCCGCGTGGCGTTCGCTGACCGCCAGCACCCAGGCTGCGGCGAGGCGCAGACGCGGCCGCTTGTCCCGCTCCGTGTCCGGCACCAGCTCCAACCACTCGAGTACCGTCCCAAGGTGGCCCTGCACGACCGCGTCGTAGAGGCATTGCTCGGCCAGGTCGTAGGCTTGCTCCCGTTGCCCGGCAGCCAGGGCATGGCGGGCAGCCTCTTCGATCATCCCGTGGCTGGCCAGCCAGCCCATGGCCCGCTCATGGAGACCTGCCTGCTGGTCGACCGGCAGTTCGCCGAGCCGTGCCCGCAGCCCGTCGCGTGCAAGGGTATGCAGACGCGACCAGGCGCTGTTGTCGCCCACCACAAAGATCGGCGTGTCCCGACTGAGGCGCTGCAGGCGCTCTTCCGCGTCATCCCCGACCAGGGCCCGGCACAGATCGGGATGCAGGAGGTCCACCACCGCGATGCGGGTCAGGAAGTCCAGGTCGTCGGCGGCCAGGTGGGCCATCAGCGCATCCACCAGACGGTGGCGCTGGTCGCCGCTGCCGGATGCCAGCCCCTCGATCGCCGAGCGTGGATCCGTACTCCGCTCCATCGCCGCCAGAGCCAGCTGCAGCCCGAGGGGCCAGCCTTCGGTCGCCTCTTGCAAGCGCGCACAGGTGTCGGCATCCACCTTGGAGCCAAAACGGTTGCCGACCAGGGACAGGGTTTCCTCCAGCCGGAAGCACAGCATCTCGACGCCGACCAGCTCGCAGTGCCCGTAGCTGCTCAGGTCCTCCACCTCGGCGTCGAAGCCAGCCCGTGCCGCGATCACCACCCGCAGGTTGGCCGGCGCGTTGTGCAGCAGGTAGCTCAAGCCGTTGCGCCGCGCCGCCGACAGGCGCTCAGCCTCGTCGATGATCAGCACCAGGTCGAGGGACGACTGGGCGACCTCGGCCAGCCAGGCGGTGATGCCGTCCAGTTCGCCGAGAGACGCCTGCCCTCCCTCCATCAGCACACGGCCAAACTGCGGCCGCGCACAGCCGACCCGCACCGCAAGCACCAGGCTGTGCAGGAAGCGCAGCGGATCGTCCCGCCCGTCCACCGAAATCCACGCCACCGCCGCGCCACGGGCCAGGCACTCGTGCCGCCATTGAGCCAGCAGGGAAGTCTTGCCGAAGCCCGGCGGGGCCTGCACGACGATCACAGGGCGCTCGCGGAAACGTTCGTCGTCCAGGCTCAGCCGCGAGCGGACCAGCAGGTTGCGCGGTGCGCGCGGCGGTGTCGTGCGCAGCACGAGTTCAGAATAGGCGGTGCCGGATTCGGCAATGGCAGCGGTCATGGAGCAAGCCCGGTCAATGGCGGACGACATGCGTCCGCCGTGGCAGCAAGGGTCTTGTGCCGCTGAAGCGGCATCTTCTTGTGGGGCCCCCTCCGCGCGGGGAGGGACGTACCCCGGAATGTGGCATCGAATACGTGGCGTCAAATATATCCGCAAAGTCGGCTGCCACCCCCCTCCCCCCTCCTTTGCGAGGGGGGTGACGACACAGGCAAGCGCCTAGGATGAGTCCCATGCAATCGCCGAAGAGCTTCCCGCCCACGGGACGGACCTCTCCGGCACCCTGACCTAGGAGTCGTAGCCATGTACCGTCACCTGCTCGTTCCCCTCGATGACACGGATCTCTCCATCGAAACCGTCGGCCGGGCGGTGGAGTTCGCACGTACGCTGGGAGCCCGGATCACCTTTTTCCATGCGCAGGCCGACTACAGTGCCGCGCTCAGTGGCGACGCCGACGTGCTGCGCCTGACCTCGCCGGCGGACTACAGCTACGCCTACGAGGGCCGGGCCCGCGAGCTGCTGACCAAGGCCGAATCGGCAGCCCGCGCCTGCGGCGTGCCCTGTGCGTCCCTCAGCACCATCGACGACACGCCCTACCGGGCAATCCTCGCCGCGGCGCGCAGCACCAACTGCGACCTGGTTCTCATGGCATCCCACGGCCGGCGCAGCCCGCTCGGCATGATGCTCGGCTCACAGACGCTGAAGCTCGTCACCCACTCGGAGATCCCGGTGCTCGTCTCGGCCACCGCCGAGCCGTCCCGTGCCGTTCAGGCCATCGGGATCATCCGCGACGAGCACCGCTCGATGGCCGCCGTGCTGCACGCCTGGCTGCATCTGCTGAAGCGCGCACGCGTGGAGGGGATGCAGCCCGACCTTGCCATCATGCAGGCCATCGTCCGCTACATCCGCGACTTTCCGCAGGGCCTGCATCACCCGAAGGAAGAGGACTACCTGTTCCGCAAGCTGCGGGAGCGCACCGTCTCGGCCAATGCCGAACTGGACGAACTCGAACGGCAGCACCTGCGCGACCACCAGCTATTCAACGCGCTGGCCCATCTGGTGGAGGAATACGCCCACGGCGGCGCCGCTATCGATGACGTGGAGCAGGCCGTCGCCCACTACGCCCGCTTCATGTGGGAGCACATGGGCCGCGAGGAAGGCGTGATCCTGCCCGCCGCGCAACGCTTCCTGAAAGACGAGGACTGGGTCGAGATCAACGCGGCCTTTTCCGGCAACAACGATCCACGCTTCGGCGGCGATACGGATGCGGAATACAAGCGCCTTTTCTCGCGCATCGTGAATCTGGCGCATTCCCCGGCGGAAGAAACCCCGGAACACTGAACAAGACAGACAAAGGAGAACACCTTGGACAATGCAATCCGCTTCCACGAGACCGGCAGCCCGGAAGTGCTGCGCTGGGAAGAAATTCACGTCGGCGAGCCCGGGCCGGGCGAAGTGCGCCTGCGCCACGAGGCCGTCGGCCTGAACTTCGCCGACACCTATTTCCGCAACGGCACCTACCCGATCCCGCTGCCGGCCGGCATGGGCGTCGAGGCGGCTGGCGTGGTGGAAGCCGTCGGTGCCGGCGTGAGCAACGTAGCCGTCGGCGACCGCGTCACCTACACGGGTTTCCTGAACACCCTCGGCGCCTACAGCACCCGCCGGCTGATCGCCGCCGCGCCGCTGATCAAGCTGCCGGACGGCATCTCCTGCCAGACCGCCGCGGCGATGACCATGCGCGGACTGACCTCGGCCTACCTGATGCGGCGCATCCACGCCTTCAAGGAAGGCGACAGCATCCTGCTCCACGCGGCCGCCGGCGGTGTGGGCCTGATCGTGTCCCAGTGGGCGCGCCTGCTCGGCCTGCGCGTCATCGGCACGGTGTCCACCGAAGAGAAGGCCGAAGTCGCCCGCGCCCACGGCTGCACCGACGTAATCAACTACAGCCACGAGGATGTGGCGAAGCGGGTGCGCGAGCTGACCGACGGCGTCGGCGTCAACGTGGTGTTCGACAGCGTCGGCAAGAGCACCTTCATGGCCTCGCTGGACTCCCTCAAGCGCCGCGGCCTGATGGTCTGCGTCGGCACGGCCTCCGGCACGATTCCGCCCCTCGACCCGCAGCTCCTGGCGATGAAGGGCTCGCTGTACCTCACCCGCCCGGCCCTCGCCGACTACATCGCCGATCCGCAGGAGAAGGCGGAACTGGCCGGCGAGATCTTCGGCCACGTGGCCGCCGGCCGCATCAGCATCGAGATCAACCAGCGCTACGCCCTCGAAGATGCCGTCCAGGCTCACCGGGATCTGGAAGCGCGCAAGACCACCGGCTCGTCGATCTTCGTGCTCTGACGTCGGCACCGCATTCATTACTACAAACCATAAAAAAGGAGACAGCACCATGAACCACGCCACCGGCGCCCCCGCCATCGTGCGGGCCGGCGTCCTGAATACTTCGGTGAAGTTCGAACCGCTCACCGCCAGCATCGGCGCCGAACTGCTCAACGTGAATCTGGGCGATGCCTCGCGGGACAAGGCGCTGGCGGACGAGATCCACGCCCTGCTGCTCGAGTACAAGGTCCTGTTCCTGCGCGACCAGGACATCTCCCGCCAGGAGCACGTCGCCTTCGCGTCGCGCTTCGGCCAGCTCGAAGATCATCCGATGGCGCCGAGCCATCCGGACGCACCGGGCCTCGTGCAGATCTACAAGACCCCGGACCATCCGATGGACCGCTACGAGAACGCCTGGCACTGCGACGGCACCTGGCGCGAGACGCCGGCCATGGGCTGCGTGCTGCGCTGCGTGGAGTGCCCGCCCTTCGGCGGCGACACCATGTGGGCCAACATGGTCCTCGCCTACGAGAAGCTGCCGGACGACATCAAGGCGCAGATCGCCGACCTGCGCGCCAGCCACAGCTTCAATGCGTCCTTCGCGGCGGCCATGCCGCTGGAAAAGCGCCTGGCCATGAAGGCCGCCTACCCGGATGCCGAGCACCCGGTGGTGCGCACCCACCCGGAAACCGGCGAGAAGGTGCTGTTCGTCAATGCCTTCACCACCCACTTCGTCAATTTCCACAACAAGAGCCGCGTGCGCTACGGGCAGGACTACAACCAGGCCGGCGGCGATCTGCTGCAGTACCTGATCAGCCAGGCCTACGTTCCCGAATATCAGGTGCGCTGGCGCTGGAAGCCCAACAGCGTGGCGATCTGGGACAACCGCTCGACCCAGCACTACGCGGTCATGGATTACGCGCCCTGCCATCGCAAGATGGAACGCGCCGCCATCATTGGCGACCGGCCCTTCTGAAGGCTGGCGCCCCGCTCTCCCTCCCTCCCCGACCTTCATCCAATAACGCTTACTGGAGACACAACATGAACTTCCTCGACGGCGCCCTGTTCCCCGAGAACATGCAGAAACTCGTCATCACCTGCGCCCCCTACGGGCCCGAGTGGATGCCCCAGGATTTCCCGGACGACATCCCGGTGACGATGGACCAGCAGATCCAGAAAGCCGTGGACTGCTACAACGCCGGCGCCACCGTGCTGCACCTGCACGTGCGCGAACTGGACGGCAAGGGCTCCAAGCGCCTGTCCAAGTTCAATGAGCTGATCGCCGGCATCCGCGCCCGCGTGCCCGACATGATCATCCAGGTCGGCGGCTCCATTTCCTTCGCCCCCGAAGGCGAAGGCGAGGCCGCCAAGTGGCTGTCCGACGATACCCGCCACATGCTCGCCGAGCTGAGCCCGACACCGGACCAGGTCACCATCGCCATCAACACCAACCAGATGAACGTGGTCGAGCAGATGTGCGAGGCCGACATCCGCGGCACCACGCTGGCCGACCCGGCGATGTACCACGCCTACCGCGAGATGACGATTCCCGCCGGCCCCCAGTGGGTCGAGGAGCACATCCGCCGCCTGTCTTCCAAGGGCATTCAGACCCACTTCCAGCTGGCCAACATCTCCCAGCTGGAAACCGTCGAGCGCATGATGCGGCGTGGCGTCTGCAACGTGCCGCTGATCCTGACCTGGGTCGCCATCGGCGGCGGCTTCGACCAGCCGAACATCTACAACCTGGCCAACTTCGTGCGCGCCTGCCCGGACGGTTCGGTGCTGACCCTCGAGAGCTCCATGCTCAACGTGCTGCCGCTCAACATGATGGCCATCGCCATGGGCCTGCACGTGCGTTGCGGCATCGAGGACAACATCTGGACCCAGCGCCGCGACCGCAAGATGGGTACCGTCGAGCAGATCGAGCAGCTGGTGCGCCTGTCCAACGAGTTCGGACGTGACGTGGCCAACGCCAAGGAGGCCCGCGAGATCTACAGGATCGGTACCTTCTACGAAGGTGCCGATGCGACCCTCGCCGCCAACGGCTTTGCCCCGAACCGCAAGTCCGGCCAGGTCGGCTTCACCCAGCACGCCTGATCACCGCGAGTGACCGTCGCGGGGACGCTCCGGCGTCCCCGCCGGCAAGCCAGCATCAGAACGATCGCCACGCGCCCGGCGTAGTGGCGGCGATTGCGAGAGGAGACAATCTTGGCCATCCATACCATCGACAGCGCCAGCTTCGACGATGCTGTCGAGCCGAGCGTTTCGCGGCGCTACGCCTGGGTCGTGTTCGCACTGACCTTCGGCCTGCTACTTTCCGATTACATGTCGCGGCAGGTCCTCAACGCCGTCTTCCCCCTCCTCAAGACGGAATGGGGCCTGTCCGACACCCAGCTGGGCTCCCTCAGCAGCATTGTCGCCCTGCTGGTCGGCCTCCTCACCTTTCCGCTATCCGTCGTCGCCGACCGCTGGGGCCGCGTGCGCAGCGTGACGCTGATGGCCGCCCTGTGGAGCGTGGCCACGCTGGCCTGCGCCCTCGCCGAGAGCTACGGCGAGATGTTCATCGCGCGCTTCTGCGTCGGCGTTGGCGAAGCGGCCTACGGCAGCGTCGGCATCGCGCTGATCCTCAGCATCTTTCCGCCGCACCTGCGCTCCACGCTGACCGGTGCCTTCATGGCCGGCGGCGCATTTGGGTCCGTGCTCGGCATGGCCACCGGCGGCTTCATCGCTTCGCGCCTCGGCTGGCGCTGGGCTTTCGGCGCAATGGCCCTGTTCGGCGCGGTGCTGGTGGTGCTGTACTTCCTGAGCGTCACCGACAAGCGGGTCGGCAGCGTCCGGCCAGCCAGCCGCGAAGCGGGCGGCGCCCCGCGTGGCCTCAGGCCGCTGCTGGCCGGCCTGTTCTCGTCCCGCTCGGTGATCTGCGCCTACGTGGGCAGCGGGCTGCAGCTGATCGTCATGTCGTCGGTGATGGCGTGGATGCCGAGCTACCTCAACCGCTACTACGGCATGCCGCCGGATCGGGCCGGCCTGACCTCTGCCCTCTTCGTACTGATCGGCGCCGTCGGCATGGTAGCCTGCGGGATGATGACGGACGCCGTCAGCCGCAAGATCGCCCCCCGCAAGTGGTGGATGGCGATCATCTACAGCGTGAGCACCTGCGTACTGCTCGGCGGAGCCTTCCATCTGCCGGTCGGCTCCGCCCAACTGGTCGCCATCGGCCTGGGCATGTTCGTCGCGGCCGGCACGTCCGGCCCGGCCGGCGCAATGGTGGCCAATCTCACACCGACCGCCATCCACGCCACCGCCTTTGCGACGCTGACACTGGCCAACAACCTGCTCGGCCTGGCGCCCGGCCCCTTCGTAACCGGCTTTCTCGCCGACCGCTTCGGCCTCCAGTTCGCACTGCAGATGATCCCCTTCATCCCGCTGCTCGCCGCGCTGGCCTTCGTCGTCGGGCGCCGCAGCTACGCGGGCGACCTGGCCCGCCTGGGCAAGCGCCCGAACGGCGCTGCCTGAGCCTTATTGCCGATTCACTCAACCCTTCACGCAGTCATGAACGATCAAACCCCCACCATCGTCATCGTCCCCGGCCTTCGCGACCACGTGGCCGACCACTGGCAGACCCTGCTGGCCGCCCGCCTGCCCAAGGTGCGCACGGTGCCGCCGCTAGAAAAGGACAAGCTGAGCCTCACGGCCCGGGTGGAAGCCCTGGAAGAAACCCTCGCCGGCGTCGACGGCCCGGTGATCCTGGTGGCCCACAGCGGCGGCGTGCTGATCGTCACCCACTGGGCGAAATCCGCCCGACGGTCCATCCAGGGCGCGCTGCTGGCCACGCCGCCGGATTTCGACACACCGCTGCCCGCCGGCTATCCGACCCAGGAAGCGCTACGTGACAGCGGCTGGTTCCCGGTCCCGCGCGCCCCGCTGCCTTTCCCGAGTATCGTCGCGGCGAGCACCAACGATCCTCTCGGCAGCATCGAACGGGTCCAGGCCCTCGCCCGCGACTGGGCGAGCCGCTTCTTCAATATCGGTGAGGTCGGGCATCTGAACCCGGCGTCCGGCTTCGGTGACTGGCCGCAGGCAGACGAACTCATCGCGGCACTGTGCCGCTGACGCAGGGGCCACGCCATGTCCGGGATGTTGTCCATCGAGGTCTATTTCGACTTCATCTGCCCCTGGTGCCTGATCGGCAAGCGCAATCTGGAGCGGGCGCTGGCCACATTTCGCGGGCAGCATCCCGGAACCCCGGTCCGTATCGACTGGCGGCCTTATGAGTTGCTCCCTTCCACGCCGCGGCAAGGCATTCCCTACCAGCACTTCTACCTGCAGCGGCTCGGCAGCGCGCTGGCGGTCGAGGCCCGCCGGGCCCAGGTCCGCAGCGCGGCCGATGCCGCTGGTGTGCAACTCGACTTCGAGAAGATCCAGCTGATGCCCAACACGCGGGCGGCCCATGCACTGGTGGAGCAGGCTCGCGGGCTTGGCGAAACGGCTGTCGCAGCCCTGATCGAAGACGCTTTCTCAGCGTACTTCCAGCGCGGCGAGGACATCGGCGATCCAGCGACGCTGACGCGCCTGGCCGACACCCACGGCCTGCCGCCGGGCAGGCATGACGGCGACGCGCTTCCGTCGGCAGGCAGTCCGACCGCCTTCGTCCCGGGAGTTCCGTATTTCGTCTTCCCGCAGCGCGTCGCCCTGTCCGGAGCGCAGCCGCCGGAAACCCTGCTGCGCGCCATGATCCGTGCCGCGGCGCCAGCCGGCGAGTTTGCCGCCAGCTAGAGCGCTATCACCTACATCGTATTCCACAATGTGCAGTAGCCGTTCGGCGAGATCTCGTCGTCACCGGGGATCAGCTTGCAGCGCCCCGGCGCCGTGGCGGGACTGCCGGGGATGAACTCCAGGCAGGAGGTACAGTTCTTTCCCTCCAGCGGGCTGTCCTGGTACTTGTACTGCACCCGGAGCGCCTGATTGGTTGCCGCCCTCGCCTCACCGATCAGGGTGGCCAGGGGAATGAAGGTGGTGCCGGCCGCGCTCAAACGGAGGAAGCGGCGGCGTGCAAGGTTCGCGCTCATGAGGTCGGTCTCCCGGTGGTGATGGCGTTGAGGGGGGCATTATCGCTTTCCCGGGGGACAGCGCCCCTCCAACTTGAAGCTTTGCGGCCCCGGGATGATCACTTGCCGGGCAGACTTGAACTCGCTCGGCGCGGACGTGAACCTGCGCGTCCCGGATCTGAACTTTCGCTGCACCGCCTTGAACCCGCAAGCTGCGGATTTGAACGCCTGCTGCGGTCCGATGAACATTCGATGCCCGGATTTGAACCGGTTCAAGTCCTGACTGAACCATCTCAATCCAGACTTGAAGCTGCTGGGCCTTGAGCTGCGAGTGTTCGAGTCAGCGCGGGAGAGGCGGCACCATCAGGGCCGTGTCTTCATTCGCCCCGAACTTTCTCCGGGTATTTCACAGCCCTGCGTGAAATACCCGTTGAGTATGCTGCCTTTTCTTGTGCGTCAGTCCGGCTTCCGCGCGATCAGACCTATCAACGCTGAACGCCCCTTGTGGCCGCTGCCTTCAGTAATTTCCTCTTCATATTCGACGAGCTCCTCGACTTCCCAACCACTGAAGGCCTCCCGCAAAATTTCCTCGGTGTAGAGGTTCTCCACCGCCGACGGCCCTCCCGTACCGTATTCGAGCTGCTTCGGCGTATAGCCCTGGAGCAGGATCCGCCCACCGGGCCGGGTCATCTGTTTCATGACTTCGAACTGCCGCTCCCGCCACTCGGGGCCGACGAACTGGATGAAGATTCCGACAACCCAGTCGAAGTGCTCCTGGAATTCGGCCGGCGACCACCCCGGTGCAAGCATGTCGGCCTGCAGGAAACGTACGTCCAGCTTCTTCCCGGCAGCCAGGCGGCGGGCCTTTTCTACGGCGACAGCGGAGATCTCGATGGCCGTCACGTCGAGTCCCTGCTCGGCCAGCCACACCGAGTTCCGCCCTTCCCCATCGGCCACCGAAAGGGCCCGGCTGCCATCCTGCAGGCGCTCAGCCCGCCGGGCCAGAAAGCGGTTGGGTTCGGTGCCGAACAGATAATCGTCGCCGGCGTCCTGATAACGCTTGCTCCAGAAGCTTTCCTGATTCATCGGACTGTCCTCCAGGGAAATGAGTGGCTTCATCGCTAGGGCCTCGATACATACCCATCCGAAGTGAGTGTGTCGAGTCAAAGAAGTTCACGTGACACAGATTCTCGCCAAATTTGGCCTAACTTTACGAACATCTCGCAATTTCTGCTGTCGACGGGGCTTACGGAAGCATGTAGCTTTGTTCCCTTTCGCAACACCCGCATTCCTGGAGTAATACAGTGAAAATCAGCCTGATCCGGTCCTTGCTGGCCCTCGCCTTCGCCACGCCGGTCCTGCTTTCGGCGCCGGCGACAGCCCTGGAGGCTCCGGCCGCGCAGCGCCTCGCCCCGACCACCGAGCAGGCCCAGACCGCGTATCTGAGCGCCCAGTTGCTCGGGCGTTATCACTACAAGGCGCAGCCCCTCGACGACGCGTTGTCGGAAAAGATCTTCAATCGCTACCTGAAGTCCCTGGATCCCGAGCGCCTGTATTTCACCCAGGCCGATATTGACTCCTTTGCCGATGCACGAACGCTGCTCGACGACGCGATCCAGCGCGGCAACCTGGCCATCCCCTTCGCGATCTTCCAGCGCTACGAACAACGCTCCGCCGAGCGCCTGAAAAAGGCCCGCGAGTTGCTCAACCAGAACTTCGATTTCAGCGTCAACGAAAGCTACCCCTACATGCGCGACAAGGCGCCCTGGCCGAAGGACGAGGCCGAGGTGCAGGACTTGTGGCGCAGGCGGGTCAAGAACGACTGGCTGCGCCTCAAGCTCGCCGGCAAGGACGACAAGTCGATCCGCGAAACCCTCATCAAGCGTTACGACAACTATCTGGCCCGCGCGTCGAAGAACAAGAGCGACGACGTGTTCCAGATCTTCATGAACGCCTTCGCGATGTCCATCGAACCCCATACCAACTACCTTGGGCGCAGCGCATCGGACGATTTCGACATCTCCATGCGCCTGTCGCTGGTGGGGATCGGCGCGGTGCTGCAGGAACGGGACGACTACATCACGATCCGCGAACTGGTGCCCGGCGGCCCGGCTGCCCGCTCCGGCAAACTCGCCGTCGGCGACCGCATCGTCGGAGTTGGCCAGGCGGAGGGTGCGCCAGCGGATGTTGTCGGGTCGCGGGTGGACGAGGTCGTCAAGCTGATCCGCGGCACCAAGGACACCAAGGTCACGCTGGACATCCTGCCTGCCGACGCCGGTCAGGACGGCAAGCACAAGCTGGTTTCGCTGGTGCGGGACAAGATCAAGCTCGAGGAGCAGGCGGCCAAGAAAACCGTGATCAAGTCCGGCGACGGCGCCAACGCCCGTCGCATCGGCGTCATCACGCTGCCGACCTTTTATGAAGACTTCGAAGGCCGCCGCAAGGGCGACAAGGACTACCGCAGCGCCAGCCGCGACGTCGCGCGCCTGATCGATGAGCTCAAGAAGGACAAGGTGGACGGCCTGCTGATCGACCTGCGCAACAACGGCGGTGGCTCCCTGCGTGAGGCGGTGGAACTGACCGGCCTGTTCATCGACAAGGGGCCGGTCGTGCAGCAGCGCCGCACGGACGGCAAGATCGGCGTAGAGAGCGACGAGAATGCCGGTACGGCCTGGGACGGTCCGATGGCCGTGCTGATCAACCGGGCATCGGCGTCGGCTTCCGAGATCTTCGCCGCCGCGCTGCAGGACTACGGCCGCGCACCGATCATCGGCGAGCCGAGCTTCGGTAAGGGTACGGTGCAGACGCTGGTCAACCTCGACGAGATCGCCAAGAACAGCAAACCGAAGTTCGGCGAGCTGAAGATGACCGTCGCCCAGTTCTTCCGCATCAATGGCGGAACGACGCAGCTCAAGGGCGTGACGCCCGACATCCGTTTCCCATCCGCTTCCGACACGGACAACTACGGGGAGTCGAGCTACGACAACGCCCTGCCCTGGGTGCAGATCGACGCCGCCAGCTTCAAGCCGGCCGGCAATCTGAAGGACGTGATCCCGGCGCTGCAGACCCGGTACCAGGCGCGCACCGCCGCCGACAAGGATTTCCAGAGCCTGCTGGACGATATTGCCGACGTCCGCCGGCAACGGGAAAGCAAGTCGATCTCGCTCAACGAAACCGAGCGCAGGAAGGAAAAGGAGGTCCGGGAAAACCGCCTCAAGCAGCGTGAGAAAGGCGATCTGAAGGGCAAGCTGGCCGCGCTGCGGGACGATGGCCTGCAGTCCAGCGAACGCAGCCTGGCGGCCGATCTGGCGGCCGAGAAGGCGCGCAAAGACGTGAAGGACTTGCTGCTCGACGAGGCGGCACGCATAGTCGCTGACGAAGTCGACCTCCTCTCCGGCAACACCCAGGTTGCCATGCGCAATCGCACCGGTGCTGCGCCTATCGTGACCCGCTGATCACGCATCCGCCCATAGCAAAGCACCGCCCGCGGGTGGTGCTTTTTTACGCCCTGAAACGCAAAGTGGCGGCTCCATCGGAGTCGCCACTTGGGTACTGCCTTGCGTGCCCGGGCACGCGCTGGACGGCTTACTTGTTGACCGCGTCCTTCAGCTTCGAACCGGCAGAGAACTTCGGCTGCTTGGAAGCAGCGATCTGGATCTCGGCACCGGTCTGGGGGTTGCGGCCCACGCGGGCGGCGCGCTCGCCAACGGCGAAGGTGCCGAAACCGACGAGGGTCACGCTCTCACCCTTGGCCAGGGTTTCGGTGATGATTTCGGTGAGGCTGTCCACCGCGCGGCCAGCGTCGGCCTTGGTGAGACCACTCTTGCCAGCCAGTGCATCGATCAGTTCAGTCTTGTTCATAGCTCGTCTTTTGTAGTGAAAGAAATGGGTGGATACAGGAGCTGCAACAGGTGACGCATTGCGCCTGCAGCGCTCTACACACCCGCGGGCGGTAGCTTACCCTGCTCTTTTCCGCCTGTGGCACGAATCTCAAGGTTTTACGCGCTTTTCAGCAGATTTCGGGGGCTGCAGCGGGCCCATCAGGCATCCGCAAGCTCCTTCAGGCGCTCGAGGGCCTCGTCGATGCGGTCCACGGCGATCACCTGCATGCCCGGGATGTCCTGCTTCGGCGCGTTGGCCTTGGGCACCAGCGCCATCGTGAAGCCAAGCTTGGCCGACTCTTTCAGGCGTTCCTGGCCCCGTGGTGCCGGCCGGATCTCACCGGCCAGACCAACCTCTCCGAACACCACCAGTTGCGCCGGCAGGGGCCGATTGGTCAGCGACGAGACGATCGCCAGCAGCACAGCCAGGTCCGCCGCAGGCTCGGTAATCTTGACGCCACCGACCGCATTGACGAACACGTCCTGGTCGAAGCACACCACACCGGCGTGACGATGGAGCACCGCCAGCAGCATGGCCAGCCGGTTCTGCTCCAGCCCGACGGACAGGCGCCGCGGACTGGGGCTGTGGGCGCTGTCCACCAAGGCCTGGATCTCCACCAGCAACGGCCGCGTGCCCTCCTGGGTGACCAGCACGCAGGAGCCCGGCACCTGCTGACCGTGCTGAGACAGGAAGATCGCCGATGGGTTGGACACACCTTTCAACCCCTTCTCGGTCATGGCAAAGACGCCCAGTTCGTTCACCGCACCGAAACGGTTTTTGAAGGCCCGCACCAGGCGGAAGCTGGAGTGGGTATCGCCTTCGAAATACAGCACGGTATCGACGATGTGCTCAAGCACGCGCGGCCCGGCCAGCGTACCGTCCTTGGTCACGTGGCCGACCATGATCAGGGTACTGCCGCCCTGCTTGGCAAAGCGGGTCAGTTGGGCCGCGCATTCACGCACCTGGGCGACGGAGCCGGGCGCCGAGCCCAGAGTCTCCGAGTAGATGGTCTGGATCGAGTCGATCACCGCCACATCGGGCTTGACGTCCCGCAGACTGCCTAGAATTCGTTCGAGATTGATCTCCGGCAGCAGTTGCAGACCACGAGCATCGAGCTGCAAACGGGCGGCGCGCAGCGCCACCTGCTCTGCGGACTCCTCACCGCTCACATACAGGGCACGCTGTTGGCTCGACAACAAGGCCAGGGCCTGCAGCAACAAGGTGGACTTGCCGATGCCGGGGTCGCCGCCGATCAATACCACGCCGCCGGGCACCAGGCCACCGCCCAGCACACGGTCGAACTCCTCGATACCGGTCGGAACCCGCGCTGACTCCTTCGGTTGGATGTCAGCCAGCGTCTGCAGCCTGCCGGAATCTCCGGCCAGCGCAGAGAAGCGCTTGGCGACCGGGGCCTCCGGCTCGACGACAGACTCGACCAGCGTGTTCCACGCACTGCAGTGCGGGCATTGCCCCTGCCAGCGCGGCGACTTGCCGCCGCACTCGGTGCACACATGCACCGTCTTGACCTTGGCCATCAGCGCCCCAGGCCCTTCACCTGCACCGGCACGCGCGGCGCCAATGCGCAGAACAGCTCGTAGCTGATCGTACCGGCAGCCGTGGCCACTTCATCGGCCGCCAGGCCTTCGCCCCACAGGGTGACCGGCGTGCCGACGCCAGCCTCCTCGAGATGGGTCAGGTCGCAGGCCAGCATGTCCATCGACACGCGGCCGAGCACGCGGGTCCGTCGCCCGCCGACCAGGATCGGCGTGCCGCTAGGCGCATGGCGCGGATAGCCGTCCGCGTAACCGCAGGCGACGGTGCCGATGCGCATCGGCCCATCGGCCGTGAAGGTGCCGCCATAACCGACCTTGTCCCCGGCCTGGATGCTCTGCGTCCCTATGATCTCGCTGCTCAGCGTCATCACCGGACGCAGGCCGATGTCCTCGGCGGCCTGCTGATCCGGCATCGGCGAGCCGCCGTACAGGATGATGCCCGGGCGGGTGATCTGTCCGGCGGCCTCAGGAAACCGCAGCAGCGCGGCCGAATTGGCCAGGCTCACCGGCAGGTCGAGGCCGGCGGTCAGGGCGCGGAACACGCCGAGCTGGCCGGTGATACCCACCTCGTCATCGGCGCGGGCGAAATGGGTCATCGGCGTGATGGAACGGATGCACGGCAAGGCCTGCAGCCGCGCTAGCGCCGCAGCGAAGTTGTCGGCGGTGAAACCCAGGCGGTTCATGCCGGAATTGATCTTCATCAGCACGTCGATCGGCGCATCCAGGTTGGCCCGCTCCAGCATCTTGAGCTGGGCCTCGCCGTGGATCGCCGGGATCAGCCCCAGCGCCACCACGTCGGCCAGATCGGCCGGCTCGAAAAACCCCTCCAGCAGCGCAATCGGCTGCTGCAGCCCCGCATCCCTTAGCCGGCGCGCCTCTTCGATATCCAGCAAAGCAAATCCGTCGGCGATGTCGCCGAATGCAGCCATCGCATTGGCTAGCCCATGGCCGTAGGCGTTGGCCTTGATGACGGCGAACGCCTTGGCGTTACCGGAACGGTTCTTTGCGAGCTGATAGTTGTGGCGCAAGGCCTCGAGGTTGATCGAGGCACGTATCGGACGGGGCATGGTGGTTTTTCAGTTGTTTCTTGACGATGCGAGGCGGCCGATCTCCTCGGTGACGAAATCGGCAAAGGAATTGACCAGGCGGGAGCGGAATTTGTCCTTCAGCAGGATCACTTCCAGTGGCGTGTGCAGGCGGGGCTCAAGCGGAATGCCGACCAGACGTCCGGCCTTCACCGCACTCTGGATCGCCGCCTTCGATGCAATGGCGACGCCAAAGCCCTGGGCGACCAGATGCTTGACCGATGAAAGGCTGCCGAGTTCTGCCGCAACGTTGAGATCCTCATAGGGAATCCCGGCAGAAGCGAAGAACTGGTCCACCAGATCCCTTATGGCATTGCCCGGCTCCCGATGGATCAGCGGATGCGGTGCGATCTGCTCGGCGCGCACGCTGAGTTCCCGCGCCAGCATGTGATCCGGCGCGACGATCAGCTGCAGTTCGTCCTGCCCAGCACCGCGCCGATCGAGCGTCGGCTGTTCGGTGACGATCTCGATGAGGCCGACGTCAAGGTTGCGGTCCATCACGCGGGATTCGATGAGTTGGGAATTACCCACCGACACCCTGGGGATCACCCGCGGATAGCGCCGCTTGAAGCCTTCGAGCAGAAAAGGCAGCCAGTAACCGGCTATGGTGGTGCTGGTACCCAAATGCAGCACCCCCGACAACTCGTCGGTCAGCTCAGACACGCGCGATTCTAGCTCTTCGGTGAGACCGAGGATCCGCTCTGCGTAGGCCATCACCAGTTCGCCCGCGGCGGTCAGGACCACCCGACCGTGCCCGCGGTCGAACAGGCGTGTGTTGAACTGCTCTTCCAGCTGCTTGATCTGGAAAGTGACGGCCGGTTGCGTCATGAACAGCGCTTCTGCAGCGCGGGTGAAGGATCCGTGGCGGGCAACCGCGTGGAACACCTGAAGTCGACGATCAGCCATGGCTCATAAATCCGGTTTATGTATGCCCTATTGAATCACAACATTGATCCAGTCGCCAGAAGTGGTCACAACCTTCGTGGTATAAAGCGCGGTCCAAAAAATAAATCACCGCGCTCTCGTATCCCAGCGATGCCTTTCGGTTTCTACATGATCATGGCGGCGCAGTTCTTCTCTGCGCTCGCCGACAATGCTTTGTTGATCGCCTCGATCTACGTTCTGCGGGAGATGCAAGCGCCGCAGGAATACGAGCCGCTCCTCAAGCTTTTCTTCACGCTGTCCTACGTGTTGCTGGCCGCCTTCGTCGGCGCCTTCGCCGACTCCATGCCCAAATGGAGGGTGATGCTGATCAGCAACACCATCAAGATACTTGGCTGTGCGTCGATGTTCTTCGGGCTGCATCCGCTGGCTGCGTACGCCATCGTCGGCCTGGGCGCGGCGGCTTATTCGCCGGCCAAATACGGGATTCTCACCGAGTACCTGCCCCACAGGCTGCTGGTGGTCGCCAACGGCTGGATCGAAGGGCTCACGGTCGGTGCAATCATTCTCGGCACCCTGGTCGGCGGCATGCTGATCAAGCCTGCCATCGCCCAAACGCTGCTGGGCATCGACTTACCCTATGTGGACACCGGCATCGATACCGTCCCCGAGATGGCGTTGACCATCGTTGGCCTGCTTTACCTGACCGCTGCACTGTTCAACCTCAAGGTGCCTGACACGGGCGTTGATCACAAGGTGCTGCGCAAGAATCCCGTCTATCTGCTGCATGACTTCAATCATTGTTTGAAGCTGCTGTGGCGCGACAAGCTGGGACAGATCTCCCTGGCCACCACGACGCTGTTCTGGGGTGCCGGCGCCACGCTGCAGTTCATCGTGATCAAGTGGGCGGAACAGGCGCTGCACCTCGACCTGTCCCGAGCCTCGATGCTGCAGGGTGTCGTAGCCGTCGGCGTGGCGATCGGTGCCGTGATGGCTGCCAAGATGATCACGATGAAGGCCTCGGTACGCGTGATCCCGCTAGGCATCATCATGGGGGTCATCGTCAATGTGATGATCTTCGTGACCGACATGAACCTGGCCATGGCACTGATGGTCCTGATCGGCGCCCTGTCGGGCTTCTTCGTGGTGCCGATGAACGCCCTGCTGCAGCATCGCGGCCATATTCTGATGGGCGCCGGCCACTCCATCGCCGTGCAGAACTTCAACGAGAACCTGTCCATCCTGGTGATGACCGGGCTGTACGCCTTCCTGATCCATTCCGGCTTCTCGATCAGCACCGTCGTTGTGGCCTTCGGGCTGTTCGTGGCGGGAACCATGTACCTCGTGAAACTCCGCCACGAGGCCAACCAGCGCGAGTTCGACTCCGTCGCCAGCCTGGAAGACATTCACCACTGATGTCGAGGCGGGGCGGCCTCAGCGGCCTTTCCGCCTGAAACCTTCTTCCCTTCCCGTCTTACTCCGTGTCGCCGAGCAATCTGTGGGCCTCGGCGTGGCGGTACATGTCGAGCGCAGTGTTCAACCCGGTCTTCTGGCGGATGGCAGTCTGGTAATTGGCAACCGTCTTGGCGCTCAGGAAGAGCCGGGCCGCGATCTCTTCCACCGTACGTCCGGCGGCCAGCAACCTGAAGATCTCGAACTCCCGCGGCGACAGGGCCAGATGTGGAGCATGCTGAGCATCCGAGGATAGCGCGTCGGCGATTTCCGGCGACAGGGCCCGCTCACCACGCGAGACCCGACGCACCGCTTCGATGAGCGCATCGGGCTCACTGCTCTTGGTGAGGTAGCCGTCCGCCCCGGCACGCAGCGCCTGGCCGACCATCGAGGCGCTGTCATGCATCGAGAAGATCAGCACCCGAAGCCCGGGCTGGCGTGCCTTGACCCGTGCCAGCGTTTCCAGGCCGCCGCGGCCGGGCATCGACAGATCGAGGACAAGCACGTCGGCCGTGTGGTCGGCGAACCATTGGCAGACAGCATCCGCATCGCCGAAATCGGCGATGACCTCCATGTCCGGCTCCAGCTCCAGCAGACGACTGTAGCCGGTGCGGACGACGGAATGGTCATCCGCGAGTACGACGCGCAGACGTGCGCTCATGGAGTTTCCAGCCTGCAGGGCCGGGCGGTAAGGGGAGGTGCTTCGAAGATCATGCAATGAAAGTTCGGCCGGGTTTACGACACAGCCACGGCAGTTGCGGTCGGACGAGCGCATTGCCGGCAGCTGCATGAGTCGGCCGAATCCTGCCAGCTTTTGGGGGGCTTGTCGAAGCGCGGTGCCCCGCGCCCTCCCCTGCGCCGACGTGCAAGACCACGCCGCACCCATGGCAAAACGGCAGACAGGCCGCTTCACGACCCATCTGCCGCAACCGGGACTGCCGATTACAGGCTGTAGCGGATGCCGACCCACAGGGTGCGGGGCGCACCGGGAGCCAAGAAGGTAGAGCTCACTAGCGGATACTCGCCGCCAACCGCTGGGAAAGGCCGGGCAACGATGCCGCCGCTGCTTGAGAAACCCGTGGCGCCGAGCTGCGCTGCAGTGCTGTATTCCCGGTCGAACAGATTGTTGATCTGCCCGAACAGCTGCACCTGGCGATTCACCTTGTAGTTGGCTGTGAGGTTGGTGACCGAGTAGCCGCCGGACTTGCCGCTACCCAGGTAATAGACCCCATCCGGCTGGTGTTGATTGTTCTCGTTGCCGCGTGCATAGGAGCCCGACACGCCGATCAGGTCCAGACCCAGCGACAGCGCCTCACCAAACTCGTAATCGACCGATGCCTTGACCATGTGCTTCGGAATCAGCGGAATGCGGTCACCCGGCTTGATGTCCACGGTACCTTCGAGGCCCGGGCCGGCACTGTTGGTGCTGTTGCCCGCGGCGCCGACGGTCTCCGCGGTGCGATAGGTGGCATCCAGGTAGGTGTAGTTGAGCGCCAGGCTGAGCGACCCGATGCGGGTGCTGCCGCCGGCCTCCACGCCCTGCCGTCGGGTCTGCCCGAAGTTCTTGAAGTAGCCGTAACCCGCCTGCTGATCGGCGACGAACAGGATGTCGTCGCGGTTGTCGGAGCGGAACAGCCCAACGTTCCAGCGGCTCGCTGAGCCAATCTGGCCGCGCATGCCCACATCCCAGGTCTTCGTCACAACCTGCTTGAGGGGAGGATCGCCCGCCATGGCGTTGGGCAGCTTGCAGGGATTGTCCGGGTTGGCGCAGCCCAGTTCGATTGCGGTGGGCGTGCGGCTGCCCTCGCTGTAGCCTGCATAGGCGTTCCATGCGCGGGAAGGTGTAAAGCTCAGCCCCACCGCAGGATTGAAACGGTCGAAGACATGATTGCCATCCAGGGAATCGGCACCACCACCGGGATTTAGATTGTCCCGGTTCTTCACCGTCGTCCGGTTGTAGCGGCCGGAAACCGTCGCGTGCCAGTAGTCGTTGATGGACAGGGTGTCGGTGGCGAACAGGCTCCAGGTGCGGGTGTGGCCGTTCAGGCTCACGCGGGAGTCGAAGGCGTCCTCGGAGTTCTGCGTACCATCGGCAAAGGCATTGACCGGCGTGATCGTACGGTCCGCATTCACATAACCGAACTGGGCGCCCTGCTGGAAGCTCACGTTGCTCTGATCGTAGCCGGCACCGGCGATGAACAGGTTGCGGCGCCCAAGGACATCGGACGAGAAGGAGGCCTGCCCCGAGAAACCCAGGTTTTCCTGATCGCTGCGGGTCCGGTTGATGAGCCCCGTGCATTTCTCGTTGGGTTCTTCATTGACCAGCGCGTTGGCGATGCAACGCCAGTACGGGAACGGCGTGTTGCCGGCGTTGGCACCGCTGGTGGGGAAACCGGAGTAGCCGGCGGCGGCCAGCGTGGCGCGTTCCGATGCGCTGGGCTGGTAGATCGACTGATCCAGCGCGCCTTCGTTGAGATCCCCGTTGTAGGTGGACGTGTTGATCTTGCGGTAATACACATTGCCCGACAGCAGTGTCGTGTCGTCAAGGCTGTGCTTACCGGTCAGGTTCAAGAACAGGGATCGGTTCTTGGTGATGTCCGGCTGGGTATATACGCTGCTGTAATCCTGGTCGAGGAAGCGGGTCTCCTGCAGGCCGTTGCCGGTAAGGCGGTTGTCGGCGTAGGAAACGGTCAGATCCAGGTCAGTCCTGGCGCTCTGCCAGCCGAACTTGCCGAACGCCTGACGGACGTCGGACGGCGAATTGGTGCGCCAACCGTTCTCGTGGAACTGGTTGGCTGTGACATACCACTCGAGCCCCTTGTCGTTGAAGCCGCCATGTTCGAACTCAACCGAGCGACGGCCGTAGGAGCCCGCAGTCACCTGCACCGAAGTACCGGGATGGGTGCGCCCTTCCTTGGTCTGGATGGCCAGCGCGCCGCCCAGGGTATTGAGGCCGAACAACGGGTTGGAGCCCGGCATCATGTTCATCGAGGCAATCGCCGCCTTTGGGATCAGATCCCAGCTGACCACGTCCCCGAAGGGCTGATTGATACGCACCCCATCGAGATAGACCGACAGGCCCTGCGGTGTTCCGAGCAGCGGCGACGCGGTATAGCCCCTGTAGTTGACGTCCATCTGAAAGGGATTGCCCTGCACCTCGTTGACATGCACGCCACTGAGTTGGCGATTCATGAACTGAGCCACATCGAGGGCGCGTCGCTTCTCGATGTCCTTGTCGGCGGCGGTCTGTACCGGCGCAGCAATCTTGGCGAGCGGCAGTTCCAACCCTGGAAGCGGAGTTTGGCCGATCACTACGACGGTCGGTGCGACGGTGTCGTCGTTGGCCTGGGCACTGGCAGCAAATGCAGCCAGAACAGCAAGGGCCAGGGGATGAAGGCGGGGGCGGAGAACCACGGAAGCAAATGGAGCTGGCTGACGACGGACGTGTTGCATGATGAGGCTTGTCTCCCTTTTTATGATCGAGCGCAGGTTACGCAAGGGCAGTCCTGTGCGCCATGGGAAAAATTCCCGATGACGCGGGAAAAGACAGCAAAGACCGCATGGATAAAGCGTTGACGGTGGAATTTGGCACCCATATAATAGGAATCGTTCGCATTTGCATTTCGGGCTCTGAGTCGAGCGATTTCGTCGATCATCCGAAGTACACCAATGCGTCAACTCTCAGCCAGCCAGCTACCTGCCCCAGGCATGTCGCAAGCCAGCCAGGAAGCAAGCCCGACTGGAGACTGACATGAACGCAGCCATGCCCCTGGCGGCTCACCCGCAACAAACCTTGCCCGCCCCCGTCCTGATGCTCTCGCGCCAGGACAATCCCCTGCCTGTGCGTCGCAGCATGGTGGGCACCGGCGTCGCGGTCGTTCTGCACCTGGCACTGCTGGGCTTGTTCGCCTACCAGTTCGAAAGCTCGACCCCGCCGATCACGCCGCCGCAGCCGTACATGACGGTCAGCCTCGTGTCCCCCGACACCCCGAAGCCGACGCCACCTCAGCCGCGCCCGCAGCAACCCGCCGTCAGCAAGCAGCAACCCGTTGCCAAGCAGCGCCCTGCCCCGCCGACCGTTGCACCCAGTAAACCGACGCTGACCTCCGCCGCAACCGCCACCAACGTCGTCGAAGCCACGGCGCCCGCTGCGCAGCCGGCTCCTCCGGCGCCGCCCGTCCAGGCCCCGGCCAAGGAGGCGCCGGTAGCGATCGTTCCGCCACGCTTCGACGCCGCCTATCTGTCCAACCCTGCGCCTGAATACCCGCGCCTGTCCCGCCGCATGGGCGAGGAAGGACGGGTGCTGTTGAAGGTCCAGGTCGGCGCCGACGGACGCCCGACCGACGTCAGCGTCTTCAAGAGCAGCGGCTTCACGCGCCTGGACGAAAGCGCCCGCGACACAGTCCTGCGCAGCTGGCGCTTCGTGCCTGCCCGCCAGGGCGACCAGACCGTTGCAGGCACCGTCAAGGTGCCCATCGATTTCACACTCAACCCCGCGTCCTAAGAAGGAATTCCCATGAACGAATCCACTTTCAGTTTCGGCCATATCTGGGCCCAGGGTGACAGTGTCTCCCACGGTGTCGCCATCATCCTGGCGCTGATGTCCCTGGCCTCCTGGTCGGTGATCCTCGTCAAGGCCTGGAGCCTCATCAGCCTGCGACGCATGAGCACCGCCGCCAAACAGTTCTGGCACGCCACCAGCATGGACGCCGGCATGGCCGCACTGGCCCCGAACTCCGCCGAGAACCCCTTCCACGACTTGGCCAGCCGCAGCACCGAAGCTGTCGCCCATCACGTCACGCACCAGAACGAGCTGCACGGCGTACTCAACCTGAACGACTGGCTGACCAGCACCATGCGCCAGTCCATCGACGATTCCACCGGCCGCATGCAGGGCGGGCTGTCCATCCTGGCCTCGGTCGGCGCCACGGCTCCCTTCATCGGCCTGTTCGGCACAGTGTGGGGCATCTACCACGCGCTGATGGGCATCGGCGCCGCCGGCCAAGCCACCCTCGACAAGGTCGCCGGCCCGGTGGGTGAATCCCTGGTGATGACGGCCGGTGGCCTGGCCGTCGCGATTCCTGCCGTGCTGGGCTACAACGCCCTGGTGCGCGGCAACAAGGAAATCCTGGCCCGCCTCAAGCACTTCGCCCATGACCTGCATGCCTTCCTGGTGACCGGCGGCAAGGTCCGCAAGAACCCGGCCAGCATCCATCCCCTGCCGACCCGGAAGGAAGCGCAATGAGTTTCAGCAGCCAGTTCGACGACGATGGCGAGGTGATGTCGGAGATCAACATGACGCCCCTGGTGGACGTGATGCTGGTTCTGCTGATCATCTTCATCATCACCGTCCCGGTGATCAACCACGCGGTCAAGCTCGACCTGCCCAAGGCCAGCAGCCAGCAGGAAGACGTGAAACCGGACAAGATCAACCTGTCCATCAAGGCGGATGGCAGCCTGTCCTGGAATGGGGAAAACGTCGCTGCCGACGAGTTGCAGAGCCGCCTTGAAGGCGTTTCGACCCGCCAGCCGCAGCCAGAACTTCATCTGCAGGTGGACAAGCGCGCCGAGTACGACCACGTTGCCCAGCTGTTGTCCTCGGCCAGCCGCTTGGGACTGGGCAAGATCGCCTTTGTGACCGAGCCCGGAGCACAGTGAAGACGTCGGCACAAGCAGCAATCCCGCAAAAAGGGGGCGAACAGATCGCCCCTTTTTTTTGTCTGGACTCAAGATTTTCAGGCAATAAAAAACCTCCGCCCGCTTTGCGCGGGTAGGAGGCTTTTTCCGTGCACCGCGGGACTATTGCGGTGCGGATGGTGCGTTACAGCTTAACGGTCGGCGGTGAGCTGAGCGAGGAACGCAGCTTCCTTTTCGGCCGGGAAAGCATGTGCTGCCATGATGCGCTGAACAGCCGTCGGTGCGCTGTTGTTGTCCACCGAAAACTCGATACCGATCGTACGACCATTGGCGGCCAGGGTCATGAAGGCACTACGCCAGCGCTGGGACTCTGCCAGACGTTCGCGAACTTCGCTTTCGTTGCGGATCACGACGCCCGCGGCCTTGAGGGAATCCAGAAACTCTGCGTAGGACTCGTTGCAATAACTGCCCATCGACTTCTCCTGTTAAATCCGGTGATCGCTCACCTGTACTCCCTTAACGCAAACGTCAGCAAGCTGGATGACAGGATTTCAAAAAAAATTTTCAAGGTACGCAAAGGGCCCCGGCAGGCACTTGCTTCCACTCAATCCGGGGGGAGAACGAACTCGAAGACATTTCCCCGAGGGACACTCCGAGCCCTGATCGTTCCGCCATGGGCCTGGATGATGGAGCGGGTGATCGCAAGGCCCAGTCCGGCTCCGTCGCCCTCATGGTGGCGGGACGCGTCGACACGGTAGAAGCGGTCAAACAGGCGCGGCAGGTGTTCGGCTGGAATCGGCTCGCCGCTGTTCTCCACTGCGAGGCGGGTCATGCCGTCCGTAGCAGTTTCGATCTTCACATCGACACGTCCGCCCTCAGGCGTGTGACGCAAGGCGTTGGACAACAGGTTGCCGATCGCCCGACGCAACATCAGGCGATCGCCGCCCGCCGTGCCCCGCCCTTGCAGACGCAGCACCACGTGCCGTTCATCGGCAACCGGCCCATAGAACTCGAACAGCGCCGCGACCTCGTCGGCCAGCTCGAAGGTCTCGTGGACCGGCACTATCAGGCCGTTGTCCGCCTTGGCCAGGAAAAGCATGTCGCCGATCATCCGCGACAGGCGCTCGAATTCCTCGGCGTTGGATTCCAGCACCTCGCGATACTCATCGGCCGTACGCGTCCGGCTCAGGGCTACCTGAGTCTGGGTCATCAGGTTGCTGACCGGCGTGCGCAGCTCGTGGGCCAGGTCGGAAGAGAAATCCGACAGGCGCAGGAAGGACTCCTCCAGCCGACCCAGCATGGCATTGAGGGAACGGGCCAGCTCCGCCAGTTCGACGGGCACCGCCTCCGCCGACAGTCTCCGGTCCAGGCTGCGGGCACTGACCTGGGCTGCGAGCGCGCCCATTCCCCGCAGCGGCGCCAAGCCACGGCGGGCTACAACCCAGCCGAGCAGCCCCGTAGCAACGCTGCCACCAAGAACCACCAGCCACAGGCTGTGCAGGAAGCCATCCATGAAATGACGGTGATGGGAAATATCCGTAGCCACAGCGACGACTGCCGGCGGCGCGCCTTCGATACCGCTGGGCAATGTACTGACGATACCGCGGAACGGCACCCCGTCCGCCGTCTCCCACACGAAAGGGCGGCCGGCATCCGGCTTGCCGACCCGCTCCAGCAGCGCTTGCGGGAAGGGGCTGTCGCGGGTTGCAAAGAGCGTGCGACCGTCGGTACCGGTCAGTGCCACCGCCAGCCCATGGTGGCCAATCAGCGCATCGTCCATCTGCTGCACCAACGTATCCAGGTCGTCCGGGCTATGTACCCTCTCCAGCGCATGGCGGATCAACTCCAGCTTGCCTTCCAGCAGCGTCATGTCCTGCTCCTGGAAATGCTGCTCGACGGAAGCCTTGACGATGAAGCCCAGCACCAGCAGCACCGCGGTGGACGCCAGTGCAAACAGCAGTGTCAGGCGGAAGGTCAGGGAATGGCGGCGGATCACTGCGCCTCCTGTTCTTCCAGTACATAACCCATACCGCGCACGGTGCGGATCAGCTTGGGCTCGAAATCGTCATCGATCTTGGCGCGCAAGCGACGCACCGCCACCTCGATCACATTGGTATCGCTGTCGAAGTTCATGTCCCACACCTGGGAAGCGATCAGGGAACGGGGCAGGACTTCGCCGCGGCGGCGCAACAGCAGTTCGAGCAGAGCAAACTCCTTGGCCGTCAGATCGATGCGCCGGCCGGCACGGGACACCCGGCGACGCAGCAAGTCCAGTTCCAGATCGGCCACCTGCAGCACATCGGCCTCCTTGCTGCGGACACCCCGCCGCAACAACGTCCGCACGCGGGCCAGCAATTCGGAAAAGGCGAAGGGCTTGACCAGGTAGTCGTCGGCGCCCAGTTCGAGGCCCTTGACCCGGTCGTCCACGCTGTCCCGCGCGGTCAGGAAGAGCACCGGCATCTCCTTGCCGGCCCGACGCAGGGTCTGTAGCACATGCCAGCCGTCGAGGCCGGGCAGCATCACGTCCAGCACGATCAGGTCATAGTCTTCGGTCAGGCCGGCATGCACGCCGTCCATGCCATCCCGCACGAGATCGACGGAAAAGCCCGCCTCGGCCAACCCTTGCCGGAGGTAGTTCCCGGTCTTCGCCTCGTCTTCGACGATCAGTATCTTCATCCTTCTTGCAGCCTTGGTCCGTGCCATGTACCCAACGATGCGTAGGTTACAGAGAATTCAGTCACGCGCGGCGCCTGCCCGCCTGCGTACTCAGCACCAGGACGGCCCAAACCGCGGGCCATCCCGCTAGAATGCAGACCGTCCCAACACACAAGCTGCCTGCAATCCCGCAGGGCGGCTTACCTGATGGATTTAGTCCTCGTCCTGCTGCTCATTCTTCTCAACGGCGTTTTCGCCATGTCCGAAATCGCCGTGCTCTCGTCCCGCAAGGCACGACTGCAAAACCTTGCCGACGACGGCAGCCTGGGGGCCCAGGCCGCGCTGGCCCTGCACCAGGAGCCGTCCAGCTTCCTGTCTACCATCCAGGTCGGCATCACGCTGGTCGGCATTCTCAACGGCGCGATTGGCGAAGCCGCGGTTGCCGATCCGCTGGCCGAAATGCTCGCCGGCGCCCCCCTCCTCGCTCCTTACGCCAAGGGGATCGCGCTGACCATCACGGTAATCGGCCTGACCTATTTCTCCGTCGTTGTCGGCGAACTGGTGCCCAAGCGCCTGGCCCTACTCGCACCCGAAGGCATCGCGTCGCTGATCGCCCGCCCGATGATGCTGCTGGCCCGCCTCACCCACCCGCTGGTGGTGATCTTGTCCGGCTCCTGTTCTGCCATCCTGCGCATCGTCGGCGCCCGCCGCAAGGAGGAACCGCCGGTCACCGACGATGAAATCAAGGTGTTGATGGAACAAGGCGCCGAAGCCGGGGTCTTTCACGAAAGCGAGCAGGAGATCGTCTCCAACGTGCTCCGACTGGACGAACAGCGCATCTCGTCGATCATGACGCCGCGCCGGGACATGTCGCTCATCGACCTGGAGGAAGACGAAGCCACGATCCGCCAGAGCATCGTCGATACCGAGTTCTCCCGCCTGGTGGTGTGTCGCGGCGGCCTGGAGCACGTGGTCGGCGTACTGCAGACCGGAGATCTGCTGAAGAAGGCGTTGCCTGGCCATGGGATTTCGGTGGCGGATGTGGAATTCGTGCTGCATCCGCCGCTGTTCGTGCCCGAATCGGTCACCACGACCCAGTTGCTCGAGAGTTTCCGGCGGGCAAAACTGCAATTTGCACTCATCATTGACGAATACGGCGACGTGCAGGGCCTGGTTACCCTCACCGACGTGCTGGCTGCAATCGTAGGCGAACTGTCGGTGCCGGACGCACCGGAAGACAGGGACATGCTGCAGCGGGAAGACGGTTCCTGGCTGGTGGACGGCGACGTGGGCATCGAGCGCCTGAAATCCGGGCTCGACATCGCCGACGATCTGCCGGGCGAGGAAGAACGTTCCTTCCACACGCTGGGAGGCTTCCTGATGTACGCGCTGGGCCGGGTTCCTGCGCCAACCGATCATTTCGAAGCCGCCGGCTGGCGTTTCGAGGTCATGGACATGGATCGTAACCGGGTGGACAAGGTGTTGCTGTCGCCCTCCGTGAAACGGGTCGATACGGCTGAACGCCCCACCGTCTGAGGATCGGCCGGAGGGCGGTACGCCAGATAAGGTTTTCTTCCGTCAGGGCGAGCCGATGCAACAGACCGCAAGCCAACACGCATCACAGACCGGTTTCGTCGAGCCAGTCGACGCACGCCGGCTCGCACGCGTCATCCGCATTCTTGCCGGATGCGTCACGCTCCTCGGCATCGTGGTTCTCGCCGGCTGGTATGCGGACATCCCCACCGTGCGCTCGCTGAGCCCCGGGCTGGCATCGATGAAGGCCAACACCGCAGCGAGTTTCATATTGGCTGGGGTCGCCCTGTTCTGCGTTACCCGCCCCGGCACACAGCAGCTTGCCCGCATGATTGGCGTTTTGCTCGCGCTGCTCGGGCTGGCTTTGGGGATACAGGAGGTCTTCACGCTCGACCTGGGGCTGGACAACCTGATCATCGACTTCCGACGCGGCACCGGTGAAACGTCGGGAAAGATGTCAGCCGCATCGGCGATATGTCTGTCCCTGACTGGCCTGGCCCTGGCGGCTGGCCGCACTCCGCTGGGCGACCGCCTGTGCCGCTACACCGCCGGGCTGGCAGGCTTTCTCGGACTGACGGCAGTTTTCGGCTACCTCTTCGATGTCGAATCCTTCTATCGTCTCGGACCGTTCAACAGCATGGCCGGACACACGGCACTCGCTTTCGTACTACTGGCGCTCGGCCTTGTCCTCGACCGCCGCCCTTCCGACGGGTTCGGCTGGGTGAAGCGGCTGGCAGTGGGCACTGCCATCGCGGCGCTACTTGTCGTCGGATGGATCGTTACCGACCGCCTGCGCAGCGTTGACGAAGCCGACCGCCTTGAGAATCACACCTGGCAGGTCATGCTGGAGGTCGAGCAGTTTCTGGCAAGCCTGCTCGATGCCGAGTCCGCCGAGCGGGGATATGCGAGCATTGGCGACGAGCACTTCCTGACGGCGCATCGGGCCGCCGTTGCCGACTTGCGCGCGCACCTCGACGCGGCGAGGCGGCTCACCGTCGACAATCCACCCCAGCAACGGCGGCTGCAGGAGCTCGAGATCCCGCTAGCGGCAAAGCTGGCGGGCATGAACCTCACCATCGCCCTGCGCCAGAGACAAGGGGCGGAAGCTGCCTTGGCATCCCTGAGGGATTTCTGGCACGAAAGCCATATGAACGACATCCAGTTGGCTGTCAGCGACATTCTCGACGAAGAGCGGCGTCTTCTCGTGAAGCGCCAGGAGGCCAAGGAGCAGACCGCAGGCCATGCCCTCACGACCCTGGCCCGTGGCGGCATCTTCGGCATCCTAACGCTGCTCACCATTCTCTTCCTGCTGTGGAGGGAGAATACCCGCCGCCAGGCCAGCGAAGCCTCGCTACGTGAGCACCGCACGCAGCTGGAAGAGCTGGTCATCGAACGGGACAACGCTCTGACACTGGCCATCTCCGGCGCCGACCTGGGCACCTGGAGTCTGGAGGTCGGGACGAACATGGTGGCTGCATCGGTCCGCTGCCTCGAACTGTTCGGCTTCGAACCCCGCAGCAGCGTGCCGCTGGAGGATTTCGTCCGCCGCATCCATCCCGAGGACCGCGAGCTTATGCAAACTGCGCTGGGTGATGCCATCTCCAGCGGCACGGTCTATCGATGCGAGTACCGAGTCGTCTGGCCTGACGGCTCGGTGCACTGGCTGGCAGCGTCAGGGCACGCACCCCGGGAGGAACAGGGGCTTGGACCGATGCACATCAGCGGGGTCGTGCTCGACATCACAGAACGGCGACAGCACGAGGACGAGCTGCGGGAGAGCGAAGCGCGATTCCGCAGCTTCTTTGAGAACATGGCGGTCGGGGCCGGCCAGCTCGACGCCCGTGGCCGCTATCTGGATGTGAACGAACGCTACTGCCAGATCACCGGCTACAGCCGGGATGAACTGCTCAACGGCATGGGGCCCATGGACATCACCCATCCGGACGACCTGCCGGCAGATCGCGAACGGATCGCCCGCCTGCTGGCTGGCGGACATCTCTACGACGCAGAGAAGCGCTTCATCCGCAAGGATGGACAGATCGCCTGGGTACACATCACCGCATCCACTGTCCTCGACGCCAACGGCGCTGTCAGCTATGTGACCGGCGCCATCGAGGACATCACGGCCCGCAGGGCCGCCGAAACGGCACTGGAGGCCAGCCGGCAACGCCTGATCAACTACAACCAGGATCTGGCGCGGGAGGTCGAGGCGCGCACCGCGGAGCTGTTCGAGCGCCAGCGGGAGCTGCAGGCCGCCAAGGAGACAGCCGAGCAAGCCAGCGCCGCCAAGAGCGCCTTTCTGGCCACCATGAGCCACGAGATCCGCACGCCGCTCAATGCCATTCTGGGTACCGTGCAGATCCTTGAGCGCGGCAACCTCAACGACGACCAACGTCATCTGGTCCGCAATCTGCGCACCGCCGGACGTGGTCTGCTGGAGCAGATCAATGATGTGCTCGATCTGTCGAAGATCGAAGCCGGCCACTTTGAGTTGGAGCATAGCCCCTTCGTGCTCCACAACGTGATCAGCAACCTGGTGGACGTGCTCTCACCGGTGGCGGCCGCCAAGGGCATCGCGTTGGAGTGGGCGCCCTTGCCGGAAGTCGCCTCCACACTGATCGGCGACGCCCAGCGGGTCAGCCAGGTGCTCTACAACCTTACCGGCAATGCGCTCAAATTCACGTCGGAAGGCCATGTGGCGGTTTCCGTACAAGCGCTCACCGAGGAGGCAGGCTGGATCACCCTGCGATTCGCGGTTCGCGATACTGGCATCGGCCTTGCCCCCGAGCAAAGGGATCGGGTCTTCGACGCCTTCGTGCAGGCCGATGAATCAACCCAGCGTCGCTACGGCGGTACGGGCCTGGGGCTGGCTATTTGCCAGAAGCTGGTAGGCCTGATGGGTGGGCACATCGGAGTGGACAGCCAACTGGGCGAAGGAAGTGAGTTCTGGTTCACAGTGCCCTTCGAAGTGGACGGCACTGCAGTTCAGGAACTGCCGACCAAGCTCGCCAACCGCGAAGGCCCCCGGCTCGCCGGCCTGCGGGTCCTGGTCGTGGACGACAGCCCCGTCAACCTGGACATCGCACGCCGTCTGCTCGAACTGGAAGGTGCCAACTGCACGGTGGCGGAAAGCGGCCGGGCTGCCATCGCCAAGCTCACGGCAGCGCCGGATGCCTTCGATCTGATCCTCATGGACGTGCAGATGCCCGAGCTGAACGGCATCGACGCGACGCAGGCGATCCGGTCCGTGCCCGCACTGGCCACAATTCCCATCATCGCACTGACTGCCGGCGCCTTGCCGAGCCAGCGGGACCGCGCCATGCACGCGGGCATGAACGACTTTCTCACCAAGCCCTTCGAGCTCGACACCCTGGTCGCCACCGCCCATCGCTGGGCGAGTCATGCAATCAGGGCCGGCTCAGCCGCTGTGCCCCAAGCACAACGGGGAGCGACAGACGCATTCCCGGACATCGACGGCATCGATACCGCTTCGGTCAGCCGACGCCTGCTCGGGGACCGCGCGCTGTTCCTGTCGGCATTGACGCGACTGCGCGACGAGTTCTCCAATGTCGTCGACGAAATCCGCACGATGCTCGCACACAATGATCTCGATACGGCACGGCAGCGCATGCACAAGCTGCGCGGCGGTGCTGGTAATCTGTCGGCCATGGCGGTCGCGAAGTTCGCTGCGCGGCTCGAAACCGTTTACGAAGGCGGCGATGCAGCGGCTGGCGAGGCCGACCTGCTTCAGCTTGACGCAGCCCTGACGCACCTATTCCACGCAGCCAAGTCCTGGCTGTCATCGTCCCCCGCGACGGCAGCCGCTGACAACGTCGCACCGATTACTGACGAAGCGCTGTCCCACCTGATGGTCGCCCTCCGGAGCAACGACTTCGCTGTACTCGGCGAGTTCGAAGCCCTGCATGCCGGATTGGTGGCGCGTTTCGGCGCTGTCGCAATCGACCCCGTCGCGACAGCGGTGGAAGGCCTGCATTTCAAACCTGCACTCGATCTACTGCAGGCCCTCACCGAATAGCTCTGAAGCCATCCCCAGCGACGATCTCCCACACAGGCGAGACGACGCTGCACATATGGCAAGGGAGCGGGGACGCGCGTTTGCTAGTCAGCCTTCTTGACGGAGATGTCGTCGTCGGACACGTCGAATCCCCAGTCCCCATGGCAATACCAGTCGTCGCCGAGCATCTCGGCAGGATGCAGGGTACGCCCCGATCCGTTGCCGCAGGCCAGGGAATCCGCCGGGCAGTACTTGTCGCAGCCCCAGCAGATGCGCTCCGGATGGGCCGGGTGCAGCGGAAATTTCTTTGCCATCACTGCTCCTCACACATATTGTTGAGCAGTTTACTCAGCTATTTATTGCTGACTTTGATCCTGGGCAAGAAGACGGGCGATGGCACCGCACTCTCCTCTACTCACAGGTTCACGCTTTCCCCTTGTTGCGCCACATGCACATCGCGCCACCCCAGCTGCGCCTCGAGCGCCTCGGCAAAGTGGGCCGCCGCACCGGCCTCGCCATGAACCACGAAGGTGTGGCGCGGCGGCGCATGGAATCCCTTGAGCCAGCCGATGAGCCCGGCCTGGTCCGCATGGGCCGAGAGACCGCCCACGGTGTAGATGCGCGCCCGCACGGGCACTGCCTCACCAAAGATATGCACCAGCCGCGCACCGTCCACCAGTCGTCGGCCAAGGGTTCCCGCGGCCTGGAAACCGGCGATCAGCACGCTGCACTCGCTGCGTGGCAGGTTCTCGCGCAGGTGGTACTTGATACGCCCTGCCTCGCACATGCCACTGGCGGAGATGATCACCGCACCGCTGCGGACTTCGTTGAGGGCCCGGGACGCCTCGACGTCCGCGACGAACTCCACCTTCATTCTGTCTGGGTGTTCCCGCAGCCAAGCGGTCAGCTCGTGGGTCTCATCGTCGAGCAACGCGGGATGGGCCAGCGTAATGCGGGTGGCCTCGTTGGCCATCGGCGAATCCACATACACCTTTTGTGGCGGTAACCGTTCCCGGCGTACCAGATCCGCCAGAATGTAGATGATCTCCTGGGTACGCCCGACGGCAAAAGACGGGATGATCAGGTTGCCATGGCAGGCGTGGGTCCTGCCGAAGGCCGCAACGATTTCGTCTTCCGTTTCCTGCAGGGGCCGGTGCAGGCGATCACCGTAGGTCGATTCGATGAGCAGCACATCGGCGGCCGGCACGACGGGCTCCGGGTCATTCAAGACCGGCCGGTCGCGCATGCCCAGATCGCCAGAGAACACCAGCTTGCGCGGCTTACCTTCTCCTCCAACCGTCACTTCCAGCCAGGCCGAACCGAGAATATGGCCCGCATCGTGGAAACGCACCTGCACGCTTTCGGCCGGCTGGATGGGCTTGCCGTAAGCCGCCGGCCGCAGAAGCGGCAAAGTCGCCTGGGCCTGAGCCACCGTATACAGCGGCGGATGCACGCCCCGCCCGTTCTTACCGCTGCGTCGCTGATGACGCAGCTGCCACTCGGATTCCTTTTCCTGGATATGGGCGCTGTCGAGCAGCAGCACTTCGAGCAGGTCTATGGTCGCCGGTGTCGCGTAGATCGGGCCGCGGAAGCCCAGCACAGCCAAGCGCGGCAATAGCCCGGAGTGGTCGATATGGGCATGGGTCAACAGCACGAAGTCGATCTTGCGGACATCGAAGCCGAAATCCAGCGCACGCTGGTTCTTCAAGCGGGCCTCGCCACCACCCTGGAACATGCCGCAATCGACAAGAAAACGTACGTCGCCTGTTTCCACCAGGGTGCACGAGCCGGTCACTTCACCGGCCGCGCCAAAGAAGTTGATACGCATTTTTGACCGCCTCCTTTCGCGTTCAGCATGAACCTCCGTTCATCCGAACGCAAGGCAAGACGCGCCTTTCAGCCGATGGACACGCCGATCAAAGCACCGCTGCCGTAAGTCACGCCGGCCGCTGCCGCGCCGATCAGGATCTGCCGTACCGCCGAATAGACGGTGCCACGCCCGCTGAACAGGGACGTCGCCAGCCCAATCCCGCCCAGGCCTGCCGTGCTGAGGGACAGGCTCCAGGCCAAGCCCGGCGAACCGCCAGTAAAGAAATACGGCAGCACAGGGAAGATCGCACCGGCCGCAAACAGCGCGAAGGACACCGCCGCGGCGCTCCACGGATTGCCGCCCATCTCGGCGGGATCGATGCCGAGTTCCTCCCGCACCAACGTATCGAGGGCCGTATCTCGATCGCGCATCATGTCGTGAGCCACCCGCTGGGCATCCGCACGGGCCAGGCCCTTCGCCTGGAAGATCAACGCCAGTTCCTTGCGCTCGGCCTCCGGGTTTTCCTCCAGTTCCTGGCGTTCCTGGGCGACGCGGGCAGACGCGAATTCGCGGGCATTCGTCACCGACAGCCATTCCCCCAGTGCCATCGAGACCGCCCCTGCGATGAGGCCGGCCAGACCAGTCAGCAGAATGGTATTGGGCGACGCCCCAGCACCGGCAACTCCCATCACCAGGCACAGGCTGGACACCAGACCATCGTTGGCGCCGAGCACTGCCGCACGCAGCTCGTTGCCGGAACCGCGCCCATGCCAACGCTCGGCTCGCGCAATATCGGCGCCGACATGCCCGCCCTGGCGATTGACAGCCTCGATGATCGCCGCGTGAGAACGCTCCTCACCAGACAAGGCCTCCGCATCCGGCTGGCCGGCATACTTGTCGCGGTCGGCGAACTCCGCCGTGGCCAGCGCCGGCAACACGAAGTGCGGCCCGAAACGCCGGGCCAGCCACACCAGCATTCGCGTGCGCAGCCCCGGCGCATGGGCTTCGACGCCGACACCCGCATCATCGAGCTTGCCGCGCCAATGGGCCGCGTGGCTCAGCTCGGCTTGGGACAACTGGTGGAACAGGTCCTGGCGTACAGGATCGGTTTCGGCACCGGCCAGTCCGGCATACAGGGCGGCGCCGTCCTGTTCGTCACGCCAGTTCCGGTAGTAACGCTCGACATCCTTGTCCATGGCCGGCACCCTCCAGCCGTTGAGGCTATTGGCAGTCGTCGCTGGGGGGACGGCCGCAGGCTCCATCAGCCAGTCCGGAAGCATCCTCGAGATAATCCCGCGTATGCTCCAGCGCCTTGCGGTGCAGACCGTTGGCCGGATCCCTCAACAAGGCATTGATGCGCTCCAGCCAGTAAGCGCAATCGGGGTCGTGGGCATGCAACGCCTGATTGATCACGTCGATCGGATATGAACTCATCGTATTCAAGTATCAAGCCCGAGGTGGGTAGTCTACCACCGTCAGATCGACGCAAATATTGGGCTGGATCAAGAGTGGGCACGCCGGGTGCCGCTGAAATCCGGCTCTGCCAGCAACTGTAAGCGGTGCATCCGGTACGGCCCATCGAACGCGGCGCCCGTGAGCACACCAGCGTACGCAGCAACATACCCCCAGCGGCCTTTCGATCCGGCAGAGCGAGACGCATCTCATTGTCCGCAGAGACATGCCCTGCCCCTCTGCGAGGGTGGCTGTTTAGACGGTCCCGCAACGGGAGATCCATTTCGCCCAAGCTATGCGTCAGACCGTGCAGTATTTCGATATAAAGGTCCTTCATAAGCCTGGTTCCCATACTCAGCCCGAGAAAGCGAGAACCCCGGCTGTGCCGGGGTTCTCGCTGTTTTTCTGATCGCAGCCGAATGGTCTCGGCCGGGGAGAAATCACTCCCACTCGATAGTTAAAAGGTCAGCGAATCCCGTTCTGGCCTTGGCCAGTCAGCCATTACCGCCGCGGATACCGTCATCAATACCGTCACGAGATCCGGCACACAAAGTGGCACACATGCACGCTGCAATTATGAAGAATCCGCGGCGAGCAGAGTTGAAAACCTGTGCACTCACACGCCATGCATGTCACAACGACGTGTGCGCGTAGTCGGTAATTTTTTGCACTGTCGGAAAAAGGTAATCAGCGTAACCGACTCCATGAAAACCGTGTTTTTCCGCGTAAATGCTGGTGTTCAGAGACATGCACAAAGGTAATTTATAGGTAACCAATAAGAAACCTAGTTACC
>JAFEDI010000061.1 GCA_018241725.1 Pseudomonadota bacterium | reverse complement strand
CGTCAGCGTGCCGGACGGGCCGGTCGGCACGCCCATCTGCAGGCCGGCACCGCGGGCCGGGCCGCCGGTCTGGATCTCGGTCTTCTTCTGCTCTTCCTGGTTCTTCAGCAGCTGCTGGATCAGCTCGCGCTGTTCGGCCAGCTCGCGCTTGAGCGCGTCGATTTCAGTTTCGGCGAAGGCCGGCGAGACGGCAAACAGGCTGGCGATCAGGCAGGCCAGGCCGCTACGGCGCAGATTTCTGGAAGTCGTGGTCACAGGTGCTCCTCCATCATGTGGATGTTTGTTATGGGTGCTACGGGAAAAATGGGAGGCCCGGCGCCAAAGGCCGGGCGCGCCGTTCAACGGTCCTGGAAGACCGGTTTGCGCTTCTCGGCGAAGGCCGCCATGCCTTCCTTCTGGTCGGCCAGCGCGAAGGTTGCGTGCAGGGTGCGGCGCTCGAAGAGCAGGCCTTCGTTGAGCGGGCTCTCGAAGGCGCGGCTGACCGCCTCCTTCATCATCATCAGCACCGGCAGGGAATAGCCGGCGATCACGCGGGCGGTCTCCAGTGCCTCGTCGAGCAGGCGCTCGGCGGGAATCACGCGGGACACCAGGCCGCAGCGCTCGGCCTCCTGGGCGTCCATCATGCGGCCGCTCAGACACAGGTCCATGGCCTTGGCCTTGCCCACCGCCCGCGGCAGGCGCTGGGTGCCGCCGGCCCCCGGGATGGTGCCGATCTTGATCTCGGGCAACGCGAAACGCGCGGTTTCGGCCGCCAGCACGATGTCGCACATCATCGCCAGCTCGCAGCCGCCGCCCAGGGCCAGGCCCGACACCGCGGCGATGACCGGCTTGCGGAAAGTCTTGAGGCGCTCCCAGTTGCGGGTGATGAAATTGCCCTTGTAGGCGTCCATGTAGTCCATCGCGCGGATCGCCGTGATGTCGGCGCCGGCCGCGAAGGCCTTTTCGGAGCCGGTCAGCACGACGCAGCGGATGTCCTCGTTGGCCTCGAAGAGGTCCAGCGCCGCACCGAGGGCGTCCATCACCTCGTCGTTCAGCGCGTTGTAAACCTGTGGCCGGCACAGGCGGATCAGGCCGACCTTGCCGAGCACCTCGGCCAGAATGACGTCACTCATGGGGTTCTCCAACGGGGATCAATCGGCGTCGCCAAAGGCCTTGGCGGTGTTCCTCAGCTTGAACTTCTGCAGCTTGCCGCTGGGCGTGCGCGGCAGGTCCTCGACGATCTCGAGACGCTCGGGGAAGTACTGTTTCGCCATCTGCTGGCGCGTGAGATAGGCCGTCATCTCGGCGAAGTCGAAGTGCGCGCCGGGCTTCACCGACACGAAGGCGCACACCCGCTCGCCGAGGCGCTTGTCCGGGTAGCCGACGATGGCCACCGCGGCAATCGCCGGGTGCTTGTAGAGCAGGTTCTCGATCTCAACGACGGGAATGTTTTCGCCGCCGCGGATCACCACGTCCTTGGTGCGCCCGGTGATGCGGATGTAGCCATCGGCGTCGATAGTCGCCACGTCGCCGGTGTCGAACCAGCCGTCGGCGGACACGCTGTTGAGCTGCGGCCGCTTCAGGTAGCCGCCGAACAGGGACGCGCCGCGCACCAGCAGCGAGCCGCTCTCGCCGGCTGGCAGCGACAGCCCGTTGGCATCCACCACCTTGAGTTCCATGCCCGGCAACGGGCGGCCGTCGGAGATACCGGACATTTCCAGCGCCCGCGCCGGTTCGGTGACGGTCACCGCGCCGTTCTCGGTCATGCCCCACGCGGAGCACAGGCGCATGCCGAGCAGCGCCTGGGCGCGCTCGATCAGCACCGGAGGAATCGGCGCGCCGGCGCAGCAGAACTTGTTGAAGGCCTGCGTCGTGCGGTCACCCGCGTCCACCGCATTGCACAGGTCGGCGACGAAGGGGGTGGACGCCATGCTGAAGGTCACGCCCTCGTCGCGGACGATCTGCAGCGCCCGCCGGGCATCCCAGATGTCCTGCAGCACGGTGGTCGAGTTGAGGATGATCGGCAGCATCGCCAGGTAGCCGTAACCGGTCAGGTGGGCCATCGGCGAAGCGCCCAGCACGATATCGTCCGGCCCCAGCTCCATGCGCTCGATGTAGGCGTGCAGGTTGGAGAACAGGGTATTGGACGTGTGCATCACGCCCTTCGGCTCACCGGTGGTGCCGGAGGTGTACATCAGCAGCAGCACGTCGTCCGGCGCGAGACCGGGGCCTTGCAGCGGCGGCGTGTCGTCGCGCAGCAGGAGTGCGTCGAAGCTGTCGGGCCCATCGCCGCCAACCACCACGAGCTGCCGGCTACCGGTGAGGCCACGGGCCATCGCCTCGTAGTCGAAGCCGCGGAACAGCTTGGGCACGACGAAGACCTTGGACTCGCCGAAGCCGAGCATGAAGTTCAGCTCGTGCTGGCGGAAGATCGGCATCAGCGGATTGGCCACCGCGCCGATGCGCACGCAGGCCAGGGACAGAGCGATGAACTCCCAGCAGTTGGGCAGCTGGAAACTCACCACGTCCTGCCGCCCGACGCCCAGCCGGACCAGCCCGCGGGCGATGCGGTCGACGCGTGCGTCGAGCTCCCGGTAACTGAGCCGCTGCGGCAACTCCCGCTCCGCCGCGTAGGCCACCACCGCCGCCTTGTCCGGGCAGTCCCGCAGCGCGCACTGCAGATGCACGTCCACGGTCTCGTCCCGCCACAGCCCGGCGGCCTTCATCGGCTCCATCCTGGGAGCCAGCAGTACCGGGTCGAACTTCATTGGCACTCTCCCCGGCCCGCCCGCGGCCTCTCGTGCTGCGCCAGGACGACGGCGCCTGGCACGCCTTTGATCCTCTCCTGCATGTCTCGCTCCTTGAGTGGTGTGTCGCTGTTGTGATCTTGTCGGAACTGTGTGCTGCGCGATGGCGTGCAACGTATCGATACCGCCGATTTAAGTCAACATATTTACTTTTTACAAGATTAGACGAGAACTGATTTTTCTTGCGG
>JAFEDI010000060.1 GCA_018241725.1 Pseudomonadota bacterium | reverse complement strand
TCCGATTCCGGGTCGATGCCGACCATCCACACCGGCTCCAGCACCGGGCTACGCTGCAGCTTGGCCAGCAGGTCCGTGCCGATGTTGCCCGGGCCGATCAGGGCGCATTTGATTTTCTTGGTCATCGCTGTGTTTCCTTTTGGGGTCGCGAAGGGTTAAACCATGCTGCGCACCACACCGCCTTCGACCCGCAGGGCCGCGCCGTGGGTGGCAGACGAAAGGGGACTGCAGACGTAGGCGACGAGATTCGCCACCTCCGCCGGGTCGATGAAGCGTTTGATCAGCGAGGTCGGCCGGGCGTTGGCGAAGAAGTCCTTCTCCGCCTGCTCCAATGACACGCCCTGCTCATCCGCCAGGCGGCTGAAGAAGGTGGCGACGCCTTCGGTGCGGGTCGGGCCGGGCAGCACGGAATTGACCGTCACGCCGGAGCCGATGCAGGTTTCGGCAATGCCGCGGGCTACCGACAGCTGGGCCGACTTGCTCATGCCGTAATGCACCATCTCGGCCGGCGGGCAGATGCCGGACTCACTGGAGATGAACACGATGCGCCCCCAGTTACGGGCCTTCATGGCCGGCAGGTAATGGCGGGACAGGCGCACGCCGCTCATCACGTTGGTTTCAAAGAAGTGAAACCACTCGGTGTCATCGATCTCCTCGAAGGGGCGCGGATCGAAGATGCCAAGGTTGTTCACCAGGATGTCCACGTCCGGACAGGTGGCGACCAGCGCTTCGCAGCCGGTGGCGGTTCCCAGATCGGCGGCGATACCGCTGACCTTGGCTTCCGGCACAGCTCCGAGCAGGCGCGCGATGGTGGCCGACACGCCGGAGCGGCTGCGCCCGTTGATGATCACTTCGGCGCCTTCGGCGGCCAGCTGGCGGGCGATGGCGAAGCCGATGCCCGAGGTGGAGCCGGTGACGAGGGCACGCTTGCCGGTCAGTTGCAGATCCATGGCGACCTCAGCTGAAACGGACGGAACAGCCGCCGATGCCGCCGATGGTGACGCGCAGGCTGTCGCCGGCCTGCACCGGAATCAGCGCGGCCAGGGAACCGGACAGCACGATGTCGCCAGCCTTCAGGCCGATGCCCAGGCGACCGAGGGTGTTGGCCAGCCAGGCCACGGCATTGCACGGGTGGCCGAGGGCCGCCGCACCGGAGCCGGTACCGACGATCTCGCCGTTCTTCTCGAGGACCATGCCACAGGTGGCGAGGTCCACCTTGCGCGGGTCGACCATACGGTCGCCCAGCACCAGCACGCCACAGGAGGCGTTGTCGGCGACGGTGTCCTGGATCTTGATCTTCCAGTCCTTGATGCGGCTGTCGACGATCTCGAAACAGGCCATCACGCCCTCGGTGGCGGCGAGTACGTCGGCGGCGGTGAGGCCGGGGCCCATCAGGTCCTTCTTCATCAGGAAGGCGATCTCGCCTTCGGCACGGGGCTGGATCAGGGTGTTGGCGGGGATCGCTTCACCCTCGTTGTACACCATACCGTCGAGCAGCCAGCCGAAGTCGGGCTGATGCACGCCGAGCATGTTCATGACGACCTTGGAGGTCACGCCGATCTTCTTGCCGACCACGCGCTCACCGGCCGCCAGACGGCGGGCGATCATCTGCTGCTGGATCTGATAGGCATCCTCGATGGTGATCTCGGGATGGCGCTCGGTGAGCGGTGTCAGGGTTTCGCGATTGACGAGGGCGTTGTAGAGCTCATCGCCAAGCTGGGTGATCAGGGCCTTGTCCATGGATTTCTCTCAGGAAAGCGGTTGGGGTTCGGCGTCGGTGGCTTCGGCGAGGAAGTCGGCGACGAGACGGGCGAAACGGGCCGCGTGTTCGATCTGGGTCCAGTGGCCGCACTGGCCGAACACGTGGAGTTGGGCGCGGGGAATCCAGCGGGCCAGGGTCAGGGAGGTCTGCAGCGGGATCACCTTGTCCTCGCGGCCGTGGATCACCAGGGTCTGATTGGGCAGCGCGCGGATGTCGGCCTCGCGGCTGGCCATCGCATCCACCCAGCGCTGGCGCGGGGCCGGGAACATGGCACCGAAGGACTCCTGGAAGCCGGGGCGGATGCTGGCCTCGTAACGCAACTGGGCGAGTTCATCGTTAACCAGATTGCGGTCGTGGGCGAACAGGTCGAGCAGACCGCGCATGGCCTCGAAGGACGGCTGGTAGCCCCACACGGCATCCAGCGCCGGGGTGATCTCGAAGGGCACGCCGACGCTGCCCATCAGCACCAGCCGGCGGACCCGCTGCGGGTGGCGGATGGCCAGGGCAAGTGCGATGGCACCGCCGAAAGAGTTACCGACCAGGTCGGTGCGCTCGATGCCGAGGGCGTCGAGCACGCCGACTGCGTGGGCGACCCAGTCTTCCATCGAATACACGTCGCCGGGCAGGCGCTCGGTGTAGCCGAAGCCGGCCATGTCCGGCGCGATGACACGACGGTCCGCGGCCAGGGCCGGCATCACCAGCCGCCAGTTGGCCCAGGCGGTGACGCCCGGCCCCGAACCGTGGATGAGCAGCACCGGCTCGCCAGAGCCCAGGTCATGGACATTGGTCTGCCGGCCGGCCGCCGGGAGGAAGCGGCCGATTTCCGGGGAGGACGGACTGCTGCTCATGATCTTCAAATCCCTTTCAGAGCTTGACGCAGACGTTCTTGAGTTCGGTGTAGAACTCGAGGGAATGCACACCACCTTCGCGGCCGATTCCGGACTGCTTGGCACCACCGAAGGGCGTGCGCAGGTCGCGCAGGAACCAGGAGTTGACCCACACCAGGCCCACTTCCAGACGGCCGGCGACGCGGTGGGCGCGGGTCACATCCTTGGTCCACACCGAAGCGGCGAGGCCGTAGGTGGTGTTGTTGGCGCGGCGGACGACTTCCTCTTCGCTGTCGAAGGGCATCACCAGCGTGCAGGGTCCGAAGATTTCTTCGCGGGCAATGGCGGCTTCGTCGCCGAGGCCGGTCCAGATGGTCGGCTGGACCCAGGCGCCTTCGCTCAGGCTGCCAGGCATGTCGGGCACGCCGCCGCCGGTGACGACGGTGGCGCCCTCTTCCACCGCCTTGCGGTAGTAGGACAGCACCTTCTGCTTGTGCTCCTGGGAGATCAGCGGGCCCATGCCGGTTTCCGGGTTGTCGGGCAGGCCGACGACCAGCTTCTCGGCGCCTTCCTTCAGACGGGCGACGAAGGTGTCGAACAGCGGGCGCTCCACATACACGCGCTCGGTGCCGAGGCAGACCTGACCGCAGTTGGCAAAGCAGGATCGCAGCGTGCCTTCGATCGCCGCATCCAGGTCGGCATCGGCGAACACGATGGCCGGGTTCTTACCGCCCATTTCCAGGGAAACCGGACGGGCACCGTCGGAGGCCGCCTTCATGATTGCAGCGCCGGTACGGGTTTCGCCGGTGAAGGTGATCGCATTGACGCCCTGGTGGCGGGTCAGGAATTCGCCGGCGGAGTTCGGGCCGAAACCATGCACGACGTTGTAGACACCCTTCGGGATACCGACCGCGTTCATCACCTCGCCGAGCAGCGTAGCGGTCTGCGGGGTTTCCTCGGAGGGCTTGACCACCACCGCATTGCCGCAGGCCAGCGCTGGGCCGACCTTCCAGGTCATCAACAGCAGCGGCAGGTTCCACGGGCACACCACGCCAACCACGCCGACCGGGCGGCGCACCGCGTAGTTGATCGCGCCACGGCCATCCGGCGTGGCCATCTCGAAGAACTCGGTGGGGACGTTCTTCACCACGTCGGCGAAGATCTTGAAGTTGGCCGCGCCGCGGGGGATGTCCAGGTGGCTGGCCAGGCTGCGCGGCTTGCCCGTGTCGGCCACTTCAGCCGCCAGGAAGTCCTCGAAGCGGCGGTTGATCTCGTTGGCCACGCCATACAGCAGCTCGACACGGTCGGCGACGGTGATGCGGCCCCACTCGCCTTCCAGCGCCGCGTGGCCGGCGGCGACCGCCGCGTTCACCTCGGGCAGGCCGGCTTCGCTGACCTGGGCGATGACGCTGTTGTCCAGCGGGGAACGCTTCTCGAAGAGGCGGCCGCCGGCGGCCTCGACGAATTCTCCGTTGATGAAGTTCTTGATCAGTTTCATCTGCTGTTCGTCCTTCTAGGTGAAGAGCTTGTCTTGTTCACTCGGCGCCGATGGCCTTGAGGGCCGCCCGCGCGCATTCCTCGTCCTGGGCTTCGGATGCACCGGAGACACCGATGCCGCCGATCAAGCCGTCCGCGCTGCGGATCGGCAGGCCACCACCGAAAACCACCAGGCGCGGCCGCGCGGAGAAGCCCAGCTTCATCCCTTCGTCATGGCCGATGACGGACATCCAGTCCTTGGTCGAGAAACCGAATCCCGCGGCCGTGTAGGCCTTGTCGATGGCGATGTCGATGGACTGCACGAAGGCGCCCGGCATGCGCAGGAAGCCGGCCAGGTTGCCGCCGCTGTCGGCCACCGCCACGTTGATGCGCACGCCGATCTTGTTGGCGTGCGCCACCGCCGCCTGCAGCGCAAGGGCGGCCGCCTCGGCGGAGATCACGGCCTGGGGAACGGAAAGCGGGGTGGCGGAAGGCTGGCTCATCGTGGGCAGTCCTGAATCAGTGACGTTGATGGAACGATATTTCCTTCTTATCTCGACGTCAACAGTTTTTCTCGAGATTTTTGATTATGATCGCTTCAAGCCGGTTCGGCTAGAATTCATAACAAGCGACGGGCGCCCGCGAGGCACCGCCAGAAACACCGGAACTCCACACCATGAACGACCTAGTCAGCAGCACCGACCTCGCCAGCGAGGCCGACGAACCCAAGACCCTGGCCGAGGCGGCGTACCGCCAGCTGCGCCGGGACATCATCGAAGGCCTGCATCGCCCAGGCGAAAAACTGCGGGTCGAGCACCTGAAGGATCAATATGAAGTGGGTGCCGGCACGCTGCGCGAAGCGTTGCAGTTGCTCGTCACCGACGCGCTGGTGGTGGCCCAGGGGCAACGCGGCTTCCGCGTGGCGCCGATTTCCCTGGACGACTTCGAGGACATCACCCGCACCCGCGTGCTGCTCGAAACCTCCGCACTGCAGCAGTCCATCGAGCTCGGCGACGACACCTGGGAAGCCAACGTGGTGGCCGCTTTCCACATGCTGTCCCGCGCCGAGGAAAAGCTCGTCGAAGGCGCCAAGGGCACCCGCGAGGAATGGGAGCTGCGCAACCGGGCCTTCCACGAGGTGCTCATCTCGGCCTGCCCATCGCGCTGGATCCGCCACTTCCAGAACATCCTGTACCACCAGTCCGAGCGCTACCGCCGCCTGTCCCTGTTCCGCCAGCCGATCCCGCGGGATGTCCACGCCGAGCACCAGGCCATCGTCGATGCAGCCCTCGCCCGCAACAGTGCCGAGGCGACGCGCATCCTGTCCGATCACATCCTGCGCACACTGGACGCTGTGCGTCAGTTGCCGGCGGACTTCATCAACTAGCGCAAAGCCGGGCTATTCACCCACTTTCGTGAGATATCACTAAAGACATACACCAGCGGCTCCGTTAATCTCCCTGTAACGCGCCCACGCAGGCGCGTAGTGGCCGCGAAGACGTGCCACGCCGAGGAGACAAAACTACAATGACGCCCCACCCTGCCAACGGAGTCCCGGCAAAGGGCATCCGCGTCGGCGAAAGCCATCATGCGGACGCGACTGCGGCCGCTCGCCAACTCGCCGAAAAGCTGGCCCCCGCCCCGGATCGCCTGTCGGTGGTGTTCGCCTCCAGCAATTTCGCGCCGGAACAACTGGAGGCCGGCCTTGCCGACGCCTTCGGGCAGACGCCGCTGATCGGCTGTACCACGGCCGGAGAGATCGGACCGCGCGGCTACCAGCAGGCCAGCCTGGCCGGTGCCTCCCTCAGCGACGATGTGATCGATTTCGAGATCGGTCTGCTCGACGGCCTCGACCGCCTCGATCCGCACCGCATGGCGGCCTTCGCCCGCGACCTGCGCAACGCCCTGCAGACCCGCCACAGCCGCCTCGACGGCCTGTCCTGCTTCGCCTTCATGCTGGTGGACGGCCTGTGCGGCCGCGAGGAAAGCGTCGCCCGCGCCTTCCACGACGGCCTTGGCGGCATTCCCCTGTCCGGCGGCTCGGCCGGGGATGACCTGCACTTCGTCGATACGCGGGTGATCTACAAGGGGCGCCTGGTGGATAACGCGGCCGTGCTGCTGGTAGGCGTCAGCCACCGCCGGCTGGATGTGTTCCAGACTCAGCACTTCACTCCCACTGACGAACGGCTGATCGTCACTGGCGCAAGTCCCGCCGAGCGCCGGGTCACCGAACTGAACGGCTGCCCCGCCGCGGATGAATACGCCCGCGCCCTCGGCGTCGGCGTCGCGCAGCTGACGCCGGCTGTCTTCGCCGCCAACCCGTTGCTCGTACGCATCGGCGGCGCCGATTTCGTGCGTTCCATCCAGCGCGCCAACCCGGACGGCAGCCTGGACTTCTTCTGTGCCATCGACCGCGGCATTGTCTTCAAGATTGCCCACGGCGAAGACCTTCTGAGCAATCTGGACAAGGCCCTCGACAGCGCCTCCAAAGCAGTCGGCGAGACGGAGCTGATCCTCGGCTGTGACTGCATCCTGCGGCGCCTGGCGGCCACCGAAACGGGCCTTGCCGACGCGGTGGGACGCTGTTTCGCCAAGGGCCGCGTCATCGGCTTCAACACGTTTGGCGAGCAATTCCGCGGCCTGCACCTCAACCAGACCTTCACCGGCATCGCCTTTGGCAAGGGGCCCGGACGATGAGCCGTACCGAAGACCTGCGCTGCGCCCCGGACGATGCGGCCGGCCTGCGCGCGGAGATAGCGCGCCGGGACCGCATCATCGAGGCCCTGGTTTACCAGGCCGAAAGCAACCCCTCCGCCCCCGGACAGGACTACGGCCTGCTGCAGACCACCTTCATGCTGGAGGAGCAGATCCGCCAGCGCACCGAGGAGCTGGTTGCCACACTGAAGGCCCTGCGCGAGATGTCCTCCGAAGCCAGCGCAGCCCGCCACCAGCTGGAGGCGGCGATGGACAACATGTCCGACGGCTTCGCGCTGTTCGATGCCGACGACCGCATCCTGCTGTGCAACGAGGCTTTCCGCCGCCTGTGGGGGCTTGGCGGCCACCTCGGCGGGCGTCCTTTTCGCGAGCTGCTCGCCGCCTGCGCCACCGACCCCACCCTCCCCCACCGCCTGCAGGCCTGCCGGAACAGGCGCGAGCGCAGCGAGCTGAAGCTGCCGTCGGGACAGATCCTTCAGATCCGCGAACGACGCATGGACGACGGCGGCCTGGTGGGCATCTATTCAGACGTGACCGACCTGAAGGCGGAGGAGGCCCTGCTGCGCCAGCAAGCCCTGGCCCGCAAGTCCCAGTTGCTGCAGTCCACGCTGGACAGCATCGACCAGGGCATCGCGGTATTCGGTCAGGACGAACATCTGGTGGCCTGCAACCGGCGCTTCTTCACGCTGCTCGCCCTGCCAACCCACCTGGCCGAAACGGGCAGCCCCCTTGCGACCATGCGTCGCCACAGCGCCGTGGTCGCCCGCCTGTGCCCGCCCGGCCTCAGCCCGCAGACCCGCGCCACACGCTTTGAGCAGCACGCCGACGACGGCGCGGAACTGGAGTTGGGGCGCTTCCCGATGCCCGACGAAGGCTTCGTGCTCACCGTCAGCGACGTCACGTCCCTTAAGGAAGGCGAAGCCCGCATCGGCCGGCTGCTGGTCCAGCAACGGGCGATCTTCGACAACGCCCACGTCGGCATCATCTTCTGCCGGGACCGCCTGATCCTCGATGCCAACCAGCACATGGCGGCGATCTTCGGCTTCCATTCCCCGTCCGACCTGATCGGCCAGCGTACCGAGATCCTCTATCCGAGCCACGCCGACTATCTGGAGGTGGGCGGACGCATCTACCGCGATCTGGCCAGCCGGGGTTACAGTGAAGGCGACATCCGCATGGTTCGCAAGGACGGCAGCCCCTTGTGGATCCGCCTGTCCGGCCGCCCGCTGGATGCCCGCAGTGGCGGCGAAGGCTCGATCTGGGTCTTCAGCGACATCACCCGCCAGCGCGAGCAGCATGCCCAGTTGGAACTGGCACAGCTGGTCTTCAACCACAGCAACGAGGCACTGATGGTCACCGATGCGGACAACCGCATCGAAAGCGTCAATTCGGCCTTCACCACCATCACGGGCTACGGCGCCGCCGAAGTGCTGGGCAAGACTCCGTCCATGCTCAAGTCCGGCCAGCACGACGCCGGCTTCTACAGGGCCCTGTGGGACGCCCTGGAGCAGGACGACCGCTGGGAAGGCGAGATCGTGGACCGCCACAAGAGCGGCCGCCACTACCCCAAGTGGCTGACCATCCGCGTCGTGCGCAACCCCGACGGCAGCGTCGCCCATTACGTGGCCGCGTTCAGTGACATCAGCGCCCGCAAAGCTGCCGAGGCGCAGATCCAGTACATGGCCCACCATGACGCGCTGACCGGCCTCCCCAACCGCATCCTGCTGCGTGACCGGTTCGAACAGTCCTTCCAGCGCAGCGTCCGCAACAATGGCACGCTGGGAATGTTCTTCCTCGACCTGGATCAGTTCAAGCACATCAACGATACCCTCGGCCATGCCATCGGCGACGACCTGCTGATGGCCGTAACCAACCGCCTGGCCGGCAGCCTGCGGCACAGCGATACGATCAGCCGCCTCGGCGGCGATGAGTTCATCATTCTCGTCGAAGGGGACGAGTCGACGCGCTTCTACGCCGCTGTAGCAGAGAAGATCTGCCGGGCCCTGGAAAAGCCCTTCGACCTCGGCGGCCACGCGCTGACCGCCACCGGAACACTGGGCGTCGCCGTGGCGCCAGGCGATGGCCAGGACTTCGACACCCTGCTGAAGAAGGCCGACATGGCCATGTACCATGCCAAGGCCCGCGGCCGCGCCACCTTCAGCTTCTTCGACGAACGCATGAACCAGGACTCGGCCGAGCGCCTGTCCCTCACCACGCATCTGCGCCGTGCCCTCGGGACCGGCGAGCTTCGCCTGGTCTACCAGCCCCAGTTCGCCATCGGCGACAGCCACATGATCGGCGCCGAAGCCCTGATGCGCTGGCGCTCCCCCCAATACGGTGAAATCAGCCCGGCACGCTTCATTCCTCTGGCCGAGGACACCGGCCTGATCCTGCCGATAGGCGAATGGGCGCTGCACGAATCCTGCCGGCAGGCCCGGGAATGGGCCGACAGCGGCCAGCCCATCAAGATCGCCGTCAATGTGTCGGCGGTGCAACTGCACCGGGATGACTTCTCCGCCACGCTGGCCGCCGTACTGCGGGACACCGGCGTGGCGCCGCAATTGATCGAACTGGAGCTGACCGAATCGGCGCTGATGAGCGACGCCGCCCGTTTCATCGAGCTGATCGCCTATGTGCGCAATCTGGGCATGTCGGTGGCCATTGACGATTTCGGCACCGGCTATTCGAGCCTGGCCTACCTGAAACGCTTCCAGGTCAGCAAGCTGAAGGTGGACCGCTCCTTCGTCAAGGACATCCCCGACGACGAGGAAGACCGGGCCATCGCCGAAGCCATCGTGCGCATGGGCCAGTCGCTGAAGCTGAGGGTGATTGCCGAAGGAGTGGAAACCCGCGAACAGCTGGATTTCCTGGCGGGCATCGGCTGCCACGAGGTGCAGGGCTACCTGCTGGGCCGCCCTGTCGAGGCGGCCGCGCTGGGTGCTGGCCTGACCGCGGGCACCGCGGCCGGCCGGCGTCATTGAAGGACAGCCAGGAAACTGCGGATTTCCTTGTCCCATCGGAGGGGCGGCCGGGTGCAGCCCGGCCGCCTTCAGGCGTCAGGAAACGACCGTCAGGAAACGCTCGTTCAGCTTGCGGTCGTGATAGAACACGCCGGTGCCGACCTCTTCCCAGGTCCAGGTGATCGGCGCGTAGTCGGGGTAAGGCTGGTAGCCGCCACAGAAGGTTTCGAAGCGGTTGCCGGACGGGTCGAAGGCGTAGATCGTGGTGCCGCGGGTCACGCCGTGGCGGGTCGGGCCGATGTCGATGGACACCTTGTTCATGGACATGATGTCGGCGGCGCGCAGAACCTTCTCCCAGGTATCGAGCAGGAAGGACACGTGGTGCAGCTTGCCCGGCTCCGGGTGGCGCACGAAGGCAATGTCGTGGGCCTTGTGGGAGCAGGACAGCCAGATCGCCAGATTGGTCTCGCCGTCTTCCATCAGCACGCGCTCGACGAGGTAGAAGCCCAGCACGTCCTCGAACAGCTTCTGCACCTTCTCGATGTCCGGGCCGTAGAGCAGACAGTGGTCCAGGCGCACCGGCGCGATGCCGCGCTCGGCGTCAGGTGTCCACGGGTCCGGGTTCACATACTTCATGCCGTTGCCGACGTCGGTCTTCTCGGCGTAGAGCTCGATCTGGTGGCCGGACGGAATCTCGAAGCGCACGCGCTCGCCGGTTTCCAGCAGTTCGCCGGCGGGGATGCGCTCGGTCTGGACGCCGTAGGCCCGCAGATCGCTATTGAGCTTTTCCAGCGTGGCCTTGTCCGCCACCTTGAAGGCGAAGAAGTCCATGCCGGCGGATTCCGCTTCGCGCAGGATCAGGCTGTTGTGATCGCGCTCGTCCCAGGCCTTGAAGTACACGCGGCCTTGGGCGTCGCGGCCAGTTTCGATGAGGCCCAGCACATTCTTGTAGTGATTGACGCCCTCTTCCAGATCCAGCACGCGCAGCTGCATGTGGCCGGGACGCAGAACTCCGGTCATTGCCATTCGTAATCTCCTCTTGTCCTTGTGGATGCCGGCATCGCCCGGGAAGCCTCCTTACGGCGGGTTTCCCGATCCGGCGAGCACTGTGTTTATCTTAAACGCTCATCTCGATAAGTCAATTTATTCTCGAGATTTTATTTTTATATCGATTTACTGATCAAACCCGCTTGAACAACGGGCTGCGCACCTGCTGCGCATCCGCCGCCGAGAAGAACTTCTCCGTATAGATGTCGTTCTCGAACAAGCGCCCCTGCATCAGGGTCGAGATGCAAGCGTCGATCATCATCGGCGGGCCGCACAGGTAGGCCTTGCGGCCACGGAAGTCGTTGTCGAAATGGGCCTTGGCCGCTTCGTGCACATAACCCCGGAAGCCTTGCCAAGCGGAGTCCACCGGCTCGTCCGACAAGGCCGGCACGTAGGTGAAGTTGGGGTGCTTCTCCGCCAGCGCCAGGAACTCGTCGTGGTAGTACAGCTCGGCGCGGCTGCGCTGACCGTACACCAGCGTGATCGGCAGCGTGCTGCCTTCGGCCAGCAGGTCGAGGATCATGCTGCGTGGGCTCGACAGCCCCGAGCCGCCTGCCATGAACAGCAACGGGACATTGGCCGATTTGCGCACGAAGAAGCGGCCGTAGGGGCCGGACAGCTTCATCCGGTCGCCTTCGGCGAGCTTCTCGTGGAGGTAGCCAGTGCCGGTGCCGCCGGGCACGATGCGCACGTTGAGCTCGATCTCCCGCCCTGTCGATGGCACGTTGGCCAGCGAGAAGGCGCGGCTGATGCCAAGGCCGGGAATGTCCAGGTTGATGTACTGGCCGGCCTGGAAATGGATGGCCTCGTCGAGCTCGATGAAGATGCCCTTGATGGTCGGCGTGAGCTGCTCGATGCGCTTCACGGTGCCGGGGAAGTCCTTCACCGGGATGGATTCTGCGTCCGGCTCTTCCTCGATCTCGGCTTCGATGGTCACGTCGCTTTCGAGGCGTGCGCAACAGGCCAGCGTCTTACCCTCGGTGCGCTCGAAATCCATCAACGCGAAGCTCGACGCTTCACCGTGGTCCACTTCCCCATCCAGCACCTGCACCTTGCAGGTGGCACACAGACCGTGGCAGCACGCGTGGGGCAGCCAGATACCGGCACGCAGGGAGGCATCGAGAATGGTCTGCCCCTCCTCGACCTCAATGGTCTGGCCGAGGGGTTCGATGGTCAGCTCGTAGGACATGATTCAGCTCGCAGAACCCTTGATGCCGGTAAGGCCGGGGGTGCGGAAGCGCAGAACGTCCTTGTGCTTGAGCCCCAGTTCGGCCAGCGTCTTGTTGAAGTCCGGCTGCCAGGGCTGGCTGGACTTCAGCCATTCGACCTTGCTCCAGTCGACCTTCGCGAAGTCCGGGTGATAACCGAACACGCCCGGCAGCACCTTGTCGATGATGTCGCCGAAACGCATGCTCGGCGGAAACGGCAGGCAGAACGGCGCACAGAACAGCAGATGCTGGTCCCAGCCTATGTACAGCAGCTGGTTGCCGTGAAAGTTCTCGAGCCGGTCGGCGGACTCGAAGGAATATTCCTTGATGGCGGCTACGCCCATGGTTGTCTCCTTGTATTTTTCCTATATCGGGAGCCAGCCGGCGACCTGCGCCGGCCGGATGTGCCCCCTGTCTGTCAGGCGTTCTTGGTCGCCATACCGCGCCACATCTCGAAGTTCTTCTGGTCCTCGGAACCTTCGAAGTCGAGGTTGTCGCGCCCCTGGGCCAAGTGGTAGTAGTCGAGCACCGCAGACAACGGGTCGAAGCCCTCGGCGGTCGGATCGACGCCTTCCTCGAAGCAGTTGCCCTGGTAGATCTGGTGCACCGGCAGCCAGGCCTGGATGTACTTCTCCGGCTCGTGCTCAAAGATCTCTTTGCAGCCGTCGGAACAGAAGTGGTACTTGTTGTCCTTGTAGTCCACCTCCCGGTAGCAGATCTGCGTCGGGTCGCCCGGCTCAGTGAAGATCATCGGAATCTGGCAGGTCTGGCACAGCATGGGCAGCGTCTTGTTGTAGAAGCGGTTGCCCTTCTTTGCCTCCTCGCGCCAGTGCTCCAGACGCGGCCGGTAGTACTTGTCGAAGCTGTTCGGGTATTTCTGCGACAGCCAGTCCAGTTCGTCGTCGGTGGGAATCCAGGTGTGGAAGTTGCACGCCGCGGCGTAGTTGTAGAAGGTCGCCCAGGCCTGGTGGGAGATGTGGTCCTTGTCCTTCTCGATCTGGTCCAGCCACTTCGGCGGACGGATGCCGTAGCGGGCCAGGTCCTTGAACAGCGCACCGCCGTTCTCCTCGAAGTAGACCTCCCAGGCCTCCTTCCAGCTCATGATCCGCTTGGGCAGCATGTAGTCCATCATCATGCCGACCAGCGTCAGCACGCGGTAACCGCGCCAAGTCCACTTGTCGATCCACTGCTGCACGATGGGCAGGTTGTCCGGATCCTGCTCCAGCACGAACTTGATGACTTCGAGGCCCAGAGTCATGTGGCGGGCTTCGTCGGACTGGGCGGAGAAGCCGAAGGTCATGGTGCCCATGTCGCCGTTGTAGGCGGCACCGGACACGAAGGGCACGAACAGCAGGTTGGTCAGCACGTACTCGAAGCTGAAGCCGATCGCCACCATGAACTCGAAGGGGCCGGCGGTAACGGCGTCGTCGAAGAAGGAGCGCGGCACCGACAGGTACCACACGCGCTCCAGCATGTGCCGGTATTCGTGGAAGCCGTTGTAGTACTTGTTGTAGTTGGAGAGGGAATGGATCTGCGTCTGGGCGTGACGGATCTCGTCCAGAGACTGCATCAGGCACGCAACTCGCGCGCCGACGCCGGGGAACTGGCGGCCGGTCATCGCGAAGCCACGATGGGCCATGTATTCCAGCGGGCTGATGCCGTTCAGGAACAGCTTGATTGCGTTGATGTAGCGCGCATCGGTGACGTTGAGGTGGCCGTTGTTCTGGGCGTAGGCGTCGATGATCGCGTACAGCTTGCGCTCTTTCTCGGCCTGGTACTTCCAGTAGGCATCCATGGTCAGGCGGAACGGGTCTTCCCACTTGTCCCAGTCATGGATCTTGATGCCCTCGTACTTGACGAAGGGGAACACGTCGTCCATCGACTGGTAGGTGGTTTCCCAGCCCAGGCCGCGGGTCATGTGCTGGTACTTCTCCTTGAGGCCCAGCTTCTTCTTGCCGACTTTCATGTCCATCTTGCGTGTCTCCTCGAAGGGTTCAGGCGTTCCAGCTCAGGGTCAGCTCGTCGTCGGTCTCGTCGACGTTGCCCGTGAGGGAAATCAGGTTGATGTGCAGTTCCTGCAGGTCGAAATCGCGGCCGATCAGCTCTTCGATGGTCGAGCGGCGCACGACCAGCGAACCCTCGGCGTCGATCTTCACCATCGCCGGCTGCTCGTTGCAGACGGCATGGGGGTTGTCGGCGAGGATGGCCTGGATGATCTGGCGGGTGTCGTCGTTGGTCTGCAGCGCGATGAATACCTTGGACATAGTGCTTCCTCTCAGAGGCTGACGCCGGCCTTGGCCATGCGCGCGTTGAACTGGTCCACCACTTCGCTGGTGATGGTGTCGGCTTCGCTACCAAGGGCGATCTGGGCGATCGGCATCAGCGCGGCGGCGGCGCGGTCGCGCCAGTGGGTGATCCAGGTTTCCATCTGGGCCTTGTTGTCGGCGGATTCGGCGGCGGCGGTCTTCACCGTGGCGTCCACCCACTTCCTTGTTTCGGCAAACCAGTCGGTCATGAACTGGGTGAGCATCGCGATCGGCGTGCCGCCCTTCGACGAGAGCACGTTGTCGATGATGGTTTCGTACACCAGCGGGTACAGCAGGCCGTCCAGCGCCACCATCTGGGCGACGAAGACCTCCAGCGGGTCCTTCAGCACGAAACAGTCTTCCACGTAGCGGCGCAGGCCCTGCCAGGCACTGTCTTCCATCCAGCTCTGCTTGGCGGTGTCGAGCACCTCCACGTCGTCGCCGAGCAGCAGGCCGACGCGGGTGATGTACTGGGCGATGCCCAGCATGTCCATGGAGTGGTAGATGCACGGCTGGGTCAGTGCGGTGCCGTAACCGTAGGCGGTGATGAAGGCAGCGTTCATGTTGCCGCCCCAGGCTGCGTGGCGCAGCGGCAGCAGCAGCTTGAGCACGGTGTCCTTCAGCTCGGCCGGCAGGGTGTCGGCCAGACCACGGCCTTCGACGAAGTCGAAGTTGGACTCGGCGGTTTCCTGCTGCTTGGCGCGGGCCAGGGTATAGGCACCGTAGTAGAACTGGCGCGGGTCCTTGAAGGCGTACCAGTCGGCCATCTTGATCGCGCTGCGGGAGGCGTCGAAGATCTCGTGGTCCGGATCCCAGGTCGGCCGGTAGTGGAAGTTGTGGGTCGCCTGAACCTCCAGCGTACCTTCCTGGTAGCGGGTCGCTGCCTTGTCAGCGCCAATGCGGCGGGCGATGTGGTCGAACGTCTGCCGCTGCGGCTTGATGGTGACGGTGCGCAGATCCATCTGCATGGTGTCTCTCCTCCTTCTTCTATTCAAATTCCGGGCGTGCGGCCCGGCCGGTTTATCTGAAGCGTTGATGCGTGGCCTCGTGGAGGCTCCAGTTGAAGTCGCCGTCCTCCTCCGCCTCCGGCCGGGAACCCTCCAGGAGGATCACCCGGTTGGTCTTGCAGAACTCCTCGTAGGCCGCCTCTGGCAACAGCATCTCGACGAAGAGCGCGGGGTCGGAAATGGAGAACTCGAACTCCACCAGGCCGTCGGGGCGCCGCTCCACCAGGCGTACGTACTTGCGGTTCACATCCACGGGCGGAGGGCTGGTCGGATCGGTCATCGTGTTCTCGGTCTGGTCTGCAACAGGCTTCCCTAATCAAGCCCCGTACCAGTTCCAGCAAACCCATGATCCGAAAAGACAAAATCCGCTTTTTCTCGAGATTACGAGAAAAAGCGGATTTTATTGATTGATCAATTGATCAAATGCTGCAGCGCAGCTTGATGATCTGGTTAAGTCACTCGGGTGCTTCCCTCGCGTCTGGGAGCATCGATACGGAAACAACCCAAAACAGGCATTTGACATACAAGATATCCATTTGCATATTCCTTAAGGATTCCTTAAACCTCCGGGATGAATATCCGGGACTCGCCGTACGGGCTTTCCAAGCGGCACCACCGGCCATCCTCAAATCCACAAGGAGTTCTTCGTGAACCTGAACCACAGTCTTTCCATCCTCGGCCTCGCGGCTTGCGCCATCGGCAGCGCCCATGCGGCACCGACCACCGAACCGATCCAGCCAATCGTGCCACCCAAGGTCACCAACCCGGCTGTAGTCGAACTGGGCAAGGCCTTGTTCTTCGATCCGCGCCTGTCCAAGTCGGGCTTCATCTCGTGCAACTCCTGCCACAACCTGTCCATGGGCGGCAGCGACAACCTCAAGAGCTCCATCGGCCACGGCTGGCAGAAAGGGCCGATCAATTCACCGACGGTGCTCAATGCCCGCTATAACCTGGCCCAGTTCTGGGATGGCCGCGCGGCCGACCTCAAGGCGCAAGCCGGCGGGCCGATCGCCAACCCCGGCGAGATGGCCTTCAGCCACGAACTCGCCGTCGATACGCTGAAGACCATCCCCGGCTACGTGACGGCCTTCCGCAAGGCCTTCGGTTCGGACGAGGTCAACGTGGACCGCATCACCGGTGCGATTGCCGCCTTCGAAGAAACGCTGGTAACGCCCAATTCGCGCTTCGACCAGTGGTTGAAGGGCAACAAGAAAGCGCTGAATACGGAAGAGCTAGCCGGCTACAAGCTGTTCAAGGACAGCGGCTGCGTGGCCTGCCACAACGGCCCGGCCGTCGGTGGCAATTCCTTCCAGAAGATGGGAGTGGTGGAGGCCTACAAGGCGAACAGCCCGGCCGAAGGGCGCATCGCGGTAACCGGCAAGGACGCGGACCGCTTCCTGTTCAAGGTGCCCACGCTGCGCAACGTGGAGCTCACCTATCCGTACTTCCACGACGGCGGCGCGGCAACCCTTGGCGAAGCGGTGGATACCATGGGTCGCCTGCAGCTGGGCCGCAAGTTCAGCGCCGAGGAAAACGCAAAGATCGTCGCCTTCCTGAAGACCCTCACCGGCCAGCAGCCGTCCTTCAAGCTGCCCATGCTGCCGCCGTCCGTCGACGCGACGCCGCGGCCGCAGCCATTCTGAGTCCGACGGTCTAGCTTGCCGGCCTGGCCGGGGGTACAGCGGGGGCGTCCACGGGCGCCCCCGTGTTTTTTTCCATTCCCCGCTCCAGCGCCTTGACCATCTTGCCGACCACTGTCAGGGACATCTCGCCGCGGGGAAAGACACGACAAGCCAGCACCACACCGCTGGCCTCCTCTTCGGCGCTCACGCAGTCGCGGCTCATCTTGCGTGCCTCGTAGCTGCCGGACTGGATCGCCACCTTGCAGATCCCGCAGCCGCCGCCTCGGCAGCCAACCGGGATACCCCGCCGCCCCAGCACTTCCATGCCGCGCAACAGGTTCAGCTCGGCATCGCAGGTGTAATCCTCACCGCTGTTTCCGATATGGATCAGGTACTTCTGGGCCATGGTCTCCTCCTGGCACTTCATCGATCCGGATTGCTCACTCTGGATGGCGAATAGGTCCGGTTTCATTTTTCTCGAGATTATGTATTATTATCGCCAATAATCTTATAACGCAAGCTGATGAGGAATCGGCACTCCGCTGTGCGGAGCGTCCGCAGGCCCATATCGGCCACGTGGTATAAGACCCTGTCTCCCGCCGCCCGGCATTGCGCCGGCCATCATTATTCCTATCAAGCGGCGGAAGACGCTGGAGGAGACATCGTGAGCGACATCCATTACCCGCAGAACGCCGATCTGCGCAGCCTCGTGCGCTTCTGTTCCGAGAAGGGCCTGATCTGGCTCCACGAAAGCCGCATGATCCTGATGCACGCGGCAGCCCTGTCCGAACTACGCAAGGAACTCATCAACTCGGTCGGCATCGACCAGGCCCGCCGCATCCTGACCCGCATGGGCTACGCCGCCGGCGCCCGCGATGCCGAACTGGCCAAAAAAATCCGCGGCGACCAAAGCCTGCAGGACGCCTTCGTGGTCGGCCCCCAGCTGCACATGCTGGAAGGCATGGTGCACGTCACCCCAATCAAGCTCGACTTCGACAAGGACGCCAGTCACTTCTACGGCGACTTTCTGTGGGAGAACTCCGTCGAGGCGGAAGTCCACGTGCGTGAGTTCGGCCACTCGGAACATCCGGTGTGCTGGATGCAGATCGGCTACGCATCGGGCTACACCTCAGCCTTCATGGGTCGCTTCATCCTGTTCAAGGAGACCGAGTGCGTCGCCACCGGCCGCAACCGCTGCCGCATCGTAGGCAAGCCGGTGGAGGAATGGCCGGACGCCGCCGACTACACGCCCTACTATGAGGCCGACTCCATCGTCAGCCGCATGCTCGAATTGCGCAGCGAGGTCGATGCGCTGCGCGCCACCCTTGAACGCCGCCTGCCGCCCCCCAGCCTGATCGGCTCGTCGGCCGGTTTCCGCCACGCTTACACACTGATCGACAAAGCCGCCGCCACCCAGGTCACGGTGCTGCTGCTCGGCGAAACCGGGGTTGGCAAGGAGCGCTTCGCCCGCGCCCTGCACGAGATGAGTCCCCGCACCGCCGGCCCCTTCGTGGCGATCAACTGTGCGGCCCTGCCCCACGACCTCATCGAATCGGAACTCTTCGGCGTCGAGCGCGGCGCCTTCACCGGCGCCCAGGTGTCGCGGATGGGCAAGTTCGAGCGCGCCGACGGCGGCACGCTATTCCTCGACGAGGTCGGCGAACTGCCACTGGCCGCCCAGGCCAAGCTGCTGCGCGTGTTGCAGGAAGGCGAAATCGAGCGCCTCGGCGATGACCGCACACGCAAGATCAACGTGCGTCTGGTGGCAGCCACCAACGTGGACCTGCATGCCGCGGTCAAGGCCGGGCGCTTCCGCAGCGACCTGTTCTACCGGCTCAACGTCTATCCGGTCGTTATCCCGCCGCTACGTGAGCGGGTCGCCGACATTTCGCTGCTGGTGGAGGCCATGCTGAAGCGTTTCGGCGCACTGCACGGCAAGCGCATCCCCGGCGTCACCGACAAGGCGCTACGCGCGTTGAAAGGACACGCCTGGCCCGGCAATATCCGCGAGCTTGAGAACACCATCGAGCGCGGCGTGATTCTCGCCCCGCAGGACGAATGGATCGAGGTCGAACACCTGTTCGCTGGCCCGCAGGACTTCGAGGCCCGTCAGGAAGGCATCGATGACGCCGGCAGCCTCAGCTCAGCGACCGCCGAAGACGCCACGAATACCCTGTGCAGCCAGGTCGTCGCCGCCGGCATCGGGCTGGACAGCCTCGAGCAGGCGTTGATCCAGCACGCAGTCAAGGAGGCAAAGGGCAATCTGTCAGGCGCGGCACGCCTGCTCGGCATCACCCGCCCGCAGCTCAACTATCGCCTGAAGAAGAAAGAAAGCCCTGCGTAAAAGAGGGGTTGCGGACAGGCCTCGGCAAGAACTACCGGCGTAGGGCTCAGAGCACTACAGGTACGCAATTGGAAGCAGCCTGCCAGCGCTCTTCGATGACCTCAGCCGGCACAGGCCGGCTGAACAGGTAACCCTGCAGAAAATCGCAACCGCCACGCCGCAACAGGTCTGCCTGGCTTTCTGTCTCGACCCCTTCGGCAACCACCGCCAATCCAAGGGTACGCGCCAGCGCCAGGATGGTATGGATGATCGCAACACCGTGTTCGTCCAGATCGGCCTCACCGACGAAGGAGCGGTCGATCTTCAGCACGTCGATTGGCAGACGGCGCAGGTAGGCCAGGCTCGAATAGCCCGTGCCGAAGTCGTCGATGGCCACCGTCACGCCCAATTCCTTGAGTGCCTGCAGCGTTTGAGCCGCCTCTTCGGGACGGTTCATCACCATGCTCTCCGTCAGCTCGATCTCCAGCAAGGTCGGCGGGATCTCTGCGGCCTCGGCCTGGCACAGGATCTCGCCGACCAGATCGCCCTCGACGAACTGGCGCGCCGAGATATTCACCGCCACCCGTTGCCACCCGTAACCGGCCCGGTGCCAGGCGGCGATCTGCCGGCAGGCTTCACGCAGGGTCCACCGCCCCAACTCGCCGATCAGTCCGCAATCCTCCGCCACCGGAATGAACTGGGATGGTTGGATGGCGCCCCGCTCGGCGTTGTGCCAGCGCAGCAGCGCCTCGTAGCCGACGATCTCGCCACTGGTGGCTCCCACCTTGGGCTGGTAGTGCAGACTCAACTCCCCATAAGCCAACGCGTGGCGCAAGGCGGTCTCCAGTTCCAGCCGCAAGCGTGCGGCCTCCGACATGGCAGGCTCGAAGAAGCGATAGACGCCCCGCCCTGCGGCCTTAGCCGCGTACATCGCCACGTCAGCGTTCTTCATCAAGGTGGTGCCATCGCTGCCATCGTCCGGAAACACCGCCACGCCGACCGATGTGCCGATGTTGATGCGGTGGGACAGGACCTGGATGGGCTCGCTGATCGCCTCGATGATCTTGCGGGCCAGCGTGGCGCAGACCCGGCCGTTCTGCATGCCGCGCACCAGCACTACGAACTCGTCCCCGCCCAGCCGCGCCACGGTGTCCGACTGGCGGACCAGGCCCTTCACCCTCTGGGCAACCTCCACCAGCAGCATGTCGCCGACCTGATGGCCGAGGCTGTCATTGACGCTCTTGAACTGGTCCAGGTCGAGGAACATCAAACCCAGCTGCTCCCGATCCCGGCGCGCCATCTCGATGCCATGGCGCAGGCGATCCTCCAGCAGGAAGCGGTTGGGCAGGCCGGTCAGCGCATCGTGGAAGGCCAGGAATCGGATGCGCTCATCCTTTTCCTGGGACTCCGTGATGTCGGTGACTGCAAACACGTAGTGCGTGACCTTCCCGCCCGCATCGCGCACTGCGTCGATGGAACGGCGCTCGAGGAACAGGCCGCCATCCGCCTTGCGGCTCCACACTTCGCCGGACCAATGGCCGAGGCGGCGCAGTTCGCCCCACATGGCCTCGACCGCCATCGGATCGTGGTCGGCAGGATTCAAGGCTCCGATGGGGAGCCCCACAATGGACACCGGCGACATTCCGGTCATCGCGCAAAAAGCCGGATTGGCCTCGACGATCAGGCCTTCGGCGTCGGTGATGATGACGCCCGCCGCGATGTTCTCGATGGCCGCCGATGCCAACCGGACCTTGGCGGTACGCTCCGCCACCATGCGCTCCAGCCCGGCGTTCTGCGAGGTCAGCGCATCGCGCGCTGCCACCAGCTCCCGGTTCAGTGCCTCGACGATCTCCTGCTGCCGACGCGCCTCGCCCAACAGCCCCTGGTTCTCGATCAGGCTGCGCCGGGCCGCCAGCAAGGTTTTTCGCGCCCAGTAGTGGGCCGACAGCATGGTCGCCAGATAGCACATCGTCAGCCCGCCGAGCACGATGGAGCCGGGCAATGGCAGCGCAACAAACAGCAAGGCGCCCGGCAACAGCAGGCAGGCGATGTAGAAGCGGGCAGACCACAGCACCGGTGCGAGCACCGATGCCGCCCGACCGGCCAGACCAAAATGGATGAGCGCCAACACCAGCACTTCCCTGGTACTGATATCCGGCCGCAACTGGAATGGCAACAGCGCCCACAGGACAGACACCGCCGCCAGCGGCATCCAGAACAGGCGCTCCATGAAATGCAGCGACCGTGCGGCGAACGTCCGCTCCCCCAGCCGCAACGTGGCAACCCGGATGGCGACCGCGGCCAACATCGACAGCAGCCACGGGATTGCCAGCCAATCCCCCGTCATGGACTTGTGCAACCAGGCAACGCAGAGCACCGCGAGGCCATTGAGCAAGGCCCCCCCTCGCCCTTGAGCGAAGGCGTTTTCGATCAGGGACCAGCGTAGCAACTGATCGCGGCGGTTTTCGTTTTCCATTCGGATGCATCTCGGACAAGACCACAGCCGGCACGCAGGCCAATGTGCGTCCCGACCTTGCCCCGCCCCTTGCCGGGCCGGACAAACTTGCCCTTAACGACCCAGACCCCGCCGACTTGAACACGGCAGAATGACCAGCGTGCCGTATTCCACACACAATCCTGCCGAACTCAAAAAAGAAATGCCCCTCGTCGACCGACGAAAGGCATTTCTCTTATATGAGCACCATTCCACCGCCTGCCCGGCAATGCCGTTGGGCGGCAGGCTCACGGATCACCTCCAGCCGCAGTCCGGATGACGTTCCTCCGACGACCGCAAGTGCCGCCCCCCGCCCACGTACGACAGGTACGCATCGAAAGCGCCGGCCCAGTAATCGAACCACCAACTCAGCGGGCTCATGATTCTGCTCCTCCCCGGCTTGTGCCTGATACCGCAAGAGAACCCGGAATAGACCAGTGCAACGCCTAGAAGCTCACGCTGGCTCCGCATACGGAACATGCCCAAAGCCAAAAAAATGCGACATACGATACCGCAGCACTGACCTGCGCCTGCCAGCCCTGCGTGTGCCCGGACTACTTCGCGGAGAACCAACAATATTTCTTTATTGTTTGCAATACCCATCTCATTAGAATGGGTAATGGAACCTTCCCCGGACCTTGGAAACAGCAATTTATACGCCAAGCAAAAGAATAAAAATCGATTCAATCGTTTACCTCCTCTCCGAGTCCAGCCTGGACGACGCCCGTAAAGTTTCCCGACACCAGGAGCTTATCCGCGCCTCCAATCATGGCTTACAGCGACTGCCCGCCATCGGCCCGACCTCCGCCATTCAGCCTGGGAGAATCAGTCTTTCTAATCGAGAGTGTACTCCACCGCTCCAGTCCCCATTTCCCTTTCTCCTCCCGCCGCAGAACCTTCCGGGTATTCCCTTAGGTCCTAATGCCTAGGGGAATACCCCTAACAAAACAACGCCATACGCATCACCCACATGGCGTAATCTTTGTCGACCATTTTTTTCATTTATTCCGTCGCCGCGCAGTACCGCAACATCAGCATTTCCGTTCCCGTTTCCGTTTCCATTCCGTCTCATAGTTGTTACAGAAAGGTAAGGACCATGGATTTCCTGATAGTCATCGCAGCCCTGGTATTTTTGATGTTCATCGCCTACCGGGGCTACAGCGTGATTCTGTTTGCTCCGGTAGCCGCCCTCGGGGCCGTCCTGTTCACCGATCCGGGGCTGGTGGCGCCGGCCTTCACCGGAATCTTCATGGACAAGATGGTTGGCTTCGTGAAACTGTATTTCCCGGTCTTCATGCTGGGCGCAGTGTTCGGCAAGGTCATCGAGCTGTCCGGCTTCTCGAAGGCCATCGTCTCGTCAGTGATCAACATGGTCGGCCGCGAACGGGCCATGCTGTCCATCGTGCTGGTCTGTGCGCTGCTCACCTACGGTGGCGTATCCCTGTTCGTGGTGGTCTTTGCTGTCTATCCCTTCGCCGCCGAGATGTTCCGCCAGGGCAACATCCCCAAACGGCTGATCCCCGGCACCATCGCGCTGGGCGCCTTCACCTTCACGATGGATTCCCTGCCCGGCACGCCGCAGATCCAGAACATCATCCCGACCACATTCTTCAAGACCAACACCTGGGCGGCGCCCGGCCTCGGGGTACTCGGCGGTGTGTTCATCCTGATCGTCGGCCTGACCTTCCTCAACTGGCGCCGCCGCGCAGCCCAGAACGCCGGCGAGGGCTACGGCGACAAGTTGCTCAACGAACCAGAACCCTTCACCCACGAGAAGCTCGCCAACCCGGTCATCGCAATCCTGCCGCTGTTCGTCGTCGGCATCTTCAACAAGGTGTTCACCAGTGTCATCCCCGACATCTACGGCAAGATGCATGACCTCGTTCTGCCCGGCCTGGCCAAGCCAATCTCCACTGACGTGTCCAAGATCGCTGCCATCTGGGCCGTGGAGGCGGCGCTGCTGCTGGGCATCCTGTGCGTGCTGGCGTTCGCCTTCAAGCCGGTGATGGAGAAATTCGCCGAAGGCTCAAAGGCCGCCGTCGGCGGCGCCCTGCTGGCCTCAATGAACACCGCTTCCGAGTATGGTTTCGGCGCCATCATCGCCGCACTGCCGGGCTTCATCTACATCGCCGACGCCCTCAAGGCGATCCCCAACCCGCTGATCAACGAAGCCATCAGCATCACCACGCTGGCCGGCATCACCGGCTCGGCCTCGGGCGGCATGAGCATCGCACTGGCGGCGATGGCGGAGACCTTCATCGCCAACGCCCAGGCGGCCGGCATCCCGCTGGAAGTCTTCCACAGGGTCGCCTCGATGGCTTCCGGCGGCATGGACACCCTGCCCCACAACGGCGCGGTGATCACCTTGCTGGCCGTCACCGGCCTGAGCCACAAGCAGTCCTACGGCGACATCTTCGCGATCACCGTCATCAAGACCTCCGCGGTGTTCGTCGTGATTACCGCCTACTATCTTTTCGGTATCGTTTGAGCCACGCCCCGACCGCCAAAGGAGACCCGAAATGAACCAGACAAAACCGAAACTCTCCCCTCCGCAAGGCCGCAATACCGGCAAAGTGGTCAGCGCCGCCGACGCAGTCAAGCTGATCCGCTCGGGCGACACCCTCGCCACCACCGGCTTCGTCGGCATCGGCTTTCCCGAGAACATCGCCATCGCCCTCGAACAGCGCTTCCTGGAAACCCGCGACCAGAGCAGCGACGGCCGCGGCAAGCCCGAAGGGCTGACCCTGGTCTACGGCGCAGGCCAGGGCGACGGCAAGGACCGCGGCCTCAACCACCTCGGCCACGAAGGCCTGGTCAAACGCGTCGTCGGCGGCCACTGGGGCCTGGTGCCGCGCCTGCAGGAACTGGCCGTCGCCAACCGCATCGAGGGCTACAACCTGCCCCAGGGCGTCATCACCCACCTGTACCGGGACATCGCCGCCGGCAAGCCGGGCACGCTGACCCGCGTCGGCCTCGGCACCTTCGTCGATCCGCGCTTCGGCGGCGGCAAGGTGAACAGCTGCACCACCGAAGACCTGGTACGGATCATGGAGATCGACGGCGAGGAATACCTGTTCTACAAGGCCTTCCCGATCAGTGTCGGCATCGTACGCGGCACCACCGCCGACCAGGACGGCAACATCACGATGGAGAAGGAAGCCCTCACGCTGGAAGGCCAGGCCATCGCGATGGCGGTGCGCAACAGCGGCGGCATCGTCATCGCCCAGGTGGAGCGCATCGCCGAATCCGGCTCCCTCAACCCGCGGCAGGTGAAGATCCCCGGCATTCTGGTGGACTGCGTGGTGGTGGCCGAGCGCCCCGAGTGGCACATGCAGACCTTCATGGAGCAATACAGCCCGGCCTTCTCCGGCGAGATCCGCATCCCGGTCACGTCCCTCGAGCCGATGGAGATGAGCGAGCGCAAGATCATCGCCCGCCGCGCCGCGATGGAGCTGATCCCAAACGCGGTGGTGAATCTCGGCATCGGCATGCCCGAGGGCGTCGCCGCAGTGGCTGCCGAGGAGCGGGTCATCGACCTGCTGACCCTCACAGCCGAACCGGGTGTGATCGGCGGCATTCCCCAGGGCGGCCTCAATTTCGGCGCGGCGGTCAATACGGCCGCCATCGTGGACCAGCCGAGCCAGTTCGACTTCTACGATGGCGGCGGCCTGGACCTCGCCTTCCTGGGCCTTGCCCAGGCCGACGAACAGGGCAACCTCAACGTCTCCAAGTTTGGCCCCAAGCTGACTGGCGCCGGTGGCTTCATCAACATCAGCCAGAACGCGAAGAAGGTCGTCTTCGTCGGCACCTTCACCGCTGGTGGCCTCGAAGTGGCGCTGCAGGACGGCCAGTTGAAGATCCTCGTCGAAGGCAAGGCCATCAAGTTCGTCAAGGAAGTCGAGCACCGCACCTTCAGTGGCGCCGAAGCCGTACGGCGCAAGCAACCGGTGCTCTACGTCACCGAACGCTGCGTGTTCGAGCTGACCCCAGCCGGCGTGGAACTGATCGAGGTCGCGCCGGGCGTCGACGTGGAGCGGGACATCCTGGCCCACATGGCCTTCAAGCCCATCATCCACGGCACGCCATGCCTGATGGACGAGCGCATCTTCCGCGACGCGCCGATGGAACTGCGCCAGACCATCCTCGCCACGCCGCTGGAATCGCGCTTTCACTATGACGCCGGGCAGAACCTGTTCTTCATCGATTTCGACAATCTGCGCCTGCGCCACGCGGACGACGTGGTCCGGATCCGCCGCCTGGTCACCGCCATTCTCGATCCGGTCGGCCACAAGGTGCCCGTGGTCGTGAACTACCACGGCTTCGACATTCTCGACGAGTTGATCGAACCCTACGTGAACATGATCAAAGGCCTGATGGAAACCCATTATTCCCAGGTCACCCGCTACGCCACCAACCCCTTCCTGCGTACGAAGCTCGGCGACGCACTCAGCGCCCGGCACCTTTCGCCCGGGATTTTCGACTCGGCCGAAGAGGCCCGGGCCGGGCTGGCGAACGGACAGTGAGGGATCCGCGCCACAGCTGTTGCTGCAGTGCAACATAATGCACAATTGCACAGCGTTTTTTTGCCCTCCTGCCATCGCCCTTATAAAAGCCTGTGCTATCGTTTTTCACAGGAGGCCACGGGAGGGATTCAATCTGGGGCTCTTACTGTTCAATAACAACGTGTGGAGAAAATCTATGGCTACAAAGCAAGAACAGCAATTCAACGAGATTCAGAAGAAGAACCTGGAAGCCGCCATGCGCCTGGCCCAGCTCTCCATCGAAAACTCCCAGCGCATCATGGAGCTGCAGGTCGGCACCGCCAAGTCCCTGTTCGAAGAAGGCGTCGCCAACGCCAAGGCCCTGTCCAGCGTCAAGGATCCGGCCGAAGCCCTGAACCTGCGTACTGCCTACGCCCAGAGCACCACCGAAAAGATGCTGACCTGCGCGCGCGAGATCGCCGAGATCACTGCCAAGACCCAGGCCGAAGTCGGCAAGATGGTCACCGAGCAGCTGACCGGCGGCGGCCAGGACGTCGTCGACTCCTTCCAGAAGCTCTTCAAGGGTCTGCCCATCGGCGACCACAACGCCCTGGGCTCCATCCAGAGCGCCATGGACACCGCCCGTGCCGCCTACGAGCAGATGACCAAGGCCTCCACCGAAGCTTTCCAGGCCTTCACCAAGCTGACCCCAAAGAAGTAAGCGGTCCGCTGCAAGCATGCCGAACGGCGCCTCCGGGCGCCGTTTTCTTTTGGACAGTTCCACGCAGCAATACGCCTGTCACCCTAGCAGCGCAGTCTTTCCCTTCCATCCCCAGCGGAAGAGGATCATGACGGAAAAGACCCGCATCATCGACGCGCTGGGGGAGCCCAGCCTGCTCCTGCCTGCGCTACTGGCCGAGGCGCTGGGCGCCAACGACCGTGCCAAGTACTACCTCAGCCTGATCCAGACCGCGCGGGCCCACGCCTGCAATCCGGAACGGCCTCCCGCCTCCCTCGGCCTGGAGCGCGTCGCCGCCGGCATCGGCGACGAGAACCTGGACAACATTCCCGACAACAGCCGGCAGATCGATACCGACCTGTTCCACATTCCATCCGCCGACGCGCTGTGCGGACGTATTTCCGCCGAGCTGGAGAGCATGTTCGAGCCCATCCGCAACAGCGGCGAGGACGTTTCGGTACCCCTGGCGGCCCGCCTGGCCGCCCTCCATGCCCAGGCCTGGTGCGACAGCGCCGACACACTCAGCGCGACCCAGATTCACCGCCTGACCTCCGGCGACCGGGACCGCGGCGACAGCGCCCACCTGCTGGTGATGGACATGCACAAGGTCCTCAACCGGCTGCAGGCCCGCATCGCCAGCGAGGACATCGACGGCGCGGCCACCTACGACACCGCGCCAGGCGACCGCCCGCTGATCGCCGCCTTCATGCGCGGCGTCAACGCCACCCGCCCCCTCAAGTTCGATCACCCCGGCCTCGGTACCACCGCCACCCGTAACGGCGGCCGGCTGATCCTGCAGAACGACATCGGCACGACGGACGCCCACGTCCTCGTGGTGCACGTGGAAAAGCGCTGTGTGACGCTGACCTACACCGACATCCACATGCAGCGCCTGGTGTTCTTCCAGAGCCTCTTCGAGCACTGGGCGGTGAGCTGGGACGATACCCGCTCCCGCACCGACCGGGACCTGGAGGACGGCGTCTACCACATGGGTACCGGCCGCTTCACCGCCAACAATGAAGCCGGGCTGTGCGACTACCTGCAGTTCCTCGGCTCCCGGCTGGTCTTTCTTATCGACTGGAACCGGGCCCGCAAACGGCTGCGCCTGTTGCTGCCGAAGAAGGAAAGCCTGGGCCTGCTCAAGTGGGCCGCCGACGAGAACCTCGGCCACATGGGCTGGCTGCGGGCCGGCGGCGAACAACTCGTCTTCGACGCCCTCGCCTTCGCAGCACAGACACCGCCTGCCTTCGGCTCGCGCCTCGACGACATGCTGGAACGCAGCCGCGCCACTGCCTTCATGCAGTTCGTGCTGCGCGTGTGTTCGGAGAGCCAGCAGCAGGGCGAGCCGGAGGACATGCTGCGCGACCGCATCCATGCCGAGCTGGTGAGCTGCTTCCGCAGCACCCGCCACCAGCTCATCGACATCGCCGCCGAACATGCCGCACTGGCCGTCGAGCTCGCCAGCAGCGTGCGCGACAGTCTCCTCGACCTGCGCACGGCTGACGGCAGCTCGCGCATCGCCTTCAACGCCGAACGCGCCAAGGCGTGGGAACACCGGGCCGACGAGCTGGTCAACCTCGCCCGCGAGCTGCGGCACAGCGGCGGTGGCCAGAACGACTTCTACTGCACGCTGCTCGAAAGCGCCGACGACATCACTGACGAACTGGAAGAAGCGGCCTTCCACCTCAGCCTGATCCCCGGCACCCCGCCCTGCACCGCGCTGCTCGACGCGCTGGAAGGCCTGGCCGGCATGGTGGTCGGCAGCACGCAGGAATTCCTCAAGGCCCTGGAGTGCGCCCGCAACGTGCGCCGCGGTTGCCCGCGGGAAGAGCTGCAGGACTTCCTCGAAGCGGTGCACCAGATCATGGCTGCCGAGCGGCGGAGCGACGACGCCCATCGCAGCTTCAAGCGCGCCCTGATCGTCGCCGGCGACGCCTTTCCCCAGCGCTTCGCCAGCACCGAATGCGCGCGCAACCTCGAAGCCGCGGCGGACGCCCTCCTGCATACCGCCCTCAAACTCCGCGACCACGTGCTGGCCGCCATGCTGAGCGAGTAGACCATGGATCTCCAGGCACACATCTACGCCATCGGCCTGCCCGGTACGCGCATCGACGGCGCGGTCGATGGGATGGGCTTCAAAGCCTTCAATCTGGCCCGCATGGCCTCCATCGGCCTGCCGGTACCGCAGGCCTTCATCCTCGGAACCGCAGTGCAGCAGGCACGGCGCGCCGACCCAGCCGGCTTCCGTGCCCCACTCCGCACCCTGCTCGAAAGTCAGGTCGAGCGCCTGGAGGCGGCCTGCGGGCTGGAGCTCGGATCCGGCCGCAAGCCGCTGCTGGTCTCGGTCCGTTCCGGCGCCCCGGTCTCGATGCCCGGCATGATGGACACCGTGCTCAACGTCGGCCTCACCGACGCCACGCTGCGCGGCCTCCTGCGCCTTACCGGCAACCCGCGCCTGGCCTGGGACTCCTACCGGCGCCTGATCCACCAGTTTGCCGAGGTGGTGCACCACGCCCCGCCGGAACCCTTCAACGCGGCCCTGCGGCTGGCCCTCGAACACGCCCGCGTCAGCCGCCCCACAGGGCTGGACTTCCGCGCTCTAGCCAGCGTGGCCCGCAGCTACCTAGACGTCTATGAAGGCATCGTCGGCCGGCCCTTTCCCCAGGATCCGCTGGAGCAGCTTCTCGCCGCCAGCGAAGCGGTGTTCGACTCCTGGCAGTCCCCCCGCGCCGTCACCTACCGCCAGCTGCACGGCATCGATGACAGCTTGGGAACGGCCGTCACCGTGCAACGGATGGTGTTCGGCAACGCCGGCGGCACCTCCGGCAGCGGCGTCGGTTTCACCCGCAATCCGGCCAACGGCGATCCCACGCCCTACCTGGACTTCCGCTTCAACAGCCAGGGCGAAGACGTGGTATCGGGCCAGCACTCGGCCTCCGACGCCACCCGCCTGGCCATCGTGCTGCCCCACGTACATGCCCACCTGCAGGCCCTCGGCACACTGCTCGAGCGGCAGTTCGGCGACGTGCAGGAATTCGAATTCACGGTTCAGGACGGTGTGCTCTACCTCCTGCAGACCCGCGACGCCAAGCGCACGCCGTGGGCGGCGCTACGCATCGCGGTCGATCAGGTGAACAGCGGCGCCTGGTCGCCGGCCATTGCCCTGGAACGGCTGGCCGGCGTAGACATTGACCAGATCGCACGCACCCGCCTCGTCGCCGATCCGCCCCTCGAACGCCTGGCCGCGGCCATCCCGACCAGCGTCGGCGTCGCCGCGGGCGCGATTGCCCTCGACGCGGCCCGCGCCGTCCAGTATGCCGCCGCCGGCCAGGCCTGCATCCTCGTGCGCAATGACTTCAGTACTGCCGACTTGCCCGGCATCAAGGCCGCCGCCGGCATCCTGACGGCTCGCGGTAGCCGCACCGCCCACGCGGCGGTGATCGCCCGGCAACTCGGCAAGCCCTGTCTCGTGGGCTGCAACGAACTGGCCATCGACCTGCAGCAACGCACCGTCAGCTTCGGCGAACACCGCCTGCAGGAAGGTGACGCCCTGACCGTGGACAGCGAGAACGGGCTGGTTTTCGCCGGTACCGGGCGCATCGAATGCGAGCGCCCGGACGCCTGGCTGGACGCGCTGGCCACCTGGGCCTGCGTGGCCGGCCAGGCCCGCTGAATCAGACCACGCTCAGCACCGCACTGCCCGCCGCCACGCGGGCAGTGACCGTGCGGGCGATCGGATTCGCGCTGGGGGCAGCAGCCCCCACCAGGCGATTGACCTGCTTGAAGACACAGGTGAGACCGCCCGGCATCACCGTCACCACACCGTAGCCCTGGGCATCGGTGCTGACCCACTTGATCCAGGGGTTCCTCGAGATTCCGGCCAGTTGCTGCGCAAGGCCCAGCAACTGGGTCGAGAACGTCGGGTCGGCCTTCAGACCATTCAGAACCGCAGTCGTTGTCGCATCGAGGGACACCTCCGGCACGCCCTGCGCCGCCAGCGCCGAACGCACCCGCACGCGTGCCTGTTCGGCGAGCTGGTCAAGGCTCGGCGCCGCCGCCGCCATCGTGAAGTCGAACAGGTTGAAGCGTAGCTCCAGCGTCCCCACGCCACTGACCGGCACCGACAGGGGGTAGTAGATCAGCGTCGCAAGATCGGGGCTGACCGACCCGACCGCATCGGCGTAGAAAGTGAACAGAGACTCGGAGCTGATGCCGGCGGTGACGAAATCCACCATCACCGGCTGCGGGCTGGCCGCGTCGAAATCGTCCATCACCACGCCGGCGTCAAAGCAGTGCAAGTCGCCGGTCAGCGCCACCACGTTGCGGATGCCGCCGGCCTTGAGGTGGGCCATCAGCGCCTTGCGCTCGGCGTTGTAGCCGTCCCACTGGTCGCAGTTGAACAGGAAGCGGGTGAAGTAACTACCCAGCGCCGCGGCCTTGCCGGACGACTGGATGAAGGACGAGGCGACACCCTTGGCCTGGATGTCGGGTTTGATGTAGCCGAAGGCGATAGCCTGCGCCGCCGCCGACACCTGGGGTGCGGTACCGCTGGCCGCACTGGCGGCACCGAAGGCGGCGACTGCGATGGCCGCCTGCACAACCGTCAGCCCGGCGCCGGTCGCCGCCGTGCCGGTGTCGCTGCCGCTGGCCGCCGCGGTCGCAATGGCCGTAGCCGCAGCAACCGCAACGGCCTGGCTGGCCCCGGCGGTCATCGCCGCCACCAGGGCCGACGCCACCGGCACATTGCCGCCGGTGGCCGACAGCGCACCCTGGATGCTGGTCGCCAGCGTGCTCACCGCCTGCAGCGCGAACAGCGTGGCGATCGCGTCGGTGCCGTCGAGCTGCATGCGCAGCAGGGACACCTCGTTGCACCACAGCTTCCAGGTGGCCGTCGAGTTGCTCATCGTGCTCTTCCACCACTCGCGCTGGGTGCGGCCGAGGATGGACACGTTGGCGAGCGGATCGTCCGCCGGTGCGGCCGCCATCTTGAGCGTCTCGAAGCTGTCCCGTGTCGTTTGCGACACCACGTAGCGGGCGCCGATCTGGCCAAGCTGGGCCCCCGTGGCCGGGTTCGGCAGCGCTTCGGGAATGATGTGGTCGGAGCGGAACATGCGCTCGTCCGTTACCACCAGGTGGGCCAGATTGCCCCACTGAATGTCCCTGTACAGGTGCACCGTATCGAAGCTGGCGATGCTCTCGTCCAGCTTCACATCGGCGGGCATGAACTCGAACCAGGCCCGGTTGGCCGCGCGGCGGCGGGCGCTCTGATGGGTGTTGTCGCCGCGTCGCGTGGCCGCGTCGTAGGTACCGTTGTCGTAGGTTTCGGCATCCCCCCAGCAGTCGTCTGAGAATTCGTGGTCGTCCCAGGTGGCGACGAAGGCGAAGCGCTCATGCACCGCCTGCAGGCGCGGATCGGTGCGGTATTTCTTGTACAGGTAGCGGTAGTCGGCCAGCGTATTGGCGTACTTCGCACCACCACCGCTGCTGGTGGAGATGCCATCGGGCAGCACCAGGAGGTCGTGGCGGCTCTCCACCGAGCCGGTCTGGAAAGCCTCGCCGACGGTCTCGTAGATGTAGTCGCCCAGATGGACGATCAGGTCCACGTCCTCGTTCCTGGCGATGTAATCGAAGGCCGCCCAGTGATTCACGCTCCAGTCCTGGCAGGTCATGAAGGCCAGGCGCAGCTGGTCCACGCTGGTGCCGCGGGCCGGCGCCGTGCGGAAACGGCCGACGCGGGAGCGGACCTCGCCGGCGATGAACTGGTAGTAGTAGAGGCCGCCCGACGCCAGGCCGGTGACCTTGTTGCGCACCGTGGCGTCGTAGCTCGCATACACCGGCACCTGGCTGTCCACCAGCAGGCGGCCGGCCAGTGCCGCAGTGCTGCCGAGCGCCGCGCCATTGTCGGCGTCTGTGACGATCAGGCGGATCGTCACATCGGCGGCCCCCGTTGCACTGGCCACATCGTCAAGGCTGGCGGGCACGACACGGGTCCACAGCACCGCCCCTTCCGGCGACGGATCCCCCGAACCGACACTCTGCGGGAACTTCCAGTCGTTGCCGAGTGCCTGCGGCGGCAGGCCCGAGCCGCTGCTTCCACAGCCGGCCAGCCCGCCAACGGCCATCGAAATGGTCAGAAAACCACTGTTGCGGAGAAAGCTGCGGCGATCCATGAAGATGCTCCGGGGAAGGGGAAAACCCGCGAGCCTAGAGGGTGGCAGTTACACGCTTGTTGCACAGCAACAAGCGAACAGAAAAACCTTCGAAATCACCGACAGATAACGAATACGTCATAAGAAGATGACATCTTTTCTGGCTTTTACCAGGAGATTCCCATGTACAAATCCGCCCGCACCCCGTCCACCTCCCTCGGCCTCACGCCCGTTGCGCTGGCCTGTTGCAGCGTCCTGCTGCTGTCCGCCTGCGGTGGCTCCAACGACGACAACGGCCTTCCGACGCTGAACGGAGACGCTCCCCTCGTCGTTGCCCACCGCGGCGCTTCGGGCTACCTGCCGGAAGAAACCCTTGAGGCATACAGCATGGCCATCGACATGGGTGCCGACGTGGTCGAGCCGGATCTCATCTCCACCAAGGACGGTGTGCTGATCGCCCGCCATGACCCCAATCTGGCCTACAACACCGATGTGGCCAACCACCCCGAATTTGCGGCCCGCAAGAAGACCACCCAGGTGGACGGCGAAACCCAGACCGGCTGGTTCGCCAGCGACTTCACCCTGGCCGAGATCAAGACCCTTGGCGGCATCTCCACCGACGCCGAGCGCCCGCAGCAGTACAACGGCCTCTACAAGGTCATCACCTTCCAGGAACTCATCGACCTGGTGAAGACCAGGAGCGCCGCTACCGGCCGCACGATCGCCGTCTACCCGGAAACCAAGAACCCCACCTACCACCGGGATCTCGGCCTGCCGCTGGAGGACAAGCTCATCGACCTGATCAACAAGGCCGGCTGGAACAGCAAGACCGCCCCGATCTTTGTGCAGTCCTTCGAGCCGAGCAGCCTCAAGTACATGCGCAGCAAGGGCCTGAACACGAAGATGGTGCAACTCATCGACGCCGACGATGTGAACCTCAAGACCGGTGCCCTCACCTACGCCATGCCCTACGACAAGCCCTACGACTGGGCCAAGGCTGGCGACAGCCGCCTGTTCAGCGCCATGGTCACCCCGGCCGGCCTCGCCGAGATCAAGACCTACGCCGACGGCATCGGCCCGTGGAAGCGCTACATCATCACCGTCAAGGGCACGCTGGACGCCAGCGGCAACCTGACGGACATCAACGGCGACGGCAAGATCAACGACGCCGACACCGTCAGCCAGCCCGCCACCACGCTGATCGCCGACGCCCACAAGGCCGGCCTGTTCGTTCATCCCTACACCTTCCGCAACGAACAGCGCCGCCTCGCCAGCGACTACAAGGGCGACCCGCAGAATGAATACCTCGCCTACTACCGCCTCGGCGTGGACGGCGTGTTCTCCGACTTCGCCGACACCGCGCTGGCCGCCCGCAAGGCTTACCTGAAGGAAATGGGCCGCTGATGCTCTGAACCCGGCGGACGGGGCTCCGCCCGGAGACTTTCCACGGCTTCTCCGTGGGGGATAGTGGATTCGCCTCCACGGAGCGCTGCTTTGGCAGTGGCACCGCCAAGAGCTTTCACCAGGCTTTCATGTAATCGCAATACATCACTGCCATATTTGCCGTCTTTGATGAATCCCCTTTGAAAATCCCCTTTCCCCCGGAGGCTTCCGAAGCATGTTGAAACCCGTCTTCCTCGCCGTCGCTGCAGCAACGGCACTCCTCGCCGGCTGTGGCGGCAACAGCAGCAGCCATGACGCGCCCAAGAACGTCATCTTCTTTCTCGGCGACGGCATGGGCATCAACACCCTGACCGCGGCACGCATCTACAAGGTGGGCGAAGACGGCGACCTGACCATCGATACCCTGCCGGAAACCGCCTTCGTCCGTACGTATTCCAACAACGCCCAGGTCACCGACTCGGCCCCGTCGATGGCAGCCTACATGACCGGCGTGAAGATGAATAACGAAGTCATCTCCATGACCCCGGAGACCTCCGCCTTCGACGCCACCGGCAAGAACTACCTCAACGGTACCGACAGCACCTGTCCCGCCACCGGCAACGGCAAAGCCGTCACCACCCTGCTCGAACTGGCCAAGGCCGCCGGCTGGGGCACCGGCGCGGTGACCACCACCCGCATCACCCACGCCACCCCGGCCGTCACCTATTCCCACATCTGCCACCGCGACGCCGAAAACAACATCGCCGCCCAGGCCGTGCCCGGCGGCACCGGCTACAACAGCGCCCTCGGCGACGGCGTGGACGTCCTCCTCGGCGGCGGCCGCCAGTTCTTCCTGCCCACCGCCGCCGGCGGCAAGCGCACCGACGGCCGTGACCTGACCGCCGAGTTCGTGAACAAGGGCTACACCTACGTCAAGAACAAGACCGAGTTCGACGCGGCCGCGGCCAGCTCCACCAAGAAGCTCGTCGGCCTGTTCACCAGCAGCCACATGAGCTACGACATCGACCGCGACCCGGCCGTCGAGCCCAGCCTGGCCGAGATGACCACCAAGGCCATCGACATCCTGTCGAAGAACAACAAGGGCTTCTTCCTGATGGTGGAAGGCGGCCGCATCGACCACGCCCTGCATGAAACCACCGCCAGGAAGGCGCTGCAGGACACCGTGGCCTTCGATGACGCCATCAAGACCGCCATCGCCAAGATGAAGACCATCGACGCGGACCTGTCCAACACCCTGATCGTCGTCACCGCCGACCACGACCACACCATCGTCCTCAACGGCTACGCCGCCCGCACCGGCGCCACCACCGCCAGCAACCCCGGCGTGCTCGGCCTGCTGAAGAACTTCGTCACCGGCGCGCTGAATCTGGACAGCTCCGGCAACCCCTTCACCATCATCGGCTTCGGCAACGGCGAAAACCGCCCGGCTACCCGCACCGCCCTCACCGATGCCCAGGTCGCCGACAAGAACTACCACCAGGAAGCCGCCATCCCGATGGCCGCCGGTAGCGAAACCCACGGCGGTACCGACGTGTTCCTCGGCGCCATCGGCCGCGGTGCGGACAAGTTCACCGGCGTCATCACCAACACCGAAGTCTTCAACCTGATCCGCCAGTCGGTCGGCCTGTAAGCGGAGCTCACCACGATGAAAACCCACTTCAAGACCTGCGCGGCCGCCATCGCCCTGATCGGCGCCACCTCCTCCGCCTTCGCCGCCGGCGAAGCCACCAACGTCATCTTCTTCCTCGGCGACGGCATGGGCCCCACCACCGTCACCGCCAGCCGCATCTACAAGTACGGCGAGGCCGGCCAGCTGACGATGGAGAGCCTGAAGCGCACCGCGCGCATCAAGACCTACTCCAACGACGCCCAGACCACCGACTCCGCCCCGTCGATGGCCGCCTACATGACCGGCGTGAAGATGAACAACGAGGTGGTGTCCATGAGCGCCGACACCAAGGCCTACAACGGCACCACCCCGTACGTGAACAGTACCACCGGCGACAGCACCTGCCCGGCCACCGGTAACGGCACCGCAGTGCCGACCCTGCTGGAACTGTCCAAGGCCGCCGGCAAATCCGTCGGCGCGGTAACGACAACCCGCGTGACCCACGCCACGCCGGCCGTCACCTACTCCCACATCTGCCACCGCGACGGCGAGAACGACATCGCCGCCCAGTTCGTGCCGGGCTCCGGCAAGTTCAACGCGGCCCTCGGCAGTGGCGTGGATGTACTGCTCGGCGGCGGCTCCAGGTTCTTCCTGCCCACTGCCGCCGGTGGCAAGCGCACCGACGGTCAGGACCTGACCGCCCTGCTGAAGACCGCCGGCTACACCTATGTGAATACGGGCACCGCCTTCAAGGCCATCGACCCGGCATCCACCGGCAAGCTGGTCGGCCTTTTCAACAAGGACCACCTCAACTACGAGCTGGATCGTGCCAAGGCGGCCAACAACATCGACGAGCCCAGCCTCGCCGACATGACCGAGAAAGCCATCAAGATCCTGCAGAAGAACAGCAAGGGTTATTTCCTGATGGTCGAAGGCGGCCGTATCGACCACGCCCTGCACGGCACCAACGCCAAGCGCGCGCTGGAAGACACCATCGCCTTCGACGACGCCATCAAGCGCGCCCTGAGCCTGGTGGATCTCAAGAACACGCTGATCGTCGTCACCGCCGACCACGACCACACGATGACCATCAACGGTTACTCCCACAAGGGCAACCCGATCCTCGGCAAGGTCACCGACATCACCCAGACCACCGTCCAGGGCAAGCCCGTGCTGGCCAACGCGGCCGACGGCAAGCCCTACGGCACCCTGGTCTTCGGCAACGGCGGCGGCCCGCGCAAGGCCGTCCGCGACGACCTGACCAGCGTGGACACCACCGCTGACGACTACATCCAGGAAGTCGGTGTGAACCTCGGCGCCGTCGGCAACGAAACCCACGGCGGCGGCGACGTGATGCTGTTCTCCACCGGCGCCGGCAATGCCGGCTTCAAGGGCACCATGGTCAACACCAAGGTCTTCGGCCTGGTGAAGTCCGCCCTCGGCCTCTGATCCCTACCGAGCCATCCAGGGGGGCTGCCCTAGCTTGAAAAACTGGCCCCTTTTTCGCCCGACCTTCCCAGGTCGGGCTTTTTTCTTTTCCCCCGACATCATGAAACGATTGCTTCCCGCCCTACTGGGCGCCCTCCTCGCCGCCCCGGCCCTCGCCGACGATCTGGCCCTCAAGGTCGAACACGACATCACCACCCTTGGCGCCGACGGCGTGACCCGCATCGTGCGCTTCGGTGAGCGCCTGGTCCGCCACGACAACCAGAGCTGGGTGGAGCGCATCCTGCCGGCCCACGCCCACGAAGCCGAGGACCACAAGGCCGGCGACAAGAACCACAAGCACATGGACACCTCCGCCGCTGCCCGCTGGGTTCAGCGCGGCAATGACGGCAAGCTGCGCGTGCGCATCGTCAATGAACACGAAAAGATGGTCGTGGACATCGCCCCGGTGGATTACACCAACATCGGCTTTGACGGCAAATGGACCACCGCCAACCAGTTGCTCGACCCGGAGCAGATCAAACGCATGAAGGCCAGCAGCCGCAGCGCACCGGCCGGCACCCGCTGGTACGAAGGCGGCACCGCCCAGACCCGCGTGCAGGTACTGTGGGACGAGAAGGAGCAATACCCGCGCCGCATCGAATCGGCCAACCAGGCCGGCACCAACCGCAGCACGATGATCGCCACCCGCGAGGCGATGCCCACCAAGCTGCCATGGACGCGTCTCGACGGTTATGTTCAAAAGGAATATTCCGATCTGCTCGACTGAGTCCCCCGGCCGCACCGAAAAATGCTATTTATATAAACAGACACCCGGGCCGCGGAGGGAGAACATTCGCATGAAGACCCGGGTGCCGCGCAGGGCATTCCTGCCTCTACCCAAGCATGAAAGGTACGGCCATGAGCAATTACGGAAACCACGAAAGCTACCAGCTCGATCACTTCGCACTCGACATCACGCCTTACGTCACCCGGGAACTCAATCCCCATGAAGCCGGCACGGCCGTCCAGTACGGCGCCGACTTCAAGGTCCGCTTCACCCGCCAGGGCAGCCACGAGCACAAGCTCGGGCTGCTCCAGCTCATCCGGCCGCAGACCCAACTGTTCGCCCACACGGTCGTCGGCGACTGGAACGTGGACAAGCAATACCCCGACGACGACACCGCCATCGTCCTCGAGCAATGTCTTTACGGCAGCGACGGCGTGAAGATCGGCACCCACTCGGCCACCTACGCCGGCCACGAGATGCGCCGGTTCGGCGAGAGCGAATGCTGGCTGATCGACACCCCGCGGGAAATAAACGGCAACTTCGAACGGGGCGTATTCACCGGCCTCACCAACACCAAGTTCGCCAACTACGTGGTCGAACTCGATGGCCCCATCGGCCGCCTCTTCAACACCGGCATAACCTGGGGCTACTCCGTGCAGCAGGACGGCAACTGCCCTGGGAACTTCGACCTGCACGTGCTCGAACCGCGCCCCATCCAGCTCACGGAGCACAACGAGCATCTCGCTGCCATCAGCAGCTTCCTCAACGTTCCCAAGGGCAAGCTCGCCGAGCTGATCCGCTGATCCCGTCGGCATGGGACGGCGCGCGGCCGGTGGTCACGCCCGCGCAACATTGGCGGGCTATCTTCTCGGCGTTTCAAGCATGTGGCTCGAAACGCCGGCCCACCAGACCCACGCCCTCCCATGCCGATCACCGCCACGCCAGCCCGTCTGGCGCGCTTCGCTGCCCCCATCCTGCTTGCTGCCGGCCTGAGCGCCTGCTCCCCGACCCAACTGGTCATGCGCGGCGTCGCCGACCAGCTGGCCGCCCAGGGCCAGTCCAGCGAGGATGACCTGGAGCTGGCCCACGAAGCCAGCGCCTTCTACCTCAAGCTGTCCGAATCGGTGCTGCGCCAGCAGCCCGGACACGCCCCGCTGGCCGCCGCCGTCGCCGGCGGCTTCACGCAGTACGCCTACGCCTTCGTCGCCTTCGAGGCCGACCGCCTGGACGCCACCGACGCCAAGGGCGCCCAGCGCCTGCGCGAACGCGCCGCTCGCCTGTACAGGCGCGGCCGGGACCACGCCCTTGCCGCCCTCGAAACTGCCCAGCCCGGCCTCCGCCAGCGCCTGGCCGACCCGACCCAGCTAGCGGCTCTGCGCCTCGCCCCCGAACAGGTCGCCCTCGCCTACTGGGGCGCAGCCTCCTGGGGCGGCCTGATCTCCCTGTCCAAGGACGATCCCGACACCGTCGCCGACCTGCCGCTGGCCATCGCGCTGGCGCAGCTTGCGTGGCGTGCCGACCCGACTTTTGGTGGCGGCAGCCTGGCCGGCCTGATGGGAACCTTCGAAGTCGCCCGCCCCGGCGGCAGCCGCCAGCAAGCTCTGGCCTATTTCGACGAGGCCCTGCGCCTGGGCAACGGGCGCAATGCCGGCGCCTTCGTCGGCAAGGCCGAGGGCATCGCCCAGCCGGCCGGCGACAAAGCCGCCTTCCTCGACCTGCTCCAGCAGGCCGTCGCCATCCAGGACCCACCGGGCAGCCCGCTGGCCCTGTCCAACGAAGTCATGCGCCGCCGCGCGCGCTGGCTGATCGACTCCGCCGACGACCTGTTCTAACGCCCGCTCCGGCCGGCCGCCGCCCACGGCGCCGTCCGCTCGCCCTCAAAACGTACAGAAAGACGCCCCATGTTCAAGTTCAGCCGCCTTGCCGCCCTCGCCGTCGGACTCCTTCTCGGCGCCAACGCCATGGCCGCCGGCCAGCTGCGCATCGGCACCCTGGCCCCCAAGAACTCCCTCTACCACCGCCAGCTGATGGAAGTCGGCGAAGCCTGGCGCACCGCCCAGGGCGACGGCGCCAAGTACGTGATCTACCCGGACGGCAGCCAGGGCGGCGAGACCGACATGGCCCGCCGCATGCGCATCGGCCAGCTGCAGGGCGCCCTCCTGTCGGTGGTCGGCCTGCGCGAGATCGAGCCGTCCATCGCCGCGCTGCAGAACATGCCGCTGCTGTTCCGCAGCTGGGAAGAGGTGGACTACGTGCGAGAGAAGATGCGTGCCGGCATGGAAAAGAAGTTCCTCGACAAGGGCTTCGTCGTACTGGCCTGGGGCGATGCCGGCTGGGTGCGCTTCTTCTCCAAGGAGCCGGCCCTGCGCCCCGACGACTACAAGAAGATGAAGTTCTTTGCCTGGGCGGGTGAGTCGGAGCAGCAAGAGATCATGAAGAGCCTCGGCTACACGCCGGTGCCGCTGGAAACCTCCGACATCCTGCCGTCGATCCAGACCGGCATGATCAACGCGGTGCCCGCCACACCCTATTTCGCGCTGGCCAGCCAGGTCTACAACACCGCCCCGCACATGCTCGACATCAACTGGGCGCCCATCGTCGGCGCGCTGGTGGTCACCAGGAAGAGCTGGGACGAGATGAGCCCCGCAGCCCAGGAAGCCCTGCGCAGCGCAGGGGCCAAGGCCGGCCTGCAGATGCGTACCAAGGCCCGCCAGGAAGTGGACGAAGCCGTCGAGGCCATGAAGAAGCGCGGCCTGCAGGTGCACAAGCCCAACGCCGAGCAGATGAAGGAATGGAACGACCTTGCCGACAAGCTCTACCCGCGCATCCGCGGCAAGATGGTGCCGGCAGACACCTTCGACGAAGTCTTCGCGCTGCTGAAAGCCTACCGCGCCGGCAAGCGCTGACCCCTGATCACCTCCCATGCGTCGCCTGCTCTCCTTCGACGAAGCCATCGCCTCCGCCGCGTTGGCGCTGATGACCCTGATCCCGCTGGTGGAGATCGCCCTGCGCCCGCTGCACGGCAAGGGAATCGACAATGCGCCGCTGCTGGTCCAGCACCTGGGCCTCGCGCTGGCCATGTTCGGGGCGCTCCTCGCCGAACGGGGCGGACACCTGACCAGCCTCGGCAACGGCTTCGCCACGTCGCGCAATCCGCTCGTGCGCGCAGCCTCGACGGTGTTCGCCAAGGGCAGTGCCGCGGTGCTGTGCGGCATGCTCGGCAGCGCCAGCTGGAACTTCGTCGCCAGCGAACTGGAGGCCGGCCGCGAGCTGGCCTACGGCATTCCGGTGTGGGGCGTGCAGGCCCTGATGCCGGCTGGCTTCCTGCTGCTGGGCCTCAAACTGGGCAGCCGCTGCTCCCGTAGCCGGATCGCCGGCCTGCTGCTCGGTCTTGCGCTGACTGCCGGCGGCTTCGCCTTCGCCCGCCATTTCGACGACGCCACGCTGCCGCTGGCACCGCTGGCCCTGTGGCTGGTGCTGGCGCTGCTGGCCGGCGCGCCGATCTTCGCCATCCTCGGCGGGCTGGCGCTGGCGCTGTTCTGGTCGGAGGGTCAGCCACTGGCTTCCGTGCCCCTCAGCCATTACCAGATCACCGTCAATCCGTCCCTACCCGCCCTGCCGCTGTTCACGCTGGCCGGCCTGGTGTTCGCCCGTAGCGGCGCGGCGGGCCGCCTCGGCACGCTGTTCACCGCCTGCTTCGGTGGCGGCGTCACCGGCACCGCCATCGCCGCGGCGCTGCTGTGCTCCTTCTTCACTGCCTTCACCGGCGGCAGCGGCGTCACCATCCTGGCCCTCGGCGGGCTGCTGCTGCCGCTCTTGCGGGACGCCGGTTTTCCGGAACGCAAGGGCATCAGCCTGGTGACCAGCGCCAGCGCACTGGGTGTGCTGCTGGCGCCGTCGGTGCCGCTGATCATGTATGCGATCATCGCCCGCGTGCCGATCAACACCATGTTCCTGGCCGGCATCGTGCCGGCGCTGGTGATGGTCGCCTCCCTTCTGCTGGTCGGCGGCTACCTGCGCCGCAGCAAGGGCACCGCCACGAACGCTATGCAGCTACGGCCCAATGCCCGCGCCGCGCTATCCGCCGCATGGGCCGCCCGCTGGGAGATCCTCGCCCCGCTGGTGGCCATCGGCTCCCTGGTCAGCGGCGTGGCGACGCCTACCGAGAGCGCCGCCCTCACCGCCGCCTACGCCATCCTCACCCAGGCCGTCGCCCACCGGGAGCTGGACTGGGCGTTGCTGCGCCGCTGCCTGGGCGACTGCGCCCAGGTCATCGGCGGCGTGATGCTGATCCTCGGCATGGCACTGGGCCTCACCAACTACCTGGTGGACGCCGGCATTCCGGACGCCGCGGTGGAATGGGTGCAACAGGCGCTGCCCAACAAGTTCGCCTTCCTGGTTGCACTTAACGTGTTCCTGTTCCTCGCCGGCGCGCTGATGGAGATCTACGCCGCCATCGTCGTGCTTGTACCGCTGCTGCTGCCGGTAGCCACCAGCTACGGCATCGACCCGGTGCACTTCGGGGTGATCTTCCTGGCCGTGATGGAGATGGGTTTCCTGTGCCCGCCGGCCGGCATGAACATCTTCTTCGCGTCGGCGATGTTCGCCAAACCGATCCGTGAGGTCGCAGTGTCGGTGCTGCCGGCCCTGCTGGCGATCTTCCTCGGCGCGCTGGCAATCTCCTGGCTCCCGTGGCTGGCCACCGGGCTGCCGGCCCTCGTCGGCGGCGCCGGCCACTGAACGTGACGCGGGGCGCCTGGGCGCCCCGCAATCAACCCGGCGCAGCGCGCCAACCCCGGTCCGCCTCTCAGGCGACCTCTCAGCCCGCCTTCTTCGCCTCCGGCTTCTTGTCGGCCGGCGGCGCGACCACTACCGCATCTCCCTCCGCGAGGGAGTCGGCCGGATTCAGCACGATCCGGTCGTCGGCCTTCACGCCGCTGCCCAGCTCCACTTCCACCCCTAGCTCGCGCTTGATGGTGACCGGCTGCAGATGCACCTTGCCGTCGCTGCCGACCAGCGCCACCCGCGGCCCTTCCGGGCGGAACAGCAAGGTGTTGCTGGGTATCCGGAAACTCGGCTCGCCGGCCGTTGCCGGGGCCTTGATGTCGACCCGTGCATAGGCGCCGGGCAGCAGCTCACCCTTTGGGTTGGGCAGGTTGATCTCCACCTGCAGCGTACGGCTGGCGGTGTCGATGGCCTTGGCGGTACGCACGATGCTGCCGGAGAACACCCGGCCCGGCCACTCGGCAAGACTCACGCTGGCCTTGTCGCCGGGCTGCACGCGGCGGGTAAAACCCTGGGGCACCTGCACGTAGATGCGCAGCGGGTCGCTGCGGGTCAGCACGAAGAGCTGCTTGCTGCTGCCACCCGCGTCGATGAGGTTGCCCACATCCACAGTGCGCTTGGTGATCACGCCGGCGAAGGGCGCCACCACCTGGTTGTAATCCAGTTGCTTCTGCAGGCGCTGCACCGTCGCGGCGGTCAAGGCATTGGCCGCGGTCGCCTGGGCATAGGCATTACGGCGTTCTTCCACTTCCTGTTGAGAGACGGAGTCGAGCTTGCGCAGGCCTTCCCAGCGCTCGACCGAACTCTTGGCCAGCGCCAGCGCCGCAACAGCCTGGGCGTGCGCCTGCCTGGCCTCGACCAGTTGCTGGGCCACTTCCGGCGTGTCGATGCGGGCCAGCAGTTCGCCCTGCTTCACGCCGTCGCCAATGTCCTTGTACCAGGCAGCCAGGTAGCCGCTCGTGCGGGCGTAGATCGGCGCCTCCGTATACCCCTGCAGCGTGCCGGGCAGGCTCAGCACGTTCTCGCTGCTGCTGTCCTTCGGCGACACCACGCTCACGTGGCGGGCGGCGTGGATCTCCGCCGCCGTAGCCAGATCGCGGGCGGTGGCCGCGCGGTGGACGACAACACCGGCGAGGCCGGCCCCCAGCACCGCGAGCCCCACCAGGGCCACATTGCGGGTGCGCTTGAGCAGGCGCAGGCGGTGAATGCCCTGGGCACCCTCATGCGCGTGCAGGCCATGGATGCCGATACTGGAATGGCGGTTGTCAGTCATGTCAGGAATGTCCTTCGGCAAGGCCGCCCTGGGGCAGCTGCGGCCGGGCGGCGGCCCGGCGGGCGAGAGTTTGATGCACCGAGGCAAACACCAGCGGCACGAAAACCAGTGTGGACAGCGTGGCGAACAGCAGGCCGCCGATCGCCGCGCGACCGAGGGGCGCGTTCTGCTCACCGCCCTCGCCGAGGCCGATGGCCATCGGCAGCATGCCCATGATCATCGCCAGCGCTGTCATCAGCACCGGGCGCAGGCGGGTTGCCCCGGCTTCGAGCGCAGCCGACAACGGCGGCTCGCCGGCGGCAAGGCGTTCGCGGGCGAAGGAGACCATCAGGATGCTGTTGGCGGTGGCCACGCCGATGGTCATGATCGCCCCGGTGAGCGCCGGCACGCTGAGCGTAGTGCCGGTCAGCAGCAGCATCCAGGCGATGCCGGCCAGCGCTGCCGGCAGCGCGGTGATGATGATGAAGGCGTCCACCCACGACTGGAAATTCACGACGATCAGCAAGTAGACCAGAACGATGGCCATCACCACCCCGACGCCGAGGCCGATGAAGGACGAGTTCATCGTGCGGGCCTGGCCGCGCAGCGTGACCTTGCTGCCCTTCGCCAGCTGCGGCTTGAGCTCCTCGACGATGCGCTCCACATCGGCCACCACCGAACCCAGGTCGCGCCCGCGCACGCTCACGTAGAGGTCGATCACCGGCTCGATGTTATAGCTCGACACGATGGCCGGCTCCCGCGCCGACGACACCTGCACCAGGTTGCTGAGCAGCTGGTTGGGCACGCCGCTGGCCCCCGCCACCGGAATCTGCAGCAGCGAATCGACGGAATCCACCCGGTACTGGGGCGCCTGCACGGAGATGCTGTAGGACACCCCGTTCTTCGGATTGAGCCAGAAGCTCGGCGCCGTCTGGAAGCTGCCGGACAGCGGGATCAGCACGTTCTGCGCCACGTTGGCTGCGCTCAGCCCCATCTGCTGCAGACGGCTGCGGTCCATGTCGAGGCGCAGGGACGGCTGATCGAGGCGCTGGTGGATATGCACGTCCACCGCCCCCGGCACCTGGCGCACCGCCTTCTCGACCATGGCGGCGAAGCGGTAGTTGTCCTGCAGTTTGTTGCCCGCCACCTGCACGTCGATGGCCGCCGGCAGGCCGAAGTTGAGGATCTGGGTCACCACGTCGGCCGGCTGGAAGAAGAACTCCACACCGGGGAAGCGCCGCGGCAGTTCCTCACGCAGGCGGTCGATGTAGTGCGCCGAAGAACCGTGATTCTCCTTCAGCGCGATCTGGATCTCCCCGTCCAGCGTACCGATGGTGCCGGCGTTGCTGTAGGAGAGGTTGATGCCGCTGTAGGGCAGGCCCAGGTTGTCGAATATGGTTTCGAGCTCCTCCGCCGGGATCTGCTCGCGGATCGCCGCGTCGATGCGGTCGGCCAGGCGCGCCGTCTCCTCGATGCGGGTGCCGGTCGGGGCGCGGAAATGCAGGCGGATGATGCCGGCGTCGGCCGCCGGGAAGAAGTCCCGCCCGAGGAAGAAATACAGCCCGGACGACAGCACGCAGCCCCCCAGAAAGATCGCGATGAAGCTGCGGCGACGCGGCAGCAGCGCGGAGAGCAGCACGATATAGCCGCCGCGCATGCGCTCGAAGCCGGCGTCGAAACGCCGGTACACCCGTTGCAGCAGGCTGTCCGGCGCCGCGGCGCCGTGCTGCATGTTCTTCATGAACAGCAGTGCCAGCGTCGGCACCAGCGTGCGCGACAGGATGTAGGAGGCGATCATCGCGAAGATCACCGCCTCGGCCAGCGGCACGAACAGGAAGCGCGCCACGCCGGTGAGGAAGAACATCGGCACGAAGACGATGCAGATGCACAGCGTGGACACCAGCGCCGGCACGGCGATCTCCCCGGCGCCCTCGCGGATCGCGGTTTCCAGGTCGTGGCCCAGGTGCAGGTAGCGCTCGATGTTCTCGATGGTCACCGTCGCATCGTCCACCAGGATACCCACCGCCAGCGCCAGGCCACCGAGGGTCATGATGTTGATGGTCTGACCCAGCGCGTAGAGCACGATGATCGACGACAGCACCGACAGCGGAATCGAGATCGCGATGATGCAGGTGGTGCGCCAATTGCCGAGGAACAGCAGGATCATCGCCGCGGTGAGACAGGCGGCGATCAGGCCCTCATGCACCACACCGGAGATCGCCGCCTTGACGAACACCGACTGATCGAACAGCGGCGTGACCTGGATATCGTCGGGCAGGCTCGGCAGCGCGTCCGCCAGGGCCACACGCAGCGCGTCGATGACCTGCAGCGTGGACGCCCCGCCGCTCTTCAGCACCGACTGCACGACGCCGCGGTTGCCGTCCATGCGCACGATGTTGGTCTGCGGCGAGAAGCCGTCGCGCACCGCCGCCACGTCGCGCAGGTAGATGGCCTGGCCGCTGCCGACACGCACCGGCAGATCGTTTAACTCCTCCACCGTGCGCGTCGAGCCGTTCATCTTGACGTTGAACTCGGTGGCGCCGAGCTTGGCGGTGCCGCCGGGCAGGATCAGGTTCTGCGCGTTGATCGCATTGACCACGTCCAACGGCGCCAGGCCCTTGGCCTGCAGCGCGCTGCTGTCGATGTCCACCGACACCACCCGGCTCTTGCCGCCGTAGGGGTAAGGCATGGCGATGCCGGGGATGGACACCAGCTTGGGCCGCAGCGTGTTGAGCATGGTGTCGAACAGCGACTGTTCAGGCAGCGATTTGCTCGACACGCCGAGCTGGATCACCGGGATTGCCGACGCGGAATACTTGATCACCAGCGGCGGACTGATCCCCGGTGGAAGCTGGCGCAGCGCCCCGCCCTCCGTCGAAGCGATCTGCGCCATCGCGGTATCGACACTCGCGTTGGGCTGCAGGAACACCTTGATGATCGCGATACCGTTGTAGGACTGGGACTCGAAATGCTCGATGTCACTGACCGTGGTGGCCAGCAGGCGCTCGTTGGGCGTCGTGATGCGCTGGGCCATCTCCTGCGGCGACAGGCCGTTGTAGCTCCAGATGATGCTGATCACCGGGATGTTGATCTCCGGCAGCACGTCGGTGGCGATACGCAGCAGCACCAGCGGCGTGGCCAGGAAGATGAGCAGCGCCATCACGATGAAGGTGTAGGGGCGCCGCAGGGCGATATTGACGATCCACATGATCTAGGCTGGTTGGGTCAGCGCCCGGTAAGCGGCAGGGACGGTTGGGAGGAGATTGACGATGAACGGCGCACCGACACAACAACAGTATCGGAGTCTGGAGAAATGGTCAGGAGCGGATTTACAAACGTCGGACGGAGACCATTCGATAGCAGCAATTGCGCCACCTTCGCAAACCCGCCCCAGACGCGGAATCCGGGGCAGAAACGACGACTGACTGCGTCGAAATCAACACTTCACCAACAGTCCGCTGATGCTGGGTGCGCAGAGGGCTCAGTCCCAGCGGGACGCCGCCTCGTCGTCCGCCTCGCGGGCATCCACCCAGCGTCCGCCTTCCGGCGTGTCTTCCTTCTTCCAGAATGGCGCGCGAGTCTTCAGGTAGTCCATGATGAACTCGCAGGCGGCGAAGGCGTCGCCCCGGTGGGAGGACGCCACACCGACGAAGACGATGCGCTCGCCGGGCACGAGCCGCCCGAAGCGGTGGATCACCCGCGTGCCGAGCAGGCTCCAGCGGCCGTTGGCATCTGCGATGATGGCATCGAGAGACTTCTCGGTCATGCCGGGATAGTGTTCGAGGGTCATCGCCGACACCTCGCTGCCCTCCCCGCTCAGCTTGTCGGCGCGCACCAGGCCGACGAAGCTCGCCACCGCGCCCACCTCGACACGGCCGGCAGACAGCGCGGCGATCTCCGCGCCGACGTCGAAGTCAGCCTCCTGGACCGACACGGAATCATTCTGCCGCTGGATTTCACTCATCTCAGCCTCCGGTGACCGGCGGGAAAAAGGCGATCTCGTCCCGGTCCGCCACCGCCACGTCGGCGCCAACCATCTCCTGGTTGATCGCCGCGCGCACATTGCGGCCTTCGCCGAGGGCTTCCCACACCCCGCCGCGGTGGGCCAGGTGGGCACGCAGGTCGCCCAGCGTGGCGATGTCGGCAGACAGCGTGAGGGTTTCGTGGGAATACCCCAGGGTTTCCCGCAGGCTGGCGAAATACAGGACCTTGACGCTCATGACAGTAGTTCGGAATAAGGAATGAAACGCACCCGGTCGCCGGCCTTGACGACCTGTCCGGAGGGATTGTCCACGAGGCCGTCGGCCCACACGGTGGAGGTGAGCACGCCGGGCCCCTGGTTGGGATACAGCTCGACACGGCCGTCGGCCCCCAGGCGCGCGCGCAGGAACTCCCGGCGGCGGTCGGGCTTGGGCCAGTCGAAGGCCGCCTCCAGCGGAATGGCCTTGGGCAGGCAGTCCTTGACGCCCTGGGCACGCAGCACGAAGGGCCGCACCAGCAGGATAAAGGTGACGAAGCTCGACACCGGGTTGCCAGGCAGGCCGATGAAGGCCGCGCCGGCGCCGCCGGCCGGATCGTTCACATGGCCGTAGGCCACCGGCTTGCCGGGTTTCATGGCGATCAGCCAGGAATCCAGCCGCCCTTCGGCCGTCACCGCCGGCTTGATGTGGTCCTCCTCGCCCATCGACACGCCACCGCTGGTGACGATCAGGTCGTGGCGACTGGCCGCCTCGCGCAGCGCAGCGCGGGTCGCGTCGAGTTTGTCGGGCACGATGCCCAGGTCGCTGACCTCGCAGCCGAGGGCCTCCAGCAGACCGCGCAGCACGTAGCGGTTGGAGTTGTAGATGGCGCCGGGCGGCAGCGGCTCGCCGGGCATCACCAGCTCGTCGCCGGTGGAGAACAGCGCCACTCGCAGGCGCCGCAGCACCGGCAGCGTCGCGCAGCCCACCGACGCGGCAAGGCCCAGCATCTGCGGATTGAGGCGCACGCCGGCGGACAGCACGGTGCTGCCCTGGGCGATGTCCTCACCGGCGCGGCGCACCCACTCGCCGGGCTTGGGCAGATGGTTGATCACCACCCCGTCGCCGTCCGCTTCGCACAGCTCCTGCATCACCACCGCATCGGCGCCGGCCGGGATCGGCGCACCGGTGAAGATGCGCGCCGCGGTGCCGCGGGCCAGCGTGTGGCCGACGCTGCCGGCCGGGATGCGCTGGCCGATGACGAGGCGCGTGCCGGCGGCCGGTAGATCGGCCGTGCTCACCGCGTAGCCATCCATATGGGAATTGTCGAGGGGCGGCACGTTGAGGCCGGATACCTGGTCGGCGGCCAGCACGCGGCCGAGGGCCGCCGACGTAGGCACCGTGTCGACGGCCGTCACCGGCTCGGCGGCGGCCAAGAGCGCGTCGCGCACCTCTTCGAAAGGACGCAGGGAAGTATTCATAGGAGCCCCTGATGGTGGAGGATGAAATCGGCCACGGCGGCCGCATCGTTGAGATTCAGACAGGTCATGGGGGCATCGAGTGCCACGTCGGTGGCGATGGCGACGACGGACGGATTGTCGGGATACTGTAGTGGGCGGTCGTGGGCCGGGCGATAGACCTCGATCTTGGGTATCGGCACCGCCTTGAAGCCTTCCACCAGCACAATGTCGCAGGGCGACAGGCGTTGGAGTTGGGCGCTCAGATCGGGTTCCGTCTCGTCGCGCAATTCGTGCATCAGCACCCAGCGCTCGTCCGACACCAGCAGGATCTCGCTGGCCCCCGCCTCCCGGTGGCGCCAGGAATCCTTGCCCGGCTTGTCGATGTCGAAGCCGTGATGCGCATGCTTGATCACCGACACCCGGAAACCCCGGGCGGTGATCTCCGGAATGATCTTCTCGATCAGCGTGGTCTTGCCCGAACCGGACCAGCCGGCGAAACCGAATACCTTCATGACCCGCGCCACCAACGGATTGACAGGCGCGGGATTGTAGCAAGGGGGCGGCGGAGACGACCCATGAGAGTTCCTGTTGGGGCCGGTTCATTCGCCGCAAGAACTTCCACAACGACCCTTGTACGGACGACTTGCCGTTCTCACAGGCCAGGAATGCTTGCACGACCTCGGCGCGCGTCAAGCTAGTTGTCGCCTGATTCATGCAGCTCTTTGCTGTTTATTCCCCATGGCAAGGACTACGTCTCGCTCGGGATTGAGAGTCACCACGGTGATGGGTGACCAGTCCC
>JAFEDI010000005.1 GCA_018241725.1 Pseudomonadota bacterium | reverse complement strand
GCCAGCGCGCCGGCCGCGGCCGGCTCGGCCGGCAGTGGATCTCGCCGTACGCAGCCAACCTGTACCTGTCGGTGCTGTGGCGCTTCGCGCTGCCGCCCGCCGCGCTCGCCGGGCTGTCGCTCGCGATCGGCGTGGCACTGGCGCGTTCGCTCGAACGCTTCGGCGTCGGCGGCCACGGCCTCAAGTGGCCGAATGACCTGCTGTGGGACGCCCGCAAGCTCGGCGGCGTGCTGCTCGAATTCGGCGGCGAGAGCGAAGGCTGCAGCCACGTCATCATCGGCGTCGGCGTGAACGTCGCGATGCCGGAGTCCGCCGGCGGCACGATCGACCAGCCGTGGATCGACCTGGCGACAGTGCTCGGGCGCACGCATGTCTCCCGCAACCGGCTCGCGGCGCTGCTGCTGTCCGAGATTGCCATCGCCTGCACGGCCTTCGGCGAGTCGGGGCTCGACAGCTTCCAGTCCGACTGGCAGCGCTGGGACGCGGTCGCCGGCCGGCCGGTGCGGCTGCTGTGGCCGGGTCACGTCGTCGAGGGCATCGCGCGCGGCATCGCGGCCGACGGCGAACTGCAGCTCGATACCGCCAGCGGCCGGCGCAGCTTCGCGATCGGCGAACTGAGCCTGAGGCCGGCATGACGGGCCGGCTGCTGATCGATGCCGGCAACACCCGGCTGAAGTGGCGCCTCGATGCCGAAGACGGGCCGCGGGTCGCCGGCTGCCTCGTGCATCGCGACCGCCCGCTGGCCGAGGCTCTTGCCGAACTCCCGGACGCGCTCGCACGGCCTTCGGCGATCTGGTGCGGCAGCGTCGCCGGCAGCCACTTCGACACCGCGCTGGATGCTGCGCTGCGGGCACGCTGGAGCCTGTCGCCGACCTTCGTGCAGGCGACGGCCGCGGCCGGCGGGATCGTCAGTGCCTATGCCGAGCCGGCGCGCATGGGGGTCGACCGCTGGCTGGCCATGATCGGTGCGCGCGCGCGCACACGGCGGGCCTGCTGCGTGATCGATGCCGGCACGGCCGTGACCGTCGATGCGCTCGCCGCGGACGGCCGGCATCTGGGCGGCACGATCCTGCCCGGCCTGCAGCTGATGCGTACCGCGCTGTACGGCAACACCCGCCGCATCCCCGCCGGGCCGGTGCCGGCCACGCCCTCAGGTCTCGGTCGCGACACGGCCGCCTGTGTGGCCGCCGGCGTGCGGCATGCCGTCGTCGGCGGCATCACCGGCAGCGTCCAGAGCGCCGGAGCCGGGGCGGGCGAGGGTCTGCACTGTCTGCTGACCGGTGGCGATGGCGCCTTCCTCGCGCCGCTGCTGCCGTTCGCGGTCGAGCTCGTGCCGGATCTGGTGCTCGACGGGCTGGCGCGGCTGGCCGGTTCCGCAGGCGCCTGAGCGGTTTGCGGGCGCTCGCCGGCTTCGTCTACACTGCGCGCCCCGTGGCGTTGCCGGGCACGCTGGCGTAGCTCAGTCGGTAGAGCAGCTGTCTTGTAAACAGCAGGTCGTCCGTTCGATCCGGACCGCCAGCACCATAAAATCAACGGCTTAGCGTCTTGCGGGCGCTGGGCCGTTTTTATGTGTGCCGGCTTTGTGCCGGGCTGTTCTAGAGTCGGTTTTCAGTGAGTGCAAAAATGTTGCACTCATCGTGTCAACCGTTGAAGGGAACTTGTGCTAGGTTCTATGTACAATCTGTACAAGAAACAAGCGTTAACACGCTTGCTTGTTGTCACGAACACATGTGCGAACACTGCGTGTGTGGAGTGCAGGATTGAGCTTGGGCGTGTGGTTATCGTCTGATGCCATTGCAAAATCTATGGTTTTGCATGGTTGGTGTGAGGGTAGGGAAGCCGCTATGAGGGGGCGGTTGCCATCACAGGCACTTTTTTGTCGTGTGATGTGATGTTTGCTGATGGGAGTATGAATATATGCCAGATGACGTGCTGAATACGACGTTGTCCCGTTTTGAGACGCTGTCGCCGGAGCAGTACGTGCAGCTGAGCGAATGCGAGCGTTCAGCTATCAAGCGTGTACGGGTGTCGCCGCCACAGCTTGGACGACCTGGCTTTGGCCGGTTGGTTATTGAGTACGATGTTCCGCGCTACATCGTGGGAAGAACGCGTCATCGACAGCGTGCATGAGCGAAAGCGAAGTCTAGGAGCTCGATTATTAAATGAGTGAAATGCTGGATAACGATGATTCTGAGCGGAATCCAGATCGAATTGATGGTTTGGTTCCGACCAATGATCCTGATACGGTATCGAATATCTCTGGTGAGCAACTTCAGCGGCTTCTTTCTGTCGAAGAGCGGCGGCTGGAGTTGCGCACTCGAGAACTTGATCTTGCTGATGCAGACATCAAGCAAGGTCATGAATATGCGATGGCAGCATTAGAGGCTCAAAAGAGCGATCGTGAGCAGCGGACCAAAGCCGATTTGAAAATTACGCGTTGGCGTATTTTTCTCTTTGGTGGAATATCTATTCTCGTTACCGGTGTAATTGTGCTTTTGGTCTGCTTCAACAAGGATGCAACATTGATGGAGCTGATCAAGTTTGTTGGCTACACCGCTCTTGGCGCTTTTGGTGGGGCTGGGTATACGAAGACGCGGCCAGCAAGCAAACAGGACGATGAACAGGAATGATTTGTAATCCTGAGCAT
>JAFEDI010000059.1 GCA_018241725.1 Pseudomonadota bacterium | reverse complement strand
CTTATGGACGGAAATGGCCTCCAGAACAGCGCGCGGCTCGATGTGCGGTGGCAGCGGCAACTGGATCAGGATGCCATGCACGGCCGGATCGGCGTTGAGGCGGGCGATGGTGGCGAGGACCTCGGCCTGGGGCGTGTCGGCCGGCAGGGCGATGTGGAAGGAGCGCACGCCGCACTCCTCGCAGGCCTTGATCTTGTTGCCGACATAGACGCGGGAGGCCGGGTTGTCGCCGACGAGGATGACGGCCAGACCGGGCTGCACGCCCTGGTCGGCGAGGTGATCGACGCGCTCCCGGAAGCCCACGCGCAGCTGCTTCGAGAGGGCCTTGCCGTCGATGATCTGGGCGGTCACGGATTCAGTCTCCTGGAAAAAAGCGGGGCGATCCGTGGTCGGATCGCCCCGGCGAAACGCCTTGCGGGGCGAGAGGGAGAAACTCTTGCTGCTCAGAAACCCTTGCCTGGGATCCAGTTGGTACCGGCCAGCGGGATGCCGGCCATGGCGGCGGCTTCGATGGTCAGGGCTGCCAGGTCTTCCGGCTCCAGGTGATGCACGTTCTGCTTGCCGCAGGCCCGGGCGATGGTGGTCAGCTCCATGTTCAGAGTCTTGAGGTAGTTCTTGAGGTGCTTGGCGCCGACCGCCGGGGTCAGGCGCTGCTCCAGGGTGGCGTCCTGGGTGGTGACGCCGACCGGGCACTTGCCGGTGTGGCAGTGGTGGCAGAAGCCGGGGGCGGTGCCCAGCGCGTTGTAGTCGGCGATGGCGTCGTGGTGGGTGCCGTTCTGGAAGTAGGTTTCGCCGTTGCAGCCGAGGGCCACCAGCACGCCCTGGCCGATGGCCACCGCGTCGGCGCCCATCGCCAGGGCCTTGGCCACGTCGGCACCGGTGCGGATGCCGCCGGAGACGATCAGCTGGACCTTGCCCTTCATGTCCAGGTCTTCCAGTGCATTGACGGCCTGGCGCACGGCGGCCAGGGTCGGGATGCCGATGTGTTCGATGAAGCAGGTCTGGGTGGCAGCGGTGCCGCCCTGCATGCCGTCCACCACCACCACGTCGGCGCCGGCATGCACGGCCAGCTTGACGTCGTTGAAGGTGCGGGTGGCGCCGACCTTCACGTAGATCGGCTTTTCCCAGTCGGTGATCTCGCGCAGCTCCTGGATCTTGATGGCCAGGTCGTCCGGGCCGGTCCAGTCCGGGTGGCGGCAGGCGGAGCGCTGGTCGACGCCTTCCGGCAGGGTGCGCATCTTGGCGACGCGTGGGTTCACCTTCTGGCCCAGCAGCATGCCGCCGCCGCCCGGCTTGGCGCCCTGGCCGATGACGACCTCGATGGCGTCGGCCTTGCGCACGTCGTCCGGGTTGAAGCCGTAGCGGGACGGCAGGCACTGGTACACCAGGATCTTGGAGGAGCGGCGCTCTTCCGGCGTCATGCCGCCGTCGCCGGTGGTGGTGGAGGTGCCCATCTCGGTGGCGGCCAGGCCGAGGGATTCCTTCACGTTGGCGGACAGGGCGCCGAAGCTCATGCCGGCGATGGTGATCGGGATGTCGAGTTCGATCGGCTTCTTGGCGAAGCGGGTGCCCAGCACGGTCTTGGTCAGGCACTTCTCGCGGTAGCCCTCGAGCGGGTAGCGGGACATGGACGCGCCGAGGAAGACCAGGTCGTCGAAGTTGGGCAGCTTGCGCTTGGCGCCCATGCCGCGGATCTCGTAGAGGCCGTGGGCAGCGGCGTTGCGGATGTAGTCGAGGGTCTTGCGGTCGTAGCCGTAGGATTCCTCGCGGGAGAGGTTCTTGAATTGCACGGGTTTGGTTTCCATTTGGGAACTCCTCAATATTCGTCGGCTAAGTCCGTCGGCGTCGTCCTGATGGGGGCGGAGGCGGGTTTGGCGCTCCGCCCCGGACGGGGCGCGGGATCAATATTCCTGGTTGGCGTCGGCGTTCCAGTGGTAGAGGGAACGCTTGGAGGCGATGCGTCTGAAGGCCTTCGGGTCGTGGTCGAGGCCGGCCTGGTCGAGCAGGCTGGCGACGGCGGCGATGTCTTCGTCCGTCATCGGTTCGTACTGGGCGTCGGCGCCGAGGGACTTGACGTTGCCCTTCACGTACAGCACCGCTTCGTACAGGGAGTCGCCGAGGGCGTCGCCGGCATCGCCACAGATCACCATGCGGCCGGCCTGGGCCATGAAGGCCGAGAAGCTGCCCACCGAGCCGCCGACGACGATGTTGCCGCCCTTCAGGGAGATGCCGCAGCGCAGGCCGGCATCGCCGTCGATGACCAAGAGGCCGCCGTGGGCGGAGGCGCCGGCGCCGTTGGAGGCGAAGCCCTTCACGTGCACCTTGCCGCTCATCATGTTTTCGGCGACGCCGGTGCCGGCGCTGCCGGTGATCGTCACGCTGGCGCTCTTGTTCATGCCACCAGCGTAGTAGCCGGCGTGGCCGACGATCTCGACTTCCACCGGGCAGTCGAGGCCGACCGCGATGTTGTGGGCGCCGTCCGGGTTGAGCACGGTGACGTGGCGGGCCTTGCCGTCCTTGGCGTCGTTGTGCAGGAAGGTGTTGAGCTCGCGCAGGGGCTGGGTGGCGAGGTCAAAGGTCAGGCGTTCCATACGTACATCTCCTCGGGCGCGGGTTCGAAAACGGTGGCGTGCTTGATGCCGGGCAGGTGGGCCAGCGAGCGGAACTCGGAGGCGATGGCCACGTAGTCGTCGGTTTCGGCAACGACGGCCGGCTTGCAGGCGAAGGGGTCGCGGATCAGGGCCAGCTTGTCCGGCGTGCCCATCAGGAAGGTGAAGAAGCCGTCGAGCTCTTCGAAGCCCTTCTGCAGCGCGGTCTCCAGGTCGTCGCCTTCACGCAGGCGCCATTCCAGGAAGCGGCAGGCGGCCTCGGTGTCGTTGTCGGTCTCGAAGTGGATGCCGCGCGGCTCCAGCATGCGGCGGATGCCGTTGGGGTTGGACAGGGAGCCGTTATGGACCAGGCAGAAGTCCTCGCCGGCGGTGAAGGGGTGGGCACGGTCCGGCGTCACGGCGGATTCGGTGGCCATCCGGGTGTGGCCCACCAGGTGGGAGCCGGTCAGCTTGCTGAAGTCGTAGCGGGCTGCCACCTCGGCCGGGGTACCGATGTCCTTGTAGAGGTCGATGCTGCGCCCGGTGGACAGGATGTGCAGCTTGGGGTGGTGCTCGGCGATCCAGCGCTTGACGATGGCCGGGGCCACGTCGAAGGTCAGCACCGCATGATTGCCCTTGATTTCGATGCCGACCGGCACGCCCAGGTGAGCCTTGAGTTCATGGCTGAGGCCGAGCCAGTTGAAGTCGGCGCCGTCCTCGGTGAGGCCGGAATACACGCTGATCTTGCGCTGGCTTTCGGCGAGGGGGTTGCCGAACACCGCCAGACCGGCGGAGTCGGGGCCGCGCTCGGTCATGCCGATCAGCATCGGCACCATCAGCTCGCCGAGCTTTTCCCGCAGGGCTGGTGTCTTGACCAGCAATCCGACGATTCCACACATGGTTGTTTCTCCTTCGTTCAGTTCTTAGAAAAATTCCAGGTAGTTCTTGATTTCCCAGTCCGACACGTGGCGCATGTACTCGACCCACTCCATGTGCTTGAGGCGCAGGAACTCGGGAGCGACCGGGCCGAGGGCCTTGCACAGCACGGTGTCCTTTTCGAGGGCGAGCAGGGCTTCGTGGAGGTTCTGGGGCAGGATCTCGATACCGGCGGCCTTCAGTTCCTCGGGGCTCAGGGCGTAGAGGTTCTGGTTCTGCGGCAGGCCCGGATCGAGGTCGCGCTCGATGCCGTCGAGGCCGGCGGCGATCACCGCGGCGGTGGCCAGGTAGGGGTTGCAGGCGCCATCCGGCAGGCGCAGTTCGAGGCGGCCGTGGGGGATGCGCACCATCGACGAGCGGTTGTTGTCGCCGTAGCTGATGTAGGCCGGGGCCCAGGTGGCGCCGGTCAGGGAGCGGCCGACGACCAGGCGCTTGTAGCTGTTGACCGTCGGCGCGCAGATGGCGGCCAGGGCCGGGGCGTGGGCGAGGATGCCGGCGAGGAACTGGTAGGCCAGCTTGGACAGGCCGAGGCCGTGTTTGTCGGTCTTGTCGGCAAACAGGTTGGTCTTGCCGTCGCCGAGGGACATGTGGATGTGCATGCCGTTGCCCGGCCGGTTGGCGAAGGGCTTGGGCATGAAGGAGCAAATCATGCCCAGGTCGTTGGCGATCTCCGAGGCGGCCATCTTGAACAGCAGGTAATGGTCGGCGGAGGTCAGGCAGTCGGCGTAGGTGTAGTTGATCTCGAACTGGCCGTTGGCGTCCTCGTGGTCGATCTGATAGACGTCCACATCCACCGCGCGCAGGCTGTCGGTGAGGGTTTCGAGGAACTGGCGGTTGCGCGACAGGCCCTTGTAGTCGTAGCAGGGCTTGGGCAGCGTGTCGGTCGGGTCGGTCGGGATGATGTGGCCGGCCTCGTCCTTCTTCAGCAGGGAGAACTCGGGTTCCAGGCCGGTGAAGAAGGTGTAGCCCTTGGCGTCCAGGCGCTTGATCTGCTCCTTCAGCACCACGCGGGTGTCGAGCGGCCAGGGCTCGCCCTTCACGTGGCCGTCGCAGGCGATGCGGGCGTAGCCGGGTTGCCAGGGCACCAGGCTGAGGGTGTCCAGATCACCGACGGCCATGAAGTCCGGGCCGTTGGGTTCGATGCCGAGGCCCCACACCGCGAAGCCTGCGAAGCCGGCGCCGGTGGTGAGGATGTCCTCGAAGTGGGCGGCCGGGACCGACTTGGTCTTGGCCGTGCCATGGATGTCTACAAACTGGGCAAGGACATACTTGACGTCGTTGTCGGCGAGAAACTTCTTTGCTTCTGTGGGCGTCATTGCCGTTCTCCTGATAGGGGTGGGGGGCGGGGGGTCAGTTGAAGCTGTGGGGGGCTACGGCGCCGCCGCCCAGTTCGACGGCGATGTCGAGCAGGGTCTCCCACAGGTAGTGTCCGTAGCTGCCGTCGCCCCAGATGCGCACCGCCGGCTGGCCGTTGCGCAGTTCCGGGATCACCGTCACGCCGACGCCGACCATCGAGGTGAGCACCACCGGGCGGGCCGCCAGGTCGAGGGGACGGAAATTGACGTTGCAGGTCTGGCGCAGCAGCTCGTCGAGCCTCGCGCCGCCCAGCAGCAGCGCGACGTCCTGGCGCAGCACCGGATAGACGCCGGCGCTACGGGGCGTGCTGGCGAGGCGGGCGATCAGCGTCGCCGGGCCTTCCACCAGGAACTCGGTGAAGCCGAGGCGGGCGATCAGGCCGCCGCCGTCCACCGGCAGCCAGCTGTTGGGCTGCGGCGGAATCGGCAGGCCGAAGCTTTCGAGCCAGGCGGCGGCGCCGGGGCCCTTGCAGCCGTGGCGCGGCGTGAGGGACTGGTCGGCGATGCCGAGATTGGCGACGGCGGCCTTCTGGGCGGCCGGGTCGGGCAGGGTGGCGATGTCGGCCACCGGGCTCACGGCGAGGTTCGTGCTCATGCGGCCTCCTTCTGCTTGAGGTTGTCGGGGTCGTAGAACGGCGTGGCGCTGACCTGGGCCTGGACCATCGAGCCGCCGGTGAGGCGGATGCTCACGGTGTGGCCGGGCTTGGCCAGGTCGGGGCGCACGAAGGCGAGGCCGATGTGGTGCTTGAGGGTCGGGCTCCAGGCGATGCTGGTGACGCGGCCGGCGATGTCGCCGCCCTCGATGACCAGGTTGCACTCCAGCGGCACCGGGCCTTCGTGGTTGGCTGGGAAGCTGATGCCCACCAGTTGCTGCTTGCGCGGCTTGTGGGACACGGCGACGAGGCTGCGCTGGCCGACGAAGAAGGGCTTGTTCATCTTCAGCGCCCACTCCATGCCGACTTCCAGCGGCGTGGTGAGGCCGTCGGTGTCCTGGCTGATGATGATGTGGCCCTTTTCCAGGCGCAGCAGGCGTTGGGCTTCCACGCCGAAGGGGCGGATGCCCTGGCTGGCGCCAGCCTTCATCAGCGCGTCCCACAGGGCGCCGCCGTGGCTGGCCGGCACGTGGATCTCGTAACCCCATTCGCCGACGAAGCCGACGCGCATCAGGCGCGCCGGGATGCCGGCGACTTCGCCCTCGCGCACTGCCAGGTAGGGGAAGGCGGCGGCGGACAGGTCGAGGCCGGTCAGGCTGCGCAACACCTCGCGGGACTTCGGCCCGGCCAGGTTCACCGCGGCGAAGGCGCCGGTGTGATTGACGATGCCGCAGTCCAGCCGCCACATGGTGTTGAGGCGGGACAGTTCGCGGTAGATCGTCGCCGCGCCGGAGGTGGTGGTGGTGAAGTAGAAGTGGTCGTCCGCCAGGCGGGCCACCACGCCGTCGTCGATGATCACGCCGGACTCGTCGCACATCACCGCGTAGCGGGTCATGCCGACCTTGAGGTTGGCGTAGTTGGACGTATAGACGCGTTCCAGGAATTCGGCGGCCTGCGGGCCGATGACTTCCAGCTTGCCGAGGGTGCCGACATCGATCAGGCCGACGCCATTGCGCACCGCCAGGGCTTCGCCGCGGATGCAGTCGAGGCGGCTCTTGCCGGCGAGCTGGTAATACTCCGGGCGCTGCCACACGCCGGCCGGCATCCACTTGGCACCGAGGGCGTCGTGGCGGCTGTGCAGCGGGGTGCGACGCTCTGGGTGGAAGCCGCGGCCAGCCAGGATGGACATCGGCACCGGGTGGAAGAAGGGGCGCGCGGTGGTGGTGCCGACCTGCTGGGGTTCCTTGCCGGTCAGGCGGGCCAGGATGCGCAGCCCGTTCATGTTGGAGTGCTTGCCCTGGCTGGGGCCCATGCCGTTGGTGGAGAAGCGCTTCAGCAGCTCGATGTTGTCGAAGCCTTCCTGCACTGCGTTGCAGAAGTCCTTGAACTGCAGGTCTTCGTCGAAATCGACGAAGTTCTTGCCGGCCGGGTGGTCGATGATCGGCCACGGGTGGCTGGGGCTCTCGCTCTCGGGGGGCAGGGCGACGCCGCTGGCGCTGCCGAAGCCGGCCGCGGCGGCGGCGTGGCTGCCGGCACGGGTGCCGTCGGCGAGCTTGCGTTCGAGCTCGAAGACGCCATTGACGCGGCCGCAGGCGAACACACCGTCGGGCAGGACGTCGGGGACGAACTGTTCCACCGCCCGGTCGAAGCGCATGCGGGTGGTGGCCTGGTACAGCAGGTTGGCGGCGGGGGCCCAGCCAGTGCTCATCAGGATGCCGTCGCAGGGGATGTCGCGGGTCTGCGCGGCGGGGGTGCCGTCGGCGCGCAGCGCGGCGACGCGGGCGCCGGCGCAAAGGCCAGTGCTGCCCGGCACGCCTTCGACGATGCAATGGCCGCTCAGCACCTCGACGCCGGACTGGCGCAGCAGGTGGGCCAGCGGCTCGGCCTTGCCGGGGTTGGCGCGCAGATCCACCACCGCGGCGATGGCGGTGCCGAGGGCCAGCAGATCCAGCGCGGCGCGATAGCCGTCGACGTTGGCGGTGAGCAGCACCGCCTTGTCCATCGGCTTGACGCCGTAGCGGTAGGCCAGGCGCTGGGCGGCGGAGGCCAGCATGATGCCGGGCAGGTCGTTGTTGTGGAAAACGGCGGGCTGCTCGAAGGCGCCGCTGGCAACGACCACGCTGCCGGCGCGCATCTTGAGCATGCGTTCCGCGCTGACCAGCGGAATCCAGTGGTCCTTGTAGTAGCCGGCGGCGTAGGTGCCGGTGAGCACGCGGATGCGCGGCTCGGCGGCAACCTTGGCGAGCAGCTCGGCATGCTGCTGGCGGCGGCCGTTGTCGTTGCCGAGCTGGTAGCCGGCGCTGCCGCCGGCCTGGGCATTCTCGTCCACCACCGTCACGTCGGCGCCCTGGGCGGCGGCGGCCAGCGCGGCGGACAGGCCGGACGGGCCGGCGCCGATGACCAGCACATCGCAGAAATCGTAGGCCTTGGGGGTGTGCTTGTGGGGGCTCTTCAGGTCCACCTTGCCGAGGCCGGTCATGGCGCGGAACATGCGCTCCCACATGGGGAACAGGCGCTTGCTGTGGAAGGCCTTGTAATAGAAGCCGACCGGCAGGACGGCGGACAGCTTGCCGAGGAAGCGGCCCTTGTCGTCGGCCAGGCTGCCAAAGGTGTTGACGGCGGTCAGGTCCATGCCGGCCACGAGGGGCGTGACGTCGGCGCGCACATTGGGCTTGTCGGCCCACTGGTGCAGCGCATTGACGTCATGGTTGGCGAGGGACAGCACGCCGCGCGGACGGTGGTACTTGAAGCTGCGGCCGAGCACGCGCACACCGGCGCCCCACAGGGCGGAGCTGATGGTGTCGCCGGCGTAGCCCTTGTAGGTCTGGCCTTCGAACTTGAATTCGACGGGGCGGGAGCGGTCGATCCACTCGCCGCGGGTGGCGGGCAAACGCATCATTGATCTCCCTCGTAGAAATAGGTCTTGAGCACAACGTCCTTCTCGGTGTCCCGCTCGGCGATGAACCAGGTGTTGCTGGGGGTATGGCACCACCATTCCTTCTTCAGGCCGGGGGCGCCGTTGCGGTTGAAGACGTAGTCGGCCCAGGCGTCGTCGCTGGCGGTGGCCGGGTTGGGCATCGGGCGCAGTTCGCCCCAGTAGAAGAATTCCGATACCGGGCGCGGGCCGTTGAGGGGGCAGGTCATGATCTTCATGGCGGTTTTCCTTTTTCTCCGGGGCCTGGTCAGTGGCCGACCGAGGCCGCGCCCTTTTCGCCGGTGAGGGCGTAGTTGCGGAAGCGGTCGAGGGAGAAGCCGGTGATCAGCGGGTGGGCGGTGTCGGTGGCGATGGTGTGGGCCATGGTCTTGCCGCACACCGGCGTGGCCTTGAAGCCCCAGGTGCCCCAGCCTGAGTCCAGGTAGAAGCCGTCCACCGGGGTCTTGCCCATCACCGGCGCGAAGTCGGGGGTCATGTCGGCCATGCCGGCCCACTGGCGCATCACCTTCACGTTGGAGAGGAAGGGGAACATTTCCAGCATGTGGCTGGTGAGGCCTTCGACGAAGTCCAGCGTGGAGCGGGTGCCGTGCAGCTCGTAGGGGTCGAGGGAGGCGCCCATCACCAGCTCGCCGCGGGCCGACTGGCTGATGTAGACGTGCAGGCTGCCGGACACCAGGATCGGGTCGAGCCAGGGCTTGACCGGCTCGCTGACCATCGCCTGCAGCGGGTGGATGTAGATCGGCGACTTGACGTCCACCATCTTGAGGATGCGCGGCGTGGAGCCGGCCACCGCGCACAGGACCTTGCCGGTGCTGATGTAGCCCTTGCTGGTGCGCACGCCCTTGACCTTGCCGCCTTCCACGTCGATGCCCAGCACCTCGGTCTGCTGGTGGATCTCGACGCCGCGCTGGTCGGCGCCGCGGCCATAGCCCCAGGCCACCGCATCGTGACGCGCCACCGAGCCGGGGGCGTGGTACAGCGCGCCGAGGATCGGGGAGTGGCCGGCGCAGGTGATGTCGATCATCGGCGCGGCTTCTTTCACTACTTCCGGCCCGACCACTTCTGAGGCGACCCCGTAGTGCTTGTTCACCTCGGCGCGCCAGCGCATGGTGCGTAGCGCCGAATCGGTGTGGGCGAGGGTGAAGTGGCCCCGGTTGGCGTAGAACAGGTTGAGGTCGAAGTCCTCCGACAGGTCCTGCCACAGGCGCACCGACTCGTCGTAGAACTGGACGCCCTCGGGGGTCAGGTAGTTGGAGCGGATGATGGTCGTGTTGCGGCCGGTGTTGCCGCCGCCGATGTAGCCCTTCTCGAGCACGCAGACATTGGTGATGCCGTGTTCGCGAGCCAGGTAGTAGGCGGCCGACAGGCCGTGTCCGCCACCGCCAATGATGACCACGTCGTAGCTGGGTTTCAGCTTCTCGTGGAAGGTGAACATCCGGGGTTCCGGGTGCTTCTTGTTGAGCGCGAAGCGCAGGAGACGCCAGGGCATGGTGGTTCCTCTAGTTCCGGTGTTTCAGCGGAAGACGACGGTCTTGTTGCCATGGACGAGGACGCGGTCCTCGAGGTGGTAGCGCAACCCGCGAGCGAGCACGGCCTTCTCGATGTCCTTGCCGTAGCGGACGAGGTCGTCGGGAGCGTCGGAGTGATCGACGCGGATGACGTCCTGCTCGACGATGGGCCCCTGATCGAGCTCGCTGGTGACGTAGTG
>JAFEDI010000058.1 GCA_018241725.1 Pseudomonadota bacterium | reverse complement strand
GGCCCTGACGACGGCGCAGGTGCAGAGCGGTCTGACGACGGCCCAAGTGGCGGTCCTGACTTCGGCCCAGGTGGCAGCCCTGACGACGGCCCAGGTGCAGAGCGGCCTGACGACGGCGCAAGTGGTGGCGCTGACGACTTCTCAGGTGCAGGCGCTGACGACGGCCGGCGTGGCGGCGCTGACGACCACGCAGGTCGCGGCGATGGAAACCACGGACGTGGCGGCCCTCAAGACCAGCCAGGTGGCAGCCCTGACGACGGCGCAGGTGCAGAGCGGTCTGACGACGGCTGAAGTGGTGGCGCTGACGACCGCACAGGTGCAGGCACTGACGACGGCCGGCGTAGTCGCGCTGACGACCACGCAGGTTGCGGCGATGGAAACCACGGATGTCGCGGCCCTCAAGACCAGCCAGGTGGCGGCCCTGACGACGGCGCAAGTGCAGAGCGGTCTGACGACGGCCCAAGTGGCGGCCCTGACTTCGGTCCAAGTGGCGGCCCTGACGACGGCGCAAGTGCAGAGCGGCCTGACGACGGCGCAAGTGGTGGCGCTGACGACTTCGCAGGTGCAGGCGCTGACGACGGCCGGTGTGGCGGCGCTGACGACCACGCAGGTCGCGGCGATGGAAACCACGGACGTGGCCGCCCTGAAGACCAGCCAGGTGGCAGCCCTGACGACGGCGCAGGTGCAGAGCGGTCTGACGACGGCCCAAGTGGCGGTGCTGACCTCGGCCCAGGTGGCGGCCCTGACGACGGCGCAAGTGCAGAGCGGCCTGACGACGGCTCAAGTGGTGGCGCTGACGACTTCGCAGGTGCAGGCGCTGACGACGGCCGGTGTGGCGGCGCTGACGACCACGCAGGTCGCGGCGATGGAAACCACGGATGTCGCGGCCCTGAAGACCAGCCAGGTGGCGGCCCTGACGACGGCGCAAGTGCAGAGCGGTCTGACGACGGCTGAAGTGGTGGCGCTGACGACCGCACAGGTACAAGCGTTGACGACGGCCGGCGTAGTCGCGCTGACGACCACGCAGGTCGCAGCGATGGAAACCACGGATGTCGCGGCCTTGAAGACCAGCCAGGTGGCGGCCCTGACGACCGCGCAAGTGCAGAGCGGTCTGACGACCGCCCAAGTGGCGGTCCTGACTTCGGCCCAGGTGGCAGCCCTGACGACGGCCCAGGTGCAGAGCGGCCTGACGACGGCCCAAGTGGTGGCGCTGACGACTTCGCAGGTGCAGGCACTGACGACGGCCGGTGTGGCGGCGCTGACGACCACGCAGGTCGCAGCGATGGAAACCACGGACGTGGCAGCCCTCAAGACCAGCCAGGTGGCGGCCCTGACGACGGCGCAAGTGCAGAGCGGTCTGACGACGGCCCAAGTGGCGGTGCTGACTTCGGCCCAGGTGGCAGCCCTGACGACCGCCCAAGTGCAGAGCGGCCTGACGACGGCGCAAGTGGTGGCGCTGACGACTTCGCAGGTGCAGGCGCTGACGACGGCCGGTGTGGCGGCGCTGACGACCACGCAGGTCGCAGCGATGGAAACCACGGATGTGGCGGCCCTGAAGACCAGCCAGGTGGCAGCCCTGACGACCGCGCAAGTGCAGAGCGGTCTGACGACGGCTGAAGTGGTGGCGCTGACGACCGCACAGGTGCAGGCACTGACGACGGCCGGCGTAGTCGCGCTGACGACCACGCAGGTCGCGGCGATGGAAACCACGGATGTGGCGGCCCTCAAGACCAGCCAGGTGGCAGCCCTGACGACCGCGCAAGTGCAGAGCGGTCTGACGACGGCCCAAGTGGCGGTGCTGACCTCGGCCCAAGTGGCAGCGCTGACGACCGCCCAGGTGCAGAGCGGCCTGACGACGGCCCAAGTGGTGGCGCTGACGACTTCTCAGGTGCAGGCGCTGACGACGGCCGGTGTGGCGGCGCTGACGACCACGCAGGTCGCGGCGATGGAAACCACGGATGTCGCGGCCCTGAAGACCAGCCAGGTGGCAGCCCTGACGACGGCGCAGGTGCAGAGCGGTCTGACGACGGCCCAAGTGGTGGCCTTGACGACGGCACAGGTGCAGGCGCTGACGACGGCCGGTGTAGTCGCGCTGACGACCACGCAGGTCGCAGCGATGGAAACCACGGACGTGGCGGCCCTCAAGACCAGCCAGGTGGCAGCCCTGACGACGGCGCAAGTGCAGAGCGGTCTGACGACGGCCCAAGTGGCGGTGCTGACCTCGGCCCAGGTGGCAGCCCTGACGACGGCGCAGGTGCAGAGCGGCCTGACGACGGCCCAAGTGGTGGCGCTGACGACTTCGCAGGTGCAGGCGCTGACGACGGCCGGCGTGGCGGCGCTGACGACCACGCAGGTTGCAGCGATGGAGACCACGGACGTCGCCGCCCTCAAGACCCGCCAGGTGGCGGCCCTGACGACGGCCCAAGTGCAGAGCGGTCTGACGACGGCCCAAGTGGCGGTGCTGACCTCGGCCCAGGTGGCAGCCCTGACGACGGCGCAAGTGCAGAGCGGCCTGACGACGGCCCAAGTGGTGGCGCTGACGACTTCGCAGGTGCAGGCGCTGACGACGGCCGGCGTGGCGGTGCTGACGACCACGCAGGTTGCGGCGATGGAGACCACGGATGTCGCCGCCCTCAGGACCAGCCAGGTGGCAGCCCTGACGACGACGCAAGTGCAGAGCGGTCTGACGACGGCTGAAGTAGTGGCGCTGACGACGGCACAGGTACAAGCGCTGACGACGGCCGGTGTGGCGGCGCTGACGACCACGCAGGTCGCGGCGATGGAAACCACTGACGTGGCGGCCCTCAAGACCAGCCAGGTGGCAGCCCTGACGACGGCCCAAGTGCAGAGCGGTCTGACGACGGCCCAAGTGGCGGTGCTGACCTCGGCCCAGGTGGCAGCCCTGACGACGGCCCAGGTGCAGAGCGGCCTGACGACGGCCCAAGTGGTGGCGCTGACGACTTCGCAGGTGCAGGCGCTGACGACGGCCGGTGTGGCGGCGCTGACGACCACGCAGGTTGCGGCGATGGAAACCACGGACGTGGCGGCCCTCAAGACCAGCCAGGTGGCAGCCCTGACGACGGCGCAGGTGCAGAGCGGCCTGACGACGGCCCAAGTGGTGGCGCTGACGACGGCGCAGGTGCAGGCGCTGACGACGGCAAGTGTGGTGGCGCTGACGACCACGCAGGTCGCAGCGATGGAAACCACGGACCTGGCGGCCCTGAAGACCAGTCAGGTGGCAGCCCTGACGACGGCGCAAGTGCAGAGCGGCCTGACGACGGCCCAAGTGGTGGCACTGACGACTTCGCAGGTACAGGCCCTGACGACCGCAAGTGTGGCGGCATTCACCACTGCTCAGCTTGTTGTTCTGGAAACGACGGATCTGGTTGCGCTGAAGACCAGCCAGATTGTCGCCCTGACGACGGCGCAGGTGCAGGGTGGTCTGACAACGACCCAGGTCGCTGCACTGACGACCAAGCAGGTTGAGGCGCTGACAAGTACGCAGGTCGCTGCCTTGACCACGACCCAGATCTCCCATTTGAAGCTGGGAACGCCCTTGGTCCTTGACTTGAATGGTGATGGCGTCACGACGCAGAGCATTTCGTCCGGCGTTTCTTTCGATCTCTTCGCGACCGGCCAGAAGGTCCAGACCGGTTGGGTTGCAGGTGGAGACGGTCTGCTCGTTCTCGATCGCAATCATGACAATGTTGTCAATGATGGCAGTGAGCTTTTCGGTAGTGCGACGAAACTGGCCGACGGCAGTACTGCGGCAAATGGCTATGAAGCACTTGCGGCTCTGGATACGAATGGCGACGGATCGATCTCCAGTTCCGATACCGGCTTCTCGGATCTGAAGGTATGGGTCGATGGGAATTCGGACGGCATCAGTCAGGCGGATGAACTGCACAGTCTGGATTCGCTCGGTATCGTCAAGTTGAATCTGGATGCGACGGCCTCCTCCGACAAGAACAACGGGAACATCGTTGGCTTGATCTCCAGCTATGAAACGTCTGCTGGCGTCACTCGTGAGATGGCTGACGTCTGGTTTGTCGCCGACAAGAACGGGGCTGCTTCCAGTTCTGGAACGACCGCAGAACCTTCAACGGGCAACGATCTGCAGTCGAAGGTGGGTGGTCTGGTTGGTGCGATCGCGTCCTTCAATGCCGCGCAGGCTGGTGGGCAAAATGCCGAGTCCGGTGGTTTGGGCTTCGCGTCTGGCACGACAGCAAGTTCTGTGAGTGGTGTCGTGACCGTCTTGAACCAGTTCGATGCAAATGGGCGGCCGTTGGCCGGTCAGCCGGGAGTCCAGGGCGTGGCGACAAAGCTTGGCACCTCCGAGCTGGTTGGTATTGCCCAGAATTCGAATGGAATTCTGACGAACGGCAAGTGATTTAACTCAAGCCAATCCGGGGCGACAAGGTCGGAAGGCCGTGTCGCCCCTTTTTTCTGTTTGGAAAATATTTCGCCGATCTCTCGGCGTGGATACCATTACAGATCAAGTCTAATTTGATGGTGAGCCCCATGGTGTCAGAGTCCGGTATTCACGACGAACTGCTAAGCTTGATTTCCACTGCGCTTGAGCTTCAAAGGCAGGGCGTGCTCGACAAGGCTGAGGCTGCTTTCAGAGAGGTCTTGCGAGTCAAGCCGGATGAACCCGTTTCCCTCTATTCCTTGGGGGTGATTCTGTACGGCAGGGGGGAGTTGAAGGGAGCGCTCGAGTTGTTCGGCCGTTGCACCAGCACTTCTCCCGGATTTGCTGACGGCTGGTTCGGTTATGCAAATGCCTTGCAATCGTCCGGGGAGCGGGAACAGGCGCTGGCAGCCTATGACAAGGCAATCGAGGTACGGCCTGAATATATCGGGGCGTTGATCAATAGCGGCGTGCTGCTGCGCGATATGTACAAGCACCGTGATGCCCTGAGCCGCTTCAACCAGGCACTGGAAATTGAGCCTGACAACCCGAGCGCCCTGGGCAATAGCGCCATTTTATTGACCGAATTCCGGGAGAGCGCTCGAGCCATTTCCCAACTCGAGCGTCTGGTGGCACATCATCCGGACTACGATTACGCTTTCGGGCTGCTTGCCTATGAACGGCTTCATATCGGTGACTGGACTGATTTCGAGAGCCTGCGCCAGCGCATTCTTGCGGGAATCCGAGAGGGAAAGCGGGTCTGCAAATCCCTGGCCTTCATGGCTCTCTCCGATTCGGCCAAGGATCAATTCGAATGTACGAAAATCTTTGCCAGTCACTTCTGCCCGCCAGCACAACAGCCGCTATGGAACGGAGAGGACTATAAGCATAGGAAATTGCGCATTGCTTATGTGTCTCCCGATCTCCGTGAGCATCCCGTCGGGCATTTGATGTGTGGGATTTTCGAATCCCATGACAAGACGCGGGTCGAGACCATCGCCATTTCTTTGGGGGTGGATGACGGGAGTAGCCTGCGTGCGCGAATGTTGAATGCGTTCGATCATTTCATCGATGCGCGGGGGATGTCCTCTCGAAAGATCGCAGAGAAGATGCGCGAGATGGAGGTCGATATCGCCATCGACCTGGCAGGCTATACGTCGGATTCGCGCATCGATATTTTCTCGTGGAGACCGGCGCCGGTTCATATCAATTTCCTCGGCTATCCGGGGACCCTGGCCGTCGACTACATGGACTACATCCTGGCGGATCGTCATGTGATCCCACAGGAGAATCAGCAGTTCTTCAGCGAAAAGGTACTTTATCTCCCCGACTCTTATCTGCCGACCGACCGCAACCTGAAAGTCGCCGAGGCGACGCCCAGTCGTGAATCCTGCGGCCTGCCTCCCGAGGGCGTTGTCTATTGTTCTTTCAGCCATGATTACAAGATCTCGCCGCCCTTGTGGAAGGTCTGGATGTCCTTGCTGCAGAAGACGCCGGGAAGTGTCTTGTGGCTTGTCGCGCGCAACGAATTGACTCGGGCCAATTTCCGCCGTTCTGCCCAGGAGTTCGGGATTGAGCCGGAGCGTTTGGTGTTCGCCGAGCGTGTGCCACGTATTGAAGACCATCTTGCGCGCTATCGGCTTGCAGACCTGTTCCTCGACACCTGGCCTTACAACGCGCATACGACGGCCGCAGATGCTTTGTATGCCGGCCTGCCCGTCATCACCTACATGGGGGACGGCTTTCCGTCCCGAGTCGCAGGTAGCCTGTTGCATGCCATCGGTTTGTCCGAGCTGGCAACGGATTCCTGGGAAAACTACGAGGCGCTGGCGCTTAGGCTGGTTTCGGATCGTGCGTCGCTCTCTGAATTGAAGGCGCGCCTGCTCGCCAACAAGACCACGCACCCGCTTTTCGATACTCCACGCTTCTGCCGCAATCTCGAGTCCGTCCTGTTTTCGGTGACACGTACCAGCGTCGTCGGCGGGCAGGACGAAGCTGTGCGTGATGTGGAAGCCGCCGTCTCGTCCGCCGAGCATTCCGTCAGTCGTCTGCTGCAGGACTTTGCCGGGCAGCATGTCGCCCCGCTGGAGGCCCGACTGGCCTGCAGGGAGCGCACGCTGGCGGAAATCGCTCGAGTGCTTGGTGGCGGTAATGTTGCGGATGATGGCCCCGCGGGCCGCATTGCGCAGCTATTGCGCAAGGAAGGGATCCTGCCGGGAAAGGGCGCAGCTCCGAGCGCCGTCGAGCGCCTCTACACGGCGCACGTGGACTTCGATCGCGTGAACACGCAGAACGAGAAGGAGTTTGAGCTCTTCCAGCGCACGGATATCGTCGGGTGGTGGAGAATGAAGCGCTTTCTCGAGCCCGTATTCAAGTGTCTTTCCCATACCAAGAAGGATCGTTGGATGACGGTTGGCGATCCTTTCGGAGCCGATGCGTACCACATGACTCGAGAAGGATTCGAGTCTGTGCTCCCGACGAGTATCGGCGATCATTTGCTGAAGCAGGCCAAGCAGCGGGGGCTCATTTCCGACTACCGGGTCGAAAACGCCGAGGCCTTGACGCTTGAAGACAATTCAGTCGATTACGTGCTCTGCAAGGAGGCGTACCATCATTTTCCGCGCCCAATGCTGGCTCTCTATGAAATGCTGCGGGTGGCGCGTAAAGGGGTGGTGCTGATCGAGCCTCAGGACCCCGTAATCGACAGTCCGATTCATCTGGGCGACCTGCCGGCCGGCTATGAGGCTTCGGGCAATTATGTGTATACCCTGTCCCGCCGGGAACTGCATAAGGTCGCCTTGGGGCTGGATTTGCCGGCCGTCGCAACGCGTGGCCTGTACGACATGTGGTATGACGGCGCCAGTGAAATCCCGGCCCAGGAAGACAATCCCGGGTTCGTCGAGTACCGACGGCAGGTCGAGGAGGCCGAACTCCTTTGCTCCCGGCAGCAGCAGAAATATAATTATCTGCTCGCGATCATCTATAAAGAGCGGCCGGATATCGATCTGGCGCAATTCCCGGAAGGCTGGTCGATCACGTCCTTTCCCGGCAATCC
>JAFEDI010000057.1 GCA_018241725.1 Pseudomonadota bacterium | reverse complement strand
CCGGGTTTCGCAGCGGGAAGCCGGCCGTGGAGGCACCGAACCATCTCAAGCGGGCGTTCGACGTGGCCGAACCCAACACGGCGTGGGTGACCGACATCACCTACATCAGCACCCACGAAGGGTGGCTGTACCTGTCGGTGGTGCTGGATCTGTTCTCGCGGCAGATCGTTGGTTGGTCGATGGGCGAGCGGATGACCCGAGAGTTGGCCATCGGCGCCTTGCTGATTGCTGTCTGGTGCCGAAAGCCCGTGCAGGAGGTGCTGGTACATTCCGACCAGGGTCGCCAGTTCAGCAGCCACGACTGGCAGGATTTCCTGAAAGTCCATCGACTCAAGCCCAGTATGAGCTGGGGTGGGAACTGCCACGACAACGCCGTGGTGGAAAGCTTTTTTCAGTTGCTCAAGCGCGAACGAATCAAGCGCCGGATTTACCTGACCCGGGACGAGGCTCGCGAGGATGTGTTCGATTACATCGAGCTGTTCTACAACCCGAAACGCAGGCGCAGTCACAACGACCAGCTCTCGCCGGTCGAGTTTGAACAGCGGTATCTTTTGAAGAACGGAACCGTCTAGGAAGCCCGGGGCAATTCAGTCGATCCAATTCGAGTAGGTGTTCGTGCAGGCGTCGCACCAGACGCCTGAACACGTCTGGCACCTGATCACCCATGTCGTCCAGAAGCACCGGCAGCTGTTTGCGTAACGCGCAGAGTCCTGCTGGCAGCACCAGGCCGAACTCGGCGAGCAAGCCCCTGATCTGGTTGGCCTGGGCGGTGCGTGCGACAACGAAGCCCTGGCGAACCCGATGGAGCGAGAGCACCGCCTGCTGCTCAACGCTTTTGATAGGGACAAAGCGCATGTTCGGCCTGGCGACCGCTTCGCAGATCGCCTCGGCATCCGCCGCATCGTTCTTGTTGCTCTTCACGTAGGGCTTCACGAATGCGGCGACATCAGTTTGACGGTATGCCCGAAGCCCTCAAACTTGCGCGCCCAGTGATGCGCGCCGCCACACGCATCCATCCCCACCCGACACGGCGGCAAGGTGGCCATGAATACACTCAACTGCTCGCGCTTGAGTTGCTTGTGCAGCACCGTGTTGCCCTGCTCATCGACGCCATGAACCTGAAACACGCTCTTGGCCAGGTCGATTCCAACTGTCGTAATCATCATGATGGATGCCCTCCTCGACTTGAGTGGTTGGTCAGCGCTTCCACTCTGGCACATCAATGTCACATCGGGTGGGGGCGTCCATTCCATTGATTCCGTCCGCACCCCTTTCATCTCACTCACATCAGCTTGGACAGGAGTGGATGAAACGTTTTGCCGAGCGACCTCGGCACATCTTGCGAGGCGGAGCCTCGAGCAGAGATGAAGGTGAGTACGATGATCGTCGCGAGGTACGGCGTCACCGTCAGCAATTGAGAGGGGACATTGAGTCCCATGGTCTGTGTTTGGAACTGCACGGCTGTCAGCGCGCCAAATAGCAAAGCTCCAGCCATCAAGCGCAATGGCCGCCAACCAGCGAACATGACGAGGGCGATCGCCATCCAGCCTCTGCCGGCAACCATGTTTTCCTGCCACAGCAGCACATAGTTTGCGCAGTAGTAGGCTCCTGCCAGCCCATACAACCCCGCTCCGAATATAACTGAGGCATATCTGACCCGAGTCACGGGGAAGCCCACCTGGCGTGCCACGACGGGGGAGTCACCGACTGCGCGAAAGGCCAGTCCCGCGCGCGTATGCGTGAAGAACCACCAGACCGTGACACACATCGCGATCGCGATGTAAGCCATGGGCGGCAATGAAAACAGTGCCTCTCCGACTACCGGGAGCTTCGACAGAATGGGGATATGCACGACCTGTGCCGGGGCGAGCGGCTGCGGCTCTACCAACTTGCCCAAATACGATGAGAGGCCCATACCGATGGCTGTGATAGCCATGCCCGTCGGGATCTGGCTCGTCAGCAGCGAAATCGCAAACAGGCCGAATAAGGCTCCCAGCGTCATACCGGCCGCCACACCCCCCACCATGCTCAAGGCCAGGCTGTGGCTGTGTGACATCACTACAAAACTGACAGCTGCGCCCACCAGCATGGTGCCTTCGACGCCCAAGTTGATGACGCCCGCCCGCTCGCTGATGAGCTCTCCCATGCCAGCCAGAAGCAGGGGCATGGCTGCAAGCATGGCGCCCTGCATCAGGCTCCCCAGAATGTGTGCATCGCTCATGGTTTGATATCCAAATCGAGTGTGGTTGATTATGCGATGCGCCGAATCCGATAGCGGACCAGCAGGTCCAGGCCAAGGATCGACAGAAGCAGCACTCCCTGAAGCAGGGCGCTGACGGCGCTGGGTAGGCCCAGTGCCATTTGGACGTTGGTGCTCCCGATGTCGATCAATGCTAACAACAGGGCGCTCAGCACGATCAACCCTGCGGACAAACGCCCTAAGTAGGCTGCCACGATGGCCGTGAAGCCGTAGCCAGGCACCCACCCGGCCTGCAACTGGCCCAGCGTGCCGCAGACTTCCACGGCGCCAGCAAAGCCTGACAATGCGCCACTGATGGATAACGCCGCCCAGATGCTTGTAGAGGCGCTGAAGCCGGCATAGGCCGCAGCCCGCGGCGCCAGTCCCGACACAACCAAGCGAAAACCCATTGGGCTACGAGTCATGAAAATTTGCGTAATCACGGCAGCGGCTACGGCGAAGAACGCTGAGATGTTCAGACGAGTGCCGTCCCAGATAGACCAGCCCATGTCTGATAGCTTGGGCAGCGTCATGTTGGCGTTGAACAGACGCGTCTCAGGAAAGTTTAGGCCCTGGGGATCACGCCAAGGCCCTGTAGTGAGCCAACTGAGCAGTTGAACCGCCACGTACACAAGCAGCAGCGTGGTCAGCGTTTCATTCACACCGAAGCGCGTGCGGAGCCAAGCCGGCAGCGCGGCCCAAAGGCCGCCCGCAGCGGCGCCGGCCAGGAGCGCCAGCGATATTGCGAGCCAGGCCGACATGCTGTCCGGGACATGGAGCGCTACTGCGGTCGCACCTATGCCCCCGAGGATCACCTGCCCCTCTGCGCCAATGTTGTTGACGGACGTTTTAAACGCGATGGACAGACCGATCGCCGTCAGGCACAGCGGAGAGGCCTTCAGCAAAACTTCTGACATGCCTGATGCGGAGTTGATGGGCGACAACAGGAGCGCCTGTATGCCCGTCAGTGGTGATGCACCCAACAGGGCGAACATTGCTCCGGCGATTGTCGCCGTCACCACCATGGCGAGCAGCGGAGACGCCCGCGATGCCCATCTGGATGGCAAGAGTCTCGGCTCCAGCGAGAAAGCCAACAAGCTTTCACGTGCGCTCATGCGACCTCCACTTCAGGCTCGCTCTGGTCATCGAACATGCCGGCGATCCAGAGACCCAGTCTTAGGGGATCCATGTTGCCTGCCGCGACCACGGGTGACGTGCGCCCATTTGCCATCACCACCAGCCGATCGCAGATCTGGAGCAACTCGTCCATATCCTCCGAACTGACTACTATGGCGCAGCCACTGGCGGCTATCTCGACGAGGCTACGTCGGATAAACATACTCGACGCGATGTCGACACCCCACGTCGGTTGAGACACCAGGAGGACCTCCGGCTTCTTGCTGAACTCTCTGCCAACAATGAATTTCTGCAAATTGCCTCCAGACAGCGCCCCCGCCGTGACCGAGCAGTCGGGCGCCTTGACCATGAAATCACGCAGGCATCCTTGGGCGGCGGCACGAAGGGATTCCACCTTCAGCAGCCCCATAGCGTTGAACCAACTCGTGCTCGTACCGAACTGCGACAAGAGGTAGTTCTGATCCAGTGCCAGGTCTGGAATCGCGCCGTGCCCATGCCTTTCCTCGGGGACATACGCCACACCCGCCTGGCGTCGTCCCAAAACGCTAAGCCGCCCAACGGGGGTATCCGCTATCCGGACAGCGTCATCGCGGGGAGACGGTCGTTCGCCTGACAGGTGGTCGAACAGCTCTTGCTGCCCACTGCCCGACACACCCGCGATGCCCAGAATTTCGCCGGCACGGACCTCGAAGCTCACGCCGTTGAGCTGCACCTCTTGATGCGATCGCGGCTCCGAGCTCAGCCGATCCACCTTCAGCTTCACCGGGCCCATCGTGCGCGGCAAATGTTCGTAGCTGGGCAGCGCTCGGCCGGTCATAAGCACGGCAAGTTCCTGCTCGGGCGTATCCTCGATAGCCACGTCCGCGACAAGTTGGCCACCGCGCAGAACGGTCGCCGAGTGGCAAAGCGATTTGATTTCGGCCAGCTTGTGGCTGATGTAGAGGACAGACCGGCCTTCGGCAGCCAGCGACCGGATCGTCTGGAACAGGCCGTCGATGGCATGGGGAGGCAACACTGCGGTGGGCTCATCGAAGATGATCAACTGCGGGTCCGCCAGCAGACATCGAATGATCTCGACTTGCTGCCGCTCACCGACAGACAAGTCGCCAACTACCGCGTCAAGGCGCAGCATCAAGCCGTAGCGCTTGGCCATCGCCTTCGCTCGATTGCCGGTCTCACCTCGTGCTACCTCTTTTGGCATGGACAGATGGATGTTGTCCAGCACGGAGAGTGCTTCGAACAATGCGAAGTGCTGGAACACCATCCCAATGCCCAGCGCATGCATGTGTTGAGGAGGGGCGAAATTGATCTCCCGACCCTTCCAGATGATCTGCCCCTCATCTGGTTGCACAGATCCATGGATGATCTTCATGAGGGTGCTCTTGCCCGCGCCGTTCTCGCCTATGACGGCATGGATGGCGCCGGGCATGACGCGCATTGACACCTTGTCATTTGCGATCGTTCCGGGGTACCGCTTTGTGACGTTGATCAGTTCAATGAGAGGGCGATTCATGTGTGCGGCCTGCGGTGGTAAGGTGGACAGCTGGCGCCATCGGGGCATCGCCCAAGGGAGGCCCTGGGCGGTGGTGTTACGCCGTCAGGTGCCTGATGTGCTGATCACACCTTCGACCGTCCAGTCCATACGGTCACGGTCTGCGGACGGCAGACTCTGACCGGCAGCGACACGCAGGACACCCTTGCTGTCCTTGAACGGACCCGCGAATGGATCGAGCTTGCCCTGCAATGCCAACTCCCTGTCGGCCTTGAAACGGGCAAGTGCTGCAGGCGGAATGAGCTTCTCGTTGAGCCCTCGGATGTCCGCGAACTTCTCGCGCACGCCACCGTGCTCGCTGCTGCTCTTCCACGCGCCGGCCAGGAACTGTTCGGCCTGACGAATGTAGTAATCAGACCAGTCGGCCACAACGGAGCCGACACAGGTGCTGGGCCCGAAGGCGGACATGTCACTTGTCCACCCAAACGAAAAGACGCCGCGCTCTTGCGCAACGGCGATCGGTGCTGTCGAGTTGGCATCTTGGATAATCACATCCGCACCGTCGTTGATCAAGGTGAGCGCCGCCATGCGCTCCTTCCCCGGGTCATGCCAGGCGTTGATCCAGACAGCCTTAACCACGATCGTGGGGTCGACCTTGCGAGCACCGAGTGCGAATGCATTGAGGTTGCGGAAGATCTCCGGAATTGGAACCGGCGCCACGAAACCCAAGATCTTTTTCTTGGTCAACGACGCCGCAATGCCGCCCGCGAGGTAGGTGCCCTCGTACATGTTGGCCGTGTAGTTGCTGAGATTCGGAGCAAGCTTGTAGCCGCTCGCATTGAGGAAGATCGCCTTCGGAAACTCCTTCGCTACCTTCAGCAGGGCGTTCATGTAGCCAAAGGTCGTTCCGATGATGATCTGATTTCCCTGGCTGGCCAACTGCCGGAACACGCGTTCCGAATCCGCCGTGTCCGGTACTGCTTCTACGCGGGTGACCTGAACCTTCTTGCCGAATTGCTTTGCCAAGCTATTTATCGACAGGTTGTGTTGATAGTTCCAGCCTGCGTTGCCGACCGTCGACTGATAAACGATTCCGACCTTTAGAACATCATCCGCTGCCAAGGCACGTACGAATGTGAGGCTGCTGGACACGAGGAAAAGACCCTTCAAGATTTCTCTGCGATTCATGGTGAGCGCCTCCTGTGAAATCAAAGAATCCATTGCAGAACGAACTGCGGTACCTTTTCGGTATTGGCGCTGCTGCCGAACTTGTTGCGCCAGTACTGGTACTCCACCCCCATATAGACACTGCCGGATTTGCCCCAGATGTCGCCTATGTCCAGTTTGAGTTGCGGCTCGGCCAGCAACTGCTGTTTGCAGGTGCCATGTGCGCCGATGATGTCGACATAGCCGTCGAAGACGAACTTCAGCCCGCCAATCGAAAACGGAGCCTTCCAATAAGGCGTGATCTGGTAGCTGGTGGCGTGGTTGCCGCAAAGATCGCCGCCGCCGAAGCCGCTGTAAGTCCCTTGATCACGATAAGCGACAACGTCCAGGTTGAAGTATGTGAAGCCCGGCGCATCGAACTCTAAACCCGCACCGAAGGTGACGACCTTCGCGTTGGGCCCGAAGGCGCTGTTCTTAGCTCCATAGTTGTAGCCTAGGTTGAGGTTCAGGTCCTTCACTGGGCCGAAAGCGAGCGCCTTGCCCGTTACCCTGCTCAAGCTCAGGTACGCGTCTCCCTCGCTGTACATCTCTCCTGAACGGCCGTCTTCGACGCTGTCTTTCGACATCAGTAGGAAGAAGTAGGTGCGCCCCCAAGAGTTGCCCGTTACGTTCTGGAATTCGACCAAGTCCTTTGCGAACTTTGGCCCGCCTGTTGAGCCATTGTCGTTAAACTTCGTACCATAGCGGTATTGAAGATCTGAAACGCTCCAATCTGCCGACTGCGCCGCACCCGAAAACAGCGTAGCCAGCGCAATTGCCGTGAACTTGATACCTCGAATATTCATTGACGACACCATTCCTTTAGGACCACACATGGAGGAACAGTTCGCGGCGGCGTTCTTCACAAAATCAAAGCAAAGCTTCCCCTACTCAGCCTTGCGTGAAGGCTGATTTATAGCGTCGTTCGCAGGGGAGCAGCACGCGCCAAGCTCATCGCTTGAGCGCGCTAATTGTTCATTCTTTGAGTTGCATTGAATCGCGTTGAACTGATCGTGATATCGAATCTAGGCAAGCCTGGAGCGGTTGGATAGCGTCAATAGTGAAACGATGCAGTGCGGAAAGTGAAACGCTGGGTCGGCGGATCAGCGTTGCAGAGGCCTGGATGCCAGGTAGAAGTTCAGCTTGTCGATATCGGTCATGCTCTTGGTGAGCAAGTCAATGAAGGCCCGTAGCTTCTGGGATGCATAGCGACTTCTTTGATACACGCAGAAGACGCGCTTTTGCTCTGGCTTCCAGCTCGGAAGCACCGGAACCAGGCTGCCGTTGTCCACCTCCGGCTGCACAAAAAAGTCCGGCATGAGTGCAATACCGAGGCCGTCCACGCAGAAAGTCTTCATCACCCAATAGTCGTTAGTGTGGATGCTGAAACGCGACACATAGGGATGTGATGCCTCACTGCTGTGCAACATGATGCGGTCACTGAACTCGGTGCGCCTCAGCGAGATCGATGTGTGCGCAGTGAGCTCTTTGGGGGCCTTGGGGATGCCATGCTTTTCGGCGTAGTAAGGGCTTGCGTAAAGACCGAAGGGCAGTCGACCCACGAGCTTGGCCACAACATCTGGCACGTCAGGCGCCACGCTGCAGATGTAGCAGTCGACGTTATCAATGCGTGGCGAATCTGAACGTCCGGCAGCGTCCAACTCACAAACCATGTTGGGATTTAACTCGACAAAGAGCCGAGCCACATGGCAAACAAAAGTCGTGGTGAAGTGGTTGTCAGCCAAGATGCGCAGGCGGCCCTTTCCTCCATGCGTCACCTCCTGCACTTCGTGCCTCGCTGACTCCCACCGACCACTCACGTCGGCCAGCAGTGCCTCGCAATGCCGATGCAGCATGCTGCCAGCCTCCGTCGGCGTGATCCTCCTTGCGGATCGAATCAGTAACTGCGCACCCAACTCTTCCTCTAGTTTCTGTAGCGAGCGACTGAGAGTCGCTTTCGACATGCCCGTCTGCAACTCTGCTTTCGTCAGGCTGCCGGCTCGCATGATGGCTGCAAAGGCGTCAAGAAGTTTGAGGTCCATGTCCAGTGTTTCCAAAGCTACGTTTCGGCTATGAAACGCATCATCTCATTTTGATCCTATGTTTGAAACGGTGTCGTGGCTAGACTCAATTCGACTTCGCAAGCGTCATCACAGTTTTGCTGGCTGAGTAGTCTAGAAGGAACCGTCAATAAACATCGCAGTACGCCGTTTCATGATCGCCGTCGCCATGATGAGTGGCGCTCTAGCGCAGGCCCAGTCGCCGACGAAGGTCGGCTTTGTGTACTTCGGACTGGTCGGCGCCGCAGGCTGGACGAGTGTTCCAAAGGATGTGGTAGCGCTCATCGACACGAAGAAGGAGATCGCGGAAGGCCACTTCCGAGTCCTCAGCGGCCCCATCAAGCTGCGTGAGGCTGCCGGTCAGGTCTTGCGATTAGGCGCTTGGAAAGATGACCTGGTTCGTTGACGGCATCGTCAGCGGTAAGCTTTGAAAAGGGTAAGTCCATGAACTTTCAAACCAATGCTTGGGTGCCAGTGCACCCATCGACGCGATTGTCGCCAGCTCGCGAGATCGCTGCAGTCTTTCTGAACGGACATGAAATCGCTCTGTGGCGGGACGCATCTGGTCGACCGCAAGCCTGGGAGAACCGCTGTCCACACAGGGGGGCTCGCCTCACCCTGGGGCGCATCATTCACAACCACCTGTCGTGCGCCTATCACGGCTGGGAATTCGAGGCCAACTCGGGTCGGTGCGGCGGTATTCCAGCCCATCCCAGTCAAACTCCTCCCAAAAATGCATGCGTCAAGACCTACGCCTGTATGGACAAGGGCGGAATGATCTGGGTGAAGCGACTAGATCTGCATGACGCTGGCGAGGCCGAGCCGCCCGACACGCCAAAGGCGGGTATTTTCTGCCGAAGCCTCGGACTCAAGACCGATGTCGTTGCGGTCGTCGAAGAACTTGAAGCCCGGGGCTTCCGGGTCTGTACGCCTAATAGTTGGTCCGGTCGTCTGGCATCGACCCCGGTGATCGCGATGGTCTCATACGCCAAAGAGCGGCTGACCTTTGTACACATCTGGGCGCAATCGAACAAGCAGCCCATCAAGGCCGGGGCCCTCTTTCCTGCGCTGGTGGCATTCCGTGCCGCAGCCGAGTCGCGTATGTCTGCGGAGATCTCATCATGACGTTCAAGTGCACAGATGCCTTCACGATGAACAGTTGGCTCACGATTGGTCCGGTTAGCCGAGTCTCTTCTGCCTCCAAGTCAGCACCATACCGGACGACCCTGTTGGAGGCCAATATTGCTGCGTGGCGCGAAGCTGATGGCCAGGTGACGGCGGAGGCCGATGGCGCTTCGGCATTGGTGGAGTCGCACTATGGCTATCTATGGGTATGTCCCTCAGGTCGGCCGGCACGCCCCATCTTCGACTTTCCAGAATACGCGGAAGCCGGCCGACGGATCGTCGATTGCGATGGCATTGGCGTAGCTGTCTCGCATCCGCGGATGATCGAGAACTTCTTGGACATGGGCCACTTCCCCTACGTTCATGCGCACTATCTTGGCACGATCCCGAACACCGAGGTCGTCCCTTATGAAGTGAAGCATGACGAGGTCGCCGACGAGCTATGGGCGGACGACTGCAAGTTCTATCAGCCCAAGACGTCCAACTCTGCCACACAGGGCCTGCAGGTGGAATACAAGTATCGGGTTATGCAGTCAGCGTCCGCGATGCTCTATAAAACTGCGTTTACCCGGCCAGATCTCATGGATGCCATTGGGCTGTTCGTGCAGCCCCACTCCGAGGAGCACATCACAGCGTACTGCCTGTTGGCGTACATCGACGACACGTCTTCGATAAACGACTTGCTGTCGTTTCAGCACACCATCTTCGGCCAGGATAAGCCCATTCTGGAGAATCAGATTCCTCGCCGGATGCCGCTGTACCCAGGTGCTGAGATCCCAACCCGCTGCGACGCGATGTCGACCGCCTACCGGCGTTGGTTGCTGGACAAGGACGTTACCTATGGGACCGTGCGTAGCGCGGAAGCTGCATGACGACCCGTCCGTATTTCGTGCAGCGGATTGACTGTGACGCCGAAGGAATTAAGGTGATCGCGCTCGTCCCGAGCGATGGTCAGCCCTTGCCACCTATCACAGCCGGCTCGCATGTGGATCTGCACATCGAGCGCCCTGACCAACTACCGCTGATCCGACAGTACTCTCTCATCAATGCCCCAGGAGAAACCGACGCATTGATCATCGGGGTGAAACTTGAGTTGCAGTCTCGTGGCGGCTCGGCGTGGATTCACGGGTGTCGGATCGGCGACATCGTGCATGTGGGGGCGATCCGGAACAACTTCGCGTTGCATAACCCGAGCCTGCACCATGTGTTGGTCGGCGCTGGCATTGGAGTCACGCCCATAGTGTCCCTGATGGCGGAGCTTGACGCCCGAGGCTGCTCTTATGAGTTGCACTACTTTGCGCGTGACGAAACCCACGTTGCGCTAAGGGATCGACTGGCTATCGCTGCGGCACGCTCTAGGTTGACGCTGCACCTAGCGTTGTCTCCGGAGCGGACGTTCGCTCGGCTCAGGGACATTCTTGGTGAGTCGCGTCCCGCAGGAAGCCAATTGTATTACTGCGGCCCGAGCGGCTTCATGCATGCGGTGCAGGAGTTGGCCTCCTCAAATTGGGACGATCGCTGCGTGCATTTCGAGCGCTTTTCGGCGGGCAAGCCAACACTAGGCGACGAGGATGCATCCTTCCTGGTTGAGTTGAAGCAGTCTCGTGTGAGTTGTGTGGTGTTGCCAGGCGTGAGCATCGCCGAAGCGCTCCGGTCGTGTGGCCACGAGCTGCCAACTTCTTGCGAGCAAGGGGTGTGCGGGGCATGTCTTACCCGAGTCCTCGACGGCATCCCTGACCATCGGGATGCCTACCTCAACAAAAGAGAGCGAGAGTCCAACCAATTGATCATTCCCTGCGTCTCGCGGGCCTGTTCCCAAAGACTGACCCTGGATGCTTGAAACGGTAGATAAGACATGAAACTGTACGACTACGAGCTTTCCGGAAATTGCTACAAGATCCGGCTCTTCTGCGCATTGCTGGGACTTGATATCCAGCGTCTGCCCGTGAACTTCTATCCCGGTAAGGAACATAAGTCAGAGAAATTCCTCGCGGAGATCAATCCGATGGGGCAACTGCCGGTCATCGATGACGACGGATTCATCCTGCGAGACGCACAAGCCATCTTGGTCTATCTCGCCGAACGGTACGACAGGACCGGCGTCTGGTGGCCGTCATCACCTGAAGCGAGGGGATTGATCCAGACGTGGCTGTCCTTCTCGGACGATCTGACGCGAACCGCGTCGGCTGCTCGCCTGCATGATGCGCTTGGCTATACCGAGATCGACGTGCACGCCGCTCGCAAGGGCGCGCACAAACTGCTGCGGTACCTCGACGATCACTTGGCAGTCCGGCACTTCAACGGGTCGCCATGGCTGCATGGCGGCTCACCCAGCATCGCGGACATCGCTTGCTTTCCATATGTCGCCCTGGCGCCTGAGGGTGGCATCTCCCTGGACGAATACCCCGACATCCGTCAATGGATCTGGGATGTCCGATCACTCCCGCGGTTCGTTGGTATGGGCGGAATCATGGCGATCGACATCGGTCAGGACAACTGAACACAAAGGGCACATCAATGAATCGTCCTCTCATCGAAAACAGAGACTTCCTGCGCCATTTTTGGCACCCCGTTTGCACCAGGGCTGAACTTGAAACCGCAAATCCATCTGGACTGGGGCCGCTGGCCGTAACACTGTTGGGCGAGCGCTTGGTGATCGCCAACTTCAACGGCAACATCGTTGCCATGGAAGACCGCTGCGTGCACCGCTTTGCAGCGCTGTCGACTGGGACAGTCGTGGGCGATAGCTTGCGCTGTAACTATCACGGCTGGAAGTACGGACCCGATGGTGTCGCGAACCACATTCCCGCTTGTCCCGACCAACCGATCCCGCGAAAGGCCTGCACTAAGCGATACGAATGCCAAGTGAAGTATGACTTGGTCTGGGTGCGGCTGGACAGCAGTTGGGACTGCACCGACATCCCCTTTTGTGGCGACTGGGATGCACCGGGCATGCGCTCGATTGTCGGCGACCCCTACACGTGGAATACATCTGCAGAACGTCGTTGGGAGAACTTCACTGATCTCTCGCACTTCGCATTCGTGCACCCTGGCACCTTGTACGACCCAGCTTACGATCGCCCGCCGATCCCCGCCGTCGACAGGGTCGAGGGCGAGCTGAGATTCGCGATTCTGCCGCCGCAAGACATGCTGGAGAACCTGCCCGAAAACGCACCAATCGGCTCATTCACCTACCGGTGCTCAATGCCCTACACGATCAACCTGAAGATCCAGCTGTACCGCGACTCCAGCATCTTCACGCTCTGGACCACCAGCAGCCCCATCGATGCAACGCATTGCCGCAACTTCATGATCATCAGTCGGGCGGAGAAGGCTAACGATCCGGATCATGCGCACAAAGCCTTCCAGAAACTCGTGCTGTCAGAAGATGCGCCCATCATCGAATCACAGTGGCCGGCAGAAATCTCGCTCGACGAAGTATCACTGGCAACCGACAAGGTGTCGAACCAGTACCGCAAGTGGCTGCGCGAGTTGTCGATTGCTGCGACTAAAGGTAGAGAAGCCTTTGTCGGGGCCTTGAAGAGTGACTTTACCGACGAGCGTTGAGCACGACACGACAAAGGTTCGAGCCAACCGATCAATCTAAGGCGCCATGAAGCGCTATTGCCGTAGCCGACTCGCCCCAGGCCGGCGAACAGCCACCGACCAGGACGCGGAGGTGGACCACATGGTCCGCATGCTGCGCTCCTTCCTCCGTTGCCCCCTTCAACCCAAGGACCCTGACCATGAAATCCCGTGCCGCCGTTGCCTTCGCCGCTGGCCAGCCCCTACAGGTCGTCGAGATCGATGTCGCCCCGCCCCGGAAGGGCGAGGTGCTGATCAAGATCACCCACACCGGCGTCTGTCACACCGACGCGTTCACCCTCAGCGGCGACGACCCCGAGGGCCTGTTCCCGGTGGTGCTGGGCCATGAGGGGGCCGGCATCGTGGTGGAGGTGGGCGAAGGCGTCGCCAGCGTCAAGCCCGGCGACCATGTGATCCCGCTCTACACCGCCGAGTGCGGTGAATGCCTGTTCTGCAAGAGCGGCAAGACCAACCTGTGCGTGTCGGTGCGGGCCACCCAAGGCAAGGGTGTGATGCCCGATGGCACCTCCCGCTTCTCCTACAACGGCCAACCGCTCTACCACTACATGGGCTGCTCGACCTTCAGCGAATACACCGTGGTGGCCGAGGTCTCGCTGGCCAAGATCAACCCGGATGCCAACCCCGAGCAGGTCTGTCTGCTGGGCTGCGGCGTGACAACCGGCCTTGGCGCGGTGAAGAACACCGCCAAGGTGCAGCCGGGTGATTCAGTGGCTGTGTTCGGCCTGGGTGGCATCGGCCTGGCAGCGGTGCATGGCGCGCAGATGGCCGGCGCCGGCCGCATTATCGCGGTGGACACCAACCCCGAGAAGTTCGCCCTGGCCAAGACTTTCGGCGCCACCGATTGTGTCAACCCCAAGGACTTTGATAAGCCCATCCAGCAGGTCATCATCGAGATGACCGGCTGGGGCGTGGACCACAGCTTCGAGTGCATCGGCAACGTCAATGTGATGCGTGCCGCACTGGAATGCGCCCACCGGGGCTGGGGCCAGTCGGTCATCATCGGCGTGGCCGGTGCGGGCCAGGAGATCTCCACCCGCCCCTTCCAACTGGTGACGGGCCGCAAGTGGCTGGGCACGGCCTTCGGCGGCGTCAAGGGCCGCAGCGAGCTGCCGGGCATGGTCGAGCAGGCCATGAAGGAAGAGATCAAGCTCGCCCCCTTCGTGACCCACACCATGCCGCTGTCGGACATCAACGAGGCCTTCGACCTGATGCACAACGGCGAGTCGATCCGTTCCGTCGTGCACTACTGAGCCTATCCCTTCAATTCATCTTCCCCTCAACGAATCAAAAAGGAGCTTTCCATGGCTAATCCCGTCATCTCTGGCGACGCCGTCTTTTCACATGTGTTCATTGGCGCATCGGATGTTCAGAAGTCCGCGGCCTTCTACGACGCTGCGTTGGGTGCTCTGGGCATCAAGAATCTTGGCCCCTTTGGCAATGGCTGGGTCCTCTACGGCCGAGACAAGCCAGCGTTCATCATTGCGCGTCCTGGCAACGGTGAGGCGCCTTCGAGCAACGGTGTAACGATTGGCTTCGCTGCAGCCAATCCGGCCGAAGTGGACGCATTCCATGCTGCGGGCCTTGCTCATGGTGGCACGGAAGAGGGCGCGCCGGGTCCCCGCAGCCATCTGCCCGGCGCGTATGCCGCTTACCTGCGTGACCCGGCCGGCAATAAGGTGACCGCTTACGCCTTCGTTTGATAGACGCTGCAACCAATGAGCCCCCGGTGAGAACCGAGGGCTCTTTCTTTTTGAAGCGAGTACCAGCATGGAACGCATCGAATCCCACGCCTGCTTTGGTGGTCGACAAGAGGTCTGGAAGCATGTCAGCTCAACGCTCAGGTGCAACATGCAGTTTGGAATCTATCTGCCCGAAGCCGCCTTACGTGGCGAAAAGTGCCCCGTGCTCTACTGGCTTTCAGGCCTGACCTGCACCGAGCAGAACTTCATCACCAAGGCCGGTGCACAAGTACACGCAGCGCGCCACGGCCTTATCGTGGTTGCCCCTGACACCAGCCCGCGTGGCGAGGACGTTCCCAATGACCCAGCCTATGACCTGGGCCAAGGGGCTGGCTTTTACGTGAACGCTACATGTACCCCTTGGGCAACTCATTTCCACATGCAAGACTACATCGCTGAAGAGTTGCCTGCACTTATCGAGCAGCACTTTCCCGCCAGCGAGGCAAGAGGAGTCTTCGGCCATTCCATGGGAGGTCACGGGGCACTGGTCACGGCCTTGCGCCACCCCGGGCGCTATCGGAGCGTCTCCGCTTTTTCACCCATTGTTGCCCCCTCCAAGGTTGCATGGGGACAGAAGGCGTTCGATGCCTATTTGGGTCCTGACCGCGAAGTGTGGGGTCAGTGGGATGCTGTTGAGTTGATCAGAGCATGCAAAGAGCGACTTCCAATCCTGATCGACCAAGGCGCCAATGATGAGTTCCTTGATAGACAGCTGAAGCCAGAACTGCTGGAGCTGACATGCCGGGCAGTGGGACATCCGATGAAGCTCAGGATTCGCCAAGACTATGACCACAGCTACTACTTCATCGCCAGCTTCCTCGCTGACCACTTCGAACATCATGCTGTATCGCTGCGTCGTAGTGATCTTCATACCCCAGGTTCGTCGACCGCGATGCAAATCTGAGTAACCGGTGGACGAATTTTTGGATTGAATCAATGGAATGGACGCCCTCTTCGACTTGAGTGGTTGGTCAGTGCTTCCACTCTGGCACATCAACGTCACATCGGTGGAAGCGTCCATTCCATTCATTCATGGTGATCTCAGGAGGCTTGCATGTGGGCGTTCTCCCGGTTCGTACGGTATTTCGATGAAGCAGCCCGGCATGGGTCGATGCGCCGCGCGGGTGACGTCCTGCATGTCTCGTCTTCGTCCGTAGACCGGCAGATCCTCAAGGTCGAGGAAGAGATCGGCTTGCCCTTGTTCGAACGCCTGCCGCAGGGGCTCAAGCTGACGGCTGCAGGTGAGCAGGTGTTGCATGCGGTGCGCAAATGGCAAAGCGAGATATTGGCACTGCAATCGCGCATTGAGGACCTCAAAGGGCTCAAGCGCGGTAAGGTGGTGCTGGCTGTAGTCGAGGGTGCCGCATCAGAGTTCGTGGCCAGCGCTGCAGCCGATTTCCACCACAGCTACCCGGCGGTGACCTTCGAGGTGTTGATTTATGGCGCAAACCGGGTGACCGAGGCCGTGCTGGCTGGTGAGGTGGATTTTGGATTAACGATCAACCCGCACCTGTCGCCCGGATTGTCGATCATCGCGCAGAAGGATTTCCGCGTGGGGGCAGTGATTGCGTCCGATCATCCGCTGGCATCCCGCAAGCAGGTCAGGTTGTCTGACTGCCTGCCTTACAAGATCGTGGTGGCCGAGCCCTCTCTTGACCTGCGACTGATTGTCAACCAACTCATGGCGCGGGCGTCGGCAAGACCTGAGATGGTGGCTTCATCCAACAGCATCATGCTGATGAAGGAGATAGTGATGCGAGGCATGGGCGTGGGGTTGATGACCCAGATGGATGCCGACAAAGAGGTGCAGGCCGGCACGCTGGTGTATCGCCCGTTGGCGGACAAACTCATTCCGACCTCCAGGTTGACGCTGTGTGTGAATGTCGAACGACAACTATCATTGGCAGCGAATAGCTTGCTAGGGGTGGTGAAATCAAGGCTGAACCCTTAAGGGCAATCGGCCAGAGCATGATCGTAGCCGTGGTCGGCCTGTAGTGGATGATGCGGGGCTTGGAGAGCGGGCGCCCCTGCTTACCACGGATGGGTGGAATTGCCTCGACAAGGGGCAGAAGTTGGGTCACGTCGTTGCGATTGGCGCCGGTCAAGATGACGGTCAGCGGAATGCCCTGCGCTGAATCAATGGAATGGACGCCCCCACCCGATGTGGCATTCATGTGCCAGAGTGGAAGCGCTAATCAACCACTCAAGTCGAAGAGGGCGTCCATCATGATGATTACGACAGTTGGAATCGACCTGGCCAAGAGCGTGTTTCAGGTTCATGGCGTCGATGAGCAGGGCAACACGGTGCTGCGCAAGCAACTCAAGCGCGAGCAGTTGAGTGTATTCATGGCCACCTTGCCGCCGTGTCGGGTGGGGATGGATGCGTGTGGCGGCGCGCATCACTGGGCGCGCAAGTTTGAGGGCTTCGG
>JAFEDI010000056.1 GCA_018241725.1 Pseudomonadota bacterium | reverse complement strand
CTGCTGCGCTCCGACCACGCGCCGCTGGTGGCCAGCTTCCTGCACCGCGTCTTCGTCACCCCCAACGTGCGCGACCACCGCATCCGCCCATCCCTGCGTCTGGAACAGGAGCACATCGGCTTCGGCTGGCTGGAAAAATGGCTGAAAATCGTCCATGCGATGGATGATTTTCAGCCACATGATGGTTGATTTTCATCCGCCTTTGCTCCAAACCGTGGCGCTCATACAGGGCAGCCAACTCGCCCTGCACGGCGACTGGAGGTGAGCGGCACGGGCAGGTGGTTCCGAGTTGCACGGGGCGCGTTTGCATCAAGCGTGGGGAAATGGCAGGCGTTCGCGCTAAAGTCCCATCTGTTTGTCGTGCCACGCCACTTCCCATGACCCCCGAAGCCAAAGCCCGTAGCCGCATCGATGCCCGCCTTGAACGGGCCGGCTGGTCCGTGCAGGGCATGCAGCGGCTCAACCTCGGTGCAGCCCAGGGCGTGGCGGTGCGCGAATACCCCACCGACAGCGGCCCGGCAGATTACATGCTGTTCGTCGACCGCCAGCCGGTCGGCGTCATCGAGGCCAAGCGCGACGAGGCGGACGAGAACATACCCGCCGTCGAATCCCAGACCGCGCGCTACGCTGTCGCCAACCGCCGCAGTCCATGCAAGGTCCGTTCATGAAAATCGAATCCATCCGTCTCAAGAACTTCAAGGCCTTCCGCGACGTGCACCTGAAGGACATTCCAGCCTTTCTGGTGGTGGTCGGTGCAAATGGGTCCGGGAAATCGACTTTGTTCGATGTGTTCGGCTTCCTGCACGACTGCCTGAAAGGCAATGTCCGACAAGCGCTCGACAAGCGCGGCCGCTTCGGCGAAGTGCTGAGCCGGGGCTGCGACCCGAAGAAGGACACGATCCTCATCGAGTTGCAGTACCGCATGGAGATCACTGGCGTCGAGCGGCTGGTGACGTACTCGTTGGAAATCGGCGAGCGGAAAGGATTGCCAGTGGTCTGCAAGGAGCTGCTGCGTTACAAGCGCGGCCGCTACGGAAGTCCCTACCACTTCCTCAGCTTTGCCGAGGGCGAAGGCTACGCGATCACCAACGAGGAAGACTTCAACAAGACCGACGAGGAACTCGACCGCGAAACTCAGCGGGTCGCACCGGACACCCTTGCAATCAAAGGCCTCGGACAATTCGAGCGTTTCAAAGCCGCCAATGCCTTCCGCAGCCTGATCGAGAACTGGCACGTTTCCGATTTCCACATCAGCGCCGCACGAGGGCGCAAGGACGCCTCAGGGGCGATGGAGCACCTGTCGGAAACCGGCGAAAATCTGCCCTTGGTCGCTCGTTACCTGCATGAACAGCATGCCGAGATCTTCAGCAGAATCCTGGCGACGATGACCAAACGGGTACCCGGCGTGACTTCGGTCGAACCCAAGCTGATGGATGATGGCTACCTCACGCTGCGTTTCCAGGATGGCTCCTTCAAGACGCCTTTCCTCGACCGCTATGTGTCCGACGGCACCATCAAGATGTTCGCTTATCTGGTCCTGCTGCACGATCCGAAGCCGCACCCCCTGTTGTGTGTGGAAGAACCGGAGAACCAACTTTATCCGCAGTTGATGCCTGAACTCGCGGAGGAATTCCGTAGCTACGCCAATCGTGGGGGACAGGTGTTCGTATCCACTCATTCGCCGGATTTTCTGAATGCCATCGAACTCGACGAGGTGTATTGGCTGGTCAAGCAACAGGGCTATTCCGAGATTTACCGCGCGCGCGACAATCCACAAATTGCCGCCTACGTCGCTGAAGGTGATCAACTCGGCTATCTGTGGAAGCAGGGCTTCTTCGACGGGGTCGATCCGCGATGAGGGAACTCGTGTTTCTGCTGGAAGAGCCGTCGGCCAAAGCCATGCTGGAATCCCTGCTCCCCCGGATGCTGCAGGAGGACATCCGTTTCCGCTGCATCCCCTTCGAAGGCAAGCAGGATCTGGAGAAACAACTGACTCGCCGGATTCGTGCGTACCAGAACGAACGCGCACGCTTCATCGTACTGCGCGATCAGGACAGCCACCCCGACTGCACCGCGGTAAAGCAAGGTTTGCTCGATCTATGCGAGAAGTCCGGCAAATTTGCGCGCTGCTTCGTTCGCATTGCGTGCAGGGAGCTCGAGACTTTCTACCTGGCCGATCTGCAGGCCGTCGAACAAGCACTTGAGATCGACGGATTGACGCGGCATCAGAACAGCAGGAAGTTTCGATCCCCGGACGGACTCGGCAGCCCCAGCCGAGAGTTGAAGACGTTGACGGGCAATCGCTATGAAAAGGTCGCGGGCTCTCGGGCAATCGGCAAACACCTGCAAATCGACAATGCCCGCTCCGCGAGCTTTCGCAACCTCATCGCAGCCATCCGGCGTTGCGAAGACGAACTCCTGCGGGAAGCAGTCTGAATCCGACTGTGCGAAGCGGATCGAGTAGCACGCGCATCCACCGCGAACCCTACCTGCGCGAGATCGCCTTCTCCGGCCAGCTCGTCCCGCAGGACCCGGACGAATCGGCCAGCGTGCTGCTCGAACGGATCCGCGGCGAGCGGGCCGCGGGCACGGCGGGGAAGAGACTGCGAGGCCGGCGCATCACGGAGATGGCATGAACGACACATTGAACAGCCTCGATCTGGCGGGCCTGTCCGAGTCGGTCGACCTCGAGTGCAAGGCCGCCCAGGGACGCGATGGGCGCGGCGAGTTGCCGGACGATTTCTGGAAGAGCTACAGCGCCATGGCCAACACCGATGGCGGTGTGATCTTGCTGGGTGTGCGGGAGAAACCGCCCGGCAGCTTTCACGCGCTCGGCCTCGCCGAGCTCGAGCGCGTACGCAAGGCGCTGTGGGACAACCTGCATAACCGCAAGCAGATCAGCATCAACCTGCTCGGCGAGCAGGACATCGACCCCATCACCGTCGACGACAAGACCGTGCTGCGCATCCGGGTGCCGCGCGCGCCTCGTCAGTCGCGGCCGGTTCACCTCGGCAACAACCCTTTCGGCGGCACCTACCTGCGCCGTCACGAAGGTGACTACGCCGCAGACGATGAAGCGGTGCGCCGCTTGCTTGCGGAGCGGATCGAAGACTCGCGCGACGAGCGGGTTCTCAAGGGCTTCGACTTCGGCGACCTCGACCCGGACTCGATCGCGGCTTACCGCAACCGCTTCGCCGCGGTCAAGCCGGGCCACGTCTGGACCGATCTTCCGCTGCCCGATTTTCTCGAACGCATCGGCGCCTGGGGCCGGAACCGCGAGGAAGGCATCAGCGGGCTGCGTCTGGCCGGTCTGCTGATGTTCGGGCGGGCCGAAGTGATCCGCGATGCCCTGCCGCATTACATGGTCGACTATCAGGAGCGGCCGGAGGCCCGCACCGAACGACGCTGGATCGATCGGCTGGTGCCGGACGGAAGCTGGTCGGGCAACGTGTATGACTTCTTCCGCAAGGTCTACCAGAAGCTGACCGCCGACCTGAAGGTGCCTTTCCAGTTGCAGTCGGGGCAACGCATCGAAGACACGCCTGTACACGAGGCCTTGCGCGAGGCCTTGGTCAATACGCTCATCCACGCCGATTTTTCGGGCCGGGTTTCGGTGCTGGTCGTCAAGCGCCCGGACATGTTCGGCTTCCGCAATCCGGGGCGCATGCGCATTCCGCCCGAGCTCGCGATCCATGGCGGCAACAGCGACTGCCGCAACCGGCGGCTGCAGACCATGTTCCAGTTGGTGGGATATGGCGACCACGCCGGGTCCGGGTTGCCGAAAATCTACCGCAACTGGGCAGGCCAGCATTGGCGCCGGCCGGTGCTCTACGAACTGGCCGAGCCAGAACAGACGCTGATGGAATTGCGCATGAGCAGTCTCGTGCCGGAGCGGGCAGTCGCCGAATTGACCACACGACTGGGCAATCAGTTTGCCGCACAGGCGGAGACCGGACGTCTCGCGCTGATCACGGCTCAGGTGGAAGGACTGGTCAGTCACGACCGGCTCAAGCAGATCACGACCGATCACCCGGCAGATCTCACGAAACTGCTTGGGCAATTGGTGCGCGACGGCCTGCTGATCCCGGACGGCACGGGGCGAGGCATGGTCTACTTCCTCCCCTGGCACCGCCAGACGATGGCGGCGGCCTTCGATGCGACGGATTTCGGGAGCCGAATGCCTGGAGCCGAACCACCGGAGCTCGGTATCGAACCACCGGAGCTCGGTATCGAACCACCGGAGCTCGGCGCCAAACCACCGGAGTCCGATACCAAACCACCGGAGCTCGCAACCTATCACGACTGGAACGCCATTCCGGCCGATCTGCAGGAAGCGTTGCTGACATTGGCCGCGCCGGTTGCGCGGCGGCGGCGGACGAGTGCGGAGATCCTGCGCACCACCATCAGGACGCTGTGCACCGGGCGTTTCCTCGGACTACGGGTTCTGGCGCACGCCCTGCAGCGCGACGCCGACGACCTGCGCAAGCGCACGCTGACCCCCATGGTCCAGGAAGGCGCGCTGCTTCCCGCCTTCGCCTCGACGCGCGATCCGCGTCAGGCATACACCGCCGCGGTGACGGACACGACAAGACTCGACAGTTGAACACCGCCTCCCTCATCCAGAAAGTCTGGAACTTCTGCCACACCCTCAAGGACGACGGGGTGGGCTACGGCGACTACCTGGAGCAGCTCACCTACCTGCTGTTCCTGAAGATGGCGCACGAGTTCGCCCAGGAGCCCTATGTGCGCGAAAGCCGCATCCCCCACGGCTACGACTGGGCCAGCCTGCGCGGCCGCACCGGCGAGCCGCTGGAGGCGCACTACCTCGCCACGCTGCACAGGCTTGGCGAGCAGCCCGGCATGCTCAGCGCGATCTTCTTCAAGGCGCAGAACAAGATCCAGGACCCAGCCAAGCTCGCGCGCCTGGTGCAGATGATCGACGCCG
>JAFEDI010000055.1 GCA_018241725.1 Pseudomonadota bacterium | reverse complement strand
GTTTTGGGTTTTTCGGTCGATTCCTTCATTGCCGGCACAGAGCGGGCCAAGTCTATGAATATTCCATTCAACAAGCCCTACATGACGGGCAAGGAACTGTGGTACATCGCCCAGGCGCACGCCAATGGGCACCTGGCCGGGGACGGCAGCTTCACGAAGCAGTGCTCGCGCTGGCTCGAGGCCCGCACCGGGGCGGGCAAGGCGCTGCTGACACACTCATGCACCGCGGGGCTGGAGATGGCGGCGATGCTCGCCGACCTCAAGCCGGGCGATGAAGTCATCATGCCGTCGTACACGTTCGTGTCGACCGCCAACGCGTTCGTGCTGCGCGGCGCGGTGCCGGTGTTCGTGGACATCCGGTCCGACACGCTGAACATCGATGAGAGGCTGATCGAAGCGGCCATCACCGAGCGCACGCGCGCGATCGTGCCGGTGCATTACGCCGGGGTCGGTTGCGAGATGGACACGATCATGGACATCGCGCGCCGGCACGACCTGCTGGTGATCGAGGATGCGGCACAGGCGGTGATGGCGAGCTACAAGGGGCGGCCCCTCGGTGGCATCGGGCATATGGGGGCGCTGTCCTTCCACGAGACCAAGAACATCATCTCCGGCGAGGGCGGCGCGCTGCTGGTGAATGGACCGGCGCTGGCCGAGCGTGCCGAGATCATTCGCGAGAAGGGCACCAACCGGTCACAGTTCTTCCGCGGCCAGGTGGACAAATACACCTGGGTGGACATCGGCTCGTCCTATCTGCCGGGCGAACTGATTGCCGCCTTCCTGTGGGCACAGATGGAAGAGGCGGACAACATCACCCGCCGCCGGCTCGGTATCTGGAACATGTATCACCAGTGGTTCGCGGAAGCGGAGAACGCCGGAAAGCTGCGCCGGCCGATCGTGCCGGCGCACTGCGCGCACAATGCGCACATGTACTACCTGCTGCTGCCGGATCTGGACAGGCGCACCGCTTTCATCGACAGGCTACGGAAAGTCGGCATCAACTGCGTGTTCCACTACATTCCGCTGCACAGCGCGCCGGCCGGGCAGCGCCTGGGGCGGACGCATGGAGACCTGAAGGTCACCGACGAAATGTCGGATCGGCTGGTGCGTCTGCCGCTGTGGTTGGGGCTGGAGGATGCTCAGGCCGAAGTGATCCAGCAGATCCTGGCATCCCTCTAGCGCAAGGGCGTCTCATTCGATGCAGAAAATTGCACGCGAACACGCGGGGTTTGCGACTTGGCCGCAGCTCGCTTTATGGGCCTTGATTGCCGTTCTGGTGATTCCGGCGATTGGCGCAGGAGGGTTCTGGTGGACCGATGAAGCACGCCACGCCATGGGCGGAGTCTTCATTCTCGATTTCATCCGCGACCTGCCGCTGTCGGACCCTCTGGGCTATGCAATGCGCTATTTCGCGCAATATCCGGCGCTGGCCTTGAATTGGTATCTGCCAGGCTTCTATGCGGCGGAGGCGGCTCTTTTTGGCCTCTTTGGCGCGAGTGAGGCTGCGGCCCATTGGACTGTCATCGCGTTCTGCGCGCTGGGTGCCAGCGTGTGGTTCGCATGGGCGCGGGGAGGGTGGGGGCCGTTGCCTGCTCTCGTTGCGACGGCGAGCTTCCTGGCCGTGCCGGAATGGAACTTCTGGGCACGCAGTGTGATGCTAGAAGCGCCTGCCATCGCCATGTTCGTGCTGTCGGTGTGGTGCTTCGAGCGCTACCTTGATCGTCCGACATTCACCCGTGCCGTAGTGGCAGGACTGGTGATCGCGCTGGCGCTGTCGATCAAACAGACCGTGGCGTTGTTGTTGCCGGCACTTTTCGTCTATGGCCTCTGGACCCCACGGCGGTCGGCTCTGTTGAGAGTGCAGGCGCTTCCCGCGTATCTCTTCGTGATCGTTGCGCTTGCAGTCGTTGCCTTGCATGCGATCAAGTTCGGCAGCCTCGGCCTGGCGGCAACCGTGGGCGACAATCGGGTCGATGTGGGACAGAGTGCCGGGCGCCTGTCGCTGGCGCGCTGGATGATGTATCCCCATGCCTTGGTGAAGACTTGGGGCTGGCCGCTGCTCGTGCTGTCCGCAGTCGGTGTAGCGTGGCGACCCCGGAGCAGCGAGCCGCGATTGCCGCTGCTGTATGCCTGGCTGGGTTGCTGGTATCTGGCGATGACCCTGCTGCTCGGCTCCGAAGGCAACGCGCCCAGATACACTCTTTACGCATTTCCAGCCCTGGCCATGTTCGCGGCGAGGCCACTGTTCCTGCTGCAGGAACGACCTACGCTGCGTAACGCGATGCTGGCGGCACTGCTGATCGTGCTCGGGTTCAATGTGTGGCGCACGCTGAACCAACCCGTTCCTTATGTGAATGGCTATCGCGAAGCGGCGGAGTTCATCCAGCAGAGCAAGACGCAAGGGCCGGTCCTGTTTGCCGGCAAGCATGATGGCAACTTCATATTCCATTTGCGGCGGCTGGACGATCGGCGCAACGACGTCGTGTTGCGTGCCGACAAGGTGCTCGTGTCCCTTGCCGTGCACAAGTACTTCGGCATGGAATCGCATGTGTCCAGCCTGGACGACATCCAGTCGCTGATCGATCGCTACGGGGTGGAATTCATCGTCGTCGAGCAACCGGACATCGTGCGCGTGAAGGAATTCGGCATGTTGTATGAGTTGCTGCAACGGCCTGAATTCGAACGCATGACGGTGCTGCCGGTGACGGCCGGTGGGCGTGCGGAAGCCCCTGATCGGATCGAAATCTATCGCTATCGTAATTACAAGCCGTCCCTGGATGCCACGATTGTGATCCCGCTCCCGCACATGGGAACCGAGATCAGGTTCGACCGGGACAAGAGGCGCTGAATGAAAGACGCGGCCAGGGGGGCGGCGCCTGCAACGACGGCGCGTGAGGACGCATACGTTGCGGGAATTGTCTTCCTGCTCGCCGCATGTTGGCTGCTGCTGTTCTCAGGCGGGATGCCGGACATCAATCCCGACGGTGCCAATGCGCTCCATATGGCACGGAACGTTCTGGCAGGGGACGGGCTGAGCATGAGGGTGGTGCCGCTCGAGGATGCCGCGCCGGCGGCGTCGCCGATGATCACCAAGCCGCCCGTCTACGCCCTTTCCATCGCCGCACTGGCAAAGCTCGGTCTCGACGCCCGATATGCTGCCTGGGGCATCGTGGTTGTGGCGTGGGCACTGGCGGTCACGATGCTTTACCTGCTCGGGCGACAGGTTCTGCCTTCTCGCGTGGCGCTGCTCGTCCCGCTCCTCTTTGGTTTTCAGGTGACGGCCCTGCGTTGGGGCATCTCGATCCATGAGCAGTCGCTGCTCGTTTGCCTCAGCTACGTTGTCCTGTGGCGCCTGAGTCGCCTGGAGACCTACGTTGCTTGTTCCAGCAGCGTACCCATGGGCTTGACCGGCGTCCTTGCTGGCTTGGCGATGGCGACAAGCTATCAGGGGCTGCCACTGCTGATTGTGGCGACGGCCTGCGTCGCGTCGCTGGCCGCCAGGCTGAAGCGCTGGCGCGCATTTGTGGCGTACTGCGGTGGCGTTGCCCTGGTCGGTGCATGGCCATTGGCGAGGTTCATCGCGCTCATGCTCGATGGTGTCAGGCCCGCATTCACTGGGTCAGAGTCAGCAACTCACCATAGAATTCTGGCGGGTATCGCCAGTGCATTCCAGAACGACTTCATGGGGCGACAGTTCGTCTGGCTTTATGGTGAATCCCGGCTCCATCTGTTGCTCCTCGCGCTCTTTGCATTGGCCGTATGTGGTCTTGCTGCATATGTTGCGCGAGTCAATCGCGGGTGGCGCCCGCTGGCCGTCTTCCTGGTCGTCTATCTGGGGATGCTCGTTGGCTTCCTGGGTGGAAGGGGTACGGGGGTCTATGAACCCCGCGTCGGAGTGGTTTCCAACGGCCTCCTTCTACTTTTCCTTGTATTTCTCGTGCATCGAGCGATGGTGCGCTCGGGTATGAGTGGAGGAGCAAGGATTGCCGGTGGCGCTGCACTCGCGGCGCTGTTCCTCGGTGCGCAATACAATCGCATGCCTGAATTGTCGGCTTCCAGGTCGGCACTATGCCCTGCGCCTCAGACGGTGAGCTGGCTGCGCGAGCATCTGCCGAAGGATTCGCTGGTGGCAGTAACGCAGTGCGGATTTGAGCTGGTGGCTGATTCAGCCGACTATTACATCGTCTTCATCCCCCCCGCCGACAGTTATTCCATGAGCGTGGCGCGCTGGGGGGCGGGCGATTTTGCCCGTCTGTGTCACATGAGTGCGCGTCCCTGGGTCGTCATCCTGGATGGTGGCAAGGGAGGCATTCGTGACCCCCTGATCGATCGATGGGGGTATGGAAGCCTGGTCGACGGTCTCTTCCGTGGAGAAAGCGCTGCAGATATCCGCCTTGCTGCGCGTCTTGAAGACGGCTATGTCTATCGGGTGATGTGCAAGGGAAGCTGACCCCTAGACGACTGCGACAGGTAGTTGCCTTTGGTGTGGTGGCGCCCAGTTCGGGAACGGGTGTGCAGGTCAGAATTCAAGTTGGTCCACGTTCGCGGAACCCATGTACCTGATCTGCGAATCGACGTACGTCTCCCTGTCGCGGACCCGGTCCCAGCGGCCTTGAAGGAATCCGTAGAGATTGACGACGCGTACGAACTCCATCACGGCAAGGACTCGCAGGCGCGTACTCCAGTCGCGCGAAGCGGCCGACGCCTGGGGCCACAGGTGGTTGCGGACATGCCAGGCAAAAACGGCGAGACCTGCCAGCGGAAGAAGGGAATGCGCGACGACGCCGGCCATCAAGAGCAGCACCGCTGCGTGGATGTAGAGATTCTTCAGATAGCCGGACGTGCCGATTCCCACGCGGGCATTGCCGCGTGAGAAGTTGATCCGTTGTTTTGCAAGGGCGCGCCAGGTTTCCCTTGGGCGCCACAGCACGATCGCCTCCTTGCAGAAGATGAAGCGGCAGCCGACCTGTCGCAGGCGGATGTTGAAGAGCGTGTCCTCGGCGGCGTAGAGCCATTCCGGATAACCCCCCGCACGCTCCCAGGCGGCCTTCGAAAAGGCGACGGACCGGCTGGACGGGTAGTACTGAGCGGTCTCGCTTTCATCGCGGCCAGGCTGAAAAGTCGCCAGCACCACGGCGTTCTCGAACGCCGAATGCACCTCGAAG
>JAFEDI010000054.1 GCA_018241725.1 Pseudomonadota bacterium | reverse complement strand
CAGTGTGAGCAGCAAGGTCAGCGGCAAGCCACCCCACAGGGCCACAGGAATGGATGGCAGAAGGCCACCACCGGCGATCAGCCAGACATCCAGCAGCAGGATCAGCAGTCCCGCCGGATATTTCATGTGGCCTGACTGACGTATCAGCCAGAAAAAGCCGGACAACATCAGCAGCGCGACAGTCGGTCGCCATTGTTCGGATGGTGGATAAAGACCGAATAGAATGAATCTCCATTTTTCGGCAATGAATATCCAGCAGGCCCCAGCTTGTGAATGGCAGGATTTTGATTCGCCTGACCAGACGGCATCAATGATTGCCCAGCGGATCAGAAAATACAGCGCCGTTGCCAGCAGGGCACACAACAGAACGAATATTGCACTGGCAGAAAAAGACTTGGATTGCTGGATCTGCCGGTAGATTCGCCATAAACCCGGCATCTTCAAGGAGAATCAGCAAGGCAATGGATCATTGGTCAGAATCCGGTAGAACGCGTTTTCCCTTGCGAGGCTTTGCCGTCGCGAGTGCCTGCAATTCGAGCATTGGCAGCTCCGTAGCGACCGTGGAGGACTGTGTCCTGCGCACGTGTACGAGATCATTGTCGTCAATCTGGAAATGCTCGATGAAACCTACCCGCTGCAATTCTTCGAGCGCTTCACGCAGACTGACGCGGAAGTTTCGCAACTCCCGCATGTCCGAACCACAACCTTCAAGAATCGTAGCCACCTTGTATGGATAAGGTTGAGCGTGGCTGGAATATACGCCGTGCAGATGTTTGGCAAGATTGCCCTTGATCTTGACCCGTTGCTGCCAGTCGATGCGGGTATAATAGACATCGCCGAACAATGCCTTGACTTCCGGTTCTATCCAGATGCGCCAGCGTTCGAGTTTTTCTCCGTCCCGACCTTCACATTCGTATTTGCGAATCATTGAAACACCGATTTCACGTCCCAGTCTGGCAGAGTTGACTACCAGCATCGTGAACTTCATGCGTTTCAGGTGTTCCCGAAGTTTCTTGTAATAATAACCGGTTGGTGACCAGCGCAAATCCTTCAGGAATTCATAGGGCTTGATTTCGACGCATTGACCGAGAGGCTGGCGGCGGGCCTCGTGCAGCAGTTGCATCCAGACGTCCATGTCGTCCTGACGCAGCTCGGTACCCGAGTAGGTGATGCAGATGTCGCCACTCAGCACCGCGATGACTTCATCCTTGAATTCGCGACGTGCCACACAGCGGTTACGGACGTTGAACAGTGCCGAGCGCACGACTTCGTTCGGGACGCCACGCTTTTCCTCATGCCAGAGCGGCAGTTGCAGCGGGTTGTCGATCTGTGTCGCACGTTGCTGCAACTGATTGAGCTTACGGACAGGATCGGACACGTCGGTGACTCCATCTCGCGATGTCTTGCAGCATAGGCAATAGCGTGTCGGGGGTCAGTAACGTAACAAGACCAGCAGGGACGAAAGATGGCCAGCAAGGCACGAAATATGACCAGCATGCTGGTTTGAAGACCATCGATCGACTGTCAGACCCTGATCTTGGCTATGAAGGCGGCATGCGCTCGCGTCGTGGTGGTTAACTTTGGAGCCGGTCCACGATTCTTCGGCTTGCAGGTTATGACTTGTTCGCTGGCCTTCTTACGTGATCCAGATATCGGTGAGTCTTGTGAAGATGGATGTTAATAATGTAAGCGTTTGATTTTAAAGAATAAAACAAGCCTGATTCGTTGTCGTTCGCGAATCTGCGGTTAAAGATTGGTTAAAGATCGGTTAAAAGACGGTTAGCATTGATGCGTCATTCCTGAATAATCCAATTGAATCAGTCGATTGCAGATGAATATTTACTAGTGTCTGCTGGCCTTGTTACGAAAAAGCGCTGGTCAAGTTTCGCGTGCCTGCTGGTCATCTGACGAGGATTTGCTGGCCATCTGACGTGTCTGCTGGTCATGTTCCGTGCCCTGCTGGCCTTGTTACGTGGCAGTGCTGGCCATCTTGCGAATCCCGCCGGGCGGCAGACGCCATACCCGGCAGCCGTTCTGGCGCAGTCGCGTGAGTTCGCCGGCGAGCACGGAAGCCAGGTCCCAGTCGATGGCTGTCATCGGCCGGCTGAGGGAGGTCGCATCCGCTTCGCCCTCGCTCTCACCCTCGGTCAGGTGAATCGACAGGCACTGCCCGCCCTCCTCCCATTGCCAGTGGCGTTTGCGCAGGCGCAGCAACTGTCGGGACCGGATGTGCAGGCTGGCGATCGTGGCCAGTGCCCGGGCACAGCAGGTGACTGGATCGAAGGTCTCCACGCGGTGTTCGGTCGCTCCGGCCGATGCGTCTGGTCCGTGGCCTTGCGTTGATGCATGCCCTTCGCCTTCTTCCGCAGCCGGACCGGTTGCGGTGGATCGATCGTGGCGATGGCGTCGGATGGCGCGCGCGAGCAGGCTGCGCCGGTCTGGCGGATGCTGCCACGCCGCCAGCAGCACGGTTCGCACGGCGTCCGGTTGCGGGGTTTCATCGCTCCGCGCAGCGGTGATCCCTCGCAGCCTGCGAAGGTCACCGTCGAACACGGCCTCGCAGGCGCCGAGCCAGAGTTCGACATTCCAGCTCCCGCTCCACGGACCGATCCGGTATCGCTGGTCGTGCCCGGTCGCGACCATACCCAGCTCGTGATCGAGCCAGTACAGCGGACGCCGGGATTGCTTCAGCGCGGTGTTGAACGGCGGGTCGAGATGCTGGATTTCGCGGCATTCGAGGATTGCGGCATGCACGGCGCTCGCACAGACCGTGGTTTCGATCCCGGCTGCACGGGTCAGCAGTTCGCGGATCGCGGCGCTATCCCCCCGGCGCTTGCGGAAATAGCTGTTCACACGCTTGTGCAGGGATGTGGCCTTGCCGACGTACAGCACCTGCCCGCGGGCATCGAGGTAGCGATAGACCCCCGGGGTATCCGGCAGGGCTAGTCGCAGCCGGCGATCGAGGCCGTATTCGCGCGCTCCGGCGCCGGCTGGTTCGACCGGGCCGCTCAGCCAGTCCAGCAGCGCTGGCAGGGTCCGGATGCCGTGGTCTGCGAGTTCGGCAAGCATGGCGCGCCAGATCGCCCGCGTGGCGGCAACGTGATCGGTGGAGCGATGGCGCTGTGCCGGTTCGCTGCCCAGGCGGCCAGCCAGGGCAGCGAGCGAATGGCTGGGCAGGCGCGGATGCAGGCGTCTGGACAGGGCGTGCAGACAGATCAGCGGCGGCAGCTCGTCACCGAACCAGGCACGCAGCCAGGCCGCTTCGAAGCGCAGGTAATGCGCGACGATCGCAGCCGAGGCTCCCAGCACCGGCGCGAGCCGTTCGCGGGCGGCGAGCGCTGACAAAGCTCCCGCCGTGCCGGGTTCACAGCCGCGCCGGCGCAGGATCGCGGGCAGGCGCGCCAGGGCCGGCAGCGCGATCGGGCAGGACTCGATGGCCTCTCCGGCCGAAGTCTGCAGCCACCAGGCGAGATCGAAGGGATGATCGACGTCCGGGCGGGGACCGGTCGCCTGCAGATCGAGCAGCAGCAGCGGCAGGGTTTCGAGCCGCTGTTCCTGCGTGCTCATGCCTGCGTTGGTGCCAGCGCCTGCGCGACGATCGATTGCGCGTAGTCCGACAGGGACAGCGTCAGCGCAGCCGAGCGGCCGTGTTCGGACATCT
>JAFEDI010000053.1 GCA_018241725.1 Pseudomonadota bacterium | reverse complement strand
TGACGATGTTCTCCACCGCCGCCATCGTCTGGCTGGCCCCGTCGGCGATCGCCGCCAGGGTCTGGGCCGCCTCGCCGGTACTGTCGGCGCTGGCGCCGGCCTGGGCCTTCACACGGCTGAGCGGCTCGTTGAGCCCGTCGCTGCCGCTCTCGATGGCGGCGATGATCTCGCCGACGCTGACCGTCGCTTCGCTGGTCCGCTCGGCGAGCTTGCGCACCTCGTCGGCCACCACCGCGAAGCCGCGGCCCTGCTCGCCGGCCCGTGCCGCCTCGATGGCCGCGTTGAGGGCCAGCAGGTTGGTCTGGCTGGCGATGCCCTGGATGATCTGCACGATCTTGCCGATCTGCTCGATGTGCGCGTGCACACCGGCGAATTCCTGCCCCACGGCCCCAACCACGCCGGCCAGTTCGCGCACGCTGTCCGACATCTCGGCCACCCGGCCGCCGCCGGACGAGGCCCGCGCGTGGGCGTCGGCGGCGATGCCGAGCAGTTGCCCGGCCTCCGTCGACACCGCGCCGATGCCAGCCGCCATGCCATCGACCGCCGACGACGCAGCAATCGCCAGCTCCGACTGCTGGTCGGCGGTCTGCACCACGTCGGTGAAGGACGACACCAGCGTGCCGGAGGACACCATCAGGTTGCGGGCCAGCTCGCCCATGCGGCGGGCGGCGGCAACCTTCTGCTGCAGCAGACCTTCGAGGCGGCGCACCGAGTCGGCGGCGCTGGCCGATGCGCTCGGGTCGTCGAGCAGGCCACGGATGTCGTCCAGTTGCCGCTGCACCTGGCGCAGCGGGCGGCGCGCCAGCACAAACACCAACCCGCAGGTGGCCAGCACCAGGATCAGGCCGATCCCGGAGGCGAGAAGTTCTGTGGTCATGAAATACCTTCCTTGGGACGGCGGATGGGAATGACAGAGGCGGGGGCCGACGTGTAGGCACGCCCCCGCAGGATCACCGGCACTCACTCAGCAGGAATGCGCCTCGCGGCTCTTCAAGTCGTCGCGCCGCCCGCCTCGTCGTTCATCAGGCGCACGAACAGCTGCCGGAAGGCCAGATCCTGTTCGCTACCGACGCGGCAGTCGCCGTTCTGGCGGAAGGCGCTCTCGATGACGCGCCAGTCCTCCTCGCCGAGGAGGCGGCGCGCCGCCGGCAGGATCAGCTTTTCTTCAGTGCTGATGTGCTGCCACTGGGCGTCGGCGAAGCGCTCGATCGCCGCGGCCAGCTCGCCCTGTCGCGCGGCGTCCTGGCGGACCTCCGCGAGCAGTGTGTCGATGGCCGCCAACTGGGCGCCGCCGTCCCTGTGCTCGTGCTCCAGCGTGGCGATCAGCGCATCCAGCTCGCCGTCACGCTGGGCCAGCCGGCGGAACAGATGACGCTCTTCCTTGGGGTGATGCAGCACGTCCGGAAAGGCGCGGATGTAATGCAGCAACGCCGCGACGAAATCCAGATCCGGCGCGTCGGCCGTGTCAGCCTTCAGGCGCGCGGCCTGGCGGCGCAGGCCATTGACGACGGCGGCGATGGCGCGGTGCTCGTCCTTGATGATGTCGATGGCCGCGCGGGCCGCATCGCTAGCGACATTGCTCTCGATGCTGGCCACCAGCACTGGCAGGCTGCTGTGAGCCAGCACCTTCTGGGTCTGTGAGCCGAGCACCAGACCGCGCAATCCGCGATGACCATGGGAGGCCATGAAGATCAGGTCGCAGCCGCGCTCCGCGGCAACGGACAGGATCAGTTCGTAGGGCCGTGCGCCAGTGCGGGCCAGTGCCTCGCAGTCCAGCCCGACGGCCCGCGCGGCCACCAGGGCCTTGGCCAGGATCGCGTTGGCCTCGCCGGCCACCGTGGCGGCAAAGTCCTCTGGCGCCAGGGTGCGCAGCAGCGCCCCGTCGCCGCTGCCGCCCACGTCCTCGCGGGCGGTGAAGAAAGTGATCCGCGCCTTCAGCGCACGGGCGAAATCGACGGCCTGAGTCACCAGGCTGGAGGACAGTGCCGAACCGTCCAGGGGTACGAGTAGATGCGTGTACATGACAGTTCTCCTAGACGACCACGGCCTTTTTCTGGCGCAGCAGGAAGTGCCCCAGCGCCGGCAGCAGGATCAGCGCTCCGAGCATGTTCCAGATGAACATGAAGGCCAGCAGGATGCCCATGTCGGCCTGGAACTTGATCGGCGACCAGGCCCAGGTGGCGACGGCGATGCCCAGCGTGATGCCGGTCAGCACCACCACCTTGCCGGTGAAGGTGAGGGCCTTGTAATAGGCTTCCGACAAGCTCATGCCACCCTTCAGGCGCGCCAGCGTGACGGTCATGATGTACAGCGCGTAATCCACGCCGATGCCGACGCCGAGGGCGATCACCGGCAATGTCGCGACCTTCACGCCGATGTTGAGCGCCACCATCAGCGCCTCGCACAGCACCGAGGTCAGCATCAACGGCAGCACCGCGCAGATCACCGCCCGCCAGGAGCGGAAGGTGATGAAGGCCAGCACCACCACCGCCAGATAGACCAGGCCGAGCATCTCCACGTTGGCCTTCTTGACGACGATGTTGGTGGCCGCCTCGATGCCGGCGTTGCCTGCAGCGTTGAGGATGCGCAGATCGTCGGTGGCATGCCGCCCGGCGAAGTCCTCGACCACCTTCACCACGCTGGCGAGGGTGTCGGCCTTGTGGTCCTTGAGGTAGGCGTACACCGTCAGCAGGTCGCAGTTCTGGTTGAACATCTCGCGCGGGGCGCGGGTGATGATGGCGTTGAGGTTGTCCTGGGAGCGGGGAATCTCGAACCACTTCAGGCTGCCCTCGTTCATACCGGCATTGGCGACCTTGGCCAGACCGGCCAGCGAGCTGGTGGCCTCGACACCGGGCAGCTGCTGCAGCTCGCGCTCCAGCGCATCGACGGCGGTCAGCGTGTCGTAGTGGGCGCAGGCATATTGCGGCGTCTTCACCATCACGATGTACACATCGCTGCTGGCCGCGTAGTTGGCCACCATGTAGGCGTTGTCCCGGTTGTAGCGGGAGTCCGCACGCAGCTCCGGCGCACCAGGGTCGGTGTCACCGATCTTGAGCTGGGAGCTCACAGCCAGACCGGCGAGGCCCATCGCGGTGCCGACCAGCACGGCGATGGTCGCCCACTTGCGCCGGGTAAAGAGGTCGAGGAAGGCCCAGAACGGGTGCTTGCGGTGCGCGGTGTCGCCGGCCTCGGCGATCTCCGCCTGCAGGCTGCGACGGGCGGCCTCCGGGCTGACCCCGGTGTAGGACAGCAGGATCGGCAGCAGCACCAGGTTGGTGAAGATCAGCACCGCCACGCCGATGCTGGCGGTGATGGCCAGATCCTGGATGACCTGGATGTCGATCACCATCAGCACCGCGAAGCCCACCGCGTCGGCCAGCAGCGCCGTCATGCCGGCCAGGAACAGGCGGCGGAAGGTGTAGCGGGCGGCCACCAGCTTGTGGGTGCCGCGACCCACGTCCTGCATGATGCCGTTCATCTTCTGGGCGCCGTGGCTCATGCCGATGGCAAAGACCAGGAAGGGCACCAGCACCGAGTACGGGTCCAGCTCGTAGCCGAGGGTCGGCAGCAGGCCGAGCAGCCACACCACCGCGATCATCGAGCACAGCACCACCAGCAGCGTGCTGCGCAGGCAGCGGGTGTACCAGTAAAGCACGGCGGTACAGATGGCGATGGCGGCGGCGAAGAACAGCAGCACCTGCTGCAGGCCTTCGATGAGGTCGCCGACGACCTTGGCGAAGCCGGTCACGTGGATGGCGATCTTGTCCGACTCGTACTTGGCGCGCAGCGCCTCGATGCGCTGGGACAGCTCGTGGTAGTCGATGCGCGCGCCGGTTTCGGCAACCTTGTCCTGCAGCGGCACCAGCACGATGCTCGACTTGTAGTTGGCCGCCACCAGCTGGCCGACCTCGCCGGAGCGCTCCACGTTGAGGCGCACTTGGGCCAGGCTTTCGGCGGAGCCGTCGTAGTCGTCGGGCACCACCGGGCCGCCGTCGAGACCATCTTCGGTGACGCCGGTCCATCGCACCGACGGCGCCCACAGGGACTTCATGTAGGGGCGGTCGACGCCGGGCAGCAGGAACAGCTCGTCGGAGATCTTCTTCACCGTGTCCAGGTACTCGGCATCGAAGATCGTGCCCTCCTTGGCCTCCACCGCGATGCGCAGGCTGTTGCCCATGCCGGCCAGCTGGCTGCGGTTCTCGAGGAAGTTGACGATGTAGGGGTGCTTCGTCGGGATCATCTTCTCGAAGGCCGCGTTCAGCGACAGGCCGAAGGCCTTGTAGCCGAGGAAGACGCTGACCAGCGCGCAGAGGACGACGATGACGAGCCTGTTGTTGAACAGCAGGCGTTCGGGCAGGGAGCCGGAGCGGGGATCGAAGGCCGTGAGGTCGCGGATCACCACGCCGTCCGGAATATCGTGGGCGTGACTCATTTCTTTGCTTCCGCAGTAAGGGTGGCGGGCTCCACGCGGCTCAGGCCACGGGTGCCGGAAACGACGAGGGCGCCGTCGGCAGCCTGGACCATGCCGGTGAGGCCGGTGGGCAGGGAGGTGGCCAGCGGCGTGAAGCGACTTGCCGCCGCGTCGCCGCGCAGCAGGCGGCCGCTTTCGTCGGCCAGCAACACGGAACCATCGGCCAGTTTCAGGCCGGCGGTCAGCGTGACGGGCTGGGCCAGCTCGACCTGCGCCCAGCTGGCCCCGTCGCCGCGCCACACGTTGCCGCGCAGGCCGTAGGCCAGCAGGCTCTGCCCGCCGAGGCCCAGCGCGCCGAAGAAGGTGCCGGCGTACGGCGTCTGCAGGCGCTGGAAGCTGGTGCCACCGTCGGTGGAGCGGAACAGCACGCCCTGCTCGCCGGCGATCAGCACGCCGCCGGCGTCCTGGCCGACCGCGTAGAGGTGCTTGCCGCCCGGGTTGGGAATGCGCGTCATCAAGGACTGCCAGCTCTTGCCGCCGTCGGCGGTGGCCAGCGCCAGGCCATAGGCACCGACGATCCAGCCGTGCTGGGCATCGGCGAAGAACACGCCGAGGAAGGGCTTGTCCGGTCCGTCCTGCAGCAGGCCTTCGGCTTCGCGCAGATGGCGGGCCGCCGCGTCGCCGCCAGTGGCGAGCTGCGCACGGGCATTCTCGGCGACGATCTGCGCCGCCTGGCGGCCGTCGAGCTGGCGCTGCCATGTCTCGCCGCCGTCCGCGCTATTGAGCACCACACCGCTGTGGCCGACCGCCCAGCCGAGCTTGTCGGAGACGAAATACACCGCCGTCAGCGCCACGCTGACTGGCACGCCCTTGGCCTGCCGCCAGCTGCGCCCGTCGTCGTCGGACAGCAGCACCAGACCGCGTTCGCCAACCGACACCAGGCGCTTGCCGGCCCGGCCGACGGAGAGCTGCAACGAATGGGCGGCGCGCGCATTGAGCTGGGCCGGTTGCACCAGCAGGTCCGGCACCGCACGGCTGTCAGCCGCATCAGCGGCCGGCGTCAGCAACGCGAGCAAGGAGATGGTCGCGGCGAGGCGCAACGACCGACGACCGGAGAAAGAGGATCGCATCTTGAACACCTGTTCCGCGGCACCGCCGCGCGGTACCGGTGTTCGCGACACCGGCCACGGCAGGCCGCCGGGAAACCAAGGGAAGAACCGGGGTCGGCCGTACCCGGCACGGATTGCGCACCGGGCCGGCCTTCCTGGGGAGGGAGAACTCAGCGGGCCGCTTCGGCCGCCACCGCGTCGCCGGTGAAGTAGGTTTCCTTCTTGCGCGGCACGATCTTGAAGTCTTCGTCGTTGAGCGCCTGGATCACGCTCATCGTGCCCGCCTGCAGGTTGAAGACGGTGGCAGTCTTCATCATCGTGCCCGGCAGCGCCGGCACCACGAAGGGGGTGACCTGGGTGGTGCGCCACAGCTTGCCCTCGGCGTCGAAGCCGTCAGCCAGCGCGATCAGCCAGGTGTCCTCGTCCAGGTAATAGCGACGCTTGGGCACCGCATGGCGCTTGCCCGGTGCGACGGTGGCCTCGACCACCCACACGCGGTGCTTTTCCCAGCGCACATGGTCCGGGTTGAGATGGTGCTTGCCGATCGCGTCGTCCAGCTTGGTGCCGATGAAACCGTTGTCGTTGTACGGAATCAACAGCTCCTTCTTGCCAATCAGCTTCCACTGGAAGCGGTCGAGGGCGCCGAAGAAGCCCTGTACCTCGTCGAAGTAATTGGCGCCGGAGGCCACGAAGTCGGGCGTGTCGTAGGAGACCGTCGGCGCGCGGCGCACGCGGCGCTGGCCGACCAGGTACTGCCAGGCCTGGCGGGACTGCTTCATGTCGATGCTGTCGCGGATGACCAGCGATTCACCGGCCTTGAACGGCGGCTCCAGGGTGTTGAAGCGGAACATCGCGTACTCGCCGGACCAGCTCTCCGGCGTGGCGTCCTTGTAGTACTGCGGGTACTGGAAGGCGATCTCGTTGCGGGTCGCCAGGGTCTTGCTGCCGTCGGCGTTGCCGACGATGTTCTTGAAACGGTACTCGATGGACTCTGCTTCGAGACGCATCAGGTAATTCCACATCACCTCCACGCCCTCCTTCGGAATCGGGAAGGGCGTGCCGCCGATGCAGCCTTCGAGGGAATAGCCGCCGTCCTTGGTCTTGCAGCGGGTGGCATTCTTGAAGACGTTGTCGTACACCTCCTGCGGTGCAGCGGCGGTACGGTGGGACGGATAGACGTCGACGCGGAAGCTTTCGGGGTACTTGGCGAGCAGCGCCTTGGTGCCATCGGAAAGCAGGTCGGCGTACTGGCCGGCGTTTTTGGCGGTGACCTGGAAGAGCGGCTTTTCGTCAGCGAAGATCTGGGTCGGGATCACGCCCAGCTTCTTGCCCGGCAACGGCTTGGTGATGCCGCCATTCCACGCAGGGATGCTGCCGTCCTTGTTGGCGGCCTTCTCGCCGCCCAGCGGGGTCAGCGTGCTCTTCAGCTTGGCAGCTTCGTCGGCGCTCACCGCGGCGTGGGCAGCCTGGCCGCCAGCCAGCAGGGCCACCAGCGCGGTGGCAAGAATCTTGGTCTGGTTCATGTTTGTCTCCTCGTTGCTTGAAGCGAATCAGAAGCTGCGCTGGATCGACAGAGACACGAAGTCGCGGTCTCCATGGAAGTTCTGGTAGGACAGCTCGGGCACCGCGGTGCCATAGCGCACCACCGAGCCGGCGGATCCGATGTAGTGGGTGTAGTTGAGGCTGCCCTGCCAGGTCTTCTGGTAGTCGGCCTTGACGCCGATGCTGACGTTGCCGCCGTGCTCGGACGGGAACAGCGCGCCATTCACCGACGAGCGGCCGCTGATGCCATAGCTCATGCCGATCGGTACCTGCAGGTCGACGCCGGGCACCACCTGGAAGTACTCGGGCTGGAAGATGAACTGCAACGCGCTGGCGTCCTTGGTAGCGAGCGGGTCGAGCTGGTCGGCGTTGTCGCTGATCGACAGGCGCCGGTTGTAGGCCAGCTCGCCAAGGAAGGACGCGCCTTCCCACAGGGCGCTGGCGCCGAACACGCTGATCGCCGACATGTTGAGGTGCATCGTCTTGCCGACCGGATAAGCCGCACGGCTCTTGCCGTTGGAGTCGGCGCCGGTGATGACGGCGTTGCCGGAGGCCACCAGCGGCATGTTGTCGCGGAAGGACAGCTCGGCCGCCACGTTGGTCTCGCCGACCAGAGTGCTGACGCTGGCGCCGACAGTGCGGATGTTCTCACCGAAGACCATCACGTAATCACCGACGCTGCCAGCGCGCACATTGACGCCGGGGCGTGCGTAGAACTGGGGCATCTTGTCGTGGAACTGGGCGGCGTAAAAGCCGTACTCCGCGTCGCCCGATTTGAACTTGATCTGGAAGCCGCCCTGGCCGGAGTTGCGCGGCTCGATGTCCTGGCTGCGGTAGAGCACCGCGCCGGGGCCGAGGATCAGGGATTCGCCACCGACGTCCACGAAGTCGGCGAAGCTGAAGTAGCTGCCCGCCGCCGGCAGGCGCGTCTTGCGCCATTCGAGCTGGTAGTAGGCGCCGATCGACACGGTCGGACTGAGCTGAACCTGAGTGGACAGTTGGCCGACCGGACGGGCGATCTCCTTGAACTGGGAGTTGGGGACCGACAGGGCCTTGATCAGGTCGAGGGGCGTCTGCGCGCCGGCGATGCCGTTGTTGCCGAAGAACAGGCTCTCGCCGTAGAGCTGCGTGAAGCGGCCGCCCTTCACATTGACGCTCATGTCGCCGGGCGCGAAGTTGATGTAGCCGAAGGCGTCCATCAGCTCGGCCTTGCGGCCGTGCAGCTGCTCAGTGCCACGGGTGAACTCGTCGTAGCGGACGGAGCGGGAATTGACCAGTGCCCCGCCGAGCGCGCCAGGATTGTCGTTGCCGCGGTTGTAGACGTCGTCATACCAGGCCGCGCCGCTGAGACGGAAGCCGAAGTCCTTCTTGTAACGCATCTCCAGTTCGGACAGCAGGTCGAGGCGGTTGGAGATCGGCCCTTTGCCGAAATTGAGGTCACCGTCGTTGGTGTTGGCCTGGGGGCCGATGGAATTGTCGGCCACCGAGGAGTTGGCATTGCGCACGCGGAAGGCGGCGCTGTACTTGACGGTGTTGTCCCAGGTCAGGGCCACATCGGGGTTGCCCGTGTCGAAGGTGACCGCTTCCGCCCCACCGCTGCCCAGCAAGGTGAGCGCCAGCGCCGTGGCGAGGTGCAGCCTGGCTTGGCGCAGGCGAAACGGGGCCGCGTAGGCGGTCCGGAAAGGACGCTTGTTCATGTCTTCCTCCTCATGCGTGATGTGTCTTGCGTCTGCTTGCCCGTCTGGTGGCGAAGGGCGCGGGCCTGAATCGCAGCGGGTTGGTGCGCAAGTTATCGAGCGGGAGGATTACCGTCCAATACCATTATTTCCCCTTCTCAATACCCTACAGGTATCATCAAAAGGACAGGCTGGCCGCTACATGACAAGGGGGAATCGAAACGTGGATCTACGTCACCTGCGCTACTTCGTCGCCGTTGCCGAGGAGGAGAACATCGGGCGGGCGGCGGCGCGGCTGCACATCTCGCAACCACCGCTGACGCGCCAGATCCAGCAGCTGGAGGAAGAACTGGGCGTCACGCTGTTCACCCGCACGCCGCGGGGCATGGAGCTGACCCAGGCGGGAGAGCTGTTTCTGGAGGAGGCGCGCAACATCCGTGCGCTGGTGGAACAAGCCACCGAGCGCACCCAGCGCGCCGGCCAGGGTAAGCTCGGGCGGCTGGACGTGGGAATTTTCGGATCGGCGATCCTGGACGCGATTCCGAAGCTGCTGCTAGCTTTCCGCAACCGCTATCCGGACGTGAAGGTAGTGCTGCACACGATGACCAAGGCCGAGCAGATCGAGGCCCTGCGCCAGCGCCGCATCTCGGTAGGCTTCAACCGCATGCTGGCCCCGCTGGCCGACCTGGAGATCAAGCAAGTCACCACCGAAACCCTGCTGCTGGCCGTTCCGGCCGAACATCCACTGGCCGCCCAACCGGTGATCCACTTCGCCGAACTGCAGGATCACCCGATGGTGCTGTTCCCTACCGGCGCGCGGCCGAGCTTCATCGACAAGGTGATCGGCCTGTGCACCGACAGCGGCTTCCAGCCGCTGATCTCCCAGGAGGTGGGCGATGCGGTTACCGGCGTGGCGCTGGTGGCCGGCGGCTTCGGCGTGTGCCTGGTGCCGGACTCGGCCACCACGCTGCAGTTTCCGGGCGTGATCTACCGGCAGTTGGCCGACACACCGCCGAACTTCTATGTGGACCTCAGCTGCATTTACCGCAAGGACGACCAGTCGCCGATCCTGGCGGCCTTCCTCGATACCGCGGAGCGCTACCGGGAAGAGACGGCCTGAGCCGTATTACTGGACGATGAAGGATGTGAACAGCGCGTGCTTGACTGGCCCCTCGGCCGGCTTGCGGCGCCCCTGCTTGTCGATCCTGCCCGGAGTGCCGATGGTGGAGTTGACGGCATCCTTGACCTCTTCGACGAGGTCTTCGCGAGCCTCGGTCGTCTTCAACTCCGCCCCCGAATGGGAACCGAGCAGCAGCAGGATCTTGTGGCGGATGATCGGCATGTAGGCGGTGATGATCGACCCCATCGCCGGGTCGCTGAGGCGGAGGGTGATCGCGATCTGGATGAAATGGCTTTCCCCGCCCGGATCCGGCGCCAGATTGGTGGTGATCACCTCCAGCGGCACGAACTCACCGCCCCCCCCTTCTCCTCCACCGTGTTCATTGGCGAACGCCGGCACCGCCATTCCCGATATGAACACACACAGCAGTAAAGCTCGAAGGATCGCACGGACGCTCAGCATGGACGGAAGCCTCTTCGGTCGGTACATAGCAAAAACGCCCCTTCCGGGGCGTTTTCTGAATTTGGCGGAGAGGGCGGGATTCGAACCCGCGTCAGGGTATTACCCTGAACACGCTTTCCAGGCGTGCGACTTAAACCGCTCATCCACCTCTCCTAAGTGGAGGCGGCAATATATATTAGATTTAAAAAAAGTCAAAGCTTTTTTTGAAATCATCTCGATTGGCCCTCCCCGTCCGGCTGCCGCACGAAGTCCACCAGAGCCTGCACCTCGGCCGATGGAGGCGGGGTCAGCAGGCTGACGACGGCGGTGACAATGAAGCCCACCGGCACGCCGAAGACGCCGCAGGAAATCGGATTGATGTCGAACCAGGCCGCCTCCATGCTGCCGCCGAAAAAGGTATGGGTCCGCGCGATGTAGAACAACGTGACGCCCAGACCGGCCACCATACCGGCCACCGCTCCCCACTTGTTGGCCCGTTTCCAGAAGATGCCGAGCACCAGCGCCGGGAAAAAGGCCGACGCGGCAATCGAGAAGGCCAGGCCGACCATGAACAGGATGCTGTCCGGCCGCATCGACGCCACCCATGCAGCAACCACCGCCACCACCAGCAGCTGCGACTTAGTAATCACCAGGCGGCGCTGGGTGGACGCGTGGGGATTGATCATCTGATAGTACAGATCGTGGGACAGGGCGTGGGAGATGGTCAGCAGCAGCCCGTCCGCGGTGGACAGCGCCGCAGCGAGTCCGCCCGCCGCCACCAGGCCCGACACCACGTAAGGCAGGCCGGCGATCTCGGGCACCAGCAGCAGGATCGCATCGCTGTTGATGGACAACTCTGCCAGTTGCAGGATGCCGTCGCCATTGATGTCCTCCACCCGCACCAGACCCGTGCGCGCCCACGATGCCACCCAATGGGGCAGTGTCGCGATGCTGGAGCCGACCAGGTTGCTGTACACCTCCCACTTCGCCAGGACCGCGTAGGCCGGTGCAGTCAGGTACAGCAGGGAGATGAAGAACAGCGACCAGAACACTGAGTGGCGCGCCTCGCGAACTGTCGGCGTGGTGTAGTAGCGGGTCAGGATGTGGGGCAGCGCCGCCGTACCCACCATCAGCACAAAAGCCAGCGCAAGAAAATTATTGCGCGCACTTGCCTTGCTTTGTGCATCGTTGCCGGGAAAGGCCTCCGCATGGGCCACCGGATTGACGGATCTCGCAAGGCTGTCCTGGCGGACTTTCTCCCACTTCAGACGCGCCTCGTCGGGCGAGTGCGGCAGATCCCGCAAAGCGCGCTCGGCGGCGGCGATCTCCCGCGCCGATGCACCGGTGATGCGCAGCTCATTCACGCGCTGGACTTGCGTGATGCGCTCGGCTGCCAGCGACTCGGGCAGATCGGCGATCTTCCGCGCGTACTCGTCGGCCCGCGCCCGGTACTGGGCATGTACGGCGTTCTCCCGCGGCTCGGAAAACAGTTCGAGCTCCTTCACGCCCAGCTCCTGCAGCACCCGGCCATACACCGCCTGGGGCACCGGCACGCCGGTGATCTTGTAGGACAAGATGGTCACCGGCACCAGATAGGCGACGATCAGGATCACGTACTGGGCGACCTGGGTCCAGGTCACCGCCTTCATGCCCCCGAGGAAGGAGCACACCAGCACGCCGGCCAGGCCGACGAACACGCCGATCTCGAACTCGATGCCGATGAAGCGGCTGGTGATCAGGCCGACGCCGTAGATCTGCGCGACGACATACACGAAACTGGCCAGCACGCCGGCGAACACACCGACAACCCGCGCGAAATGCCCTTCATAGCGTGCGCCGAGGAAGTCCGGGATGGTGAACTGGCCGAACTTGCGCAGGTATGGCGCCAGCAGGATCGCCACCAGCACATAGCCGCCAGTCCATCCGATCACGAAGGCCAGGCCCTCGAAACCGGCGTAATACAGGGTGCCGGCCAGGCCGATGAAGGACGCGGCGCTCATCCAGTCCGCCGCGGTAGCCATGCCGTTGAACACTGCCGGAACGCGCCGGCCGGCAACATAGTATTCAGACACGTCTGAGGTGCGGCTCATCACGCCGATCGACGCGTAGATGGCAATCGTCGCGAACAGGAAGATCTGTCCGATCCAGTGGGGCGTCAGCCCGAAACGCTCCCCCACCGCCAGCAAGCCGACGAAGGCCACGAAACCGAGGGAATAGAGCAGGTAATAACGACGCAGACGGCGGGAGAACGCGGCAAGGGAAGTCATCCGGCAGGGGCCTCAGCGATCGTCGCGCACACCGAACCGGCGATCGAGCCGATCCATCCAGTTCGCATAGACCCAGACGATCGCCAGGAATATGAGCAACGCTCCCTGGGCGGCCATGTAGAAACCGAGTGGCCAGCCCATGAAGTCGACGGTATTCAGCTCTCCAGCAAACCAGGCTGGCAGGAAACTGACTGCGGCCCACAGCAGCAGCAAGGCGCCGGTGAGGCGCAGCGTGGCCCTCCAGTAGGCCTGCCTTCTCGCGTCGATATCACTCATGCATCACTCCCCTGTGCGGCGACGGCGTCTGACTGGCGGACCCGGACAAGGCCCGAGTATAGCGTCCGGCCATATGACTCATAGTTGGTAGCGCAGCGCAAGCAACTGCTGCAGGCGGCGCCCCTGGCGGAAGGATTCTTTCAGGCGGGCCCGCTCCATCTCGTTGAGCTCGGCCGGCGCCACCTGGTTCGGCGGGTGGGTTGCCGCCCGCTGGCGGCGCAGACGCAACAGCTGGATGAAATCGAAGGCCTCCACGAAGGCTTCCACGTCGCGCGGAGCCCAGCCCAGCGCGGCCCCCGTTGCGCGCAGGCGCCCGACCGTCGAGGTATCGCCAATCCCCAGCGACAAGGCAAGGATGCGCGCCGCATCGACGAAGGGCCGGCTGCCGTCGCGCTTCAGGTCGAGCAGGCCGCTACGGCGATCGACGACGAAATCACGCACCCGCCCCAGGGGAAGCCCGCTGCGCAGCGCATCGGCGGCCATATGGCGCAGGAACAGCCCGTTGTCTGATGCACTGTCCAGCAGCCAGCGCATCAGGCCGGACGCCAGCGCGGCGTCGCCGGCCAGCGCGCGCAGATCGAAGAAGATCGTGCCGTTGAGCAGGCTCTCCGGGCTGGCCGCGCACATCCATTCGGCGAACTGTCCCCGCCATTCATCCACGGACAGGCACCAGCGCGGGTTACCGGCCATGATCCCGCCACGGCACAGAGGATAGCCGCAGGCATCGAGCAGCCCATTGATGCGCTGCGCAAACGGCAGGAAACGGGCACGTAGCGCATCGGTGTCGTCCCGCCCTCCCGGCAGGAAGACCAGGCCATTGTCCTGATCCGTGGCCAGGGTCTGCTCGAGCCGCCCTTCCGAACCGAAACCCAGCCAGCACCAGCGCACAAGCGGCAGTTCGAACTCGCCTTCGGTCAGCTCGATGGCCTTCTGCACGATCAGATCGTTGAGGATGGAGACCCACTCCCCCAACTGCTGTGCTCCCTCACCCGTGTCCACGCGCCCTGCGGCCTCCGCGCGCAAGCGCTGCGCCGCCGCCGCGAGGGCCTCGGGGCCATCGACAGCGTGGATCGTCTCGATCAGGTCATCGGTTACCCGCCGCCCGCGCGCATAGAGGTCGCCGCTGCACAGCACACCTGCAAAACGCCCCTCGTCATCCACCACCACCAGGTGCCGCAGGCCATGGCGCGCGAGGGTCAGCCGGGCCTGATGCACGCTGGCGTCGAGCGGCAGCGCAACCACGCCACCAGTCATGACGCCAGCCACCGCTTCGTCGAGGTTACCAGCCGGCAGCGCCACCCGCTGCAGCGCATCGCGCTGGGTCAGGATGCCCAGCGGCAGGCTGCGCAGCGGATCGGTCACCACCACCGTGCCGACGCGCGCCACGCACATGCGGCCGAGAGCATCCCGGACACTGGTTTCAGGCGAGACGGCCACCGGCACACGGCGCAAGAGAGCCCCCAGGCTGCCGGTACGCACGCCCGTTACAGCCCCGGACATTTCCATGGCCTCAGTACCTGACCCGCGCGTAATAGGTTTTCTCGGACGCACGGCGAGCCTCGCCGAGCGTCCTGATGCCCATTTCTGCCAGCAGCGGGATCATGCGCAGAAACACCTCGCCGGTGACGATCGCGTCCCCCAGCGCGGTATGCCGCCCCATCACGCTGACCCCCATTCGCTCGCTGATCGCTTCGAGGCGGTGGGACTCCTGGGATGGATGCAGCACAGCCGACAGCAGCAGCGTATCGAGCACCGGCTGCGCAAAGCGGATGCCAGTGCTCGCCTCCTTCAGTTGCAGGAAGCGCATGTCGAAGGCCGCGTTGTGGGCCACCAACACGGTGTCTTCCGCAAAAGCGTGAAAAGCCGGCAGCACCTTGCCCATCGTTGGCTGGCCAGCAAGCATGTCCGGCGTGATGCCGTGAATCCTGGTCGACGCCTCCGGCAATTCACGCTGCGGGTCCACCAACTGGTCGAAGGATTCCGACTTGCGCAGCTTGCCATTGACGATGCGGGTCGCGCCGATCTGGATGATCTCATCGCCTTCCGAGGGATTGAGCCCGGTGGTTTCCGTGTCGAAGACCGTGAAGGTCAGTTCCGACAACGGGCAGTCGTCCAGCTCGTGGCTCGCCGGCGTCTGCTTGAAGAGGTCGAAATCGTAGTATTCGGGCCGGCTGTCGCCCTTCAGGTAGGCCGCAGCCTCGAGTTGTTCCTGGGGGATCGCCGATGGCAGCAGCAGGCGGAAGAAGGCGCGGTGCTGGGTCTTCTCCCGCTGCAGCCAGATCTCGCCGTCGTGGCGCTCAATCACGTCGCGTACCGTCAACGGCGAGTTCTCGCCGGCAAAGGTCATGGGCTCCAGTTCCCAGGCCATCACCGTCTCGGTGCTCATCGCCTGGCCAGACCAGATCAGGTCCAGGTGAGCCAGGCGCCCGGCGGCACTGAGGCGGAACCGCACCTCGCGCACCTCGAACTCGTCGGACAGGCGGCTGGCCAGGTAGCCGATGGCCTGAAGCAGCGAGAAGCTGTCCACCTTTACCCACACCTGCGCGTCCACATCCTCCAGCTTGGTAGGCAGCCCCAGCTTCTTCTCGATACGCCGCTGAGCCGCAGCGATCAGGTCGGCGCCCAGCATCTCGTCGAGGGGCCAGCGGGTCTTGAGGGAGTCGGCAAAGGCATTGGCCGTCTCGTCAAGGCGCGTGCTCATGCCCTGCACCTCGTCACGGATCACTTTCAGGAAGCGGTCCTTCAGTTCGGCGTCGAGGTCCGGGTATTCCAGCATCTCCGCCGCCGCCCGCAGGTTGGCCAGCGCCGAACGGCTGCCCTCGGTGAGGGTATGCAGCATCTGGTCGCGGCGGGTTTCCACCTCGAAGTTGCGCGTGATGTTGTCGAGCATCAACACGAAGCCTGAAACGGTCGGCTCGCCCTCCGCCTCCCCGCTGCCCAGCACCGGCGCCATCTGCACGCGCAGCAGCTGGCCGGCACGGGTGGTGGTCACGAAATTCGCCACCGGCTGGGCGCTGCGCTGGCGGATGCGCTCCTGCACGCTTTCAAGGGCATGGGCGATCAGGCTGCGCTCGAAAACCATGTAGATCGAGCGACCGAGCCCGATGATCTCCCCGCCCCCCGCCGCCGTCGGGGTGTCCGACATGGCCTTGAACTGCAGGCGGGCACGGTTGTTGTAGAGCAGGATGCGGCCGTCGAGATTGCAGACGACGACGCTCTGGTTGAGCTCGGACATCAACGCCGCCAGCCGGTTGCGCTCCTCCTCCACAGAGCGACGGGCCTCGACGATGCGCACCTCCACGTCCTCCTGCAGGCTACGCCGCTGGTCCGCCAGTTGATTGACCGACTCAGCGATGCGCTGCAGCTCCGGCGACCCCATCGGCTTGACCCGGCGGGCTGGATCGGTGCCGACGATCAACCCGACTTCGTCGGCCAGCTTGGCCGGCGCCATGAAGGCCTCCTCTGCGAAGGACCTCATCAGCGCAGCGGCGGCCCCGGCCCCCACCAGTCCGATCATGATCAGCAGGCCGATGCGGGGGTTGAGGATAGGCTCCAGCACTTCACGCTCGGCGGGTGCGAGATCGCGCCACAGGGCAACGCCGGTCACCGCAAGAACGCCCACGACCAATGCGCAGGCGGCCAGGATCGCCAGCCCCTGCCTGGATTTGACACTCACGATGAAACCTCCCGAACGACGCGCCTTGTCCCCTTCGACGGGGCTCAAGCCGGGAGCTCCAGCAAGGCCTTGACCTTGGCCACCAGTTCCCGCGTGGAGAACGGCTTGGTCATATAGGCATCGGCGCCCATCGCCAGCCCCTTGGCCACCTCGGTCTCGCGCCCCTTTGCGGTCAGCATCAGGATACGTGTCCCCTGCAGCGCAGGCTCGGCGCGGATTTCCTGGCACACCTCGTAGCCGTTCTTGCGCGGCATCATCACGTCGAGCAGCACCAGATCAGGCACTTCTCTGCGCACCAGATCGAGTGCTTCCTGCCCATCGCTGGCGATGCACACGGTGAAGCCCTCGCGCTTCATCAGGAACTCCAAGGAAATGACGATGTTCTGCTCGTCATCGGCAATCAGTATTTTTTTAGTCATCTATCCCCTCCCTCTTCGTCATCCAGGCTGGAAGCGCAGACGCGCGGCTCCGGCCGGATGCGAGACTTTGTAGTTTATCGTGCCTCATCTTTCGTTTCTGTTGATTTGCCGCAAGGCAACAGAAACGAGAAACATGCGCCCGCCCCCAGCGAACTCTCAACCCATAACCGGCCGCCGTAGTGCTCGACGATCTGTCGGCTGATCGGCAGCCCAAGGCCGGTTCCTTGGGGCTTGTCCGTCATCGCGTCTCCTCCCTGACGGAATTTCTCGAAAACGATGGCCTGCTCTTCGAGACTCAGCCCCGGTCCATTGTCGCGCACATCGACACGCAGGCCTTCTTCCGTCTCGCACAACACGACGGTTACCCGTCCCTTCCCCTGTAATACGAACTTCACCGCATTGGAGAGCAAGTTGAGCACGACCTGCACGAGACGATCCCTATCCGCCAGCAGGAGCGGCACCTGGACGGGCAGTTGCACGTCGAGTTCGACCTTCTTGTCCTTGAACAGCTGACTGGTGGCAGCGACAGCCTGCTCAACCACGTCGACCAGATTGACCTCTCCGTTGTGCCATTCTGCGTGACCGGACTCCAGCTTTGCCATGTCGAGAACCTGGTTCACCAGACGCGTCAGGCGTTCGGTCTCGCTGACGATGATGCCCAGGAAACGGGTCCGGTCGGCCACGTCGATGTCGGGATCTTCCAGCAGCATCTCTGAAAAGGCCCGGATCGAGGTCAGCGGCGTACGCAGCTCATGGGTTACCGACGACATGAAATCGTCCTTCAGGCGGTCCACTTCCTTGAGACGTTCGTTGGCCGCGCGCAGCTCACGCGTGGCGGCCTCGAGCTCCTGCGACTTCTGCTCCAGCCGACGGGAATAAGCCAGGATCTGGGATGCTTCGTCGAGAATATCCATCACCTCGTCGAGCCCCAGCGGTTCTTCCTGAACGACCGAAGCCACCATGACCCGTGCCGATGCGCTGCCAATGGCCCCTGCCAGCGTGGTTTCGGCAAAGTGCACCAATCCCGCGTCCGCCTGCAGGGCCTCCACTCCGGCAACTCCGCGGCTCTCCGCGTAGTCCGCAAAAACCTTGTAGGCCCGCTCCCGTCCGATGAAACGCCCGATCAGCGGCAGCAGGTCATCAACTTGCGCACGACCTCGCCAGAACGCCTCCCCATCGGGCCTGGACTGCTTGAAGACGTCCACGAACAGTGTGGCCTGCCCCGCCTCCACCGCATTCGGGCGCCGCTGCAGAGAAATCCAGACATAGGCGCCGATATTGGCGAAGAGACTCCAGAACAGGCTGTGGGCGATCGGATCGATCCCTTGTAGCCCAAACAGTTCCTGCGGACGCAGAATTTCCACGCCCCACAGCCCGGAGTGCGGAAAATCAGCCGGTAACCAACCCGACTTGGCAAACGAAGGCAGCAACAGCGTGTACAGCCACACCGCAAAACCACAGGACAAGCCCGCCAGCGCCCCGCCCCTGGTCGCATCCCGCCAGTACATGCCGCCGAGCATGGCCGGCGCGAATTGGGCCACTGCGGCAAAACTGATCAGGCCGATGCTCACCAGCGCATGAGCCTCACCAGCGAAGCGGAAATACAGATAACCCAACAGCAGGATCAACACGATCGCCAAGCGTCGGACTCCCAGCAAGAAGCCGGACAAATCCCCCTCCCCCTGCAGCGGCAACCAGCGATAGCGCAGCAGGAGAGGCATCACCAGGTCATTGCAAACCATCGTCGACAACGCGATGGTCTCGACGATCACCATACCGGTCGCCGCCGACAGGCCGCCGATGAAGACCAGCACCGCCAGCCAGCCATCCCCGAAGGACATCGGCAAGGTCAGCACGAAGGTGTCGGCATCCACGTCCTGTCCTGCGAAATGCATCAGCCCGCCCAACGCGATGGGCAGCACAAAGATGTTGATCAGCAGCAGGTAGAGCGGAAATTGCCAGATCGCCCGGCGCAGGTGGTTCTCATTGACGTTCTCGACCACGGCCACCTGGAACTGGCGCGGCAGGAACATTACGGACAGCATGGACAGCAAGGTCATTGCGAACCAGTTACCATAACTGTTGCCGTTCGCCCCCATGGTCATCAGGCGTGCCAGTTCGGGATAGGCGGCCGCACGGGAGAACAGATCCCCGAAACCGTCGAAGATCCCGAAGGTGACGTAAACGCCGACGGCCAGGAAGATCAGCAGCTTGACCAGGGATTCGAAGGCCACCGCAGCCACCATGCCTTCGTGGCGCTCCGTGGCGTCCAGGTGGCGGGTGCCGAAGAGGATCGTGAAGGCGGCCATGATCAGCGCGATGTACAGCGTCGTGTCCGTCAGCCACGGCAAGTTTGCCGTCTTCGCCGGCATGACGATCGCCGGATACTGCATGAGGATCGCAAAGCTGGTCGACACCGCCTTCAACTGCAGCGCGATGTAGGGGATCACGCCAAGCACCGCGATGACCGTCACCAGGCCACCGAGCAGTTGGCTCTTGCCGTAGCGGGACGCGATGAAGTCGGCGATGGACGTGATCCGCAATGTCTTGCTGATCCGCACCATCTTCAGCATCACGAACCACCACAGTCCGACGACCAGGGTTGGCCCCAGGAAGATCGGCACGAAGCCGAGCCCCGACGAGGCGGCTCGCCCTACGCTGCCGTAGTAGGTCCAGGTCGTGCAATACACCGCCAGGGACAGGGCGTAAATGGACGGATTGGCAATGATCGAACGCCCGGCATCGGCACGCGTGTCCCCCGCGTAGGCCACCGCGAACAGCAGCAGCAGGTACAGGAAGGACACGACAACGATCATGGTGCCAGTCATGGCGTCCCCCCCGCGACAAACAAGCCTGGCGCGTACATCGATGTTTGTCCGGCTACCGTTCAATGATCCAGGCCATCAGCGCAATGAGCGCGGCCCAGACCCCGAACACGTAAAAGTAGAGGATGGGGATGCCCACCAGACTGGCTTGCATATCAAAAATGGCCAGTATCGGGTAATTGATCGCCATACAGCCGAAAAGGAATAACGCCACCAGGCGCTGCGCGGTCAACGTCGCCTTGATCATCTCCCCTCCCCGATGCTGCGGTTGTGCTTGCGGTCTTTTTATAAACCGAAATACCAGACTTGGCGAGCCTTTCGGGCCGCATCACGGCACGTCGCGATAGCGCTGGCGACGACCGGCACAGTCCCGCGCACATGGAACCGATGGACGAAAAAAAGGCGCGATGAACGCGCCTTTTTCTCCCCCTCAACCCCCGGTCGAACAGCACCGGGTTCCTCCCCTGTTTTTTCTTCGACCAGTCCGCGGTCTCCATGTATTTAGTTTTGCGGCAGCCCATGGGCCACCTGTTGCGGACTGCCCGGCATCGCGGCCGGGGATGTCGCGCCCGACAAATTGCCGGGCCTGAAATTACTTGAGTTGCTCAAGGATCGCCGGGTTTTCCAGCGTCGAGGTGTCCTGGGTGATCTCCTCGCCCTTGGCCAGCTGACGGAGCAGACGGCGCATGATCTTGCCGGAGCGGGTCTTCGGCAGGTTCTCACCGAAGCGGATGTCCTTCGGCTTGGCGATCGGGCCGATTTCCTGGCCAACCCAGTTCTGCAGTTCCTTGACTACCTTGGCGGCTTCGTCGCCGGTCGGGCGAGCACCCTTGAGCACCACGAAGGCCACGATGGCTTCGCCGGTCAGATCGTCCGGACGGCCAACCACGGCGGCTTCCGCCACCTTCTCGTGGGCCACCAGGGCGGATTCGATTTCCATCGTGCCCATGCGGTGACCGGAGACGTTCAGCACGTCGTCGATACGGCCGGTGATGGTGAAGTAACCGGTGTCCTTGTCGCGGATCGCGCCGTCGCCCGCCAAGTACAGCTTGCCCTGGAAGTCAGCCGGGTAGTAGGACTTCACGAAACGGTCCGGATCGCCCCAGATGGTGCGGATCATGGACGGCCACGGACGCTTGACGACCAGGATGCCGCCCTGGCCCCAAGGCACTTCGGTACCAGTCTCATCGACCACCGCAGCCTGGATGCCCGGGAAAGGCAGCGTGCAGGAACCGGGGATCAACGGGGTGGCGCCGGGCAGCGGGGTGATCATGTGACCACCGGTCTCGGTCTGCCAGAAGGTATCGACGATCGGGCAGCGGCTGCCGCCGACGTTTTCGTAGTACCACTCCCAGGCGGCGGGGTTGATCGGCTCGCCGACGGAACCCAGGATACGCAGGCTGGACAGATCGTAGTTCTTGGGATGCACGGCCGGGGTATTGTCCGCGGCCTTGATCAGGGAGCGGATGGCGGTCGGCGCGGTGTAGAAGACGTTGACCTTGTGGTCCTGGATCATCTTCCAGAAGCGGCCGGCGTCCGGATAGGTCGGCACGCCTTCGAAGACAACTTCGGTCGCGCCGCAGGCCAGCGGGCCGTAAGTGATGTAGGTGTGACCGGTGACCCAGCCGATATCCGCCGTACACCAGAAGACATCGTCAGGCTTGATGTCGAAGGTGTACTTCATGGTCAGGATGGCGTGCAGCAGGTAGCCGCCGGTGGAATGCTGGACGCCCTTCGGCTTGCCGGTGGAACCGGAGGTGTAGAGCAGGAAGAGTGGGTGCTCGGCTTCGACCCATTCCGGTTCGCAGACGTCGGACTGCTGGGCGAGCAGGTCGTCGGCCCAGATGTCGCGGCCGGCGACCATGGCGGTTTCGCCACCGGTACGCTTCACGACGAGAACGCTCTTGATGGTCGGGCAGCCGCTGGCCAGCGCTTCATCGGCGATGGACTTGAGCGGGAGGGCCTTGCCACCACGGTTCTGGCCGTCGGAGGTGATCAGCAGCACGGCACCGGCATCGTTGATGCGGTCGGCCAGGGACTGGGCGGAGAAGCCGCCGAAGACGATGGAGTGGGTGGCGCCGATACGGGCACAAGCCTGCATCGCGACGACGCCCTCGATGGACATCGGCAGGTAGATGACGACGCGGTCGCCCTTCTTGACGCCCTGGCTCTTCAGCGCGTTAGCGAACTTGCTGACGCGGCCCAGCAGGTCGGAGTAGGTGACCTTGGTGATGTCGCCCTTGTCGCCTTCGAAAATCAGCGCGACCTTGTCGCCGAGACCGTTCTTGACCTGACGGTCGAGACAATTGTAGGAGACGTTCAGCTTGCCGTCGGCAAACCACTTGAAGAACGGAGCCTGGCTCTCGTCGAGAACCTGGGTGAACGGAGTCTGCCATTCGATCAGCTCCTTGGCGCGCTTGCCCCAGAAGCCCTCGTAGTCCTGCTCGGCCTCGGCGCACAGCGCCTTGTACGCTTCCATGCCCGACACGGCAGCGTTCTTGACCACCTCTTCGGACGGATAGTAGAACTTCTGGGTGGTTTCGCTCGTCATTTTTTCACCTCTCCTCGTGTTATTGAGTGTGCAACTTAGCTTGCGATAAAACCTTGGCTGGGTGGGGAACAGGACCTTCGGGGCGCGCCTGCTTCTAATGGCTTTTTCTGGCGGGCCGATCCTGCTTCCGGGCGCCATTAGAAGTTATCAATCTTACACATGACTTACACCCACTCCGGCCAGAGCTGGCACGGCCGGAGCCCGTAGTGCTCCTTTATCCCGAAGCGAATCCTGCAAGCCCGCGTCACCCATTTGCAACAAAATACTTTTGTCATAAACTCGGACGACATAAATTTTCAGCCCTGCAACCATGCTGCGTCGTTCCAGCCCGTTCCTGGCGTCCGCCCTACTCCTCGCCGCCTGCGCCTCCGTTCCACCCGAACAACGAGCCGGCACGCACATCGGCGCCGCCAGCCTGGGTCAGCGCCGCGACGCAACTGCGACACCGCCCATAGCGGCCGTATCGCCACCGCGGCCCCAACGACAGGAAACCTATTCGGTCGTCGTCACCAACGTACGCGTCCAGGATCTGCTGTTCGCCCTGGCGCGGGATGCCCGCATCAACATCGATATCCACCCGGGACTGAGCGGCACGATCACTCTCAACGCCATCAACCAGACGTTGCCGCAGTTGCTCGCCCGCATCGCCAAGCAGGTGGACATGCGTTTCGAACTCGATGACCAGACCCTGCTCGTAATGCCCGACGCCCCCTACCTGCACCACTACCGCCTCGATTACGTCAATCTCAGCCGCACGGTTTCCGGCACTGTCTCCACCAACACACAGATCGCCACCAGCACCAGCGGCGTCGCCCACGCTGGCGGCACCGCCACACCCGGCACGGCGGTCGTCGGTGGCGGCAACGTCTCCGCCACGCGCATCGAGAACACCTCCCGCAACCAGTTCTGGGAATCCGTCGAGAAAAATATCCGCGATCTGCTGCACGAGACCGACAAGATCCTGCCACCGGGCTCGAGCGATACACTGATCGAAAACACCGAAACGAGCACCACCACCGGAACTGTCCCTACAAGCACCCCGTCCGCCTCCCGCACACGGAACACACCTGCGCAGCCCTCGCGCAACAACGTGCGCATCAACACCACCCCGGGTCCAGCGGCAACGCAGAACAGCAGTACGACGGTGGTCCACAAATCGACCTTCCGCGAGGCCGCCTCGGTGGTCGCCCATCGGGAAAGCGGCATTCTCAGCGTACGGGCCACGGGGCGTCAGCATGAAAAGGTCCGCGAATTCATCGAGCAGGTGATGGCGGCCGCACGTCGGCAAGTACTCATCGAGGCCACCATCCTGGAAGTCAGCTTGTCGGACACCTTCCGGCAAGGCATCGACTGGAGCCGGATCCTGGCCAGCGGCACCCACTTCGGAATCACCGGGCCGAATCTGGGCAGCAGTGCCGGCAACACGGTGACGCCCTTCAGCGCCACATTCTCGAGTGCAGGCGGCGTCGATGCGACGGTGAAGCTGCTCGAAGGCTTCGGGACCGTCAAGGTGCTGTCGAGCCCCAAACTGTCGGTTCTCAATAATCAGACCGCGGCGCTGAAGGTCGTCGAGGAATACGTCTACTTCAACGTCAAGGCCGACACCACGCAGACCACCAACGCTGGCGCACTGACCACCGTCAGCACGACGCCTCAGGCGGTATCCGTCGGCCTCGTGATGACCGTCACCGCCCAGATCAGCGAAAGCGGCGAAGTCATCCTCAACGTACGCCCGACGATTTCCAGCATTTCCGATTTCCGGCGCGACCCGAACCCCAACATCCCGACCGGCATCGCCAACCTGGTCCCGCAGATCAGGACCCGTGAGATCGAGTCTGTCCTGCGCGTCGCCAACGGCGAAACCGCCATTCTCGGCGGCCTGATGGAAGACCGCATCGACTACAAGACCGGCCGGGTGCCACTGATCAGCAGCCTCCCCCTGCTGGGCGAGCTGTTCACCAACCGGGACAACGGCATCCAGAAGACAGAGCTGGTGATCTTCCTGCGGCCGGTCGTCATGCGCGGCCCCGACGTCGTTGCCACCACCGAACACCTGCGACGCCTGCTCCCCGACGAGAACTTCCTCAGGGAATCACCCCGCCCCGGCGAACGCAACTTTCCATCCGCGACTGCAGAGCAAGCAACGCAACCATGAGCCGCACGCCATGAAACCGGACACCATTTCACTGCCCATCGGGGCGACGCTCATACAACTCGGCCTGATCAGCCAGGACCAGCTCCAGATCGCGCTGCATGAACAACGCCGCGACAGCGGCCTGCTCGGCCAGCACCTCGTGCGCCTCGGCTTCCTGTCCGAGGCCGTGCTGCGCGATGCTCTGGCCGACGCGCTGGAACAGACCAGCGTCGACCTGAGCACCCAGATCCCGGACGGCGAAGCCCTGGCCCTGATTCCCCATGAACTGGCCAGCCGCCTCAAGCTGATGCCCCTCAGCTATGACTCAGCCCGTCGCCACCTGCTCATCGCCACCGGCAACAGCAACGATGCGGCCACCCACGACCCGCTGCTCGGCGTCCTTCCCCCCGGCACGACCATCGAGACGCGCCTCGCCGGCGAATCGGAAATCGCCCGGGCCATCGACCAGTTCTACGGCCACACCCTGTCCATCGACGGCATCCTGCACGAGATCGAAACCGGCATCCGGGACGGGCACAACCGGAGCAACAGCCGCGGCGAGTATGCCCAGCCGGTGGTGAGGCTCGTCGATTCCCTGCTGACCGATGCCGTCAAGCGTGGCGCGTCGGACATTCATTTCGAACCCGAAGCCGGCTTCCTGCGCATCCGCTATCGCCTGGACGGCCTGCTGAGGCAGATCCGCGCCCTGCACAAATCCCACTGGCCTGCCATGGCCGTCCGTCTGAAAGTAATGGCCGGCCTCAACATCGCCGAAACCCGCGCGCCCCAGGACGGACGCATCTCCCTGCAGGTCAGCGGACGCCCGGTGGATTTCCGCGTCGCCAGCCAACCCACCATCCATGGAGAGAACATCGTGCTACGTGTCCTCGACCGCCAAAAGGGCATCGTCAGCCTGGGCGAGTTGGGGTTGGCGCCAGCCGCCTTCGAGCAGTTGAAGCTGATGATCTCCCGCCCCGAAGGGCTGATCCTCGTCACTGGGCCGACCGGCAGCGGCAAGACCACCACGCTTTATTCGATCCTCAATCACCTCAACACCGAGCACGTCAACATCATGACGCTGGAGGATCCGGTCGAGTACCCGCTGGCGATGATCCGCCAGACCGCCGTTGCCGACGCGGCCCGGCTGGACTTCGCCAATGGCGTGCGCTCCATGCTGCGCCAGGACCCCGACGTGATCCTGGTCGGCGAGATCCGTGACACCGATACCGCGCGCATGGCCCTGCAGGCGGCCATGACCGGCCACCAGGTCTATTCGACGCTGCACACCAACTCGGCGGTCGGCGCGATCCCGCGCCTGCTCGACATCGGCATCCTGCCGGACATTCTGGCCGGCAGCCTGATCGGCATCATCGCCCAGCGGCTCGTGCGGCGCCTGTGCCCCACATGCCGCGAAGCTTATCCCGCCGAGGCACACGAACTGCCTCTGCTCGGCCTCGCCCCGAGCCAGCCTCATCCCCTTCTATACCGTGCCACCGGCTGTGCCCAATGCAACTTCCAGGGCTACCACGGACGGCTGGCGATCATCGAATTGCTGCGCATGGATGCCGGCCTGGACGAACTGATCGCCCGTCGCGCCTCCGCACGGGAAATCCTCGCCATGGCTCGGGAACACGGCTTCGTCAGCCTTGCCGAAGACGGCGCAAGACGGGTCCTTGAAGGCAGTACCACGCTCGCGGAACTGGCCCGGGTGATCGACCTGACCACAGCATCCTTGCCATGATCAATTTTGCCTATCGGGCGCTGGATGCGGACGGACGGCGGATCCGCGGACACCTGCTGGCCACTGACCTTCCGGATCTCGAACAACGCCTGCACGATCGGGGTCTCGAACTCCTTCACGGCAAGCCGGCCGCAGCCTCCCGCGTGCTTCGTCGTCAGCGCCCCGTCTCCCGCCGGGAACTGATCAAGCTGTGCTTCCACCTGGAGCAATTCCTGCGCGCCGGCGTACCTATCATCGAAAGCCTGACCGACCTGCGGGACGCCATCCACCACCCGCCGTTCCGGCAGGTCATCGCCGACACGGTACAGGCCATCGAAGGCGGCGCCACCCTGTCGGAAGCCTTTGCCCGCCATCCCCGCGTCTTCGATCCGGTGTTCTGCAACCTGATCCGGGCCGGCGAGTTGTCCGGCCGCCTGCCGGACATCCTCCACACCCTCGCCGACGCCCTCAAGCGAGACGATGAACTGGCTTCCCATTCGCGCCGCCTGGCGATCTACCCGGCCATCGTCACCGTGGTCATCCTGGCCGCACTCAGCGTCGCGCTGCTCTACGTCGTACCCGAACTCGCCCGCCTGTTCCATAGCACCGGCCAACCCCTGCCATGGCAGACCCGCCAGCTCATCCTCCTGTCGGGCCTACTCTCCGAGTACGGCTGGCTGCTGCTCGGCAGCTTGCCAGCCAGCGTTCTGGGCGTGCAGCTGGCACTGCGCACGCATGCCGGGCTGCGCCTGCACTTCGATGCTGCACTCCTGCACCTGCCTATCATCGGCACCATCCTGAACAAGATCATCCTGGCCCGCTTCACCGGCCTGTTCGCCATGATGTACGCATCCGGCATCACCATCATCGATGCCCTGAAGACCGCCGAAGACGTGGTCGGCAACACAGCCCTGCAACGCGGACTACAAGAGGTCGGACGAGCCATCGAGGATGGCCGGCAGGTATCGGAGGCGTTCATTGCCGTGAACCTGTTTCCACCCCTGGTTACCCGCATGCTGCGGGTCGGCGAAAGCACCGGCGCCATCGACACGGCCCTCGCCAACGTCAGCTACTTTTACGACCGGGACGTCCGTGAGGCGATCGAACGTCTGCAGGCCAGCATAGAGCCGGTACTGACGCTCGTCCTCGGCGCCCTACTCCTGGGCGTCATGAGCGCAGTCCTGATGCCGGTGTACGACATCATCACCCACATGCCATTCTGACCATGGGCCGCCCGCCACTCCTTTACCTCGCGCCCGACGGCTTGCACTGCTATCGCCTGCGCAGACGCACGATAGAACATATCGGACAGTTCGCGCCCGACACTGTCGGCCAGGAGGCCTTTTCACAGTGGCTGGAAGAATCCCGGGCGAATACGGCATTCACCCTCCTGGTGGATCTGCCCGATGAGCGCTTCAGGATCGAAACCCTGCCCCATGTTCGCGGCCCTGACCGCAGGCGCTTACGGGAACGCCGACAGGCGCAGATCTTCCCCGATACCCCTTACGTAGCCCACCAGTACCTCGACTCCAGGCCATCCGGGAGGCGAGAGGAGCGCGTCCTGTTCGCAGCCCTGAACCGCCCCCCAACCATCGATCCCTGGCTCGCCATCATTGAACGTCATGGCCACCGCCTGAGACGGCTCATTCCCATGCCTTTTCTCGCGGCCACCGTCATCCCTCACCTTCCTGCCGCACCGGGGACATTCCTGCTGGCCCTGCGGACACCTGCCGGTCTGCGGGTTTCGTGCTTTGATGGTTGCAGGCTCCTGCTCAGCCGATTGCACCCTTTGCCCTCCCACCTCACGCCACAGCTGTCCGAATGGATGGCAGAGGCCCAGGAAGCTCACCGCCACCTACTCAGCCAACGCCTCGTCGCCCATGACACGCAATGCCCGTGCTATCTGCTGACACCGCCGCAAGACAATATGTCCCCGGCACCAGAGTTATCCATTCCCCACGGCGATCTGCATTTCATCCTGAAGGATCCTGCGCACCTGCTCCCAGGCACGTCCTCATCCGCCTCTCGTGCCGAAGGCTGCCTGCCCATGCTGCTGCCGCTGCTCCAGCGGCACTCCCGCTTACCGCAGGCCACTCCCGGTCGATTTCTGCTTACCCACCAGCTTCACCAGATCGGCCGGGCACTCCAGGCCACCGCTGCCGTCATCCTGCTCGCCTGCGCAGCATTTGCCATCGCCAACATGCGGGAAATCCAACCCTTGGAGCAGCGGAGCAGTACCGCCAAAGCCCGTGGCGACGCCGCCGAGCAAGCCTTGACGACACTTGTCGCGACCAGTCCGACGCATCCCCATTCGCTGGCGCAGCTCCAGATCACCCTGGAGACCCTCCAACACCTGGACACGGCAAGCTCGGGCCCCGAGCCTGCCCTGCGCCAGTTGGCCGTCGCCCTGAACCCGATACCGGACGTCGTGATACGCAGGATCGACTGGAGTGCCAATAGTAGTAATGCGGGTGCAACAAAGGAAACGCCAACGTCTCGCGAGACGCTGACCCTGCACTTCGCCCTGCCCCGTGAAGGAACACGAGAGCGGACGGACCACACGCAGCGCATTCTCACAGCACTCAGCACAATTCCCTACGCTCACCTGCACACCGAACAAGTCCCCGTTGAAATGATGGCCAATCGGCCTCTCAGCCCTGCTGTGCTCGAGAAAAACGCACAAGCAGCCGATCTCGTCATCCGTCTGGAATTTCCGGTCACCAAACCATGAGGTCACTGCCACCGCACCTCCGACCACTGCTGCGCCCCCTGTCGGTTGCAATCCTTCTCGTTGCCGCAGGCGTGGCCCTCCAGGCCGTCAGCCTTCAGTGGTACACAGAGGCCCTACAGGCAAGCACCGCAGCTGAATCCCGCCTTGCTCAACTCGAAGCCCGTTACCGGCAGGTGTTGAAGACAAACCAGGCGACCGACGACGCACTGGCCTCATGGACTCGTTACCTGCATGAAGAGCTTTCGACGACACCCGACCGGGTGGGCTGGATCGAAAGCATCCAATCCCTGGCGGCACGACCGGGATTGGCTGTCACCGACTATGAATTCAGCCCCGATGTCGCTCTGGATGAACGGCAACGGAATGCACCGCCAGCACTGATCGGTCTGACCCCTCTACGCATCCGTGCCACGGTAGACCATGAAGAAAAATTCATCGAGTTGCTGGCAGCCATCCGGAAGACCGGAAAGGCCACTGCACGGCAATGCAGTCTTTTCGCCCCCGATATCGGCGATGGAAAGGCCAGCCAAACTCAAGGCCTGGGCATGGAATGCCGCTTCATGCTGGTTTCCCTGCTCTCCCGATAGAGGCAAACCCGGCAGAGAACCGCTCACCCCGGCTCGCTCCCGCTGGACATCAAACGCCGCAAGCCTGCAGAATTTTGCGGACGACTCACAAGCCGCACTTCTTTCCAAGACATGCCGTGATGCCCAAGAAGATCCTGTTGATGGCCCATGACGTCACTCTGGCGCATCTGGGCCGCCCCCTGCAGCTGGCGCGCTATCTCCAGGAAGCTGGTCACAAAGTCATCCTGGCAGCCTCTGCGGATTCCGCCCGTTTCCTGCATAACTTCTCCGGCCAGACTCACCTTCTCAACCCCACCGGCAAGGCGAAGTTCATCGACAATCTGGCCAAAGGACGCCCGGTATTCGATTTCTCCACTCTGCGGCAATACGCGGAAGAGGACGAACAAGTACTGTCGGCCTACCGCCCCGATATGGTGATCGGAGACTTCCGGATCACGCTCTCGATCTCGGCACGTCGCCTGCACATCCCTTACGCAACCATCACAAACGCCTACTGGAGCCCGGCCTTCTCGCCACGCTTCGTCGTACCTGACCTTCCAATGGTCAGGTATCTGGGTATAGGCCTTTCCCAACTTCTCTTCGACATAGCACGGCCATTCGCCTTCGCCTATCACTGCCGACCGATGAATGCGCTGCGCCGTCATTACGGCCTGCCATCCCTCGGTCACGATCTCCGCAATATTTACACGGATGCGGACCTCGCCCTGTTCAGCGACATTCCCGAAGTGTACGGGCTCGATACCGACCTGCCGGATGGCGTTTTTCTAGGTCCGATCCAGTGGGCTCCCGACCTCCCCTTTCCGCCTTGGTGGGATGAATTGGATGCTGGGCGACCAATCATCTACCTCACGCTGGGTAGTTCCGGCGATGAAAGTACGTTGCCGGAAATTGTCAGGCAACTAAGCTGCACCGATGCACAGATCATGGTTGCAACGGCCGGAGCCAAACACCTGCCCAAGCATCCACGTGTATTCAGCGCCGAGTATTTACCTGGAACTCTGGCCGCAAACCGCGCCGATCTCGTGGTCTGCAACGGCGGAAGCCCCACTTCATACCAAGCCATCGCCTGCGGAACCCCCGTCCTCGGCATACCGAGAAATCTGGACCAGTTCCTCAATATGCACTACCTGGAAAAGAACGGCCTGGGGGCCGTCATCCGCAACGACGCCCTCGTCCGAGGGCAGCTTGGCACACTCGCCAAGCAGATGCTCGCAGCCCCCGAGTTTGCATCGAACGCCTCCGTCTTTGCCAGGGCCATCAGCCGCTACGACCCCACAGCCCGGCTATCGGCGGCCATCAGGACACTCATCCCATGACCACAGCCCAGCGCCATCTAAGCATCGGGCTCTGAAGTACTGGCTGCCCGGATCAAGCGCGCCGGCACCCCGCCCCACACTTCATCCTTCCTGATATGGGTGCCCTTGGTGACCAGGGAACAAAATCCAACGACGGCGCCATCTTCGATGACCGCCCCAGCCATGATCACGGAACGGCCGCCAATCGTCACATTGTCGCCAATGCACACCCGATGGTGGGCCAGCCTCCCCGCCGCCTGCGCATGGGGAATGATCAAGCAATCGATACCCAGCTGGGTTCCGGCACCAATACTGACCAGATGGGGGTCGAAGACAAGTCCTGACGAATACGTCCCCTCTCCTACCTTGCCGCCCAATGCAATCAGGACCAGCCGCGACAGCGGCACGGGAATGATGCACAAGCGCAGAATGGGCAAGAAGATCATCAGCCAGAACATGATGTACACGAGGTAACGAAACTCTTCCGTGGACCCAACTGCGAGTTCCCCCTCCGGAAAGGGGAAGAGACGGATATACGCCCGATAAACCAACACTGTCAGTGCAAGAAACACGGACACCACCGACAACGCGAGCAGTATTTCCCCCCCGAAACGACCATCAAGCCATTTCATCAGGAGGAATGCACAACCTCCGGTCAGCAGCACCGGGAAAGACAACAAGGCAAAGAAAACCAAAATTGGGAAAACAGTAACTTTGCGCATCGCCTTCCTTTCCACCTCACCTTGTCATACGAGGTCAAGCCACGGGCGAATTGACCAGCCCCATCACCTGCACTCTCACCCGAGCGCGGGTAACCCGAACCTCCGGACCGCCGCACCAAGCACGCTGGCATGCAGGATAGCGCATGCCAGCAAGGCTGCACACGCCATACCCATGACTACTGGCCGACGGGAGCGACCGACGGCTGGCAGCACAGCATAAGGCCACCCGCACCTCGCTAGCGTGCGGGCTCACAGTCAGTCCCTGTTTGGCCGGCAGCACGTCGTCAGCATGTCGAAAAATTTTACAAGCGTCCGTCGGACACCCCCCCCATGCGCCCCCCCCAATATCTACACAGCTGTAAACAAATGGAATTTTTTTTCTGGCACGGCTCTCGCTTAAAGTCTTCGCAAGGCGATGAACAAAAGAGACTGCCTAACCCTTTACGCAACACCGTTTTCAACTGGAGAGCTTCCATGAAAAAAATGCTTAAAATCGCAGCAGCCCTGGCTGTCATTGGGGCCGCGTCCCAGGCACACGCAGATTTTTCCGCTCAGACCGTCACCATCGACCCCGATGGGGCCGGTGGTGCGTTCGGCGATATTGCTGTCACCTCCCTGAACTGGCTGGCCGGCAACGCTGTGACCGTTGGCGCCGGCGGCACCGCGGGCCAAACGATCGCATCCCTGAACAGCTCGCTGTCCAGCGGCACCGCTGTCTTCCAGAGCTACTACCAAGCCCAGCTGAACACCTTTGTGTATAACAATGGTGGCTCTTCCAGCACTTACACCCCGGTCGGCCAATGGACTGTCCAGGCCAGCTTCCAGGAAGCCGCCACGGCCACCAGCGTCGGCGCCGCCAACATTGCCCTGAGCCCGATCAGCGGCACGGTTTCTATTTACTACAACGCTGTCAAGACGGCCAACGACATCACCGGCACCGGCTACAGCGACGGCATCAAGATCCTGCAAGGCACGATCGTCGGCGGCTCCGGGACTTTCCAGAACAGCACCTTCATCAATGATCTGCTGGTTTCGCTGGGACAAATCTTTACCAACCCGACTCCGCTCACCAACCTGGATCATTTCGGTGCCGACGATGCCCCTGGTATCCAATCCATCCAGGGTAACGGTCAAAGCTCGCTGGTGGTCGACATCGGCAAATCAGTTGGTGACTTCATCGACACCAACTTCTTCAAGACCAACATCACGTCGCTGTCCCTGGTTGACGGCGGCGACGTGAGCGATACCGGCCAGCTGGTTGATCCGTTCTCGCAAGCCAACCCGTCCGATCAAATCGTCGGCTATACGCCGCAATACGGTGGCGCCCTCGGCGACACCAACGGCGTTATTGCTGCGAACGATGGCACGACCTTTACCCGCAACAGCGACTTCCAGTTCCAGACGACCAACGTCACCTCGTTCCAATACAAGGTGCCGGAACCCGGCTCCCTGGCCCTGGCTGGCCTTGGTTTCGCTCTGACTGGCGCCCTGCGCCGCCGCAAGGCCTAAGAGAGGTCGCAGCCCTTAGGGCAGCTTTCTCATGCAGTGAAAAAGCCGCCCGGTTCAAACCGG
>JAFEDI010000052.1 GCA_018241725.1 Pseudomonadota bacterium | reverse complement strand
TCGATCGGAGAATGTCATGAACCTTGAAATCGGCTCGTATGAGGCCAAGACCAAATTGCCGGAGTTGCTACGCGGCGTGCAGGCGGGCAAGCGCTACACGATCACCCTCCGCGGCGAGCCGATTGCCGATCTGGTCCCGGCCGAAGGCAACAAGCACGCGGATGTCGTGGCGGCCGTCGAGGCGATGCGTCAGTTCATGCGCACGGCGCCACCCCTCAAGGGCATCGATCTCAAGGCGCTGATCAACGAGGGCCGGGCATGAGTTTCGTGCTCGACAACTCGGTAGCGATGTGCTGGCTGCTGATCGATGGAAACGCTGCCGACGTGGCTTACGCCGAGACCGTGCTGGATGCGCTGCGGGAACAGCAGGCGCTGGTCCCTTCGCTGTGGGCGCTGGAGGCGTGCAATGTCATCGCCAGGGCCGAGGCCAGAGGGCTGCTCACCGAGGCCCGATCACAGGCCTTCGTCGTCCTCCTCGGGCGGCTGAATATCGCGACGGATTCGGCCACGGCAGTGCACGCCTTGAGCGACACCCTGCACTTGGCCCGGCGTTACAAATTGTCGGCCTACGACGCGGCGTATCTGGAACTGGCCCTGCGAACCGGCTTGCCGCTGGCGACGCTGGACGCAGATCTCAAGAAGGCGGCGCAGGCCGCGGGTGTGCAAGCCTTCGCCCCGAATTGACCAGCGAAGAGGCGGCACACCAAGGACAAGCCGCAGTCGCAATCATGATCGCGCGTCCGGGTGGCAGGCGTGCCTGCGATCGCGTCGCGAGGTGGCGCGCCGTTTGGTGCGACGGTGTCTAAACTGTCGGACGTCGGAAGCGTGAGCACTTCCCGTCCCATGGCAGGCCGCGATGAAACTCCACCAACTGCGTTACTTCGTCAGCGTCGCCACCCAGGGCAGCGTCCGTGCTGCCGCCGCTGCGATGGGCGTGTCCGCGGCGTCGGTAAGCCAGGCGCTGCGCGAGCTCGAGGCAGCGATGGCAACACCGCTGATCAAGCGCGAGCCACATGGCACCGTTCCCACCTATGCGGGACGCCAGTTGCTTGTTCACGCGCGCCTGGCGCTGGGCCAGCTTGCCCGTGCGGAAGAGGAGATCGCGCAGATCCGCGGCCTTGCAGGAGGCACCTTGTGCCTCGGCATCACGCCCTGGATCTCGCAGTCCATTCTGCCGCATGCGCTGGCCCGCTTTCATACTCTCCGCCCTGACGTGCGAATCGATGTGACCGAGGCCCTCGGCAGCGCCCATCCGAGGCTGCGCGATGGCACGCTCGATCTGGTGATCGGCGTGCCGCCGCGACATGCACAGTCAGGCTTCTTCGCGCGTGACCTGTTTCGCTGCGGCCTCGCAGTCGTTGCCCGACTCGGTCACCCGCTCGCTCGCTGCACCTCGCTGCGTGACCTCGGCGATCAGGACTGGGTGCTCACCTTGCGCGAGGAGGGCGGCGAGCAGCCGCTTGCCGAACTCCTCGGCCCGCATGAGGTTGCGCCGGCACCGGAGCGCATCCACTTCGCTCGCTCTGCGCTGCTGGCGATCGGCATGCTGGAGGTTGGCGACATGCTGACGATCTGCCCGTGGCCGCTGGTCGAGACGCCGCTGTTCCGCGATCGCGTGCAGGCGCTGCCGATCAGGGAGCCGCTACCCGACATGCCGACCAGCCTGCTGGTGCGACGCAGCGGCACACTGAGCACAGCCGGCCAGCTCTTCATCGACTGCTTCCGCGAAGCCACCGAGGTCTGTGCAAACCTAGACGATCTGGTGCTGAAGCGGATCATGAATTCGGTGGAACTTCTGCCACAGAACTGACAGTGCGGTCAGGCGGCATCCGACCGCAAGAACGCGATCGAAAAAAATGCCCACCTGGGGCGGGCATGAACCACATTGCAGTGGAGGAGGAGACAAGACGTTGGCGGCGCACGCCCGCCTGTGGCGCTTCGCGTTCAGGCCGCGTTCCGCCAGGAGAGCTCCATGGAGGCAGGAACACGCCGACCAGAGGCGAGGGACAGGCGTGACGACTGCTTCGGTTGCGGCCGCATCGTCGCCGGACGGAGTGTCGGCCGTGCATCCGTGCCGACTTGCGGCGCGTCTTCGATCCCGATCAGCGAGGTGAAGCGTTCGACGGTGAGTCCGTGGAATGCCGCGCTGCTCTGTTCGCCGGTCAGTGCCGACGCTTCGCTGAAGGCGCGCTGCCAAAGCTCGCGCGCTTCGTCCAGATCGATGCCGGCCCGACGTGCCATCCAGGGCAGGAGCTTGGGTTCATTCATGGGTTCATCCTTTTCTTCTGTGCGGTGTCCAGGCCCTCGGGGCGCTGGTACCGGTTGCTTGGCCCGAATGTTAGGGAAGCCGCAGAATCACCGCCAGACAGGCGCAACCGTGCGTGTAAGGCAATGCCTGACATTCAGCGGTCCGGGTGAAGGCAAGGCCCGAAACCCTCAGCTATCCAATTTCCGCCAAGAACCGCACCCGCGCAGCCTCCAGCGTCAGCCGTCCCGCCTCATCCGTAACCCGCAGCGCCGTGCGGTGATACACCTCGAACGCGGCCTTGACCTTTGCCGCATCGAGCGGCGGTGCCATGTCCTCTTCCGGTGCGGCCGGCGGAGCTTCTCCGGGGACGGGCTGCAGCGCGGCGTGCTTGGGGATGAAGTCGACTCCGCCGGAATCCGCCGCGGCGGTCATGGGGCCAACCTTGGTGTAGTTGCGGCCTTTCCACTGGAAGCGGGCGCCGGTCGGGAGCTGGTCGATCTTCATCGGTTTGCGCGGGCTGAGGTCGGGGCCGACAGTCTATTTGAAGACGGCGGCCCGCTGTACGGTGAAGCAGGCGCGGGCGGGGCGGCGCCGGCCATGTCGTCGATGCCGAGAATGGGGCGGGGGACGATTCCCTCAGAGGGCAAGCTTCAGCTTGCGTCCACCCGTCACCGAGAATCCCTCGCGTTCATAGAATGCCAGGGTTCTGTCGAATTCTGGCAGCGGCGGTGTCGTGACCTCCAGACGACGCCAGCCACGGGACATGGCGAAGGACTTGGCCTGGGATACGAGACGAAGTCCCAATTTCTTCGAGCGGAATTCGGGGCGCACGTACAACTCCTGCATCGTGCCGAATGTGCCTTCGGCATAGAGCGAGCAGCTTTCGCAGAGCGAGACGAAACCGACGGCATGGCGGCCCGCATCGCGGGCGACGAACACGAAGTACTTCTCCCGACTCAGGAAGTCCGCCAGCCGGGTCGCGGTCTCCGTCAGGTCGAAGTTGAAGGCCGGTGTGCCGATGGCGTGCATGATCTCTGCCAGCAGCTCGCCCACGAGGATGGCGACCTCCCAGGCGTCATCCGCTGCGGCTTCATGTATGGTCAGCCCTGAATTCATCTTTTCAAGCTCGCAAGGTTCCAGTTCGAATGCCATGAAAGTCTCCTGGTGAGGTACCGATGTGGCGGCAATGGTGGGGACTGCCGCCATGGTGTGCTCGCTGATGGCAACGGTGCCGCGGGCGCCCCGACGCCAATAGGCAGGCATGAGGGAGGCAGGCATGAGGGAGTAGCCATTGGCCTGATAGCCGATGACGGTCACCCAGCCGTTATCGACGACACGGACCCCCGGTACGTTCGCCGGCTCGACGTCGAAGATTTTCCCGCCATACATGCAGTATTCGAATTTCATGCCCTCCCTGGCCAGGGCTGAAACCTTGTCCTTGATCTGGCTGATCGTCTTCTGCTCTTCCGGTGAATATCCCGTCGTGTCCCGGGCCAGGAGCTTGACCGATTCCCCGCCGAAATTGACGACGAAATCCGGATGTGCCGCTGTCGCACGGACACTCCGGTCCCGGTACGTGTCGCCGATCAAGGTCAGGTAGACGAGGGCCTTCTTCGGGTCGCCGGTCCTGAAATCGATCACGGCCTTTGCAGGTTTCAATTCCTTGAGGGCTTCGCCCGCCGCGCTGTGAGCGATTCCCGGTCACGGATCGCCGCCGAGCTGGGCCAACTGGAGGAGGCCCGGGCACTGCTTCAGGTCCTCGCGGCGGAACCCCGCATGGGGGAATCCGGTTC
>JAFEDI010000051.1 GCA_018241725.1 Pseudomonadota bacterium | reverse complement strand
GGCGCCTATGACAGCCGTGCCTGTCATGAGCGGCTGCTGGAGCGCAAGGCCAGCGCCGCCATCCCGCCGCGCGCCAACGCCGCCGCCTGGGAGCCGCTGCCCGATGGCCGTGTGCATCCGCGCAGCGCAGCACTGGAAGTGATCCAGCGCGACGGCCTCAAGGCCTGGAAGCAGCAGATCGGCGATCACCGCCGCTCGCTCGCCGAGACGGCGATGGGCCGCATCAAGGGCCTGTTCGGGGAGCGCCTGCAGGCGCGTTCGTGGGAGGGACAGGTCAACGAGTGCTACCTGCGCGTCGCGGCCATGAACAGGATGACCGGCCTCGGAATGCCGGTCAGTCAGGTCGTGCACAGGTAAGAACCGTCCGGGATTGGGGAAACTCGGCTGGCGGATTATTCATGCACCAACGCCGTTGCTCGCCCAACGACTTCGAGCGACAGGTGCTGATGGCTGCCTGAGCAGCGAAATCCCCGATCGGGGTGTCTACTAAAACCTGACCACGACAGTGAAAGAAAGCCCCGGTTGTCGGGGCCTTCTGCTTGTGAAGCAAAGGGGTGATGTAAGCACATCGTAAACACTTCTTCCCAGCGCGCCACCACGGTGGCATCCTGATGCTTTTTGGCTCAGGAGGCTGGATTGGTGATTCCAACGGAGAAGGTTTACAGCGACGACGATCGCTCGTACAACCAAAAAACAGTGAGCCAGCGCATTGAGGCGCTGTTCTTGAACAACATCGGGAAGGTCGTTACCCGCGAGCAAATCATTCGTGCGGCAACCGACCCGACCACAGGAAAGGAGCCGGAGAACTGGCATCAACGCCTCTCGGAACTGCGCACCGACAAGGGCTACACCATCTTGTCGTGGCGAGACTGGAAAGCGCTTGCGCCGCAGGAGTACATCCTGCCGCACAGCGAGCGACGTGCGACAGCGGCGAAGCGTGTGCTGCCGACGCCGGCATGTTGGGCTAAGGTGTTGACTCGTGCAGGCAATCAATGTGAGTGGACGGAGGACGGGCAGCGATGTGGTTTGGCGAGCGGTGAGATTGACCCGATCGGCGGCGGTACGGTGAAACTGACGCCAGATCACATGGTGCCTCACTCCATTGACCCGGCGGCGGATCCTGGCGATCCCTCAAGGTGGCAAGCCCTGTGTGGTCGCCATCAGGTAATGAAGAAGAACTACTGGGATTCCAGTAGCGGAAAGATCAACGTGCTTGGAATCCTCCAGGCGGTGAACGAAACGCAGAAGCGCGAGGCTCTTGCGTTTCTATTGAGGTACTACGGATATGAAATCAAGTGACATCGCTGTCTACGAACCGCTCGACGTGTTCAATTCCATCGAACGCTTCAAGAAGGAGTACGGGCGGTGCGAATGCGCGATGCTCGACCCTTGGTACAACAAGGGGTTCGGTGGTGTGCGTGATGACTATTACGAATACATCACCAGTATCCTTGAGAAGTTGGGCGAGGTGGCTGACCACATCTACTTCTGGGGTTTCCCCGAAATCGTTGCTCGGTTCATCGACCGCATACCTGCGTCGCACAAGTACAACGCCTGGCTGACGTGGTACTACAAGAACAACCCTTCAGTCATTCGAGGCTGGCGTTCGGCGCAGATGACATGTCTGCACATGAGCAAGCCGGGCGCGAAGATGTATCCGGAGCACTTCCTCAACGAAGCACAACTCGCCAAGCAGGCCGAGGGCAAGTTGCGCTACATGCCCGGCCCTCCTTCGGTCATTGAGTCTGCGCTGATCATCGGGTTTGTGGGAAAGAGGGAGCAGACGGGGCATCCGTCGCAGAAGCCCGAGGCCGTCTACAAGCCGCTCATTGAAATGGTCACCAAACCCGGCGGCTTGGTGTTTGATCCAATGTGCGGTTCCGGTACGACCGGCGCTGTCTGCCGCACCCTGGGGCGTCGTGCCGTACTTTCGGATATGAACCCCGAGTACCTGGCGATGGTTCACAAACGACTCAACGGCCCCGAGCAGCAGGACGTCCCGGCTGATGTTGGAGATGTCCAGCAGGCGCTGGCGCTCCCTTGACTGCTTGCGACGGGCTTATGCGCTGCACTGCGAGTTGATCCAACCACAGGCAACCAACTGCTGGGACAACGCCGTCATGGAACGCTTCTTCCTGAACCTGAAGATGGAGCGCGTCTGGCGTCGCGACTACGCCAACTCCGAGGAAGCCCGCGCCGACATCGCCGACTATATCGTCGGTTTCTACAACAGCGAGCGTCTGCATTCGACGCTCGGCTACCGCTCGCCCAACGACTTTCGAGCAACAGGCAATGGCTGCCTGAGCAGCGAAATCCCCCATCGGGGTGTCCACTAAAAAATAGCCGGTCACCAGCTTGCCGCGATCCAGCAGCCTGCCGGCCCGGTCGGCCGCGAAGCGCTGGCGATGGACCGCATACGACACCCGCGCCTGATTGCAGTAACTCGCCGCCTGATCGAGCGCCAGCGGCAGACCGCCGAGATCGGCACTCAGCGCCTGTCGCTCGGCTGCCGGCTCGCCGGGACGGCGCTTGTCGAGGTAATCCGCGCGCTGCGCATCCGTCCAGACCGACAGCCCGAGCGGCGTCGCCAGTCCGCTTCATTCGGCATCGTGGCTGGTCACCAGCACATGGTGCGCACCACAGGCCGGCAGATAACGGCGCACGGCTTCGGGCGATTCGGCGTTGTCGTAGACCAGCAGCCAATGGCCGGCCTCATGCTCCAGCCCGCGGCGCAGCGTCAGTGCCGGCAGCTCGCCCTCGACCGCCGGCAGCCCGAGGGCCGTCGCACACGCCTCGGCGTTGATCTGCACCTGCGTGTCGATTTCGGCACTGAACCACCAGATGCCGTCATAGGCATGCCGGAAGGCGTAGCAATAGTTCAGCGCCAGTTGCGTCTTGCCGATGCCGCCCATGCCGTGCAGCGTCGCGCGGCTCGCGATCACGGCGGCGCGGCCGTGCCCGGTCAGCGTCGCACGCAACCGGCCGAGCTTGTCCTCGGGGTCGTGGAAGTGCGGGGCCGTGCCCAGTTCGCCGAGACCAAACGGTTTCGGCTTGCCGGCTGGCGGCCGGTAATGGCCGGCCGGGATGCCGGCCAGCGTCTGGATGCGCCGCCGCAACTGCTCGAACTGCGCCTGCCAGTCCGCATAACCGCTGCCGAACCCGTGCATCGGTGCGGCTCATCAGCACCGGCAACACCGTCAGCGCCTGCCCGGCCGCCAGCCGTGCCAGCGCCCGCGCCACCTCGCGCCGCACCCAGTCCACATCCCTGCGCTTCTCGCGCTCGGCGAACTCGATTTCCCAGGTCGGGCCGATCACCACCAGCACCAGTCGCGCCGCATCGACGGTCTGTTCGAGCACGTCCGGGAACGCCTCGCCGGCCTCGACGGTGTGGGTATCGAAGAACACGGCATCCGCGTCCCACCACTGCAGCAGCCGGTCGAGCAAACGCCTGGCATGGCCGGCGGTATCCCTGCGGCGACAGCGGATGAAGATCGGGGCAGGCATGGGAGTGCGCGGGTGCAGGCCGGGTCGTGACGGGGGTGTTGTACCGCATCACGCGCGCGGGCGAGAACCGCCTGCTCGTCCGCACCGGGACTCACGGAACAACGGTGCGACCGGTCCGGCTCCAACCCCTGCCGGCATTCCCGACGCATGGCCAGTGTGTCGGTGCCGGCCATGCAACCATCGCCGCACTCCCCGCTCCCGCCCCCTGCTCCGGAACCTCCACG
>JAFEDI010000050.1 GCA_018241725.1 Pseudomonadota bacterium | reverse complement strand
GCAGCGGCCGTGCTGCTGCCGGTCGTGATCCTCTACACCGCCTGGGCCTACGCGAAGCTGGGTGAACCCGGAACCGGGCCCGAACCCGGCCGCGGCGAGGTCCGGACGCCGCAGGAGCGCTGACGATGTGGTACTTCACGTGGATGCTTGGTCTCGGCTTCGCCTGCCTGGGCGCGATCGTCAATGCGCTGTGGCTCGAAGCCCGCGGCGGCCTCGATGACGGCGAGGACGAGGCCGCGGGCGGCGGCGGATGAAGCGTCCGCACTCGCCTACAGTCGCCCGCAGGTCCTGCCATCCGCCCGAGGTCATCGACATGCCGATCCGCCCGTGCCCGCGTGCGTCCCTGTTTCCGCGTCCGGCGGAGGGCAGGGCATGAAGCTCACGCGCACCCCGATCGAACTCGACATTGCCGATCGCCGGCTGTGCGCCGAGCACCTGCGCCCGGACGGCGCGGCCGCCGCACCGGTGCTGGTGTTCCTGCACGAGGGCCTCGGCAGCATCGCGCAGTGGAAGGATTTCCCGGCCGGGCTCTGCGAGGCCCTCGGCCTGCCCGGCTTCGTCTACGAGCGTCAGGGCTTCGGCAACTCCGCGCCGCTCGACGGCCCGCGCACGCCGCGCTACCTGCACGCCGAAGCCCTCGAAGTGCTGCCGGCGGTGCTGGCCGCAGCCGGCATCCGGGATTACCTGCTGATCGGCCACAGCGACGGCGGTTCGATCGCGCTGCTGCACGCAGCCGGCAGACCGCGCGGGCTGCGCGCGATCGTCACCGAGGCGGCGCACGTGCGCGTCGAACCGATCACGCTCGCCGGCATCCGCGATGCCGTGCATGCCTGGCAGTCCACCGACCTGCCGGCCAAGCTCGCGCGCTACCACGGCGACAAGACCGCCGCGACCTTCGCCGGCTGGTCCGACGTCTGGCTGTCGGAGTCCTTCCGCGAGTGGGACATCGTCGCCGAACTGCCGGGGATCCGCTGCCCGGTGCTGGCGCTGCAGGGCGCCGATGACGAATACGGCACGCCGAAGCAGCTCGCGTGGATCGCCGGCGCCGTGTCCGGGCCGGTCGACACGCTGCTGATCCCGAAATGCGCGCACATCCCGCATTTCCAGGCACGCCGGACGGTCATGAATGCGCTGACGGAGTTCGTGCGCCGGCAACTCTACAGTGGCAGCTAGGCTGTCGAATTTACAGGGCTGATTATAACGGTGCTGAATTGAATAAGTCAGATGCCTGTGAATAGGTTGTTGATTTGATGATTTGACAGCTATTGGCGGGATACGGCTTGGCGAAATGGAATTCACGCTGCAACTGGCTGGCTATTTTGACGGGGCGGTGAGTTCCTGGACGTTATCCGCCATGAGTGTGAGCACCAGTTCGCCAGTTACCCCATTGGCGCTGCGCCGCCTGCAGTAACCGATGCGCTTCAGGTGTGAGCAACGTTCAACGGTCGTGACCAGCAGCACGCTGCTGTTGCCACTGCCGATGCTGGTGTCGATCTCCCAGTTGCCCAATCGTCGCTGCACTGCGCTCCAGACGGCTGCCGATCGCGCGCAGGGGTTGCCCGGCCGTAATCTTCTGGCTGGTCTGATATCGTTCTTCTTGAGCAACGTCTGATGGACCATGATTGACTGCCCTTTGGTCGGAGAAGACAGTCAAAGCTCCAAGGCGTTGACCTGCTTCTTTTCCGGTGCCGATGCAGTGTTGCGTTTGTTCGTTGAATTCGCGTAACCCGCTCCAGGAATCATCTCAGCAACTCTGAAAGAACGAAGCGCTTTCCAAACAATTCTTCCCCTTCCTTGCTGAAGTGGTTCATGTCCAGCCATAATAGTCTGTTGCAATCTCCGAAGTCGGTCGAAAAATCAAAATTTACCAACTTGATCTGGGACACGTAACGCCAGTTCTTGTTGTCTGAAAACTTTTCAAGATCAGTGTCTAGTTGGTTGTATGTTGTCACTTGCTTTTCGGTTGGGGCGAAATGGGTATTGCAGCCCAGTTTTAAATACTCCCTTTCACTAACCAATGGCTCAAGTCTGGGGCCAAACCAGGTGACGGAGGAGTATTTGCTGAGTTTTTCTAGATAATTTCCCACGCCATTGATTGTGTTTATATCGATCTCCGCCTTGATTGATGAACGGGGATTGCGCAATTCCTCTCTTCTGCCGCTGAATTTGAGCATCAGGTGGCCGGCTTTTTCGTAAATTGCATGCTTGAATGTCGATGGGTGCTTTTTCAGGAATTCTAAAATTTCCTCGTATTGGCAGTCGGCTTCTTGGGTGGGCAAATGGCATCCGTTTTTGGTAATCCCGACCATGAAGTTGATATTGGCATTTGCCGGGTTGCGGATAAGTGCGTGATACAGGTTGGTTGCATGGCTATCCCCAAAAACAAGTACGCCAGCGCCGAACCTTTCTGCACAGTTTGTCAGTCGTTCTGATACGGTGGCATCCAGGTTCAAGACGCTGAATCGACAGTTTCCATCATCATGTCGGTTGATTGTAAGAGCGACAGGACTCGTTGATTTGGCAAGCTTGAGTAGGTTTGTGTTGCGATGAAAGTTGACGTCGTCGGCGTGCCTGTAAAGAACAATCTTCTCGTGATAGAGGCTCTCAAGGACGCCAATGGAAATAAAAGCCAATGACGTCAGGAAAGCCAGGCTGAAGATTTGGGCTGTGGAGATGTTTGTGTCAATCCTGAAAGGTCTCTCGATATAACGCCAGCTTAAGTAAGCCAGAATAAAATTAACAATCGAAAGCACAACAAAAATATCATGACCTGGTTCTATCGGACTTCTGTGTCTGGCGAAGGCGAATAGCGGTTGATGCCAAAGATAGGCGCTGTAACTTATCAAGCCTATGCCAACGAAAATTTTGTTGCCTATGAATCTGCCCGCTGTCGTCAAGTGTGTTGCAAACAGAATGACAAGCAATGCGCCAACGGTTGGGATTACGGCATGGAATCCGGGGAATGGTGTTGATGGGTCATACGCGAAAACTGCGTATAATATCAACGCAATTCCTGCCCATCCCCCTGGTTCGCTCAAGCTTTTTTT
>JAFEDI010000004.1 GCA_018241725.1 Pseudomonadota bacterium | reverse complement strand
GCGCGCGTCGCCGCCGTGCCCTTCCTGCGCCCGGCCGACCTGCCGCCTTGCTCCGAGGCCGAAGACCCGCTGATCGCCGGCGTCGAGGCCGTCTACGCCGAAGCCCTCGCCGCCGCGCGCGCGCAGCGCCGGCCCGGCGAGGCGCTGCTCGCGACCGGGCACGCGTATCTGGTCGGCGGACAGCTGTCGGCGCTGTCGGAGCGGCGCATCCTCGGCGGCCACCAGCACGCGCTGCCGGTGGCGCTGTTTCCGGAAGATGTCGCTTACGTCGCGCTCGGGCATCTGCATCTGGCGCAGCGGGTCGCCGGCCGTGACGCAGTGCGCTACGCCGGAGCGCCGCTGCCGTTCGCGTTCGCCGAGAACCGCTATCCGCATCAGGTGCTGCGCGTCGATCTCGACGGCGAGCAGCTGGCGGCGGTGGAGCCGCTGCCGGTGCCGCAGCACCTCGAACTGCTGCGCCGGCCGGGCGATGCAGCGCAGGGGCTCGACGAGGTGCTCGAAGACCTCGCGCAACTCGCCCTCGACCCGGCGCTGCCGCCTGCGCGCTGGCCCTGCCTGGAGGTCAGCGTGCGCCTGGAGCGCCCCGAGCCGGGGCTGCGCCGTCGCATCGAGCTCGCGCTCGACCAGCGGCCGGTGCGGCTGCTGACGGTGGTCGCGCATCACTGCGGTCGCGGCGAGGCGCTCGGCGATGAGTACGGCGAGGCCGCCGGCATCGAGGCCCTGGCCGTCGGGGAAGTCTTCCGGCGCTGTCACGTCAGCCGGTATCGGCAGGAGCCGGAGGTGGAGCTGCTGGAAGTCTTCTGCAAGTTGCTGGAAGAGGTGGAAGCCCGGAAATAAAGGGGCAGATCTGTGCGGAGCAGATCAGGCGATGTTGTAGTACAGCAACGAAAGAGAGCGTTTGTTGTAACTATGCTTGTATGTTGCGGCGCGACACGCTATAAAGTCGTCACAAAGTTGCGCTAGCCGCGCGATCCGTTTCCCGACATCCGCACAGGAGATCGAACATGCAGAAGTCCATCGTTGCGCTGGCCGTTGCCGGCGTTCTGGCCGCCTCGGCGGTTGCACAGGCCGAAACCACGCTGTACGGCTCCGCCCGCATCGGCGTCGAATACACGCAGGGCAAGGGTGACGACAAGCTGTCGTCCTGGGACGTCGCCAATCAGGCTTCGCGTCTGGGCGTCAAGGGTTCCGAGGATCTCGGTGGTGGTCTGAGCGCGATCTACCAGTACGAATTCGGCGTCGCGATCGATGGCAACGGCGGCCCGCTGACCACGCGTCTGAGCTTCGTCGGCCTGCAGGGTGGCTTCGGTACCGTCGCGCTCGGTCGCCAGTACCGTCCGGCCTACACCTTCGTCAGCCAGTACACCGACGTGTTCGATGGCAACATCACCAATCCGTACTCGCTGACCTCCGAGAACCAGCGTGTCAGCGATGCCGTGGCCTACGTGACCCCGACCTTCGGTGGCTTCACGGCGGCGGCTGCGATCCTGATGAACGGTGGTGGCACGAACTGCAAGCCGGCCGACATCGCCGACGGTCGCTGCGTGAATTCCAACCGCGAAGACATCGATGCGTACGAAATCGGTGCCGGTTACAGCAACGGCCCGCTGAACATCGGTGTGTCGTACTCGTACCAGCCCGAGGGCGGTGCGGCCGTGGCCTCGGTGGCCAACGTCGGCGGTGCCGAGTTCAGTCACTACGGTATCGGCGGCAGCTTCGTTACCGGGCCGTTCTCGGTCGGTGCGTCGTACGAATACACTGATTTTGATGACAATGATCTCGGCAGCATCCAGGGCTACGGCGTCGTGCTCGGTTTCGACGTGACTCCGAGCACCACGCTGCGCGGCACCTGGGGTCGCTTCGACTGGGACAAGGTGCTGGACGACAACCTCGATACCTGGGGCCTGGGTGTCGAGCACCGTCTGAGCAAGCGCACGATGGTCTATGCCGAGTACCTCGACAGCGACATGCCGTTCTATGTTGGCTCGTTCAACGAGCGTGGCGGCAAGTACGCGACGGTCGGCATGCGTCACGACTTCTGATCCTGCACTGAGGGTCGGCACAGCAGGGGCGCTTCGGCGCCCCTGTTTTTTGATGACAGCTTTTGATGACGGCCGGTGCGCGTGGGGATGCGCAGCTCGATTCCAAAGCCAGTGGTTGCGGATGATTTGATCCGAAGCGCGGAAGCCGGGTGACGATGTTGCGTTCAGTGCTGCAGTCGTCGTTGCGACGCAACAAGCCGTCCTTGTGGTGTTGCAACATCGCGACGATTTGTATGTTTTATGCGACGGATGGTTGCGTTCTTCACCACGGATGTATATAAAGCACATCAACGAAGCACATCGTGTAGCTTTGTTGTTCGAGCGCAACACCAACCTGGGAGTGTTACCATGAACAAGTCCATGATCGCTCTGGCCGTCGCCGGCGCGCTGGCTGCCTCCGCCGCGGCGCAGGCCGAAACCACCCTCTACGGTTCCGCCCGCATCGGCGTGACCTACACCCAGCCGGACGGGCCGGGCACTGACAAGAGCAACTGGGACGTTGCGAACGAAGCCTCGCGCATCGGCGTCAAGGGCTCTGAAGATCTGGGCGGCGGCCTGAAGGCCATCTACCAGTACGAATTCGGCGTCAACATCGATGGTAACGGCGGCCCGCTGAATACCCGTCTGAGCAGCGTCGGTCTGACCGGCGGCTTCGGTACCGTCGTGCTCGGTCGCGTCTGGTCGGCCCCGTACCTGTACGTCGGCAGCCTGACGGACGTGTTCAACTCGTCGTCGAGCGGTGGCTCGGGCGTCATGGGCTGGGATCGTCTGAACGCGTACGCGACCGGCAACGGCGGCAGCGTCACTGGCGACCGCATTCCGGACGTCGTTGCGTACATCACCCCGAACTTCTCGGGCTTCTCGGCTGCGGCCGCGATCGTCATGAACGGCAACGGCCAGAATGCGGTCGGCAACCGGGAAGACATCGACGCCTACGACATCGCCGGCGGCTACACGCTGGGCGGCCTGACCCTCGGCGCCTCCTACCGTGACTTCAAGGCGCTGGATTACACGCAGTGGACGGTCGGCGCGGCGTACAAGTTCCCGTTCGGTCTGAAGCTGGCCGCCACCTACAGCGATCGTGACCAGGACGGCAACAATGCCGCCGATCCGTCCGTGTGGGATGCCATCGTCGAGTACAACTTCGGCGCGAACACGATCCGTGCCGGTTACGCCTCCTACGACCACGATGCCAGCAACTCGGATGATACCGATGCCTGGCGCGTCGGCTATCAGTACGACCTGAGCAAGCGTACCCGTCTCTGGGTCGAATACCTCGACGAGTCGAACATCGGCTTCACCAAGGCTGACCAGACCGATCGCAGCTTCCTGTCGATCGGCATGCGTCACGATTTCTGATCCCGTCCCTGACGGATCGGCAGTGCCCAGCGGGCGCCCCTCGGGGCGCCCGCTGTCTTTCTGGCATTTTGTCCGGTGCAGTGACAAGTCCCTTGCGCGTTGCACCATGCTGTCCCGCTCCCGATAATCCCCGGCTTCCTCCGCCGTACCCGCGCCTCCCCGGCGCGCAGCCCCGAGTGGCGACATGAACAGCCAGACGACCCGCATCCGCGAGATCCCGTACAACTACACCTCGTTCTCGGACCGCGAGATCGCGATCCGTTACCTCGGCGAGCCGATGT
>JAFEDI010000049.1 GCA_018241725.1 Pseudomonadota bacterium | reverse complement strand
GAAACAAATCCAACTTCTCCGGCACCGCCCTCCTCACCCCGTAGCGCCTACTTCGTAACGCGCTGCAGCGAAAGAGCTGCGCATTATAAAGAATTATCAGAAACCGTCAACAACATTCACAAAAATAATTCTCGGGGCGCCACAGTCGCATCAGCGCGCGCAAACCCCATGGCCCTCGTACTCGTGATCAATCCCATCAAGGAAATGACGAAGCATGTCAGCTTGCACGAGGATCGAACGCATCCCTTACGCAGTCCGCGAATAGATTGGCGACGAGCACCAGCACAAACATGAAGCAAAACGCTGCAATCAAGCTCCACCAGACCATGGGCTCTCGGGCCAATTCCATCCGCGCGGCGTTGATCATCGTGCCGAAGCTGATCGTTTCCGGATCCACGCCAATTCCGACGTACGAAAGAACAGCCTCGGCAAGCACCAGGCCGGAGAAGTCCATGACCAAAGAGATCAAGACCAGATGTAGCAGGTTGGGCAGGAGGTGGCGATAGAGGATTTGCGCTGCCGACACACCGAATGCCCGAGCAGCTTGCACGTACTCCAACTCCCGTAATTTCAGGGTCTCACCACGCAAGAGCCGGCAAAGGCCTGTCCAGTTCGTCATCCCGAGAATGACGCACAGAGCGAGGAGCCGTGCATCGGAGCGATCTGCTGCGGTCTCAAACCAATTCGGATGGGTGTCTATGACCACCTGCATCATCAGTACGGCAGCTGCGATCAGCAACACTCCTGGAATCGAATTGAGGACGGTGTACACATATTGAATTGCGTCATCAACCCACCCTCCTAGGTAGCCTGCCATGATGCCAAGCACTACAGCCACGGGCAGCGTAACCAGCGTCGTCAGCGTTCCGATGACCAACGCTGTTCGAATACTCTTCAAGGCCAGATAGAAGACATCCCGACCCACCTTGTCCGTGCCGAAGACATGGTATTCCATGGCCAAAGCCAGCAACGGCCCCATCACGAACAGCACGACACCCATCGCTGCAAGCACGGAGCGCCACGCCGGACCACCCTTTCCTCTCCAGATGGCCCGCCAGGCAGCCCCCACAGGCACCTTGCGCGAGCGCGCCACGATTGCTACCAGCGCCGCAGCACAGGCTGCCCAAGCACCGGCCGCTATCGCCAACCCAATCCCGATCCGGCCAAATACGTCACCCACATAATCATCATCGGGATATTGCAGGTCCGCGCCACCGAACTTCAGACGGGGAAAATCCCTCCGCTGCACTCCATCTGCGCCCTCCCGCGTTTCCTTGGCGAACAGGATATAGGCCAAGGGTGCGGAATAGGTCTTTTCAACCCGCGCGCGCAAAGGCGCTGCTATCGCGTCGAAGAGGCTCAATACTTCCGTCGACAGCACCCGCTTGTTCGCCACCCCGGCCGCCCCCCCCACCGGGGCAAGGCGGGAACGGTAATGCAGACTGTCCGCCAAGCCCACCATCAGAAACAGCAGCAGCAGCGTAAGAGACACCATGCCGGCATTGCTCTCTCCCACCCTGCGCCATGCGGCACACATCTGCTCGCTCCCTCGAGCCCGCATCAGTGCCAACAATATGCTGACAAACAAGGCGAACAAAAGCACATCGGTCCACAACAGGATGGGCTGAAAAGACATCACTCGAGCCTCACCCGCGGATCAACCAGCGTGTAGGAGAGATCCGTCAGGATCAGCCCCACGATGTACAGCAGGGCGCCGATGAAAACCATTGCCCGGACCACAAGGAAATCCTGCGCATTGATCGCATCGATCGTGTAGCTCCCCAACCCCGGAATCCCAAAAAAGGACTCATAGAGCAGACTTCCCATGAACAAAGACGGAATGACCACCACGACGCCGGTCAGGATCGGAATCATCCCGTTCTTCAGGACATGTCTAAATAGAGCTTGCAGCTCCGACAGCCCCTTGGCCCGTGCAGTACGCACATAGTCCTTTCCCGCCTCCTCCAGGAAGATGGTCCGGTACCAACGGGCACTGCCACCCACACCGGCAACCACGCCGATCACAACGGGCAGCACCAGGAAGCGCGCAACGTCCGCACCTGCTCCATAGCCGGAAATCGGCACGAGATGCCAGACCTTCGAAACGAGCCATTGTCCGCCAATGATGTAGAACAAGCCGGATATCGACATCATGCCGACACACAGCACGACACCCCAGAAATCCAGGTAAGAGGCACGGAAGAATACGAGCAGCAGCGCCAACGCGACCGTCACGAACAATCCCAGCACGAACGTCGGCAGCGCAATCGCAAGCGACGGCCCCATGCGATCCTGGATCTCCTTCGCGATATCGCGCCCGTCATCCGCTCGGCCGAAGTCGAAAACGAACATCCGCAGCGACTTCTCAAAGAAGACCGTCTCGGTGAAACGCCCCACTCCGGCTGCAGCGTTGTTCGCGAACAACGGCTTGTCGTAGCCGCGCTCCACTTTCCAGCGTTCGATCGCCTCCGGCGTCACCCGCTTGACCCCCAGTTGCATCCGGGCCATGTCATCGGGCGTGTTCACGACGAAGAACAGCGCAAAGGTGAACAGATTGACCCCGATGAGGATCAGCGGCGCGTACAGCAGTCGTCGAACGATATATGCAAACATGGGCGCCTATCCTACAGGGGGTGGCCGCCCTTGGAAAATTCCCCCGGTGCAAATCATCGGCGCCATCAGTGTCGGATCGCACCGCCGATCAAGCCACGTACCGCCTCCTGCAGATCGGCCGGCAGGACGACGACCCTGGCACTTTCGGAAGCGCCGAGGCGCTCCAGGGACGCAATGTACTTCTCGCCAAGCAGGAAGAGCATCGGGGCAGTCTCGGTTCCCACGGCCGCACTCACACGGCGGATCGCCTCGGCGGATGCTTCGGCGAGCATCACCTGCGCATTTGCATCGCGCTTCGAGGCCTCGAGACGCGCTTCGGCCTCGAGAATGGCCGCCTGCTTCGCCCCCTCGGCGCGGGTCACGACGGCCTTGCGCTCCCGTTCGGCGGACGCCTGCTGCTCCATGGCCTTCTGCATCGAGGGCGACGGCTTGATGTCCTGGATTTCCACCGACTTGACAGTCAGCCCCCAATCCACCGCTTCGTCGGCAATGCTCTCACGCAGGCGCGCCTTGATCTTGTCCCGGCTGGACAAGGCTTCGTCGAGCTCCATTTCGCCGATGATCGATCGCAGGGTCGTCATGATCATGTTGCGGATCGCCTCGGAGAAGTCCGTGACGCCATAGACCGCCTTCACGGGATCGGTCACCTTCATGAAGGCGATCGCATTGGTGAGGATGACGGCATTGTCTCGGGTGATGACCTCCTGCTCCTGGACGTCGAGGATAATGTCCTTGGTCACCAGCTTGTAGGCCACCTGATCCAGATAGGGAATGATGATGTTGAGGCCGGGCTTCAGCGTCCCGAAATACTTCCCAAGGCGCTCGACGATCCATTCCTCGCCCTGCGGCACGATCCGAACCCCCTTGGCGATGGTGACGACGACAAAGACCAGAACGGCCACTACCACAACAAAAGCAGCACTCATTGACCTCTCCCCTGAAGCGAATTCGCCTTTTCTACCCTGAGGAAACTCCCCTCCACTGCCACGACCCTGACGCGCTCGCCCGCCGCGACGGGCTCATCCACCACGCATTCCCACTCGTCCGAGCCCAGCAAGGGTTTCTGAAAGCGCACCCGGCCGCGCTCGAAGGGCACCCCCGGCTTCGACATCATTCCAACTTCACCGATGGTGCCCCCATCCGACTGCCCGATGCGGGTCTTGTAATCGCTCCGTTTAAAAACGCGGAACCACAAGATCACCATCGCCAGCGACGCGAGAATCCACAGGGCCAGCTGAGCCGTCATTCCCAAGGCCGGCGCCAGCGCCAGAACCAGCCCGACAAGCAGCGCGCCGAGACCGAACCAGATGACAAAGAATGCCGGCACCGCCAGCTCGGCGATCACCAGCGCGATTCCCAGCACGATCCAGTGCCACCACTCGAACCCCATACCCCCTCCTCGCCTGCCGTAACGATGACGTCCGTATCGCGACACTATCAGAGGCGCATGACTCCTGACCACAGGGAGCGGCCCCAGAATGCAAAAAGGCCGGGTTGCCCCGGCCTTTTTGGTCAAACGCGACAGGGAGTCGGCATCAAGCCTGGCTGTGGGCAGCCAGCTTCAACCACGTATCCACAACCGTATCCGGGTTGAGGGAGATGGTCTGGATACCTTCGTCCATCAACCATTCGGCAAAATCGGCGTGGTCGGACGGGCCTTGGCCGCAGATGCCGACATACTTGCCGAGCTTGTTGGCGCTCTGGATGGCCATCGAGAGCAGCTGCTTGACCGCAGGATCGCGCTCATCGAAGGAGTGCGCCACCAGACCGGAGTCGCGGTCCAGACCGAGGGTCAGCTGGGTCAGGTCGTTGGAGCCGATGGAGAATCCATCGAAGATCTCGAGGAACTGGTCAGCCAGCAGCGCGTTGGACGGGATCTCGCACATCATGATCAGCTTGAGATCGTTCTCGCCCTGCTTCAGGCCGTGTTCGGCCAGCAGCTCGACGACGCCCTTGGCCTCGTCCAGGTTACGCACGAAAGGCACCATCAACTGCACGTTGGTGAGGCCCAACTCGTTACGCACCTTCTTCATTGCCGCGCATTCGAGCTCGAAGCAGTCACGGAAGCTGTGGGCGATGTAACGGGACGCGCCACGGAAACCCAGCATGGGGTTTTCTTCCTCCGGCTCATAGATTTCGCCACCGAGCAACTTGCGGTACTCGTTCGACTTGAAGTCGGACAGACGGACGATCACGGGCTTCGGATAGAAGGCTGCTGCGATGGTGGCAACGCCTTCAACCAGCTTCTCGATGAAGAACTGCTTCGGCGTGGCATAGCCGCGGGAACGGCGGGTGATTTCGGCGCGCAGGCTGGCCGGCACCTGGTTGATCTCGAGGATCGCCTTCGGGTGGATGCCGATCATGTTGTTGATCACGAACTCGAGACGGGCCAGGCCAACGCCGCCGTTCGGGATCTGCGCGAATTCGAAGGCCAGCTCCGGATTGCCAACGTTCATCATGATCTTCACCGGGATGTCGGGCAGGTTGCCCATGTCGGTGGTGACCACTTCGAACTCCAGCTTGCCACGGTACACGTAGCCGGTATCGCCTTCGGCGCAGGAGACGGTGACTTCGTCGTTCTCTTCCAGCACTTCGGTGGCGTTGCCACAACCGACGATGGCCGGGATGCCCAGCTCACGGGCGATGATCGCCGCGTGACAGGTGCGACCGCCGCGGTTGGTGACGATGGCGGAAGCACGCTTCATCACCGGCTCCCAGTTCGGATCGGTCATGTCGGTGACGAGGATGTCGCCAGCCTTCACGCGGTCCATCTCGGAGGCATCCTTGACGATGCGGACGTGTCCGGCACCGATCTTCTGGCCGATGGCACGACCGTGAGTCAGGGACTTACCGTACTGCTTGAGGCGGTACTTCTCCATCACGTGGCCGGACTGCTGGCTCTTCACCGTTTCCGGACGGGCCTGCAGGATGTACAGCTTGCCGTCGTCGCCGCTCTTGCCCCACTCGATGTCCATCGGACGACCGTAGTGCTTTTCGATGATGGTCGCGTAACGGCCTAGCTCCAGCACGTCTGCGTCGGTCAGCGAGTACACATTGCGCTCGGCTTCGGCAACATCGACGGTGCGGGTAGACTTGCCGGCTTCCTTCTTGTCGGCGAAGACCATCTTGATCAACTTGGAGCCCAGGTTGCGGCGGATGATCGCCGGCTTGCCTTCAGCCAGGGTTGCCTTGTGAACATAGAACTCATCCGGGTTCACCGCGCCTTGAACAACGGTTTCGCCAAGGCCGTAGGAGGCGGTAATGAACACCACGCCGTCAAAGCCGGATTCGGTGTCCATCGTGAACATCACGCCGGAAGCGCCAATGTCGGAGCGCACCATGCGCTGCACGCCCGCGGACAGGGCGACTTCGGCGTGGGTGAAGCCCTTGTGCACGCGGTAAGCGATGGCGCGGTCGTTGTACAGTGACGCGAACACCTCCTTGATGGCGTGCAGAATGTTTTCGTAGCCGTGGATGTTCAGGAAGGATTCCTGCTGACCTGCGAAAGAAGCATCAGGCAGATCTTCCGCGGTCGCGGAGGAGCGCACTGCGAAGCTGCCATCACCTTCGGCGGTCAGCTGATCATAAGCAGCCTTGATCTCGGCTTCGAGGGCCGGCGGGAACGGGGTATCGACGATCCACTGGCGGATCTGAGCGCCGGTCTTCGCCAGAGCTACCACGTCATCCACGTCCAGGCTGTCGAGTGCGGCGCTGATGCGCTCCGCCAAGCCCTGATGGGACAGGAACTCGCGGTAGGCATCGGCCGTGGTGGCAAAACCACCAGGCACACGCACGCTGGACGGCAGCTGGCTGATCATTTCACCGAGGGAGGCGTTCTTGCCACCAACCTGCTCGACATCGGACATGCGCAGCTCTTGGAAAGGAATGACGTTACGGGCCATAAAAGGACTCTTCCTGGGGAGGTAATGAAGAAAGTAAATCTGGGGCGACTCACGTCGTCGGGCCGTATTGTAAGTCGTTTTGTTGCCACGCCGCATGCAGGGTTTATCCTAACCATGCCCACTTCAGGCGGAATGCATATCAGGGCAATTTGGGGGCGCCGGCGCATCCGGGGCTCAAACGGAGCCCAACGGCAAGAATGGGATAAGATGCAGACCTGCCCTCGGCCTCCCGGCCGACAAACATGTCCTTTTTCCTGTTGGCACGTTCATGACTCAGACCCGCCCCGTATTCTTCATTTCCGACGGAACAGGCATCACGGCCGAGACCCTTGGCCACAGTCTTCTCGCGCAGTTTCCGGAATCCCGTTTCCGCAATCACCGCATGCCCTTCATCGACTCCCCAGAGAAGGCCTGCGACTGCGCACTCAAGATTCGGGATGCGGCCATCGAGAGCGGCATCCGCCCGATCGTGTTCAATACGCTGGTGGACCCCGAGGCGGTTGCCGCCTTGCGGGAAGCCGATGCACTCTTCCTCGACTTGTTCGAGAAATTCATCGAACCGCTGGAGAACGAACTCGGACAACGCTCCACCCATACGGCTGGGCGCTTCCATGGCATTGCCGACAGCCATGACTACAAGAAACGCATCGAGGCCATCAACTTCACGCTGGCCCACGACGACGGTGTCTCCAACGCAGACCTCGCCGAGGCCGACGTGATCCTTGTCGGCGTATCCCGCTCCGGCAAGACACCGACCAGCCTTTATCTCGCGATGCAGTTTGGCATCAAGGCGGCCAACTATCCGCTGATTCCCGAGGATTTCGAACGCAACAAGCTGCCCGGCGAGCTTTCCCGCTTCCGCCACAAGCTGTTCGGCCTGACCATCGGCCCGGATCGCCTATCCCAGATCCGCCAGGAACGCCGGCCCAACAGCCGCTACGCATCCATCGACAATTGCCTAGCGGAAATCGAGGCGGCCCAGCGCATGATGAAGCGCGAAGGCATCAAGTGGCTCGACTCCACAACCAAGTCCATCGAAGAAATCTCCACCATCATCCTGCAGGAAGTGCGCATCGATCCCCTCACCTATTAATACCGGGAATCCCCAACGGACGCCCACTGTCCAATCCATAACTACACGGAGAGCCCCCCGATGAAACGTAATCGACTCGGGCGTCGCGGCGGACTGCCGCGGGACGCCGAACAATTGCTGTGGCTCGCCAACGGTCTTGCCGATTCGAGCAGCCGTGCCGAAGACCACTTCTGGGACCTGCGACTGGCCGCCGCGGTGGATCATCTTTTGAGCGCCGAAGACGAGGACACCCTGACGACGGCCCTCGACCACCTCAGCACGGCCAGCGTCCACGCCTACGACGAGCTTGCTGACATGATCGAGTCGCGAGCCGAAGGCGCCCTCAAATCCGACGGTCAGCAGGACGTGCTGCTGATCGCCGTGCCGGTGATGGCCTGGTCCCGCTACCGCATTCCGGCCGCACCGATCGCAGCCGCCGTGATGGCCAACCTGCGCGTACAACTCAAGGCCCACGTACTGGCCAATGGTGTCAAGCTGGCCCTCGCCGACTTCCTGTTCAGTCCCGACCAGTTGCCGCAGGGCTACTGCGCCACCGCCGATCTGGCCACCCACATCGGCCGTGCCGCGGAGAACGACAGCGACCTGCACATCAAGACCGATAACCTGCCGGAGACCGCCCAGTTTCTGTCGGACAACCGCTACATACTCGGCGCGGTCATCGTCCCGAAGGGCGCCCCGATCTTCCGCTGGCAGGAAGAGGACTGCACCCGCGACCAGGCACTGGAACAATGGCGTGCCCAAGGCGGAGCCTGCATCACCCCGCTGCTCACCGGCTGTGCCTTCGAAGTCGTATTGCCGGACGCCTACTTCGCCGCCAGCCGTGAGGCGGACAAGATGTCCCGCCCCTACTCCATCCAGGCTTCGGTCGCCTTCCTCAGCACTACGATGGACGCGCCGGCCGCCAGTCTGCGGGCTGTCGTGGCGCCGTTCTTCGAGCGGCAGGTGGAAGAATTCCGCATCGGCTTCACCCTGCGCGGGCAAAGCGACGTGGTGCACGGCGTTGTGTGGCCACTTCTCGGCGCCGAGGACGAGAGCGTCGAAACCCTGGGCCAGATCGAAGCCACACTGCGTGCCTGCGGTATCACCGACATCCTGACCCTCGACAACGAGTTCCCGATGGAATACTGCGACGACTGCGGTGCCCCCATGTACCCTTCGCCTGAAGGCGAAGCCGTGCACGCCGAACTGCCCGAAGAGCAGGCAGAGCAGATGCCCAAGCACCTGCACTGATCCTCCCCGATGGGTGGAACCTTCCCGCCCATCGGACGCTCCATCCGGCATCCCCCACCGGAGAGATACATGAACCGCAAGATCGAAAAGACCGACGCCGAATGGCGCGCCCAGCTGTCCCCCGAGGAATACGTCGTCACCCGCCAGAAGGGCACCGAGCGCGCCTTTACAGGCCGTTACTGGGATTGCCACGAACAGGGCAAGTACGTGTGCTCCTGCTGCGGCGCCGACCTGTTCTCGTCCGAGCACAAGTACGACTCCGGCTGCGGCTGGCCGAGCTTCTACACTGCGGCAGCCCCGGAGAACGTCGAAGAGGCCGAGGACCGCAGCCACTTCATGCTGCGCACCGAAGTGTTGTGCCACAACTGCGGCGCACACCTCGGACATGTATTCGAAGATGGCCCGGCCCCCACCGGGCTGCGCTACTGCATCAACTCGGTCTCGGTAAAGCTCGAGCAGGACAGCTGATCAGGCGCGCATCGCCGAGTAGGTGTGGGACAGGAAATCGCGCCGGTACAACACCAGCACGATGAAGCTCGTCACCGCGAAGAACAGCCACGGGTGCACGAACCAGAACACCGCGGCCAAGCCGAAGTAATAGGCCCGGATGCCGCGGTTGAACTCGTCCCCGGCCAAGGAGTTCACCTTGGCGAAACGCTGCACATCTTCTTCCTTGCCCTCCCCCGGCGGTGGCGCCGCGCCGATCAGGATGGACAGCATGTTGAACTGCCGCAGCGACCAGGTGAACTTGAAATAGGCCACCACGAAGACCATCAGCAGCAACAGTAGCTTGACCTCCCACACCTCCCGCGACACGTGCCGCGCAAACGGCAGGTCGGACGCGGCATCGATCAGCTTGTCCACCGTACCGAGCAGCGCCAGCAAACCGGCGATCACGTAGATCGTGGTGTTGGCGTAGAAGGACACGTTCTGCATCAGGTTGCCGACCAGCCCGGAATCCGCCACACGCACTTCGCGGCGCAGCATTTGCCTCCCCCATTCCAGGCGAAAGGCGTGGCTGGCCCCCATCAGGCCGCGCATCGTGCCGCCAGGACCGTGTTCGACAAGCCAGCCATAGCCGGTCCAGCAGAAGATGAACCAGCTCACTGCGATCCAGTCCATGACGCTGAAGGCCGTCAGCCACGCGCCCTGCATCAGCACGCCTCCAGCAGGAAGTCACGGATCGGCGTGATCTGGGCCGGATCCATCAGGGTCGGCGCATGGCCCACATCGGGAATCTCGACGACCCGCGCCCGCGGGCCCCGCGCGGCCATCTGGCACGCCGTGTCGGGCAGCAACAGGTCGGAATCCGCCCCCCGCAAGACCAGCGTGGGACAGCCGATGGCTTCATAGATCGGCCACAGATCCACATCCGCCATCTGCGGGTCGCGGAAGGCGTCGCCGATCGCCGGGTCGTAGCGCATCGCCCAGCCGCCATCGACCTGCTTGACGGATGGCTCGGTCAGATGGCGCCACTGGGCGTCGCTGAGGTGCCCGAAGGGTGCGCTGACCGCCCGCACATAGGCTTCGGCCGCCTCGTAGCTCGGGAAGACCGGCGCCTGCCCCACGTACTGCCCGATCCGGAGCAAGGACTCCGCCGGCAGAACCGGCCCCACGTCATTGAGCACCAGTCGCCGGATCGGATTGTCCGGCAGGCTGGCCAGCACCATGCCGATCAGCCCCCCCATGGACGTCCCGACCCAATGCACGGTCTCGACGTCGAGGCGGGCGATCAGCGTCACCATATCCGCCACATAGGTCGGCAACTGGTAACCGGCCTTCACCGGCAACCAGCTGCTCTGCCCGCGCCCGACCACGTCCGGGCACACTACCCGGTAACGGGCGGCCAAGGCACGGGCCAGATCGTCGAAATCGCGGCCATTACGGGTCAGGCCATGGACACACAGCAGCACGCGGGGATTGTCCGGATCGCCCCACTCGGTATAAGCCATCCGGTGCAGCCCGTGGGGCGAGGCACATTGCACGCTGCGGAGCCGGGGCTCGAGGGAGGGCGTGGTGGCGGAATCGGAAGGCACGACCTGCAAGGGGGCAAGCAGGCGGCGATAAGGCTCGAAAATGCTCATGAGAAAATCCGCTTCGCTCACTGACTGGGAATGGGCTCAAGGATAACATTCGCCGCCAGTCGTCCGCCCTCATCGCCCGTGCCAATAGCGTGGAAGGGCCTCGCGGGCCGTGTCCACCTGCACATCCCCCGCCCCCAAGCGGACCCGCACCGCGCCACTGGCATCGGTCCGCAACAGGCGCGCACCGCTGGCAGACCAGCGTGCCCAGACTTCGGGATTCGGATGACGGAAGCGGTTGCGATAGCCCACTGGAAAAATCACCCAGCGCGGGGACGTGGCTGCGATGAAGGCCGGCGTGGACGACGTCCGGCTGCCATGATGGGGTGCTACCACCACATCGCTGACCAGTGCGGCGGGATCGCGCCCGAGCAACCCCGCCTCAGACACCGCTTCAATGTCGGAACTCAGCAGCACGCGTCGCCCACCCGCCTCCACCTGCAGCACGCAGGACGCGTCATTGCTCTTGCGCGGGACGCCACCGCCGACGGGATGCAACACCGAGAAGCGCACCCCGTCCTGAACCCAGCCCTGCCCCGCCATACAAGCACGCCCCCTGCGGTCGGCGATCAGGCGTATGGGGTGATTCTCCGGCAGGGAGAACAGCAGCGCTCCGACCGGGATGCCCGCCAGTACGGCCTCTGCGCCGCCAGCATGGTCATTGTCTTGGTGTGTCACCACCAGCATGTCGAGTCGCCGCACACCCATCGCACGCAAATAGGGCAGCAGGATCCGCTCGCCGCTGTTGGCATCCGCAGAAAAGGCCGGTCCGGTGTCGTAGATCAGGTCGCTGTTGGCCGTCTGCACATGCACCGCCAGGCCCTGCCCCACGTCCAGCACGGCGACCCAGGCCTCGCCCGCCGGTGGCCGCGGTGGTGCCCATGCAACAACGGGCACCAACATCGCCAGCCCCAGCCAGCGCACGGGCGTCCCTCGCGGCAGCAGCGCCCACAGGCAACCCAGAGTGGCGAGCACGGCCAACTCCGGGGGTGGCGCCGCCTGCTGCCACTGGGCCATCGGCAATTCCGCCAGCCACTCGATCGGCACCATCGTGGCCGCCAGCGCCATGTGCGCCACATCGGCGAACATCTGCAGCGGCAGGACCGCGTAGGCGATGGCCAGCGGTGTGACAATGAAACTGATCAGCGGAATGGCGATGCCGTTCGCCAGCGGTGATACCAGCGAGAACTGCTGGAACAACACAAGCAAAACCGGGAGCAGCCCCAGCGTCACCGCCCACTGGGCGCGCAAGGCCTCATGCAGCCAACCGGCGGTACGCAGACGCCCACTGCCAACCAGCAACAGCAGTGCCACCGCGCCGAAGGACAGCCAGAAGCCCGCCGCCAGGATCGCCCAGGGATCAATGAGCAAGACGACCAGCAATGCGAAAGCCAGCACCCGGCTCGGCTCGGTCTCCCGGCGCAGTAGCAGGGCCAATGCAACGCAGCCGAGCATATACAGCGTACGCTGGGCAGGCACGCCCCATCCGGCCAGCAGGCAATACCCGAAGGCCGCCAGGAACCCGACCAGCACTGCGGCCTGCTGGGCCGGCCAGCGCAATGCCAGCCACGGGCAGCGCCGCCAGCCCCACCCCAATGCCCCGGCTACCAGGGCCGCCAGCATCGTGACATGGGCGCCGCTGATTGCGACGAGGTGGGCAATTCCCGTGCGGGCAAATATCTGCCATTGCTCCTGACTGTTGAACGACATTAAAGTTTTGCGCCGAGACAAATAGTTCTGCGCTGGCGGATTTCAGACAAATAGTTGTGCGCCAGAAGGCGAATATTAGAGAATAATTATTAACATTAAAGTTCTGCGCTGGCTCTTATCAATTTGAATTCAAATGGAAAAACACGTTGCTAGAAAAACATGCTTTCGACCGCAAAATTCACCTGAAGTGTCAATGCCCCGCATTGACATTCGCAAATCCATGCCAAAGAAGTAAAACGAAAGAAAATCCCTGCTTTGTACAAATAGTTCTGCGCTGGAAAGACGCAATGACATTAAAGTTCTGCGCTCGCTCCCATCCCCTTTCGACGAAGCGGGAAAAATTTATCCGGCGCGTCGTAGAACCCGCATTGCCAAAACTGCGTTTCAGCGATTAGCGGAGTTGGCATTTAGCCTCTAGTCGTCGGACGAACTCTTCAAGCGTCACACCGAGTGCTGCGCACCAAGCCTGCAGTTCGATAACATCCAATCGACGCTCGCCTCGCTCAACTTTGCTCACGAATGTCTGCGTCTCTTCCAGCCGTATCGCAACCTCAGTCTGAGTCAGTTTCTGCTCTTCTCTGACGGTACGCAGCAGACAACGAAACAAGTCATAATTCTTTGTATATATTGATTTTTCCATCATCACGAGCATGTCTTTGACCGTGATGAGCTTGCGGTTCATTTTCAAATAGTCCAAAATAGACTATTCCGCTTGCCATACTCGCACCGACGCCTACTCACCGCTAACCTGAACTCAGGGCATTCAACCTGATTTCTGGCATTCGCCATATGCAACTGCGTACAACAGTTGGTGCGTTAAGGCTCTATTTCACAACAGTCTCTCAGAATACCGACAGTGATGAACGATTCCGCCTTGCTATCTGGGCTGCCACTTATTCATGCAGTTTTTTCCTCGCACGGACTCGAAACCCTAGGTGCTCCAGCGGGCCCATTTGCAGTAGCTGACGAAAGGAAAATTGTGGTTTATTGCTCGGATTCTGACTCTGTCGAGATACACACAATGCCTGCTGCAGAATTCGAATTGATGCAGATTTTTCGAGAAAAAAATGCTGTATTCACCACTGAAAATAGAAAAATTAAGTGTTGTTTGGACGGTATTTCAGCATTAGGCTCCACTTATCCAGAGGCTGGATTACGCGCACTTCTAAAGTTAAAACAGCAAGAAGCGATTACAAATGAATGAGCCTAAAAATGGACGAAAAGCCGACATCTGGCGCCGAAGACTTTCGCGAGCTCTCGGAGGATGAACTTGAGGCCCTTGCGTACAGCGGGGAGCTTGGACGGTACTTTACAATCGTCGAGACGACTGGACGTGTCGAACTTCCGCTGTGGTCTGAGTTAACCGCAACACGAGAACCCGAGCAGCACTCAATTCCCGCACGGTTGGCAGAAACTCCTCTTGCGGAATCTACGAAGTTGCATGTCAAAATTTCGCAAGCGACCGTAACGGGTATCGCACGTGCTGTTGCAGAGAAGCGGGCTGAACAGTGGGTCAAGGAGAACGCGGGGGTGTTTGAATCTTGGAATGACTACGTCGAGAAAAATGGCTTACCTCTGGCGAAGTACAGGAATTTCTGATGCCTAGGCTCACTGCCCATCGCAACAGCAGGCCGACGGCTTCACGCATTGTCGGCCGATGTTGCCCTGAGGGCCGCGGGTGTCGAGGCATCGTTCCCGAATCTGGCTCGACTCCTGGGCCGCTGCGGAATCGTCGACACGCATCGTGCCCAGATGCATGAGCTGTTCCAGCGCATGGTGTTCAACATTCTCATCGACAACACGGACGACTACGCAAGGAACCACGTTCTCCTGGTCGGCCAAGGCCAGCAGTAGGGGTATGGGTTGGCCCCCGCTTTCGATGTGCTGCCGATAGGACAGTTACTGGGTTACCAGGCAATGACGGTAGGCGCACACGGGGCCGAGTCCTCCCTTGAGAACGCGCTCTCCTCCGCAGGGCAATTCGGACTGACACCCCTAGCAGCGAAGGCCGAGGTTCGGCGAGTCGTAGCCGTGGTAGAGGCATGGTACGAGCACTTCCTGGCTGCCGGAGTACCTCCCGCCTCAGTCGAAGCGCTCGCGCAGCACATTGACCGCCCATGCTTTGCGGATTGCAGGCGCCCAGGCCTGGATTACGCTCAAGGGGAAAATCAGTCGGCTGCGCCAACGCCAGGGATAGTGGTTACCGAATCCCCGCCGACGAGGTGCGAACGAGAGATTTTTTCATCTATGGGCCACGAAATATGACCGATGCTCCCGGGCCTCTACTGCATGACGTGATTGCAGTCGAAGTATTACCAGGATTCAAACTAAGATTAAGATTTGATACCAATGAAGTTCGCATCTTCAGCATGGCCCCTTTTTTGGCCCGGGCCGCAGGAGTGTTCATTCCATTGCGACGAATCATAAATTTCCGCCGTGCCTATGTTGCTCATGGAACTGTGTGCTGGCCGGGCGACGTTGACCTTGACCCTGAGCTCTTGTATCGAGAGTCTATTCCCGAACAGGTTGAGACTAGCCATAGAATTGGAGTAGCTAGGGGGCTTTTCGACATGCCTGAGGAACTCTCCAGCCCGATAGACCAGGAATGGCAGACGATGTCTGACATAGGGCTTGAAGTCTGGCCAAACTACTCGGAGGGCACTGCCGCTAAGGCAGTCGCTCAGCCACAAGCACTTCGCCACCGAAGCATTGAACATTTGGACTGGGACCGTCTTGCCGATGTGATACTTGATGCTGCGAAAACAGAGAATCGAGAACTGATTACGCGAGTATGCAAGCGCGCCTTCGCCCCAACGGAGTGTTCTGGTAGCATCGAAAATTTACCCATTTTGCGTTTATCGATGACGACCAAGAAGAGGCCAACGCTCAAATTCACGACCGGCGAGGCAATCAAGGCTGCCAGGCTGAAACGCAACGAGAACCAGGCCGAGTTTTGGGGGCGTCTTGGTGTTACGCAATCAGGAGGTTCGCGCTACGAGAGTGGTCGGAACATCCCAAGGCCTGTGCAGTTGCTGCTCCAGGTAACGTACGGCACCGATAAACAGGTGGAGGACCTACTGGTCTGGCTTCGTGGTGTGACTCAGCCTAAGAACACCGCTTCCTAGCCCTTACAGGGAACACAAGCGCGGTCGCCGAACACCGTGGCCAACGCCTCAACTTCCGCGTTGGCTGACGCCTCGAGGCCTCCTCCCAACTTCAGTCTTTCAACGACTGCAGCGTATCGAATTGGACAGCCATACACATCTGGCAGCATGTCTCCGCCGGGGCCTTCTTGATTTACGAATAAGCGAAGCTACTGCTGCAGATACGCCTTGTCAGCCAGGTCCCACTTGGTCATGTGTTCGATGACGTAGTCTTCAAGCATAGTGCTCAAGGCCTGACAGTCTGCACCTGCCATCATGCTTGAGCACAAGAGGTCAGCCAGTTGCTCCTGCAGTCGCAGATGCTCTCCCCTGTGCGCACTAAGATTCGGACTCTGATTGCGCTCAAGTAACCCCTCCTCGTACTCAAAGTGCTTGCCGAGCAAGGTCGCTAAGTCGTTCAGAATCGTGTGATATTCGCCGTGTGCTTCTCTCAATGTGAGATTGGTAAATTCAGAAACTCGGGAACCAAGTGCGATGAGTTGTCGATGCTGACTGTCTATATTGTCTTCATCAATGTGAAAACTCTCTATGTGATGAGGCAACTTTGCATACCAGAATTTAACATTCTCGAGATTTTACACTTCAAAAATGTCAAATCGGATGCCACAGCCGTGGTCGAGGCGTTACTTGACGAAATCAAACTCGCAAATTTCGGAGTTTTTGCCTTGAGGCAGAAAGCAGAAAGGCACGGGTGAAATCCCAAAACCGGAGAGGCAAAACTCATCACGGCGCGACGCATTTCCTACTTCCACCCCAGCCAGAAATTGAGAGTCATCGCTCACAACCTCACGTAGCCGCGGCACTTCCAGAACCCGCTCTCTCCAATTCCTGCGACACCATCCGAGCCAGTACCTGCAAGTGCTCCACTTCTTCTGGAGCTAGACTCTTAGGCCTTGGGTCGATAAGACACAGCGTTCCGAGATTGTGGCCCGACGACACCGTAAGAGGTGCCCCAGCGTAAAAGCGGATGAACGGAGGCCCTATTACCAATGGGTTGTCTGCAAAACGCTCATCCTGGCGAGCGTCAGGAACAATCATCACTTCGTCCTGAAGGATGGCATGACCGCAAAAGCTAATTTCCCTGGGGGTCTCCTTCACCTGCAACCCTGCGGCTGATTTGAACCATTGCCTATCGCTGTCCACCAGGGTCACAAGAGCAATCTGAACCCCAAATCTGGACTGACAGTATGCCGTCACGGTATCAAAGCGCTCTTCCGGCGGGGAGTCCAGGATGAGCATATCGCGCAAGACCGCAATGCGCTCTGCTTCGTTCAATGGTAAGCGAGGCGCAAACATTGACTTCAACTCCTTCGTTCTGTTGCTGGTGTGGGTATCGTGAAGCTCGGGCCACAAAGACTTGCGTCCATAGGATAGCGTGTGCCCCCAACGTAGCCAAAACTGCAACAGGCCAGATATTTCAATTTTTCACTTTTTAGACGTTCAGCCATCATGCCTTCGCCCAGCCCGTCACGAAGAGCCGTGTAACGTCCATGTTATAAAGGGCTGCTTATCGCTGCAGAGCCAGCGACCTACCCTTCACAAAGACTGGACTGCTGTCGCACCTGACGCCTGCACCTGACTGAAGGAACAAGCATCGAGGTACCAGAGAATGAAGCGGGCTGTGCAAATACTGTTGGTTGTTCTTGGGCAAAGCTTGGCGCCGATGCCGAGCATGGCCTCGGACGAAAGCACGCGGCCCAAAACGATTTCGGTCGTCAGCGATGACAACTACCCCCCGTACATCTTCCGAGATGCAAACGGGCGCCCCGAGGGCTATCTCATCGACTTCTGGAGGCTCTGGGAGCAGAAGACTGGAATACAAGTTCGACTCGTACCGACCAACTGGAAAGAAGCACAGCAGCGGATGCGTGCGGGCGAATTCGACGTCATCGATACCATCTTCAAGACGCCCGAGCGTGAAGCGCAGTACAGCTTCTCCAAACCCTACGCAACGTTGCCGGTTGCTATCTACACCCACAAGTCCATCAGTGGCATTCACGCGCCCAATTCACTCAATGGATTTCAGATTGGTGTCGAGACAGGGGATGCTTGTGTTGATGAACTGCATAAGCGAGGCATTACATCCTTGGCGCTTCAGCAGAGCTTCACCACCCTCATCGCTGAAGCTGGAAAAGGGAATGTTAAGGTTTTCTGCATGGACGAAGGTCCGGCAAACTATTACCTCTACCGTGCCGGCCTCCACAACGAGTTCGTCAAGGCCTTCGACCTCTATCAAGGCCAGTTTCACCGGGCCGTAAGAAAGGGAGATGAAGCCATCCTTGCGCAAATTGAGCGAGGCGTGGCCGCCATCGGAGCGGACGAACTCAAGGCGCTCGACGAAAAGTGGATGGGCACCCCTCTTCGCTGGGAGCCGTATTCGCAGATAGTCGGCATAGCGTTGGCCGCCCTGGTTCTGTTGGGGGCTGGCATGGCGTTCTGGGTCCGGTCGCTCAGGGTAGCCGTAGCCAGCAAGACACAAGAGCTCGAAGCGAAGACAGCTCGCCTAGAGGACAGCGAGGAGCGCTTCCGGGCCCTGTTTGAAGATACGGTACAGCCCATCGCGCTGACCGACGAAGCTTGCTTCATTGCAGCCAATAAGGCGACCCTGGCCATGCTTCACATGGACCGGCCCGAACAGCTGATTGGGCGCTTCCCCTGGGACATCTCCCCGCCTACCCAGCCTGACGGGCGCCGCTCAGTCGAGAAGGCGGCCGAGATGATTGCAGAGACGTTTGCCAAAGGCTCCAACTGTTTCGAATGGACCCATCAACGTGCCGATGGAGAAACCTTCGAAGCCCGGATTCTGCTGACCACCATCTACCGCGATAACCGTCGGCTGTTACACATCATTTGGAACGACATTTCGAAGCAAAAGAACGATGAGCGAGAGTTGGCCGCCTACCGGTCAGAACTCGAAGTTCGGGTTGCCGAGCGCACCGCAACTCTCGCGGCAACAGTGGAATCCCTGCGTGTCGCGAACGTTGAGCAGCAAGCCATTTTCGACGCGACCACCGTTGGCACCTTGTTCGTCCGGGAGCGCCGCATCCTGCGCTGCAATCGCATCATGGAGGAGCTCTTCGGCTACGACCGGAGTGAGCTGGAGGGGCATTCAACGCGTCTTCTCTACGGCAATGACACCGATTTCATGAACATCGGTGACTGCATTGAAGCCCACGTCAACGACGATGGAACGTTCAAGGCGGATGTCGAGATGACTCGCAAGGACGGGAGCCGCTTCTGGGCCCAATTGTCGATGAAATCCATTGAGCCCGGCAATCCGGCACGGGGGCTGGTCAGCATCATCGACGACATCACACCGGAACGGGATGCCTTCAACGCTATAGCGCATGCGAAGGAGCTTGCGGAGGAAGCCGCGCGCACCAAAGCGGATTTCGTGGCGAACATGAGTCACGAAATCCGGACGCCGATGACCGCCATTCTGGGCTTCACACGCCGCCTTCTGCAGACCGAACTCAACCCCAAGCAACGCGATGACCTCCAGAAGGTTCGGGTGTCGGCGGAGCATCTGCTCGCCATCATCAACGACATCCTCGATTTCTCAAAAATCGAGGCGGGGAAGATGAACATCGAACGCGTAAGCTTCACGCTGTCCGAAGTGTTGAGCAACGTGTCGGCCATGATTCAGGAGCGCTGCACCGCAAAGGGGCTCAACCTCCTCATCGATATTGGGTCGGACGTCCCCAGTCACTTGGTTGGAGACCCGATGCGCCTCACCCAGGTGCTCACCAACTACGCCGGCAACGCGTTGAAATTCACCGAGCACGGCAACATCATCATACGGGTTGAGCGGCTCACGGGTGACGGACTTGAATCACTCCTGCGCTTTTCGGTTCAGGACTCGGGTATCGGTTTGAGCGAAGACCAAAGACAGCGACTATTCGAGAGCTTCCAACAGGCTGATGGGTCCATTTCGCGCAAGTACGGCGGGACAGGGCTGGGGCTGGCCATATCCAAACGGATTGCGACCCTGCTTGGAGGTGACGTCGGCGTTCAAAGCACTCCAGGAAAAGGCTCAACCTTCTGGTTTACGGCAAGGCTCCAGGTCAGAACAGCCGACGAGCCACCCATCATCGATATTGCGCTGACACCACCTACAGAGATGCACGCCATTGCGGGTGCTCACATCCTCGTTGCCGAAGACAATGAAATCGTTCAGGAAGTGACCAAGGAGTTACTCAACGATGTCGGAGCCAAGGTCGCAATTGCAGAGAACGGAGCTCAGGCAGTTGAGATGGTCAAAAATGGTCATTTCGACCTGATACTGATGGACATGCAGATGCCGGTGATGGATGGGCTCACCGCGACACGTGAAATCCGCAAGCTACCAGGGTTCGCAGCCATGCCCATCATCGCCGTGACCGCCAATGCGATGGTCGAAGACCGTGCGCGCTGCCTCTCCGCGGGGATGAACGACCACCTCGGCAAGCCCTGCCAACCTGAAGAACTGTTCGCCATGCTTCAGAAATGGCTGACACACCCGAAGACCGAGTGACCTTCACTTGTCCGGCATCCCGCCCTCCCTGCAGAGCTCACCGCCACCCAAAAGGTCTCGTGGAGATTGCCGCACGAGAGCTACAGCAGACGGGCAATACTGTGATGCACCCACATGCACAGAATCGCTTTGATACGATGCCCGAAGCGACGCCCGTCCATGAGGCCGAACGCCTGCAGGGCGACCTAGCGCGGGCTGGCATCACGCCCTACGCCTGGGTCATCAACCAGTCCCTGCTGGCCAGTGGCACCGCTGACCCGCTGCTGTGCCAGCGCGGCACCTATGAAGTGCCCTTCGTGCGGAGGGTCGCCGATGAATTGGCTGTCCGCTGTGCGTTGATTCCGTGGCTGGCCGAAGCTCCGGTGGGCAAAACAGGACTGGAACAACTGGTTCAATAACGCACCTGAAGGAGCCGACCATGAAAGCCCTTCCCATCGTCTGGCAACGCCTCGTCACGAACGGGGCGACCTGCCCACGCTGCGCCGACACAGGGGATGCCCTCCAGGGCGCCGTGCAAGCGCTGACTGAGGCCCTGGCACCACTTGGCATGTTTCCAGAGCTTGAGCTTCGGGAACTGGGCGAGGCCAGCTTCCAGGTTGAGCCCTCGGCGTCGAACCGCATCTGGATTGCCGGTAAGCCGATGGAGGACTGGCTGCAGGGTTCGGTCGGTAGCAGTCCCTGCTGTTCCGTATGCGGCGACGCCGAGTGCCGGACCGTCGCAGTGGATGGGCAAACCTTTGAAGCGATTCCACAAGAGCTTCTGGTCAAGGCGGCGCTGATTGCTGCTTTGACCCTACATTCCGGCCAGGCCCCTAGTAGCAAACTGTGAAGCCGTCCCTCACGGCAATGTACAACGCTCACCGACCTGCACCTGGAGTCCTCACCGCTTAGTAGAGGCGGCCCTTCATTCCGGTACGTGGTTGAATCTCAGCACCTGCTCAGCGGTGTATGGACATTCCGCGGGAAGCACAGGCACCTCTTCATCGAGATGCTCAAGCGCACGTTGCGCAGACGCCAGGGCCTGCGGCCAAGCTTCAATGCAGAGCCTGTCCACATGGCGCAGAAGTGACGGCGTATCGGCCAATTGGAACTCGATGTCCTCGCGGTAGCCCTGCAGCTTGTCGAGCCATGCTTGGCGGGTCTCGGAAGCGTGGCTGAACTGAATCTTGAGGAGATAGGCCAACGTCTTCCGGAGCGTTTCCTTGAAGGCTCGACGCTCCATGCGGCCGAATCCCTCAAGCGCTTCAATGAGCCCATCCCGGTCCAGTTCTTCAAGCCTCCCCGCCTTCAGCACCTGAACTTGCTGCTCCGTCCATGCGACGTAGTCCGTCTCATAAAGCCGCTCGTGCATCGCGCCCCTCACTCCATTCTTGTCATTCATGCTGTGCCTGCAGCCTAGTAGCGTAGGACAGAGTGGATTCGCGAAGCTGACAAGCATGTGACAAGTCTACAATGCGTCACTTGGACAGGGCAGCCAGGACGGAGGAAAGCGCCTGATGGCACACCTGCGTCGTCCACATTTTCAATGGAAAACTATGTGGATTGGGCCTGCGCGCCCTTGCAGCGCCAGTGATTGCATCGGTGCCTCAAATTTAGGCAGTCACAACAACGAGGGCGAACCAGCCCGAGCAGGTGCTGGGATATTACCTGCCTTTCCCCTTATCGCCATTCGTCCCGACAAACGTCAGCAACAAGCTCAATCTGAGCAGTTAAAATGGCTCGCCGTCTGATTGCGAACCCAATCATGAGCCTGTCCATACCCGCAGTAATTCACAAGGCGATGCGCGCCCATGATGGAGAGGCGGCGGAGTGGCTAACGCACATTAAAGAACTTCAGCAAACCCCTGGTGGCAGGCTGCATTCGAAGGCCCTTCAGATGGCCCAAATGTACTTGGAGGAACTCATTGCCTTGGCGTCCTCCGCGGGCCAGGCAGGTCCAATATCCGACAGCCAAAGGATGGGCACGCTTCACGGGGCGACCGACAACTGACTTATGTCATTGTGCGCTGCATCCAAAGTTGTAGGCTGGGCATCGGTTCTTGTTCAGTGAGGAGTGAAACCATGGCCACCGAGCTGTTATATCGATTCTGTGTCCGCGAGAAATCTGTCGAGGCATCGAAGCCCGCCGCTCACGCCGTCTTTATCACCCGATATTTTCTGAGCGAGCCTGTGGCACGCGAACGCTTCGACGTCATTGAACGGCTGGACCACACCGCCATTCATCCTGTAGCACTCCTCACGAAGCTCGCTTGGCCTGTTGGCTAGGCCACACGACGGCTACAGAAGCTGCTGTGTCCGTATGCGGGACGTCTTGGCCAAGCTCAAACGGCACATGGTTGCTGGTTCAGCATTGGTGCGGCGATGTTTGAATCCGCCAATGGCAGTGCCTTGGCGACTGCCATGTCTCGCGACCGCGTCGTGCCCGAGGAGCGATGGTCCTTTTACCAAAGTTGCTGACGAGCCAGTCATGCCTTGGAGTACGCTCCAGACGGCCGAGAACCTTGCCCCGCTGTGAGGTATATCGCCCAACGAAGCGGCCGAAACGCTTACTCGAAACGGACACGCGTTTCTACACCTGACGGGCCGATGCGAGGAAAGTGCGCCGCCAATTCAACTTCCAAGCTCAGACAGGCACTCGTGTAAGTCCTCTCCTAACTGGCAACCACACCATGCCAAATGGCTGACGTAACGAGGGGCAGCCCTCGACCCGATGCTGTCATTTGTAAGTCAGAGGTCGATAGACTGGCTGCTATCAGGGCAGTTACCGCCCTTCGGTGACATGACTAACCGCCGGTCTACTGTGGACATTGCATCACGCCTGTTCGGACTTCTCATGGTAGAAGGTCCCCTGGACACCGAACTCTTGCCTCCATGACCTTGACCAAGGCGATTCTCATCACTGAGCTCACCAACAAGCTTGGGCTCAGCAAGCCAGAAGCACAGACTATCGTCGAAGCATTTTTTGAGGAAATGTCAAAAGCTCTTGTCTCAGGCGACGATATCAAGCTGGCGAACTTTGGCGTTTTCGCTGTTCGTCAGAAGGCCGAAAGGCGAGGACGAAATCCGAAAACAGGGGAAGATAAAGTCATCACTGCCCGCCGGGTTGTGTCCTTCCACCCTAGTGGAAAACTGAGAGTGGTCGCAGATGTAGCCGAGAAGGATGAAGCAACGAAATCTCAATCGCCCCTCAACCTGCACATCGGATAACTGCATCCATGAAAGAGCCACTATGAAAATCAGACTGTTGATTGCATTTGTGGCAAAGGGCTCGTCCGCCAGTCCTGATGAAGGCGATATGACAAACCTCGATGCGTACCTGAGACCACTGAAGGCTTGGGCTTGGGCTTGGGCTATCGCTACGCGCTCTTCTTGCGCTCTGGCTGAGCCACTCTAGGTGGGTAGGAACACATCAGCCCGCGATGCTCTCCTCTCCCCCTTGCAAGCAGGGTTGACACCCTCAGCTAGTTTTGCCTACGCTATCTGTGCGGTTCAAGCCGAATCGTGGGCAAGTTGGCGCCCGTCAGTGCACGCACCGGACCATGTCCGGCACGGCAAAGCCAGTTGCAGTGCAAAACGTCATACCCAGGCTCGATGACCTCCACTTGGAGAGCCGGACAACGCGTGCCGTCCTTTGATGCTCTCTAGGAGTTCATCCATGGCAGCCACTGCTGCGCCATCGGCGCAACCTACTTCCCCTCAAGACCTGCAGGCCACGGCCGTTGCCCTATGGACCTTCGTCCATCTCAAGGTTCCGCGCTTTACTTCGGATGCCGCGCTCAAGGTGCTTGAAGGCCTTGAGCCTCGGCCCGACGAAGACCCGAAAATGCTAGCCAAGCGGCTGCGCAAGGCATTGAGCGACGCCGGCGTCTCACTCAAGCACACCGCGGTGTTGGACGCTGCCTCCCGCATCTTGGGGCACTCAAGCTGGCATGCCTGCAACCGGGAACCTGCGGTGCCGAAGCTCAAGCTCACCATAGCGGCTCAGTCTCCTGAAGAACAATTTTCGAGCTGGCATGAGCTCGCGCCACGGTTGGCTGAGTGGCTCGAAGCCTGGCATCAGGTCAAACGCACCAAGGTGTTTGAAGTCCGCTTCGGCAGCGATTACATCCTGGTCTGTGTACCGGAGCCCAAAAAGGACAGCACGGAGGGCGAGATGGAGATGATGCCCACCCTGGCTATCCACCTGCTCGGTGAGACCAAGGGCTGGCTGACCGACGCATCGGCGGCTTTCGAAATGGTTCGCCGGCGATTGGAAGAAACCGATAAGGCCATCTTGGACGGCGTGGCAACGCTCCAGATTTGCGGGCGATATGGACCGGAAGTTCTGGCGAAGCTGCCGACAGTTCCTCAACCAGTCACACCGGATGACGCCTGTAATTCCGAACTCGTTCTCCTTCGGGAAGACAATGAACTGATGCCCGGCGATGGATTCGAAATCGCCCGTGGCGACGAAATGACATGCTGGTCCCAGCTCGAACTAGCTGTCAAAGACGAGACGAGGGGGATGTCGTTGGAGATTTCTCTTGAGGAGGGGGCCTGGCGCGTGGGGACGGGGCGCTATGTGTGGCAGATGACGACCCTACACCCCGACGACTATGTTCCTGGCCAAGTCCATTCGATACTCACCGAAGCAGAGTCGGAGAAGCTTTTACGGCGCTACCGCCTCGCCAAGCGAATCCTCGGTGAAAAGGTGATGCGCCACCACATCACCAAGCAGCTGAAATACCTGAGCGGCCCGGACGACACCTGCCGCGTCGACCTGCATCGTGTCTTCCATGTGCTAAACGACGCCGGTCATGACTGGGACTCGTTCTGTGCAGAGACTGGCATAGAGCAGGACAAGGTCCCCGAGGTGAAGGTCGGTTTCGTCATGACGCTGGCCGAGCACCTCAAGCTCAAAGACCCCAACAAGCTCTTTGCCGCGCCGCCACGAGCGAAGCTGGCCAAGGCCATCGACGATACCCTCATTCGTTCGCTTATGCCGCGAGTGGACTTTGTGCGCTATCGCACGCCGCGAGACCTGCTCCCCGAACAGGTCGAGGGCATGCGCGATGCTATCGAAGACTTCAGCGCCTCCATCCGTATCCAGAAGATGCAGCAGCTTGGTCAGTTCGTTGCCGCCAGCGACCCGCTGCCATACCTCTGCTATGCCGGCGATGGTGAGGAGCTGCGGCTTAGGCTTGAAGCACTGGGTCTGGAGATGTACGTCGGTGTGATGCCGCACCTCGTTTCGACGGAAGGGGTCATTAAGCAGCTGCCGAACATGTGGTCGTTCGCCTTAGGGCACGCCATCTATCTGGATATCGACCGCATGGGAGAAGGGGCATGAGCAGGAACTGGAAGAAAATGCGGGCAAGCACCGCACTGGCCGCTGCGGCCAATGTCATTCCCGTCAAACCGGATAAACGAGCGCTCCTGGTGGGCAATTGCCTAGCACCAACTTGTCACCGTAACGAAGGGCAACCCTCGACCCTTTGCGGTCCTTCTAGAGGTCCCATTAGACTCTCCGAAAGCGGGAGCTCAACGGTTGAAGCCAGCCTCCGCCGGAGGTGGTGCCTCGGAGCGGCGATACTGCCAATGCATAAAAACTAAGCAGGAGATGGGAAAAATGCGAATTTGTCGAATCGCAATCGATAACTACGCCAACTTCCAGAACGTCGACTTCGCCACTGACGACAGCCTGGTGGTTGTCGGAGAGAACAAGGCAGGCAAGAGCAACCTGCTCAGGGCATTGCGCCTTGTGCTCGACCCCATGCTCCCTGACCGTGACCGGCAGCTAGGCCTCGAGCACTTTTGGGACGGCTTAGGCGACGCGAAGCTCGGCGCCACCGTCAAAGTGGTCGTGGAGTTCACCGACTTTGAGGACAACGACAACCTGCTCGCCGTCCTAGGCGGCAGCCTGGTGGACACCGAGACCCCAGTCGTCGCTCGGCTGACCTACCTGTATCGCCCCAAGGCCGCGCTCAAGGGCGCGGCGCCGCAAACCTTGGCGGACTACGAGTTTCTGGTGTTCGGCGGCACCAACGAGGACAACGTCTTTACGGCTGCCCGCAGGCGCGAGCTGCCGATGGATTACCTGTTTGCTTTGCGTGACGCAGAAGGCGACCTACTGAACTGGAGGCGTTCACCTCTTCGGCCCATCATCGAGGAGCTGACTGCTAGTCTGGATGAGAAGACCCGCGAGGAACTCCAGCGGCTTGTCAGCAATGCCCAGAGCGCCCTCGCGCAGCGTCCTGAGGTCTCTGCTGCCGCAGGTAAGGTGTACGACCGGCTTGTGGAGATGGTCGGAGACGAACACGCCGTATTTTTGACACTGGGCGCGACCCCGACCAATGTGGACGTACTGCTGCGGGGCTTGCGGCTTCTAATAGACGGGGGCGCCCGCGGCATTGGCGACGCAAGCCTGGGAACGGCGAACCTGCTCTTCTTGACCCTGAAGGGGCTGGAGCTTGAGCGAGCAGTCGAGGCAGGCGAACGCAGTCACACGTTCCTTGCGATAGAGGAGCCAGAAGCGCACCTGCATCCGCACGTTCAGCGGTTGGTGTACAGGCACTACCTTGGTGATGAGGACGATGCGCCGGAGAACGTCACCACCATTTTGACGACTCATTCGCCGCACATCGCGAGCGTCGCACCCCTTCGCTCCATCGTTCTGCTGCGTGAGGATGCTGAAGAGGGGGCGACCTCGATTACATCCGCGGCCGAGGTGGCGCTGCTGCCCGACGAAGAGGACGACCTGCAGCGGTATATCGACGTCACCCGGGGCGAGCTCTTCTTCGCGCGCGGCATCATCTTCGTCGAAGGCGACGCGGAGCGGTTCCTAATCCCCGAATTTGCCGCTGCGCTCGACGTTGACCTCGACGCACTTGGGGTGACGGTGTGCTCCGTGGCCAGCGCCAATTTTCTGCCCTACGTGAAGCTGGTGGGGCCTGACGCCTTGGACATCCCCTTTGTCATCTTGACGGACCTTGACCCGTTGGACGACGGGGGGGCGCCGCTTGCCTTTGCCAGAGTTTGCGACATCTTGGCCCTGTGGATGGAGCAGGAGGACATCGACCAGTACGAGGAGTTCGACGACCTCAGGGAAGACGGCGAGATGAACGGCATTTTCGTCAACGACAAGACGCTGGAGGTCGAGCTTTTCCAGGCTGGGATGGGGCCCGCAATGGCGCCCATCCTGGAGAAGCACACGAACTCTTGGGGCCCCCAGCGAAGGACTGTGATGGAGGGCTGGGTAGGCGACCCGACCACGCTGAATGAGAGCAAGCTCCTAGGTTGGGTCGGCGAGGTCGGCAAAGGCCGTTTCGCGCAGGCACTGGCCGGCTCCGCCACCGAGGCGGTTTGCCCTGAGTACATCAAGAAGGCGCTGACCTACGTGAAGAATGGCTTCTCCCCAGTCGAGTCCTAAGTACCTGCAAGCTGCGCTGCAACTGCGGGACAACCCCGGACAGTGGGCGGCTTACGAGTCCACCGGGAACTGCTGTGTGCTGGCCGGTCCGGGCAGCGGGAAGACTAAGACGCTCGTCACGAAGCTGGCGCGTGTCATGGCAGAAGACGTGCGGTCGCCTCAAGGGGTGGCCTGCATCACCTTCAGCAATGAAGCAGCGCGTGAGCTCATTCGCCGCCTTCGGCAACTTGGTCTCGAGCCATCCCCGCAACTGTTCGTCGGCACCGTTCATTCGTTCTGCCTGCTGCATCTGCTGCTGCCCTTTGCGCAGCTCGCCGGCCTGGAGCTGCCTTACCCACTGAAGGTCGCCACGGAATCCGAGGCCGCGAGCATCTACCAGGCGGTGGCAGACAAGCTTCGCGGCATTGGGCAGCCAGTACGCAAAGAGGATGTAGACCGCCACCGCCGATTGAACCTGGACCGCGACAGCGACGCTTGGACTCGGAACGAGGAGATGACTGGCCTGTCGGAGGCGTACGAGCAGGAGTTGCGAAAGCAGGGGCTCATCGACTTCGAGGACATCGTGCACTACGGTCAGCGCCTTGTGAACGAGCATGACTGGGTCCTGAAGGTCATCCGAGCCAAGTTCCCGGTACTGGCCGTCGACGAATACCAGGACTTGGGAGCTGCGCTGGACCGCATCGTGCGCCGGCTTACCTTTGACGCAGGCGTGCGACTCATCGCTGTAGGCGATGTGGACCAGTCGGTCTATGGCTTCACGGGAGCAAACAGCGAGCTACTGGAGGAGTTGTCCAAGGCGAACGACGTCGAGACCATCCGGTTGAAAATCAATTACAGAAGCGGCACCGGCATCATCGAGGTCGCGCAGCGGGCCTTGGGAAAAGACAGGGGCTACGAGTCTTCTGAACCCGAGAGGCAAGCCTCCGTACAGGCGCACAAGTGCGACAAGGGCCTGCAGCACCAGGCTGAGTACGCCATACAGACACTGGTCCCCGCAGCACTGGCTGCCAAGGAGGGACGGCAGCTCGGTGACATCGCAGTGCTGTACCGAAACCGGAATGTGGGCGACGCGGCGGCAATTGAAGCCGTGAAGGCCAAGTACCCGTTCGTGCGCATCGACAACGCCGCTCCGTACCGCAAGGTGCCTCTCACGAGTTGGGTGGAGGATTGCGCCATCTGGTGTGCCGGAGGCTGGAAGGTTTCGTCGCCACCGCTGCACGACTTGCAAGGCAGATGGATTTCCTTTCATGGTGGCTTGTCGGACAAGCAGGCGCGGGACGGGGCCGCACGGCTCACGCGTTTTCTGTGGAGCCATCGCGGCGATGGCGCGGCGCTTGACTTTGTCGCGGCCCTACGCTCCGAACTGCTAAACGTTTTGGTTGCCAGACCAGAGCTGGCCGACCAGACTGCGCACTTGGAAGGCATGCATAAGGCGCTCGAGAGAGGCGGAGTTCTTGTCGACACGACGAAGGCGCAGCTCGGTCGCCGTGATGGAGCGCCTAGGCAGCTCAATCTGCTCACGCTCCACTCCGCGAAGGGCACAGAGTACGACGTCGTCGTCATACTGGGCCTAGACCAAGGCGAGTTCCCCTCGCCGAATTGGGCAGACAACTCTCCCGAGAGAATGGAGGAAGCGCGTCGCTTGTTCTATGTTGGCATCACGAGAGCGCGCGACGAGGTTCACCTGATGTACAGCGGCTTCAGGCAGAACCGGTTCGGGAGGACATGGCGCGAAGGGCCGTCGCAGTTCCTGGATGGCCTGCTGCCGTAGCTCTACGTCGAGGGAGGCGCGCGCAGCGATGCCAGTAATCCGGATGCACCGTCGGTGCGGCCGGGCATCTGCTTGCAAGTAAGTCTGTACGCACAGCCCAACCAAAAGCGGGCCATCACTACGGTCCGCTCCTGGCCGACAACCGAATTATGTTAAACAGCTAAATTAACCAAGTGCAGCCCTCGACCCAATGATTGACGCTGAGACACTTTCTTCATAATTAGCTACCAACGGCGAAAGCCCGCAGACACCTTGACTATGTCGATTAGCGGCGCCAACTTCGGCACATCTAGTAGCGGAAAAAACACGCAAGTGCCAAGCTCGGCGTGCCACCGCCGCTTGACGTGTCACATCTTCGCGCTCTCCTACTGTGGGAACAGGGTCGGTCACCAACACGCCTAAACACCCGGGACACAGCAGACATGAACGTGCTCCCAACTGAGCCGGAATCAACTCCTGCAGACTCAAGGGGACATGGCAAAAGGGGCAGACAATGCGAATCATGGCGAGCCCAGACTCTGTCTTTTTGTACAGCACAAACAAATTCGCAAGTCTTTATTTTAGTGTTGTCGTCGTACGTTGAAGGGACGTTGCACCAAGCAGCCGGGAGTGCCGCTATTCCCTGACCGCTTGGCGAGGAGCGACTGACGCATGTCGCGCTTCATCCGTTGTCGGATTCAAAAGGAGCTTAAGCGGGACGGCCCCCACCCCCAAGGCCCTCTCAACAATGACATCCGAGCCTTGCGCCTTTAGCGTTGCTTTAAGTGCTCCGAAGTCGTCACACCACCGCTGCTCTGCAGGAATGTCACCCGATGTATCTCGGTTAGCCTCGAAAGCTACTGCCCTCACCTGCAACCGCTCCATCCCAGGAGCCGCAGCAATCTCAACTCCATAGCTGATGCTCACGGGATTGCGTACGACCAATCGTCCTCCTGCGCTGGTCGCAGTCGACAGCTCCTCATGCACCAGATAGCCCAACTGCTGAAGTCCATCGAGTACTGCTCTACGGCGAGCATCAGCAACTTGCGCGGCCTGTAACTCCGTCAATCTCTGCTCGCCAGCGGTAACCACTGTCTGGAGTTCAGAGATACCACCAAGGGGAGCGGCTTGGAGCATCTGGCGCGCCTCTGAGCCATCTTGGTAACGAGCAAGCTCGGCGCCAAGAAAGGCTGCTTTTCGTCGCAGCTTTTCGAGTTCGACAGCTTCCTCTTTAGCCCTCTGGAGCGAAATAAGAAGGGAATCGAGACGCATCTCACGAACAGCATCTTCAGGAATAGAGGCTACATCTAACATCTCCTGATGTAGCTCCAAGGCCCGTCCGGGTTGTCCGAGCAACTCCAACTCCGAGATGTGTCCAAAGAGAACCTCAAGCCTCAATGACGAAATCACCAGTCTCTGGCGCCAAGCCTCAAAGTCATCGGCCTTCTCGCCACTTGCCAGGCGTGCAGCCAAGGCTTGTTGGCTGGTGCTAAGTTGATGTGTGGCAGGCTGAAACAATGCCTGCCGCGCACGTGCGAGCACCGCGTCCAAGTCCTTCAGGGCCAGCTCTCCAACTGCCGCACGCTTCAATTCACTCCATTCTGGTGAGCCAGGGGCAACCTGTCCTAGCAACTCCTTTGCTAGCGCCTTGCCACTATTCAGACGAGCACGTTCCTTTGCACGAGCTTGAGCCGCCCTTTCTCGGCGGCAACCTGCATCAGCGTCTAAGAAGTCAATCTCCAATACGACCGCTTGGCCGAACTCCGCAAATCGGTCCGCTCGAAACATCTGCTCCAAGGAGTTTCGTCTATCTTTCGAAGCCTTCTGGTCGGCAAAACTCACACCAAGCGCGGCACACGCCCGCTCCCATTCCGCTAGCGCGGCGTCCAGCCTCCGCAGGAGGGACTCACCCGTTGCGACCAACTCCTCGCGAGTAATGACTTTTACGACTTTGGGACCGCTCATACTGCTTCCTCGACGTCGAGGGACATCTTGATTGCATTGAGAAGTCGGGTGCGCTCTTGTTCACCGTCGTGATACCAACCGTGGCAGGACACCCGATGGAGCGCCGGCAATGAGCGCTCCAGCACTTGCGGGCGCCAGACCTCCCGCGCACGCGCATGCTGCAGCAATGGATGGCGAGGTGCATCACACTCGATTCCAATTGCAAACAAACCGGTCTGTGGATGCTCGATAGCGTAGTCGAGCCCAAACGCGTCCGCATCCTCCGCCGTCTTGACTTGGTGCCCGAGCGAGCGAAGGAAGTCGCCCACGGCTCGATAGAATGCATCTTCGCTACCGTCGGCACGGAAAGACGCTCTTGCAACCTCGTGTCGGGGCGTAATACGCGACAAGAGCGACTTGGCCGCAGAAAACTCGCCCGACGAGACCAAGCGAGCGTACTCCATGTAGCCCTGCAGAAAATCACGAGGCGTAGCAGGTGTCCTTCTTGTACTCAGGAGGTCACTAATTTCAGGAATCGGCATGGAAGTCACCATGTAAATCTTCTTCCGAGAACGCGTTATGGCCACGTTCAAGCGACGCTCCCCCCCTTTCTGTCCAAGAACACCAAAAAATCGAAGAAAGGAACCTTGGGCATTACGGCCAAACGTGGACGAGAACACGATGATGTCCCTCTCGTCCCCCTGCACATTCTCGACGTTCTTGACGAAGACGCTCATGTCTTCGCCGTCTTCATAGCGTTCAGATTCTTGACTAAGTGCAGCCCTAAAGGTGGCGTCCGATTCGGCTCGCTCCTCCAACAAATCCTCGATGAGGTCAGCTTGCTTGCGGTTGAACGTCACGATGCCAACTGAGGGCCGCTGTCCTGCCGGCACGGTCCAGAGCTGCGCGAGGATGTCGACGACTCGCTGCGCCTCTTCCGGATTAGTCTGCTCCTTGTAGACACCATCGACTCGCACTATCTCAATTGGCCTCGCAGCCCGGACAACGTCTTCTGGGTGACGAACCGGGACACTCAAGTCGTTGGCGTAGAAAGCAGCGTTCGAGTACCCAATGAGCTCACGGTACGACGAGCGGTAATGGATTTGCAATCGTGTGTTCGGCAAGTTCGCTCGGGCCAGTTGTAGCAGGTCCGGGCAGTCCTTGATTTCCCTCCGATTCCACGTCTCTTCGAAAACATCTATCTCCTCGGGAGTCGCCCCCTCATCCGGCAGTTCTCCGTCAAAGATGTGCCCCTCGTCGCTTTCCACTTTGCTGGCAAAGAAGGCAGTGGGCGGCATCTGCTTTTCATCGCCGCTGACCACAGAAACCTTGCCACGAAACAATGTCGGCAGTGCAAACTCCACTGGCATCTGCGATGCTTCGTCGTAGATAACTGTGTCGAACAGCCCAGCCTTAAGAGGAAGAATACGGCTCGCAACGTCCGGGTTCATCATCCACACAGGACGCAACTTCATGAGGCCCAGACCGGCTCCGAGCTCGATGAACTCCCTTAGACGTCGGGCACGCTGCCCAGTCAGCCGGGTAATGTCTTCCCATTCGCGCAAGGGTCGCACTGCCTCCATGTCGAAGTTCACCTGAAGTAGTTGCCGGTTGAGAAGCCGCATCTCCTTATCAAGCTGCTCAAGAACGCCAACCTTGTTGGCGAGCTCTCGCCGCTCCATCGAGAGTTCCGGCGTACTTTGTTCCATCGCCTGCTTCCAAGCAAGCCGGGCTTCACGGCCGAGAATGCGCCTCGTAACTTCGTCGAGGTCAGCGGCGGGGATAGCAAGCAGCTGACTCTCTTTGCCTCTCAGAATGGCTAGCACTTGCGTGGCCTGCGGCGACATCTGAGCTGCACGTGCGCGGAATAGCTGGTAGGCCGCCAAGGAAGGCATCGCGGACACAATGGGTTGCACACGCTGACCGTTGCCATCGTTCTCAATGACGGCTTGCTGGCAGTCCTGCATCCAGGTGAGCTGCATCCACGGCTGCAAGGCTCTAAGCGCAACGAGACTATCGGTACGCGCCTGGTGACGAGCGAATGCTGCGTCGAACTCGGCATAGAGTCGCAGGAACACTTCACGCGTTCCTGTGAGTGCGACCTTGTCCATGCGGTCTGGCCAGGGTGCGGCTTGGAGATGTGCGGCATGCAAGGCAACAGCTTGCAGCTCAGACAGCGTCTTCGAAACAGCCGGCAGCATCTCTGCGCCGGCATCGGCCTCCAGTGCGGGGAGGGACAAGCAAGAATACAGTTTTCCCGTGGTTTCGCGCAGCGGCCGCCAGCTCTGCTCCAGCTGAACAGCAGCGAGCAGCTTCACCATCCGGTCGGAAGTCGAGTTGTCCCCGAGAGACCGAAGAAACTTAGTCACCTTACCCTTCCGCATAGTCCGAAAGACATTCAGTTGCGCAAAGAAACCAAGCGGCTCGATGGCCTCAGCCGTCAAGGCACGCAACTGCTCTAGCTTGTCTGGCGGAACACGGCAAAGCGCCGGCGAGAGCTTCACGTCATAGTCCTGACTTCGGCACGCTGACAGGCCGTCACGCAACTTGCGAAGGTCGTCAATATGCTTCAACCCCGCAGGCTCGCCCTCAGCAGCGCCCCGGAACAGAGGCAACCACTTAGCTAGACAGCCACGTTGCTCATCCACCAACTGAAGAAACTCACTGCCATATGACGAGAGCCAAGTCTGGTGAGGCCGAGGGTCCTCCACTTCAAAACTAGTGGGCTGGGTGGTCAGAACCTGATGCCGGGCTTCCTCCGACTGCACAAACTTGTCGAACGCGGCACGGAAATCATTCAGAGTTGCCAAATCAGCGGCGAAGGGCTGCAAATAGGCTAGGTAGCTGCCCTCATATTTCGCAGGCAGCCAGTGCCGTACCGCGGGAGCAACGTCTTCCTCTAGCTTCGCGAGCTGGCCGATGTTCAGGCGCTGAAGCATTGCCCGCAATGCTGGAACGTCCAACGTCACACCCGCCTGCTCAAACTCGATAAGCTCACCAAGGAGTACCCGATAACTCAGGCCTACGGCTTCATCAATCTGATGCAGAGCGGCATGGTGCTTGTCGAGAGTGGCTTCATTCGACTCGATGCGAGCCGCGACTACCTCACGTTTCCGTTTGATTTGCGCCGCGGTGTCGGTAGAGCGGCGCACCAACTCCTCCAACTGCTCGCGGACGGCTCGAATAATGGGCTGTCGGTCCTTGTTGACGTCATTGACCATGACAACCCGGTTGCCAAGTTCCTCCGCAACCAACCGTTTGTGCACTACCTCTAGTGCTGCGTGCTTCTGGCACACGATGAGCACACTTCGACTTTGGCCGATAGCGTCACCAACCATGTTGACGATGGTCTGGCTTTTACCGGTCCCAGGAGGCCCTTCCACCAACAAACCAGGCGCAACCCTAGCCTGAAGGACTGCAGCCTCTTGCGACGGGTCAGAGAACACCGTGAAATAGCGGTCAACTTCCTTTGGCCTGACTGGTGCCACCATAGCGGATGCTTCGCCAGTCTTAAGGCGCAGGGCGGTTTCCAAGCCTGTTCCCGCTGGCGGCAGCGACCGCAAGCTGCGGATTTCCTCTCCTATAGCTTGGCCCATGAAGCTCATGTGAAACAACACGCCTGCGCACTCGAGTCCCATGCTCATCGCAGGCACGTCTACCTTAGGCCCTGGCAAGGCGACCAATTCGCGTGAGAGCGGGGTAGCAAGCGTGCCAAATGCGTCGATAACATCGGCGGCACGAAGCGCTGAGCGCCCTAGGAGTTCCTCAGCAACCTTGGCCCATTTCTTGACCGTCTCCTGTCCGACCAAGGTCTCAAGTGCGGGGTTGAGGCGCACCTCCTCTCGCTCGCTGTCGAACCAGACTTGGACATTGCTCCGCGCACCAACCTCATGACGCACGCGGACTGGCCATAAGAGCACAGGTGCGATGCGCGGCTTCGCGCCAGACTTGGCCTCCTTTGTCAAAAGGAATGGGAACCCGAGATACAGGCCATCGATGCCCGTATCTCGTTTGTACAGCTCACTCTGACGGTCCAGTGCCTGCAGCCTGTAGCCGGTAGTGCCAAGTGGGTCGAGTGAGGCCGGGTCCAGGACTAAAGCCGTGGCGTTGCGCTTGAGCAGGTGTTCCAAAAGGCCACCTGCATCCATTCGCTTGGTGTGGAGCTCTTTCAGGTCCACCCTCGGGGTGCTCTTGCCAATGGTCATACGAACCAGCGGCCCACGCATGACTGCAGTCACCACCTTCTTCTCGAAGAACGATAGCAAATGAGATACGTACTGCTGCCGGTGCGGCTCCTGCCACTGCTCCTTCGGCACAGAGAGAAGAACCAGAGCCTGAGCCAAGGGCATCCGCCGCTCGAGCCGGAACCGTTCAGCCCAGTCATTTACTACCGCATAGCTGCAGCGGGCGAAGCCTTCGACACGCTCCGCAGTGGCCTCGAGAATCTCTCCCCGTGGCCAGGTGACCATATTGGCAGCGGTACTGGTGTCGAACATGACCACTCCGCCCGCAACAGCAAGCTGCCGCGCCTCTTCCACAATGGCCTCGCAGGAGCGGAACTGACTGGGTGCAGCGCTAAGCACCACAATAAGGTCCTCTTCGCTCAGACTGCGACGCTCCAGTAAGTTTAGTAGCCCCAGATGCTCTGAATCCGGGAACACACGCCGGCGGCTGTCCCACTCAGCACTAAGTCGAGCCCTCGATGTACTCAGGAGGTAGACGCGTAGCGTGTCTTCGTCCAAGTCAATAGCCAGGTGCTCTGCCCGCTCACGCACAGCGGCTACTCGCCCCTTCAAGCGCAACAGCCAGTTGTCCTGGTCCAGTTCATGAAGCAAATCCGGCACAGGTCCGCATATGAGGTCGTAGCCTTCAAGCGGGTTCTCCAGAAGCCACTTCGGGCTGACGATGGCGCCCTTCATCACAGGCGGCATGTCTTGGTTCAATACCTTGAGAGCAACGAGCAGTCGCCAATCGTCAGTGACGGATGCGTCTTTCGCGATTCGCCTCAGGCCAGCGACTTGCTGCGCCGGAGCTTCCATAGATTGCGCCCAATCAGTGATACCTCCGCGCACAAGCTGGTCTCGAGCCTCGTCCCAGGCATCGACGCCCGCTGCCGCCAAGGCGTAGGAAGACAATGTTCGAAAGGACTTCCCACCCAAGGTCAGCGCCGGCCCCTCGGCACCACCACCTGCATTCTCAGCGCGGGCCTCAGGCGCCTCGGGTGACTGCCCATTCAACCAAGCCTGAACCTCTTTCCACCTCCAACGCTTGTGACGGTCGCGCGCAAGCAACCCGCGAAGGAGCAACGCCACATCCTGAGGCACCTCCGGAGAAATCGGCACACCATTGGCAAGCACATGAATCAAAAACGCCTGCTGCTCGATACCCTCGAAACAACGACCACCTGTGACCTGCTCCAGCAAGACGATGCCGAGGCTCCACCAGTCGGATGCCGCAGCAACCCCACCAGCGACGGCTTCAGGGGCTGTGTACCTAGTAACCTCAAGGGGTGAAACAATATCCAAGTCGTACTCGGACAAACGAGCAGAGCCGAAGCCTCCAATGACCAAGTCCAGAGGGTCGCGGTTTCGCACCAAGAGCGTTCCCGGCCGGATGTCTCGGTGCCGCAGTCCGACCTCGGCAAGTGCATCGAGGGCCTTGCCGAGCTCATAGGCTATACGCCGCACACCAGTGGAGTCAGTAGCCACGACGCCCAAGTCAGCCAAAGTTCCGCCGGTCAGCTCCTCCGCAACTTCATATGCGCGGTCTTCCCAGCGCCCCGTTGCCAAAATCTGTGGCACATGCTCGAGGGAGACGCGGCGAAGAGCGTCGTAAACAGTGACGTCCGGCTCCCAGCCGTGGTGATACAGGGTGAGTATGCCCTTTTGCTCTCCTGCATCCTCTTCGACCAAGTACCTGTCACGCCGACCCGCAGTGGAACTGACTTCCCGAAGCACCCGCCACCCAGCGATAACGGTCTCTGAAGTAGCAGGAGAAGCTGCTTCTACTCCTTCCCCCGATTCACTGCTCTCAACAGCTTCAGCCCCACAGACCGGGCAGAGAAAATCGCCCGCCTCCAACGCGTGGCCATTTGTGCAAACAAGTCCAACTTGCAAAGCCCCAACCGGGGGTGCCTCTGCAGGAATGACCTCCGCCGGGCGCCAACCTGCAGGTGTAATTTGAACTTCCAGCAATGGCCAATTGCATGGGAGGCCGTCGACAACCCCTTCACACGAGACTTCGTGGACAGCACGTTCCGTGTGGCAACACGGGCAGTAGCGAACGAGGTTAGTCACGAACGCGCCTCCGTCGTCCTAACGTAAGTTCCTTGGCTCTCTAGAATCAATTGCAAGCGAGCCATATCTCCTCGACTCGGAATCCCTGCGAGCCACACCTCACCATTCCCATCAAACATGACGTCGAGCTGCCGGTCAGCATCGATAGCGTATCGGTCCAAAGAACCGAACACTTCGTACCCAAGGGCCGTCAGGCAAGTCATCCTTTGGTTGTCACTGCCTCGCATGTACTTCGTCTGCCCCATGTTCACGTCGAACGGGTCGGAAATCAGGCAGTCGGCTAACCCCTGCTTCACGACATCACTGTTCTCAAGCACTTCGAGCGGTAGCCCGCTATAAACCAAGATGTTCACCCCCGATAACTGGCGAATCGCGTGGAGAAGTAGCTTCAATGCCTCCGGCTGCTCAAATGGCTCACCACCGGAAATGGTGACGCCATCACACTCATGGAGCCAGGGCTGAATGCAGTCGAGTACGTCAGCGACATCTACATCCGGAACCCGTTTCGCCCAAGTATCTGACGAGATGCATCCAGGGCAGCGGATGGAACATCCCTGCAGCCATATCCCTAACCTCCGGCCAGGCCCCAACGTGGTTACCGGAAAGTGCACGCGCGAGAGAGCAAGCTTCATCAAGCCACTCCTTCCAGTGCAAGCTGGCCAGTCTGGAGAGCACTAACCAAATACGAACTACCCGGAGCCGCATCAATATCGAAGAGCGCGCGGGCGAGAGGGTTCAAAAGGTGGGCCTCCACCTGGTTCCTGATACCACGGCCGCCGTTTGAAAGGTCTGCGAGGCACAGCGTCCGGAGGCTGCTCATCGCTTCAGGTGCAAGGGACACTTCAAGCTCTTGCGACTTCAAGTCTGCAAGGGTACTGGCTACCATATGCTGGAAAATCTGGTCTGCAATATCCTCACGGATGAAGTCAAAAACGATGATGTTTTCGCCCATACGGTTAAGAATTTCCGGGCGATTCAGTACGAATTTGAAGTGTCGTTCGATTTCGGATTCGACCTTCTGTTTGACTGTTGCATAGGGCTCCTGTGGAGAGACATTCAGTTCACGCTCCCCCGAATCAACCGTCTTGTAGATGCCCAGATTCGACGTGAACACGATGAGCGCCTCTGAGAAGTACACCCGGTCGCCACGTCCCGAAGTGAGCACGCCGTCGTCCAGGATTTGAAGGAACTTGTCTAGGACTCGTGGATGCGCCTTCTCGATTTCATCGAAGAGGACCACACTAAAGGGCTTTTCACGAATCGCATTCGTGAGTTCTCCTCCTGCGTCGTAGCCTATATACCCAGGAGGTGCTCCCAACAATCTTTGGTCCGCGTGTTCGGCGCTGAACTCGGACATATCAAAGCGGATGTACGCGCTCTCATCTCCAAACAGAAGGCTGGTAATGGTCTTGGCTAACTCAGTCTTGCCTACGCCAGTCGGTCCAGCAAGGAATGCAACCCCGCGTGGCCGGCCGCCTCGGCCGCTACCACCAAGCCCCATCACCGCTCTCTTAACGATGTCGAGCATATGTACGACTGCATCGGGCTGCCCTTTGACTCGCTGCCTGATGAAGGTTTCTGCGCTCTTAATCTTCTCCCGACCAATTTGCAGCCATGGGTCTTCGGTGACACCGACCTTATAGCGGCGCACTGCGTCGGCGATTTTGTCGAAAGGAACACCTTCAACGCGCGCAAGTACTGAAATCGCGTTCACGTCGACCAGAAGCATTCCCTCTGTGCCGTCGACAAACTCGTCTTGCGCTTTCTTAAGGCTTTCCGCCGCGGCCTGAGCGGCTCCCACGAGGGGCTTTAGAAGTGCCGGAGCAAGAGCTCGCCGTGCTCGGTTATCTGGGCGGGGCACCGGTATATGGCGCAGGCGCGGATTTCCCACGATAAACCAATCCGGAAGGTCACTCTCCTTCTCCACAATCCAGATGACCGTATTGAAGAACGGTCGCCGGTCAGCGCCGGCCGGGCGCGGAGCCGCCTGCTGGGAGAGCATCAAAGCCTGCGTAAACAAGTGGTGTTCCACTGCACTCGGGTCCGCGGGACGGGTAAGCAAGCGCGCCGCGAAATCGATGATGAGTGCGACCGGCTCTCCCGGCCGCTTAACTATTCTCTCCAGCGCACTTGAAAGCAGTTCGGCCCCCGCCCTGCCTTGGCTGCCTTCCGCAGTCAAGCCAAGCTCCTCCAAAAAGCCAACACCGTTACTCGTAGTTTCGCCCCGGCCGGATATTACGCTGAAGCCCGTAAGGGGCTGGAACAGGGTGATATGGGCGTATCCAGCGCGCTTGAGTACCGCGGCGACACACTGATTTAGTGGTTGAGCGGTAACTACCTCTGGCTGCACTTCGACAACCTGAAGGTCCCGGACATTGCCCGATAAAACGAACTGGCTTTTGAGCGGAAGGAACCGCTCGAAATCGCGCTGCCACCGGGTGACTTGACTCTTAAGCTCCACACTTACTCCTTGTGCAAGCCATACGACTCACTAAAGCTGATTTCATGCCATCTCGGACAGGGCGGTTGCAAGAGGCTCAAAGCCATGCTCCCGAGAGCCGAGCAGCCGAATGTCCAGTCCGCTTTGTGTAGAAAGATTCAACTTGGTGTAAGCGCAGATTGGCAGCTCGCGATTATTCTTAAAGCGGCGGTCAGGACCACCGTTACGATTTACGTACTGCCACGTACGGTCGATAACTTGGGCATCACCAGGGACAGATTCGTGCTCGATGAAGCGTGTGCGCTCTTCCACAACAGATAGGTCATCGTAAGCGACTGCGCCGACGGAGCTCCCCTGGAAAGCAAGCATCCTGTCCGGGTAAAACGCGAGCGTCGTCCGCCCTGTCTTCACCACTGGCACCTTAACGTTGGCGACCACACCCGGCCCCTGCCCCAAGCTCAAAGATACTTGCGAAAACTTCAGACCTTCGCTGGCACCAGCTGAGTATTTGCGGTCAGCATAGCGTGAGGTACTCACCACAGCTCTTAGTTTGCGCATGGACGTCGCACTTGAAAGTGCGCGACACAAAGCTTCGAAGTGGTCAGCGGTGGCGACATCCGGCTCAAAGAAGAGCACAGTCATCTTCCGCATCTTGTCTCGCCAGTACACCCATCCGACGACGGCTGCCATCACGGCGGCGAGTACAAAATGGAAGACGCTCGGCCAAGTCTTCATCGCACTCGTCAAGGGAAAATATAGAAAGAAGAGCGTTCCAGCCACGAAAGGCCAGAGAGACGTCTTTCGCCTCTGCTCGTTCATGGACTGCAGCAAACCGTCGCTGTCCGAATCGGTTAGTTCCAGAACACTGAGCGTGTCGTGTTCCTGAGTGCTGACGATGGCGGGTGCGAAAGCCCCCTCTGCAAGGGCCGGAGCGCCCTGTTCATCCGCGAATCGGGAAGGGGCTCTGTTCGGAAGAGCGCCTAAACTACGCCGATACCGAAATCCGCCAACGCCGCCGCTAATGTACGCGCCACGAGGCCCGGTCCCGATGCGAAGCCCCGGAATGCCCACTGACATCCCGATGCCGGAACCAGAGAAGTTGAAGCGTACAGCGCCGATGCGGACACTCTTTGAAAACGTCAGGCCCAAGGTCTCCTCCCCAATTGCTAAAGACTATGCTGCTGACCCCTCTCGAGTGGCGCAGCCTAGCGTCTCTTCAACTCAACCTAGGGAGTATTACAAGACGTAACCAAACATTGCAATCAGATATGCCTCAAAGATTTCACCTTGCTATTTGAGTAGCACAAAGTCACGAATCATTGTCGTGCATGGGCTTTGCCCTCCGTCCCAACGGGCAGGCTCTAGCCAGAGGGAAGGCAAGCACCCGCGGACAGATTACACCCGGCCACCGGCAAGCGCAGCCATCAACCGACTTTCTCCGATGTGGCCATCCAGCTCTGCTTGAGCATCAAAGACCTGCTTGGACTGCCCCTGCACCAAAGCCTGGAAAAGCACACAGAGTGGTGCTGCATCACGCCAATCAAGCCCTGCGGACCTACCAGAGATTCGAGCGTCGAACCTGGAAGAAGTCGAGCGGCTACCAACGACACAGTCTGGTCGAAACAAAAATGAACTGCATCAAAGAACCGGAAACGGTGGCCGTAGCGTAAGTCCGTCTGGGGCTGGGGTCATCACGCCCACAAACCCATTTGTGCAACAAGGCACATCGACTCTATTAAGAATTTCACATTACAAGAGGTTGAAACTATTCTCTGCTAGAAAGACAAGCTCAAGTACGCCGAGCAGTCGCCGGAGCCGACGCACCTACCATAGAGCATGGTGGTAGTATCGCAAGGACTCTGCGAGTTGCTAATCATGAAGGTATCCTGCGCCTTTCTACGTCGGAGAGGCGCCCCTTTCAATAAAATGATGCGTCCGAGATGAGAGTACTCAGAGGCTTCCACAATCCACTCATCGCTTGATGGCGGTCCAACTTTCGTTCCAAGACCAGAGGGTTCGTCAACAGTGTGAGAGCCCAATATCAGCACGACGTGCCTTCGGGCCTGACGTTGCTCGAACTCTCCATACTCGCCTTGCAGATTTGCGCGCAGCCGATTCGGTGTATGACCTACTGAGCCTAAGGCTAGCTAGGCTGCACGGTAGCCATCCCCATCAGATTTTCATTCAGTTGGGAGGGGGATACGTTCTGCATGCGCAGGCTGGTATGCAACTGCAGCCTTCTCTTTCATCTGGCGAGCTAGACTGGAAGCAGGTGTCACGCCTAAAAATATTGTTCATTGAGCGCGCCAATGAGAACTAAATCCCTCACATCTTCGGCATGGGCAGTTCCGCCGGGGCAAACGATTCGCGACCTGATGGCTGCGAATCAGCTATCGACACCTGAGTTGGCTCAGAGCATTGACCTTTCACCGGACGGCCTCGATTACCTTCTAGAGGGTGTCGCCCCTCTCACTGAGTCAGTTGCTGAGCGGCTTGCAAACGTTTTCGGTGCGACTGCGTCATTCTGGCTCCGCCGAGAGGTTCAATACAGGGCCAAGCTACGAGCCGAGGGAGTTATACCTGACCACACGGATGAACACCATCTCCAGTGGATGAAAGGCCTGCCTCTTAAAGATATGGTGAAGTTTGGATGGTTAGAAGAATCCGCTTCACCCGCAGAAAATCTCCAGAAGTGTCTTGAGTTTTTCGGGGTTCCTAGCCTGGATGCTTGGAACAAGAGTTATGGTGAGGTAAATGAGGGCGTTGCGTTCCGGACTTCCGAGGCCTATCCCGCAAGTGAGCTGGCGACAGCGGCTTGGCTGCGGCAGGGGGAACTTTTGAGTGAACAACTCGACTGTTCGAACTGGAACCCAGAATTGTTTCGAAAAGCACTAGCAGGGGCCCGGGCCCTTACACGAATACCTGACCCGACCGAATTCATACCTAAATTGCAGAGCTTGTGTGCAGCTGCAGGTGTTTCCGTCGTCGTAGTCAGAGCTCCGTCGGGATGCCGAGCAAGCGGGGCTACTTACTTCTCGGAGCCGACTAAAGCCGTCTTAATGTTGTCCGGAAGATATCTGACGGATGACCACTTCTGGTTCTCGTTTTTCCATGAAGCAGGCCATTTGCTCCTTCACTGGCCTGTAGGGTCACCAATACTAGAGACAGCAAACGATAGGCACTCCAACCGCGAAACTGAAGCAAATCACTTCGCCGCCGACATGCTTCTGCCAAAGGAGCATCAAGATAGATTGCCCGAGGTCGCGGGCAACTTACGAGGAATCATTCGGCTCGCACGGGACGCGGGGGTCTCTCGCGGAATAGTTGTCGGTCAATTACAGCACCGAGACTTAGTGAAGCCTGGGCATTTCAATAATTTAAAGGTCCGCTACAACTGGGACTGACACACATCAGCCACGAAATGGAGTGAATTCTCCCGGACTTTTTTGCCAATTGCATAGAGAGTCCTCAATAATTTGCATACCGACCCCCAGCGCCGCACCGAGTTCGATTGCCAGGCCGTCGAGATTCTTGGCAGGGATGTTGCAAGTAGGGTCCCCCCCGAACAACAACCGCACACCTCGCGCGGGTCCAGTGGCCTTCTCAATGTAGGCAGAGGGAGCTTCAATGCGCGCCAAACCTAGCTTACCTAGCATGGTTAGATAATCGAAGGCAGCGGTACGACCGAAGCGAAAAACGTCGGAATACATGCTGTTATACAGATTATCAAAGAGCCGTTTGGGGTCATCACCGACCTCCTTTATGGCCTTACCTAGCCTTTCCAAATGCGAACGCTCCGGGCCCACCCAACTCAAGTAGCTCTCGAACACCTGCTCAATCTTGTAAATGCTCTCGTACTTTCTGTGGTTGCCGAATTTCAGTCTATTACGCGCACGGTCCATCTGCGGAAGCCTGTCATGAAACCACAGCGAAAAGTCTGCAGGCTCTGTAGAGTACTTTTCCCACGTCCAGATGAATTTATCCTCAAACGCACCATAGATGGCTCGCAAGAGACTATACCCGCTCTTTAAATTTTTTCCGAAATGGACAAACAGGAAAACCAGCCAGAAGGCTTCGTCCACGCGCCCAGCCCGCATGTGTTCAATGGCGGCCCTCAATGGGTCGAACAACTCATCCTTAGGGTCAAGGCGCTTAGGTGATATTGGCCGCTCTGCAATGCGAGAAACGTATCGAATGCGATGCTCACTTTCGATAAGTTGCGCCACAAGCGCAGCAACGTTATTAGGCGTCGCAAGACCGGGTAGTAACTTACCCTTGAACCGAAAATCGATTAGCGCCTGCTCAAATCTAGCCGCGAGCTCTTTCTCTTTCATGACCACATTATCCATAATCACCGCTTATTGCGTGGATTAGCGAGCACCTCACCCGCTCTTTTCATCTTCCCTAACTGTTGACTGTTTTTCATCCAACTCCGCTAGGTCAAAAAGAGTTCGCTCTCTTTCTATCCTATTCACCAACGTGCGCTCGCGCTTGTTGATGTAGTTTTCGTAGACAGTGGAACTCATCTCGTTCTTTATGGCTGCAAGGCGTTCTTTGCTCCCACGCACTGCCGGTGGCTTCGACAACTTGAATACCTGGAGCAGTCGCACAATATCAGCCCAATACGGCTCAAGCTCTAATTTCGGCAAACGCCTGCCAAGACGAACCGCGCTTTCTACAGCCAAAATTTCCTTAATCGATGCCCACGGGTCACCTAACGGCATTGGCGGCATCGAGATGCGCTCTTGAAATCCTTCGTCAATGTAGGACTGAGCTTTGTCAGTGTTTACCGAATATAGATGCAGACTGCCGACAGCGTGCTTGTACCACCCCAGCTCCACCTGGAGGGAGCGGGCGATAATCTCCTGCAGCATAGTGAAGGCGAAGATATCGTGCGGAAGCCCCATGTACGCGTCGTTCGAGCGCATCATTGCCAGCATGTGCAGGCGGTACTTACGTACGGTGAACTGTAATGTACACGTACAAGGGAGGTCCTCGCGACGGCTTCTGAGGTCTTCAGCTAAGTCCTCTGCACGAAATAGCTGAATGACTGCTCGCCTGGATTCAGGATGTGCTCTCAGGAGGCTAATAACGTTTTCGACTTGATTAATGCCGCTTGGTGTAAACAGCCGAGGTCCGTAAGCACCAAAAATCGTCTCTCCGTCATCAGATGACTCGTCATAGCGAGAGATGTAATAACGAATGAAATCAAGCCTATCACTGCCCGATAGATACCACAACAGCTCACCAAGGCAACTAAATATAGTGCCTTTTTGCTCCGTTCGACTGAGTCGAGCGCGAGGGTCTCTAAGCTGAAGAAGAACGCCGTTGAACTCCGTTGCAGCACCCTTAGTCGGGTTAATTTCAACTGAACCACTCTTACGAAGTAGGCGGCGAAAAACTTTAACCAGCAAATCGTCTAACGTATCTGCACTGATATACATTTAAACTGCTCAGTTCCCGCGTCGCTCGACTCCAGGGCTCGTCTTCGGCGCTCTACACCTATGTCTAGTCGAAGAGGCGCAACTGCCGCTCGCCTTGATAAGCGAGTTCTTGCTTAAGCTGACGCCCCACCATTACCAGCGTACGTCGGTCCACGACGTGCGCGCCTCGACTTAGTGCCATCGAGCGAGTTTCGACTGTAACATCGTAGTGAGGCAGCGATGCTTGAGCCTGAAACCAAGCCCTGCGAAGCCCAAGCGAGCCTGCAAACCAGTGCAACTCCTCCAGCGTGTCAGCGACCAAGTGACACCAGTGGCGACCGCGCCATGAAATTCTTGCGTTGTCTACATAGACCGCCACTTCTGAAAAACCTCGCACAAAGGATTATTTTAGTATTAGAGGCGTACGATATCACAGCGCCCCCTGCAGACAATGAATTTATTTATTTAAGATATCGCAGCAAGGCGGCTTGGCCCGGACTAACCGCTTCCTATGCCTGGAGCAACAACCAATCGGACATAGTCAAGGACGGACGCAAACCGTGTCCCCGCAGTGCCGACACCGACAACGCTCTCCAAGGGACCGTTGAAGCCCCGACAGAGGCGCTAGCACGGCTCCGACTTCTTCATAGAACCTAAGCCCTCGGTGAAAAGTCGCCTTTAGATTGTTAAGAAGCCGCAAGAGGAATCCCAGATTCTGGAGAGCTTGGACAAGCTAGCCGCGTCGCCGGAATAGCATGCATAGAAATTCAGGGCAGGCCTACCCCTCGTTGGCAGCAGACGGTCCCGCAACCGCCAATGCACTAATTACATTAACGGCGCATTAACCTCCTTCCCTTTCTCCGATATACAAATTTCTACCGTAGGCTTTCCAATTGCTGTCATGCACTGCAAGAAGAAAGCAAACGAGAACGACCCTCTCGACAACTTGTTTGTGATAGAGCTTTGCGTTTCCTCAACGCCGATGGCCCCTAAGAGTTGCACAAGCCTCTTGTAGCTCACATCCTGACGCACGAGCTCTGCCCTCAATACCCGCCTAGCCTCCTGATTCCAGTTAGTCATCACTGACCTCAAGTGTGAAAACCGCGCGAATCATCGGACAGAGTCTCCCCTAGTTGCCATAAATATCGCATATATGCGATATTTACCTCACAAACGATATATCATGCCGGGACATATAAAACTTCTACCTGTAGTCCTCGCCAGCTCTGGGCTTTGTCAAGACGGAGCGACTACAGGACAAGTTTAGGAGGCGTAAGTGGCCAGAGGAAAGATGCAGTGGAATGAGAAGAGAATTTCGTCGATGGAAGCAGACGGGTGCGGCAAAGGTCGAGGGGCGTTGTACAAGCCATGGATTCGCGTTGAGGATTTCAGCAGCCTCGGACGCGTCCGACGCGTATGGAGCCCCAAAACCGCTCGGACACATCACCTCATGTCCGACGTGGAATTCAAGTTGTTTTTGACTCTCGAATGGCAGACGGACATTTCGGATATCCGGGAGCAGTACCCGCTTGACCGCGAGATGACTCAAACCGTCGCTCGTACGCTCGGAATCAGGCACCCCTACTATCCAGGGACACACGTGCCCACGGTGATGACCGTAGATTTCCTCGTCACCAAACTGACACCACAGGGCGAGCAACTCATCGCGCTCAATGCCAAACGCGACGAGGAGGCGGAGGATGAAAACTCTTTGCTGAAATTGGAGATTCAGCGGGACTACTTCGAACAACTCGATATTCCACATCACCTCGTTTACCACTCTCAGATTCCTGAGGTGAAGGTGCGCAACATCGCCTACATCCGAGACGCGCTCTTGAAAGAAGGGGAAATCGAACCTCGGCCGGGACTTTTTAAGAGTCTGTGTGACCGCATGGCGAACGCGCTCTATGCGCACTCCTCTGACGCCACACCGCTCTCAAAATACTGCACCAGCTTCGACACGCGCCATGGACTCGAACAAGGCACAGGGCTTCGCATCGCACGCATGCTCATGCAGCAGCGAATTCTGCGTCCCAACCTCGCCGCCATCAACCTTGAAGCGGAGCCCCTATCCTCCTTCATCACGGCACCCACTGTCCGTGCCCTTTGCGCTGCCGGGGGCATGTAATGCTGTTCCAAAACGACATCTTCAACCTTGAAGACGGCTCCTATCGCCTCCTAGACACAACGGTCGCCGCTAATCGTGCCTGGATTATCAGCCTGGCAGCAGGAAACGTCTGGCCTCAAGAAATCATGTGGAGCTCCATTGCCAACCTGGAGCCCTCTCCAGCAGACGATGCCCCCCCATCCAGCAATCCAACATTCGCTCAAGTCGCGAAGCGTGACGCCGCCTGGGGACGTATTGAGCCCCTGATTGCAAACGTCCCCGGCATCTATGTGGCCCATATCCGAGGCTCCTTGATTGAACGTCGGGCGGTAGAACTGAAGTGTTCCGAACGTACGATTCACAAGGATTTACGACGCTTCTGGCAAGGCGGTCAAACTCGAAATGCACTGCTTCCCCACTATCAATTTAGCGGTCGCAAAGAAGGCGGGCATACAGCCGGGCGAGGCCGTCGCCCCCTGCTAAGAGTCGCGACTTATCAACTAGAAGCAGAGGACCTTGCCCGATTTCACAAAATCATCAAGAAACACTATGTGAAAGACTCCCGGTGCACAGTCACCGGCGCGTACCAGCGGCTCTTGGATGAACACTACGCTTACCTTGACGGCAACAATCAGCGTTTCATCTATTCACAGGAAGAACGTCCAACATTTCGACAGTTTTCATATTTTCTAAACCGGCACTACTCCATTGAGGTCCGGATACGTGGTCGCGAAGGTGACAAAGACTTCGAGCGCAACCATCGCTCAAACGAAGGAACTGTTCTCGCCGACTGCCTGGGCGTCGGCCATTTCTACGAGATTGACGCCACAATCGTTGATGTTTATATCGTGTCATCCATCGACATCAACAAGATTATTGGTAAGCCAACGCTGTATCTCATTATCGACAGGCAGTCTCGTCTCATCGTTGGCTTCTATATTGGTCTGGAGAACGCAAGCTGGACTGGGGCCAAAGAGGCCATCGCCAGCATCTCTGCGAACAAGATTGCGCTGTGCGAATACTATGGGGTCACCTACAACGCTGAAGACTGGCCCGCTGACAAGGTCTTTCCAAAGGAATTCCTGGGCGACCGCGGCGAAATGATTTCCGGAGCAAGCAACCAACTCACCAACGGATTGCAGGTGACCGTCACCAATACCCCGGGGCTTCGTCCTGACTGGAAGAGTCTTGTCGAAAACAGCTTCAAACTCATACATGAATCACTGAAAGACGTTGTCCCAGCGTATGACCCACCCTCGAACGCGATGCGCCGCCGTGGAAAGCAATACGAAAAGGATGCCTGTCTAACGCTGCATGACTTCGGGAAAACGCTGCTTCTCGCCATCATTGCTCACAACAGAAAGGCTATGCCTAACTACAAACTCAGCCCCCGAGAAATTGCTGATGATGTTATGCCGACACCAATCGCACTCTGGAACCACGGCATTGTCGAGCGGTCCGGCCTGCTGACAAAGTACTCTGAGTCGGTAGTACGACGTGAGCTTCTTCCTACTGGCGAAGCTGTTGTTACCGCGGAAGGTATTCTCTTCAAAGACTGCTTCTATTCATGTCCAGAAGCAATGGAAAATGGATGGTTGGTCCGAGCTCGAAAAAGTCGATTCGATGTCACCGTAAGCTTTGATAGCTGCCTTGCGGACAAGATTTACGTGCGCAACCCAAACAATAAGCATCAAGTTTTCGAAGCGACACTGACTACCCGCTCGCAGCAGTACCGCGGATTCTCGTTCGCTGAAGTCAAATACTTTGAATCGCAAAAGGCCCTGAGCGCCGATGCCATTGAGCAAAACCGGCGTCAGGTCATGGCTGAGTTCCATCACGCCGCGGACCCCATCACGCTTCAAGCCCGAAAGAAATTGAAGGCAGAGGGAAGAGTCACGTCACGGACAGCTCGTCGAGCCGATATCAAGGTCGACCGACAGGCCGAACTACGGAACGAACGCCAAGAACGGGCAACGCAAGCAGCCAGTCCTGCCCAAAGTCATTCATCGCCCCCTATCCTAAATAACATTTTGCCTATGCCGTTGAGAAACTCCCTCACGGACACGAGCCACACCCAAAAATTTGAGGGCGGAGAACTGACGCCTCAACAACGTATTCAAGAAATGCGCAGGAAAATGCTGAATGGCCGCTAATAACTTCACTCCATTCGGGCCTGATTGTGTTCAAGCCACATACACCGAGCAGCGACTCCCTCAATTCAAGGGTAATCCACTCATTGAAGCTCTTCCTCCATCCATGTCGGACGAGGAACTCTTCGAAGCCCTGACGCTTTTGCCCGATTTTGCTCCGGAACAACGGTCATGGCCAACGCACGAGCGCATACACATGCTCGAGACGCTGCAGAACTTCATGGTGCCGCTGAGTAAGCATCTCGAGTTAGCACGTGCCATCGACTCGATGATGCGTGCGGGCTACGTCGGACGCGCGCCTCGAACCCCTGAGCACGCCCAGATTTTTCAGAGCATCTACGAGAAACAACAGGCTGGTATCCCTTTCCGGCAATCAGTCACATCACGTACGCCTCAGCTATCTACCTCACTGGTAGGGCTGTCGGGAATGGGCAAGACGACCACTGTCAACCGGTGGTGTGCGCATCTCCCTAGGGTCATCTATCACCAGGACCTGAATGTCTATCAGGTTCCCTATCTGCACGTCGAGATGCCCAGTGATGGCTCGAGTATTAAGGGCCTGGCTCACGGCATCCTACAGAAATTGGATGAGTTGCTCCCTGGTGCGAACTACTTCGAAACCTATGCAGGTCGAAGTGGGCGCACTGGCGCGGACTCTTTGATGCGCAGCGTGGCGCGTGTGATGAACATGCATTTAGTCGGCTTGCTAATCTGTGACGAGGTACAGAACCTCTCCAATGCCAACAAGGGCGGTCAAACCGTCATGACTGAACTGGTGTCAGCCTGTAACGACCTGAAGGTTCCCATTCTGTTCATCGGTACCAACAAGGCGGCCAAGGTGCTTTCACTCGACTTCCGGCAGTCTCGACGCGCGTCCGGGCATGGCATTACACCCTGGGACCGCTTCTACCCTCAAGCGGAGCCCGGCGAAATCAATGAATGGCGTGAATTCGTTGAGGTGCTCTGGGCTCACCAGTGGACGCGTAAGCCTACGCCTCTTGATGAGCATCTTCTGGATGTATTGCACTACTACTCTCAGGGGGTCATCGATATTGCCATCAAGATTTTCGCCTCGTCACAAGCCAGAGCGATGCTGGACGGCTCCGAAACGCTAACCGCGGAACTCATCTCCGACGTCTACAACAAGGAGCTCAAGTTATTGCACCCGATGATTGGAGCTCTGCGCGCAGGAGATACCGAAGCGTTGATGCAGTACGACGACATTGCCCCGATTAGCCTGTCGAGTATTCTGGGAGGCATCAACCACAAACTGAAAAGCAAGGCCTCGCCCCTATACACGGTAAAGTCTGGGGACCCCTCCTTTGTGCCGCGCATTGCGACGAGCCTAGTAGCCATTGGTTTGCCTGAGGAAGAAGCCCTGGCCGTCGCGGAGCAATCCAAAGATGGCATGACGTTAATCGACGCCCACAAAGCTGCGGTTGGCGCTCTGACGACGCCAAAGAGGGTGCCGCGCGCAAAGCCAAAGCCAGGCTCTGAATCAGCTCCTCCCGCCTTTGACGACCGCCCGAATGACTATCGCCGCGCAATTCACGCCGCTTGGCAAAATGGCTCCCAGATTCTCGACGAACTCAAAGTACTGGGTATGGCCATGCCGCTGGAAGAGCTGTTTGCCCTTGAATAATGCTTACCCTACCGAAACCATACCCTGACGAAATCATCGGTAGCATCTTTACCCGGGCCTGCTTTCGAACAGGCCTGTCGATGAAGACATTGATAGGCCAAGTACACGGCATCACTCAAAGCAGTACATCATTCTTGATGGCCAGCAACATTAGGCGTGTTGCAACGCTTTGCGGCATGGACAGTGAAGAATTGCTTTTTCAGCACACGATGTTTCCCTACGCAGTCGCATATATGCCTCCTTCGGTACAAATCAAGGCACTCGACAAGGTACTTCAGGTCGCCAAGGACGGTGTCAGCATCAGCTCGCTCACGAAAAACATTTCTCACGGAGTTCCCTATCGACGTCTGTGTAGAGAGTGCGTCAGACAAGACCTTCAGCGCTATGGCGAAAGCTACTGGCATCGAGCCCATCAATTGCCCGCTGTTCACGTCTGCGCGACACACGGAATCAGACTTCGAATCACCACGCTCCCCTTGAAGCGGCGTACGGGAAGAAATTCGGTAACGCTGCCGCACAAGTTATCCACGGAGAGCGGCCGAATCCGCATGGATGTGGATATTCTGAACTCGCTCACGGAGAAGTCGATTGAGGCTTTGCACCAAACAAGTCCATCGACCTCCAACTGGCAGATACGCTTCCGAGACAGAGCGCTTCAATTGGGGTATCAACTTTCAACCGTCGCTGTCGCTACCAAGAAACTGTCTCAAGACGTATTTCAGTTCTATGGCTCCAATTTCCTTGAAGACGCTGGCTGCGACTTTTTGGCCGAGCGTGCCGGAGCATGGCCAGGCTTGGCCGTGCGCCCGAATACATTCACAAACTTGGCAACACCAAAGTACGTATTAATGCAGACCTTTCTGGAGTTCTCTCAAGAAACCGAACGCTCTTTCAACTACTCTGCTCCAGGAAAGAAAGTTCGTGACTATGAAGAGCTGGATAAATTAACAGCTGAACGAATCGAGAGAATCTTGCATCAGCACAAGGGCTTGGACACCCGATTTACTGTTGAGGAGTTACTGACAGCCGCGGGGGTCTGGTCTGCATTCCGTCATCAAAATACGCTTTTCCCAGTAACTCATGCACTGATTATGCGTTTTCGCGCATCTAATCAGAGTGCCCGACAGATTGGACGGCGCCCCTGCTGGAGGAAAACATAGAATTTGGAGTGCAGCATCTGTAGCTGTATTTTCACGAGCAATATCCACCCGTAAACTAGGAATAGAGTGCCCGCGCAGGGCCACTTCCATGCCGGAATAAAGTCTTTACCTACATTGCTCCAGACATCTGGAGACCACAATGACTTGGGTAACGGGGCTAACAGCCGAAGGCAGAAAGTATCTTGCGGAGGGCATTACAAAAGATGGTGAAATCACACTTCATGACATTTCAGAACTCGGTACTTTTGGAATTCCAGACAGCGAAACCACAAGTACGAAGCGAGTCCATACAACCGATACATTTGAGACATGGTCAGCGTTAGAAGACCCCTCGGAGTATCTCGCTGCATTTGGAGTAGAACTTCCCCCAGGAATCGAATCCCACCATCAAATCTACCAATTTGACGAAGGCAGAACGCGGTACGTTGTACCTGCCCTTGCCTTAATGCGCGCCTTTTTTCGGCCATTGAAGTATCTACTTCCCGAGATGTTCAAACCTCAGGCGTTAGACAGGACTGGATTCTTGATGTTCTCAACACCTAGTCCGACCTTCGTTATTGATGCCTACTGGGCATCTCCCGGCTTTAGGTGTGCCACGCCAAGCGTCGAGCGCGCCTTAACCTGGATGGCCACAGCGCCTTCAGCTCTACGAATGGCTAACAGTGTTCATCAAAATGCACTCAAAGGTCGCATCGCGCTTGTGCTTCCAAGTGCTACTTCCAATTTTACGGTCAGGGGAAAGAAAATTGGCAACACCTTTTACGTATCAAGTCTCAACATTTCACGGATATTCATCACGGAATCTTCGAATCAAGGTTCCACGTCATCACTTTCCGAGTTTTCTTACATCGAAAATGGCGCGGTGACGGCATCAAAGCGAGACATTCCCTGCGGGTCAGACGGCCAACTCTCGCTATCGGACTCCGAGTGGATGATTATTGAGCCGGTCCTTCTTCGCCAGACGAGAATGAACAAGGTGGTATTGAGTCAGCGAGACATATTCAATGATGTCATTAAGAAGCTGGCGACGGGAGTCTCCTGGCACCGTATGGCCTACAGAACGGGAACCTGGGTAAATGCCTCTCGCGCATTTCAAGTATGGAGGAAAAGCGGATGCTTTGACGATGCGCTTGCGATACTCCATGAACTTCGCGATGCTCCACCTTTACCTCGGAGCACATCGCATCCACTATCTTCTTGGTAGCATCAGTTTCGGCATCCTACGTCTCTCGTTCGGCTACAAAAGAACACGCCCTTAAGCACCAGCTTAAGGCATCCCCTTACACATAACTCACCCCTGATCCATTTGCCTTGCATGGCGCATGCCCTCGACAAAGACCGCCACCTGCTGGAGGCCGAGCCAGATTGTCTTGGCGCCTGGCTCGCCATCATGCCGGCGGGCGAGAAAGCCCCCGCGCTGGGCGATCAGGCGCAAAACCGTGTTCAGCGCGGGCACGGTTTTCGGGATGGGTTTCTTGTTCAGGATGAAGGCGGCCCGCCATTCGTCGGCTTCAAACACCATGTCCGCCGGCAAATCGGGCAGGCTCCGGCCCAGGCGCATCAGGCGGTTGATCCGCCAGGCGATCACCATGTAGAGCGCCAGAGCACTTTGCAGGCGACGGGTGTCGGCCAGTTGCAGGCGCTCGACCCGGCAGCCTTCCTTGAGCACCAGGAAGAACAACTCGATCTCCCAGCGGGCGCGATACCAGTCGAGCAGTTCGACCGCTTCTTCCAGCCCCGGCACGGTCCGGTTGGTCAAGAGCCGCCAGCACACCGGCGGGCTTCCCGCCGGTGCCTGGATCTCGGTGGCGATCAGGCACGTGACTTCCAGCGTGCCGCCTTGGCGATCCGGGAGACTCACGCGTTCAGCCCGCAATTCCTGCTCGACCGTCCGCGCCTTGCGACCCCGCCCGGCGGGGATCTCGAAGCGCACCCGGCCCAGAGGCACGCCGGCCATCACCTGTTCCCACAACGTGCCGCCTTCGGGCAGCACCCGGTTGTGTTGGCAGCGCACCAGATAGTCGGCAGCATGCTCCAGCTCCCGGGCTTTGAGCAGCAGGGCCAGGATGTCCGACTCCCTGTCCCCCACGCAGACGTGCCGGGTGCCGGGCAAGGCGCGCGCCTGCTCGGCGATCCGCTCGTAGCTCTCCACCCAGCGTACGCTCTCCAGGAGTCCGCCCCGCGGGGCATCACCCTTCTTGAACTCCCGCGCCCAGGTCCAGGCGTTGGTGACGCCCAGCGGCTCCCGTTCGGGGCTGACGACGTAGGTCGGGTGCAGATACAGGCCCCGCTGAGCCTCGTAGGACAGGGGCCCCAGCCCACTCATCGCCTGCCCGTTGTAGTCCAGCTCCGTGGTGTCCTGCAGGCACAGCACCACCGCATGTTCCCGGATCCGCGCCTGGCTGGCTTGCGCATGCGCCGTCAGGATCTCCTCCCAACCCACCTGATCATGGCTCAGGAAACGATAGGCCGCCGCCGTCTCCGCCCAGTTTCCACAGGCGCCGGGAATACTCGCGCCAGGCTGCTGAGCCAGCCGTTCGGCCAGCAGAACCGCTCGCTTGTTCAACCGCTGATCACCCAGCTCTATCGTCCCGAACTCGTCTCTCGCCCAACTCATCCGTCAGCCCTGTCAGTTATTTGGCATCCAAGACTACAGGATCAAGAGTTGTGTGTAATGGGATG
>JAFEDI010000048.1 GCA_018241725.1 Pseudomonadota bacterium | reverse complement strand
TTATAGATTTTGTGGGGTATGCCCGCTGTATGTGTGAGCCAATGCACAAGAAGCCGAGGGTTTGAACTTGCGCAGATAGCGGCCGCAAGGTGAATACGGATAGTTTAGAGATCGTTACTTTGGAGACGGTCGAGTCAGTGCTTGCTGTGTTCAAGCCAGTGAAGCAGGCAGGCATGGAGCCGGGTTGGGTCTACCGGTTTGGAGAGAAAGTCGTTCATGCCCCCTGCGAGGCAGCGTTCCCTGTCTTCACGGAAGGCGTTGGCGGTAAGGGCGATGATTGGAGTGTCGTGGTATTCAGGGAGCTGGCGGATCAGATGGCAGGCGGCGAGGCCGTCCATCACCGGCATCTGCATATCGAGCAGGATCAGTGCGTAAGGTGCCCGCTGGGCGAATGCCACCGCCTCAGCGCCATTGGTGGCGGTGTCGACGGCCAGGCCGGCGTCGGTGAGCATTTCGCTAGCGACGAGTTGATTCACCTGTTCGTCCTCCGCCAGGAGAATTTTCGCCCCGGCGTGGCGGGTGCGCAGGGTGTCCAGGGCGTTCTCCAAGTCAATCTCGTCCGCCGGGATTGGGGCCGTGTGGCCGATGCCCAGGCGGGCGGTGAACCAGAAGGTGCTGCCGCTGCCTATGGTGCTCGACACGCCGGTCTCACCGGCCATCAGCCGGGCCAGGTGGCGGTTGATGGCGAGCCCGAGGCCAGTGCCGCCGTACCTGCGCGTCGTCGAACCATCGGCCTGTTCGAAGGCGTTGAACAGGCGAGCCTGCTGTTCCGGCGTTAGTCCAATGCCGGTGTCGCTGACCGAGAAGCGCAGTAACACCTGGCCATCACGCTCTTCCTCGCGCCGGACAGTGAGCTGCACATGGCCGCGTTCGGTGAACTTGATGGCGTTGCTGAGGTAGTTGAGCAGCATCTGGGTGAGCCGGGTCACGTCGCCATGCAGGGTTTCGGGCAGCGGGTCGATGTCGACACGGTAGTCGAGGCCCTTGGCGCGCGCCTTCTCGCCGATCTGGCTGGACACGGAAGCCAGGAGGTCGGCCAGGCGGAAGCCCACCTGTTCGATGACGAGCTTGCCGGCTTCGACCTTCGACAGGTCGAGGATGTCGTTGATGATCTCCAGCAAGTGGGCGGCGGCATGGCCGATACGGTCCAGCAGTTCGTGCTGGCGAGGGCTGGCGGGTTCCTTCCGGAGGATGTGGGTGAGCCCGACGATCGCGTTCATCGGTGTGCGGATCTCGTGGCTCATCGTCGCCAGGAAGGTGCTCTTGGCCTGGTTGGCGGCTTCCGCCTGGACGCTGCGGCGTTCGAGCTGGCGGTTGAGCTCCTCGATCTGGCTTGTCCGCTCCTCCACCAACTCCTGCAGGTGATGGCGATGGCGGCCCAGTTCGGTGACAAGGCGCTTGTGTTCGTTGATGTCGGTGTGGGTCCCGGACATGGTCAGTGGCTGTCCCGCCGCGTCGCGCTCCACGACCTTCCCGCGGGACAGGATCCAGTGCCATTCGCCGCTCTTGGTTAGGCAGCGTAGCTCCGCTTCGTGGCGCGGTCGAAGTCCTTGCAGGTGCGCTTCGATAGAGCGTGCGTTGGCGGCCAGGTCGTCGGGGTGGACGTAGCGGGGCCAGTTTTTCTCGCTGAGATCGCGTTCGCCCGGTGTGTAGCCAAGCATGGTCTCGAAGCGGTCGCTCACGTCGAACACATGGGTCTGCAGGTTCCAGTCCCAGAAGCCTTGATCGGAGCCTTCGATGACCCGTTCGTAGCGGGCGCGGGCGGCTTGTTCCAGTTGTTCTGCCTGGTGCCGGGCGCGCATCGACAAATAGGCAAGGCTGATGATGCCGGTGATGAAAAGCAGGGCAGAGGCGGTGGCCAGCTGGAAGTTGCGTTCAAAACGCGCCGCGAGCAGGCGTCCGCGCTCGCGTATCACGCCGTCCACGTGGGTGGCCTGGCGTTCAAGGTCGTGGTAAGCGATCAGCATGCCGACTTCGCGCTGGGGCTCTCGGCTGCCTCGGTGGCGCCAATCGGTGAGCAGGGCTTCGAGATGCTGGACCTCGCGGTGCAGTTCGTCGGCCAGCGTCGGTGCCCGGGTTTCCAGGTCCGATACCGTTGCGGCCAGTGAGCTTGCGGCCTGGCGCAGCAGCGCGAGTCCCTGCTCGCTGCGGAAAGGGGAGCCGTCGGCGTCGCCCAGGCTGGCGTAGAGAAAGCCCTTGGCCAGTTCGGTACGGGCCCGCCGGACGCTTTCCAGGCGCCGGTTCACGTCGGCGAGATCCCGTTGCTGCTCAGCGTAAAGCCAGACGAGGGCGGTGGCGATCAGCACCGCCACGGACATCGTGACGGCCAGCAGAAGGTGGGGGCGGCGGGTGAGGCGGGTGCGCAGGGTTCTCACCGGGAGAGCACCTCCCGGGTTCGGACGGTGCCGGGAAGTTCTCCGTCGTCAAATCCGAGAGCCGCGATCAGTGCCCGGTGTTCGGGGCTGCCGATGTAGCCGGTCTGCGTGGCGTTCCAGGCCGCTAGCAGGCGGGTGTCGTCCTTGCGGAAGGCAAAGGCGCCGTAGCCGGCCAGCCCCGGCAGCATGTTCGGCTGGGAGAACGGCGTGGCTATCTCGGTGTGACCAAGTTCGCGCTGCAGGGCCAGCCAGCGCAGGGAGGGCAGGGACAGGGCGAAGCCTTGGACCGCGCCGGTTTCGACGGCGATTCGGCCGGTCCGGGCATCCGGTACGCGCGTGAGCTGTGCAGGGTCGCGAACCAGCGCGTCGAGCTGGGCCTCTTCGATGGAGCCGGACAAGACGGCGATCTTCACCAAGCTGTTGTGGACGGCGTCGGCATACGAGTGCAGTGCATGGGGATTGCCGGGATTGACCAGCAGCCCTTCGCTAACATGAAAGGTTGGCTCGGAAAAGGAGACGCGGCGGGCGCGCTCCGGCGTGATGAACATGCCAGCGGCGATCACGTCGATGCGGCCATCCTCGAGTTCGGGGATCAGCTCGGAGAACTCGGCGAGGCGCCATTCGATATGCGGGATGCCGAGCCGGGCGACGATGCGACGGGCGACCTCGGGGGATTCGCCGGTCACGTCGCCGCTGGCCAGCAGATAGGCGTAGGGGGCTTCGACGGCGTAGCCGATTCGGATCACGCCGGGTTCGCGCAGCCCGAAGGGCGAGTCCGGATGCGCCGGGCGGGGCCATATGGCGATGGCAAGGCCGAGTACGAGCGCAGCCGCCAGCAGTAGCCCAACAAAGGAAGCCCGGTTCATCGGCACGGATTCAGGGAGTCGCGATCAGTGGCTAATTTAGCCCATATCCACGTAGCGCTCGTGGCTCAACCGTGAGCCGATCGTGATCTCTGTCCTCGCTGCCGCCTGCGGCGTCGCAGCGGATGATAGCGGCCAGCGCGGCACCGACCCGCAACAGCACGCCCTGGCGGCGCAGGTAGGCGTTCTGGACCCGGTAGGCGAGTGCCTCGTGGCGCAGGGTGTCTTCGCAACGGACGAAGAGGTCGGGGCCGTAGCGCCGGAACTGCAGCACATGCACGAATTCGTGCAGGAGGTAGGAATGGTCGGCGGGCTGGCTGAGGTCCAGGCGGGCGTCGATCAGGATGCGGTAGCGGGGAATGTCGAAATAGGCGGCGATGCCGACGCATTCTGCTGGCCGTTCGGGGCAGACCTGCTGATGCAAGTCTGCCGGGGCCAGCCGGATGATCGGTGGCAGGTCTTCCGGTGCCTGGGCCGGCAGACCGCTGACGGATGAGGCAAAGGCCAGCAGCCAGGCGATGAGTTCCGTATCCATGACGTCGCTCCCAGAGGGCGGGGGCCCTTCGGGAGGTGGACTGTGGTGCCACGGATCGGTTTCGCTGGGATGATCGCCGGCCCGGCGGGGGCTTTCCGCTATGCGGCGTCCGGCCAGACCAGCGTGCGCAGTTCGGCGCCGATGCGTTCGCCGCGTCCCCAGGCCGTGGTGGCTTCGATGAACAGGCGGGCATCCGCCGGGTCGTTGACCAGCACGTCGTATTCGGCGAAGAAGCTGCCGTCGGCGTTGATGATCAGGCTCCCCTTGCGTCCGGCCCCATCGGCCGGCCAGGTGCCGATCAAGGCGGCTTCCCCGGTGTAGGGGTCGTCGCGCAGGCTGTAGGCGGCCCGCGCCGGATCGATGTCCGGCGTGGGAAGGCCGTGGCGCTCCACCTCCTGGGCGAGACGGGCGCAGATCCGTTCGAGCAGCGGGCGCTCCAGCGCCAACCGCTCGTCCGTGCTGCCGCTCACGGCCTGTCCGGTGCTCACAGCGAGGCCGGCGAGTGGGTGTGACAGTCCTTCGGACAGACCCGGCCACAGGAGCCGCAGCCGATGCAGTCCATCGCGTCGGCGATGGCCATGACCATCGTGTTGTCGTCGTCGCCCTCGTCGTCATCGTCGAACTCCCGTTCGACGAGCTCGAAGACGTTGCGCGGACAGACCTTGTAGCAGCGGCCGCAGCCGATGCAGGTTTCCTGGTTGAGGTCGGTGACGAAGGTCGGGGTGTAGGCTTTGCCGCCCCGGGTCAAGCCGGTAATCGTTTCCATGATCGTGCCTTGATTAATGCGTAGTGCTGCTTACTGACCGCCGGCGGCGGCCAGCTTGCGGTTGGCCTCGGCCCATGCCTGGCAGGCCTCGTAGGTGGATTTGGCTATGCCGGGGATTTCCTCGTAGGCGGCCGGCAGGCGGTCTTCCACCAGATCGTGCATCTGCGATGCCCATTCGGAGGCGATGCGCTTGAGCTTGCGCACCTCCTTGTCGAGGGCCTTGATCTCGTCTTCCGTCATGGTGCTCACCTTACAGACCGGCGACTTCCGGGTACTTGCCGATGATGGCCAGGGCGACGGACAGCAGCTTGTCGGCCTCGTCCTTCATCTTGCCGATGCTCTCGAAGCCGAAGCGATGCACGTCGCGCAGGGTACGGTCGAGGACGATCAGCTTGCCGCAGCTGATCAGCGCGCGGCCGAAGCCTTCATGGGTGATGTTGATCACCGAGCTGGCCATCAGGCCGCTTTCCTTCTCGATGAGCACGGCGAGGCCGTTGTAGAAGGCCTTCACGCGGGCCAGGATGACTTCGTCCGGATCACCGATCACCGGGATCTCGCGGCGCTGATCCTTGGTGAGGACGAACGGCGCCAGGACACGCTCGTTCGGCCAGCCGTCGTAGGTGCCGTAGGAGTCAAGCGCGCGCATCTGCTTGACCATCTCTTTGACGTAATCGGAACTCCACAGGCCTTCGTCAGCGGTGGCGGTAGTCATTGTTGTCACTCCTTGGATAAAGCGGCTTGAAAATAGATCGGCAGGGCGGAGCCCTGGGCCGGCGCGGTATTGGCGATGGCGAGGATGTGCACCCCGCTCGGGATGCGGGCGGCGGCGAGGCGGGCGCCGACGAAGCCGGACAGGGCGCCGAGCAGCGCGCCGAGGGCTTCGCCGCTGCTGCCGAACAGGCCGTGGGCGAGCGCCATGCCGGCGATCATCCCGACCGTCGGCAGCCCGTAGGCGACACCAACGGCGGTGGTCATGGATTCGGAACTGACGGACAGGTCGACGATGTCGCCGGCCTTGGCGCCCACCGTGTTGCCGAGACGCAGCACCATGCGACCGTGGACACCCTGCTTGCCTTCCTTCGGAACGCCGCAGGCGCTGGCGGTGCCGCAGCTGGAGCAGCCGCTGCCGCCAGCCTCGACTTCGGCCCATTCGGCGTTTGCCGCGATGACGCGGCCTTGTTCGATGATCATTCGCTCCACCCTTCCTCTTCCATGTCGGCAAAGCGCTCGGCAGCCTTCGGCGTGCCGCGGTTGACCGCCTTGGCCAGCCAGCCGGTGGGGCCTTCCTTGAGTTCGCCCTGCAGCATGGCGATGACGGAGTCGATGGTGGTGCCGTTTTCGACCTTGACCGGCTGCACACCCTTGGAGAGCAGGCGCTGGATCGCCGAGGCGCCGACGGCTTCGCTGAACACTGCGGAGCAGCCGTCGAGGAGGGCGATCTTGGCGTCCAGCTTGCCTTCGTGGCCGTCCATCGCGGTTTCGATGAACTGGGCCACTTCGATGAGGCGCGAGCTGTCGAGACCGATCTCGTGGATGGCGAAGGCGCTGGCGGCACCGAAATGCTGATCGATGACCAACCGGTCACTGCTGGCGAAGGCGACGCGTAGCTGCATGGCTGATTCCTCAGTGGATTGGGAGACCACCAGCCGCAGTCGCCGGGGTGGCCGGGCCGAGCTCGGCGAAGGCTTCTGCGGGCCGGAAGATGGACCGGTACGGGGCGATGAGGTGGTGTTCTTCATGATGTTCGAGCAGCAGGTTGGCGAGGTCGAACAAGGCTTGCCGGCTACCGCGGTAGCCGATCCAGGTGCGGGTGTAGCCACCCACGAGGTCGTACTGGGGGAAACCGATGCGCAGGATCGACACGCCGAGGCGCTCGGCGCTGGAAACCGCGTGGGAGTTGCCGATGACGAGCTGGCACTGCCCTTCGCGGCCGGCGATCTCCAGGTCTTCCAGATCGCCGATATGCACCTTTTCGGCGGGCACGTCGTCGAGGGACGGGGCACGGACCGGGGCGATGGCGGCGACGATCTCCGAGCCTACCGACTTGAGGAACTGGCTCATGCCGAGCAGCAGGTCGGGGTCGGCGGCGATTGCAATGCGCGCCATGCCGAGCATGAAGTGGCAATCGACGAGGGCATCCTGGTACTGGGCGCGCTGGCGCTCGATGCGTTCCGGCACCGGATGGCCGGACACTTCTGCCAGCACGCCGATCAGGCGGTCGTTGGCGTCCAGGCCCATCAGATGGTCGAAGCGGTAGTCAGGCACGCCGGTGCGCTCGGCCAGCACGTCGGCGGCGGCGTCCAGTGAGCGGCCGATGACGATCGTCGCGGCGGCTTCGCCAAGGGTCGCAAACTCGCTGACCGGCGTGCCGCCGAGGGTCAGCGGCGTGTAGTCCTCGGGCATCAGGTGGCCGTCGAGGGAATCACCCACGTCGGGCACCATGACCGGGCGCAGGCCAAAGGCTTCGATGAGTTCCTTCAGCGCCTCGGTGTCGCCGGGTGTCAGGGATGCGTGCGGAACCACATTGATCTGCCGCGGGCGCAGGCCGACGCGCGTACGGTCTTCCGGAACCAGGGCTTCGAACATGCCTTTGACGGCCAGCGCGTAGCCGGTTTCCAGGCAGCCGGTGAAGTCCGGCGTATTGACCGGGATCACCGCCACGTGGGCGTATTCCGGGTACTGGCGGTAGAAGTCCTTGACCAGCCGGGCGATGTCGGTGCCCTGGGTTTCCGACAGGCCGGTGGTCGGCAGACCGATCATCGCCGGCTTCTGTTTGGCGCAGAGGGTGGCGAGGCCCTGGATCACGTTGTCGTCGGCGCCCATCACGCTGCTGGCCTGATCCATTGCGGTGGTCTGCAGCGGGATCGGTTCGCGGAAGTGGCGTACGAAATAGACCTTGGCGAAAGCCGTGCAGCCCTGGCTTCCATGCAGCATCGGGATGGCGTGATGGATACCCAGGAAGGCCAGGGCGGCACCGGTCGGCGAGCTGGCCTTGAGGGGGCTCACCGACATGGCCTTGCTGCGTTTGATGATCTCGCTCATGGCTGCGTCCTCAGGCGGCGGCGTGGTGGTCGTGCACGTCGTCCATGTCGAAGCCGTCATCGAGGGGCATCGGCAAGTCGTCGGCGTCCAGCGGCAGTTCAGGGGCGGCAGGGCGCAGCGCGGCCCACGGTGCGGTGCTGCGGGCTTGCGTCCAGACCGGGGATTCGAGGGTCAGGGCGAGCTGCTTTACCAGTTCCAGCATGCCCGTGTAGCCGGCGTAGCCGAATTCCCGTTCCTGGTTGATGTCGAGGAAGGGCAGGCGGGCCTTGAGGGCGGTGTAGAGGTTGCGGCCGCCGGCGATGAGGATGTCGGCGCGCAGTTCCTTGACCATGTTGAGCAGTGCGCGCGGCGAACCGTCCTCGACCATCTTGGCTTCCGGGCCCATCAGCTCGCGGATGCGCGCCTTGTCTTCCTCGGTGGATTTCTTGGTGGCGGTGGCGACGACCACCAGGCCGAGATCCTGCAGCGCGGAGACAATGGACCAGCTCTTCACGCCGCCGGTGTTGAGCAGCACCCGTTTGCCTTCGAGGCGCGCGCGCCAGGGCTTGAGAGCGGCGAAGATCTTGGCTTCCTCACGGGCGATGAGGGCTTCGGTGCGCTCGGTGAGGTCCGGGTCGCCGATCAGGCGGGCGAAGTCGCGCAGGGCCTGGGTGGTGTCGGTGATGCCGTAGAAGCTGCCCTCGAACCACGGCGTGCCGAAGCGGTCCTCGAGCTTGCGGGCAACGTTGAGCATCGCCTTGGAGCACACCATCATGTTGACTTCTGCCCGGTGCATGGCCTGCACTTCGTGGAAGCGGCCGTCGCCCGACAGGGTGCAGATCACGCGGATTCCCAGTTCGTCGAGGAGCGGGGCGATGAACCAGAACTCGCCGGCGATGTTGTATTCGCCGATGAGGTTCACGTTGTGGATCTTGATGCCGCGCTTTTCGGCGTATTCGACGGCAGCGGCCGGCGGCGGCAGGGGCTCGGCGGTGCCGGCCACGTACTTGACCATCGCCTCGCCGGCGATGCGGTTGCCGAGGTTCTTGGTGCCGTAGAAACCGGCGGAGTCGACCGGCACGACCGGCGTGCCCCAGCGTTCGGTGGCGGCCTTGCAGACTGCGTCGATGTCGTCGCCGACCAGGGCGGGCACACAGGTGTTGTAGACGAAGACGGCTTTCGGGTTGTGGGTCTCGATGGCCTGCTTGATCGAGTGGAACAGTCGTTTTTCGCTGCGGCCCATGATCACGTCCTGCTCGGTGAGGTCGGTGGTCATGCCGATGCGGTACAGCGTGGGGCCGGTGGAGCGCGTGCCCCGGTTGTCCCAGGAGCTGCCGGCACAGGCGATCGGGCCGTGGACGATGTGGGCTACGTCGGCGATCGGCAGCAGCGCGATCTGGGCGCCGTCGAAGGCGCAACCACCGGCGGAGGCACCCGGCGTCGGCTTGGAACAGCCGGATTTCGCCTTCTTGTTGTGGGTGCAGGCGGGTTCGTCGAGAAGGACTGCTACTTCAGATGGTTTCACCGCGAATCTCCCGGTTGGTCTCGGGTATCGATCTGCAAGCTCCGTGCCATCTGAGGGCGAGCGCTAAAGCATTGAAATTACAGTGGTGTGGCGGAATGTTGTAGGTAAGGGCTTGTGACGAACCCTACAAGCATCCCGGTGCATTGTCAGGGGCTCCACAATGGCCGCGCGTCATGCCGGAGGAATGCGGTAATACGCCTTGCCTTTTAAGTACAAAAACATTCGACGTCCGCGGAATGCCTTGCTATTGTGTGAGGGCGGACTGTCTCTCGTGGCCGCCATTCTTTTCGAAATGGAGCGCGTCAATTGGGTACTAAGCTTTACGTGGGCAATCTGGCCTACACAGTGGATAAGAGTCGTCTGGAAGAGATTTTTCACGAGTTCGGCACCGTGGCTTCGGCCCAGGTGATCATGGATCGTGAAACCGGCCGCTCCAAGGGGTTTGGCTTTGTCGAGATGGGTTCCGATGATGAGGCCCAGGCAGCGATCGCAGGCGCCAATGGTAAAAATTACGATGGACGCAACCTCACGGTGAATGAGGCTCGCCCGCAGGAGCCGCGTAGCGGTTTCGGCGGACCCCGTCGGGGTCCGGGGGGCGGAGGTGGTGGTGGCGGTTTCGGAGGCGGCGGTGGCCGACGAGGTCCTGGCGGTGGCTCGGGCTTTGGCGGTGGCGGCGGACGTTACTGAACCGTATTCCGAACAGGCATTTTTTCATGCCCGGTTTCCCGCCCGAGCGTCATATGGCGGGCGGGAAGCTTTTTGCGAAGCGCCTAAGAAGCGTATGGCGCTGTACGCGTTTGGTCTGTGATGCAAGCAAGTCCCCGATAGAGCTATTTCTTCTATCGGAGACGGCTTTCAGGCGGCTTCGAAATGTTCCAGCATCAGCTGGACGTTCGCGGCGCCGTTATATTCGTTGACTGCCAGCCGGAAGGCCGCGTGGATCTGAGGTCCCGCCGCGGTGGTGCAGTTGAACTGGATGGCGTCTATCCGCGTATTGCCTTTGCGCAACTGGAGCTTGAGGTGCTTGTCCTTCAGGATGCGCTGGTTCTCGACACGGAAGGTGTCGTCGAAAACCGGTGCCGCGAAGCCTTGGCCCCAGATTTCCCGTTCCAGTAGCCTCGCCGTTTCCAGGTTGTAGAGACTGTCTTCCAGTGCTCCGTCGGTTTCCAGGCTGCGGGTCAGGTCGGCCGGGTCGATCAGCGATTGCACGACTGACTCGAAAACCTTTTCGAAACGTTCCAGGTTTGCTTCACGGATGGTGAGGCCGGCGGCCATGGCGTGTCCGCCGAACTTCAAGACCAGGTCCGGCGCCTGCTTGGTTACTAGGTCAAGGGCGTCGCGCAGGTGCAGGCCTGGAATCGAACGCCCGGAGCCTTTCAGCTGTCCTTCGTCGCCGCGGGCAAAAGCCACCGTGGGGCGATGGAACTTTTCCTTGATGCGCCCGGCCAGGATGCCGATGACGCCTTGGTGCCATTCGGGCTGAAACAGCGTCAGTGTGGCCCGGCTGCCCGGGTCGATTCCATCCAGTTCGAGCATCGCACCTTCCTGCATTTCTGCTTCGATGCTGCGCCGTTCCCGGTTGAGGCGGTCGAGTTCCTGGGCGATGTTGAGGGCGCGTCCCATGTCATCGGTGATCAGACATTCGATGCCGAGGGACATGTCGGCCAGTCGGCCGGCGGCGTTGAGGCGTGGGCCCAGCGCAAAGCCCATGTCGAAGGTGGTGGCGCGAGTCGTATCGCGTCCGGCTGCGGCGAAAAGGGCACGGATACCCGGCTGCATGCGGTCTGCGCGCATGCGCTGCAGGCCCTGGGACACCAGGATGCGGTTGTTGTGGTCGAGCTTCACCACGTCGGCGACGGTGCCGAGGGCTACCAGATCGAGCAGTTCGGCCAGATTCGGCTCCGTCCGTCCTTCGAAGAAGCTCCGGTCGCGCAGTTCGGCGCGCAGTGCCAACATCGTGTAGAACATGACGCCGACGCCGGCCAGAGCCTTGCTTGGAAACAGGCAGCCGGGCTGGTTGGGGTTCACGATCACGTCGGCCTCGGGCAGCGTGTCGCCCGGCAGGTGATGGTCGGTGATCACCGTGGCAATGCCGTGCTCCCGGGCCGCAGCGACGCCTTCCACACTGGCGATGCCATTGTCCACGGTGATCAGCAGGTCGGGCTCCATCTTGGCCGCCAGTTCGACGATGGCGGGCGTCAGCCCGTAGCCATATTCGAAGCGGTTTGGCACCAGGTAGCCGACTTCGGCGCCGAAAGCGCGCAGTGCGCGGATGCCGACGGCACAGGCGGTGGCGCCGTCGCAGTCGTAGTCGGCGACGATGAGCATGCGGGCGCCGGCTTCGATGGCGTCGGCAAGGATCTGGGCCGCGTCCTGAACACCTTTCAGCTGCTGGGGCGGAATCAGGGCCTTGAGGCTGTAGTCCAGCTCTTCCCGGTTCTCGATGCCGCGGGCTGCGTAGATGCGGGCCAGCAGAGGATGGGTGCCGGCCTCCAGCAGGTGCGTGATCGCGCGGGTGGGAACGGAGCGGGGAAGAATACGGGTCATGGCGTTTGGGTGGCAGGTTGAGGGGCGGCGGCGAGCACGCTGCCAAGCTTGCGTGGCTTGCGCCAGAACTTCCAGAGTCCGCTGGAGCCGACGTCGAGTTGCAAGGTGTTGCGGTCGTTGGGCACGCTGATGCGGACTGCGTCCAGCTTGCGTGCCTTGAGGTCGGCCAGCAGCGGGGCGAACCAGTCGGCTTCCAGCGCTTGCAGAGTTTGGCGCCAGCCTTCCCGATCCAGGTGGAGGAAGGGGCGCTGGAGGTCGTCGACAAGCGCCAGGCCCTTGCCGGCCGGACGGCGATAGCGGTCGGCTGCAGCGGGGTTCAGGCCCATGTGGCAGGCGAGGCCGCGGGCGAAGGGTTGGTCGGCCTGCAGCGTGGTGAATGTTTGGGATGCAGAGGTGGTCGTTGCGCCGCTACCCCACAGCCAGATGCCATTTATGGTGCGTTGGCCGCGTTCTTCCCGCGCCGCATTGACTGGGTGGCTGAACAGCCAGACTTCCAGTTCGTTGGACAGGCGCGCCCAGCGCGGGACGTCCTCGCCTTCGGGGAGGAATAGCTGCACCGGGCGGCCATTGACGTCCGAAAGGGGGTGGAACACGGGCTGCGGCTCCGCAGTTAGGCGGATGTACCAGCGGTCTGGAGCCGGTGCTTCGAAGTGCCCGATGTCGGCGAAGGTCTCATTCAGCCCATCCATCAGCGCATCGGCCTCCTCGCGTGTGATGTCGAGTCCGCTTGCGTCGTTGAGCAGTAGCGTGTCGCGGGAGAAGTGCAGGTGAACCGGGTCACAGCAGAGCCAGTGGCCGTCGGTCGGCGTTGGCGTGCCTTCACCCAGGCGGCGGAAGCGCGCATGGGGCAGGTGATCCGGTAGCCCGAAACGTTCAGTCAATATGATTTCCGGCGTGCTGCGCGGCATCCAGGCAGCCTCTGCAAAGCCAAGCAGCTTGGACAGGGCAGGGAGTGCCAGATCGTCGGCAGGGTGATGGCCGGGCCCGGTGGGCCAGTCCAGTCCGGGCAGGATCAACTCGAAGTGCATCGGAGCATTTGTTGAAAGCGGGCCGGGGCATCGGGAGGACGATGCCGCAGGTTCCGCCGTGTAGCCGCGGAAGGTGGCAAGCGCGGCGGGAGTCCAAAAACGCAAAGCCGGGCACGAGGCCCGGCTCTCGGATCACTAAGAGTGCCTTATTTCTTCTTTTTCGTCGACTTGGACTTGGACTTGGTCGCAGTTGCGTCGTTGCTGCCACCGGTGCTGCCGCCCTGCACGCCGAGCTGGCCACCAGTGCCGAGGCCACCCTTGACCTCCTGAGCCTTGTAGTTCTTTACGGCCTTGACGACGTTGTTGTAGGCGTCGGTGAAGGCGGCGACGATGACCTTGCCTTCCGCGGTATTGGTGTAGCCGCCGAGGCCACCGCCCAGGCCGCCGCCGAACAGGGCGCCCATGCCGCCGAAGTCCATGTTGCGGGCACTACCTTCGGCCGCCACAAGCTGAACGCTGGAACGATTGTCCACCATTGTCAGCATGGTGCTGGCTTCCTTGACGTTGATGCTCCCGATGACCGCACCCAGCACGCCGCCACCGACGCCGCCCAGGCCGCCGGTCATGCCGCCCGCGTTGTTGTTGCTGAAGGTGATGGACGGGCTCATGGAGTAGTCGGCGGAGGCCATCTGGCCCTTGCCGAAATTGGAATTGGAACGCAACTCGCCGGACTGCTGCAGAGCGCGCTCCTGCATCATATTGTTCATCGCGCGGCCGCGTTCGACCACCACGAAACAGTTGGACTGCTGGATCAGCAGCTTGAGCACGGGGACGGTCGAGCCGAGCTTCATCTGCCCGGTGAGCACGCCGTACCAAGGGGCGCCAGTGTCTTCCACTACGGCGATCGTGCCGAGGGGGGCCGTGCACTTTTCAAGGGTGGAGTTGGCGTTCTGGGAATTGGCGCCGCCAGCCGAACCGGTGGCGGTTGTCTTGGCTTCCTGCGAGCCCATTTGCATGTTTGCACAGCCAGACAAGGCAAGCAGCCCGGCGAGAAGGGCGATTTTGTGACGATATCCTGCCGAGGTTGAACGGGCTTTCATGATTTCCCCTGAAGTTTTGATTGGTTGAAAACAGGTGCTGAACGTTTTTGTCGTTTCTGCCGAGTATTTTAGCGACTGTGCATGCGCTTATCGAGAATCATTTTGGGTGCGTTGTGCCGAGAAGGGCTGCGCCGAAACGGGATGAGCATGCCAGTGCCTGGGTCGGTCCAAGGTTGCGAGTTTCGCTGAATAGGCAAGTACGGCTGCTGTCGCCGGATAGAAACTCCTGGGTGACTTCGTCGATGCCAGCTGCGTCGGCGCGGAGCCAGGCGGACGGGCCGTCCGAGACAAAGCCGGCCCGCCCCGGTTTGCGGATGGCATCACTGACGATGACGAGCCATTCGCCAACTTTCTCCGCTGCAAGCGGGATCTCGATGTCGGTGCTGCGTTGAATCGGCATTTGCTGGCTGCTCCCGGCAGGGTAGAGCAGGCGGAAATCGTTGCGGTCGGCCGACAGCACGTACAGGTAACCCGCTTCGCTGCTGCTCACGCGCAGGCGGGTCGAGCCCGCTGTCGCGGATAGCTGGGTCACGTCGACGCGCCGCCGTTGATCGCGCTGGGCATGGATGACGCGCAGAACCTGGCGGGCGTCGCGGTTTGTCCGGTCGGTGGCTTGCAGTGCGAGGGCGAGGTCGCCATTGCCTGCAAGGCCAGGGTGCTGAGTGCCAGGGCCGGCGGCGAGTCGTTGTCGACTGCAAGAGATCAAGGCTTCGCCGGTGGGCAGGCCCGAAGGACTGTCGGGGGCGGACTGCCCAGACAGGCAGGCATGGAGCGCCTGGCTGAAGACGCCACCGGCCGGCGTGTCACCCGCGTTCTCGTTCGGGCGGCTGGCTGTCAGGATGAGGACGTTGGCCGGGAGGCGGCTGAACTCGACGCTGGGTTGAGTCGCCTTGCAGCCAGGATCCGACAATGCACGGGCAAAGCGGGGCGCGATCGTGGAGACTCCAGTGGGACCGTCGCCACGGCCCGCGTCGAGGACAAGGAATACCTTGTCGGCCTTGCTGGCGAGCAGCTGCAGATGGTGAATCAGGTCTTCGAAGGAAAAGGCGCTGCGGTCGTGAGCCAGGATGGCCTCGCCGCATCGTCCGGATACCTGGCGATGCACGCCAAAGGCGGAAAGATATATGAAGGCACGGTCGCCGTTGCCCATATGGGCGTCGAGTTCGGCAAAGGCCTGGTGCAATCCGTCCTGGTCGAGTTCGCTGTCGGCGCGATAGCGGATATTGGCGTCGGGCACTCCGCTGAGGCGCGCTATTTCGGCGCCGAGACGGGCGTCGGCCTGACTGCCCGCGAGCACGGTGGACGGGGTTCCGGAAGCCTGGCCGATCGTGAGGATCAGCGCATGCTGGCTGGCACGGGGGAGCGGACGCAATATATTGCTACCCGAGCCCGGGCCGTTGAATATCTGGCCGCTGCCCGCCACAGTCCCGGTGGCACGATCGCGGTCCAGGCTGGAGTCCCGCAGCCAACCCGTCCGTCCGCCGGCCGCTTCGACGCGCGCCCAGCCGTTTTGGGTTTCGAGTACCTGCACTTCGGTTCGGCGCGCAACGTCCATGAAGCCGTGCGCTCCGACGGACGGCTGCGCGCGCAGGGGCTCTGCGCGGATCAGCTGCGCGCTCTCCGCATGGCCGGCAAGCGGATGCAGGACGAGAACTGCGGCGGCCAGCAGGGAGGCAAGGATGGGCTGTGGCATGACGCGGTGAAGGTCGAAGCTCGGGTCGCCGGATTATCGGGGCGGGACGATGACAAATGTAAGGAGATAATTCTCACGCGCCGTGCGGGATACCCAGCATCGGCCAACTCCGGCACAATGCGCCCCTGATCTGCTATCCGGTATGTCCGGTCCCTGATGTCTTACGAATTCCTCGTCGGCCTGCGCTATACCCGATCCAAACGACGGGCGCAGGGGCGCAATCGTTTCATTTCCTTCATTTCGCTCGTCTCCATGCTGGGTATCGCCCTCGGCGTGGCGGCGCTCATTGTCGTGCTGTCGGTGATGAACGGCTTCCAGCGCGAGCTGCGTACGCGCATTCTGGGAGTTGCGTCCCATGTGCAGGTGACGGGTTTCGATGGCGAATTGGCCAACTGGCAGCGGGTTGCCGATGAGGCGACCAAGCACCCGCGGGTCAAGGCTGCGGCTCCATTCGTGCAGGCCCAGGGCATGCTGTCCTTCGACCAGACCGTGCAGGGCACGCTGGTTCGCGGGGTGTTGCCGGATGCCGAGGACAAGGTGGCCGATTTCGCACAGCATATGCGCGCTGGGCGGCTCGACGATCTGCAGCCCGGTGGCTTCGGCATCGTGCTTGGGGCCGATCTGGCGCGGGCGCTGCGGGTGTCGGTCGGCGATAAGGTGACGCTGATCGCACCGCAAGGGCTGGTCACGCCGGCGGCGATCCTGCCGCGCCTGAAGCAGTTCCGGGTGGTGGGGATCTTTGAGGTCGGCATGTACGAGTACGACTCGAGCCTGGCCCTGGTTCATCTGCAGGACGCCCAGACGCTGTACCGCATGGACGACCGGGTTTCCGGTGTGCGGCTCAAGATCGACGACCTCTTCGAGGCGCCGCGGGTGGCGCGCGAACTGGTCAAATACGTGGATGCCGACCTGCTGGTGTCCGACTGGACCCGCAGCCATGCCAATTTCTTTCGCGCGGTGCAGATCGAGAAGAACGTGATGTTCATCATCCTGCTGCTGATCGTCGCCGTGGCGGCCTTCAACATCGTGTCCACGCTGGTAATGGCCGTGCAGGACAAGCAGGCCGACATTGCCATCCTGCGCACGCTGGGGGCGAGCCCCGGCTCGATCATGAGTATCTTCGTGATCCAGGGGGCCCTGATTGGTTTCATCGGACTCGCCATCGGCGTGATCGGTGGTGTCAGCCTGGCGCTGAACATCGATGTGGTGGTGCCGGCTATCGAACGGACCTTTGGCATCCAGTTCCTTGCCAAGGACGTGTACTACATCTCAGACCTGCCGTCCGAGCTGCTGTGGTCGGACGTGATCGCGATCACCGTGGTGTCCTTCGTGTTGACGCTGGTGGCGACGCTCTATCCGAGCTGGCGTGCATCGCGCCTCAACCCTGCGGAGGCCCTGCGCTATGAATGACCTGACCAAGCCCCGTACGGTGCTGGAGTGCAAGGGGCTGTCCAAGTCCTTCCGGGAAGGTGCCGACGCGCTGGAGGTGCTGCAGGATGTGAGCCTGTCGGTGGAACGCGGCGAGCGCTTGGCCATCGTGGGTTCCTCGGGGTCGGGCAAGAGCACGCTGCTGCACCTGCTGGGTGGGCTGGACGTCCCGTCGGCCGGTGAAGTACGCCTGCTGGGCCGGAATTTCTCGGCCATTTCCGATGCGGAGCGGGGGCGCCTGCGTAACCAGTCCCTGGGCTTTGTGTACCAGTTCCACCATCTGCTGGCTGAGTTTTCGGCGGTGGAGAACGTTGCCATGCCCTTGTTCGTGCGGCGCATGGACAAGGAGCAGGCCCTGGCCCAGGCGACGGAAACCCTCAAGGCTGTGGGCCTCGGGCATCGGCTCGACCACACGCCCGGCGAATTGTCGGGCGGCGAGCGTCAGCGTGCTGCCATTGCCCGGGCGCTGGTGACGCGGCCGGCCTGTGTGCTGGCCGACGAGCCGACCGGCAACCTCGATCGCCAGACGGCGGAGAAGGTCTTTGGCCTGATGCTCGAACTGGCCGAGGAGCAGGGAACCAGTTTTGTGATCGTCACGCATGACACACAACTGGCCGCCAGGGCCAGCCGAGTTCTGCAGTTGCGCGACGGTGTTCTCGGCGTTGCCGACTGAGCGCTCTGCTGCACTACGCAGGGTTGGTTGCAGACGGGTTGCCTCTCGCAGCCCCGATATCGCTTCAATCTGCTCAAGTTTTTTCTAGACTGAATAACCCATAGCATTATCTGCGGCCCTGTAATTCAAGGGCTGCAGGGTTCCCGCCGATAAAGAGCGTGGCAGGCGTTCCGGCAGTCAACCAGATTTCCAGGAGTCAGCATGAAAGCCTTTTTTTCGCCAGCCGTGAGCATGCTCAATCGCATGCGCTACCCGGCCAAGTTTACGCTGTTGGGTCTGATCGCCTTTCTGGTGGTCGGCTTCCTGCTGGCTCAGCTGACCGTCTCCCTGCGTGCTGACATCGCCTTCACGGAAAAGGAGCTGAATTCGATGGACGGAGTGCCGCGGGTGCTCAAGCTCATCGAGCTGGTGCAGCAGCATCGCGGCCTGTCTTCCGGCGTGCTGAATGGCAACGAGGAATTGCGGCCGCGTCTGCAGAAGAAGACGGAGGAGGTCGTGGCGGCAGTCGCGGCGGCAGAGAGCGTGCTTGCCGCTGATGTGGCGCCGTCGGCCAGCAAGCGCTGGACGGAGGTCAAGACGGCTTGGGAGGCGATCCGTGGCGGCGGCCTGCAGATGCCCCCGCGGGAGAACCTGCAGGCCCATACCGCGATGATCCGCAAGATCGTGCTAACGCTGCATGACCTGGGTGATGACGGCAACCTGGCCCTCGATCCGTCCCCGGACACCTACTACCTCATCGATAACATGTTGCGGCGGGTACCGGACGTTTCGGAGCGTCTCGGCCGGCTGCGGGCCTTGGGTACTGGCGCGCTGGCAGCAAAGAGCGTGGATGAACAGCGGCGTTTCGACATCAGCTCCCAGTTGGGCGAGCTGAACATGGCGGTGACTGATCTGAACGAGAACTTCGACCGCTCCGGCATCGCTAATCTCCATATCAAGGACACGCTGGATGCGCTGCGCAAGGAGTTCAATGCGGAGACCGCCAATGTGATCGAGCAGCTTCAGAATCATCTTCTGAAAGGGGATTATGAAATGGCCGCACCGGCCTATTTCGACATGGTCACCAAGAGCATCGACATCGTGTTTGCCAAAACCTACCAGGACCTGATCCCCGAGGCGCGGGGCTTGCTGGCCGCGCGCCTGGCCGCATCCGAGAAGAAGTTCATGCTGGCGGCGGTCCTGTCGGGCATATCGCTGCTGGTCCTGCTCTACCTGTCGATGGCCTTCTGCCTGTCGGTGATGCAGTCGGTGAGCGAGTTGCGGGCTGGCGCCAAGGAGTTGGCGGCGGGTAACCTGCGCGAGCGCATCAGGCTGTCGGCCCGGGATGAACTGCACCTGGTGGCGGACCAGTTCAACGAGATGGCCCAGGCCTTTTCCGACGTGATCACCAAGGTCCAGCGCGGCGCCAACGATGTGGCTGCGTCCGCGGTATCGCTGGCCAGTTCCGCATCCCAGGTTTCGAACGGCTCGGATCAGCAGAGCTCGGCCGCCTCGAACATGGCTGCAGCGGTCGAGGAGATGACCGTTGGCATCGAGGAGATCGCCAGCAGCGCATCCTCGGCGGAGGGTATTTCTGCTGAGTCCGGGCGCCTGTCTGCGGAAGGAGGAGCCGTCGTGGCCAGGACGGTGGCCGAGATGGAGCGGATTTCCGTGTCGGTGCGCGAGTCCGCTGACGTGATCCAGGACCTCGGCGACCAGTCGGCGAAGATTTCGGCCATCGTCAATTCCATCAAGGAGATTGCCGACCAGACCAATCTGCTGGCTCTCAATGCGGCGATCGAGGCGGCGCGTGCGGGTGAAACCGGTCGGGGTTTCGCCGTGGTGGCCGATGAGGTGCGCAAGCTGGCCGAGCGCACGGCCAAGGCCACAGATGAGATTACCGGCATGGTCGCGGCCATCCAGCATGGCACCAGCCGCGCAGTAGATACCATGCAGGGCGGTGTCGTGCGGGTGCAGGAGGGCGTGGAACTGGCGGGCCAGGCCGGGGCGTCGATGGATCAGATCCGCGCTGGCGCGAACCAGGTGGTGGCCGCAGTGACCGATATTTCGTCCGCGTTGCGAGAGCAAGGGGCTGCCAGTACCGACATTGCCCGTAACGTGGAGCAGATAGCCCAGATGGCCGAGCAGAATTCGGCTGCGGTGCGGGAAACGGCCAATACGGCGCGTCGTCTAGAAAACCTGGCCCAGCAGCTACGGGCCGAGGTCTCCCACTTTCATATCTGAAACCTGCTGCTGCGGCAGGCGTGTGCGCCACTGCAGCCGTCCTTGAGGGGGGCGTTAATCCGGTAGCAGTGCGCCCTCCAGCTCCTGCCGTCCGAGAGGGGACGCCATCGCGATCACGTATTGCCCCGGTTCGAGCATGAATTCCTTCGGTGGATTGAAGACGAAATCGCCGCCACTGCGCACGGCGAGCAGCACGTAGTTGGGGCTGCGCAGGCGCAGGGTGTCCAGGGCACGGGGCTCGAACCGTTCCGGCACCTCGACCTCCTCTAGGCGCAGCTTGCGCTCGGAACGCAGCATTTCGTCCAGAAAGGACACCACGTGCGGGCGGATCATGCTGGATGCGATCCGCATGCCGCCTGTGAAATCCGGTGAGATCACGCTGTCTGCACCCGCCTTGCGCAGTTTTTCGGCATTGCGCACCTCGTGGCAGCGCGCCACGATGCGGATGCCCGGATTGAGCTGCTTGGCGGTGAACACGATCATCAGGTTGCGGCTGTCGTCGCCAGTGACGGCGAACAGGCCGCGGGCTTCCTTGATGCCGGCCGCCAGCAGCAGGTCATCATCCGACGCATCGCCCCCCAGATAGATCAGGCCAGGCAGACGCTCCCGCTGGGCTTCCAGAGCGACTTCGTCGGCGTCGATGGCGACATAGTGCCGGTGGGTCGTGGTCAGTTCGTTGGCCACGTTGCGGCCCACGCGACCGAAGCCACAAATGATGAAATGCTGATGCAGTTTGTGGACCTGCTTTTCCATGCGTCGTCTCCGCAGGGTGTAGTCGAGATCGCTCTCGAGGAAAAAGACGGTGAGGCTGGTGAACAGAAAGGTCACCGCGCCAAAGCCCGCAAGGGCGATGAGGCCGGCGAAGAGCCGCTCGGCAAAGCCGTTGATTGGCACGACCTCCCCATAGCCGACCGTCGTGACCGTGATCAGCGTCATGTAGATGGCGTCGGACAGGTTCGCCTTGTCGCCCCCGGCCCAATAGAAGCCCACGGTGCCGAGGACGATCAGCCCAATCAGCACACCTGCCGCGTAGTAGATGCGCAGCAGGATGCGCGGCAACTGGCTGGCGCGGCTGGAAGGCTTCTTGGGAAGATGTCGTCGCCGCAGATGGAGGTGCTGGCGTAGTCGTCGCAGCAGCGCGAGGACGATGGAAATCTTCATGGTCGGTGTGCCCGCCGTTTGCGCCAGTGGCGGATCAGGTAGGTTCGCCAAGCGAGACGGGTCAGCAGATAGCCTGAAAAGGCCAGTACGAAGGCCAGCGAGATGAGTCCGATTGCCAGCGGACGGCCAAGACCGATGAGCCAGTGCGTCAGGTCGATTATCCAGGCCACCAGCCCGGCTGAGCCCCATTCCGGCGGCTGGGTGAATTGGCCCACGCCAGGGGCAAGCACCCATTCACCGATCGAGAACGCGGCAATGTAGATCGGTACGATGGTGAAGGGGTTGGTGTACAACGTGGTGAACAGGGCAAGGGGCAGGTTGACCCTGAACAGCAGGCAGCAGATCGCTGCGCCGAGCATCTGGAACGGGCCAGGGATCAGGCCGCAGAACAGCCCGACTGCAATTGCGCCCGCCGCAGAGTGGCGGTTGAGGTGCCACAGGCGCGGATGGAGCAGTGTTGAGCCGAAGGGGGCGAGCCAGCGGTTGGCAGCCAGCGACGCGTGGTCTGGCAGATGGCGCTTCAGCAGTCGTCGCATTTTCTTGTTATTCGTCTCGGGCCGGGCCCTTCTCCTCAGGACTGAATTCTAGCCGACGCAGGCCCTCTTGGTGTTTGCTGCCGTTGCCGCTAAATTGCGGTCTATGCGAATTATGTCAATTGGATTTTCTGCGGGGGTTCTCGGTTGCCAGATGGCCGCCGTGCTGCCGTCGTCGGAAGGTGTCCTGGGGCTTCTCATCGGAGCCGTAGTCAGCCTGCTCTTTGCCGCGTGCGTCGCGTGGTTGCGAATGCAGACGGTCGCCAAAGCGCTGTTGTTGCTGGCGACTGTCCTGGCCGGATGGGGTTTTGCGGCCTGGCGTGCCGAACTGCGCCTGGCCGACTCCCTGCCGATGGCGCTCGAAGGACAGGATGTGACGGTGACAGGAGTGGTTGCCGGCCTGCCGCAGGACTTCGAGCGGGGATTGCGCTTTACGTTTCGTGTCGAGGGCGGTATGGAGGGGGTGCCGGAAATGCTGTCGCTGGCCTGGTACAAAGGTTTTCGTGACGACGAGTGGCACACGCTGCCGGCACTCCATGCCGGTGAGCGATGGCGGCTCACCGTCCGCCTCAAGCGCCCCCATGGCAACGTCAATCCCCACGGTTTCGATTACGAAGGCTGGTTGCTTGAGCAGGGGATCCGGGCCACCGGCTATGTGCGTCCGGATCGGGCTAATCAACGTTTGGATGCCTTCGTGCCGGGGATCATGAGTCTCGTCGAGCGCTCCCGGGAGCACATCCGGGCGCGTTTCCAGGAGGCCTTGCCTGAGGCTGAGTACAGGGGCGTGCTGGTCGCGCTGGCGATCGGCGATCAGCGGGCGATCAGTCATGTTGACTGACATTAAAGTTGTGCGCTGAGTTGTTCAAAGAAATCAAAGGGATAGAATTTCTATTTGGATGGAATATACATTAAAGTTCTGCGCTGAAGCGCAACCGCTGGTTGCAGCGAAAGACATTAAAGTTCTGCGCCAGAGCTTTCAACTGACTCCATCCATGACGGAGAGGGACTCCCTAGTAAGCCTGCCTGCGAATTCAGGCAAGCAAAAAAGAACACGCCCTTAAGCTCATCCCATTACACACAACTCTTGATCCTGTAGTCTTGGATGCCAAATAACTGACAGGGCTGACGGATGAGTTGGGCGAGAGACGAGTTCGGGACGATAGAGCTGGGTGATCAGCGGTTGAACA
>JAFEDI010000047.1 GCA_018241725.1 Pseudomonadota bacterium | reverse complement strand
GATGGCGAGCCAGGCGCCAAGACAATCTGGCTCGGCCTCCAGCAGGTGGCGGTCTTTGTCGAGGGCATGCGCCATGCAAGGCAAATGGATCAGGGGTGAGTTATGTGTAAGGGGATGCCCTTAGCGGGCAAGGGTCTGCGAAGGGCTTTCGCCGAAGCGGCGTTTGTAATCGGTGGTGAAATGGCCGAGATGGGTGAAGCCCCAGTGATACGCCACCGCCGTTACTGTGGTGTCGGAAGGAGACAAACGCTTGAGTTCCTCATTGACTCTGCGCATGCGTACCTCTTTCAGATACAGCATCGGCGAGGTATTCCGGAAGCGGCGGAAGCCATTGAATATGGAGCGGCTGCTGACTCCCGCGTGCTCTGCCAGATCGACGATGGTGATCGGCTGATCGGCATTGTCCTCGATATAGCGTTCTATACGTTTGACGAAAGCCGGCGCAATCGAGCGCTCCTCACCCGTCAATTCCTCCGTGTAATTGTGCGGTTGGCAGGTGAGCAGGGTGGCAATGACTGCCTGTTCTACCTGGGCCGCCATGATCGGGGAGTCGAAACACTGCTCGTCCAGGGCCAGGGATTCGTAGATCCAGCGCAGAAGTCCGGTCCACCGGCTGCCGGCGACGCCATCCAGCATCATGGACGGGAGGAACTCGATGGGCTGGCGCAGGGCGCGGCCCAGGTGCTGGATACAGCTGCGTTCCAGCACCTCGCGTTCGATGCGCACCACCAGCTTTTCGGTATTGGCCTCGTGATGGATGACGGAGGGTGAGGTGGCATTGATGACCGAGCCCACCTTGCCGCTGGAGCAGACCGTCTGACCGCCGACATCGATCACTTCGCGTCCGCTCAGCGGCACCTGAGCCAGATAGAAGGAATCGAAGCTGCCGGGATCGATATCCACCGCTCCGCCGTAGGTAATGCGTCCGAAGCCCACGTCGCGCACCTTGCGGTAGTGCAGCCGTGCGTTGATGGGGCGCAGGCCGTCCAGTTTCCTGAGGCGGCTCTCGCAGAAGGTGCGGACGCCCCACTGGCGCGCTTCTTCCACACTCTGGGTCTGGAAAAGATTTGCCCCGGCCATGAGCGGAAGTGCGCTCGGCTCCGGTTTATGACCAATAAGTTCCATTTCAGTCTCCTCCGTTGGAACATTGCTCATGTCTGCCTGTTCTTATGAGCGGAATTGGACATCGTTCTCTCTGGAAGCGTATGTCCGAATTAAGTGCAATGTTGCGCAGCGTTCTTGTTTTTATTTCCAGCGCGCCGAGATTTGAACATTGTCCGAACCAGAAAGCACTCTTGCGGTGCAGCATTTTTTCAAGCTGGTGCATCGTCGCATTCCTCTGTCAGGCATTTTCTGGATAAAGCCTGAAAAATCAGGCCTCGACGTCTTTGTGCGTGATTTGAAGATGCAAGCGCCGTGCCGAATTTCGTGTATCCGGTGATTGCCGGATATAAATAAAAGTGCACTTTCCGGATGCTCGGTGCACTTTTTGTATAGCGCTTTTCGGGTGTTTCAAAAACATGAATCGATTCGCTTGTTCCTGTGCGAAGCATGTTGAAGCCGTCGATTCCAGGAAAAGTACCGGGCACCCTCCTTAATCGGAAAACTGCACTGCCGGGATAAAGCCTTGCCTGATTTGGAGCGACGTCGGCGGGGCCGATTCATAGGATGCGTTCCACGCGCGGTCCTTCGCGCACTCCACGAGTGTGAATGCAAGCCATGGAATCCAGCCTCATGAACGATCAAACGCACCAAATCACGCTGCGCTTCGCGGACGGCGCCACTCATACGGTCCATTCGGAAAGTGGTCGCTCCGTCCTCGATGTTGCCCTCCAGGCGGGCGCGCCGCTCATACATCAGTGTCATTCGGGCAGCTGCTCAAGCTGCATTGCCACCTTGTGCGCGGGCGATGCTGCGACCCAGCCCGGCGCCACGCCCAGCCTGCTGAGCAGCGAATACGCTGCCGGACAGCGCTTGTTGTGCGTGACGCAGGCGAACACCGACTGCGTGTTCGAACTGCCCTACACCAGCACGGCGGGCCAGATCGCACCGGTTATCGCAAACGCCTTCGTGAATGAAGTCGAGCGGGTCGCTTCCAATGTGATCAGGCTCAATCTTGAACTGGCTGAAGGGGATTGGCTCGATTTCCGCCCCGGCCAATACCTGCAGCTTGAAGTTCCAGGTACCGGTGTGGTGCGCAGCTATTCCCCGTCGAGCATCGCTGCAGACCTGCCGCAGCTGGAGCTGCTTGTGCGCCTCCTGCCGGGCGGCGCCATGTCCACCTGGCTGCAGGAGCAGGCACGGCCGGATGACGTGGTCAAGCTGCACGGCCCCTACGGCGCTTTCTTCCTGCGCGAGGAGCATCGCCGCGCCAAGCACATCTTCGTGGCTGGCGGGACGGGCCTCGCGCCGGTGCTGTCGATGATCGACGGCATCCGCCAATGGGGCGGGCGCAAGCCCCAGATGCTTCTCAATTTTGGTTGCGCCACGCCGGACGCCCTGTTCTGCCTCGACGAGCTTGAACTGCGCCGCCAGTGGCTGCCGACCCTCGAAACCCGGATCACCGTTGACCGTGGAGCGAACGGCGAGCTGCTGTCCGGCAGTCCCGTGTCAGCCCTGCGGGAAGGCGATGTCACCGGTCCCGACACGGTGGCCTATCTGTGCGGCCCCCAGCCGATGATCGACGCCGCCACCCAGCGCCTGATCGAGTTGGGCATGTCGCCCGAACATATCTACAGCGAGCAGTTCGTCGCCAGCCACTAACCGGAGAGAAACCCCATGAGCACCCCCAGTGTGCCGGCCTTTAGCGCCGAGCAGCAGGCCTGGTACGAAAAGGCCTGCGCCAAGATCGACCCGCAGCGTCTGCAGAAACTCCTCTTCTCGATCGTGGACATCCACAGCCCGACGGGCGCCGCCCGTGCTGCCAGCGAGTTCATGACCAAGCATCTGTCGGAGGCGGGGCTGAAGGCCCGCTATCAGCCGATGACCGAGACCAGCGGCAACGTGCTGGCTGAACTGCGCGGTAGTGGCGGCGGTGCAACGCTGATGCTCTACGCGCCCATCGATACCCACCTGGATCTGACCGAAGCGGAAAGCGAATGGACTGGCGCCAAGGGTGAGGCGGACATGCAGCCCCGCGCGCAGATGCTGGACGACTGGGTCTTCGGCCTGGGCGCATCCAACCCGAAGGCCATGGTGGCTACCCTCACGGAGATCGCCACGGCGCTGATCGAGGCGGAAGTGCCTATCGTCGGTGACCTGCTGGTCGGGATGGCCGATGGGGGCATGCCGGTGGACATTTCCGCCCGCAACCATGGCGGCATGTCGAATGGGGTGCTGCATCTCCTCAACCGCGGTGCGGCGGCCGACTTCGCGGTGATCATGAAGCCCTGGAACTGGGTCTATCACGAAGAGCCGGGCATGGGCTGGTTCAAGATCCGGGTGCACGGCACCCTGGGTTATGCCGGGGTGCCCCATGACCTCCCTGCGTTCCGCAGCTCGGTGGTGCCCGCCGCCACGGTGATCCAGGAACTGGAAGCGTGGCTGCAGGAATACGCCGACCGCAACACTTCCGGCGTGATCAAGCCCCACGGGTGGATTGCCGGCGTGCGCTCCGGCGATCCGGAACGTCCGGCCTTTCCGTCGGCGGTGACCGAGATCTTCTTCGACATCCGGATCAACCCGCGCACATCGCCGGCCAATGTGAAGGCCCAGTTCGCGGAGTTCGTGGCGGATCTTCGCCAGCGCCACCCGGGCATTGTCCTCGACTGGGAAATGTATGGCTCCGTGCCCGGTGGCACCACCGATCCGGAAAGCTGGATCGTGCGCTCGGCCAAGCGGGGCTGGGAGCACATCGAGCAGCGCTCCCACGGCATGCCGGACCTGCTTGGGGGGCAGACCGACGGTACGGCACTGCGCCGCTATGGTGTTCCCACCGTGCGCATCGGCTGGCCCTGGCCGGCGCCGAATCCCCCGCTGCCGGTTGCCGAAGGCCTGGGCGGCATGGGGGCGACCTACGTGCCGGACCTCATCCCCTGCGCGCACAAGATCATGTACGTGCTCATCGACACCCTGACACGCAAGCGCCAGGAACTGGGGCTGTAAGCCCTCGGGGCCGGCGTCGTGCCGGCCCGAGAGCGTCTTGTCGTAGCCCCTTGAGCTGTTTTCAGGAGATTTTCCATGCCCCCGACGACCCAAGGCAGCCTTTCCGTGCCCGCCAGCAGCAGCCGTTTCATCACTGTGGACGGAATCCGCATCCATTACCGCGAAGTTGAAGGGGCGGATGAGGCGATTCCCGCCATCTTCACCCATGGCGGCGGGCCCGGCAGTACCGGCTGGAGCAATTTCCGCCTGAGCGCCGCGGCCGTGTCGGCTGGTCGGCGTTGTTACTTCATCGATTTGCCACAGTTCGGCGACTCGGACATGGTGCCGATCGCAGGCCCGGTTTTCTCGTGGCAGGCCGACAAGCTGCGGGGATTCATGGATGCGCTGGGGATCGCCAAGGCGCACCTGATCAACCAGTCATTCGGCGGTTGCGTGGCCATCCGTCTGGCGGCCGATCATCCGCAGCGCGTCGCCAGCCTTACGCTGATCGGCTCCCAGCCGGTGGCGCGTGGCGTGATGTCGCCGCTGCCGCTGTTCAGCAAGCACGCCCGCAACATCATGCACGACTACTTCGTGGCGGATGGCGGGCCGAGCCTGGACAAAATGCGCGCCTTGATTGCCCGTCTCGAGTACCACGACGATGAGCGGGTGACCGAGGACAACGTCCGGCTGCGTTACGAGGCCAGCATCCACCCCGGTTTTCGTGCGTTGCTCCAGACGCCCGGTGCCTTTGGCGAGTGGGAGAACCTGGCGCCCGTCTTTTCTGCGGTGAAGGCTCCGACCCTGATCTTCTGGGGCCTGCACGACTGGTTCGGCGGCATCGACGTGCCCATGTTGATGCTCAACCAGTTTGCCGATGCGCGCCTGCACGTTGTTGGCAATGCCGCCCATCACCTGCAAAGCGAGTGTGCCGAGGAGTTCAACGCCCACCTGCTGGCCTTTCTGGAGGGGCGGTGATGCGCCGGCTGCACTACCAGGAGATCTCCCGGCTGGCTCCGCTGATCCGTGCCCGCAAGCTGTCGCCGGTGGAACTGACCCAGGTTTTCCTCGACCGCATCGAAGCGCTCGATCCCCGGCTGCATGCCTACGCCCGGGTCATGGCCGATGAGGCCCGCGCTGCGGCCCAGGCTGCCGAGGCCCGCATCCTGCGCGGCGACTATCGCGGTCCGCTGGATGGCATTCCTCTGGCCGTCAAGGACCTGTTCTGGACCAAGGGTGTCGTCACGGCGGCAGGGACGACTGTCCATCGGGATTTTGTCCCCGCGGAGGATTCGACGGTGGTGCGTCGTCTACGCGATGCCGGCGCGATCATCCTCGGCAAGCTGCAGATGACCGAGGGCGCCTTTGCGACCCACCACCCGTCGATTCCCGCCCCGGTCAATCCCTGGGGCGCGGACCACTGGACGGGGGCGTCGTCCAGCGGCTCCGGCGTGGCCACGGCGGCCGGCCTGTGCTGTGCCGCGCTGGGTACCGATACGGGCGGCTCGATCCGCTTTCCCAGCGCCGCCAACGGCCTCACCGGGCTCAAGCCGACCTGGGGGCGGGTCAGCCGGCATGGCACTTTCGAACTCGCCGCGCTGCTCGATCACGTGGGCCCCATGGCGCGTAGCGCCGCCGATGCGCGCATCCTGTTCAACGCCATCGAAGGCCACGATCCCCTTGATCCCACGTCGGACTCGACGGCCCTGCGGGGGCGCTCCCGCGCCGTCGCCCTCAAGGGACTGACCATCGGACTCGACCCCTACTGGAACTCCGATGGCACCGATGACGCGACCCAGCGCGCGCTGGAGAACGTCCTCGCCACGTTGCGTAGTCTGGGGGCCCAGGTGCGGGAGGTGCGCTTTCCCGATGCCTGGCACGTTGCTGGCCAATGGGAAGCCCAGTGCGGCGTCCAGACGGCCGTCGCCCACGCGGACACCTATCCTGCCCGAGCGGCGGAGTACGGCCCGGCGCTGAGCCGGTTGATCGACATGGGGCGCAGCCTCGGCGGCTCCGCCTATCAGCGCCTGTTGCTGTCGGCGGCAGCCTTCACCGGTCGAGTCAATGCGCTGCTGGAGAGCATCGATCTGTTGTTGGTGCCGGTGCAGCCCGTCGCGGCACCTACCCACGAGCAACTGGGTGCGTTGGCCGCCGACCCCGAAGCCAACCAGCGGCTCATCCAGTTCACCGCGCCTTTCAATATTTCCGGCCATCCCTCCTTGAGCCTGCCCTGCGGGCTGACTGCCGACGGATTGCCGATCGGCTTTCAGTTCGTCGCTCGTAAGGGGGGTGAGCAGACCCTGCTGGGGGCCGGGCTGGCCCTGCAACGGGCCACCGACTGGCATCGGGCCCATCCAGCTTGCTGATCCAACCCAACTTCACACAGAACCCAAGAAGGATGCATCCCATGTCCCAGATTTCCCCGACCCCCGCCAATATCGATGCGCTGACCCTCGCCGAGACCCTGCGGCTTCTCGACAGCGGCCGCCTGAGCAGCGAGGCCCTGGTAAAGGCTTATCTCGAGCGCGCCCGCGCCCACGGCGATCTCAACATCTTCATCACGCTGGACGAAGAGGGGGCGCTGAAGGCTGCGCGCGCCGTGGATGCCGCTCGCCGCGCGGGCCAGTCGCTTGGTCCCCTGGCCGGCATTCCGGTGGTGGTCAAGGACAACATCCACGTCACTGGCATGCCTTCTACTGCCGGCACGCCGGCGCTTGCCAGCTTCGTTCCTGCCGATGATGCGCCGGTGGTGCGCCGCTTGCGGGATGCCGGCGCCATCATGCTGGGCAAGACCAACATGCATGAACTGGCTTTCGGCGCGACGGGCTATAACGCCGCGTATCACACACCCGGCGTGGTCGGTGTGCGCAACCCCTACGACGCGACCCGGATTGCCGGTGGCTCCTCGTCGGGCAGCGCGGCGGCCCTCGGCGCCCGCATGGCGCCCGCCGCCCTCGGTACGGATACCGGTGGCTCGATGCGCATTCCGCCGGCACTCAACGGTTGCAGCTCCCTGCGTCCCAGCGCCAGCCGTTACCCATCCCAGGGGATTGCGCCGATTGCCAGCAGCCGTGACACCGCCGGACCCATGGCCTTGTGCATGGCCGACGTGGCCCTGCTGGATGGTTTGATCACCGGCGAGCAGGCTTTGCCGCCAGTGCAGCTCAAGACCTTGCGTCTAGGGGTAGTGCCCGATTTCTGGGCCAACATGGACGATGAAGTGGCGCCCATCATGGCCAGCGCGCGACTCAAGCTCGAGAACGTGGGGGTCACCTTTGTCGAAGTGGATGACAAGGAGATCATGGCCCTCAACAACGCCGTGGGCTTTCCGGTGGTGTTCCACGAGGCGTATCAGGACATGGTGGACTACCTGGCTACCCAGGGGCCCGATATCTCCATCGAAGCGCTGCGCGCCGGCATTGCCAGCCCGGACGTGGCCGGCATCTACGACACCTTCGTGCTGCCCCGCAAGGCGCTGGACGCCGAGGGCAACATCGTCGATTCGGCGCCTCTTTACGAGCAGGCCCAGCGCATCGGCCGCCCAGCGCTGCGCGCTCACTACCAGGCGCTCTTCGAACGCCATTGTCTGGACGCCTTCGCTTTTCCCACCACGCCGATCGTGGCGCCGCTGGCCCGCCCTGATGTCAGCGAGCCGCAGAACTTCTCTTTGCTGATCCAGAACACCGAGCCCTCGGCCAGTGCCGGCCTGCCGGGCATCCAGCTCCCGGTGGGGCTGGGCGCCACGACGGGCTTGCCCGTCGGCCTGGAGCTGGACGGCCACGGCGGCGAAGACCGTCGCCTGCTGGCCATCGGCATCGCCCTCGAAAACGTGCTGGGGCGGATTGCTCCGGCGCACCTGTGATTCCCCCGGAGAAAAAAGGAGACCAGCAGTGAGTATTTATCCCGACCTGCAGGACAAGGTTTACATCGTCACCGGCGGCGGCAGCGGCATGGGCCGTGACGCCTGCCTGGCGCTGGCTGCGGAGGGCGCACGCGTCATCCTCGGCAACCGCAACCGGAGTGAAGGCCAGCGCATCGTCGAAGAGATCCGTGCGGCTGGCGGCCAGGCCGTCTTCCAGCCTACCGATGTCTCCCGAGCGGAGGACTGTGCAGCGCTGGTGGAGCGCGCTGTCGGGCATTTTGGCCGGTTGGACGGTGCCTTCAACAACGCGGGCCTGCAGCGCGACTTCTGCGACATCCACGAGACCCCCGACGCCGATATCTCGGACGTCATCGACATCAACCTGAAGGGCATGCTGTACATGATGAAGTACGAGGCTGCCGCGATGCTCCGCAGCGGGGGCGGCAGCATCGTGAACAACAGCTCCATCTTCGGCCTCAAGGCCATGCCGCGCCTGGCGTATTACGTTGCCGCCAAGCACGGCATCATCGGTGCCACCCGCGCGGCCGCGCTCGATTACGCCCGGCAGGGCATCCGCGTGAATGCGGTCTGCCCTGGTCCGATCAAGACGGCCAGCTATGACCGCGTCACCGGTGGCGACGACCACATGTACGACGATGGCGTGCCAATGCACCGCATCGGCCAGCCGCGGGAAGTCAGCCATGCCGTGCTGTGGCTGCTGTCGAACCAGTCGTCCTACGTGACCGGTGGTTTCATCCCGGTGGATGGCGGCATGTCGGCCAGTTGATGTCGATTCCCGGTTACACAGACAGAAAAGGAGCGCAATCCATGGGCAAGCGAGTCAAGATGATTTTCCCCGTTCCGATGAGCGAGGCTACCCGGCCGATGGTCGAATCCCAGCTGCCGCCGGAGTTCCGGCGCAGCGACATCGACGTGAGCTTTGTCGGCGCCGGCAGCACGATCACCCTCGCCGACAGTTACTACGACATGGCCATCATGGAGCTGGCCGTGATCCAGGCCGGCATCCAGGCGGAAGAGGAGGGGTTCGACGCGGTGTGCATCAATACCGTCAGCGATTCCGGTCTCGCCGCGCTGAGGGCCCGGCTCACCATTCCCGTCCTTTCTCCGGGGCAGAGTGCTTTCCACGTGGCCGCCATGCTCGGCCACAAGTTCAGCATCGTGACCATGTGGGAGCGCTGGTTCCCGCTTTACCGCAAGACCCTGAAGGAATACGGCCTGGAGTCGCGACTCGCTTCCATGCGCGCCATCGAGGTCCGCCCGGATACGGTGGAATTGCTCACCGGCAAGGAGGACATCGTGTTCGCCCGGCTCGAGGAGGCCGCGCTCAAGGCCATCCACGAGGACGGCGCCGATGCCATCGTCCTCGGCTCCACCACGATGCATCAGTCCCATGCTTACCTGGCTTCCCGCCTGCCGGTGCCGGTGCTGAACCCCGGCGTCGTGGCCTACAAGATGTGCGAGCTGTTCCTCGATCTGGGCCTTGCCCACAGCAAGAAGGCGTTTCCGTCACCGGAAGCCTTGAAGGACGCGGCATTCGGCATTTAAGTCTGTCTCCTCGGCGGTTGGCCTGGTTGCGGGGGGACCCGCAACCAGGCTTTTTTCATTGTGACGTGGCGGGGAAGACCGCCTTCAAACCAGCCTCCGCGCAGCGCTCGTCGTCCTCGACGCTGCCTCCCGACACGCCGATTGCACCGATCACTTCGCCGTCCACCTCCACTGGAATACCACCGCCGAACACCACCAGCCGGGGGCGCTGGAGGATGTTCTGCTGGATGAGGGGCGAGTAACCGGACAGGGCATCGCTCCACTGGGCGGTGGGCATCCGCGCGCTGGCGGCTGAGTAGGCCTTGTCCATGGCGGTCTGGAGTGAAAACAGGGATGAGTCGGGCATGCGCAGGAAGGCCATCAGTGTGCCGTGGCGGTCCACCACTGCGGCATTCACGTGGATGCCGAGGCGCTCCGCCTCGTCGAGGGCGGCGCTGGCCATGCGCTCTGCGGCATGGCGGCTGATGTTGCGCTGGGTCACGGCCAGCGGCGGGGACGTGTCATTGGCGTGTGTGTGTTCCATTCGATACTCCTGGCGCGGCCTTCTGCCGGGCCGCACCAAAAAAGAAAAAGGGGCGTGCCCGCTGACGAGCGACGCCCCTGTGTCACACCGCAGTGCGCTTGCTCAGCGGCCGGCAGCCTGCAGGGTCTGCAGGGAGATGTCGGACTCCTTCACGCCCGGCGGGTTGGTCTTCCAGGACGCGGTATCGATGAGCGACACGGTGGCATGGTTGCGCTGGAAGTCGATGATCGCGCCGGCGCTGGTACGGATGTCCAGGAAGCCATCCTCGGCCTTGCCCGGGTAGGAATGCCATTCCATGAACTTCCAGAACTCGCCCTTGCGGTTGTAGGCCTCGCCGTAGTGGATGCGCGGGAACTGGGTGTCGATGTAGAGAACCTTCTTGCTGTAGGGGTGCTCAGCCGGCGTGGTGGCTTCGACCACATATACTTCCCGCGGCTCGAAGCTGTTGTTGTTCATGTTCCAGTACGGTGGCTTGTTTTCGAGCACCGGGTACTTCTTCTCGAAGCTGTCGCCCTTGGCATTCCACAGCGGGTACTTGCTATGCATGACCGCCAGGACATAGCGCTTGCCGAGGAGCTTGTAACCCTTGTACCAGCAGGGGCGGGCGTTGAAGATCTCCAGGTCGTCCTGGAGCTGGTCGGAGGAACCCACCGGGTCCATCCATGCTCCGCCGGAGAGGCGGCGGACGCGGCGGACGGCCGGCACATAGGCCCAGACGTCATTGACCTTCACGGAGTCGTACTGGATCGTGAAGGTCCCGATACCCTTCATGTCCGACGGCGATTTGAAGTACAGCAGTTGCCGGCCACGTTGGGTGCCGTCGCCCTGGGTAGCCTCGCCGGACAGGCGCCCCTTCATGGCGTAGCGGGTGAATTCGGCGACCGGTTCGGCATGCACGCCTTTCTGCCCGTCGATGAGGACCTGGGTGTAGAGGGGCACGATGGCCACATCGCCCATCAACTGGCCCAGGTGCCAGTTCCAGATCAGCTTTTCGGCCGCCTGGGGATCTTTCATGTCGATATTCGGGAAGGGCTGCCCGGCGCTCCAGCCGTCCACCTGACAGCTTTCGGTATTGATCTTGGTCTTGCCCGCGTTGGCCTCGGAGGCCTTCAGCCACTTCGGATCGAGCTTGACCTTCTGGGATTTGGCAAGGGGCAGCTTCCAGCCGTTGTTGCGGATGCGCCATTCCATCTTTTCGGTCAGCAGACTGGCGATGGTGTGGCCTTCGAAGGTGTCATTCTTGATCTTGTCGAGGTTTTCGGCGGAGATCACGGTGCCCGGCGGTAGCTCGGCGGCATGGCTGCTGCTGAAGGCGAGGGCGAGCAGCGCGGCGCAGGCGCTGACGGCGATGGGTTTGCGTAAGGTCATGGTGTTGGCTCCGATAGGGGTCAGAAGAGGTAGGTCAGGCCGGTGTAAAGCTGGTCGCGCCGGTGGAAGTAGCCGAAGAGGCTGGCGCTGTCGCAGACGGCCACATTGCCGGCCGGGCATTTGCTGAGGTCGCGGTGTTCGTCGTCCCAGAACTTGTCGTACTCCACCTTCCAGCGCCATTGCTTGTTGAGTTCCATCGTCACGGAGGGAACGATGAAGCCGCCGCCGTAGGTCAGGTCGGTCCCCACCACCAGGTTGGGCTTGACCCGGCCGCTGTCGTAGGAGAGGTCGAAGATCGCGGTGAGCAGGAAAGAGTGCTCCTTGGTGAGCTGGCCGGCTCCCACGGCATTGAGCAGGCGCTCGCCCTTGTCATAGTTCATCAGCCATTTGTCGAAGAGCTGGACCGAGAAGAACATCGGCTTTTCCGTGCCCAGCAACGGCTGAGTGGCAGGGATGTTCTTGTCCATGCGCAGCATCCACGCCATCAGGTCCTTGCGCTTGATGCCGTCGAAGCCCGGCGCTACCGCCTGCGACAGCGGGCCTGCCAGCGGGCCGTTCTGGAACTGGTAGGGCGCGTCCTTGATGAACGCCACTTCGGTGCTGAATACCGCGTCGGCCCAGGCGGCATACCCGCTGGCGGTGGCGCCATACACATCCACGGTGGGATAGATCAGGTCGCCGGCAATGCCCAGGCTGTTGGCGCGACCCAGTGTCGTGGCCCCAGATGGCGTGTCCGGCAGGCCAAACAGCTTGAGCGTGCTGGCGGCGTTGAGCATGGGGCTGGGCCAGAAGGTCTTGAGGTAGGACACCGAGTAGTTGACGTCGTGGGCCAGGCCCGTCCAGCGGATACCGCCGGTGACTTCCCGGGCATTGCCCTTGGGATTGCGGAAGTCGTAGGGGTCGATGTTGCGGAAATCCACGCCGACTACCGATTGGCTGGACCAGCGGCCGCCGTACACATCCAGTTCGGTGCCGATGTCCGATTTGCGGTCCCAGCCCGGGCGTACGAACATTTCGATGCCGCCGTCCAGCTCGGGCACGTCCACGTTCAGCTTGGCGATGAGGTTGGCCTTGCGCAGTTCCTCGTTGGACGGTTCAAGGAAGGAGCGCCACGTGTAGTCGAAGCCATGCACGAGGTCGTTGGCGGCGAAGAAGTCCGTCTCGCCCCATACGACCTGTTGTTTGCCGAGGCGCAGACGCGCCCGTTCGCCAACCGGAAAATCCACGTACATCTCGCGGATCACATCGCCGATGTCGTTCTTGTTGTAGAGGGCCATGATGTCGCCGCGGCCGCTGGCGTCGCCGTAGTTGTAGGCGCCCATCTTTTCCAGATGGTCCAGGAAGGAGGTCTTGGCTTCTCCAACGGCGCGCAGCTTGGTTACCACCGATACGTCCCGGACCGGCGTCCAGTCGATGTTCAGGCGGGCCGTGGTGCGGGCCATCGACAGCTTGCCGCGGTCGTTGTAGTTCGGCGTGTCCTTCCAGTCCGCCGTGTTCCAGGAAAACTCCTGTCTCAAGAAGCCGTCGAGCTTCACGTCACCCGGTTCTCCGGCGCTTGCAGCCTGGGCGGCGGTAAGCGCCACCGCAAGGGCCACGCTCTTGGGCCTGCACGCAAACCGCTGGCTGCGCATGTTTCCATTTGCCATTTACTTCTCCTGGATTGCTGGGGGGTTGTGCCGGTTCTCCGGCGGATTGAAGACAATGGGAGCCGGCTGGCGGGCAGAGCGCCCGCCAGCGCATAAGGCTCAGTGCGCCTGGGGCTGGATCCCGGCCAGAACCGACCGGTCCTTGCGCCCGAAGATGAAGTCGGGGCGGAACACGTAGATGACGGAAGGCATCACGAACAGCGCGGACATGGCTGAGACGCCGAGCCAGATCGCCATCAGCAGGCCCATTTCGGCCTGGAATCGCAGGGAAGAAGCCCACCACAGCAGGGTGCTGAGGATCAGCACGCTGGCGGTCACCAGCACGCCCATGCCGGCTGAGTGGAGGGCGGTGCGGATGGCGTTTTCCGGGGAGCTCCCGATCGCGATTTCTTCCTTGATGCGATCTGCAATGTAGAACGCGTAATCCACGCCAAGACCGATGCCGAGGGCGGCTACCGGCACCGTGTTGATGCTCATCCCGATACCCTTCCAGGCCATGAAGGCGAAGGTCAGGGTGTTGGAGATGATCACCGGCAGCATGAAAAGCATCCCGGCCACGGTCGAGCGATAGACGACGGTACAGATGATCATCAAGACCAGCAGGGCCAGCGCGACGCCTTCTATCTGGCTGGCGAGGATCACCTCGTTCATCGCCGCCGTAATGCCGATCAGGCCGCCGGCAAGTTGCCATTCGCCGGTTTGAAGCGGGTTGTTGGCTACGAATTCCTTGATGCGGGCCATTGCCGTGCGGATCGTTTCGCCCTGGCGGTCGCGGAACATCAAGGTGACGGAGCCGTTGGCTGCGGGGCCGTCCACGAAGCGGTCCATGTCGCCCGGTTCGGAAACCGACTCCAGAATCGCCATCAGGCTGCCATTGATGGTTGCGGTGGCGCCCAGTTCCTCGTAGCGGGGGTTGCCCTCCCGCAGGGTACGGTTGAGCACGGGGACCACGTCGGCGATGGAAATCGAGCCACCGATTTCGGGTTGCACCTCCATGAAGCGCTGGAAGCGGTTCATGGCCTGCAGGACTTCATTGCTCTTGACGAGCCCATCCTTGCCATCCTGGCCCACCACCACGAACATGCGGTCCACCCCGTCGAAGCGGTTGTTGATGGCGGTGGAGTCCTGGTTGTAAACGGCATTTGGCCACAGGATGGGCGAGCCCGGGTTGGCGTCGCCGACCTTGAGTTTGAAGGCGTAGAAGCCGGACCCGAGCAGTACCAGCAGGCTGCAGGCGATGACCACGTAGCGGAAGCGGGAAAGAGCCATCCACAGACCGAAATCCAGAACCTTGCGCAGCAGCGGCGCCAGATCCAGGCCATGGGCTGTGCCTTGGGGCTTGCGGATCCAGGACAGCAGCACCGGAGTCAGGATCACTGCGCTGATGGTCAGGGTCATCACCCACACCACGGACAACAGGGTGAGTTTCTGCAGCATCGGAATCGGGCTCAGCGCGACCACGGCCATGCAGGCCGCGTCGGCAATCACGCCGACCATGCCCGGTCGGAAGAGGTCGACCAGCGCGACATAGGCCGCCTGACGGGAGGTTTCGCTGCCGTCGGCGATGTGCTCCAGTTCGTCATCGAAGCGATTGACGATCTGCACCGAGTGGGACACCGCCCGCGAGGTGATCAGCATCGCTACCACGATGACCAGGGGTTCGAAGTGGATGCCCAGCAGGTTGCAGATGCCCAGTGCCCAGATGGCGCTGACCGCTCCGGCCAGCAAGGGCAGGAACACGCCGCGCCAGGTGCGCAGCAGCAGGAACAGCATGGTCAGGGTCAGTGCGAGCGCAATGGCGACCAGCTCGAGGGTCTCCGGTAGGTAATGCTCGACCCAGCCATACAGGATGGGCGCCCCCACCACGCGCACATGAATCCGATCGTTTTCGACCTTCTTCACCAAGGCGCCAATTTCCTCGAAGACCTTGGAGTAGTTCACCTCCCGATCGATGAAGTCCACCGTGATCAGCGTGGCCTGCAGGTCCTTGGACACATAGGGGCCATACACCAGCGGGTTACGCAGGACCGCCTGCCGCAGGCTGGTCATTTCTTCCGTGTTGGCCGGCAGGTTGGGCCACATCAGCGGGCGGGTTTCGATGCCGTCCGTCGACGCCCGCACTTCCTTGAGCTTCTTCGATGCAAGGGAGGTGATCTGGAAGGGATTGACCGCCGAGACTTCGCGCAGGCCGAGGGTCAGCGCGCGGACCTTCTCCAGTACTTCCATGTCGAAGATGTCGCCCTTGTCCACCTCGAGCATGATCGTGACCATGTTCGAGCCGCCAAAGGTGTCCTTGAACTTCTGGTGAGTCTTTACGTATTCGTGACGGGACGGAAGCATGTCCTCGAACACGGTGCGCACTTCGATACGCAGGGCAAACCAGCTGAGCACAAGGGTCAGGCAGGCAATGACGCCTGCAATCAAGGCTCGCCGGCGCATGCAGAATGCGGCGATTTTTTCGATCATGATTTTGGATCCCGAACAGTGATGAGTCGTGGGAAGGAGAGTGCGAATGAGCGGGAATGGCGCGTTTCAGCGGCCTAGCGGGTGCCAGCGGGTGTCGTCCCAGCGGCCGACGTTGGCGCCGGTCAGCCAGGCTTCCTTGCCCATGGGCAGGATGCGGGTGTGCCAGGCCAGGTCCCGCTCATCCAGTTGGCCGCTTTGCCAGTCGTTGGCGCCGGGGTCGGCCTTTATCCAGGTGCCCAGGGCGCCGACGCCCAGCCAGCGTTGATTGGCGTCATCCCAGGCCACGTCGAACAGGTGGGCGTGGCTGTCCAGCTTTTCCTGGCGCCACGTCCGGCCACCGTCGCGGGTGGTGAGCACCACGCCTTCGAGGCCGACAGCGACGCCGTCTGTGGGGCTGCGGAAGGCGACGGCCATCAGGGAGCTCTGTACCGGGACTTCCGGGGTCTGCCAGGTACTACCGCCATCCGGACTGACTAGAATCCGGCCGAATTCGCCAACCACCACGAGGCTGCCGTTCGGTAGCAAGGTGGCGTCGTTCCAGGCCACGTCTTCCTCGTTGCGCAGGCGGGTCCAGGTCGCTCCGAAATCCGCGGTATAGAGAAGAGCACCCATTTCGCCGGTGGCCACGGCCTTGCCGTCGGCGGCTACGCGTACTCGGGTGAGTTTGTTGGCCACTGCTGAATGGGGGACGTCATTCACTTTTCTCCAGTGCGCGCCGCCATCGGAAGTAATGAGCACAACCCCTTCATTGCCTACGGCGACGCCATGGGCGTCATCCCAGACTGCGATGTCCTGCAGCGTCTGGTCGGTGGCCGGGATCAGAGACTTGGTATGCCCGTGATCATCGATCGCCACGATCTTGCCGCCGGAGCCGGCTACCCAGATGCCTTTACCAGGGGCGGGGGATATTCCGTAGAAATGGTCACGGCGCTCCAGAACGGGTGGTTGTACGGTGCCGCCTACGGGTTGAGGCTTGATGAACAGTCCTGCCCACAGCAGGCCGCTGATGATCAGCCACGGCACGCCTGAAACCGTGACTTTCACAATCTTGCGTCGTAGGCGATTGCGTGGAATTTCAGCGCTTGCGAGCTCTGGCTCGACGGCAGAGGAAATGCGATCCATAGGTCGTGATATCCAGTTGGGTGAAGGAAACCCGTGAATTCGGGCCACCAGAACATGGCGTCAATCTAAGGATCGGGAGAGGGGGGCGACTATCCGGCTAGTGCAGGAACTGTCCACTGGACGCAGGGGATTTTTTTGGGCTTGGGAAGATATGTTTAATTCAAGCAGTGATTTTGCTTTTGGAATAATGTTGATTGGATCTTTTGAGCGGCTTTGGCGCCCTTCGAGGATTCAAAAGGGATGCCGGCCATCTTTGCAGAAGGATGGCCGGCGTCTCTTTGTTTTTGGGGGCGTCAAATCTTCCGGTATCCGCTTATTGAGCAAGCCCTTGGCCAGAAAGGGAACCAAAACCTGCAACCCATTCTGGAATGGCGCGGTAATAGTTCTGCTGTCCAGACCAATTGCCATTTGAAGCGGAATCAATTGCCGCCGCTGCGGCAACCCAGGCACGTACTTCATGTGCCGAGGCCCCTGCTTCCGCTGTTATCTGGGCATTGCCATATGCATCGATGGCTGGCCAGTCCTGTTGGCAAAGTCGCCCCATGAATGTCTGATCCCACTCGGGATTCAGCGGGTGCAAGTCGTTGCCGCCGGCAGAGAAGCTGCGTGCCGCATCGATCGTGCGTTGCTGTCGGGCGGCCCGTGCGGCAGGGGTTGGGTTCCGTCCTGCAATGAGGCGTTCAATGACTTCAGGGTCCGTTGCCGTCGCGATCCTGGGGATCGGTGGATTGTGGGACAAGCCCCCCGATGCCAGAAAAAGCGTGCGGTGGTTCTGGCTGCGAGCGAAATTCCCGATCGCGATGCCCAATTGGCGTACCCGGCGGAATGTTGCCAGTGGCGGAGCAACTGCATTCAGCATGATGGGAATCACCGGGTAGCGATTGAGCCCTCCAGTCAATTCGATCAGGCTTTGCGTGAATCCGTGGTCGACCTGCATCCGATATGAGAAGGCCAGATCGATCCCGGATTCGATCACGCTTTCCGCGCAGGCTTCCGCCAGTGCTTGGGGAACGTGCAGTGCGCCAACCGGCGTCGCATAGTCGCCAACCGAGCTTGCCACCATGCCGATACAAAACTGTGGCATCAGATCAAGAAAGAAACCATTGAAGTGGTCTGGCGCAAACAGATAGATGATCTCCGGATCGAATGCCTCAATTTCCTTGCGCACGGTGCTGACGCAGTTGGAGACCTCCGTCACGACGTCGGGCGCGGGATCCAGATAGCCCTTCAGGGGCGTGTGCGACATGCACTGGAGCATTGCTTTCATGGCTGTTCCTTGCCGGGGCGTTTTGCCCCGATCAGCACGAAGAACATGCGCGCGGGGCGAGTGCTGTGATTTCTCCATGCGTGGCGGGTGCCGACCTGAACCACTACATCTCCTTGCCGGAGCGACCTCTCTCGCCCATTACCGAGGTCGAGTACGATTTCGCCCTCGATGAGCACGCCGTAATCGATCGTAGTGGTCGCGTGGTATCCCGAACCGTCGGGTTCAAAACTCTCGGCAAGACCTGGCAGTCGTTCGCCAAACTCCTTCGCGGCTTTTTGGGGATTGAAGTCCGGGCCCATGACCTGATCGTCGGGTGGGAAAGTGACCATCAAGGCACTTGTGCCACCGCATTCCGGCAGGACTGAGCGCAATACTGAGGTTTCATCCCGTGGTGTCGGCTCGATTACCGGGGCTGGTGACGTGTGCCATATGCACGCAGCCGAGAAGCCTGGTGTGTGCTCGAAAGGGCCTGAGTTGTGTGGCGTGCCGATGATCTGGAGATCGGCCTGCCCGGACGGATCGTGTCCGGTGACGATACGAGTAAGGGGCATGGCATTGGACTAATAGGCAATGTGGAAATTCGTGAAGCCGTTGCCGTGCCGCTCGATGTCTTCCAGGGCCTCGTTGATCTTTTCGAGGCTGTAAGGCCGGGGCTCGAGGATGCCCAGATCCACCGTCCCTGCCGCAATCATGGCGGCCATTTCGTCGCCCTCGGCAGGCGTAAACCAGAGGGAGCCGATGTAATGGTGTTGCGCACACATGAAAGGATGGGGATCGATTGGAATCGGCCCGGCCACGCCGCCAATCTGCACGATGCGTCCCCCGCGGGTGACGGCCTGCATTGCATCGATCGAGAGATCCACCGAGGCTTTCGCGCCGAGTGCGTCGAGCATGACGTCGACCCCGTCCTTGATCCGTGTGCGCACCTGCTCGTGAATAGGTCCATCGCTCCAGCAGATCGGGATCACTCTCAGTGGATCCAATTGCACCAGGCGTTTGAGTGCGGCGGGATCCCGGCCCGCGACAATGACGCGGCCGGAACCGAAGGCCAATGACAACAGCGCTGCTCCGACGCCGAGCGTTCCCGTTGCACCGAGAATGAGAATGTCCTGTCCCGGACGCAGGTTCGCCTTGCGAATGGCTGAGTAGGCTGTCCCCAGGTAGCCAAGGCGTGCCCCGTGCTCGATCCGCATGGTTTCCGGAAGGCGGACCAGATTGGCCGCGGGCGCCACGGTGTATTCGCCATATCCTGCATAGGGGTACTTCCTGAAAACGGATTGGGAGTCTCTCCCGAATCCGAAATAACCCATGAACGTGTAGCTCTCACAGCGCGTGGGCTCGCCCTGCTTGCAGTGGCGGCATTCCCCACAGCCAACCCCGGGATTGACGTACACCCGGTCACCAGGCTTGAAGGAACCAACTCCTTCGCCAACGGCAGCCACAGTTCCAGCCGCATCCAGGCCGAATATCGCCGGCAGTGCTGGCAGTGGCAGGAAGGGGTACCAGGTCGGAAAATGGGTGACCACGTTCCGAAGGTTGGGGATGATTCCGCATGATGCAACTTTAATCAGAACATCGTGCTGTCCTGGCATCGGCACAGGGACTTCGTCGATTTGGAATTTTCCGCCAATTTCATGCAGACGAGCGGCTTTCATCATTCGCACTGATTGTCTCCTTTTATTTCTTGGTGGTTGGGATCGAGCGGGATCCCGGTGAGTGCGGACATGAAGTTATTGGGGTATTCCTTGTTGCGCACTCCACGTAATGCCCGGCTTATCCGCCCAACGCATGAATGAAAATGAATTGTCTGCTGTGGATTTGCTTGTGGCTTGAAGTCCGCATCGAATGCCAGAAATGATGCGTCTGGCCCTATCTCGCAGAACCCTGCGCTACCGGGATAGGTGCTTCGCTCTCCGGATATGATCCATGAAGTATCAAGGGCTTAGACTCCATTTCGTGATCACATCGAGGAGGCATTCACATGATTCAATCCATCCCGGCCCTGACAGATGAGCAAACGAGCCGCTTCATGCAGATCAGTCTCAATGGGGATCCGTACCGGGTGCATTTCAATGACACGGGCGGCAACGGTCCGGTGGTGGTGATGCTTCACGGCTCGGGCCCGGGAGCAACTGGTTGGGCCAATTTCCACCGGAATATAGAAGCTGTCTCCCGTGCGGGTTATCGGGTCGTTCTGATGGATTGTCTAGGCTGGGGAAAAAGCGATCCGGTTGTTTCGACTGGCTCTCGCTCTCAACTCAATGCGGATACCCTGCGTGCGCTGTTGGACGGTCTGCAGATTGCGTCCGCACATTTGATCGGAAACTCGATGGGGGCACACAGCGCGGTGGCCTTCGCCCTCGCATTTCCGCAACGGGTCAATAAACTGATCTTGATGGGGGGAGGAACCGGAGGCGCCAGCCTGCTCGTTCCCATGCCTACGGAAGGCATCCGTTGCCTGAATGCGCTTTATCGGGAACCGACAATCGACAACCTGAAGCGGATGATGGACATCTTCGTCTATGACCCAGGCAGTTTGACTGAAGAACTCCTCCGCTCACGCCTGGCCAACATGCTCGGGAACCGGGTGCATCTAAGCAACTTCGTGGCCAGTCTCCAGGCCAATCCGAGACAGTTTCCGGATCAGGGGAGCCGGCTTAATGAAATCATCGCGCCAACATTGATCGTCTGGGGCAGGGAGGATAGGTTCGTCCCCCTGGATCTTGGTCTGCGCTTGCTGGTGGGGATCCAGAAAGCCGAAATGCACATCTTCAACAGCTGTGGCCATTGGGCTCAGTGGGAGCATGCAAGCAAGTTCAATAGCTTGGCATTGTCGTTTCTAGCGCCGAGTTGAGCTTGAGCAAGGTCTGCAGGACCGCAGCATTGTTCATCCGGGCTTGAGCCAGATCGGCCGCAGGGCAACAAAAAGGGACTGCCCAGCACTCTGAGCAGTCCCATCTCTCACTCCAGCCGCAGGAAGGCACCTTGTCTGTTGTTGTCCTGATGCTCGTCCTGCGCTCCTCCGTATCGCGCGGGACTCTAACATAAATCTTGTTTTTCGTACGGGATAACCCGTACTCCATGAGTCAAAAGCAAAAAAACCCAGGCGCCTTGGGGCCTGGGCTTAATTCCACACCAAAGGAGGAGGGTGGAGGAGACAGGGGAAAGAGTAACGTCAGTTTGTTGGCGACTGATTTTATTGTGTTTATTCATTGATAAATTTAATTATCAAAGATGTGTGACTTTCAGTGGAAAAACACTGCTGGGATGATACTTGCTGGCCCTGTCGGCAGTTTGTCGGCGCAAGGGCTCGATCGGCTCTGGCTCTTTGCCTTCGTAATCGACGTAACTGGCCTGCAATCGCAGGCTGAGGCTGTCCAGAACTCTTGACTACGGAGAGTGAGAGGGCGAAAAGCCCTTTCGCGAGGAAGAGGTTGTAGGCCAGAGGTAGGCCGAATTTGGCCAAGGATGGGCCAAAAACAAAATGGGCTAGGTTTCTTAGACCTAACCCATTGAGTTTAATGCTTGTTTCCGCTGTGTTTTGGCGCGCCCGAGACGATTCGAACGTCCGACCCTTCGGAGGGTACGCCATCTCTGTGCGCATTATACGCACAAAAACTTCAACATTAGGTCTACAACCTGCAAAAACGGGGTGTAGATGCTAGGCTGTGCAGATCATCGATCGCCAGCCCTAGCCCAACGTGCCTCTCTCTAAGTCCTTGCAGCCCACTCAAGCCGCGCCATTAGACCTGGACAATCGGGTTTTTGCAACGACTCCTGCTCCCCCCGTGGCTACGTGGGATGTTCTGTACAAGTGGGCAGGTGCCGAAGATCTGCTGCCTCCTGTCATGCTGTTGTGCGACGCGACTGCCGCTGTCGAGCGGCCCGGGGCTGTCGGATCCATCCTGCACTACATCGTTAAGCCCGGCATTCTCAACGACCTGGAGTTGTGGGCTGACGAGAACGCGCATGCAGGACTGTTGTGGAGTTTGGCGCACCGGTTGGCCGTCGCCGGGCAACATGTACTTGAACACTATCGGCCGCTACCGGATGCTTTGCCGGCCCGCGCCCGGTTTGAGGGCGGACTGGATACCCAGTACCTCTATGCCTTGTTGGCGACGCGTAACCCCTATGCGTCGGGTGACACTGTCGGGCGGGCCGGGTATGACCGCCTGCGGCTGTGGCTGCTTGTGCATGCGCTTGAACGTGCAGAGAGGGGGATCCTCCTCGACTCGGCTGTCCGAGAGGTTGCAACCCGGCTAAGACTTGCAGGTGATGGCAAGGCTGCTTGGCTAGACATCCTGAATTCGTTGCGGCTAACAGCCCGAGACCCCTACGCGCTCGACGCCCAAATATGTGTCCGCGTGGCGGTACAGCTACGATCTGAGCAGTTGGAATCCAGCGCTCGAGCATTCTTGCGTGCGCTGAGCCAGGTTGCGCTGCGGGAAGACCATGCTGCAGCTGGGCCTTTACGTGGACAGCTTTTCGACGCCACTTTGTGGCACACAAGGATTGAGCAACTGCATGCCGCTGCGCCGGTGTTCCCTGCTTTGCTCTATGACAATGACGACGCGTCGTCATCGGGCCTTGAGCTCGTTGGGGGCCGTGACGATGATCTGGTCTGTGTGAGCGTACCTCAGGATGCAACGCTCGCTGGCCAAGTCAAATACGCTTCATCAATCCTCCTCAGTACCCTTGAAGAAAACCAGTTCCTGTCTTGGACTTGGTCGCGCCTCACTCCCGGGGAACTGCATGACATCCAAGCATGGATTGCGACAGCTTTAAAGACGAGTGCCGCAGAGGACCAACTGCTTGCTGCCGTTGTCTGGATCGCAATCAACACCGGGCGCTCTCTCGCCCGAGTCCTTGCCATGAGGCTGTCGGATAGTGCCGGTGAAGAATGGTCGATTGCGTCATCGGGGGCACTGTTACGCGCGAGTGCCCGCCCCAGCCGAGGTTGGAGCCCAACTGATGACCAAGCCCGCTGGGTTCGAGCGTTGAGCGCCCATTATGAGCTTCGGTTGCCTGAGGAGGTGGCCGGGGTGTTTGCCGCCGGTATCGAGCGATTGCTACCCGTATCGCCGACCGTCTTGGGGGATCTGCTCCCGGCACAGGTGTTGTCAAGCCGGTTCCGGGAGGTCATGCAGGAGGTCGCGCCGCGCGTGACCGCCGGCATGCTTGCCAATGTACTGCCCTCGCAGCTTTACACCACAACGAAGGATGCAATCCTCGCGCGCCTCTACGCGCGCCATCCTCAAACTGGACTGCCAGGTGCGGCGGCGTATCCAAGCTGGACAGGTAGTGAACTCGCCGCCACCCTCCGTCGTGCAGGTCTCCCAGTCCCGGTGCTTGACGGAGCCCTATCCACCTCAAATGTGTTGGGTAGCCGACTTGATCCTATTGAGTCGCTTCTACGTAGGGAGATACGTCGAGCCGCTCATGCCTTACGTCACCTGCGAGGCAAGGATGTATTCCAGTATCACAACGCGCTCACGAGCTACTTGGTCGTCGCACTACACGCGGCGTCCGGTGCTCGACCCATCCGAGCACCATTCGAGACGCTCAGGGATTTTGACTTGGATGCTGGAACGGCTTTTGTTGCTGACAAGGTGAGTGGGGCGTCGCGATCAGGACGCCTTGTGCCGCTGCCACGACGACTGTGTAGCTTTCTCGCAGAACAATATCTCCCTTATCTGCGATCGCTGGGGCTCTGGATAGAAAGGAGTGGCGACTCCGAGCTCGGGCGTCGGGTCGTTGCTGTCACTACCCGAGATGGCACTCCATCTGTGCCGCTGTTCTTCATGCTGCGCCTCGATGGGAAGTCGCTCGAGTGGGAGCCATGCAGTGAGGCAGGGATTGCAAATGCGGGGGTTTTTACGTGGCCTCTACCCCTCCGACACTTGCGTCACCGGCTCGCAAGGCAGCTGCGATCCGCCGAACTGAACCCCGAGATCATCGATGGTTTGCTGGGTCACGCTGAGCGGGGGAGTGCCGCGTATGGAGATCGCTCTGAGCGTGTCTGGTTGGAGGACATGACGGCCGCCCGACCGGCCCTGGAGTCATGTTTCGCCAGTCTTGGGTTCAGACCCGTCAGGATTTCGCGACATTTGGAGTCCACGCCCTTGGAGAACCTAGTCCCTCGCGTTGCCGACCAGCAAGGCCCAGTGCTGTTTGGGCGAGCCGAACGTGCGATACGGCGTCGAGAGCGGTTGCGCGGCGCGGTGCAGGGGGCTCGGATGATGATCGAAACCGTTTGCGATGGGCGTCAAATCGGCGAGCTTACGACAGACGAGATCGACCAACTGAGCCGCGCGCTCGTATTTAATCCCAACGGTATCCCCCATGCGCTTGGGTCACTGCGATACGCTGTTTTTCTGAGACAGCTTGAGCGAGCCCAAGAAAGGCAGTTGCGGCCTATTCGCATGCGAAGGGTATATCTGGCCTTTACGGATGAGCCTAGCGCCATTACGCCCATGGCGTGTGGCGCCTACCGTACGTATCAACGCTTGGCGAATTTGATGAGCTTAGTGCCTGAACCGGCTTATCTGCCGCGAGCGTTGGGGCAGGCGTTGGCGCTTGGCGTGCTGAGGTTGGTGCTTGAGTCAAGGTTGACGGATGGGGATGCTTTACGAGACATCCTTGCTGGAGAGAACTATCGCGTTATCGGCTTCCGCGATCGAACGTACATAGAACTTGGGGAGAAAATCGCCGAAGCAGGGCCGGATGCATTATGTCGTCGTCTTGAGATCAGTCAAGCGGCCGCGCGTCTATTGGCTGCAGGGCTGACGGGGAAACGGGCCAACAATGCGGGGAAAAGGACGATTGATCAAAATCTCCACCCGTTGGTTGATTGCATCCAGGGCCACTCTCCGAGCGCTTCAGGAATTGCCAACGTTGAACAGCTTGTCTTGGCAACCGCGAGATTGGTCGACCAAGTTAATGCAGTCAGCCGCCCAGGTATTGTTGCGGGCTATTTGGCAGGACGTGTGAAGTCGTTGTCACTCAATTGGTATGACTTTACCCGTTTGCAAGATGGTCATGTGCGTGACTTCGGGTATTTGGTGAAAGAGGCGGATTCGCCGCAGCAGAAGGAAATGCCCGCGGCGAGCGTGTCGCTGGCTGTTAATACCTCAGTCGGTCCGGATCGACGGCAACAGGCAAATCGCAAATTGATCGGTGCGATTGTGCATCTCCTCGGCGAAAAAGAAGGCTCGCGTCGGCTGGCACGCGATGAACGTGCGGTGGGTATTAGGGAATTGGTTGCCGAGGCTGTAGGGGAGCCGGGCTCAATGGTCTGCCTGTTGGCCCATTGGGCTGCGCATTTGCTGACCAGGCAGAATCAACATCGAGATCAATATCTGAGCCTTTCGACGGTAGAGCGTTATCTTTGTGCTCTATCGAAATATATAGTCGAGCTTGCACCCGATATAGAAATTGAAGAGCTTGATGAGGACGAGATAACCGAAGTCTACGCATCGATTATTGATGATGTGCCTCCCAAATCGCAACGCTATAGTCGACTTCGCCTTGAAGAGTTTCACGACTGGCTTCTTTGGCAGAAATCTGTGGAGGAGCCTGACTGGTCTCTTGTCGCAGGAGCTGACAAATCTCTGAATGCCAATCCCGGCGTTGTGTCGGAGGCGGAGTACCTCCGTGTTTTTTCTTATCTTGAAAAATCTGCGGGTGACGAGACTGCTAAGCTCGCTGCGCTCCTATTGTTATTTGCCTATCGATTTGGCCTTCGCGTCGGTGAGAGTCTTGGACTTTTACGCAAGGACATCGTTGGAGATCCAGAGTTTGGATTGATTGTTATTGTAAGAAATAACAAGCTGAGGAAGCTGAAAACAAATAAGTCGTCTCGCCGTTTGGTCCCCTTGCTTGCGGACTTGGATGAAAGAGAAGTAAAGCTAATCAGAAATATGATGGCAAAGGCAGAAGCGCAAGGTGGAGGTGACTCGAATTATCCAGTGTTTGGCATTGATGCTACGAATATTGAGCGTAGAAAAAGAAGAGTGTTTGCGTCACGTTTGCGGAAGTTGTTGATCCCTTTGCTGCGCGTGGTTACAGGTAATTCACGAGCTAATGTCCATCACGCTCGACATAGTGCAGGCAATGTTATTGCAGCGAGCGTTTTTGGCGTTGATGAACTGGGATTGAGTGACTGTGAGTCTACGTCGATTAACACAATAAAAAACATACTTTTGGGGAGCTCCGAAAGGACGCGGCGGGCACTCCCTGCCGTCGAGCGGTATTTGGGGCATGCGGATGCTGGGACGACGCAAGAGTATTATCTGCATATATTGGATTGCTGGAGTAATCAATACAACGCCTTGGATGCTGAAAAGGAAGTACGGCTTGCAGGGGTGAAATATCTGGACGATGCGCCCGCATCATGTGCCGTAATCCTAGCTGGCGCCGAGCGGCAACAGGTACGGAGTCTGACGGTGGCTGATAGCCTGATGTATTTGCGGCTACGCGCTCGTGGGTTTGCACGAGACGTGGCAGCGGATGCGCTGGACGTTGATGAGAATGTCGCTGAACTAATTGATAAGCGACTTGACAATATGGCGGGCCGATTTAGATTTAGTGCTTCTGAACGGGCTTTTGCCCCCTCTATGTTAGAGATGTATCCATCGTTGGCACAGTTGATCACACGCTTTAGCGACAGCGTGTGGGATGAGTGGATCGACTGGGCTAGGAAACGGTGGTGCGTGGCTAAAATTGCCCGTACAAGTCATTTGTACTCAAAAATAACCACATCCCGGCAGCTTGTTCTATGGACTGCCGAGGATCTAGAGGCGGCGAAATATCATTTGAATTGGTGGGGGATCGGCAATGAGCAATTGCTAGCTGTGCATTCGCCAAGGTGTTCGTCGAAATTGATTAGCACTGCCCAGTCCTATGGACTTGAAGTTAAGGATTGCAAGAAGTCAAGTCCTGCAGTCCAGATTGATACTGTTAGGTGTGGTGATGATGGCCAATTCACAGTCGATCATCGGCTTGCAATTCTTGTCCGTGAGACGGACCACCCCATACGACATGGGGCGGAGTTTTTGATGTCCATCGTTTTGGGGGAGATTGTTGGTGGATTTAGTCGGAAAGGCTGATTGATATCATGCTTCTACCGTTGTCGGCGATTGTCTCGAATAGGGCGTATCGGTGCATGTTTCTATTCTTTAAAAGCTCTGCGAGACTAGGAAAGTCTTCATGATTCTCATAGTTTCCATTTACGATTTCTCCGTCTTCAGTTATCAGTTTTAATGAGAATTGACTGTAGCTAAGCAGATCGATCATTGCATTAACGATTCGGTTTGCGGTCGGGCTGACAAGAGATTTTGGATGTTTTTGTACTTTTCCAGCTAGCTCGCTAATTTTTGATTTTTGGCTGTCAATAATAGCTATTGGATGAGTTAGTCTTGATCCGACTGCTGCGACGGCTGCGCGGGCTCCATTCTCTGCCGCCTCTTTTTGATGGTCCGTCAAATCAATCGTGGTGAGTTTGTTAAACATATCATCGGTGCCGGTCCGGCAAAGTGGCGCTTGTAGCATGCATGATGATTGGTATAAACATAGGGATCTGATCGTGTTTTTTTCGACCTCGTTGAGCGAGCGCTGGCAATAGATATGTACGCATGGCGATATTGTCTTGCTTGTCGGGTCGCGGCGTAACGTTTCGTGTGCCTCGAGTGTTTTTTCATCGGTGATTCCGGCGGTCGATATGGTCGACATGATGCCGTTAGCGATACTTTGTAGATTTTGCCAATTGATGGAGGCAAAATTGCCACTAATAATATTGGCATCGAGCTGAGTGACGGCGATAACTGTTTGCTGCTCGATAATCAGTATTGGGTCACCTTTGGTTAGGTTGATTTGGGCTTCAATGTCATTTTGGTTGGCCATGTCTCTGTCGCCAGATGTGTTGTGATGGCTTATGCTGACATGTTTTTTTGCCGGTTTTATTTGGCGCGGGGGCTATTTGGGCTGCTGCGGAAGAAAAATAGCCGGGTGCTTTTTTTCGTTTTCATCCTGATGGATTCACCGTGGCTACCTGTCCCATCCATAGGCTGCGGCGTGCGCCATTATCCTTGCACATCAGCCCAAGCACTTTGATGACGACTCGATCACCCTCAACCCTGAGTAACTCAGAGTCATGCATCCACCCCCTTTATTCGACATGGCTATGAGCCGAGCGAGAGCATGCCCCTGCCTGAAATTTGTATGAAATGTGAAGTAAGCTCTGGACTTAGGTCGTTTATTTGAGGTAATAACCCCATTTTATGCTGGCAGGACTGGAACGCAAATTGGATGTGCTGCAGTGCAAGACGAACTCGAACAGGTAACGTATTCCTCGGCCTTGCCCGCATCGTGCAGGAGACTGCTGGCAATCAGCACCGGCAAATGCGCTTCTGTGTGGTGGCTGGCGAGGGCTCGGGCACGTTCGGCGACCTCGATGGCGTGCCGGAAATTACCGTTACGGCCATTGTGGTGAGCTATCGACGATCACGTCTGGGCAGCGGAATTCTGTCAGCACGGGCATCGTTGCCGTGAGGTTTTGTTGAATGGCTTCCAGCGCAAGCGCGGAACATCCAAGTGGATAGCTACGGTCTTGCGGTAGGAGGCGATATCGTGGCCGAACAGGGGCTTCAGGGCGTTGGGGCCGATTTCCGTGAAGTCCAAGACTCGCAGGCCGAGGAGGTTCAGGGGGGTGACGAGACGAGTATGGAGGGGCCCGTCGTCAGTCAAAAAGGGGGGGTGTGGTCCTGCTGATGCTGACGGCTTAATCTTCGCTTGCGCTTCGGGGTTAGCTAGACCAGACTAACAATGTGCTTTATGGAGAGTGTGATGCAGGCCGTCAATATGTTGCAAGCGAAGTCCTCGCTGTCCCGTTTGGTGGAAGCCATCGAACAGGGGCATGAGCGCGAAATCATCATTGCTCGCAATGGCCGCCCTGCTGCCAAGCTGGTTCCGATGGATACGGTGTCGGTCGGACAGCGTATTGGTGTCGCCAAGGGCAAGTTCGAGGTGCCGGATAGCATTGATGCTCATAACGAGGAAGTGGCGCGCTTGTTCATGGGCGGGGAGCAGTCTTGAACCTGCTGCTGGACACCCATGTAGCCCTGTGGGCGATTACGGATAGCCCGAAGCTGCTGCAGAAGGCGCGTGAATTGATCCAGTCCCCGAAGACGACAGTCTGGATCAGCGTCGCCAGTGTGTGGGAGATTGCCATTAAGCATTCGCTTGGGCGGGGTGACATGCCAGTATCGAGCCAGGACGCGGTGCGCTACTTTCGCGAGTCTGGCTATCGCTTCCTGGTGGTCGAGGCCGAACACGCCATAGCGGTTGAAGATTTGGCTGCGCATCACCAAGACCCGTTTGACCGGATTCTCGTAGCCCAAGCAGTTGTCGAACCCATGCGGCTGATGACCCACGATCCCATCGTGGCGCTCTATAGTGACATCATCATCAAAGTCTGATTAGCGAAAAAAGTAGAGAACGTGAACTGAGACAAGTTCTACTGAACTTCGGGTAGTCCCTCAAGAAGCGTGGAGGCTTGTCCTTGCTAGCCCGTCGCACAGCGCGCTCTTGTCGGAGAAGCGCTAGGGAATGTCGGTTTCCATCAGGTGCTTGCAGAGGTCAAAAAACATGGCAGGATGGAAAAGTTAATGCAAAGAGTTGTTTGGCATTTTTAGCAAGTTGCTTTGGATACTTCCTAAAAGGCTAGAAGCAACACTTAATGTGTCGCTCAAAAGTTCTCCTGCTACGTAGCTCTCGTGGGCTCTACGGCCATAACACTGCATCGCGGTTCTCAAAAAAGTATGATCCCCTAGGGACAGGCTCGTCCTTTTTCACTAGGGCTGCAAGTGATGCAGTGCCGTCCGCGCTAAAGGCTTGGGTATTTGCCCCCTGGGTCATTCCTAGGTGTTGACGCTCGTTGAAAACTGACCAGAAAAGCGTGGTTGTGCGCGCTGAAAATTGGGTCTTGAGTGCTGAAGGATGTGAGTTTTTGGGCGCGGTGAGGGGCTTTTCTCTGCCACGTAAATTTTCGAAATCCTCACATTAAGTGCTTGTATGCTTTTGCGATAATTTTGTCGGTATCTCATCCTTCTGGATCTGAATCCAGGCAACAAAAAGGGACTGCCCAGCACCCTGAGCAGTCCCATCTCTCACTCCAGCCGCAGGAAGGCAACGTTGTCTGTTAGTTGTCTTGATGCTCGTCCTGCGCTCCTCCGTATCGCGCGGGACTCTAACATAGATCTCGTTTGTTGTACGGGATAACCCGTATTCGATACGTGCGTATCAAAAAAAAGCCCAGGCGCAGTAAGGGCCTGGGCTCAATTCCACACCAAAGGAGGAGGGTGGAGGAGACAGTCCATAGAGTAGCGTTGGCATGTGGGCGGCAGATTTGATTGTATTTATCGGTAAATAAATTTATTTATGGGTGCGTGCATGCCGTGTGATCGTTATCTAGCTTCTCTACGGCGAGGTCGACGACGTGCGAGCGCTCCTCAAAACCTTCCGTGATGCTCGGAACTGATCACCCGAATTGTTTCAGTGTGCCAGTTCGTCGAGTAGGGCCCGGTTGAACATCGCCGGGTTCTCAATCTGCGGCGCGTGGCCGTAGCCCGGGAACGCGACAAGTCGGGCGCCGGGAATCTGCGCCACGATCGTCTTGCCGAGCTGCCGATAGTTGCCGATTCGCGCTTTGACATCAGCTGGGGCGAGGTCGCTGCCGATGGCGGTGGTGTCGGCATCACCCAGCATCAGGATCGTCGGCACCTTCAGCAGCGGGAATTCGTACACCACGGGCTGCGTGAAGATCATGTCGTAGATCCGCGCCGAGTTCCACGCCACCAGCCGGTGTCCCGGCCCGCTGTTGAGGCCGGCGAGCATGTCCACCCAGCGTTCGTATTCCGGCTTCCAGCGCCCGTCGTAATAGACGCTCCGCTCGTACTGGCGGATCCCCGCGGCGGACAGCTTCAGTTCCCGTTCGAACCACTGGTCCACCGTCCGTGCCGGCACGCCGAGTGCCTTCCAGTCCTCCAGCCCGATCGGATTGACCATCGCCAGCCGTTCGACCGCATCGGGGTACATCAGGGCGAAGCGGGTCGCCAGCATGCCGCCGGTCGAATGGCCGAGAACGACGACGCGGGAGGCGCCCAGATGCTTCAGCAGCGCCATCGTGTTGGCGGCAAGCTGCTGGAAGCTGTACTGGTAGTTGGCCGGCTTGGTCGAGGTGCAGAAGCCGATCTGGTCCGGCACGATCACCCGGTAGCCCGCATCGGCGAGTGCCGTGATCGTGTCCTCCCAGGTCGCCCCACAGAAGTTCTTGCCATGCAGCAGCACCGCCGTACGGCCATTGGCGGCACCGCGGGCAGGCACATCCATGTAGCCCATCCGCAGTTCCTGCCCCTGGGATGTGAATGAGAAATGGGCCAAGGGATAGGGATAGCGAAACCCTTCCAGCTCGGCACCGTACACGCCGCCTTCTGCCGCATGCGCTGCACCCACCAACGCCAGACCGGCAATCCAGCCGGCTGCCAACATCCCCAATCGCATCGAACACGTCCTCACTTCAAGGCCTATACGGAACAGGCAGACGGATTTCATCCCGAATGCCCCACACAAGAAAACCAGCTGGAACCTGAGCGGCAGCTGGCGCCAGCTAGGACACGGATTTCTTGTGCGGGTTCGCGTGTCGTGTGGCGGAGGAGAGGCATGGGGACAACGGTAAGGCTTCTCGTACGAAGAAGGGAGGGCAGAGCCCGGTTGGAGAGTAGCCCGATGGCTGCCGTACTGAGTAAGCCTAGAGGACGGCGGGTGGGTCATGGGGCAGAGGTGCTTGGGCGCGCGCCAGACCCGTTCTTTGGTGTTTGCGAAGGCGTTCTACGAAGCTGCGGCCATCGAGTACCCAGTTACTCGTTTGTAAAGTACGAACGAAGCCCCTCAGGATGAGGTGCGCGAAGGCCCGTTCAGTGCTTATACATCGAGAATTTGGCTATGCCTTTGGTGTAAACTCATCAGGGTTAGCACTCTATGCCAATGACTGCTAATCTATGTCTAAAGTGATAGATTTGCCTTGTGGTAGATTGACGCCTTCTAGTGTAAAAGCCACCACGCTTCCTTGTTCACGGGCGCTCTATTTTTACGCCATGGCTTG
>JAFEDI010000046.1 GCA_018241725.1 Pseudomonadota bacterium | reverse complement strand
GGTCATCAGGCGGGTGCCGATGATGAAGATGGTGTCGGAGAAGGCGACCTGGCGGGCGCGTTCGGCGTTATGGGTGGTGGAGCCGCACTCGATGTCGATGGTGCCGTTCTGGATGAGCGGGATGCGGTTCTGCGCGGTGACGGGGGTGAGCTTGACCTGCAGGCTGGGCAGCTTGAGATTGGCCTTGACCGCGTCGACGACCTTGAGCATGAGCTCCTGGCTGTAGCCGACGACCTGCTGCTTGTCGTCGTAGTAGGAGAAGGGGATGGACGACTCCCGGTGGCCCAGGGAGATGGTGCCGCTGTCCTTGATTTTCTTGAGGGTCGGCGATTCCTGGGCGAGGGCAGGCTGGGCGAGTCCGCTGGCGAGCAGGCAGGTCAGGACGAACTTCGGTGGGGCGTGCATGGTCGGTGTCTCCAATGTTCTGTTTTATTGGCGCGGCAGCGTCGCGCTGACCTCTCCTTGCACGGGCTGTGCCAGCCGTTCGACCATGCTGGAGGCGTTGCAAGTAATTGATTCGAAATGGCGTGATGATGCCGAACGACATAGGCGCGTTCGGTTTTCCGGATCAAGCCTGAATGGGAGATCGGAAATCCGGATGAATCCGGGGGCAGACGGGGAGGGCGGCGATGGAGATTAGTTTTGCTATTGAGAACCATTCGCGTTAATGCTAATGTCCGGACTGTTCCCCTCAACCCCGGCCCGCGCCGGTTCACGAAAGGTATCCGTCATGCGTTCCACCCTCTTCGCCCTCACCATCGCCCTGCTGCCGGCCGCTGCTTTTGCCGGCGCCAAGTGCGAGCCCCATCCCAAGTCCGAGTGGATTCCCGAGGCAGAGGCGAAGGCACGCCTGGAGGCCCAGTACGAGGTCCGCAAGTTCAAGATCGAGGGCTCCTGCTACGAGATCTATGGCAAGAACAAGGAAGGCAAGAAGGTCGAGATCTACTTCGACACCAAGACCCTGGCCATCGTGAAGGCCGAGATCGAGCAGTAATCCGTGCTTGGCGAAGTCCGCCCGCGCCCTGTTTGGGATCTTCTTGTCCGCCTGACCCACTGGAGCGTGGCAGGGCTGGTGCTGTTCAATTCCTTCAACGAGAGCGGAGAGATCCACCGGCTTGCCGGCTACGTGGCGGTGGCCCTCGTGTTGCTGCGCCTCGTGCACGGGCTGCTGGCGCGGAGAGATTCGACCGCTGCCCTGCCGCTGCCTGGCTGGCGGATGATCTATGCCCACCTGGCCGACGTGTTGCGCGGCAAAGGCCATGCCGGCCCAGGCCACAATCCGCTCGGGCAGTGGATGGCCTACCTGTTGTGGACGCTGATCGTCGCCCTCGGCGTGACCGGCTGGATGGCCCGCCTGGATGCCTTCTGGGGCGACGACTGGCTGATCGAGCTCCACCAGGGGCTGGCCGACGGGCTGCTGGGCTGCGTGGCGGTGCATCTGGCCGGTGTGGTGGTGATGAGCCGCCTGCAGCACGAGAATCTCGTGCGGGCAATGCTCACCGGACGCAAGGGCGGCTGAAGCTGCAGGCGGCCAGGGCAGGCTGCTAAAATGGTGAATTAGTCATCTGCCGACGGAAATTCGCCATGCCGAACCTGACCCTCACCCGCCCCGACGACTGGCACCTGCACGTGCGTGACGGCGCCGCCCTGGCCGCAGTGGTGCCCGACACCGCCCGCCGCTTCGGGCGTGCGCTGATCATGCCCAACCTGAAGCCGCCGGTGACCAGCGTGGAGCAGGCTGCGGCCTACCGGGAGCGCATCCTCGCCGCTGTGCCGGCCGGCCTCAAGTTCGCGCCGCTGATGACGTTGTATCTCACTGACAGCCTCAAGCCCGAAGAGATCGACAAGGCCGCCGCCAGCGGCTTCATTCCTGCCGCCAAGCTCTACCCGGCCGGCGCGACGACCAACTCGGACGCGGGTGTCACCGACATCGCCAAGGTCTACCCCGTGCTCGAACGGATGGCCGAGGCAGGTATCGTTCTCTGTGTTCATGGCGAGGTAACCCATGCTGACGTTGATATCTTTGATCGCGAGCGTGTCTTTATCGATCGCGTACTGGCGCCGCTTGCAGCGCGCTACCCGACTCTGCGCATCGTCTTCGAGCACATCACGACGGCCGATGCGGCGCAGTTTGTAAACGAAGCGGGGGCCAACGTGGGCGCGACGATCACCGCCCACCACCTGCTGCTCAACCGCAACGCGATCTTTGCCGGCGGCATCCGGCCGCACCACTATTGCCTGCCGGTTCTCAAGCGCGAGACCCACCGGGAGGCGTTGGTCAAGGTCGCCACGTCGGGCAGCAACAAGTTCTTCCTCGGTACCGACTCGGCACCCCACGCCAAGACGACCAAGGAATCTGCCTGTGGCTGTGCCGGCTGCTACACCGCCCACGCCGGTATCGAGCTGTATGCCGAAGCCTTCGAACAGGCTGGTGCCCTGGACAAGCTGGAAGCCTTCGCCAGTTTCAACGGCCCCGATTTCTACCGCCTGCCGCGCAACACCGACACGATCACGCTGGCCAAGGAAAGCTGGGACGTGCCGGCCGGCCTCGACTACCTGCCGGGCGACCCGCTGGTACCGCTGCGCGGTGGCGAGCAGATCCACTGGAAACTGATCTGAGTTTCTCGACACGACGATGCGCGCGACCTCTGCCCTCAAGACGCTGCTGATCCTCGCCGCCGTTCCGCTGCTGTCCGCCTGCGAGAACGACGGCATTGCCTTCCTCATCGATGGCAAGGACCACTCCATTTCCCTGCTGCGCGAGCAGCGCTGGTTCTGGAGCGACGAGGTGGCCCAGTCCATCGTCGTGTCGCGCATGCCGCAGTGCATGCGCCGCTACGAGATCAAACCGGGCGTCGCCGGCACCGTGAAGATGGAGGTCTACGAAGCTGGCGACTACCTGTGGGCCCTCAAGCAGGGCAAGAACTGGTATCTCGCCGGCACCGAGAAGTGCCAGTTCCAGCGCTGGGACGAGCATCCCGAAGAACCGCCCGGGCGCCTCGTCGGCACCTTCACGCGCAAGAACGACACACTGGAATTCATCGCGGCCGAGGCGGAAGCCCCGTCCCAGCCGATCAAGCCCGCCACCGAATGAAGGCCGGTGCCGACAACGCACCGGCGGCGCTGGCCCAGCGTCCGCTTTTCGATGCCATCGCCCATCTGCTGATGCGCTTCCCGGCACCTGAACTGCCCGGTCTGGTCGAACTCGATGCCCTGTATGCCGAAGCCACCGCTGGCGCGGACGTCCGCCAGCTACGCTTTGTAGCCCCGGTGGAGGGCGCCGCTTACGAAGCCCACATCGCCCGTCACGATGCTGTGCCGACGCGTCCCGCCGACTGGCACGACTTCTTCAATGCAATGGCCTGGTGCGTGTGGCCGCGCAGCAAATCCACCTGCAACCGGCTGCATCTGCAGGCCAGCGAGGCGCGTTCCGCGGCTGGCCTGAGCGGCCGTGGCCCGCTGCGCGACGCGCTGACCCAGTTCGACGAATGCGGCGTGCTGGTGGTTGGCTGCGATGCGGAAATCCTGCACCTGCTGGCAGTCCATGAATGGGAGGAGGCGTTGTGGACGCACCGCTCGCGCCTCTTGGACTGCACCCGCTTCCTCGTCTTCGGCCATGCCAGCTGGGATCAGTTGCGGGCGCCTTTTACGGGCCTGTGTGCAAAAGCCATCTACCGCCAGGTGGACGAAACCTGGTTGGCGCTGCCAGCTGCGCAGCGCCAGGCCGAAGCCGACGCCTGGCTCGCCGAGTATCTCGTCGGTATTGCCGATGAACTGGCGCCGCGCCTGCTCAAGCCCTTACCCTTGCTGGGTATCCCGGGCGTGACGCCGGCCAGCGAAAGTGCGGATTATTATCGGGATCGACGGCAGTTCCGTCCTCTCCCCCAGGAAGAGCGAGGCCGTGATCGACATGCTGATGCCTTGCCTCCGCTGGCGCGAAGGGTGAGGCCGGATTCAGAATTTTCATCAAGGAAGTGAACATGCTCCAGAAGAACCCCGCCTTCCCCGGTGTGGCCGGGCCGGTCGTCGTGATCGTCATGGACGGTTACGGCCTGCCCAAGAACGACGCCGGCAGCGCCATCGCCGCCGCCCGCAAGCCGACCCTCGACCGCCTGTTCGCCGACTACCCGAACATCTCCCTGCGCGCCCACGGTACCGCCGTCGGCATGCCGTCGGACGACGACATGGGCAATTCGGAGGTCGGCCACAACGCCATCGGTGCCGGCCAGGTGTATGCGCAGGGCGCCGCGCTGGTGGCCAATGCGATCGCCGACGGCGCGATCTGGGCCGGCGACGCGTGGAAGGAGATCGTTGCTGGCGCGAAGGCGGGCGCCGATGGCAAGGAAGGCACGATCCACTTCATCGGCCTGTTCTCCGACGGCAATGTGCACAGCCACATCGACCACCTGAAGGCGATGGTCGTGCAGGCCAAGGCCGAAGGTGTGAAGACCGTGCGCATCCACGCCCTCATCGACGGCCGTGACGTACCCGAGACCAGCGCGCTGGAATACGTGGTGCCCTTCGAGGCCTTCCTGGCCGAGATCAGCGCCGACGGCTTCGACGCCCGCATCGCCTCCGGCGGCGGCCGTCAGTACATCACCATGGACCGCTACGACGCCAACTGGCCGATGGTGGACAAGGGCTGGAAGACCCACGTGCTCGGCGAAGGCACGCAGTTCGCCAACGCCACCGAGGCCATCAACGGCCTGCGTGAGCGTCACCCGGGTACCATCGACCAGGACTTGCCGGAATTCGTCATCGCCGACGGCGGCAAGCCCATCGGTACCATCGAGGATGGCGATTCGGTCGTCTTCTACAATTTCCGCGGCGACCGGGCCATCGAGATCACCCGCGCCTTCGTCGAGGACGACTTCGACAAGTTCGACCGCGTGCGCCACCCCAAGGTTACCTACGCCGGCATGCTCCAGTACGACGGCGACCTGCAGCTGCCGAAGCGCTTCCTGGTGGCCCCGCCGGCCATCAAGGACACCTCCGGCGAATGGTTCAGCAAGGCCGGCCTGGCCCAGTTCGCGTGCTCCGAGACCCAGAAGTTCGGCCACGTGACCTACTTCTGGAACGGCAACCGCTCGGGCAAGTTCGAAGGCGAAACCTGGAAGGAAGTCCCCAGCGACGTGGTGCCCTTCGAGCAGCGTCCGTGGATGAAGGCCGCCGAGATCACCGACGCGCTAATCGCCGCGCTGCAGTCCGGCCAATACAAGATCCTGCGCTGCAACTACGCCAACGGCGACATGGTCGGCCACACCGGCAACTTCCAGGCTGCAGCGATCGCCATCGAGGCCGTCGACCTGGCCCTGTCGCGTCTGCTGCCGGCCATCGACGCCGCCGGCGGCGTGGCGCTGATCACCGCCGACCACGGCAATGCCGACGAGATGTTCGAACTGGACAAGAAGACCAAGCAGCCCGCCCTCAACAAGGACGGCTCCTTCAAGGCCAAGACCGCGCACACCCTCAACCCGGTGCCGCTGATCCTCTACGACAACGTCAGCGGCGGCAAGCTGGGCCTCAAGCAGACCCCGACCGCCGGCCTGTCCAGCATCGCCGCCACCGTCGCTAACCTGCTCGGGCTGGAGAAGCACGACAAGTGGGACGAGGGTGTGCTGGAGGTGAAGTAAAGGTCTTCCAGCAGGGAAATGGAAATCCCGTGGGGGCGGTTCATTGGCCCCCACGGGAGGTTTGTCCCGACGGCCTGCCGTCTTGCCTGCGTGAGTTGCGGGCAGGGCGGCAGGCCGTGTGCCATCAGGGCACGATCACGTAGTCGGGATTGGCGATGGCGAAGACGGCCTGGCGATCGGCGGCGGGTGGGTAGATCCACTGGGTGGTGATGTCCCGCTTGAGGTTCTTGGCGTCCTGCCGGGTGAGGCTGATCTGGCGGTCCCAGCCCTCTGTGTACAGCGCGCCCCAGGTGCCGAGATCCAGGCAGGTCACGTACTTGGGCTGGCTGTAGGCATGCAGCGGCAGACCGAGCAGTTCGGCGGCGGCGTTGTGGCCGGCGACCCGCCCGAGGCTCAGCGCGTGCTGGCAGGACATGAGGGCCACATTACCCTGATCGTCCGTGGCCGCGTGGGCGACGTCGCCGGTGACGAACACATCGGCCGCCTGGCTGGCGCGCAGGTAGGGATCGACGTGGACGCGACCCTGTGCGTCATGCTCGCCGGGAATCTGCGCGGCGAGCGGGTTGGCACGGGCGCCGGCGGTCCATACCACGGTGGCGGCTTCGATGCGCAGCCCCGCCGAAGTCGTGATCCCGTTCGCGTCGATGGCGGCCACCGCCACGCCGGTGACGATCTCCACGCCGCACTCGGCCAGCGCCGCCTCGATGACCGGCCGCGGCACCGGGCCCAGGTCCGGGCCGATGCCCGGTGCCTGTTCGATCACCACGACGCGAATGTCGGCTTCCTTGCCTAAAATCCCCCGCAGGCGCTGCGGCATTTCTGCCGCCGTCTCGATGCCGGTGAGGCCTCCGCCGGCCACCACCACCGTATTACGTGCCGCTGTCGCTGGGCGTGTCGCCAGGGCGAGGAGGTGCGCTGCGAGTACTTTGGCGTTGGCAAGTTGGTCCACATTGAAGCTGAATTCAGCGAGGCCGGGGACGGGGGGCTGGAACAGCGTGCTGCCGGTGGCCAGCACGAACTTGTCGTAACCCAGGGTGCTGCGCTCGCCATCGCCGCTCACGACCTCGATTTCATGACGGTTGCTGCGGATCGACTCGACCCGTCCGGCCATGTGACGGACTCCCGTTGCCGCGAACAGCGCCAGCAGGTCCGGATCGATGTTCTCGATAACGGCTTCATAAAGGCGCGGGCGGACGACCAGCGTCGGGCTCGGCGAAACCACCACCACCTCGACATCCGTCCTGCTGGCCAGTTCGACTGCACGGGCCGCCGACAGGGCTGCCCACAAACCGGCAAAGCCGGAACCCGCGATGACAATTTGCTGCGTCATTCCATGTACTCCTAGCAAACGCCGGACGTAGAGGGGCCTTGCGCAGGGGCGCAATAATTCGCTCGGCACATCCGGCAGGGGCCGAGGGCGATTGACCTAAGGGGAGCGCGGCGCGGGCGGAGTGCCGCGCCACGAAGTATCAGGCCGGGGGTTTGGGCTTGCGGCCGGGCTTGCGGTTGCCGGTGCGCTCACTGGTCCAGTCATGGACCTCGACGAAGAACTCGCCGGGCGCCTTGCGGCTGAAGCTGGCGGCCACCTCGGCGAGGGAGTGGGTCGCCAGTTCCTGGCGCATCGCCTTTTCCGCCTGCAGCATGATCTTGTGGATGCCGCATATGCCGCTGGTCGCCCAGTCGGGCGGCGTTTCCCCGAACACTGCACAGCGGCTGCGGATCTCCTGGCAATCGAAGAGCGGCTTGTCGCCTTCGATGGCATCGACGATCTGCAGAAAAGTGATCTCCTCCGGTGGTCGGGCGAGCCGGTAGCCGCCACGCACGCCCTCGCTGGCGGCGACGATGCCGGCCTTTTCGAGCTTGGGAAAGATCTTGGCGACGAAGCTCGGCGAGATGCCCTGCAGCTCGGCCAAGTCGCGGCTGCTCAGCGCAGTTTCGCCCGAGCCGACGAGCCACAGGAGACAGTGAATGCCGTATTCGACGCTAACGGTTAGATGTGCCATAACGCAGACTATATTTGTCTTCGTTTAACTTGGCAAGAAAAACGTGGACTTTGTTTGTCTTAGTAAAACTCGGAAAAACTGAAAGCCGTGTTCGTGGTGGTGTGAGTGAATGTTGGTGAAGTGCTCCGGAGCACGGGCGCCGGCTATAGGGAAAGCGACCTGTGGATCATCCGTGGGCTACGCGTTCCGCCCTGGCCGTCACGATGCCCTGCTGAGCGGCCCATAGCCCGACATCTTCGCGGCGAATGGCCGCGGCCATCAGGCCGGGAAAGTGGTTTGGCGTGCAGGCGAACGAGGGCACACCGAGGGCTGCCAGTTTGGCTGCCAGGTGACGGTCGTAGCTCGGTGCACCTTCGTCGCTGAGAGCGAGAAGCGTAATGACCTGGACGCCGGACTGGACGAGTTCGCCGGCCCGTTGCAAGAGGTTTTGCTCGACGCCGCCCTCGTAGAGATCGGAAATCAACACCATGATGGTATTGCGTGGATCGCGGACAAGCGATTGGCAGTAGCCGACGGCCCGGTTGATGTCTGTGCCGCCGCCGAGTTGTACGCCGAACAGGACGTCGACCGGATCACTGAGTTGTTCGGTGAGATCAACGACGGCGGTGTCGAAGACCACCATATGCGTCCGGACGGCTGGCAGGGAAGCCATGACCGCGCCGAAAATGCTCGAATAAACGACGGATGCGGCCATTGAGCCGCTCTGGTCGATACACAGGATGACCTCGCGCTGGATACGCCGAGCCTTTCGGCCGTAGCCGACCAGATTCTCCGGGACGATGCTGCGATAGGCTTCCTGCCAGTGCCTGAGGTTGGTGCGGATTGTGCGATTCCAATCGATTTCGGCATGCCGTGGACGACGGTTGCGGACTGCTCGGTTGAGGGCGCCCGTGACGGCGCTACGCATCGGCTCTTCGAGCTTTTCCATGAGTGCGTCGACTACTTTCCTGACTACGGAGCGCGCCGTGTCCCGTGTCTTGCTCGGGATGATGCCGCGCAGTGACATCAGGGTGGCGACCAGATGTACGTTGGGTTGCACTGCGTCCAGCATTTCCGGTTGAAAGAGCATGCTCTTGAGGTCCAAGCGTTCCAAGGCGTCCTTCTGCATCACCTGCACGACCGAGGCCGGGAAATAACGACGGATGTCGCCCAACCAGCGGGCGACACGCGGCGAGGACGCACCGCTGCCGCGGCGCAGGCCATCCAGTTCGTCGGCGTCGTAAAGTGCATGCAGTGCGTCGTCGATGCGAAGGTCATCGCCGGTCAGCAGATCGTTGCAGGCGGTCTCGGCCGGTTTGCCAAGAACCAGGCGCCAGCGACGTTTGTGGGCGTCGTCGGTGTACGCAATTTGACTCATGCTTGGATTCCCAGAAGTTGGTGCAATAAGGGCAAGACTTGTTCAGCGCGGGCCGTATCCCAATCCGATGGGCTTGTCAGGGGCGAGGCGACTGTCGAACGGTTGACCCGTTCGCCGAGTTGCCGCCGTTCGTGCGTGCTGAACGCAGCAAAGGCGCGACGCAGCAGGGGCAATTCACGGATGAAGTCGTCTTCCCCCAGGCTGCCGAGCCAGCCATCGACCATGGTCCACAACTGTGGATCGTGGAGCAGAACCATGCCGCTCTGGTTGAGGAAACCTTCGAGCCAAGCGGCAGCCGGTCCGGGGTCGTTGCCGATCGATAGGGCTTGGCTCATACGCAGTGAAGTTTGTTCCAGGCTGGTGAGTTGCTCGTCGAAGAGCAGGCGGTTGGCGAGGCCGCAGATCAGCCCGTGGCAACTGCCGAGTTCGGAGAGCCTGTACAGGGATTGTTGCCATTCTTCCTGGAGATTCTGGCGGGCGAGCAGACCCAGCGCCTGGTGCAGTGCAATAATGTGAGTGCGCATCGCCTGGGCGGCTTCATCGTCGAGGGTCGAGCAGGCGCCTGGCAGGCCGATGGCGGCGCGCGGTACAAGACTGTCGAGCAGGTGCTCAACCATGCCTGCATCGGTCTGACGGACATTGCCGTAGCGAGCGATATTGGCCAGGGACGGCACGGCAGCCATCAATTGCAGTATGTCGCTGGTGATCGCTGCATGGTTTTCCAGGGCTTGGGATACAGGAGCGACGGCTTCGTTCAGATCAGCCAGCAGGACTTGGTTCACCAGTTCGGAGAGTTCGGGCAGGCTGCCCGCCGTCCGTGCCCGATCCGTTGCACGAGCAATGGCAGCCTGGCGCACGCTGTTGCCCCAGCGGCTGGCATTGATCACAGAAATGACCAGCTCTGGTTCCCACTGGATAGTCCATAATTCGTGGAAGCTACCCTTGGCATTGCGCCCGGTTCTGCTCAGGGAGCCCCAGTCGATGTCGAGAAGCCTGAGGCGATGCAGCAGGTGGCTACGAGCCAGATCGTTCTCCTGGCGCAGGTCGAGATCGATCGTTTTTTGCGTCGCTTCCGCTTTCAGGCGCAGGCTCTTCTGTTGCTGTTGCAGATCTCGTTGCAAAGGAACTGCCGGGGCCGTTTCCGGGGTATGACCGAGGCGGTCGCCGACGGTCATTTTTCGCCGGATAAGTTGCATCGGCACTTCGTCGCCCATGCAGACGACGGTTCGCAAGGCCTCGTCCAGTTCGTCGAGACCCGGCTGCGGGCGGTTGCGCAGGGCAGCCAAAGCATCGGCTAGGCGGACGGTCTCGATGATGTGTGCTGAGGAGCAGTCCAGCCCGCTTTCGCGGAAAAGTCGGGCTGCGCGGGTCAGCCAGCCGACGGCCCGATCCTCCCTCGTGCTTTGCCAGAGGTGTTCGTACCAGCCGGGTGAAGCGACGCCGGCACCATAGCCGCTGGTGAAACTGAGGTTGTGGTAGGACCAGGGTACCCAGGTACTCGCGACCTTGATTTTCGGCAGGCCCTTGAGCAAATCGTTGTCGGCCTTGGCGGGGGGCATTTCGCTCAGGGCTGGTACGTGCCAGGCGCCGCAGACCACGGCAATACGCTGGAAACCTTCTTTCCGGGCCTGGCGCAGACATTTCCGCATGTGTGCCTCGCGCAGGGCTTCACGCCGTTCGACAGAAGCCGGGGACGTGCGGGGGGGCGCTTCGTTGCGTATGCAGCTCATGGCTTCGCGAATGGCCGCAAACAATTCCAGGCTGTCTCCGCGTTCCTCGACCAGGTGATTCCACCAGGCTTCGCCATCGTCGTAGCCGGCGGCGCGGCCTAGCCAGTCGAGGGGGGCACCACTTGGCCCTGACGTGTTCACGGCGACTTCTGGGCAGTTTTCCACCCCGGCTTTGTCTTCTGGCGGTGCCGGTGCTTCTACCGCAACGCCGGGCACCTGGCCGTCGTCCTCGTCGGTGGCTGGACGGTTCAATGCGAAGCGGTGCGCTGCCGGCAGATCGATGAAGCGGGCCGGGATCTGCCGTTCCAGTGCAAAGCGTAGGGCATTCCATTCCGGAGAGAAGGCCGCGAAGGGATAGAAGGCGGCTTCACGTGCATCGTCAGGGTTGTAGACAAGCAGCGCGACCGGCGGCACCAAGCCATCGGCCTGCATGAACGCCAGCATCTCCTCGCCATCGGGGGGGCCTTCGACGAGCAGGCAATCCGGTTGCAGTTCCTCAAGGGCACGTATCAGGCTGCGGGCGCAACCCGGCCCGTGGTGGCGAATGCCGAACAGGTGAAAAGGTGTAGCGGGTGAATCAGCCATGTGCGTAGCGCCTAGTCCAGTTCCCGGCAGGCGCGGTAGAGGTCTTTCCAGTCGCTGCGTTCCTTCATGACCGTCTCCTGGTATTCCCGCCAAACCACCGCATCCTGCACCGGATCTTTGACGATGGCGCCGACCAGGCTGGAGGCGATGTCGCCGGCGCGCAGCACGCCGTCACCGAAGTGGCCAGCCAGGGCCATGCCACTGTTGATCACGGAAATCGCTTCAGCCGTGCTCAGGGTGGCGCTCGAACTCTTCAGTTTGGTTCTGCCGTCTTCAGTCTGGCCGTTGCGCAGCTCGCGGAAAATCTGCACGACCCGGCGTACCTCCTTGAGGGTCGGAGGCTCGCCAGGTAGTTGCAGGGCTCGTCCGAGCTCGGCAACCCGCTTGCTGACAATGCTGACTTCTTCGTCGTCGCTGGCCGGTACCGGCAGGATGACCGTATTGAAGCGCCGTTTCAGCGCACTGGAGAGTTCATTGATGCCCTTGTCGCGATTATTTGCTGTCGCAATGACGTTGAAGCCGTGTATCGCCTGAGCCTCGATGCCGAGTTCAGGAACGGGCAGTGATTTTTCCGAAAGGATGGTGATCAGCGTGTCCTGCACGTCCGCCGGAATCCGGGTCAGCTCCTCGATACGCGCGGTTTTACCCTGCTCCATGGCACGCATCAGTGGGCTGGCGACCAGCGCAGTCTTGGATGGCCCCTTGGCTAGCAACTCGGCATAGTTCCAGCCGTAGCGCAATTGTTCCTCGCTGGTGCCGGCAGTGCCCTGGATAAGCAGGGTCGAATCGCCACTGACGGCCGCCGCCAGGTGCTCCGACACCCAGGACTTGGCGGTACCCGGCACACCGAAGAGGAGCAGGGCACGATCAGTGGCCAGCGTGGCGATGGCCGTTTCCATCAGGCGTCGGTTGCCGATGTACTTGGCGCTGACCTGAAAGCCGTTGGCAAGCGTGCCGCCCATCAGGTATTCGGCCACCGCCCATGGCGAAAGTGCCCAGTTTTCTGGCCGCTCGCGGTTGTCCGCCTTTTTCAGTTCCTCGAGTTCCTCGGCGAATTGTTGCTCGGCATGCTGGCGTAGGACTTGGCTCATGTTGGTTTTCGCTATCTGAGAATTTGATGAAGGGTCTTGCGTTGTTCGACGATGGCCAGGAGCCTTGCCAAGGTCTTGCTGAAATATTCAATTTCCGGGCGGCTGACTGGCCAGCCTTCACTGGCTGCGGCAAAACAGGCCGGAGGAATCAGACTGGCCAGTTCGGGGAGAGCCTGGCTGATTTCGTAAAGACCGCCGGCGGCATTGACTGGCAGCTCCACAAGTCGCTTTATCTCGACCAGGATGCGGTGGGAAAAGCTCTCTGACAGCTCCTCTTGGTAGCGCGCAAAGTCATTTACCAGTTGAGCCAGTAGTCCGCTGCGGGAACGGCCTTGCGATGTACCTTCGAGCAGTCTCAGCCAGTGCTGTTCACGCGCTGGCGCCGGCAGAAAAGCGAGTACTTTGAAGAGATCAATCCTCAGTCCCGAATCATCAGTCTGGGTCACGAACTCGGCGGCCCAGTCTGCTTCGGGATTCCGCAGCAGGGCGTCGTACCAGGCGCGCAGAATGGCTTCGCTCCAGTCCGTACTGTGTGCCCATTCGATCAGGTCGCCTGGCGACAGGCCGGTTGTTTTCGTCCACCAGGCGAGGGGTACGCAGCGGGCGATCTGGTACAGCCACCAAGCCCTTTCGCCCAAGCTTTCGTTCTTGGCCCGGTTTTCTTCAAGTGCATCGCTCTTCCAGTCGCTGGAGAAACCGGCAGGGGCCTCGAGGGGGAACACGGAGCCAGGCAGGGGGGCTTGGCCGAGACAGGCCGCCATTCGTTCAGTCATGCGCCGACTGAAACGACTGTCGGGCAGCGTGGCCAGAAGGTTTGCAGCCCGTTGGCGCACTTCCCGGCTGCGGTCGGCCAGCAGGCTTTCAAGGAAGTCCTCGTCCGGCAAGCCCAGGCCCGCGCTCATCGTTTCCAACAGGCTGGCCCGCTCTCGTGCATCAAGTTGCGAAAAGCCGTCCTGCAGCAAGCTGCGCGCCTGCCCAGGATCGCTTTGCCGCAGCCTGCCGAGCAGATGCTTCCGCTGGTCCTGGCTGCCGTTTTCCCACAGGGCCAGGTCGCTAGCCGGGGCCGCTTCACCCGCGGCGTACGCCCACTCCGGATTGAGACCGGCCAGCCACTGGCCCCGTTGGCCGATTACGGGGAGAAGTGCCGGGCGCAATTCGTGGTTTTCTTGGCCCAGGGTCAAGGCATGGGGCAACAGGCTGGGGGCTAGGCAGTAGCTTTTGCTCGCCAAGCGGAAAAAAGCCTCGCGGCGCAATGTGTCAGGACCGTTGACGAGGATCTGCGGCAGGGCCGACAAGAGTTGTGGATCATCGACAAGCGCTAATCGTTCCTCCGGGCAGAGGGGGGGAGGCGCTCCCTCCGCGACAGGGGGGACGTAGCCGGCCGCTGAACACAGTGCCAGGCTACCTGCGCAACGTAGAACGCGGACCTCCATGTCCTCACCTTGAGGGCAGGCTGCTTTGAGCAAGGCGCCGATGTTGCCGGGTGGCTCCGGGAGGTCCGGTGGGCGACGGCCGCTACCCAGCAGGACCTGGCTGGCAAGCTCGTGTAGTAGTTTCATGCGCTCTCCAGTTCCTCTCGCCAGACCAGTTTCCCTTGCCAGGCGGCAAGTGGGCGCAGGAGCTCTCCATCCCATTCGCCGAAAACGGTGAGTGGAGCCCCGCCGCTGGCCGCCAGCAATTGCCAGCCATCTTCGTGGCGTAGTTTCAGGGGGATACGGCGTCGTTCGGCGCAGTGTAGTGACCAGCCCTGGGGACTGAAGTAGGGCACGCCGTCATCGATCAACATGGGGTGCGGTGATTGCCAGGGATTGGCGGCAATACCTCCGGCCAGTACGTCCAGTGCGGCAGCAAGTTGACCCGTCGGGGGGGCGCTGTTGGGCAGCAGATGGAGGGCGCCGGTGTTTAGCGCGCGCAGAGGATGATTGCTTGGGAAGAAAGCCAGCTCCCCGTGCAGGCTGCTGGCGGTAATGTAACTCTGTTCGAAGCGTCGCCCGCCGTGCGCAAAGTCGAGCAGCAGGGCCGTGCGTCGTGATCGCTGGCCGAGCAGCCAGACACGGCGCAACCACAGGTTGCCTTCCTCGTCGAAGGCTTGGCCGACAACTTGCCAGTCGTCGCGTAGTCGCTCGCCGTTGGCCAGCACGCTGTCCCGGTCGATGCTGATGCCGAGGGCGCTGCGGATATCCTGCTGCATGGCGGGTGGCAGGCTGTCGAGGCGGCGAAAGGCATCGATCAGCACGCGTAGCTGGCCCAGTTCGCCCAGGACGTGTCCCGGCCAGGCTTCATTCCGGCCAACCTGGGCGCTGATCCGGCGTAAGCGGGAGGCGAGTCCCGGCAATTGGGCATCGATCATGCGCCGCGCCAGTTCGTCCCAGGTTGCCGCCTGCCCCGGCAACTGCGCCAAGCCCTGGCGAAGTCGGTCGTTGAGCCAGCGTTCCAGCTCTTCCAAGCCGCCGGTCATGCGTTGGTGGCGGGCCTCCTCGCGACGGGCTGTGGTTTGCGGGTCAGGTGCTGCGTTGCGTTTCTCGACGATCTTGGCTTCCTGCTTTTCTGCCCGCTGCTGGCGCGAGGCCAGCCAGTCGGCGACCCAGGTGGGTGCCGTGGCCGCAGAGAAGCTGGTTGGGTTCTGCGCGAGGAGGAGCAATAGCGCCAAGCCATGTTTGCAGGGAAATTTGCGACTTGGGCAGGAACAACGAAAAGCCGGGCCGGCTTGGTCGACCTGCACCTGATAAGGTTTGCTGCCGCTGCCCTGGCATTCGCCCCAGATCGCCTGCTCATCGTATTCAAGACGCGGCCATTTGCCCGGAATGACCAAACCCTTGGCTGCTTTGGCCGAAGCTTCGTCGGGCGAAAGCTCCAGAACTTCACCAGCGCTCAACGCTATCATTGAATGCTCATTGTTGTTATGACGTCGGTGAATTTTAGGTTAATGGAATTCCCTGGGGCAAGTTCGACCCGGAGTATTGCTCCGGGGCATCCAGCGTGAATTGGCATGCCGGCAATGAGCCAGATCCACTGAACGGTTTGGGCCACAGAGGGCAGGCTGCTTTGGGCAACGCGCCTGTTTATCTCATGAGGCGTGAAATGATAATGTCATCGAATCCGGAGTCTGCAGCCCTGTTCCGATGACGGTCGGGCTGACGGGCGCCGTTCCTTGAATCGCTTGGCGGCGATTGTTTCGGTGACCTGCCCATGCCTTTTCCCGTTGCACTGCGCTATGCGTTTGAACGACACGCGATGCCTCTCTCCCGGACATGCCAGCGTGTCCGGCCATCTGTTCTTGTCCCGGTGATCCTGCTGCTCGCACTGCTGTCGGGGTGGGCGTGGCGCGCGCTGCAGCCCGTCGAATACCGGGCCCTTGTACGGGTCAGGCTGCCGGTCGTCGCTGATCAGGGGCCGCAGCAGCTCAACGATCCCGTCGAGGAGCTCGCCAGCCGGGCCTTGCTGGAGAAGGTGGCGGTGCGTCTGGGCGAGGGCGGCGGCACGTCTGCGGACGTGTCCGGCTTGCAGGGGGTGTTGCGGGTCGAGATGTTGCCCACGAGCGGCATCATCCTGCTGCAGGCCGTGGGCTCCGACCCTGCGTATCTGACTCGTGTCCTGAATACGGTGCTGGATGTGTACCGGGAAGAGGGCCAGGCGGTGACGCGCATCCGGGCGGTGGCGGGCGCGCTAGAAGCGGCGGGGGCCGAGCTGGGCGAAGCCGAGGCGCGTCTGCAGGAGATGCGGGCCGCGCTGGCCTCGGGCAAGCGTGATGGACTGGGGGCGGACGACGCGAGGCTGACGCTGATTGCCGATCGGGTGGCCGAGCTGCGGGGCGAGATCCGCGATATGGAACGGACCTTTGCGCCTCCCCTGATCCGGCGCAATCCTCAACTACGGAAGTTGAACGGGCGCATTGCGGTGCTGGAGCGGCAGATCAGGACGCAACGAAGCGCGATCCAGCGCAATGCCGTGAAAGCGGCACAGCGAGAGGTGGGGCATTGCCGTGCCGAGCTGGAACGGCTGAAGACCGAACTGATGATCCGGCGCGCCGAACTTCTGACGGTGGTCGATGCACTTGAGGTGTCGGCTGTGTCGGCGCCGCCCGATCAGGGGCAGACGGCCTTGATGGTGCTGGGAATGGCGGGGGGATTTACAGCCGTGGTCCTGGGGTGTTGCCGGATCGCCAGACGCCGCCGCGATCCCGTGCTGTTGCCAGGCTGATGTGGCCGCCCGGCCTTGAAGCCGGAGGCGCCAATGAGAAAGGGGGTTGGAAGGGGGCCGCAGCCCCCTTCCAACCCCCACTCAGGGCAAGACTTACTGGTTCTTGAATTCCGGCTTGCGCTTCTCGACGAAGGCGGCCATGCCTTCCTTCTGGTCGTCCAGCGCGAAGGCGGAATGGAACACGCGGCGTTCGAACAGCAGACCTTCGTTGAGGCTGCTCTCGAAGGAACGGTTCACCGATTCCTTGATCATCATGACCACCGGCAGGGAGTAGCCGGCGATGGTCTCGGCGGCCTTGAGGGCCTCGTCGAGCAGTTGGTCGGCGGGGATCACGCGGGCGACGAGGCCGGACTTCTCGGCTTCGGCCGCGTCCATCATGCGGGCGGTCAGGCACAGGTCCATGGCCTTGCCCTTGCCGACGGCGCGGGGCAGGCGCTGGGTGCCGCCGGCGCCCGGCAGGATGCCCAGCTTGACTTCGGGCTGGCCGAACTTGGCGGTGTCGGCAGCGAAGATCATGTCGCAGCTCATCGCCAGTTCGCAGCCGCCGCCGAGGGCGAAGCCGGCCACCGCGGCGATGATCGGCTTGCGGCAGGTCTTCACGCGTTCCCAGTTGCGGGTGATGTAGTCGCCCTTGTAGGCGTCCATGTAGCTGAAGTTGGCCATCATCGTGATGTCGGCGCCGGCCGCGAAGGCCTTTTCGGAGCCGGTGATGACGATACAGCCGATGTTCTCGTCGGCTTCGAAGCCGTTGAGGGCCACGCCCAGTTCGTCCACCAGCGCGTCATTGAGGGCGTTGAGGGCCTTCGGACGGTTGAGGGTGATCAGGCCGACCTTGCCACGGGTCTCGACGAGAATGTTCTGATATTCCACTTGCTTCTCCTGTTGTCGCTGTTTTATTAGAGTGCCCCGGCGCTGCGCAGCCCATCGATCTCCGCTGGAGTGAAACCCCAGTCGGCGAGCACGTCTTCGCCGGCGCCATCGACGACCGGCGGACGGGGCTGTGCGGGAATGCTGCGGCTGAAGCGTGGGGCCGGGGCCGGCTGCACGACGCCGCCGACCTCGATGAAAGTGCCGCGAGCCCGATTGTGCGGGTGTTCGGGCGCTTCGTCCATGTCCAGGACGGGCGCCACGCAGGCATCGCTGCCTTCCAGCAGGGCGCACCAGGCATCGCGGCTGCGGGTGGCCAGATGGGCGGCGAGGCGGGTCTTGAGTTCCGGCCAGCGGCTGCGTTCCCATTGTTGGCTGAAGTCCGGATCGTCGATACCGGCCTTGTGCAGGAACAGCGCGTAGAACTGGGGCTCGATGGGGCCGATGGAAATGTACTTGCCGTCGGCGCAGCGGTAGGTGTCGTAGAAGGGCGCGCCGCCGTCGAGCAGGTTGGTGCCGCGCTGTTGCGACCACTGGCCCATGGCCTTCAGCGTGTACATCATGCTCATCAGCAGTGCCGAGCCGTCGGTCATCGCCGCATCCACCACCTGGCCGTGGCCGGAGCTGCGCGCTTCGGTCAAGGCGGCGAGCACGCCAACCACCAGCAACATCGCGCCGCCACCGCAATCAGCCACCAGGTTCAGCGGCACCACCGGCTTGCCGCCAGCTTCGCCAATCGCATGCAGCGCACCGGACAGGGACAGGTAGTTGATGTCGTGGCCGGCGCTCTGGGACAGGGGTCCGTATTGGCCCCAGCCGGTCATGCGCCCATAGACGAGGCGCGGATTGGCGGCCAGGCTCTCGGTGGGGCCGAGGCCGAGGCGCTCCATCACGCCGGGGCGGAAGCCTTCGATCAGGATGTCGGCGCCGGCGACGAGGCGCCGCGCGGCGTCCAGGCCCTCGGCCTTCTTGAGGTCGAGGCGCACGACGCGGCGGCTGCGGTTGAGGATGTCCCGCTGCGGATCGAAGATCTCGAAGCCGGGCTTGGCATTGGGGGGTGGCTTGCGCTCGATGCGCACCACCTCGGCGCCCAGGTCGGCCAGGATCATGGCGCCCATTGGGGCCGGGCCGAGGGCGGCGAATTCCACCACTTTCACACCGTGGAGAGGTCCCACGCTTGTCTCCTTCCTGATGGGGGTCTTGTGCAGGCATGCGCATGACGGTGCGCAGCAATCGCAACGCGGCCCCCGAGATCGGGAGGCGGAGCGCAGCCGTAATCGAGTACGGGAGCGATCCGGCCGCACGAGATCGGGGGCCGTCGAGGGTTAAGACCTGGCTTTATTCGGCGGCGATGGAACGGCCGATGACCAGACGCTGGATGTCGTTGGCGCCTTCGTAGATCTGGCAGATGCGCACGTCGCGGTAGATGCGCTCGACCGGGAAGTCGCTGGTGTAGCCGACGCCGCCGTGGATCTGGATGGCGTCGGAGGCGATCTTCTCGGCGGCTTCGGAGGCGAACATCTTGGCCATCGAGGCTTCCTTCAGGCAGGGCTTGCCGGCGTCCTTCAACTGGGCTGCACGCCACACCATCAGGCGGGCGGCGTCGAGCAGGGTGTTCATGTCGGCCAGCTTGAAGTTGACTGCCTGGTGCTCGATGATCGGCACGCCGAAGGTCACGCGTTCCTTGGCGTAGCGTACGGCGGCTTCGAAGGCGGCACGGGCCATGCCGATGCTCTGGGCGGCGATGCCGATGCGGCCGGCTTCCAGGTTGGAGAGGGCGATCTTGTAGCCTTCGCCTTCCTTGCCGAGCAGGGCGCTGGCCGGCACGCGGCAGTTCTCGAGGATGATCTGTACGGTGTCGGAGGCGTGCTGGCCCATCTTCTCTTCGGTGCGTCCGACGATGAAGCCGGGCGTGGCGGTCGGCACCAGGAAGCAGGAGATGCCCTTCTTGCCGGCAGCCTTGTCGGTGACGGCGAAGACGATGGCCATCTGGGCGTGCTTGCCGGTGGTGATGAACTGCTTGACGCCGTTCAGCACGAAGTGGTCGCCGTCACGGTCGGCGCGGGTGGTGATGGCCGCCGCGTCGGAGCCGGTGTGGGGCTCGGTGAGGCAGAAGCAGCCGAGCTTCTCGCCGCGGGCGAGGGGCTTCAGCCATTCTTCCTTTTGTGCATCGGTGCCGTACTTCTGCGTGATGCCACAGGCCAGGGAGTTCTGCACCGACACGATGGTCGAGGTGGCGCCGTCGCCAGCGGCGATCTCCTCGAGCGTCAGCACCAGGCTCATGTAGTCCATGCCGGCGCCGCCCCATTCCTCGGGCACCACCATGCCCAGTGCGCCGAGTTCGCCGAGTTCCTTGAGGGCCTGGGCGGGGAAGGTGTGGCTCTTGTCCCATTCGGCGGCGAAGGGGGCGAGGCGCTCCTGCGCAAAGGCACGCATGGAGTCGCGGATCATTTCCTGTTCTTGGGTGAGGATCATCGTGTGTGTCCTTTCCTTACAGCATCTCGACGGCCAGGGCGGTTGCTTCGCCGCCGCCGATGCACAGGCTGGCGATGCCGCGCTTGCCGCCGGTCTTCTTGAGGGCGCCGAGGAGGGTGGCGATGATGCGGGCGCCGGATGCGCCGATCGGGTGGCCGAGGGCGCAGGCACCGCCATGGATGTTGACCTTGGCGTGGTCCAGCTTCAGATCATGGATGGCTGCCATGGTGACGACGGCGAAGGCTTCGTTGATCTCCCACAGGTCCACATCTGCGGTGGTCCAGCCGGTCTTGGCGAGCAGTTTCTGCATGGCGCCGACCGGGGCGGTGGCGAACAGGCTGGGCTGGTGGGCGTGGGTGCTGTGACCGACGATCCTGGCGATCGGCTGGAGGCCTTTGGCGGCGGCGGTTGAGGCGCGCATCAGGACCAGCGCGGCGGCGCCGTCGGAGATGGAGCTGGAGTTGGCCGGGGTCACGGTGCCGTCCTTGCGGAAGGCCGGCTTCAGGCTGGGGATCTTGTCGATGTTGGCCTTCGGCGGCTGCTCGTCGCTGGTGATGGTCACGTCGCCCTTGCGGCCGGCGACGGTGACGGGGGTGATTTCCCACTCGAAGGAGCCGTCCTTGATGGCGGCCTGGGCCCGGGTCGTCGACGCGATGGCGTAGGCATCCTGCGTTTCACGGGTGAAGCCGTAGTTGCCGGCACAGTCCTCGGCGAAGGTGCCCATCAGGCGGCCCTTCTCGTAGGCATCTTCAAGGCCGTCCAGGAACATGTGGTCCATGACCTGGCCGTGGCCGAGGCGGTAGCCGCCGCGGGCCTTGGGCAGCAGGTAGGGGGCGTTGGTCATGGACTCCATGCCGCCGGCGATCATCACCTCGTTGGTGCCGGCCAGCAGCAGGTCGTGGGCGAGCATGGTGGCCTTCATGCCGGAGCCGCACATCTTGTTGACGGTGGTACAGCCGGCGGACAGCGGCAAGCCGGCGCCGAGGGCGGCCTGGCGGGCCGGGGCCTGGCCCTGGCCGGCGGGCAGCACGCAGCCGAAGATCACTTCTTCGACGGCTTCGGCGGAGATGCCGGCGCGTTCGACGGCGGCCTTGATGGCCGCGCCGCCCAGCTGGGCGGCGGTGAGGCTGGCGAAGTCGCCCTGGAAACCGCCCATCGGGGTGCGGGCGGCGGAGACGATGACGATCGGATCGTTGGTGCTCATGGTGTGTGGCCTTTCGCGAATTCGGTGAGGGAGGGGCTTACTTGGCGGCCATGCGGATGGCGCCGTCGAGGCGGATGACTTCGCCGTTCAGGTAGCTGTTGCTGAAGATGTGTTCCACCAGCGCGGCGTACTCGGCCGGCTTGCCCATGCGGGAGGGGAAGGGAACCATCTTGCCGAGGGCTTCCTGCACTTCGGCGGGCATGCCGAGCAGCATCGGGGTTTCCATGATGCCGGGGGCGATGGTCATCACGCGGATGCCGGTGCGGGACAGTTCTCGGGCGATCGGCAGCGTCATGGCGACCACGCCGCCCTTGGACGCGGCGTAGGCGGCCTGGCCGAGCTGGCCGTCGAAAGCGGCCACCGAGGCGGTGCTGACGATCACGCCGCGCTCGCCGCCGGCGTTGGGTTCGTTCTTGCTCATGATCTCCGCAGCCAGGCGGGTCATGTTGAAGGTGCCGATCAGGTTGATGTTGATGGTGCGGGCGAAGGACTCCAGCTTGTGGGCGCCTTCCTTGCCGACGACCTTCTCGGCCGGGGCGATGCCGGCACAGTTCACCAGGCCGCGCAGGGTGCCCAGCTCGACGGCCGCGGCGAAGGCAGCCTTGGCGCTGTCCTCACCGGTCACGTCGGTGGCGACGAAGCGGGCGTTGGCGCCCAGTTCGCGGGCCTTGGCTTCGCCGGCTTCCTTGTTCACATCGGCCAGCACGACCTTGCCGCCCTTGGCGACGATCATTTGCGCAGTCGCGGCACCCAGGCCCGAGCCGCCACCGGTCACCACGAATACGTTGTTCTGGATTTCCATCTATCTCTCTCCTCGTTGCTGTCGGCTGAATGACCCGCCGGGGCGGGCATGATGTGGGGCGCAGTCTAGGCACAAGCGCTTGCGGGCTCCATGCCTAAAACGCTCAATGTGGATGATAGAATTTGCCACATCGAAGGGGCGCAAAGCCCCGTGTGGCGCGGCAAGGCGTGGTTTCGGCAGCCCGTCGGGGGCGCGCTTCCCGGCCAGCGTCCCGAACCCTTTCCCTGTTCCTGTTTCCGGCTGGACTTCCATGAGCGAACCCACGTCCGACAAGGGCACGATCTCCATCGGCTTCGTCCATGAAGCGCTGGTGGAAGTTCGCGCCCGCGGTTTTGACGCGGATGCGCTGCTGAACCAGGCCGGCATCTCGCCAGAGCTCCTCAACGCGCCCCAGGCGCGGGTGTCGTCGGAGCACTTCGCGGTGTTGTGGCATCTCATCGCCCAGGCGTTGGACGACGAGTTCTTCGGCATGGACTCCCACCGCATGAAGGCCGGTAGCTTCACGCTGCTGTGCCATAGCGTGATCCACTGCGACACGCTGGAACGGGCGCTGCGCCGGGCGCTGCGCTTCTTCCGGCTGCTCCTCGACGACCTGGAGGGCGTGCTCGTCCGCGACGGCGAGACGGCCCGCGTCGAGATCGTCGACCGCCAGGCCGAGCCGCGGCGGGCCTTCGCCTACGGCACCTTCCTGATCATCCTGCATGGCCTGGCCTGCTGGTTGATCGGGCGGCGCATTCCGCTGGGCCACGCGCGCTTCCGTTGTGACGAGCCTGATTTCAGCGCCGAGTGGCGGGTACTGTTCTCACCAGACCTGGGTTTCGGTGGTGTGCGCACCGAGATCGTCTTCCCGGCCGAATTCCTCGACATGCCCAACGTGCAGAACGAGCGCACGATGAAGCTGTTCCTGCGCAGCGCGCCGGCCAACTTCCTGGTCAAGTACCGCAACAGCGAAGGGCTGGTGGCACGCATCCGGCGCCGCCTGCGGCGGATGCCGCCGGACGCGTGGCCGGATTTCGAGACCCTGGCCCAGCAGCTGCATTTCTCGGTGTCCACGCTGCGCCGGCACTTGCTGGATGAAGGGCAGTCCTACCAGTCGATCAAGGACGATCTGCGCCTCGACCTGGCGATCAGCCAGCTCAGCCATTCGGACAAGTCGGTGCTCGACATCGCGCTGGAGCTGGGCTTCGCCGAGGCCAGTGCGTTTCACCGGGCGTTCAAGAAATGGACCGGCGCGCGGCCGGGCGAATACCGGCGCGCCCTCGCCGGACACTAGCGGAAAGGGAGCATCCCGATGGCGGCCGAAACCTCACCCTCCAGGCCGGCACGTCATTTCCGCTGGCCGCTGCACATCCATATTTCGACGCTGTTCTTCGTGCTGGTGCTGCTCGCCGGCGGCAGCATCGCCTGGCTGTCCTACACGCGTAGCGCGCAGATGCTCGAGCGGGCTGCCGGCGATCTGCTGGGGCGTATCTCGCAGCAGACGGTGGGGGATACGGAGAGTCTGCTGCAGCCCGTCAACGCCAGCCTGCGCCTGCTGGCACTGCAGCCGCTGGTGCGGGCCGGCACCTTGGCCGGGCGGCGCGAGAGCCTGGCTGTCCTGCAGGAAGCGCTGCTGGCCACGCCATCGGTGAGTGCCTTCTATGTCGGCTACGCGACGGGTGATTTCTTCCTGTTGATGCGCTTCACCAGCGACGAGGACCGGCGCCAGCTCGGCGCACCTCCGGAGGCCGCTTATGTGATCCAGAGCATCGCCGGACAGGACGGCCGCTTCATCTTTCTCGACAATCGACTGGCCGAGCTGAAGTTGCGGGAGCGCCCCGAATATCCGCGCAATTACGATCCGCGCCGGCGCAGTTGGTTCACGCAGGCCATGGACAGCCGCGACTCGATACTGACCGCGCCTTACTTGTTCGCGGCGACCGGCAAGCTGGGTATGACGCTGGCCCGCCGCGCCGAGTCCGGCCGCGTGGTGGTGGGGGCCGACATCCGCCTGGCCACATTGGACGACACGCTGCGCCGCCAGCGCATTACGCCGGGCTCCCATCTGGTGCTGTTTGATGAGGACAAGCGGGTCATCGCTTACTCGGAGCCGGGCTGGCAGCCCCGTGCGGTCGGCGGCACGGTCGAGCGGCCGCTGCTGTCGGCGTTGGACGGCGGCGGGTTGGCTGGACTGGCAGCCCGCTTGCCGGCGCTCGACGGGGCTGGCGAGATGCCGTTGACCGCCTTCGAGTCGGGCGGGCGCAGTTGGCACGGGGCGGTGGCGCGCCTTTCCATGCAGGGTGGGCGACCGATTTATCTCGGCGTGGCGATCCCCGACGAAGAGTTGTTGGTTGAAGCGCGCGCCATTCGCGATAGCTCCATCGTGGCGACCTTGATCGTCGTGCTGCTGGCCTTGCCGCTGACCTACTGGACGGCCCGACTGGTGGCGCGGCCGATCCGCGAACTGGCCGGGGAGACGGCGGCGATCCGGCGTTTCGACTTTGCCGGTGCGGTGAAGACCCGCTCCGTGGTGCGCGAGGTGGACGATCTGGCGGCGGACCTGGGCGCGATGAAGGGGGCGGTGCGGCGCTTCCTCGACATCGCTTCGCTGATCGCCGAAGAGGCCGACTTCGATCGTCTGCTGCCGCGCCTGGTGGACGAGACGTTGGCGGTGGTTGGCGCACGGGCCGGAGTGCTCTACCTGGCGCGGGACGGTGACGGAAGTGACGGCCTGGACGCGGTGGCCTTGCGCGGCGCCGACGGCAACAGCCTGCCAATGCCCTTTGCGCCGCCGGGGGAGGTGATGGCCGCGCTGGTGGCCCAGGGGGCCCGCTCCGCGGTCGGCGAACTACGCTCCGGGCATGGCGCAGGACGTAGTTGCACCGGTCTGTGCGAGGTCATCGGCGAGCACACGCTGGCCTATCTGGCGGTGCCGCTGCTCGACCGCAAGCAGCAGCGCCTGGGTTTGCTGGTGCTGTGGTTCCGGCAGGCGCCGGACCCGGAGCTGGTGCATTTCGTGGAGGCGCTGTCCGGCTCGGCGGCGGTGTCCGTCGAAACACGGGGCCTGATCCACGCCCAGAAGCAGATGTTCGAATCCTTCGTCCGCCTGCTGGCTGGTGCGATCGACGCCAAGAGCCCCTACACCGGCGGCCACTGCGCGCGGGTGCCGGTGCTGTCGAAGATGTTGGCGCGGGCGGCCTGCGCGGCGACCGACGGGCCGTACCGCGATTTCAGCCTCAACGACGAGGAGTGGGAGGCGGTGCACATCGCGGCCTGGCTGCACGATTGCGGCAAAGTGACTACACCGGAATACGTGGTGGACAAGGCTACCAAGCTGGAGACGATCTACGACCGCATCCACGAGGTGCGAATGCGTTTCGAGGTGCTCAAGCGCGATGCGGAGGTCGCCTGCTGGCGGGCCATCGCCGACGGGGCGGATGCCGTCGAAGCCCGGGCCCGGCTGGCCGAAGAGTGGGCCCGGCTCGACGAGGAGTTCGCCTTCGTGGCGTCGTGCAATGAGGGTGGCGAGGCGATGGCGCCGGAGCGCGTCGAGCGCCTGCGCCAGATCGCCGGGCGGACCTGGCTGCGGACCCTCGACGACCGGCTCGGCGTCTCCGAGGACGAGCGGCGCCGCAAGCCGGCCACACCACTGCCAGTGCGGGAGGCGCTGCTCGCCGATAAGCCCGAGCACCGTATCGAGCGCCGGCCGGAGGAGCGCATTGCAGCGGACAACCCGTGGGGCTTCCGTATGGCGGTGCCGGAGCTGCTCTACAACCGTGGGGAACTGGTCAACCTGTCGGTGGCGCGGGGAACCCTTACCGACGAGGACCGTTACAAGATCAACGAGCACATCGTGCAGACCATCCGCATGCTCGCCGCGCTGCCTTTCCCGCGGCATCTGAAGGCGGTGCCGGAGCTTGCCGGCGGGCACCACGAAAAAATGGACGGCACCGGTTACCCGCGCGGCCTGCGCCGCGACGAGATGAGCCCGGTGGCGCGGATGATCGCGATCGCCGACATTTTCGAGGCGCTGACCGCGGTGGACCGCCCCTACAAGCGCGGCAAGCGCCTGTCGGAGGCAATGGCGATCATGGCGCGCATGCGCGATGCGGCGCACATCGATGCCGAGCTGTTCGCGCTGTTCGTGCAGGCGGGGGTGTATCGGGACTACGCGCTGCGCTTCATGCAGCCGGAGTGCATTGACGAGGTCGACGAGGCGGCGCTGCTGGCGCAGGGGTGAGGCGACGGGGCGTACTGCGGGGAGAGGTAGCGCGTTGCCCGGCAGCGGATCGCACCGCCGGGCGGAGGGTGGAACGGACGAAGATCAGTTCGTCAGGTTGGCGGCCGCCAGGGCGGTCAGCCAGCCGCTGGCCACGACGCCGGCCGGGAACAGCAGGCGCATGCGGGTCGGGAAGGGATAGCTCTCGACCCAGCGATAGAACACCGATCCGCCGGCGATGCTGACGGACAGCGCGACCAGCAGGCCGGCCGCGTTGATGACCGGGTTGGTCGGGAAAAAGTAGGTGATGGTGGCATTGACCAGCAGGCACAGTGGGAAATGCACCAGGAACACCGAATAGGAAATGCGGCTCAGGCGGGCCAGCGGGGCCGGCAGCGGCATGGTGTGCAGCACGTGGGTCCACCGGGCCAGGCCGAGGAAGACCGCGACGGTGCCGGCAATCGCGATACGGCCGCGGAAGTCCACGCTCAGTGCGGCGATGGCCAGCAGCGCCAGCAGGGCCAGCCAGCGGCCGGCGCGTTCGAGGCCGGAAGCCCACCAGGCGAGGATGCCCATGCCGAAGGCGCCGAAGAAGTAGAAGGCGCTCTCGTCCCACCAGGCGTCCCGGTTGAAGTAGAACAGGGACGCGATGGTCATGCCGCCGATCAGCAGCGGTGCGGCGGCGCGCAGGGCCGGCTGGCGGCGGGCCAGTTGGGTCGGTAGCCACAGCAGCAGGATGCCCAGTGCGAAGAGCTGGAAGTCGATGGCCACGTACCACACGCCGGCCGACAGGGCTTCCTGGTCGAGCAGGTCGTGCAGCAGCAGCACGTGGGCCAGCAGGCGGGGCAGGTCGGGGGCCGACGAGATGGAATGGTGGTCCATGACCAGGCCGGCCAGCGCCGAACAGCAGATGGCGATCAACAGCGCAGCCGAGTAGGGGACGACGAGGCGGGTATAGCGCTGCAGCAGTGCGTACAGCGGCACGATCGGCGTCGGCAGCCCGGCTGGGGCGAACTTGGATGCGAACAGGAAACCGGAGACGACCAGGAAGATCTGCACCGCCATGCGGGCATAGACGTCCAGGCCTTCGATCAGCGTCGGCATGAGGGGTTTGGCCACATCGGCCATCGGCCCGTAAAAGGCCAGGTGGTGCAGCACGATCAATACACAGGCGATGGCCTTGAGGGCATCTATCGCCGGCATTCTTAGAGCTTCACTGCGCATGGGTTCGCGTGTCCTCCGGAAGGCAGGAATCGATGCTCAACATGCGGGCACGAGCGGGCTCGGTGGCCTGCTCGGGCGGACAGGATCTGCGGGAAGGGAAGGTGGTCGATGCAGGTCCGGCAAAGTGTGCCGGATGCTCGACGAAGCAGGGACAGAAACAGATCAATCCGGAAAATCGCCGGTTGGGGCGATGTTGCTCGGCGTGTTGAACGCTAAGCCGTAATTATACGGACCATACGGCGGGGTGTGGTCAAAATTCGCCCAATATGGGCATATCCTGAAAGACATGCCCATCCGTCCGGTGGGAGGCGCGGGCGCGCCCCCGGTGGGCTTACGGCTTGTAGGCTTCGACTGCGATGGTCAGCTTGACCTCGTCGCCCACGTACGGTGCGTACTTGCCGGCATTGAACTCGGTGCGTTTGATGGTTGCGGTGGCGTTGGCACCACAGGCCGGCTTCTTCAGCATCGGGTGGTCCATGCAGTGGAAGGAGGTGACGGTCAGGGTCACCGGCTTGGTGATGCCCTTGACGGTCAGGTTGCCTTCGATGGTGGCCGGCTTGTCACCGTCGAAATTCACCTTGGTGGACTTGTAGGTAATGGTCGGGTACTTGGCGGTGTCGAAGAAGTCCTCACCCTGCAGGTGGCTGTTGAACAGCGGGTAGCCGGAATCCACCGAGGTGGCGTCGATGGTCACGTCGACGGAGCCGGTCTTGGCGGCCTTGTCCAGGGTGATGGTGCCGCTGGTCTTGTCGAAGCGGGACAGCTGGGTGGAGTAGCCGAAGTGGCTGTACTCGAAGCGCGGGTAGGTGTGGGTGCCTTCGATGGTGTAGGTTTCCGGCGCGGCGAAGGCGGCGGACGACAGGGTGGCGGCGATGGCCAGGGTGATGAGTTTCTTCATGCTGAATCTCCGTTTTACGTTGAGGTTTGGGGTTGGGGATTACTTCTTGGCCACGGCCACCGGGGCGGCCACGACGTGGAACTTGATCTCGATTTCGTTGGCCACGGCGCTGACGTCGGACCACGGCCCTTCGCCGATGTTGAAGTCCATGCGCTTGAGCACGAAGCCGCCGTCGAAGACGCCGTTGGCGCCGTCCTGCTTGAAGGTGAAGGGGGCGGTGACGTCGCGGGTCTGGCCCTTGATGGTCATCTTGCCGACGGCCTCGAAGCGGTTGCCGCCGAGGGCCTTGACGCCGGTGGACACGAACTTGGCGGTCGGGAAGGCCTTCACGTTGAACCACTGCTTGCCGACCACTTCGTCGTTGGCGTCCTTGGAGCCGGCGTCGATGCTGGCCAGGTCGATTTCCAGGGTGGTGCTGGCGGCGGTCGGCTTGGCCGGATCGAAGGCCAGCTGGGCATTGAACTTCTTGAAGCTGCCGGGCACCGGCACGCCCATCTGCTTGGACGTGAAGGCGAGGCTGCTCTTGGCGGCATCCACCTGCTTGAACTCGACGGCGTGGGCGGCGCCGGCCAGCAGCAGGGCGGCGGCGGACAGGGCGATGTGATTGATCTTCATGAGGTCTCTCCTAGTATTTGGGGGCGGCTTACTTGCCGAAGGGCAGCATGCGGCGCAGGGTGCTGTCCTTGTCGATGATGTGGTGCTTGAGGGCGCCGGCCAGGTGCAGGCCGACCAGGGAAATCAGCGACCAGCTGAGCACTTCGTGCATCTCCTCGAGCAGCTCACCCAGCCCCTTGTCCTTGCCTATCAGGTCGGGGATCGGCAGCACGCCGAAATACACCACCTGGAAGCCCTTGGCTGAGCTCATCAGCCAGCCGGACAGCGGCACCAGGAACATCAGCAGATACAGCAGGTGATGGGTGCCCTCGGCGATCTTGTGCTGCCAGGCGGGCATCGGCAGCGGTGCCGGCGGACGGTGGGTGAGGCGCCACAGGATGCGCGGCACGAACAGCAGCAGCACCGTCATGCCGATCCACTTGTGATACGAGTACAGCTTGAGCTTGGTAGGCGACAGGGTCAGCTCGTGCATGTAGAGACCCAGGGGGAAGGCCGCCAGGATCAGGATGGCGATCAGCCAGTGGGCCGCGATGGCGGGGCCGGTGTAGCGTTCGGTGGGTTTGTTCATTTTTATTGCTCCGTGCGGAAAGGGGACGCGCTGCCTGTTTGCCACAGGTAAGCGTCCATCGCCAGACCGCCGTACGTGTATTCCGGTTCCAGGCGGAGGGGGATTTCGTCCTTTTCGGCGGCGCCGAGGGCGACGAACAGCGGCAGCAGGTGCTCTTCGCTGGGATGGGCATCGGCGCCGTGGGGGGCGACGCGGCGGTAATCCAGCAAGGTCGGGCGGTCGTCGCGGGACAGGGCTTCGCCGAGCCAGTCGGAGAAGATCCGTGCCTGGGGAACGGGCTGGCTGTTGGTGCCCCAAGTGAGCCAGCCGAAGTTGTGGGTCACCGCGCCGGAGGCGAGGATCAGCACGCCTTCGTCGCGCAGCGGGCGCAGCGCGACGCCGAGGCGGCGGTGCCAGTCGGTGCCGGCGTAGGGTTGCAGCGCCAGCTGGACGACCGGGATGTCGGCCTGGGGGTACATGGCTTTCAGAGGAATCCAGGCGCCGTGGTCGAGGCCACGGTCGGGCACTTCTTCGATCGGCAGGCCGGCGCCTGCGAGGAGTTCGTGGACCCGTGCTGCCACATCCGGCGCACCTGGGGCCGGGTACTCCATCGCGTACAGGGCCGACGGGAAACCGCCGAAGTCATGGATCGTTTCCGGCGTCGCGGCGGTGCTGACGGTCGGCTGGCGGGCCGCCCAGTGGGCGGAGATCACCAGCACCGCGCGGGGACGCGGCAGGTCGACGCCGAGGCGTTCCCACAGGTGGACCGTGGCACCCGGGTTGAGCAGCACATCGGGCGCGCCGTGGGATACGAAAAGGACGGGTTGGCGGGCGGTCATGAGGTGCTCCTCGGGGTGAAGTATTCGTGGATCATGCAATCGAGGGACTTGGGCGGGTGGCCGACCAGGGCCGCGAAATCGTTGCTGGTGCGCGCAAAGCGCCCTTCGGCGACAGCACGGAACAGGCTGCCGAGGGCGCTGGCCTGCCACGCGGGCAGACCGGCCTGCTGCTGGGCGGCGACGTAATCGGCTTCGGCGATCGCCGCGTAGCGTAGTGGCTGGCCGCCGACCCGGGCGATCTTGCCGGCGATTGCCGCGTAGCCGCTGGCGACCTGGCCGGTGAGTTCATACACATGCTTCTCCAGGCGCGGGGCGAGGGCGGCGGCGGCCATCGCCTGGGCCAGCTCGTCGCGGGACACCAGGCTGACGATTCCTTCGCCGGCCGGTAGCGCCAGGATGCCGTCGTTCAGCGCCGGTCCGGCCAACTGGGGAAGGTCGTCGGCGTACAGCGTGTTGCGCAGCACCGTGTGGGCGAGGCCACTGTCGGCCAGCGCGTTTTCGGCCTCCCGGTGCACCGCGGCGCATTCGGCCGGCGAATCGGCGGCCACGTCGAGCAGGCTGACGTAGAAGACGTGCTGCACGCCGGCGTCGCGGGCGGCTGCGATGGCCTGGCGGTGGCGCGCGATGCGCTGCGGTCGCGGGCCGTCGGTGGTGGTCAGGATCAGCCGCTCGATGCCGGCGAAGGCGCCGGCGAGCGTGGCCGGCTGGTCGAAGTCTCCATGGCGGATCTCCACGCCGCGGCTCGCCAGGTCGGCGGCCAGGGCGGGCTCGCGGACGCTCACCGCCAGCCGGCCGACCACGGGGGCCGGGGAGCGGGCGATGAGGTGCTGGACGATGCGCCGGCCGAATCGGCCATTGGCGCCGCTGACGAGGATCACGGCAGTTCTCTCTTGTTGGGTGTTGGTTTGTGGAGCGAACTTTATGCTTCCGATTGGAACAGAAATAGCCTTTAATGGTGAAATGTTTGTTGCCTGATTTGAAACAATGGATCGTCTGCATGCGATGGAGGTGTTCGTCCGCGTGGCCGAGGCCGGCAGCTTTACGGCCGCCGCCGATCACCTGGGCCTGGCCCGTTCGGCGGTAACACGCCAGATAGCGGCGCTGGAGGCCCACCTGGGTGTCAAGTTGATCGCCCGCAGCACGCGCAGCCTCAAGCTCACCTCGGCGGGGCTGGCCTACCTGGAACGTAGCCGGGAGATCCTCGATCTGGTCGGCGTCGCAGAAAGCGACCTGGCCGGCGGCGACCGCCGCCCGCGCGGGCCGATCCGCATCAGCGTGCCGATGAGTTTCGGCGTGCGCCACCTGGTGCCCCTGGTTGCCGATTTCGTCACCACCTACCCGGAGGTCAGCCTGGACATGGACTTCGACGACCGCCAGGTTAACCTCATCGAGAGCGGCCTCGATCTGGCCATCCGCATCACCACGCAACTCGATCCGACCCAGGTGGCCCGCCGCCTGTCGGTGGCGCGGATGGTCACGCTGGCTTCGCCGGCCTACCTGGAGCGGCACGGCTGCCCGCAAAAGCCGGACGATCTGCTGGCCCACCAGTGCCTTGGTTACACCGGCACTGCCAAGGTCAGTTGGCCTTATCTGGTGAACGAGGAGTTGACCTGGGTGCCGGTGCGTTGCCGCCTGCAGGCCAACAGCGGCGATGCGCTGGTGGACATGGCCCAGCGCGGCCTCGGGATCTGTCGTCAGCCGAGCTTCATCGCCGCGCCAGCGATCCAGGCTGGCTTGCTGACGCGCATTCTGGTGGATTTCCCGGGGCCCGAGCTGGGGATCTATGCGGTCTTCCCGAGTAACCGCTATGTACCCAGCCGGGTACGTGCGCTGGCGGACTACCTTGCTGAGCGCATCGGCCCCGTGCCGTACTGGGATCAAAGCCTGCCGTAAGCGTCAATTGCACGCGGATTGCCGCTCTCGGGAACTCTGCTATAACACCATCATGACCGGCCCCGACAGAGAGAACACGCATCCGCTTCAGGGGCGCTAGCTCCCATCCGCGGCCACCATGAGCGCCGGCCATGCTCCCTTCAGGGAAGGAGATGCATCCATGAAGCGCGCATATGTGGCCGCGTTCGCGGCTGTCGTGGCTGTTCTCGGCGGTTCTTATCTTGCATCCCGCGCCCCGGTTTTCGAGACCGGCTGGCAGCAGGCTCATGCGGACAATCCTCCTCCTGCTGCACAGCCTGTTGCGGCAACCCCACAGCCCGATGCGGGCAGTGTGGACCAGGATGCGCCGTACCGGGAGTCCTGTGCCCGCGAGGGGCTCAACGAGTCCGAATGCGTCGGCCGGCTGATCTGGTTCAAGGCCACCGCCGGCAACGACCGTTTCCACACCTATACCTTCCAGCAGCGCGTCGGCGTGCTGGTGGACTGGTTCCGGGTGCTGCGCTCTGACCAGCGCGACGATCGCTTCTGGGCCTGGGGCATCATCAACGATCCTGCCTGTTGCAAGCCCGGCGATCCCAACTGTCCCGCCAAGTCGATGGACGAAACCTATGGCTTCGACTGGTGTCCCGGCGACGACGTGCTGCTCAAGCACGTCGGCAAGCCCGGTTACGTGGATCCGGCCTGCGGCCTGAAGGACGCGGCCCTCGACCCGGACGACCCGCACACCAAGGGAGGCACCCTCGACCAGCGCCACAGTGCCTGCGACCTGAAGTTCGGCACCTCGACCGGCGCACTGGGCATCCGCAAGTTTCCCAACCCGCGCTTCGATGCGGCCAAGTGGAAGGCCGTCAACGGCGGCGTTGGCAGCTGGGCCGGCTTCGACCGCAAGATGGATGCGACCACAGGCATCGAGTCGGACAGTCGGGTCAGCAAGCTGGCCGATGCGTCCGTCGAGCCGCCGTTCCTGATCGGCACCTCCTGCGGCTCCTGCCACATCGCCTTCGATCCCCTCAACCCGCCCGCGGACCCGGCCCATCCCAAATGGGAGAACATCAAGGGCCTGATCGGTAACCAGTACACCCGCATGTCCGAACTGCTTGGTTCTGGCATGCCCAAGTCTTCACTCGAATTCCAGATGTTTGCCCATGCTCGGCCGGGGGTGACCGACACCTCGGCGATCTCCCACGACCAGGTGAACAATCCGGGCACCATCAATGCGTTGATCAACGTGGCCCAGCGTCCGGTGTTCAAGGGCGAATCCATCACCAAGTGGCGCAAGGTAGGCGATTGCGGGGTGGAGAAGGATGAGTCCAAATGCTGGTGCGAGCCCGGCCGGCAGGGCAAGTGCTGGCAGCTCTCGACGCGCACCGACGATACGACCACCGTGCATCTGGGCGGGCAGAAGGTGGTGTTGCCCGGTGTGCATCACATCCTGAAGGGTGGGGAGGACTCCATCGGCGCGTTGGAGGCAATCCAGCGGGTCTATTTCAACATCGGCTCCTGCTCGGAACAGTGCTGGGTCAATCACTTAAGCGACATGCGCCAGGTGGACCCCGAGCAGCGCGGCTTCGGCCAGACGCCCTTCAACATCGGCCAGTGCCGGCGCGATTGCCCCAACTTCCGGGCGGTGGAGGACCGCCTGCAGAACGTGCTGGACTTTTTCGCATCCGCCGAATCGGACGAAATGGATCTTTACGCCGCCCGCGCCAACGCGCGCAAGCTGAAGAGCCCGGGCGCCAGCTATACCCGTACCGATCTGACGGCCGACCTAGAGAAGGAGTTTGGCAGGGGCGCCGTGGCCCGCGGTCAGACCGTGTTTGCGGAAAACTGCGCGCGCTGCCATTCGAGTATTCCTGAAGCCGACGGCGGGCCGTTCAAGAGCCGCGATTTCGCGGCCATCAATGACGCCCATCCGCGCAAGGTTCGCGCTGACTTTCTTGGCAACGATCACGCCACGCCGGTGACCGAGGTCGGCACCTTCCCGTGCCGTTCCCTGCACTCCAATCACATGGCTGGCCGTCTCTATCAGGAGTATGGATCCGAGAGCATGCGTGCGCGGCCGCCCGTGGCGGACCTGCCCCAGAAGGAAGACCTGAAGAATGGCGGGCGGGGCTACATGCGCAACATATCGTTGGTGAATGTGTGGGCTACCGCGCCCTTCATGCACAACAATGCCATCGGGCCCGAGGTGTGCGGCAATCCGGCCAACAAGGACAATGACTTCTTCCGCGTCCGCTACGCCGGGCCGGATAACAAGTTGCTGGCCGAGCAGCCGGCCTGCGTGCGTTACGACCCGAGCGTGGAAGGGCGTTTCGATCTCTACAAGCGCTCGATGTTCGAACTGCTGCATCCGAAGGAGCGGGGCCGCAAGGTGACGCTGACCAACGCGGACCTGATAGTAGATGTGGGTATCCGGCCGCTGGAGGGCAAGCTTGAAAAGCCGCTGGGCGGCTTTGGGCAGGCACGCATTCCGATGGGGGCCAGTGTCGGCTTCATCAATGGACTGTTGCACAAGCAGCTGATCGGTGACCTGTTCCTCGCCAAGCGCGACCCGGCCCGGCTGGAGGCGGCCGGCAAGAAGGACCTGATCCCGACCCTGCAGGCGATTGCCGACGATGTGTTGAAGAATCCGGCGCGCTTCGTGGAGATCCTGCGCGAGAAGCGGGACTTCCTCGCCGCCAACTACGTGACCTGCGACCAACTCGTCGAGAACGAAGGCCATCGCTTTGGCGAGGACCTGAGCGAAGCGGACAAGAAGGCCATCACCGCCTTCCTGGCAACCCTGTGAGAGGAGCGACGCCATGAAAACTGCTTCTGCCGTCGCCCTTGTGTCCGTTGCCGTAGCGTTGGGGCTGAGTGCCTGCAGCAAGAAGGTGGAGACGCCGAACATCCCGTTTGCACCCTATGACAAGAGCTACTCCTCCAAGCTGGACATGGCCCAAGTGGATTATCTCTACCCGATTCCGACCTCCGAGCTGGCCAAGCTGACGCCGGACTACCTGGCCACGCTGGACCAGGAGCAGCTCGACCAGATCTACGCACGTCTGACCGCGGGGCCGATTCCCGACGGCGCCTTCGACGGCCGCATCCTGTTGCCCAAGGGGAGCAGCGGCAAGTTCCGCCTGTCGGAAATCGTCGGTGGCTTTGCCGGCACCGCGCTCAACCTGAAGGGGCTGGTGCTGGAGGACGTCGGCGAGGCCCTGTGGCGTGGCAAGGTCTTCTACCGCCAGGAGCGAGTCCTGCGTAACCGCATTGAGGATCTGGCCGTGCTGAAGAAGATCGGCTTGGTGCAGGGCGAGCCGAAGAAGATGGACTTCAACGGCAAGCAGACCTGGCTGCTGTTCCCCGCCAAGCTGTACTGCGGGCAGAGCCTGCTGGATGCGCGGCGGGAGTCGATCATCATCGACTACTTCTTCACCGACGAGATCCCAGGCTACCAGGAGAACCCGGACTTCCTCGCCGGCCGGCGCGGGCTGCGGGTGCGCGACGAGATCCGCATGATCCGGCCGGGCTTCTACCTGGGCCGTGCCTACCTGGACAAGGGCTTCGCCCTCAACTTCACGCTCTACAACAAGGATATGGACGAAAAGGGGCAGGAGGCCTTCGTGAAGACCGGCGCAGTGCAGGAGGATTGCTGGCCGGGCACCCAGCAGCGCAAGGTCCTCGCGTCGGCGGGGCGCTGAGGGGCGGCGACGTGGAGCGCCGCGATGAACGGCCCCGTGCGATGGTGCGCCCGCCTGGCGGGCTCGCTGCTTGCTGCCACGGCAAACATGGTCGCGGCGGGGCCGCTTGATACACCGCAGACCAGCGGGGCTGCGGCCTGGGTCGTGAATCCGGCCGAGCCCGGTGAGCATCTGCCGCCGCTTGGTCAGTCCCTGTTCGACCGATTGTTCGCCGGGGAGGGCGGAGCGAACGATCTGCCATTTCCCTTCGAAAAATTGCTGGCGCGCATCGACCGCGAACTGGCTCGGGACCCGGCCAGCGCGCTGCCGCCGGTGAAACGCGTACTCATCCCGCTCGGGCGCTCCCTGCAGCGCACCGCCGCGGCGCCGGATTACTTCGACTACCCGCGGGTGGTCGTCGGCGTGGATTCGCCACCGGCCGCAGGCTCGCCCTTCCTGCTGAAGGACCGCCTCTACATCGGCTACCAGGAGAAATCGGCGGTGCTGGAGGTGATCAGCTACAACGAGGCTGCCGGGCGCTTCGAGTTCCAGCTGGTCAAGGACTATCGTCCCGGCGGGCGACCGCAGGTCTTCTACGCCAACCGCAACATCTGCGTTGCCTGCCACCAGAACGGCGCGCCGATCTTCTCCCGCGCGCTGTGGGACGAGACCAATGCGAACCCGGCAATCGCTGCGCTGTTGACGGCGAGCGGGCGCACCTTCTACGGCATTCCGCCGGAGCGTGGGGTGGATGTGCCCTATGCCATCGACAACGCGGTGAGGCGGGCCAACCGCTTTGCGCTGGCCCAACGACTGTGGCGCGAAGGCTGCGGCGAAGGCGAGGCCGGGCGGCGCTGCCGGGCCGGTCTTGTCGCGGCGGCCTTGCGCCTGCGTCTGGCTGACGGGCGTATGGCGGTACCGGACGCCGCTCTCGAAGAGTCGGTCGGGCGCCCGCTGCGGTCCGCAGCTGCACGCCGCTGGCCGGCTGGGCTGGCCCTTGGACGCTCGGATCTGCCCAATCGGAACCCTTTGCAAGGCACAACCGAGTGGCCGGCGTCGCCGTCGGCACGCGTCGCCTTCTCCCATGTGCCGGCGCGCTTCGAGCCGCTGCTGCCGCGGCCGGCAGAGGCCTGGTGGCGGGGCGACGCGCCGGAGGCCATCTCCGACGCGGTGGCCGGCGTGGCGGAGTTCGTCGAGGACGGCGACTGGCCGCGGCTCCAGGCTGCACTGGCGCGGCGGGCCGCGCGTCTGCCACGTCGTGAGGTGACGCTGAGTTGTACCGCCGCACCCGGGGGATACGTGGCTGACTGCAAGGGTGAGGGCGGCGCTTCTTTGCGATTCGACCGACGGGCAGGCCGAGTCGAACGCTTCAGCCTGGCTGGAGAACCGCCGCTGCCGGGCTTCCCGTTGCGCGGGGCGCAGGGCGTTCGCATGGCCGGCGGCGATGTCCTCGACGGGGTGGAGGTGAGTCGTCTGCGCGACGGTGCCGGCCCTTTGCGGCTGCGCCTGCGCCGCGATGGGGAGGTGGCCGAGGCCACCGTGTTGGTGCTGGCCGGGAGCGCGCAGGGGCTGAGTCTGCTGGATGCACCGGCGATTGCCGGCAGTGGCTTGATCCGTGCCGTACTCGCGCAATTGGGGGAGCCCGTCGCCGCGGCCCGGCTGCCGGTGCCGGCCGCGCCGCGGCTGGAGCGCCCGGCCAGTGCGCCGGGTGTGGCGACGGGTGTGGCGACGGGCGGTGCGGTGCGTCCCGATCTCGCCGGCTTCTACGCCTGGTGTGCGGCGTGCCACCTGAGCGCCGAGTCCTTTCCGCCGAATTTCCTGCAGGGGCCGGCGGCCGAGCTGGAGGCCCGGATCCGCCAGTGCGCGCCGCGGATCTACGTGCGTCTGGCGATGGCGCGCCGCGCGCCGTCCGGGAGGGTGAAAACGCCGATGCCGCCGGCGAGCATGTTGCCGGCCTTTCGCAGCGATCCGGAGGCGTGGGCAAAGAGTGGTGACCGGGCGGCCCTGGAGGCGGTGGTGGCGGCTCAGTTGCGTAGCGAGTCCGGGCGGGAGCCGGATGTGGATCGACTTTTGGCAGGGGGCTACGAAGCTCTGCGCCCCTGCCTGGCGCCGGTGGCCGAGGCGCGATAGACGACGAGGAGAAGAACATGACGAGCCCAGTCGCACCCGCCAGCCGTTGGCGGCAGCGCTTCATGATCCTGTTCGCCCTGACCGTGCTGCTGCCGGCGACGGTGGGCCTGTGGCTGCTCGGCCGTTTCAGCGGCGACTCGCCGGTGGATTACGCAGATCCCGTCGAGCACTTCAAGTACGGCTCCACTGGCGGCGAGCACGAGATGGGGTTTCCGTACTGGATCTGGCGCGCGCTGCCACAGGTGTGCGGGCAATACCTGCCGGGCAAAGGCTATGAATCCCTCGGCATGATCTACGAGAAGGGGCCGGACGGGCGCCCCCGCGATCTGCCGGTAGGCACGTCCAAGCGGCGCTACCAGGGTATCTACCGGGTCTTTGTGAATTGTGCGGTGTGCCACACCAGCACCGTGCGCAAGGCGCCGGACGCACCGCCGCAACTGGTGGTGGGCATGCCGGCGGCGCTGTTCGACATGCAGGCCTTCGAGACCTTCTTCTTCAAGTGTGCGGCGGACCCGAAGTTCTCCACGGAATACCTGATCCCCGAGATCCAGCGCCTCGGCGCGGGGCTCGATCTGCTCGACCGGGAAGTGGTCTATCCAGTGGCCATCGCCATCATGCGTGACCGGGTGCTGGCACTGAAGGGGCGCTTCGAATGGGTATTCGAGCAGCAGCCGTGGGGGCCGGGGAGGGTGGATACCTTCAACTCGGCCAAAGTGATCTTCAACTTCCCGATGCACCTGCTCGACCCGAAGGAGTTCGATGCGCCGGCGGACTTTCCGTCGATCTGGCTGCAGCGTCCGCGCCGGGAGCCGCGGGCTATGGAACTGCATTGGGATGGCAACAACACGGACATGACGGAGCGCAACAAGAGCGCCGCCTTCGGCACCGGCACCACGCCGCCGACCATCGACCTGCCGCGCATCAAGCGCGTGGAAGACTGGATTCTCGGTGCCGAGCCGCCGGCCTTCGGCAAGCTGTTTCCCATCGACCGGGCCCTGGCAGCCCGCGGCGCGCCGATCTACAAGGAATATTGCGCCAGCTGTCATGGAGCGTCGGGGCGGGATTTCAGCGGTGAGCGGGTGGGGTATGTGACGCCCATCGCGCAGATCGGTACCGACCGGCGGCGGCTGGATTCCTACACCTACACGCTGGCGGTCAACCAGGCGACGCTGTATGCCGGCTACCCGTGGCGCTTCACTACCTTCCACAAGACCTACGGCTACGCCAACATGCCGCTGGACGGCATCTGGCTGCGTGCGCCCTACCTGCACAACGGCTCGGTGCCCAGCCTGTTCGACCTGCTGCAGCCGGCTTCCCGGCGGCCGGCGGTGTTCTACCGGGGCAACGATGTGTTCGATCCGCTGAAGGTGGGCTTCGTGTCCGACCAGCCGGAAATGGATGGCCGCAAGTTCTTCCGCTATGACACCCGCCAGCCCGGCAACGGCAATGGCGGCCACGAGGGGCGGGCCTACGGCACCGAGTTGCCGGAGGCCGACAAGGCCGCGCTGCTGGAATTCCTCAAGACCTTCTGAACGGGAGCCTGCCATGCTTGCCGACCGTCGTGAAAACCGCCGCGCCTGGCTTCGCGCCGGCTTGTCCGTGTTGCTGCTGCTGATCATCGCTGGCGCCTACGTCGCCTGGGACCGGGGTTTCCGAGAGGAAGCGCAGCCGGCCTGGGTCTTCGAGTCGCCGGAGATGCGCTTCAAGTACGGCTCCATCGGTGCCGAGCACGACGCGGGGATCCCGTACTGGATCTTCTACGTGCTGCCACGGGTTTTCCCGGAGAAATTCCGCCAGGACGGGCAGACAGTGCCGGGCGGTTACGCGGCCCTCGGGGTGTCCTGGGAGCAGGGCCAGGAACTGCCGGCCGGCTTCACCAAGAAGACCATCGGCTTTCCGCGGGTTGCCAACAACTGCGCCGCCTGCCATACCACCAGTTATCGCAAGAGTGCAGATTCCAACCCGGTATTCGTCGTAGGCGGGCCAGGGCACACCCTCAACATCGAGAACTTCTTCCGCCTGTTGATCGACTGCGCTGCCGATCCGCGCTTCGAGCCGGACATCCTGATTGCGGAGATCAACCGGGTGACCAAGCTGGATCTGATCGACAAGCTGCTCTACCGTTTTCTGATCATCCCGATCACCAAGAAGCGCCTGCTGGAGCGGGAGGTGCAGTTCGCATGGATCTACCGAACCGACTTTCCTGAGTGGGGGCGCGGGCGCGACGACAGCATGAACCTTACCAAGTACTTCATGATCCGCGCGCCGATGGATGACACCTTCGGCCCGGGCGACATCCCGGCGATCTGGAATCTGGGCAAGTACCACGCCGAGCGCGGCCAGTTGCCCAACTACGCGGGCGACAGCCACGATGTCCGCTCGGTGATCATCGACTCGGCCCTCGGCGTGCTGGGCGCGCCGCCGGCCGACAAGGCGGATTTTCTCAAGCAGGTGCAGTGGCTGCAGGATTACCTCTCCAGCCTGCCGCCGCCGCGCTACCCCTTCCCGGTCGATGCCGGGCGGGCGACGGCCGGCAAGGTGGTGTTCGACGCCCAGTGCGCCCGCTGTCACGCCAGCGAACGTACCGGCACGCGCATCCCGCTCGACGAGGTCGGTACTGACCGGGCCCGCCTGGATACCTGGAACAAGGGCGCGGCGATCAAGGCCAACCAAGTCGTCACCGCGATGGGTATCCCCCGCAAGGGACTGGTGGAGGAAGACCTCAACGGCTACAAGATCCCCTTCCTCGACGGCATCTGGCTGCGTGCGCCCTATTTGCACAACGGTTCCGTGCCGACCCTGCGGGATCTGCTGGAGCCTGCGGTGGTCCGGCCGAAGATTTTCTGGAACGGTTACGACGTATACGACCCGCAGCGGGTCGGTTTCATCACCGACGGGGATGAAGCCCGGCGCGTCGGCACGCATTTCGACACTGCCGCAAAGGGGGGCGGCAACCAGGGCCACGAGTTCGGCAGCACCTTGCCGGCCGGCGACAAGGAGGCGCTGCTGGAGTACCTGAAGACCCTGTGATCATTACTGACAGCGGGTACTGGCAGGAAAGTCCGCCAGCGCCTAAGATGGCGCGGCTCGCCGGTGGCATCAGCGCTGGCGAGCAAATCACAACAACATCATCAATTTCCTACCCCCAGGAGTGCCTCCATGTCTTCTACCGTAACCCTCGGCGGAAATCCCGTTCCCGTTGAAGGCGATCTGCCGCAAAAAGGCCAGACCGCACCGGCTTTCACCCTCGTCGCCAAGGACCTGGCCGACACCCCGTTGGCCAGCTTCGCCGGCAAGCGCAAGGTGCTGAACATTTTCCCGAGCATCGACACGCCGACCTGCGCCACCTCGGTGCGCAAGTTCAACCAGTCCGCCAGCACGCTGCCCAACACCGTGGTCCTGTGCATCTCCGCCGACCTGCCGTTTGCCCAATCCCGCTTCTGCGGCGCCGAAGGCCTGGAGAACGTGGTGACCCTGTCCACCCTGCGTGGCAGCGAGTTCATCAAGAACTACGGCGTGGCGCTGGCCGCCGGTCCGCTGGCCGGCCTGACCGCCCGCGCGGTGGTGGTGCTCGATGAGAACGACAAGGTCCTGCATAGCGAGCTGGTGCCGGAAATCAAGAACGAGCCCAACTACGACGCCGCGCTGGCTGCGCTGGGCTGATAGATAGAAGGAAGAAGGAACGATGACGGGGACCGACGCTCAACTGACCGAGGAACACATCACTGCGCTGGTGCATGGCTTCTATGCCCGGGCGCGGGCCGATGCGTTGCTCGGCCCCGTCTTCGCCGCCGAGGTGGACGATTGGGATCACCACCACTTGGTGATCCGCGCGTTCTGGTCCCGTGTGCTGCTGGGCACCGACCGTTACGGCGGTTCGCCCTACCCGGTGCATGTGCGCCTGCCGGTAAAGGCCGAGCACTTCGACCGTTGGCTGGAACTGTTCCGTGAGGCGGCGGCGGAGTTCCTGCCGCCCGCCGCGGCGCAGACCGCCATCGAAAAGGCCAACATGATGGCAGCCAGCTTCAAGGCCGGGATGTTCACGCTGACCGGCCGGGACGCCTGAACCGGGCGTTTCAGCGTAGCGGGCCTTAGCGCAGCAGGTAGGCGAGGCCGACGATGATCGCCACCAGCGTGGCGATCAATACCGCGCCGGCCGCCACATCCTTGGCGATGCCGATCTCCGGGTGCTGACCCGGATGGAGCAGGTCGGCGAGGGTTTCGATGGCCGTATTGGCCATTTCCGCAACGAGCACCAGTCCCACCGCCAGCGCTATCAAGGCCCACCACAGCAGTGGTGCGTCTGTGGCTGCCAGGAAGGCAATGACGCCGAGCACTGCCATGCCATGCACCCGCATGCTGCGTTCCCGACGGAAGGCCATTGCGATACCGTTCAGGGCGTAGCCGAAACGGCGGAAGAGGGCTTGTCCTTTCATGGACGGGAATTTATACGGAAAAACCTAGCGTCGTCAGGCAAATGCGGAGATGAGGTTGCCGACCAGCCCCTCATTCAGCGTCGCGGCGATCGCCACGCTCGCCAGGGCGGGTTCGGCTTGCAGGAGGCTCAGCCATTCTCCGGTCATGCTGGAAGGTAGGATGTCTGCCAGTATCCCGGAGGCGGAGTAGATTCCGGACTCCAGGGAGGTTTGCATCAGCGACGCAAGGATCGACGACGTCGACTCGAACTGTCCTCCACCTTGGGAATTCACACCTGTGGGGAAGTCGCTGGTAAGCGTACCCGCATCGGCAATCGAGTTGAACAGCGAGACGGGATTGTCGCTGCTGGCGGCCAGTTGATCCCCGTTCAGGGCGCCTAGCAATTGTGCCTCCGCCGACAGGGATACCACGGTACTGGAAAGGAGCGGCGTGTCCGACGACGCAATGGCCCGTCCTGTCGTCTGAACCGGCAGGTAGTAAGCGTTCAGTGGAAGGATGGAGGAAATCATCGTCATCTGCGTCGCTCCCGTCCTACGCTCCGGAGGGAAGCATCCGTACACACCCATTATAGGTCGCGGATGGCGATTGCTCCGCCGGGCCCCATGGCGGTGGTGGCGGGGCTGATGTCAGTTGCTTTGAGAATCTGACGGATCAGGGGACGACGAGTCGGGTGACTCGGACCGGCGCCCACAAATGAAAAACCCCAGCCGATTCCGGCTGGGGTTGATCTGGTGGGCCCGCAGGGGCTCGAACCCTGGACCAAAGGATTCGTCACACTGCGACTTTCGTCGCCGATGCATCTGCCGCAGGGCAGGGCGTCTTGCGTGCGCTGGACTATCTCATCGCCTTCACGTCGGCAGCTGCATTGACGTGTTCAGGCGTCGGGCGCTCGTGGCGGTCATTAAGGGAACTCGATCCCTCCGCTAGTCTCTGCACCTTCCGGAGCTGTAGCTCCGGCTTGGCTCAGGGTTGCCATTCGCATTCTCATGCGGGCAGGGTTCCCTGAATTCACCCGATTTTTCAATCGCCGTTTCCGGCGAAAGTCACCATTGATGAGTCCTCTGCTCTAACCGACTGAGCTACAGGCCCGAAACCGCGATTCTAGCAGCTGTGCCCCATTGAGGCGAGGCTGCTACCCGTCGTCCGGCATAAAACGCAGGCCGGACGACGGGGTATGGCTGGATTACGCTTCGTTGTCGAGGAAGCTGCGCAGGCGCTCAGAGCGGCTCGGGTGACGCAGCTTGCGCAGGGCCTTGGCTTCGATCTGGCGGATACGCTCGCGGGTCACGTCGAACTGCTTGCCGACCTCTTCCAGCGTATGGTCGGTGTTCATCTCGATGCCGAAGCGCATGCGCAGGACCTTGGCTTCCCTCGGAGTGAGGGAGTCCAGCACTTCCTTGGTGGCGTCGCGCAGGCTGGAGTAGAGCGCCGCTTCGGCTGGGGCCAGCGTCGCGTTGTCCTCGATGAAGTCGCCCAGGTGGGAGTCGTCGTCGTCGCCGATCGGGGTCTCCATGGAGATGGGTTCCTTGGAGATTTTAAGGATCTTGCGGATCTTCTCCTCGGGCATTTCCATCTTCTCGGCCAGGGTCTGCGGATCGGGCTCGTTGCCGGTTTCCTGCAGGATCTGGCGGGAGATCCGGTTCATCTTGTTGATCGTCTCGATCATGTGCACCGGGATACGGATGGTGCGGGCCTGGTCGGCGATCGAGCGGGTGATGGCCTGGCGGATCCACCACGTAGCGTACGTGGAGAATTTGTAGCCGCGGCGGTATTCGAACTTGTCCACGGCCTTCATCAGGCCGATGTTGCCTTCCTGGATCAGATCGAGGAATTGCAGGCCGCGGTTGGTGTACTTCTTGGCGATGGAGATCACCAGGCGCAGGTTGGCCTCGGTCATCTCGCGCTTGGCGCGGCGAGCCTTGGCTTCACCAGTGGACATCTGCTTGTTGATGTCCTTGAGTTCCTTCAGCGGGATGCCGATGCGCTCTTCCAGGTCGATCAGCTTCTGCTGCTCCTCGAGCACTGCGGGCTGCATGCGCATCAGTACCGGCGCATTCTTCGGGCCGCTGGCGATCTCCTTCTTCAGCCAGTCGAGGTCGGTCTCGTTGCCGGGGAAGCTCTTGATGAAATGGGGGCGCGGCATGCCCGCCTTGTCCACACAGAGATGCAGGATCTTGCGTTCGTGGGCGCGGGCCTGGTCCACCATGTGGCGCACCGCGTCGCACAGCCTTTCGGTGGTGCGGGCGGTGAAGCGGATGTTCATCAGCTCGGAGGAGACCTGTTCCTGGTACTTCAGGTAGGTCTTGTCCTGGAAGCCCTTCTTCTGCAGGGTGGAGGACATCTTCTCGTAAAGGTCGCGCAGCGTCGCAAAGCGATCCAGCGCATCGGCCTTCAGCTTGATGAGAGAGGCTGATTGGGCGCCGCCTCCTCCGCCTTCATCCTCGTCTTCCTCCTCCTCGGCGTCGTCCACGTCGTCCAGGTCTTCGCTTTCGGCGAGTTCCTCGATTTCCTCGACGGCATTGGGATCGATCAGGCCATCGATCAGCTCGTCGATGCGCATCTCGTCCTTGGAGATCTTGTCGGCGGCTTCGAGGATGTCGGCGATTGTCGTCGGGCAGGCGGAGATCGCCTGGATCATGTGCTTGAGGCCTTCCTCGATACGCTTGGCGATCTCGATTTCGCCTTCGCGGGTGAGGAGTTCGACAGTGCCCATTTCACGCATGTACATGCGGACCGGGTCGGTCGTGCGGCCGAATTCGGAATCGACGGCGGACAGGGTCTGCTCGGCTTCGGCTTCGGCCTGTTCGTCGTCAACCACCGTCGGGGCGACTTCGGACATCAGAAGATCTTCGGCGGCCGGGGCCACGTCGAAGACCTGGATACCCATGTCGTTGAAGGTGGTGATGATGGATTCGATCTGCTCCGCGTCCACCAGATCGTCGGGCAGGTGGTCGTTGATTTCGGCGTAGGTCAGGTAGCCCCGTTCCTTGCCGAGGGCGATCAGGCTCTTCAACCGGGTGCGGCGAACCTCGGCCTCTTCCGCCGAGGGGGCCTCGGCGATCATCGGGGCGAGTTTGTCCTTGACCTTCGCGGCTCGCGGCTTGGCTGGTGCTTTGCGCGGTTGTTTGGCTTTGTCGGTGGTCATGGCTATCCTCGATGTGTCGTCGATTGGCTCGCGGCGAATTTCGCGAAACCGAAAATTATATTACGAATCCGATACTTTTGTGCGTACACGGAGTTTCTGTTTGTGCAGTAGTAGCTCTGCGAGCTGTCTTCTTTCGGCCGGATTGAGGCCGCTTTCCCGATCGCGGGAGGTTAATGATTCAATCTGGTGGCTGACGGCGTCGGCTTCGAGCTTCTGGATCGTGTCGTTGAACAAGGGTTCAATCGTCGCGTCGTCAAAGGCCGTATCGGCCAACTGACCGGCAATCCTGGCCAGAAGTTCGGCGTGCGGGGTGTCCCGGTAATGCTCGAGCAGCGCGCCGATGCCATGGGTCGGCAGATCGCCGACGCTCATCGCGTCGGTGATGGCGATCAGCGCACGGCCTTCTGGCGTGTCGTCGGGCAGAAGGTCGATGGGCAGGCGGGCCGCCCAGAGCGGGTGCTGAACGACGACCTTGAGCAGGGCTTCGACCGGGCTCTGGGGCGACTGACGCGGTGTCAGGCGCGGAAAGCCGGAGCCGTTGCGGCGTCCGCCGCGGAAATTGCGCTCGCCGTTCCAGTTGTCACCGGAGCGGCTCTTGCCGCGAAAGCCGCGCTCGAAAGGCGGGTTGTCGTCGAACTGGCGCGGGATCGCAGCAGCCTTGATGCCGAAGGCCTGCTCGACTTCCGCCTGGGTGAAACCTGCCGCTTCGGCGAGCATCTTGATGACCTGCAGGCGCAGCAGCGGGGCGCCGATGCGGGTGACCAGTGGCTTGGCTTCGTGGACCAGCTTGGCGCAGCCTTCGGCGGTGGACAGGTCGATGTCCTTCTTGAGTTCGGCCAGCAGGAATTCAGCCAGTGGCAGCGCGCCGTTCATCGCGGTCCGGAAGGCGTCGGGGCCTTCGGCGCGCACGAAGCTGTCCGGATCGTGTTCCTCGGGGAGGAACAGGAAGTTGATGGTTTTGTTGTCGGCCAGGTGTTCCAGGCTGACCTCGAGGGCCCGCCCCGCGGCGCGGCGCCCGGCTGCGTCGCCGTCGAAGCAGAACACGACCCGGTCGGTCAGGCGCAGGAGTTTCTGGATGTGGTGTGGCGTGGCGGCGGTGCCAAGGGTTGCGACGGCGTTGGCGACGCCGAACTGGGCCAGCCCGACGACGTCCATGTAGCCTTCGACGACGAGGACTGCGCCCTGCTCGCGGATGCTCTGGCGGGCCTGCACGAGGCCGTAGAGTTCGCGCCCCTTCTCGAAAATCGGGGTTTCCGGCGAGTTGAGGTACTTGGGTTCGCCTTTGCCGAGAACGCGTCCGCCGAAGCCGATCACGTTGCCACGCTGATCCTGGATCGGGAAGATGATGCGGTCACGGAAGCGGTCGTAGCGCCGGCCCTGCTCGTTTTCGAGGACCAGGCCGCATTCCAGCAGGCTGGCGACGCTGTAGTCGGCAAACGCGGCCTGCAAGGACTGCCAACCTTCCGGGGCATAGCCGAGGCCGTAGCGGGCGGCGATCTCTCCAGTCAGGCCGCGGCCCTTCAGATAGTCGATCGCGACCGGGCTGCGCTTGAGCTGTTCCTTGTAGAAACGGGCGGCCTGGGCCATCTGCTCGGTAAGCGATTGCTCGCGGCTGCGGTCATGCTTGGGCGCGAAGTCGTCCTGGGGGACTTCCATGCCCACGCTGGAGGCGAGTTCCTTCACGGCATCGACGAAGCCGAGGCCGCTGTATTCCATCAGGAAGCTGATCGCGCTGCCGTGCACGCCGCAGCCGAAGCAGTGGTAGAACTGCTTGGTCGGGCTGACGGAAAACGACGCCGACTTCTCGCCATGGAAAGGGCAGCAGGCGAAATAATTCGCGCCCCCCTTTTTGAGCGGCAGGTAGCGTTCGATGACCTCGACGATATCGACGCGGGCGAGAAGATCCTGGATGAAGGATTGCGGAATCATGATCTAGGGCAGGCGCGCTGGCGCGCCGTCCCCATGAATCCTAGTTGCCGAGGCGGCTTTTCACCAGTTTGGAGACCTCGGCCATGTCGGCCTTGCCGGCCAGTTGCGGCTTGAGGACGGCCATCAGCTTGCCCATGTCGGCCGGGCTGCTGGCGCCGGTGCTGGCGAGGGCTGCATCGATGATTGCAACGATCTGTTCGGTGCTCAGGCCGGCGGGCTTGTAGGCGGTCAGCACGTCGATCTCGAAGCGCTCTGCGCTGGCCAGGTCGAAGCGCTGGGCAGCCTCGTACTGGGCGACGGAGTCGCGGCGCTGCTTGAGCATCTTGTCCACGACGGCGACCACTGCAGCGTCGTCCAGCTCGATGCGTTCATCGACTTCCTTTTGCTTGATGGCGGCGAGAAGCAGGCGAAGGGCGGACAGGCGGGCAGTTTCCTTGGCACGCATGGCGGCCTTCATGTCGTCGTTAATGCGGACCTTGAGAGACATGGGGGTTCCTTGCTGGAGACGGCCCGTAGGCCGGTGGCGCCGGAGGGACGAGGGTTCGGCGCAACGAAAAGCACAAACGCCACGCGCTCGCGCAGAAGCGCGTATCGCGTGGCGATCGGGAAGCGTGTACTCGCGGGTGTTGCTTAGTACATCTTCGGGGGCAGGGTCTGGCTGCGGAGGCGCTTGTGATGGCGCTTGACCGCGGCAGCCAGCTTGCGCTTGCGCTCGGCGGTCGGCTTCTCGTAAAACTCGCGCGAGCGGAGTTCGGGCAGCAGGCCCACTTTTTCGATGGTGCGCTTGAAGCGGCGGATGGCTACTTCAAACGGCTCGTTTTCTTTGACGCGGATACCCGGCATTGCGTGCTTCCTTGAAAATTCTTTGGACGGAAAGAATAAGAGTATAACCAAGTCGCCGGGGTGTACCAAGTCCACTTTTCGCTTTGTCGTCCGTGGCAGGGTAAAATCCCGGTTTTTCCGCGGACCTCGCAATGCTTGTTCTGGGTATCGAATCCTCCTGCGACGAGACGGGTGTCGCGATCTACGACACCGACAAGGGCATGTTGCTGGCCCATCGCCTGCACTCCCAGATCGATCTCCATGCGGCCTATGGCGGCGTGGTGCCGGAACTGGCGTCCCGCGACCATATCCGGCGCCTGCCGCTGCTGTTGCGGGAGACCCTTGATGCGACGGGGTTGGGCATGGGCGATATCGACGCGATTGCCTACACGGCCGGTCCGGGGCTGGCTGGCGCGTTGCTGGTCGGTGCGAGTGTCGCTGAGGCCCTGGGGGTGGCGCTGGATGTGCCTGTTCTGCCTGTGCATCACCTGGAAGGGCATTTGCTGTCGCCGCTGCTGTCAGCTGATCCGCCCACCTTTCCGTTCATCGCTCTGCTGGTTTCCGGTGGGCACACGCAGTTGATGCGGGTGGCCGGCGTTGGCGACTACGTGCTTCTCGGCGAGACTGTTGACGATGCGGCGGGGGAGGCCTTCGATAAGACCGCCAAGCTCATCGGCCTGGGCTATCCCGGCGGGCCGGCGCTTGCGAAGCTGGCGCTGCAGGGGACGCCCGGTCGTTTCAAGCTGCCGCGTCCCATGTTGCACAGCAAGGATTTCGATTTCAGTTTCAGTGGACTGAAAACGGCGGTGTTGACGGCGGCAACGGCGCCGGATTTCCGTGAGGAGGATAAGGCTGATCTGGCGGCGGAGTTCCAGGCTGCGGCGGTGGAAGTTCTGGTCGCCAAGTCGATGGCCGCCCTGCGCCATACTGGCCTGAAGCAACTGGTAGTGGCTGGCGGGGTAGGGGCCAACCAGATGTTGCGGGCTCAGCTGGATGCGGCCGCTGTAAAGCGGAAGGCTAGGGTGTATTACCCCGAGCTGGAGCTGTGCACAGACAATGGGGCGATGATCGCATTTGCCGGTGCCCTGCGCTTTGCTGCAGGGGAAAAGGGCAGCGAGGAGGGGGGGCGCTTTGCGGTTCGGCCCCGCTGGAGCCTGCAGGAGATTGTTCCGCCCGCCGTGGTCTGAGTCGCGTGCTTCAGGCCGATTTTTTCTTGCTACCGATGCGACCTTCCTGGCCTGAGCGCAGGCGCTTGATGTTGTCCTTGTGACGCCAGATCAGCAGGGCGGACATGCAACCGACGGCGATGATCCAGGTGTTGTCGAGCCCGAGCAAGGCGCTGAACAGGGGGGCCGCCAGTGCTGCGCTCAGTGCAGCGAGGGATGAATAGCGAAAGGTGAAGGCCACAAAAAGCCATGTGCCGAGGGTGGCGAGCCCGAGCCAGCCGCTGGCTCCGAGCAGAACGCCGGCGGCGGTGGCGACGCCCTTGCCACCCTTGAAACCCAGGAATATGGGGAAGAGGTGACCAAGAAAGGCGGCGAGGCCTGCCGCCGCGATGGCCGGCATGTCCAGCCCCTGAGAGGCGGCAAAGGACGCAGCCAGCGTGACCGCCAACCAGCCCTTGAAAGCATCACCCAATAGCGTTAATGCGGCGGCGAGTTTGTTGCCGCTGCGCAGGACATTGGTGGCACCAGGATTGCCGGAGCCGTAGGTGCGGGGGTCGGCCATGCCGAAAAGTCGGGATACGACGACCGCGAAGGGAATGGAGCCGAGCAGATAGGCGGCGGCAAGCAGAAGCGCGAGTTGCATGTTGTTTTGGGCGCTGACCAGGGTGGGCGCAATTTTAGCTGGGACGAATGATGGATTTTATTTTTATCGAGGCATTGAGGGTGAAATCCCGTGTCGGGATTTATCCGCGCGAGAGAGTGGCCGAGCAGACGCTGGAGCTGAATCTTACCTTCGGGGTGCCGGATGCGGCTGCGGAGCATGATGACATTGCCGACACTATCGACTACGCAAAGGTGATCGAACGGATCCGCAATGAGTTGGCCGTTCGGCAATTCAATCTGATAGAAACGCTAGGCGAATTCATCGTCAATTTGCTGTTCGATGAATTCGGAGCCCCGTGGGTCAAGCTCGCCATAGCGAAGATCGGGGTAATGAAGGACGTGAAACGCGTGGGCGTATTCATTGAGCGCGGCCGCGACGGGCTGGCGCCGCCGCCACACTCTCCGACTGCGGGTTTGCCGCATTGAGCATGCGGCAAACCCGGTCGGCAATCAGGCCGCGGCGACAGGCGCGTCTGCGCGCAATTCGTCGAGGGGCTTGCCCTGGGCCAGCCAGTCGATCACCCATTGGGGCTTGCGGCCGTGGCCGGTCCAGCCGATAGCGGCATTTTCCGGGTGACGGAACTTGATTACCGATGCTGGCTTGGCGGCGACTTTCTTGGCGGGCTTGGCGGCGGCTTTCTTGGGAGCGGCCGGTGCGGCTTTTTCCGGGTTTTCCTGGCCGATGACTTCGGTCAGGCTCATACCGTGCTCTGCAGCCAGCTTCTGCATGCGCTTCAGCAAGTCTTTCTTGGCGGAATCGGAACGGCGCCGAATCTCGGTTTCGACTTTGCTTTGCAAGCGGCGCAATTCGGTAAGGGAGAGCGAGGAGATGTCCATGGCGTTTCTTTCCTTCAGCTTGGAGCTGAACTGCTGTTGATGTGGCGAGGCGGTCGTAAGGTGCCGTCTTGTAGGATGCTTATTGCTGTTCTTATTTTGCCACCGTTTTCTGGTGATTTGGCAAGTGTTTTATTTCTATTTATTCGAGTGCCACGCTGACCAGCTTGGGCTTGAGTATTTGAAGCAGGTCGTGGGGGTGAACCCCTACGAGAAATCCGCGGCGTCCGCCGTTGATATAAATCAGGGGAAGGTCGAGGATGCTGTTTTCCATAAAGACGGGCAGCGTCTTCTTTGTGCCGAACGGAGAAGTGCCGCCCACGAGGTAGCCCGTGTGGCGCTGCGCAACCGCGGGGTCGCAAGGGGTGATCTGCTTGTGGCCGGCCTGCCGAGCCAACTCCTTTGTGGAAACTTTGCGGTCACCGTGCATCAATACGATCAGGGGCTGGCGTGCCTCGTCTTCCATTACCAGTGTCTTGACGACCGCATGCTCGGGAACATTGAGTTCCCGTGCCGATACACGGGTGCCGCCATGTTCCTCGTAAGCGTAGAGATGAGTTGAGAAGGCTGCCTTGTGCTGGCGTAGAAAGCGGGTGGCCGGTGTTTCCGGCGCATTGTGATCTTGGCGGGCCATGGCTTTGCTGGAAATGAATCGTGAGTCACAGGTCGGGTTGACCGGAAATATCCCGTGGAGTTTCGAAGAGATTGCCCTGAATTTCACCGCTGCGGCCTGAATTTCCTTCATGAACCAATAGCCAGCGCTTGATGTCAATCAGATGGCCCTTTTCATTGTGGGCGAAGCCACCGATTCCGGAGTGCGTGACGACCCGGTGACAGGGAATGATGAGGGGGAAGGGATTGTCGCCGCAGGCCTGCCCTACAGCACGAGGAACGCTGCCGACATCCTTTGCGAGGTCGCCGTAGGTGCGAGTCCGGCCGAGGGGGATGGCTGAGATGGCGGTCCATATCCGGCGGCGGTACAGGGTCCCCTGAATGAGCAGCGGCAGTTCGAATTGGGCGTCGGGGGCTTCTAGATAGCGCTCGATTTGCGCGATGGCCTTTTCTGCCAGTTCATCCTGTGCTGATTGCAGCGGGTGGTCGTGCGGGAGAAAGACGATTTGGTCGATAAAACCGGCGCGTGTGGCAATACCGATGCAGCCGAATGGCGTCGGCATGACGGTCGCGAACTGAGTTGATGGATTGGCTGTGTTGCGCAAAGCGGAAGAGGGCATGGCGCGAATTGTGCGCCCCGCTTCGCCGCCTCCGCAAGGGCGTCTCGCCTTACCGGGCGGTGATGTTCGAGGTCCCGGCTTGCGGCCTTTCCAGGCTGAGCGGATTCGTTGGGTGGCATTGGGAATGCCGTGTCGGATATATCGGTGGCCCGCCTTGCCGATTCCACGGGGGTACAGGGGATTATTGTCGGGAGAGCATTCGATGTGGAGACGGCTGCCTCTATACGTGAAATCCCCGGTGGGCGTGCAACCCCAGCCTTTGCATGCGCGTATCGCAGCTGGAGAGTCTGCCGCGGTCGACGAATTGGGCTTCAACAATGTCGGCTGGGAATGCCTGAACGGGCCAACAGGGGCGCGTCGATGGCTATTTGTCGACAAAAGGCCTTGCCTGCTGGGCAATAAGAGCGCCCGCTCATCGCGCATGTTGCGCTTCGAGCGGGCGTTTGGGTGCAGCATGCAGTGACGCCCCGTAGGGGGCGTCATCCGAGTCAGGTGCGGACCTGGCCTTCGCCGAAAACGATCCACTTCTGGCTGGTCAGGCCTTCGAGGCCTACCGGGCCGCGGGCGTGGATCTTGTCGGTGGAGATGCCGATTTCCGCACCGAGGCCGTATTCGAAGCCGTCGGCAAAGCGCGTCGACGCGTTGATCATCACCGAGGAGGAATCCACTTCGCGCAGGAAGCGCATTGCACGGGTGTGGTTTTCGGTGACGATGGCTTCGGTGTGCTGGGACGAATGGGTGTTGATGTGGGAAATCGCTTCGTCGAGTCCGTCAACGACCTTGATGGCAATGATTGGAGCGAGGAATTCCTCGCTCCAGTCTGATTCTGACGCCGCCTTCAGCTGGGCGTCGGCAATGCCGGCTTCGCGCAGGATGGCGAGGGAGGTCGGGCAGGCGCGTAGTTCGACGCCTTTGCTGGCCAGCATGGTGCCAATCGCGGGCAGTTGGGCGCGGGCCACGCTGGCGTCCACCAGCAGGGATTCGGTGGTGTTGCAGGTGCCGTAGCGCTGGGTCTTGGCATTTTCGACGATGGCCAGGGCCTTCGCGGGATCGGCGAATTCGTCCACGTACACATGGCAGTTGCCGTCCAGATGCTTGATCACCGGTACGCGCGCCTCATTGGATATACGCTCGATAAGGCCCTTGCCGCCGCGGGGCACGATAACGTCCACGAACTCGGGCATCGTGATGAGCTCGCCGACGGCGGCGCGGTCGGTGGTTTCGACGACCTGGATGGCGGCTTCCGGCAGGCCGGCGGCTGCGAGGCCGGCGCGCACGCAGGCGGCGATCGCCTGGTTGGAGTGCAGCGCTTCCTTGCCGCCGCGCAGGATCGCCGCGTTGCCGGATTTCAGGCACAGGGCGGCGGCGTCGGCAGTGACGTTGGGGCGGGCCTCGTAGATGATGCCGATGACGCCCAGCGGTACGCGCATCTTGCCGACGGTGATACCGGACGGGCGGCGCTTGAGGTCGGTCATTTCACCGACCGGATCGGGCAGCGCGGCAACCTGCTCCAGGCCGACGGCCATCGCCTCGATGCCTTTTTCGGATAGGGTCAGGCGGTCGATCATGGCCGGTTCGAGGCCATTGGCGCGGGCTTCTTCGAGGTCCTGGCGGTTGGCAGCGGCGAGTTCGGCCTTGCGAGCGCGGATCTCGGCGGCCATCGCAAGGAGGGCCTTGTTCTTGGCGTCGGTGGAGGCGGCGGCCACGCCGCGCGATGCAGCGCGGGCCTGGCGACCGACGGTCTGCATGTAGGTATTGATGTCCATCTTCGTCGTCTCGTCTCGGTTGGTGGCGCGGGGTTCAGCGCCGGGCCTGGGCTTGTTGGGTGGCTGTGGCGCGGGTGAGGCGCAGGCACAGCTGGAGGAATTCATCCCATACGTTGCCGCTGGCCAGACCCTTGATCATCCGGTCAATCTTTGCAGCGTGCAAGATCGATGTGCGCAGGATGGCGGAGTTCAGGCGCGGCAATGCGCGCTGGATGGCCTGCTTGCGGCGTTCATCGTAGACGCGCTCGGCTTTCAGAAGGTTCGGCAGGGGTTGGCCTTCGTCCAGGCCGAGGCGGAGGCTGGCGAGGGTGCGGATCTCGTTGGCGAGCGTCCATAGCACCAGCGGCGGGGCCTCGCCTTCGCCCTTGAGGCCTTCGAGAAGGCGGGCGCAGCGGCCGGCGTCGCCTTCCAGCAAGGCCTGGCGCAGCTTGTCCACGTCATAGCGGGCCACGTTGAGCACCGCGTCGCGCACTGTTTCCAGATTCAGTGGCCCGGGCGGGTGGAGCAGGCCCAGTTTGAGGATTTCCTGGTGGGCGGCGAGCAGATTGCCTTCCACGTGATCGGCGATGAAGTTCAGCGCGTCTGCATCCGCCTTTTGCTGCTGGCGGTTGAGGCGTAGTGCGATCCATTCCGGAAGGCGTTCCCGTTCCGGCGCATTGAGTTCAACCGCCACGCCGGCTTCGGCAAGGGCGACGAACCAGGAGGACTTGCGGGTTGCCCAGTCGATTTCGGGCAGCGTGACGAGGGTGACGACACCTTCGTCGGGATTGCGCGCGTAGCGCTGCAGCGCCTCGCCGCCTTCGCGGCCGGGTTTGCCGTTGGGGATGCGCAGGTCCACCAGCTTGCTGGTGCCGAACAGGGACAGGTTGCCGGCAGCCGCCTGAAGGGATTCCCAGCGGAAGCCCTGGCCGGCCACCAGCACTTCCCGCTCATCAAAGCCCTGTTTGCGGGCGGCCGCGCGGATCGCGTCGCCGGCTTCGAGCACCAACAAGGGTTCGTTGCCGTGCAACAGGTAGAGCGGAGAGAGGGGCTTGTCGAGTTGGGCGGCGAGCTGTTCCGGACGCAGGATCACGGCTTGGGCTCGGCTTCCGGCATCTTCGCCGCAGCCAGGCGGCGCATCAGTTGCTGCACCAGGTCGCCCTGCATGTCCCGGTAGAGCAGGATCTCTTCCTGCTCCTTGGCGAGCAGTTGGGAGTCGTCGAAGGCGAGGTCGCGTTTCAGGTAGATTTCGTTCGGAGCGACGACCTCGCGGCCGGCCTTGTCCACGACGCGGAAGTAGAAGCGCTGGCGCAGTTGGTATTCGCGCACGCGGCCCTGGGCGTTGAGGGCCAGGATCGCCTTCTCTTTGGCGTCGGCGAGCACCTCCAGGCGGACCTGGGCCTCCTCCGGCGTATCGACGATGCGCGTTTCACTGCCGGCGCGGATCTGTCGCCGGATGGCTGCGGCCAGGTCGGAGTACTGGTACATCCCCAGGTAGATCGACTCGAAGGGTAGCGGGCGCGGCCCGCGCAGCTGGAAGCCGCAGCCGGCCAGCAGCAGAGGCACGGCGCCGAAGGCGGCTAGGGCCCGGCGGCGGGCGGGGGACGACGGGGTCTGGCTCATGGGCGCGATTCCTTTTGCAGGCGCTGGCGTTCCTTGGAGTAGGCGTCGAAGTCGGGGCCCGACGGATCCGGCGAGGTGTCGCGGCCCGGCTGGCCTTGTTGCCGGGCGTTTTCCTGCCGGATGCCTTCGTAGACCGCTCTCTCCGTGGCTGTACCGCAGCCTGAGAGAAGGGCGAGGAAGGTGAGGCAGGCGACGGTACGCATGATGTGGGCCCCTTCGGTTTAGCAGACGATGTTGACGAGGCGGCCGGGGACGACCACGACCTTCTTGGCCGGCTTGCCTTCCATGAATTTGACCGCAGCCTCGTTGGCCAGCGCCGCGGCTTCGATCGCGTCCTTGGCCGCATCGGCCGGCACGCGCAGTGCACCGCGCAGCTTGCCATTGACCTGCAGCATCAGCTCGATCTCGTCCTGCACCAGCGCCGCGTCGAGGGGTTCCGGCCAGGCAGCCTTGAGGATGTCCTCGCCGTAGCCGAGCTCGGCCCAGAGGGCGTGGCTGATGTGCGGGGTGAGCGGCGACAGTACGCGCAGCAGGATGCCGAAGCACTCCTCGATCACCTCGGCCGCCAGGGCGCCTTCGCGCGGTGCCTTTTCGAGGGCGTTGAGCATCTTCATCGTGGCGGAGGCCACGGTGTTGAACTGCTGCTTGGCGAGGTCGTAGTTGGCCTGCTTGAGGAGCAGGTGGATCTCGCGACGGAAGCTGGCCAGCGCCTCCGGCAGCTTGGCGTCGTTCAGGCTGCGCTCGGCGCCGATCTGCGGGCGGATCTCGCTGGCGAGCAGGTGACCGAAGCTCCACACCCGGCGCAGGAAGCGGTAGGCGCCTTCGACGCCGGCGTCGGACCATTCGAGGGTCTGTTCGGGCGGTGCGGCGAACATCATGAAGAAGCGTGCGGTGTCGGCGCCGTATTGCTCGATGAGCGCCTGCGGGTCCACGCCGTTGTTCTTCGACTTGGACATGGTGGTCAGCTCGTGCTCGAGCACGGTGCCATCCTTCTTCAGCGTTGCGCCGGTGATCTGGCCCTTGGCATCTTTCTGGACGTCGATCTCGCTTTCCCAGAAGTAGTTCTTGCCGCCGCCTTCGGGCTTGTGGAAGAAGGCGTTGTTGAGAACCATGCCCTGGGTCAGCAGGTGGGCGAAGGGCTCGCGGTAGGTGACCAGGCCGATGTCGCGCATCACCTTGGTCCAGAAGCGCGAGTAGAGCAGGTGCAGGATCGCGTGTTCGATACCGCCGATGTACTGGTCGACGGTCATCCAGTAGCCGGTTTCGTCATCGACCATCTTGTCTGTGCCGAACTTGGTGGCGTAGCGGGCGTAGTACCAGGACGAATCCACGAAGGTGTCCATGGTGTCCGTCTCGCGCTTGGCCGGCTTGCCGCAGCACGGGCAGGTGGTCTCGAGGAAGTCGGCGCGCTTGTGCAGCGGGTTGCCGGAGCCGTCCGGCACGCAGTCTTCGGGGAGTACCACCGGCAACTGGTCGTCGGGCACCGGAACCGGGCCGCAGTCGTCGCAGTGGATGATGGGGATCGGGCAGCCCCAGTAGCGCTGGCGGGAGACGCCCCAGTCGCGCAGGCGCCACTGGATCTTCTTTTCGCCAATATTCTTGGCAGCCAGGTCGGCGGCGATCGCGTCGACGGCGGCTTCATAGCCGAGGCCGTCATACTTGCCGGAATTGACGCAGGCGCCGTCCTTGCTGCCGTACCACTCTTCCCAGGCGTCGGTGGAGTAGGGCTTGTCACCGAGGGCCACGACCTGCTCAATCGGCAGGCTGTATTTCTTGGCGAAGGCGAAATCGCGCTCGTCATGGGCGGGCACACCCATCACGGCGCCGTCGCCGTAGCTCATCAGCACGTAGTTGCCGACCCACACCTCGACCTGCTTGCCGGTCAGCGGATGGGTGACGAACAGGCCGGTGGGCAGGCCTTCCTTCTCCATCGTGGCCATGTCGGCTTCCATCACCGAGCCGTGCTTGCACTTTTCGATGAAGGCGGCCAGCGCCGGGTTGTCCTTGGCGGCATGCAGGGCCAGCGGGTGTTCGGCGGCCACGGCGCAGAAGGTGACGCCCATGATGGTGTCGGCGCGGGTGGTGAAGACCCACAGCTGGCCATCGTTGATGAGTTGGCCGTCGTCGCCGGTGATGTCGTGGTTGAACGCGAAGCGCACGCCGGTGCTCTTGCCGATCCAGTTGGCCTGCATCAGCTTGACGCGCTCGGGCCAGCCGGTGAGGGTGTCCAGGTCGGACAGCAGCTCGTCGGCGTAGTCGGTGATCTTCAGGTAGTAGCCCGGGATCTCGCGCTTCTCGACGAGGGCGCCGGTGCGCCAGCCCCGGCCGTCGATGACCTGCTCATTGGCGAGAACGGTTTGGTCAACCGGGTCCCAATTGACGACCTGGGTCTTTCGCTCGGCAATGCCCTTTTCGAGCATGCGCAGGAACAGCCACTGGTTCCACTTGTAGTACTCGGGAGTGCAGGTGGCCAGCTCGCGGCTCCAGTCGATGGCGAAACCCAGCGACTTGAGCTGCTGCTTCATGTAGGCGATGTTGTCGTAGGTCCACTTGGCCGGCGGCACCTGGTTCTTGATCGCGGCGTTCTCGGCGGGCAGGCCGAAGGCGTCCCAGCCCATCGGCTGCAGGACGTTGTAGCCCTTCATCTTGTGGAAGCGGGACAGCACGTCGCCGATCGTGTAGTTGCGCACGTGGCCCATGTGCAGCTTGCCCGACGGATACGGGAACATGGACAGGCAGTAGTACTTGGGCTTCGACGCGTCGGCGGTGACGCGGAAGGCTTCGGTGCTGTCCCAGTGCTGCTGGGCGGCGCGTTCGATATCGGCGGGAAGGTATTTGTCCTGCATGGGCGGAAAAGTCGCGGATGGAACGAAACCGCGCATTATAAACCGGTACGGTGAAGCCCGCTGAAGCGCTCTCAAGACATTGATGTCACGAGATATTTCCCCTTCATGTTTGGGTTCGGTGCATGTCATGGCCAAATGCGTCTGTTACAATCGCGCTCCCGCAACGCAGCATTTTCCTATGTCCGAGCCTCTTGTCCGTCTTGAGAATGTGCGCTTCGCCTATGGCGAGCGGATGATCCTGCGCGACATTTCCCTGTCCATTCCGCGTGGTCAGGTGGTTGCCATCATGGGAGGCAGTGGTTGCGGCAAAACCACCATGCTGCGCCTGATCGGCGGGCAGGAGCGGGCCGTCGGTGGCCGTGTGCTGGTCGACGGTCAGGATGTCGGTAAGCTGGATCGCGAGGATCTGTACGCTTTGCGGCGGCGCATGGGGATGCTGTTCCAGTTCGGAGCCCTGTTCACCGACATGACGGTGTTCGACAACGTGGCCTTCCCGTTGCGCGAGCATACCGATCTGCCGCCGGAGCTGATCAACGATCTGGTGCTGATGAAGCTGCATGCCGTTGGCCTGCGCGGTGCGGCCCAGTTGCGGCCAGGAGAGCTTTCAGGTGGCATGGCGCGCCGCGTAGCACTGGCCCGGACGATCGCGCTCGATCCGATGCTGCTTATGTATGACGAGCCCTTCACCGGTCTCGACCCGATTTCCCTCGGCGTGATCGGGCAGTTGATCCGCCGTCTGAACAATGCACTGGGCGCCAGTTCGCTGATCGTCACCCACGACATCCAGGAGTCCCTCCAGATCGTGGACTACATCTATTTCATTTCCGAAGGGCGGGTTGTGGCCGAGGGAACGCCGGACGAGATCCGCAACACCTCCGACCCCTTCGTGCATCAGTTCGTGCACGCCGAGGCCGATGGTCCCGTGCCCTTCCACTATCCCGCCGGCGATTATGCGACGGCACTGGTCGGAGGGGCCGGTTGATGGGCGACGTGTTTCGCAAGCTGGGCTCCCTGGCGATCAGCGGAGTGTGGCAGCTCGGGTTCATCGCCCGTTTTTTCGTGCTGATCCTGCGTTACTCGGGGCAGTCCTTCATGCGTCTGCACCTGACGATCCGCGAGCTGTACTTCAGTGGCGTGCTGTCGCTGCTGATCATCCTGGTCTCCGGGCTGTTCGTCGGCCTGGTCCTGGGGCTGCAAGGCTACGAGATTCTGCAGCGCTACGGTTCCAGTGAGGCGATGGGCACGATGGTGGCTTTGTCCTTGCTGCGGGAACTCGGTCCGGTGGTGGCCGGTCTGCTGTTCGCCAGCCGGGCTGGCTCGGCGGTGACGGCGGAAATCGGCCTGATGAAGGTGACTGAACAGCTCAAGGCGATGGACATGATGGCGGTCAATCCGATCGCCCGTGTGGTGGCACCACGTTTCTGGGGCGGTGTGGTGTCCATGCCGCTGCTGGCGGCACTGTTTTCGACGATGGGGATTTTCGGTGGCTGGTTGATCGGGGTGGTGTTCATCGGTGTCGATGACGGCGCCTTCTGGTCGCAGATGCGGGCGGCCGTCGATTTCCGCTATGACGTGCTCAACGGGGTGTTCAAGAGTGCCGTGTTCGGCGTTGCCGTCGCGTTGATCGCCGTGTTCGAAGGCTACGACTGCGTGCCGACCGCCGAAGGGGTGTCCCGGGCGATCACGCGTACCGTCGTGAGCTCTGCGCTGGCTATTCTGGCGCTCGATTTTGTAATGACGTCTTTCATGTTCCGAGGTCTATGATGAGTCGCACGACGCTCGACCTGTGGGTCGGTGTTTTCGTGGCAATGGGTATCGCCGCGTTGTTGTTCCTGGCCCTCAAGGTGGCCAGCATTTCGGGGTCGGACATCCGGTCGCCCTATACCCTCAGCGCCCGTTTCGACAACATCGGTGGCCTCAAGGTGCGCGCACCGGTGAAGAGCGCTGGCGTGCTGGTCGGGCGGGTGACTGAAATTCGCTACGACAATGAACACTTTCAGGCTGAGGTTGTCTTCTCGGTGGACGGGCGCTACAAGTTCCCGACAGACACGTTTGCCAACATCCTGACCTCTGGTCTGCTCGGTGAGCAGTACCTCGGTCTCGACCCCGGCGGCGAGGAGAAGACCCTTGCGCCCGGTGATGTCATCAAAAAAACCCAGTCCGCCGTTGTTCTCGAAAAGCTGATCAGTCAGTTCATGTTCAACAAGGCAGCTGAAGGAGAGCCGGCGCCCGCGAAGTAAGGAAGGATGCGGGGCGGATCAATACAGAGAGTGCCGTGCGGTGAGCGCGGCCCGGAATGACAATGAAGAAGAACAGCAAACCTGAATCGACCTTGGTGCGACGGAGCACGCTGGCCATCGGGCTGACGTTCGCCGTGACGGGCTGTGCGGGGCCCGGCGGGCATCCCAAGGATCCCCTCGAGCCGATGAACCGCGCCACTTTCCAGTTCAATGAAAAGGCTGACAAGTACGTGATGCGTCCGGTGGCCGAGGTCTATGACCAGGCGCCGTTGCCGGTGAAAACCGGCGTTGCGAACTTCTTCGGCAACATTGCGGATGTATGGATCGGCGTCAATAACCTGCTGCAGGGCAAGTTCACCGATGGCCTCTCCGATGGCGGCCGCTTTCTGCTCAACTCCACGGTCGGCCTGCTGGGCGTTTTTGATGTCGCAACCGAGATTGGCCTTGAGAAGCACGACGAAGATCTTGGGCAGACGCTCGGTTACTGGGGGGTTGGCGATGGCCCCTACCTGGTGCTGCCCTTCCTGGGGCCGAGCAATGTCCGGGATGGCGTGTCTCTGATCGGCGATTTTCATTTCGATCCGCTCATGCAACTGGAGGATGTCGGCGCCCGCAACAGCCTGACCGGCCTGCGTTTCGTCAGCAAGCGGGCTGCGCTGCTGGGGGCCGATACGGCGGCTGAGGAGGCCGCGCTGGACAAGTACGGCTACATGCGCAGCTTCTACATTCAATACCGCCGCAACCAGATCTTCGACGGCCAGCCGCCGCGCGAAAAAGATCCGGACGACGACGATTCTTCAGACAACGACAAGGCGGCGACCGACAAGAGTGCGGTCGGTGACGCCGCTGATAAATCTCCCTCCCCCGACAAGAAAGAAAGCCAATGAAACGCTTCACTTCCCTGTTTGCCGCGCTGGTGCTGGGCCTTGGCATCCAATTCAGCGCTGCAGCCAATACCGTGGCGCCCGATGCGCTGGTCAAGAGCGTCAGCGATGACGTGATTTCCATCGTCCGCCAGGACAAGGCCATTCAGTCCGGCGACACCCACAAGGCTGTCAGCCTGGTCGAAACCAAGGTGCTGCCTTACTTCGACTTTGCCCACATGACCCGTCTGGCCGTCGGCAAGGACTGGAAGCAGGCTTCTGCCGACCAGAAGAGCACGCTGACCCAGGAGTTCAAGACGCTGCTGGTGCGTACCTACTCCAACGCGCTGACCAAGTACCGCGACCAGCAGATCGATTTCGAACCGTTGAAGGCCAAGCCCGAGGACACCGACGTGATCGTGCGTACCAAGGTGCGCCAGGCGGGTGCCAAGCCGGTGCAGATCGATTACAACCTCGAGAAGCAGGGCGATAGCTGGAAGGTCTACGACGTGCTGGTAGCGGGCGTGAGCCTCGTCACCAACTACCGTGACGAGTTCGGTCAGGAAGTGCGCGCCGGCGGCATCGATGGGCTGATCAAGACCCTGAAGGACAAGAACAAGCAGATCGACCCCGCGGTGGCTGCCAAGAAATGATCCAGGCTGAAGGCGCACGCCTGAGCCTAAGCGGCCCCCTGACCATTGCCACCGTTGCGGCGGTGGCGGAGGCCGGACTCGAGCAGATCGCGAGTGGCGACCGGGTCGTCGACCTGTCGGGCGTCACGCAGGTGGACTCCGCTGCGCTGGCCCTGCTGCTGAGTTGGCAGCGCGCCGCCCGGGCCGCCGGGTGTCGGATCTCCATCGACCGGGCGCCAGTGGCGCTGGTCAGTCTCGCGTCCCTCTACGACGTCGATTCCATCCTTTCCTTGGCTCGCTGAGCCTGCCCTTCGTTCCATGAGTCCAGCGATCCGCATTGCCGGTGTCACCAAGCGTTTCCGTTCCCTGCAGGCTTTGGCCGGCGTCGACCTGGAGGTGGCCCAGGGCGAGTTCTTCGGCTTGCTCGGCCCCAATGGGGCCGGCAAGACCACCCTGATTTCATCCCTGGCGGGGCTGGCGCGGCCGGACTCCGGCACGCTGGAGGTCATGGGGCATGACGTGGTCCGCGATTACCGCGCTGCGCGTATGGCCCTCGGCGTGGTGCCCCAGGAACTGGTCTTCGATCCGTTCTTCAACGTGCGCGAGATGCTGCGCATCCAGTCGGGTTACTTCGGTATCCGCAATAACGACGACTGGATCGACGAGATCCTGCATCACCTGGATCTCACCGAAAAAGCCAGTTCCAACATGCGTATGTTGTCGGGCGGCATGAAGCGCCGGGCGCTGGTGGCTCAAGCGCTGGTGCATCGTCCGCCGGTCATCGTCCTGGACGAGCCAACCGCCGGTGTGGACGTGGAGTTGCGCCATGGCTTGTGGCAGTTCATCCGCAAGTTGAACCAGGATGGCCACACCATCGTGCTGACTACCCATTACCTCGAAGAGGCCGAATCCCTGTGCGGGCGTATCGCCATGCTGAAGGCGGGGCGCATCGTTGCGCTGGACACAACGGCCAACCTGCTGCAGCGTTTCGCCAGCCATACCCTGCAGGTGCGTCTGGCTAAGGCGGTCATCGTTCCGCCTGACCTGGAGGCCTGTGTGCTGTCTCGGGATAATCTGCAGTGGACGCTGGGTTTCGATAATTTTGACGAGGTTGGGCATTTGCTTGCCGGTCTCAAATCCGCCGGTGCCGAGATCGTCGACATGGCCCTCGGCAAGCCGGACCTGGAACAGGTCTTCGTCGGCGTGATGAACCAGAACTGAGGCAGCATGGAAGGATTCAAGACCCTGTTGTACAAGGAGTGCCTGCGTTTCTGGAAAGTGGGTTTCCAGACGGTGCTGTCGCCGGTGCTCAATGCGGTGCTCTATCTACTGATCTTCGGCCACGTGCTCGAGGATCACGTTCAGCCTTTTCCGGGCGTCAACTACACGGCTTTCCTGGTGCCGGGCCTGGTAATGATGACGGTGTTGCAGAACGCCTTCGCCAATAGCTCGTCGTCGCTGATCCAGAGCAAGATCACTGGCAACATCGTGTTTGTGCTATTGCCGCCAATTTCCTATCGGGAGTTTTATTCCGCCTACGTGCTGGCGGCCGTGTTGCGTGGCGGCTTGTGCGGGATCGGCGTGGTGCTGGCGGCCTTGCCCTTTGCACATCTGCCTTTCGCCGAGCCGCTGTGGATCGTCGTCTTCGCACTGGTTGGAGGCGCGTTTCTTGCAAGCCTCGGCGTGATCGCGGGGATCTGGGCTGATAAGTTCGACCAGTTGGCTGCCTTCCAGAACTTCCTGATCATGCCGCTGACGATGTTGTCCGGCGTGTTCTATTCGATCCATTCGCTGCCGGGTTTCTGGCAGGGGGTGTCGCATTTCAACCCGTTTTTCTTCATGATTGATGGGTTTAGGTATGGCTTTTTCGGAGTCTCCGACGTCTCGCCGTGGGTGAGCCTCGGGGTCGTGACTGTCTGTTTTGTCGTGCTCGCGGTGCTCACCCTGCAAATGCTTGCCAGGGGCTACAAGCTGCGGGCCTGAGGAGTGATTGATTATGTTTCCGGCGAGTGAAATCGAGCGACTGATTGCTGCAGGTCTCGAATGTGATTTCCTGCAGATCGAAGGGGATGACGGCACCCATTTCACGGGCATCGTCGTCAGCCCGGCTTTCGAAGGCAAGCCGCGGGTGCGCCAGCACCAGGCGGTGTATGCCACCTTGGGCAAGCTGATGGGCAACGAGATCCACGCCCTCCAGCTGTCGACCTTTACGCCCGGCCAATGGGCAGAATTGCAGAAGGAACTGGGCTGATCGCCCTTTGATGCATGGATAAACTGCTGATCGAAGGCGGCGTCCGCCTGTCCGGCGAGATCGCCATTTCCGGTGCCAAGAACGCCGCGCTGCCCATCCTGTGTGCGGCGCTGCTGACCAGCGAACCGGTGACCTTCACCAATGTGCCGCGTCTCAACGACATCGGCACGCTGCTGCGCCTGCTCGAACAGATGGGCGTCAAGGTGAGCCGCGATGGCGACACCGTCACGCTGGACGCCGGCGGGGTAAACAACCCTGTCGCCTCCTACGAGATGGTCAAGACCATGCGCGCCTCCATCCTGGTGCTCGGCCCGCTCGTGGCCCGCTTCGGCGAGGCGCAGGTGAGCCTGCCCGGCGGTTGCGCGATCGGTGCGCGCCCGGTGGACCAGCACATAAAGGGCCTGCAGGCGATGGGCGCCGAGGTCAAGGTCGAGCATGGCTATGTGCACGCCAAGGTGCCCAAGCTGAAGGGCGCCCGCCTGTTCACCGACATGGTCACCGTGACCGGCACCGAGAACCTGATGATGGCGGCCTGTCTGGCCGACGGTGAGACCGTCATCGAAAACGCTGCCCGCGAGCCGGAAGTGGTCGATCTGGCCAACTGTCTGGTGTCGATGGGCGCGCAGATCTCCGGCGCCGGCGGCGACGTGATCCGCATCAAGGGCGTGCCGGCCCTGCATGGCGCAACCCACCGCATCATGCCGGACCGCATCGAGACCGGCACCTACTTGTGCGCGGCGGCGATCACCGGCGGCGATGTCCGCGTGACCGGCACGTCGACCTGCTATCTGGACGCGGTCGTCGACAAGCTGATGGATGCCGGCTGCGAAGTGATCGGCGAGCGCGATGCGATCCGCCTGAAGGCGCCCGAGCGGCTCACGTCGGTCAGTCTGCGCACCGCGCCGTATCCGGCTTTTCCCACCGACATGCAGGCCCAGTTCATGGCGATCAACGCGGTGGCCAATGGCACGGCGGTGATTCGCGAAACGATCTTCGAGAACCGCTTCATGCACGCGGTCGAGCTGCAGCGTCTCGGTGCGGACCTCCGCATTGACGGCAACACGGCCTTCGTGAAGGGCGTCGAGCGTCTGCAGGGGGCGACGGTGATGGCGACCGACCTGCGTGCGTCGGCGAGCCTGATCATCGCGGCGCTGGTGGCCGAAGGCGAAACCACGGTGGATCGCATCTACCACCTGGATCGTGGTTACGAGCGTCTGGAAGAGAAGTTGTCTGCGCTTGGTGCCCGCGTCCGGCGGATTCGCTGAGCCGCGTATGACGGGTGGGCCGCCTCGGCGGCCCATGGCTGAAGCGGGGCTAGCTGCCCGGCGTCACGGCCAGCACCTTCAGTTGGATGGCGTGGCCGTCAGGGGTGTGCCAGTCGATGATCTGGCCTACCGACAATCCCAGCAGGGCACTGCCGGCCGGGGAGAAGATCGATACCTTGCCGTCGCCGCTGCCCGCATCGTGGGGCCAGGCGAGGGTCAGGTCGTATTCGCGTCCGGACATTTCCTCGCGGAAGCGGGCGCGGCTGTTCATGCTGATCACGTCTGCGGGCATCTCTTCGTCGTCGAGTACAGTGGCCCGTTCGAGCTCGTCGCGCAGACCGTCGAGATCGCTGCGGTTGCGGGTGGGCGGCTTGGAGAGCAGGGCTTCGAGGCGTTCGAGGTCGCGGGTGGACACGATGATTTCGGGTTTCACTGGTTACTCCTTCGGTTCGATCAAAAGAAAATGGCCGACCCCGCCGGACGGCGGTTCAGCCACGAGCCAAAGGCTAGCAGAAAGGGGACGCAGCGCAAACGTCCCGCCGCTTCGGGAGCGACGGGCTCCCCGAATCGGATAGAATCGCGCTTTACGCACACAGAGCATCATCTTGAACGGCATTACGCTTGCCCTCTCGAAGGGCCGAATCTTCGAGGAAACCCTGCCGCTGCTCGCCGCCGCCGGGATCACGCCGACCGACAACCCGGAGACATCGCGCAAGCTCATCATCGGCACCAACCGGCCTGATGTGCGGCTGGTCATCGTGCGCGCCACCGATACGCCGACCTACGTTCAGTACGGCGCGGCGGACATGGGCATCGCCGGCAAGGACGTGTTGCTGGAGCATGGTGGCGCCGGTCTGTACCAGCCGCTGGACCTCAATATCGCCAAATGTCGGCTGTGCGTGGCGGTGCCGAAGGATTTCGACTACGCCGCTGCCGTCAAGCGCGGCGCGCGCATCCGCGTCGCCACCAAGTACGTGAAGGCAGCCAAGGCGCACTTCGCGGCCAAGGGCATGCACGTGGACCTGATCAAGCTCTACGGTTCCATGGAGCTCGCCCCGCTGGTCGGCCTGGCTGATGCGATCGTTGACCTGGTGTCCACCGGCAGCACACTGAAGGCCAACAACCTGGTGGAAGTGGAGGACATCATGCCGATCAGCTCCCGCCTCGTCGTCAATCAGGCCTCGCTCAAGCTCAAGCGCGAGCTGATCCAGCCGGTGCTGGAGGCCTTTGCAGGAGCCGTCAAGAAATGAGCGCCCAGATCCGTCACCTGTCGTCCGCCGAACCCGATTTCATCGCCACGCTGGATGCGCTGCTGGCCTTCGAAGGCAGCACCGACGCGGCCATCGAGCAGGCTGTCGGCGACATCCTGACCAGCGTGCGCAAGAACGGCGATGCAGCGGTCGTTGAATACACCCGCCGCTTCGATCATCTGGACGTGAACGACATGGCGGCGCTTGAGCTGCCGAAGGCCGAACTCCAGGCTGCATTGGATGGCCTGAGCGCCGAGCAGCGCCAGGCGCTGGAAGCGGCGGCAAGCCGTGTGCGGACCTATCACGAACGTCAGGTGCTTGAATCCTGGCGCTACAACGACGAATCGGACGGGATGGCTGGCACCCGCCTGGGCCAGAAGGTCACGCCGCTGGACCGTGTTGGCCTTTACGTGCCAGGTGGTCGTGCTTCCTACCCCAGCTCGGTGCTGATGAACGCGATTCCCGCGAAGGTCGCCGGCGTGGGTGAGCTGATCATGGTGGTACCGACGCCCCGTGGCGAGCGTAGTCAACTGGTGCTGGCTGCCGCGGCGATTACCGGCGTGGACCGCGTGTTCACCATCGGCGGCGCCCAGGCTGTGGCCGCGCTGGCTTATGGCACGCAGACCATCCCGCAGGTGGACAAGATCGTCGGACCGGGCAATGCCTACGTGGCCAGCGCCAAGCGCCGTGTGTTTGGCACGGTTGGCATCGATATGGTGGCCGGGCCTTCCGAAGTACTGATCATCTCCGATGGCACCGGCAATCCGGACTGGGTGGCAATGGATCTGTTCGCGCAGGCCGAGCACGATGAACTCGCCCAATCCATCCTGCTGTGTACCGACGAAGACTTCATCGCGCAGGTTGAGGTGAGTATCGCCCGCCTGCTGCCGGAAATGCCGCGCCGCGACACCATCGCCACGTCGCTGGCCAATCGCGGTGCATTGGTGCTGGTACGTGACCTCGCGGAAGCCTGTGAGGTTGCCAACCGTATCGCGCCGGAGCACCTGGAACTGTCGCTGGCCGATCCGTACCAGTGGATCGACCAGATTCGCCATGCTGGTGCGATCTTCATCGGCCACTATTCGGTCGAGGCCCTCGGTGACTACTGTGCCGGCCCCAACCACGTACTGCCGACGATGCGCAGTGCGCGCTTTTCCAGTCCGCTGGGGGTGTACGACTTTCAGAAGCGCACCAGCCTCATCGATATTTCGGAGCAGGGTGCCCAGACTCTCGGCAAGATCGCTTCGGTGCTGGCCCATGGTGAAGGCCTGCAGGCTCACGCCCGCTCGGCGGAGATGCGTCTGAAGGGGTGATTCCACTCCATGGATGGAAGTGAAAAAGCCGCACCCCAGGGTGCGGCTTTTTCGTAGGCGCAGACGCTTGAAAGATCAGGCCAGGATTTCCTTCAGTGCTTGTACAAGCAGGCCACACTGCGCATCGGTGCCTACGGTGATGCGCAGAAACTGGTCGATGCGGGGGGCCTTGAAGTGGCGCACGATGATGCTGCGTTCGCGTAGCGCGGTGGCCAAGGCTGCGGCATCATGGGCTGGATGGCGGGCGAACACGAAGTTGGCGGCGGACGGCAACACTTCGAAACCCAGCGATGCAAGATCGTGGGACAGGGTTTCGCGGCTGGCGATGACCTGTCGGCGGGTCCGTTCGAAATAGGCTTCGTCATCCAGCGCTGCGCTGGCGCCGACCAGGGCCAGGCGGTCGAGGGGGTAGGAGTTGAAGCTATCCTTCACGCGGGTTAGTGCCTCGATGAGCTCCGGCTGGCCGATGGCGAAGCCGACACGCAGGCCGGCGAGGGAGCGCGACTTGGACAGGGTCTGGGTGACCAGCACGTTGGGGTAGCGCTTCACCAGCGCCACGGCTGTGGGGATCGAGTCGAGCCCGCCGAAATCCACGTAAGCCTCGTCGATGACGATCGGACTGTCCGGTAGGCCCTCTGCCAGGCGGGCGATCTCGTCGAGTGCCAGCAGGCGACCGGTGGGGGCGTTCGGGTTCGGGAAGATCACGCCGCCGACCTGGTCGGCACCGCGCGACAGGTAGTCGTCCACGCGGATCGCGAAGTGCTGGTCGAGGGGCACGGCTTCGAATTCGATACCATACAGCCCGCAGTACACGGGATAGAAGCTGTAGCTGATGTCAGGGAACAGCAGCGGCACGTCGTGCTTCAGCAATGCCTGGAAGGTGTGAGCGAGGACTTCGTCCGAGCTGTTGCCGACGAAGACCCATTCCGGCGCCACGTCGAAATGGCGGGCGACCGCGGCCTTCAGCTGGGCGCCGGTCGGATCCGGGTAGAGCTTCAGGCGGTCCGCGTCATCACCGAGTTCGGCGCGGATGGCGTCGAGCACGTGAGGGCTCGGCGGATACGGGTTCTCGTTGGTGTTGAGCTTGACCAGGTTAGCGAGCTTGGGCTGCTCGCCGGGAACATAAGGGGTCAGGCCGTGAACGACGGGGCTCCAGAAACGGCTCATGGCAGGTCGGTGCAGCACGGCTAAGTGCCGCAAGGGACTGTAAAAACGCTAGATGCTATCATGGCCCCATTCGTTCCAAGTCCATCACCGTTTTTCTGGAAATAAGCGCAATGCGGCAAGCCGAAATATCCCGCAATACCCTTGAGACGCAGATCCGGGTCAGGGTCGACCTGGACGGCTCGGGCAAGAGCCAGCTCAATACCGGTATCGGTTTCTTCGACCACATGCTCGATCAGATCGCCCGTCATGGCTGCTTCGATCTGGATATCGAAGCCACCGGCGACCTGCACATCGACGGCCATCACACCGTCGAGGACGTCGGGATCACCGTCGGTCAGGCCTTCGCGAAGGCGCTGGGCGACAAGAAGGGCCTGACTCGCTACGGTCATGCCTACGTGCCCCTCGATGAAGCCCTGTCGCGGGTCGTCGTCGATCTGTCCGGCCGTCCGGGCCTGGAGTTCGACGTGCCCTTCACTGCCGGCGTGATCGGTGCGCTGGACACCCAGCTGGTGTACGAGTTCTTCCAGGGCTTTGTGAATCATGCTGGTGTCAGCCTGCATATCGACAACCTGAAGGGGCGTAACGCTCACCATCAGTGCGAAACCGTGTTCAAGGCTTTCGGCCGTGCGCTGCGCATGGCGGTTACGCCTGATCCGCGCCAGGCCGGCGTGGTGCCGTCGACGAAGGGGGCCCTGTGAGCAAGATCGCGATCATCGATTACGGCATGGGCAACCTGCGTTCGGTGGCCAAGGCCATCGAACACGTCTCCGACGGGGTTGAGGTTGTCGTCACCGCCGATCCGGCCGAAGTGCTGTCGGCTGAGCGGGTGGTTTTCCCGGGGCAGGGCGCGATGCCCGACTGCATGCGCGAGCTGGATGCCCGCGGCCTGCGTCCGGCGGTGCTCGAAGCGGCCCGTAGCAAGCCCTTCCTGGGGATCTGCATCGGCCAGCAGATGCTCTTTGAGCACAGCGAGGAAGGCAATGTGCCGGGGCTCGGCATTTTCCGTGGCGAAGTGCGCCGTTTCCCCGCCGACAAAATGGTGGCGGCCGACGGTTCGCGCCTGAAGGTTCCGCACATGGGCTGGAACGAGGTGTGGCAGAAACAGGCTCATCCTCTGTGGGCCAATATCGAGGACGGCGCCCGTTTCTATTATGTTCACAGTTATTACGTCGATCCGGCAGATTCCTCCATCGTGGCTGCGACCACTGACTACGGCATCCCCTTTACCGGCGCGGTAGCGCAGGCTAATATCTTCGCCATTCAATTCCACCCGGAAAAGAGCGCGCACGCGGGCCTGCAACTGCTGTCCAACTTCGTTATCTGGAATCCCTGAGATCCCTGAAGCGCGGCTTTTCGTCATCCCGCATTCCGTTTCAACTCCTTACCGTCTTTCCTCTTATGCTGCTGATTCCCGCTATTGACCTCAAGGACGGTCACTGCGTGCGCCTGAAACAAGGCGAAATGGACGCTGCCACGGTCTTCTCCGAAGATCCCCGTGCGATGGCCCGCCACTGGGCCGACCAAGGTGCCCGGCGCCTCCACCTGGTGGACCTCAACGGCGCCTTTGCCGGTAAGCCGAAGAATGAAGCGGCGATCAAATCCATCCTGCAGGAAGTCGGCGATGAGATCCCGGTCCAGTTGGGTGGCGGCATCCGCGACCTGGACACCATCGAGCGCTATCTCGATGCCGGTCTCAGCTACGTGATCATTGGCACCGCGGCGGTGAAGAACCCAGGCTTCCTGCACGACGCGTGCAGTGCCTTCCCTGGGCACATCATCGTCGGCCTGGATGCCAAGGACGGCAAGGTGGCCGTGGATGGTTGGTCCAAGCTGACCGGCCACGACGTCGTGGACCTCGCCAAGAAGTTTGAGGACTACGGTGTCGAAGGCGTCATCTACACGGACATCGGCCGTGACGGCATGCTGTCCGGCGTGAACATCGAGGCCACCGTCAAGCTGGCCCAGGCTCTGCGCATTCCGGTCATCGCCAGCGGCGGCATCGCGGCGCTGGCCGACGTGGAAGCCTTGTGTGCGGTCGAGTCCGAAGGCATCACCGGTGCCATCACCGGCCGTGCGATCTACGAGGGCACGCTGGACTTCGCTGCCGCTCAGGCTCGCGCCGACGAGCTGAGCCCGGCGGACTGATTCATGCTGGCCAAACGCATCATTCCGTGCCTTGACGTCAGCGCTGGTCGCGTCGTCAAGGGCGTCAATTTTGTCGAACTGCGCGATGCCGGCGACCCGGTTGAGGTCGCCCGCCGCTATGACGAGCAGGGTGCCGACGAAATTACCTTCCTCGACATCACCGCGAGTTCCGACGACCGCAACATCATCCTGCACGTGGTCGAGCAGGTTGCCGAGCAAGTCTTCATTCCGCTCACCGTCGGTGGCGGTGTGCGGACCGTCGATGACGTACGTCGCCTGCTCAATGCCGGCGCCGACAAGGTCAGCATCAACACCGCGGCGGTGAATAACCCGCAGGTGGTGGCCGATGCGTCCGGCAAGGTCGGTAGCCAGTGCATCGTGGTGGCCATCGACGCAAAACAGGTGGCACCGGGCAAGTGGGAGGTGTTCACCCATGGCGGGCGCAACCGCACTGGCCTCGACGCCATCGAATGGGCGCGACGCATCGAGTCCCTCGGTGCCGGCGAGATCCTGCTTACCAGCATGGACCGGGACGGCACCAAGAACGGTTTTGACCTGGAGCTGACCCGCGCGGTGTCCGATGCAGTGTCCATTCCGGTCATCGCCAGTGGCGGTGTCGGCAGTCTCGACCATCTGGCTGATGGTGTGACCAAGGGGCGGGCGGACGCTGTACTGGCTGCCAGCATCTTCCATTTCGGTGATCACACCGTGCGGGAGGCCAAGGAATTGATGCGTGCCCGCGGTATCGAGGTGCGCCTGTGAGCAATTCTGCCTGGCTGGACGAACTGGCTTGGGACAAGGACGGGCTTATCCCGGCCATCGCCCAGGACGCCGAAACCGGTGATGTGCTGATGTTCGCGTGGATGAACCGTGAGGCATTGGCCAAGACCGCGGAACTCGGCGAAGCCGTGTATTTCTCGCGCTCCCGCGGGCGTCTCTGGCACAAGGGCGAGGAGTCCGGCCACACGCAGAAGATCCGTGAGATCCGCGTCGATTGTGACAACGACGTGGTGCTCCTGAAGATCGAGCAGGTCGGTGGTATTGCCTGTCACACCGGGCGGCGCAGCTGCTTCTTCCAGAAATACTTCGCTGACGGCCGCTGGGAGGCTGTCGAACCGGTTCTCAAAGACCCGAAGGACATATACAAATGATCGACATCGAAGTGCTGCACCGGGTGGCGCAAACCCTTGCGGAGCGCAAGGAAGCCAGCCCCGATTCCTCTTATGTTTCCAGCCTGTTCCACAAGGGCACCGACGCCATCTGCAAGAAGGTTGCCGAGGAAGCTGCCGAGACCATCATGGCGGCCAAGGACAAGGATTTGCTGCACGTGGTGTGGGAAGTCACCGACCTGTGGTTCCACACCATGGTCCTGCTGGCCCACTATGGGCTGTCGGTGGACGACGTGCTCGCAGAGTTCCGCCGCCGCGAAGGCGTGTCGGGTATCGACGAGAAGAAGGCCCGCAGCGCCAAGTAAGGGAATTTTCGCGATGCAAGACTGTCTGTTCTGCCGTATCGTCCGGGGCGAAATTCCTGCGGCAAAGGTCTACGAAGACGACGAGGTGCTGGCTTTCAAGGACATTCAGCCTCAGCGTCCGGTCCACGTGCTGGTCATCCCGAAGAAGCATGTCACGTCGTTGGCACACGCCACGCCGGAAGACATCCCCGTTTTCGGCAAGATGCTCGTCCTGGCCAATCAGATTGCCGCCGATCAAGGAAGTCCCGACGGCTTCCGGTCCATCATCAATACCGGTCGCGTCGGCGGGCAGGAAGTCATGCATGTGCACATGCACATCGTTGGTGGGCAAGAGCCGGTCGGGCCGATGCTTAAACGGTAGTTTCAAGGAGATTTTTGAATGGGTTCATTCAGCATTTGGCACTGGCTGATCGTTCTGGTGATCGTGATGCTCGTGTTCGGCACCAAGAAGCTGCGCAACATCGGGCAGGATCTCGGTGGGGCGGTCAAAGGCTTCAAGGAAGGCATGCGTGATGCCGACCAGGGTGCCGGCGACGCGAACCAGAAGATCGCCTCTGGCGGCGGTCAAACCATCGACGCGGAAGCGCGGGAAAAGAACAAGTCCTGATCCCGTTCCCGCGTCAGTCGCGGAGGAGGGGCGCATCACGCCCCTTTTTTCGTTTCTGGCGCCTTGCGCCCGCGATCAGCGCTCACTCTCCTTAGGCGGATGGAATGTTCGACATCGGTTTTTCTGAACTCGTAGTCATCGGTATCGTAGCCCTGTTGGTACTCGGGCCCGAGCGTCTGCCCAAGGTGGCGCGAACGACCGGACACCTCCTCGGGCGTCTGCAGCGCTATGTGGCCGACGTCAAATCGGACATCAACCGCGAGATGCAGCTCGACGAACTCAAGCGCCTGCAGGAAGAAGCCCGCAAGTCGGCGATGGAATTCGAATCCACGGTCCGGAGCGAGGTCGCCGGAATCGAAAGCGGCGTTGCATCGTCCCTGCGGTCCGCCTCGTCGGCTGTTGCCGATCTGGAGAGCAGCTTCAAGGCTTCGGCTGATCCCGTCGGAGAGCCGGCTGTGTCTGTCACGAGGCCGTTGGATGCAGATACCATGCCCGATACGATGGTGATGCCCGATCCCGAACTGGACGAGCGCCAATTGGCCCTCGAAATCGACCGTCCTGAACCTGCATCCAAGAGTTCCAAGACAACATGAGCGTTCAGGAAGACAGTTTCATCTCCCACCTCATCGAACTGCGCGACCGCCTGCTGCGCTGCGTGGTTGCGCTGGTGGTCGTCTTCGCCTGCCTGATGCCCTGGGCCGGAGATATCTACGACGTTCTCGCCCATCCGATGATGCAGGCCCTGCCCGAAGGCACCCGCATGATCGCCACTGGCGTCGTCACACCGTTCTTCGTCCCGATGAAGGTCACTCTCATGGTGGCCTTCGTCATTGCCTTGCCCTTCCTGCTCTATCAGGCCTGGGCTTTCATAGCGCCGGGGTTGTATGCCCATGAGAAGCGTCTGGCCCTGCCGCTGGTGATTGGCAGTACGGTGCTCTTCGTGGCGGGGATGGCGTTCTGTTACTTCTTCGTCTTCGGCACCGTCTTCAAGTTCATCGCCACCTTTGCGCCGAAGAGCATCACGCCGGCGCCGGACATAGAGCAGTACCTTTCCTTTGTGATGTCCATGTTTCTGGCCTTCGGCATCACTTTCGAGGTGCCCATCTTTGTCATCATCCTGACCAAGATGGGCGTGGTGGATGTGGCCAAGCTCAAGGAGGCGCGCCCCTACGTGATCGTGGGGGCCTTCATCGTTGCCGCCGTCGTTACGCCGCCGGATGTCGTTTCCCAACTCATGCTCGCCATCCCGATGTGCCTGCTGTACGAGCTCGGTATATTCCTGGCGCGCTTCGTCAGCAAGGGGCGTGTAGAGGCTGCAGCTGAATGACAAGCAAAGGGGCGTATATGGCGCCCCTTTCTGTTTGGGTCGTACCATGCTCACTGCCGTTGCGCGTTGGGCATCGAGTCTGCCTAGCACGAGTGCTCAAGCGGTCGAGTTTGATTTTGGTGATGACGTAAGAATATTTGTTGTGCATTATCTGGGCCTTCCCCGATCCCTTGACGGAGGCCTTGATGAATCTTGCCGAACTGCTGTACCCGCTTGACGACCCCGATGGCCCATGTGGCGAAGACTTGTCCTTCTCTGCGGAGTTCGATGCGCTCCAGGAGGCGCGGCGTTTCGACGATCCGACTCTCGCCCAGGGTGAATGGGTGGTGGAGCTCAAAGAGGCGGATTGGGCCGCTGTCATACGCCTGAGTTCGGAGCTGCTGGCTCACCGAACCAAGGATCTGCGCGTTGCCGCTTGGTTTGCCGAAGCCCGCTGCAAGCGTGACGGCTTGGCTGGCCTGGCCGACGGCTACGAGCTTCTGCTCGGTCTGTGCGAGCACTTCTGGGACGCGCTGCATCCTCTGCAGGAGGAGGATGGAAATCAGGAGTCGCGGGCCGGTGTGTTCAGCTGGTGGCTGGCGCAGACGACGCGGTTGCTGCGGGAGCTTCCCTTGTCATACTCACCGAAGGGAGTCTTCAGCCTGCTGGGCCGGGAGCGGGCGCGGAGTCGTGCTGCGGATGCGCAACAGTCGGGACGTGAGTCCGACGGAGGGCGCTCCGGCGATGTGCTGGCTACCCTCGATGCTGCTATGCGTGACACGCCGAGGCAGCATCTCGTCGATAATCTCGGCGAGATCGAGCGCCTCACGGCCTGCATGCAGGGGCTGCGTACCTTTCTCGATGCCCGGATGGGCGAGTCCGGCCCGTCATTCGGTGTCAGCCTCGATGTCCTGGATGATCTTTCTAGAAGTATCAGGCCATATCTGGGAGCAGGCGGAGAAAGCGGTGCAGTGGAAGAGCCGGCCGGAGCCAAGCCTGGCTCCCTTCATGTCCCCGTTCAGCAATGGAGTCCTGGCGGTGGGGCCGGAGTGGAGTTCCACGTGCAGACTATCCATTCGCGTCTCCAGGCCATTCATCAGCTCGAACTGATCGCTACGTATTTCCGGCAGACCGAGCCCCACAGTCCGGTGGCCTACTTGGCCGACAAGGCTGTCCGATGGGGGCGCATGCCTCTGCATGAATGGCTGCGCAGCGTGGTGAAGGATGAGGCCGTCCTGTACCGGATGGAAGAGTTGTTGGGGTTGGAGGGCGTGGCTGCTCCGGCAGCGGATTGACGGCGGCCCTCGTCTACGCGCAGCTTTCCTGGTGTGGCCTGACCGTCAGGGGGCCACGTAAAGGCTTTCCTTCAGTTCCTCCATCACCACATAGCTGCGGGAGTCTGCGTGGGGCGGCAGTTGGTGGAGGATGCTGCTCAACAGCTTGCGGTAGTCGTGCATTTCGGCGAGCCGGGCCTTGACGAGATAATCGAAGTCTCCGGAGACCATGTGGCACTCCATTACCGACGGAATCTTCAGCAGTTCTTGTTTGACCTTGTCGAAAATCTCCTCGCATTTCGCGCTGAGGCGGATTTCGACAAAGACAAGCAGTTTCAGGCCCAGCGCATGGGGGTTCAGGTGGGCATGATAGCCGGTGATGAAGCCTTCACGCTCCAGCCGGCGGACCCGTTCGGTACAGGGCGTGGCCGACAGACCGATGCGCGTGGCCAGATCGGTCATGGTGATGCGACCGTCCTGTTGCAGGTGGTCGAGGATGTTTCGGTCAATTGGATCGAGGTCGCGCATCGGGTGCATTCCTTATGAGTTGAAAAAAGTGGGTTTCAGCATCGGGCCGGGTGGCCACTGAAAAGGTGCCAACCAGATCGCACTCCGGCGATCTGGTTGGTTCATGGACGAAAAGCCTGCCGGACCCGGGGCACGTGTGCGGGAACGGATCGCTCAGCCACGCCGTGCCGGAGCGCGGCCGTCCGCGGGGGGCGGGAGCTGCGGATGACGGAAGCCGCGGGCTTCGAATTCGGCCTTGCGCTCATCCGCCTTCTTGCGCTGTTCCGGGGTCAGAATCTGATAGACCTTGTTCAGATTCGCTGCGCGGAGTTCGGCCATTTCGGCTGCGGCCTTGGCGCCTTGCTCGGCAAGTGCCTTGACCTTGGCTTCGTCGTACTGGGCCGAGAAGGTGAGCGCGCGGAGCTCCTCATGGCTCTTGCGGATCTCCTTGGCCTTCTCCCGGACCGCTGGGGCCTGTTCGTGGAAGATCTTGAAGATCTGGTCCCGCTGGCCTTCGGTCAGGTTCAGGTCGCGCAGGAATGGGAGCGGGGGAATGCCGTCGCCGTGCATGCCGAACTCCATCCCTGGCCCAAACCCATGTTGAGCTGGTCCATTGCAGTGTCCGCCGGCCCCACCTGCCTGGACGGCGAAGGGAAGGGCGGCGATGCCGATGCTCACCAGCAGGGCGGAAAGAAGATTTCGAGGCAGTTTCATTGCAGTCTCCAAACGTTGATGGGGTACATCAGGGGGATCAACCTGATGACTGAAATTCTCGCGGCGAACCGGGTAAAGGGCAGTCATCTGCCTGTAAATGCCGGTAAAGAGAATTTTTCCGCGTGTTTGGCGGCCATCCCCCTGGTTTGCTGCTCTTCCTTCTGCCTGGCACGGAGCGCGTCGAGCCGGCTTTCCACGATGAGCTGGTCGCGCTGGTCGCCATCCGCGCTCTTCAATGCCAGTTCGAACTGTTCGAGGGCGCTGCGGGTGTTGCCGATGACGGAGTAGTACTCCCCTTGGTGGAGATGCGACTTCTGGTTGAGGCCCTGGGCCGCGGCAGCTTCCGCTGCGATCTGGTGTAGATCGGGGTCCTGCGGGCGCTGTACGAGATGCGCCTCGGCAAACTGGAGCGCAGCTCCGAAGTCACGGGTCTTGATCAGCAGACGGGGGTAGTCGTAGACCAGTTGCAGATGGCCGGGATAGCGTTTCAGCGCGGCTTCGTAGCGCAGTCGGGCAACGCCGTCTTGTCCAGACTGGGTGAGCACTTGGCCGGCGAGCGCCTCGATCATCGGGTGATGGACCCTGTCCCGTTCCAGCCCGGCGAGCTCCTGCTGGGCGGCGGTGAAATCCTGCGCGCGCAGATAGGCAGCGGCTAGGCCGTAGCGGAGGGCGTTGTGATCCCGGTAGCGGCCTTCCTGCAGGTCAGTGGTGAAACGGGCCACGGCGTCCCGCGGCTGGCCTTCATAGCTGCGCAGCAGGGCGCGGACAAGGTTGTATTCCTGGCTGTCCGGCACCTGCTTGTAGGTGCTGGCGAATGCCCGGTCCTGTGCCTCGGCAATACGTTCGTGGGTTAGTGGGTGGGTCCGCAGGTAGGAGGGGACGCTGGCGGAGTCGGCCAGGCGGGTAGCCTGCTGGAGGCGCTCGAAAAAGCTGGCCATGGCGCGCGGGTCGAAGCCAGCGTTCGTCAGCAGTTGAAAGCCGATGCGGTCGGCTTCCTGTTCATGCTCGCGCGTGTAATTGATCTGGCTCTGTATCTGGGCCGCACCGACTCCCGTCATTGCTGCCATTGCGGCCTGGCCGTTGCCGGTGCCCGCCGCGATGAGGGCGCCGAGCATCGCTGCGATGGACAGGGCCTGGTTGCCCGCCTGGCCGGCGATCTGGCGCGCGATGTGGTGCTGGGAGACATGGCTGATTTCGTGGGCCATTACCGAGGCCAGCTCGCTTTCGCTTTGCGTGGCGAGGATCAGGGCGGTATTGACGCCCACATGTCCGCCGGGCAGGGCGAAGGCGTTGAGTTCGTTGGATGCGACGGCGAAGAACTCGAAGGGTTCGCGGGCAGTCTCGGGATCGCCCTGCAGCAGGCGCCGCCCCAGGTTTTCCAGATAGGCATTGACTTCCGGGTCGTCGAGCCAGGCACCGCTGGCATGCAGACTCTGCATGCTCTGGGCGCCGAGGGTCTGTTCCATCTGCGGGCTGACGATGGCCGCCGATGCTTCGCCCAGATCCGGCAACTGCGCCGCACTGGCGCTTGCGCCGAAAAGCAGGGCGATGGCGAGGTTCGTCAGGCGAAAGCGCTTCTTCATGACAAAGATGGAAATCCTGCTGGTGATAAGTGAAATCTTCACGGAGTGGGCTGTTAATCCCGGTTTGCGACGTGTAAAGGGATGTAAATGCGGGTAAAAACCCCTGCCGTCGCGCGTGGCCCCGGCTTCGTCCGCACGTATCATTTCCGCTGAGGTCATGAGGGTGGGTACGAAATGAGCAAGGTTTTGCTGGTGGACGACGACGTGGAGCTGTCTTCCATGTTGAGCGAGTACATCGCGCAGGAAGGATTTGCCGCGGATTGCGTGCATGACGGGGAGGCCGGTGTCGCTGCGGCTCTGGCTGGTGGATATGACATTATTGTTCTTGACGTGATGATGCCGCGGGTGGGCGGAATCGAGGCACTGCGCCGAATCCGGGCCCAGAGCAAGGTCCCCGTGCTGATGCTGACCGCCAAGGGCGACGATGTGGACCGCATCGTCGGGCTGGAGCTGGGGGCCGACGATTACGTGCCAAAGCCGTGCACACCGAGGGAACTCGTCGCGCGCCTGCGGGCAATCCTGCGGCGGACCCAGGCGGCGGCGTCCACCGAGACCGCCAATGGTGGGCCACTGCTCGCCGGCGCGCTGTGCATGTGGCCGCAGATGCGCCGTGCTCAGTGGCAGGGTGCGCCGCTGGAGCTGACCAGCACCGAATACAACCTGCTGGAGGTGCTCGCCCGCAACGCCGGTCGTGTGGTGAGCAAGGCGGAGCTGTCCGAGCAGGGGCTGGGCCGACCGCTGGCCCGCTTCGACCGTAGCATCGACGTGCACCTTTCCAGCATCCGCCACAAGCTGGGCACGCGCCCTGATGGACGGTCGTGGATCGAGACGGTGCGGGGCCTGGGTTATCAGCTGGTGCGCGAATGAGACTGGGCCGGTTGTTCTGGAAGTTCTTCTTCGCGTTCTGGCTGGCGCTGCTGCTGGCCGGAGCTGGTGTCGGGACCGCCGTGTGGTTTCACCATCAGAGCGAGATCGAGCGTCTCCGGCGGGAGCGGGATCCCTTCGTCGCGGGGGGCGGGAGGGCGACGACGGCGGTGGCCGTGGCAGAGTCCGTATTGCGCCACGGCGGGCCGGCTGCCTTGCGGTCCATGCTGACCGAGCTGTCGCGCGAGCACTGGCCGCAGCTGCTGGTGGTGGATGCGAAGGGCGATGACCTGCTCGGACGGACGACGACCCCCGAGTCGGTGGCCGCCGCCAGGCAGCAGGCTGCGCTGGGCGAGGTGCATCGGGCCGCACGTCTGGTCGAGTTGCCGGCCGGCGGTGGCAGCTGGTTGCTGTTCGTGCCGGCGGGCGGGCCGGAGTTGCGTCCTCCGCTTCCTCCCCTGTCTCGTCTTGCAGGACCGCCGGGTGAGCCACCGCGGGAATTTCGTCCAGGCTTCGGTCGGCCGGCCGAGCCGAGTCTGTGGATGCCGGTGGGAGTCGGCCTGTTGACCAGTGTGGCGTTCAGTGCGCTGCTGGCCTGGTATCTGTCCAAGCCGATCAGAAACCTGAGCTGGGCGCTGGGGGCCATTGCCGAAGGCCGGCTGGAGACCCGTGTCAAGCCACTGATGGGTGCGCGGCGTGACGAGATTGCCGACCTCGGCCAGGACTTCGATCGTATGGCGCAGCAGCTGCAATCCCTGATCGGCGCCCAGCGCCGTCTGCTGCACGATGTCTCTCATGAGCTGCGCTCGCCGCTGGCGCGCTTGCAGGTGGCCATCGGGCTGGCGCGACAGGACCCCGCCAAGCTCGATGTGACGCTGGACCGTATCGAACGCGAGGCTGTGCGGCTTGACGAAATGGTCGGTCAGTTGCTGACCATCGCGCGGCTGGATGCGGGCACCCGCGACAGCAGGGAAGATGCGCTTGAGTTGGTGGACTTCGCCGCGGTGATAGCCGATGACGCCCGTTTTGAAGCCCAGTCGAAAGGCCGCGAACTGCGTTTTGTCGGGCGGGGTGAGGCGGAACTGCGGGTCCGCGGCGAATTGATCCAGCGTGCCTTCGAGAACGTGATCCGCAACGCAGTGAAATACACGGCTGAAGGCAGCGGCGTGGATGTCGAGGCCTGGGTGGAGCAGGGGCAGTTCGTACTGCGGGTCGCCGATCGAGGGCCGGGGGTGCCGGACAGTGATCTGGAGGCGATCTTCGAGCCCTTTTACCGGGCTGTGAACGGGAGCTCCGCAGGTGGCTTCGGGCTCGGTCTGGCCATCGCCCGGCGGGCGGTGACGGCTCATGGCGGAGAGATCTGTGCCCGCAACCGGGACGGCGGCGGGCTGGTGGTCGATATCCGCCTGCCTCTGAATTTCCGAAAGGATTAGGCGCGGCGGGAGCAAACTGTTAGAATGCGTCGTGGCGGGTCTCCCCGCATTGCAGCGCGGTGAACCTGGTCAGGGCCGGAAGGCAGCAGCCACAGCCGTTCCCTGCAAGTGCCGGGGGTCAGGCTCGCCACCCCGAATTCAGAAAAGGGCGTCCCAATAGAGGACGCCCTTTTTGTTTTTGTGTTTCTGCATCCCCTTACCCGTATCCGTCGGACTGACCGACGGGCGGCCTGCTAGAATCCCGCCATGGCTTACCAAGTACTTGCCCGCAAGTGGCGCCCGCGCAGTTTCGAGACGCTCGTCGGGCAGGAGCATGTCGTGCGTGCGCTGACCCATGCGCTGTCCACGGGACGCCTGCATCACGCCTATTTGTTCACCGGTACGCGGGGGGTCGGCAAGACGACCATCTCGCGGATCCTGGCCAAAGCGCTCAACTGCGAGACGGGTGTGACGGCGACGCCGTGCAACCAGTGTTCGGCCTGCACAGCCATCGACGCGGACCGCTTCCCCGACTACGTGGAAATGGATGCGGCGTCCAACCGTGGGGTGGACGACATGGCGGCGCTGCTCGAGCAGGCGGTCTATGCGCCGGTTCAGGGGCGCTACAAGGTCTACATGATCGACGAAGTGCACATGCTCACCGGGCATGCCTTCAATGCAATGCTGAAGACCCTGGAGGAGCCGCCCGAGCACGTCAAGTTCATCATCGCGACCACCGATCCACAGAAGATCCCGGTCACCGTGCTGTCCCGCTGCCTGCAATTCAATCTCAAGCAGATGCCGCCTGGGCACATCATTGGCCACCTGACGCGCTTGCTGGAGGCCGAGGGCGTACCTTTCGAGCTGGGCGCGCTGCGCCACATCGCAAAGGCAGCCAACGGCTCGATGCGGGACTCCCTGTCCTTGCTCGACCAAGCCATCGCCCACGGTGCCGGCAAGGTGGAAGAGCTGGCTGTGCAGGACATGCTCGGTACAGTGGGTGACGATCACCTGTATGCCGTCCTTGATGCGTTGCGCAGCAACGACGTGCAGGCGCTGATGGCGACCGTCGAGGTCATGGAGGCACGCAGTCTGTCCTTCGAGTCTGCGCTGCAGTCGCTGGCCGGCCTCATTCACCGCATCGCGCTGGGCCAGATGGCACCGGCAGCGCTGGCCGACGAGAGTGAAGCCAGCCGGCTGGCGCCCTACATCGAAGCCTTCGACGCGGAATTCCTGCAGCTGGCTTACCAGATCGCGGTGCACGGGCGGGACGAATTGCCGCTGGCGCCGGACGATGTCACCGGTTTCTCGATGACGCTGCTGCGCCTGTTCGCATTCCGGCCGGAGCAGCCGGCAGCGCTCGGTGGCGTACTGGCCGGCGGTGGCGGAGCAGGGCAGGGCCGGCCGTTGCCGGAGGCCGCACAGCGCCCTGCCGTGCCGCGTGCCGTTGCCGGTATCGCGCCTGCGCCGGCTGTTGTGCCCGTTCAAACTGCTCGGCCTCCTGTGACCATGCCGGAGCCGTCAGGAGGCCGCCTCGATGAGGTGCGCACTCCGCCGAAACCCGTCGAGACTCCACCGCCAGTGGAGCCGCCACGTGCAGAACCTGCAGTCGCGACGCCGCGGGAGGCGTCATCGGATTACGGCAGCAGCGTTCCGCCGTGGGAGGATCTGCCACCCGAGGCCGATGAGCTTTCTCCCGTCCGCCATTCCGAGCCGCGCTCGGCTCAGGTTGAGCGGGTCAAGCCGGTCCCTCCTGTCGAGCCGGTGCCGATCAGGGCAAGCGAATCTGCTGGCATGCCCGGCGCTCTGCCGGCGTCCGGTGACGACTGGCATGGATTACTGAACCAGCTGGGGCTGGGCGCGCTAAATCTGCAGTTGGCCCAGAACTGCGAATTGCTGGGCGTCGAGGGCGACAGCCTCAGGCTGCGCCTTTCCGAGTCCCACCAGCACCTGCTGCAGATCAACCGAAGTGGCGCGGAGCGCCTGCAGGAGGCGTTGAGCGCGCATCTCGGCAGGCCGATCCGTGTCGGTATCGAGGTCGGTACCATCGCCACCGAAACGCCAGCCCAGCGTAACCAGGCCGAAAAGGCTGAACGGCATGCTGCGGCGGTCGCATCCCTCGAGCAGGACCCCTTCGTCCGCGAACTTATCCAACGTTTCGATGCGAGGCTTGAAGAAGCCTCGGTCAAACCCCTTTGAACCTATCTGGAGTACATCACCATGATGAAAGGCGGCATCGCCGGCCTGATGAAGCAGGCCCAGCAAATGCAGGACAACATGAAGAAGATGCAGGACAGCCTCGGCGGCATCGAGGTTGAAGGCCAGTCCGGCGCCGGCATGGTCAAGGTCACGATGACCTGCAAGTACGACGTGCGTCGCGTCAGCATCGACCCGTCCGTGCTGGACGACAAGGAAATGCTGGAAGACCTGATCGCCGCGGCGGTGAATGACGCCGTGCGCCGGGTCGAGACGACAACCCAGGAGAAGATGTCCGGCTTCACTGCCGGGCTGAACCTGCCCCCCGGCTTCAAGCTGCCGTTCTGAACGGCGCATGACGCGCTCCCGTCGGCAGGCTGCTCGATGAGTTCGCCGTCCACTCTCGACGTCCTGATCGAGGCCCTGCGCTGCCTGCCGGGCGTGGGGCCGAAATCGGCCCAGCGGATGGCCTTCCATCTGCTGCAGCGGGATCAGCGCGGCGCGGCGCGATTGGCGACAGCCCTCGGGCACGCGCTCGAAGTGCTGCGCCATTGCTCCCGCTGCAACACCTTCTGCGAAGAAGAGGTTTGCAGCCGCTGCGCCAATCCCCAAAGGGATGCGACCCAGTTGTGTGTAGTCGAGATGCCGGCCGATCTGGCCATGCTGGAGCAGACGCATAGCTACCACGGCCTGTATTACGTGCTGATGGGGCGCCTGTCGCCCCTCGACGGCATCGGGCCACGTGAGCTGGGGCTCGAGAAGTTCCTGCATCGCGCCTGCGACGGTGTGGTGCAGGAAGTGATCCTCGCCACCAACTTCACCAACGAGGGCGAGGCGACCGCCCATATGATCTCCGAACTCCTGCGCAGCCGAGGCATCAAGGTCAGCCGCATCGCACGCGGCATCCCGGTCGGCGGCGAGCTGGAGCACACGGATACCGGCACTATCGCCCAGGCGCTGGTCGAGCGTCGCTCGCTTTAGCCTTTCTCCGTCTTTCGCCGCGAGGCTGTCCATGAGCCAGGAAGTCAAACCCCTTGCCGGGGTCAAGGTGCTGGAGCTCGGCACCCTGATCGCCGGGCCATTCTGTACCCGCATCCTTGCCGAATTCGGCGCTGAGGTCGTCAAGGTCGAAGCGCCGGACGGTGGAGACCCGCTGCGCAAGTGGCGCAAGCTCCATGAGGGCACATCCCTGTGGTGGTCGGTGCAGGCCCGCAACAAGAAGTCGCTGACTGCGAACCTGAAGCATCCGGAAGGTCTGGCCATCGTGCGCCGGCTGGCGGCGGAGGCGGACATCGTCGTCGAGAATTTCCGTCCCGGGGTGCTGGAAAAGCTGGGCCTTGGCTGGGACGTGCTGTCGGCGGCCAACCCCGGCCTGGTGATGGTGCGCCTGTCGGGTTTCGGCCAGACCGGGCCGTACAAGGATCGCCCGGGCTTCGGAGCGATCGGTGAGTCGATGGGCGGGCTGCGTTACATCAGCGGCTTTCCGGATCGTCCGCCGGTGCGTACCGGCATCTCCATCGGCGATTCCATCGCGGCCCTGTGGGCGGCCATCGGCGCGTTGATGGCGCTGCGCCATCGGGAGGTGAATGGTGGCGCCGGCCAGGTGGTCGATGTGGCGCTCTACGAAGCTGTGTTCGCGATGATGGAGAGCATGGTGCCGGAGTTCGACGTGGCGGGTTTCGTGCGTGAGCGCACCGGCAACATTATGCCGGGCATCACGCCGTCAAATACTCATACCACGCGAGACGGACGCCACATCATCATCGGCGGCAACGGCGATGCGATCTTCAAGCGTTTGATGTCGGCGATCGGCCGGCAGGATCTGGCGGAAGCGCCGGACCTCGCCGACAACGCCGGCCGCGACCGTCGTGCAGCCGAGATCTACGCGGTGATCGATGCGTGGGTGGCGGAGCGCGATGGCGACGTCGTGCTGGCGGCGATGGAGGCCGCGGAGGTGCCGGCCAGTTCGGTGTTCTCGGTGGCGGACATGTTCCGTGATCCGCAGTTCATCGCCCGCAGCATGTTCGAATCGGTGCATCTCCCCGACGGTACGCCGATGCGCATCCCGGGGGTCGTGCCGCGCCTGACTGTTACACCCGGCTCGACGGAATGGCTGGGGCCCGGCCTTGGCGAACACACCGATGAGATCCTGCGCGGCTTGGGTTACGTGGATGAGGCCATTGCCGTCTTGAGGGAGCAGGGCGCGATCTGAGACCTGGCGGTGCCGGTGAGGGCGTGTCTCGCGGTATCATCCTGGCATTATCTGCCACCCGGAAATCTGCATGCCCACTATCCTCGTCACCGGCGGAGCCGGTTACATCGGGTCCCATACCTGCGTCGAATTGTTGGCCGCCGGCTACGATGTCGTCGTCGTGGACAATTTCTGCAACAGCAAGCCGGAGGCTCTGCGCCGCGTTGAAGAGATTGCCGGGCGTGCGTTGGTTGCCGTGCATCATGTGGATGTCCGCGACAAGGCGGCGATGCGCGAGGTCTTCCGTGCCCACGCCATCGATTCGGTAATCCACTTTGCGGCCCTCAAGGCGGTCGGTGAGTCGGTGGCCAAGCCGCTGCTGTACTACGAGAACAATATCGCCGGGACGGTGGCGCTGGCCGAAGTGATGGCCGAGGCAGGCGTCAAGTCCCTGGTCTTCAGCTCGTCTGCAACGGTCTATGGCGACCCGGCCAGCGTGCCGATCCGCGAGGATTTCCCCACCGGTCCGACCAATCCCTATGGCCGCACCAAGTGGATGATGGAGTTCGTGCTGTCCGATCTGGCGGCGGCGGATCCCGAATGGCGGGTGGCCTTGTTGCGCTATTTCAATCCGGTCGGCGCTCATCCATCCGGCCGCATCGGCGAAGATCCGAACGGCTTGCCCAACAATCTGATGCCCTACGTCAGCCAGGTGGCTGTGGGACGTTTGCCGCAACTGCGGGTTTTCGGTGGCGACTATCCGACCCCGGACGGAACCGGCGTGCGGGACTACATCCATGTCGTGGATCTGGCAGTCGGCCACGTGGCGGCGGTACGGCGCCTGACGGAACGTCCGGGCGTCCTGACGGTCAATTTGGGGACGGGGCGCGGCTACAGCGTGCTGGAGGTCGTGAAGGCTTTTGAAGATGCCAGTGGTCGCAAGATCGCTTACGAGATCGCTGCGCGGCGCCCCGGCGATGTGGCCAAGTGCTATGCGGAACCCGGTCTTGCCGAGCGCGAACTTGGCTGGCGGGCGGCCCGTGGCATCGAGCAGATGTGTGCCGACGCCTGGCGCTGGCAGAGTTCCAATCCCCAGGGGTATCCCGATTGAGCACTGAAGATCTTCCTGTCAGCAATGCCCTGAACGTGCTGGGTGGGCCGCTGCTGGCCTGCAGCTACGATCCGCTGACCGGCTGGGAGCGTACCGGCTGTTGCGATGCCAGTCCAGATGATCTCGGTCGCCATCACGTCTGCGTAAGGGTGTCGGCCGAGTTCCTGCGTTTCAGTGCAATGCGCGGCAACGACTTGAACACGCCGCGCCCCGAGTTTCGCTTCTCCGGCCTCAAGCCGGGCGATCGCTGGTGTCTGTGTGCGGTACGCTGGCGGGAGGCTTGGGAGGCCGGCTATGCGCCCCCAGTGGTCCTGGCCGCGACCCACATTGCCGCCCTCGACGTGATTCCCCTCGAGGCGCTCCGCGAGCACGCCTACAAGGGTTGATTGACGTGATCCCGGATTCTCAGCGGTTTGCCACCCATTCCAATATCGCGTCCTGGCTGTCGCGGCCGGCGCTGGCGTTGGGATGGTTGATCAGCAGTACCACGGCGTAGCGGTGTCCGTTGCGGGCCAGCACGTAGCCGGCCAGACTGCGTACTCCGTCCAGCGTGCCGGTCTTGACGTGGGCCGAGCCCTGCGCCGGGCTGCCCACCAGGCGCTTGCTGGCGGTGCCGTCGATGCCGGCGATCGGTAGCGACGCGATGAGTTCCGGCATTGTGCGGCTTTGCCAGGCGGCCACGAGCAATTGTCCGAGGCTGCGCGCGGTGATGCGTTCGGTGCGCGACAGGCCCGCACCGTTCTCGATCACCAATTGGTCCGTGTCGATACCGTTTGCCGCGAGACTGCGTGCGACCCGCCGGGCTCCCGCGGTGGGCGAGTCTTCCCCGGGTTCCGCCGTTGCACCGAGTGTGGCGAGGAGGGTCCGCGCGATCACGTTGTTCGACCATTTGTTCATGTCGCGCAGCACCTCGGGAAGGCTGGCGGAACGGCTTTCGGCGAGCAGGTGCGCATCGGGCGGCGTCTGTCCGTTCCGGAAGTGCCCGTCCAGTTCCCCGCCCAGTTCGCGCCACAGGCTGCGAAACAGACCTTCGAAGAGCTGGTCCGGCGGCAACGGAGCGAAGTTCCAGTCGAAATTGTCGGTGCAGGCGAGTGGCAGCTTGCCTTCGATGTGTAAGCGGGTGCCGCTGCCGGGGCTTATCGAGGTCGTTGCGTTGAGCTGGGCGGTCGGGTCGCCGCAGTCGCCGTTCCCCACCCGGCGGATGTTGCTGTTCAGCGACAGGCCAGTGGGCAGCGGGTCAATGGTGGCGTTGACGCTGTCTGCGGAAGGTCTGAAACGGACGCTCACCGCGCCGTAATCCACGCTCAGTGCGTCCGGGCCGACGTTGTAGGGGCGTAGCGGGCGCCGGTCGAAAGCTCCCGGGTCGTGGGGAGGGAGCCTGAAGAACGAGCGGTCAGTAATCACGTCGCCGGCGATGCGCCGGATCCCTTGGGCCCGCAGATCGCGCAGCAGTAGCCACAGTCGTTCCCGTGACAGGCGTGGGTCGCCGCCGCCGGTGACGAAGAGGTCACCGGGCAGGGTGCCGCCCTGTGGCTTCGCGCTCGCGGCGCTCGATACGCGGGTGCTCCAACTGAATGCAGGGCCGAGCTGGTCCAGCGCGGCAAAGGCGGTGACCAGTTTCATTACCGAGGCGGGATTCATGGCCTCGGTGCTGCGGTGATCCAGCAGCGCGGGGCCGCCGGCCACATCCTGCACGAGCACCGCAACTGCGGCGCGCGGGATGCCTGCACGGGCGAGGCTGGCATCGAGCGCCGCCGGCAGCTCTTCGCCATGGGCGTGGCCAATGAGGATGAGTGGCAGCAGCAGGGCCAGCCTGCGGACAAGGCGGGAGGTAATTCGTTTCAAGGTGTTGGCGAAGACAGGCGCGGTCGGCGGCGGTTCCGGATTATGCCGTTGCTGTGTCCCAATTGTCTGGCGCGCTGCAATATAAACGTACTTTCGATAGGTGCGAAAAGGATCTTTCATACCCCAATAAAGAACCCACGAATTCCATATTTTCCAATGCTGGCGCGGGTTTAGCGTATTGGGACTTTTTTTGGATAAGGGATTTCGCTATACTCCGCAAGTTTTCCGTATTGCGATCTTCGAAGTCTCTTTTATTGAGGTTAGTGGGCCATGAGCGTGGATCAAAAAATGGACGGTGGGCGACGCCAGTTGTTGCTGGCTACGTCGGCTGCGGGGGGCGTGGCCGCAGTGGCCGTCGCCGTTCCGTTCGTCGGTAGCCTGACTCCGTCCGAACGAGCAAAGGCAGCCGGTGCTCCGGTTGAAGTGGATATCAGCAAGCTGCAGCCGGGTCAGATGATGACCGTCGAGTGGCGTGGCAAGCCGGTGTGGATCATCAACCGCACCAAGGAAATGCTGGATTCCCTGAAAAAGACCGATGAGCTTGTCAGCGACCCGAACTCCGACAAGCCGCAGCAACCTGCGTACGCCAAGAACGAAACCCGCTCCATCAAGCCGGAGATCATGGTTGCGGTCGGTATCTGTACTCACTTGGGCTGCTCTCCGTCAGACAAGTTCAAGACCGGTGCCGAGAGTGGCGTGAGCGCCGATTGGCCGGGCGGCTTCCTGTGCCCGTGTCACGGTTCCACCTTTGACCTGGCTGGTCGTGTCTTCAAGAACAAGCCGGCGCCGGACAACCTGGAAGTTCCGCCGCACAAGTACCTGGCCGACACCAAGATCCTGATCGGCGAAGACGGAAAGGCATAAACGATGACCACCAAAGCTCAAGCGGTATTGGACTGGGTTGACGCACGCTTCCCGCTGACGTCGTCCATCAAGGGGCACCTCACCGAGTACTACGCACCCAAGAATTTCAACTTCTGGTACTTCTTTGGTTCGCTGGCCCTGCTGGTGCTGGTGATCCAGATCGTGACCGGCATTTTCCTGGTCATGCACTACAAGCCGGATGCCGCACTCAACGCTTCCGGCATCCCGGCGGCCTTCGCGTCCGTCGAGTACATCATGCGCGATGTGCCGGGCGGCTGGATCATCCGCTACTTGCACTCCACCGGTGCTTCCGCGTTCTTCGTGGTGGTGTACCTGCACATGTTCCGCGGCCTGCTCTACGGTTCCTACCGCAAGCCCCGCGAACTGATCTGGGTCTTCGGCACCCTGATCTTCCTGGCTCTGATGGCCGAGGCGTTCATGGGCTACCTGTTGCCCTGGGGTCAGATGTCCTTCTGGGGCGCACAGGTGATCGTGAACCTGTTCTCTGCGATTCCCGTCATTGGTCCCGATCTTTCCATCGTGATCCGTGGCGACTTCGTGGTGTCCGACGCGACCCTGAACCGCTTCTTCTCCTTCCACGTCATCGCCGTGCCGCTGATCCTCATCGGCCTGGTCGTTGCCCACATCGTCGCACTGCACGAAGTCGGCTCCAACAACCCGGATGGCGTCGAGATCAAGAAGAAGAAGGGCGCTGATGGCCACCCGCTGGACGGCATTCCCTTCCACCCCTACTACACCGTCAAGGACATCGTGGGTGTGGTCGGCTTCCTGATCGTCTTCTCTTTCATCGTGTTCTTCGCACCTGAAGGCGGCGGCTACTTCCTCGAGTACAACAACTTCATCCCGGCTGACCCGCTGAAGACCCCGCCGCACATTGCGCCGGTGTGGTACTTCACCCCGTTCTACTCCCTGCTGCGTGCGATGGTGTGGCCGCTGTTTGGCCTCGACGCCAAGTTCTGGGGTGTGGTTGCGATGGGCGCTGGCGTGGTGATCCTGGCCTTCCTGCCGTGGCTCGACCGCAGTCCCGTGAAGTCGATCCGCTACCGTGGTCCGATCTACAAGTCCTTGCTGACGCTGTTCGTCATCGCCTTCGGCATCCTTGGCTTCCTCGGTACCAAGCCGCCTTCCTATGCTTTCTTCGGCGTGATCCCGGGCGCTCCCGTGGCCCAGCTGTTCAGCCTGTACTACTTCCTGTTCTTCATCACCATGCCGTGGTGGTCGAAGATGGACAAGTGCAAGCCCGAGCCTGAACGCGTGACCGGTTAATGAGAATGAAAGCCATGAAAAAACTTTTGACAGCTCTTCTGTTCACGCCGTTGATGGCTCTGGCCAACGGCCCTGAACTGCATCTGGACAAGGCTCCGATCTCGACCGAGCCGGCTGCCCTGCAGAACGGCGCCAAGCTGTTCGTCAATTACTGTCTGAACTGCCACGGCGCCAGCTACATGCGCTACAACCGCCTGCAGCAGATTGGTTTGTCCGAGCAAATGATCAAGGACAACCTGATGTTCACGGCCGACAAGATCGGCGAGCCGATGCGCATCGCGATGCAGCGTGACGAGGCCAAGGCCTGGTTTGGTGCTGCACCTCCGGACCTCACCGTGATCTCCCGTTCGCGCGCGTCCGAGTTCGGCAGCGGTGCTGACTGGTTGTACACCTATCTGCGTAGTTTCTACCGCGACGACAAGCGCCCGACCGGCTGGAACAACAAGGTATTCGAAAACGTCGGCATGCCGCATGTGCTGTACGAACTGCAGGGTGAGCCGACCGCCAAGATCAACGAGCACGACGACGGCCATGGCGGCAAGTCGAAGGAAATCGAGATCGAGGCGCCGGCCAAGCCGGGCAAGATGACTGCAGAAGAGTACGACCACGCCGTGGCCGACCTCGTCTCTTACCTGGTCTGGATGGGGGAGCCGATGGCGGAGACGCGCAAGTCCATCGGTACGGCCGTGATCGCTTTCCTTGGCCTTCTCTTTGTTCTTTCCTATCTTCTGAAGAAGAACTACTGGAGAGACGTGCACTAATCTGCGCGTTCCGGTCGATGCAGTCCCTTGCTGTCTTTTAGCAAGACGCACCACGCGCTTGGCGCGTGGTGCATGATTTTTTGTATCCGTGGGGTAACACAACGATGATGAATTTGTATTCCGGAACGACAGATCCTTTCAGTCACCGGTGCCGTATCGTGCTCTTTGAAAAGGGCATGGATTTCCAGGTGATTGACGTTGATCTCTTCAACAAGCCGGAAGACATCGCGGTCATCAATCCGTATAACCGGGTTCCGGTGCTGGTGGATCGCGATCTTGTGCTCTATGAGTCCAACATCATCAACGAATACATCGACGAGCGCTTTCCGCATCCCCAGCTGATGCCGCCCGACCCGATCATGCGTGCCCGCGCTCGTCAGCTGCTGCACACCTTCGAACTTGAGCTGTTCTCGCATATCGACGCGCTGGAAAAGAATCCCAAGGGCGCCGACAAGGAGCGCGCTCACGTGCGTGATCAGCTGACCCAGCTTGCGCCGATGTTCACGAAGCAGAAGTTCCTTCTCGGCGAAGAGTTCTCCATGCTCGACGTGGCAATCGCACCGCTGCTGTGGCGTCTGGACCACTACGGTATCGAGCTGCCGCGTTCCGCGGCGCCGCTCATGAAGTACGCCGAGCGTATCTTCAGCCGCCAGGGCTTCATCGATGCGATGACCCCGTCCGAAAAGGTCATGCGGCGCTGATTGCCAACGAGGGCCGCCGCGTGGCGGCCCCACTGCGACTTTTCATCTTGGCACTCACCGGAAAGCCTTCGTCATGAGCGAAATCTCCACCAAGCCTTACCTGATCCGGGCGATTTTCCAGTGGTGTACCGATCAGGGCCTGACGCCCTATCTTGCGGTCGCCGTCGACAGGCACACCATCGTGCCGCACAACTTCGTGCAGGATGGTCAGATCGTGCTCAACGTCAGTCCCACTGCGACGCAGAGCCTGGTCATGGGCAACGAGCTGATCGCCTTCCAGGCCCGTTTCGGTGGCGTCGCCCAGAACATCTCGATTCCTGTCGAGAATGTGGCGGCGATCTATGCCCGCGAGAACGGGCACGGGATGGCCTTCGAGGTTTCCGGATTGCCCGATGGCGAGGCTGATCTGGACTCCGAGGTTTCCGAGTTGGCATCGGCAGAACCGGACGACACACCCGAGCCGCCCAAGGGGGGCCTCCGCAGCCACCTCAAGCTCGTCAAATAAAAATGCGCCGGGCTCCGGTGGCGCTTGATCTGGCTCAGGTCCAGACCGCAGCGTCCGGGTTAGAGTTGCGCCCCGTCTCACTCTTTGAGGTTTTCCATCATGGCAGCCATGGAATGGACTGACAAACTTGCCCTCGGCCTGGGGCCGATGGATCAGACCCACCAGGAATTCGTCGAGGCCTACAATGCCATGCTGGGCATATCCGGCGAAGCACTGCTGGCGGCGATGGATGTCTTCATCGCGCATACCATCGAGCATTTTGACCAGGAAAACCGCTGGATGGAAATCGTCGGTTTCCCCGGTTGCCACAAGGCCGAGCATGATCGCGTGCTGGCGGTCTGTAGTGATGTCCGCAAGCGCCTGGAGCGGGGAGATGCGGCCCTCGGGCGGCAGTTGATCCAGGAGTTGCCGCTGTGGTTCGACAATCACGTGGCGTCGATGGATGCGGCGCTCGCCGCTTATCTCGAGTCCATCGGTTTTGATACTGAAACCGGCGAAATCCGCAATCCGCCGAAAGACGAGGGCTGTGCCGACGGATCTTCCAGCTGCTGCACGCCACCTGCCAAGACCGAGGCTGAGTCCGAGGCGGCCTGAAGCGGAGTCCGCGGGTCGATCCGTGAATATCTTCGATTGCCTGGCGGAAGAGCGGATCCGTGAGGCGATCGCCCAGGGCCAGTTGTCCGGCTTGCCTGGAGAAGGACAGCCTCTCGTGCTGGATGATGACCTCCTGGTTCCTGTTGAAGTGCGGATGGGCAACCGGATTTTGCGCAATGCCGGTTATGTGCCGCCGGCTGTGGCGGATCTGCAGGAATTGCGCCAGCTGTGTGCCCAGAGTGCGTCGTCGGATGACAGGTCCGCCAAAGGGCGCCGTGTCCAGCGGATCACCGTGCTGCTGACGCGAATCGAGGCGGCTGGGCTGGCCCATGTGTCAGCGGTCTTGCTGCGGCGCATCGCTGCATCTTCGGACGCAAAATAGTGTTGCGGGCAGACTTCGGTACGGGCTATTCCTAAAGTCGTAGTGTGGCGTGTCGATATCTGCCTCACATTGGGCAGACTGTGGGTGGCTTATGTCTTACATGCGAATCAGGGCTGGTGACATCGAGGTTGGCAAGCCGGTCGAATGGCCACTCTACGATGAGAAGAAGCAGCTGCTGATGGCTCGCGGTGTCGTCGTCGAAACAGAGAGTCAGAAGCAAGCCCTGATGGAGCGCGGTCTGTTCCGTAAGCTCAATATTCGAGAGACGCGGCTGAATACGGATAGCGGTGAGCGTCCGACGGACGATTTGTGCGCCTTTGAAGACATCAAGCTGGACATCGGCGATACCCTGCAACTGCAGGTGCAAAATGACGCCGGACCGCAGCGCTATTACGTGAAGTTGATCGGTTTCCTGAAGGGCAAGAGCGTCCTGGTGACCACGCCCAGCCAGGATGGCAAGGTGCTGTTGATGCGGGAAGGGCAGACCTTCGTGGTCCGCATGTTCTCCGGCAAGAGTGTGTATGCCTTCGGCACGACGATCTTCAAGGTCGCGAATGTCCCCTTTCCCCACCTGCACCTGACTTACCCCGGCCAGGTCCGCGGCTTGGTCGTTCGTCGCGGTGCGCGGGCGCGGGTCAACCTGATCGCTGCAGTAAGCGGCACGGATGGGCGTTCCCATGCGGCAACGATTCTCGATCTGAGCACCGGAGGCGCGATGCTGGTTGCCAAGGCGCCGATGGGGGTCAGGGAAGACCGGATCGCGATCAAGTTCCGGGTTGTGATCAATGATATCGAGGAGTATCTGACCATCCCGGCTGTGCTTCGCTCGGTGCATGCCACCGCTGTGGCAGAAGGGGAAAAGCCCCAGGTCCACCACGGTGTCCAGTTCGAAGAAATGCCGCACGCTGAGCAGGTCGTGTTGTCGGCCTTCGTCTATCGCATCCTGTTCGAAGAGTCGGCCGACGCCTGATTTACCGGCGTCAGTGGCGGGGTTGGCGGGAGCTGAGGAAGGGAAAGTCCGGCTCAGGCTGGTGACCGGTCACAATATCGGCGATCGCTCGGCCAGACCCACAGGCCAGTGTCCATCCCAGCGTACCGTGCCCGGTGTTGAAGAACAGTCTGCCGGTGCGGGCCGGGCCGATCAATGGGACGTTGCCCGGCGTTGTCGGGCGAAGGCCGCACCAGTGCTCGGCTTGGCTGGAATCAGCGACGCCGGGCAGGTGTTCGTTCAGCCATTGTACGATCGCTGCGCTGCGTGCCGGATCGGCTTCCAGGTTGTAGCCATTGAGTTCGGCGGTACCGGCGACACGCAGAAAATTGCCGAGCCGCGAGCACACCACGCGTCGCGCCTCGTCGGTCAGGCTCAGGCGTGGAGCCCGTTCGGCATTGATGATGGGGGCTGTGATGGAATAGCCCTTGACCGGATAGATCGGTAGCGGCTCGCCGAGTGAGCGCGTCAGCAAGGGGCTGTAGCTGCCTGCCGCGAGCACATAGGCATCGGCTCGAAGCATGCCACTGCGGCCGTCCGCATCCTCCACGCGAAGACCGCTGATGGCTTGACCGAGGACGTCGAAGGCGTTCAGCTTTGTGTTGAAGAGGAAGCGGACGCCCGCTTCCTGGGCCTTCACAGTCAATGCGCGACAGAACAGGTGGGCGTTGCCGCATTCGTCGTCGATACCATGCAGCACGCCAACGAGTCGATTGCGCATGGTGGAAAGTCCGGGCTCCAGCGCGACGGCCTGATCCGGGTCGAGGAGCCGGGCGCGGATGCCGAGGTCCAGCAGGATCTGCAGTTTGGCCGGGACGTGCTCAAAATCCCTGGCATTCATGAACAGGTGAAGGATGCCGCCGGTCCCCGCTTCGTATTCGATGCCGGTGGCGGCACGCAGGGCCCGCAACTGGTCACGGCTATAGTCGGCCAGGTGGGCAATGGCTGCGGTGTTGCGTGCCGTGCGTGCCGGCAGGCATTCACGAAGGAAGGCCAGGGCCCAGCGCCATTGGGCTGCATCGGCTCTGGGATGGAACAGCAGCGGGGCGTCCTTGCGGCCGAGCCAGCGCAGCACCGTGGCCGGTGCGTCGGGGTTGGCCCACGGTTCAGGATGGCTGACCGAGATCTGCCCGCCGTTGGCATAGCTGGTTTCCAGGCCCGGACCGGGCTGGCGCTCCACGACGGTGACTTTGCAACCGGCCTGGCTGAGATACCAGGCGCTCGTGACGCCAGCCAGGCCGGCGCCGATGACGAGGACTTCCATGATGCCTTGTTTATAGTTTTGGGAAGGGGCGGGCGACCGTCCCGGGCAATCCAGCTGCTAATCATAAACGACGGAGGGCATCGATCCGGGCGATAATCCGTACTTTCACAGGCAATTCCGGAGAATCGAGTCATGCGTCGAGTCACGCTTACCCAGTTTTTGATCGAACAGCAGCGCAAGGGCCTGATGGGCGCCGATCTGCGCCTGCTGATCGAAGTCGTCGCACGTGCCGTCAAGGCCATCGCCGTCAATGTGTCCAAGGGCGCTCTGGCTGGCGTCCTCGGTGAGGCCGGCAGCGACAACGTGCAGGGCGAGGCCCAGAAGAAGCTGGACGTGATCGCCAACGACATCCTGATCCAGGCCAACGAATGGGGCGGCCACTTGGCGGCGATGGCCTCGGAAGAGGTCGAGGAGATCCGTCCGATTACCGGCGACTACCCGAAGGGCGCCTACCTGCTGTTGTTCGATCCGCTCGACGGCTCGTCCAACATCGATGTGAATATCTCGGTCGGCACGATCTTCTCCGTGCTGCGTTGTCCGGAAGGCGTCGCCGCACCGACCGAAGCGGACTTCATGCAGCCTGGCACGGCTCAGGTGGCGTCCGGCTACTCGGTCTACGGCCCGTCCACCCAGCTCGTGCTGACCGTCGGCGACGGTGTGCACGGTTTCACCCTCGATCGGGAAATGGGCAGCTTCATCTACACCCACCCGTACATGACGATCCCCGAGGACACCAAGGAATACGCCATCAACGGTTCCAACGAGCGCTTCTGGGAAGCCCCGGTGCAGCGCTACGTGCGCGAACTGCGCGAGGGTAAGGAAGGCCCGCGTGGCAAGGATTTCAACACCCGCTGGGTAGCCTCGATGGTGGCCGACGTGCACCGCATCCTGACCCGCGGCGGCATCTTCATGTACCCCCTCGACAGCAAGATGAAGGACAAGGGCGGCAAGCTGCGCCTGATGTACGAAGCCAACCCGATGGCGATGATCGTCGAGGCTGCCGGCGGTGCGGCCACCACCGGGCGCGAGCGCATCCTCGACATCCAGCCGACCAAGCTGCACCAGCGCGTGCCAGTGGTGCTCGGCTCGAAGAACGAAGTGGAACTGGTGACCCGCTACCACCTGGAAGGCTGATCGCCTTTCCTGTTTGAAGACCGGGCCCGCCTGCGGGTCCGGTTGAATCGTTTTCTCCGGCTGTGGTCGAACCGGGCGTACGCAGCTTTCGCCTGGTGATGACATGACCGCGCCGTTCGACCCCTCATGCCTGTCTTCCGATGCAGACCTGGCCGCTTTGCGCCGGCGCATCGAAGAGGCCGCCCGACGACCCGAGGCGGAAGCGCTGGCGCCGCTGATCGACGGCGCCCGCTTTACCCAAGCACAGGCCGCGCGCATCTCGGCGCTCGCCGAATCCCTCGCCGCAAACGTACGCAGCACGCGCTGCCGGGCCACCGGCGTCGATGCGCTGATGAACGAGTTCTCCCTCGACAGTAGCGAAGGGGTGGCGTTGATGTGTCTCGCCGAGTCGCTGCTGCGCATTCCCGATGCGGCCGGGCGCGACGCACTGATCCGCGACAAGTTGTGCCACCGGGACTGGTGGGGGCATCTCGGGCACAGTCCTTCCTTGTTCGTGAACGCGGCGGCCTGGAGCCTCGCGCTGACTGGCCGCCTGCTGACGCCCGATGACGAGCGGCGTATGCCCGGTGCCTTGCTCGGCTTGTTGCAACGGAGCGGCGGGGCCTTGCTCCGCGAGGCGATGGAGCGGGCGATGCGCCTGGTTGGTCAGCAGTTCGTCGTCGGGGAGACCATCCAGGATGCCCTGACGCGTACCACCAGCGGCGCGGCCGCGAGTTATCTGTATTCCTTCGACATGCTCGGCGAAGCGGCCGTCACCGCTGACGACGCGGCCCGCTATGCCACCGCTTACGCCCAGGCCATCCACGCGGTGGGTGAGCAAGGCCGCTGGCACGGCGTGTCGCAGCGCAACGGAATTTCGATCAAGCTGTCGGCCCTGCATCCCCGCTACAGCTGGGCCCAGCACCGCCGCGTGATGAGCGAGCTGGTACCTCGGGTGCGTCAGTTGTGCCTGCTGGCCAAAGCCCAGGACATCGGCCTGACCATCGATGCGGAGGAGTCCGACCGTCTCGAACTGTCCCTCGATGTCCTGGCTGCGCTCGTTGCCGACCCTGCGTTGGCCGGCTGGCAGGGGTTGGGCTTTGTCGTGCAGGCCTATCACAGGCGCGCTCCGGCCGTCATCGACTGGCTGGTGGCGTTGGCGCGCAGCAAGCACTGGCGCCTGATGGTGCGTCTGGTGAAGGGCGCCTATTGGGACGCCGAGATCAAGCGGGCCCAGCAGGACGGCCTGAGCGACTACCCGGTGTATACACGCAAGGCCCATACCGACCTGGCCTACCTGGCCTGTGCCCGTGCGCTGCTGGCGGCGCCGGATGCGCTATTCCCGCTGTTCGCGACCCACAACGCCCATACGGTTGCCGCAGTGCTCGAAATGGGGGGAGCCTTCCGCCTCGGCGATTATGAGTTCCAGTGCCTGCACGGCATGGGCGAGACCCTGTTCGAACAACTTGCCCAGACCGAAGATCCGGTGCTGCGTCGTCCAGTGCGCATTTATGCGCCAGTGGGCAGCCATGCCACCTTGCTGGCTTATCTGGTGCGCCGTCTGCTCGAAAACGGCGCCAACAGCAGTTTCGTGAATCGGGTCGTGGACGAGTCTGTGCCTTTGGCGGAACTGGTGGCCGACCCGTCGCGCAGCGTGCTGGCCAGTGGCGGCACCCCTCATCCGCAGATCCCGCTGCCCGCCGACCTTTATGTGGATCGGCACAACAGCCGGGGCTTCGATCTGGCTGCAGCTGGAGTGCGTCGGGCCTTCCTCAACGCTCTCGAGCGCAGCCGGGAAGAAACTCCGCATGCAGGGCCGCGCATTGCGTCGGGAGAGGGGGAGACGGCGGAGGTACAGGTGATTCACAACCCGGCGCAGCTCGATGAAGTGGTCGGCATGGTGCGCTGGGCCGGCATGGCTGACGTGGAGGCGGCGTTGCAGACGGCAGCCGCACACGCGTCGGGCTGGGCCGTCGACGCGCCGGAGCAGCGCGCCCTGTGCCTGGAGCGAGTGGCTTTGGCGCTCGAAGCGCGCAGTCACGCGCTTGTGGCGCTGATCGTGCGGGAGGCCGGCAAGACCTTCGCCGCCGCCCAAGGTGAGGTCCGCGAGGCGGCGGACTTCTGCCGCTATTACGCCAGTCGCCTGCGTGCCGGCGATCTGGCTGGCAGCCGTCCCTTGGGGCCGGTGGTGGCGATCAGTCCATGGAATTTTCCGCTGGCGATCTTCGTCGGGCAGATTGCCGCCGCGCTGGCTGCCGGTAACCCGGTACTGGCCAAGCCTGCTGAACAGACGTCCCTCATCGCCGACCGGGCGGTGGCGCTGCTGCACGAAGCCGGCGTGCCGCGCCCGATGCTGCAATGCCTGCCCGGGCCGGGCGAAACCGTCGGTGCGCGCTTGGTGGCCGACCCGCGTGTCTGCGGCGTGATGTTCACCGGTTCGACGGCGGTCGCTGCGGCCATCCATCGGGTGCTGGCAGTCCGGGGTGATGTGCCGCTGATCGCCGAGACCGGCGGCCTCAACGCGATGATCGTCGATTCGACGGCCTTGCCTGAGCAGGTCGTTGCCGACGTGCTCGGTTCCGCCTTCGACTCCGCCGGCCAGCGCTGCTCAGCGCTGCGCCTGCTGTGCCTGCAGGAAGACATCGCCGAGCGTGTGTTCGACCTGCTCGACGGGGCGATGGCCGAGCTGAGCGTTGGCCGCCCCGACGACTTCGCCACCGATGTGGGACCGTTGATCGATGCCGACGCCCGCGTGAAGATCGACGCCTACGTGGACGCCATGCGTGCCAACCGCTACCGGGTGCTGACCCGCAGTCTGCCGGATGGCTGCCTGAAAGGGTACTTCGTGGTGCCGACTGTAATTGAACTGAATACGGCGGACGAGCTGACGCGGGAGGTCTTCGGCCCCGTGCTGCACGTGGTGCGGTATGCGGCGGGGGAACTGGATGCCTTGCTCGATAGGCTGGCGGCGAGCGGCTACGGACTGACGCTGGGTATCCAATCGCGGGTGGATGCCTTTGTCGAGCGAATTGTCCGGCGCATGCCGGTCGGCAATGTGTATGTGAACCGCAACATGATCGGCGCGGTGGTCGGCGTGCAGCCCTTCGGCGGAGAGGGCCTGTCGGGCACCGGGCCGAAGGCCGGTGGGCCCCTGAGCCTGCGCCGCCTGGTGCATGGCGCGCCGCAGCCCTTGCCGGATCTGGCGCGTCCGGCAAGGGCTGGGCTCGATGTGCTGGAGAGCTGGCTGGCGGGGCCGGTGCTGTCCCTACCCGACGAGTCGATCAAGGCCGGATTGCGCGACCGGATCGCCGCCTATCGTCAGGCGTCGCTGGCTGGCGTGAGTCTCCCCCTGCCTGGTCCGACGGGGGAGCGCAATACTCTCCATTTCCGTTCCCGTGGCGCCGTCCTGGGACTGGCAGATCATCCCGTAGCGTGGCTGCACCAGCTCGCTGCTGCGCTGGCCACCGACTGCCGCCTGCTGTTGCCGGCGGAGGACGAGGCCGCGGCAGCCTGGTTGTCGTCGCTGCCGGAGGCGCTCCGCTGCTGGGTCGAGCCGTGCGCGGACGTGCTCACCTGCATGTGGGTCGCCGTGCTGGCGGACCTGCCGCCGGAGGACACGGCCCGCTGGCGGAGAGCATTCGCGGAGAGGGACGGTGCGATCTTGCCCTTCCTCGTTCCTGCGCCCGACTATGCGCTGGAACGTCTGGTCCATGAGCGCTGCGTCACAGTGAACACCTCTGCGACGGGGGGCAACACCGGCTTGCTGCGCCTGAGGGACGGGTAGCGCACGGCACGGTCTTTGGCACGCGGATGGAGAATAGGGGCTGCTAGAATCCGCCCGTGCTGCGCCGTCCATCCGCCCTTCGTCTGTTCTTCACCTGCCTCGCCCTGGGGGCGGCGGCCTGGGTGCAGGCTGCCGACGTCCGTGTCGAGCTGGTCGCACCGGATGACTTGCGGCCCCTGCTCGAAAGGCATGCAGACTTCCTTGACCAGCGGCCGGAAGGCGGACTGGACGAGGGCGGGTGGGTCGCCATCCTGCGGCGCGCGCGCAAGGAAATTGGCGAGATCCTGGCAACCGAGGGTTATTTCTCCCCGTCCATCGAGAGCGTCGAGGCGGGCGAGGTCTTCCGCATCGTCGTGACGCCTGGGCGTCGGACCGTGATCAGCCAGGTGAACCTGCATTTCAGCGGCGATGTGAGCCGCGCCGAAGGCGAGCGCCCGGCACGGATCGAGGCCTTGAAGGCGGCCTGGGGCCTGCCCGTCGGCCGCCCCTTCCGGCAGGCCGACTGGGACACGGCCAAGCAGCAACTGATGGACGCGCTGGGTGCCCACGATTACGCTGCGGCGAGCATGACCGCCAGCCATGCGCTGATCGACCCGGAGACGGCCACCGCGACGCTGACTATCGATGTGGATTCCGGGCCCGTCTTCCGCTTCGGCCGGATCGACATCACCGGGCTGAGCAGCTACGACCCGTCGTTGATCGAACGCTACCAGCCGCCGAAGGAGGGCGAGCCTTACAGTCTTGACCGTCTGCTGCGCTTCCAGACCGCGCTGCAGAACACGCCGTATTTCGCCTCGGTGGTGGTGGATGTGGACCGCGAGTCGGCCACGCCGGAGGCGGTGCCGGTGCGTGTTCAGCTCACCGAGGCCTTGCCGCGCCGTCTGGGTTTCGGTGTCGGTGCCAGTAGCAACACCGGCTACCGGGTCGAGACCACCTATCGGGATGCTCATTTCTTCGACCGCGCCTACAACCTGGTCAGCGGCATCCGCCTCGAACAGCGCCGCCAGCTCGGCTACGCGGATGTGTTCCTGCCGCCGTCCCCGACGGGCTATCTGGACAGCGTCGGTGCGCTGGTGGAGCACACCGACATCTCCGGGCTGCAGACCCAGCGCCAGTCCATCGGCGTGGTGCGCACCATTCCGCGCGGCAACATCGAGAACCGCCTGTCCCTCAATTTCCAGCACGAAACCCTGACCCCAGACGGCAGCCTGCCGTCCAGCCGGAAGGCCCTGGCCGCCAACTGGTCGTGGACCCGTCGGGCGGTGGACAACATTCTCGATCCGCGGGATGGCCAAGTGCTCAACCTGCAGGTCGGCGGCGCCGCCCAGGTGCTGCTGTCCGACCGCAACTTCGCGCGCTTTTATGGGCGTTACCAGCTCTTCGTGCCGGTCGCCAAGCGCGACGTGCTGATCCTGCGGGCGGAGGGCGGTGTTACGGTGGCCCCGTCCCGTGACGGTGTACCGCAGGACTTCCTGTTCCGTACCGGCGGCGCCCAGAGCGTACGCGGCTACGCCTACCAGAGCCTGGGCGTGCGCGACGGCACTGCAACGGTCGGCGGGCGCTACCTGGCGGTGACCAGCGCCGAGTACGTGCATTGGTATTCCGGCGACTGGGGGGTGGCGACCTTCGTCGATGCCGGCAATGCCAACGACGAACGCAAACTGTTCAAGATGAACTTCGGCTACGGTTTCGGCCCACGCTGGAAGAGCCCGGCGGGCCCCATCGCGCTGGATCTCGCCTACGGCCAGCGGGACCATCGGGTACGCCTGCAGTTTGCGGTGGCGATCGCTTTTTGAGCGCCCCCAGGGCCGGACTGCGCCCGGCCCGCCCCCCGCGGGGGACGCGGAAACTTGGGGCTGCCCGATGTCTCCTTGATGCTGCACAACTTTTGCTTGGACCGGGGCTCCAATGCACGACGCCCTACAAAGCCGACAAAACCCCGCGGGAGCCCCCATGCCCAACCGACTGCAGTACGAAACCTCACCCTATCTTCAGCAGCACGCCGACAATCCGGTGGACTGGTGGCCGTGGAGCCAGGAAGCCCTCGACCTGGCCCGCCGGGAAGACCGGCCGATCCTGCTGTCCATCGGCTACTCGGCCTGCCACTGGTGCCATGTGATGGCCCACGAGTCCTTCGAGGATCCCGAGGTGGCGGCGGTGATGAACCGCCTGTTCGTCAATATCAAGGTGGACCGGGAAGAGCGCCCCGACCTTGACCAGATTTACCAGGCCGCCCACCAGATGCTGGCGCGGCGTGGCGGGGGATGGCCGTTGACCGTGTTTTTGACGCCGGACGGCAGCCCCTTCTTCAGCGGCACCTATTTCCCCAAGGAGCCGCGCTACAACCTGCCGGGTTTCCCGGACCTGCTGCAGCGGGTCCATGAAGCCTTCACGACCCAGCGTCAGACCATCGACGAACAGAACCGGGGCCTGCGCGCCGCTCTGGTTCGCAGCGAGACGACCGGCAGCACCCATCCGTCGGATTTCAGCAGCGCGCCCCTGCGTGCGCTGCAGGAGGGGCTGGCGTCCACCTTCGACGAGGAACATGGCGGCTTTGGCGGTTCGCCCAAGTTTCCGCACCCGGCCGACCTGGATTTCCTGCTGCGCCGCTTTGCCGTGACAGGCGACGTGGCGGCCCGCGACATGGCGCTGAAAACCCTGCGCGGCATGGCCGAAGGCGGCATCTTCGACCAGCTGGGCGGCGGCTTCGCCCGCTACAGCGTGGATGGCTGGTGGAATATTCCCCACTTCGAGAAGATGCTCTACGACAACGGGCCCTTGCTCGCGCTGTATGCCGATGCCTGGGCGCTCACCGGCGAGCCGCTGTTCGCCCAGGTTGCCGAGCGCATGGCCGAATGGGTGTTGCGTGAGATGCGTTTGCCGGAGGGTGGTTTCGCGTCCTCGCTGGACGCCGACTCGGAACACGAGGAGGGCAAGTTCTACGTATGGGACAAGGCCGAAGTGCGCGAATGCCTCGACGATCTGGAGTTCCGCGTGCTGTCCCAGCACTATGGCGTAGCGCGGCCGCCCAATTTCGAGGAGAAGCACTGGCACTTCTACGTGGCGAAACCGCTGACCGGCGTGGCCGACAAGCTCGGCATGACGCTCGCCGACGCGGAGGCCGTGCTGGAGCGGGCGCGGGCCAAGCTGTTCGCCCGCCGGGAGGGCCGCGTGCGCCCCGGCCGCGACGACAAGCTGCTGGTCAGCTGGAACGCGTTGATGATCCACGGCCTGGCCCACGCGGCCCGCATCTTCGGCCGTAAAGACTGGCTGGCAGCGGCGACCCAGGCCATCGATTTCATCCGTCAGACCCTCTGGCAGGATGGTCGCCTGCTGGCAACTTACAAGGACGGGCGGGCCCATCTGAATGCCTATCTGGATGATCACGCGCTGTTGATCGCCGCGTTGATCGAGAGCCTGCAGGCGGCCTACCGGCCGGAGGATCTGGAATTCGCCGAAGACCTGGCCGACGGGCTGCTGGACGCCTTCGAGGACCGGGCGGGTGGCGGCTTCTTCTTCACCCGCCACGATCATGAAGCGCTGATCCACCGCCCGAAAAGCGGCCACGACAACGCGATGCCGTCTGGCAACGGCATTGCTGCGCAGGTCTTCGGGCGGCTCGGTCACCTGACCGGAGAGACGCGTTACCTGGCGGCCGCCGAGCGCACGCTGCAGGCCTTCCATGCCGCGATGGCGGGCAGTCCGATGGGGTTTGCGAGCCTGGGCGTCGCGTTGGCCGAACACCTGCAGCCGCCGTCCTTGCTGGTCTTGCGGGGGGCTCCTACGGCTTTGCCCGAGTGGTTGCGCCGGGTGATGGAAAGCTATCGACCCGGCCTGCTGTGCGTGGGGTTGCCGCCGGGCGTGCCCGATCTGCCGCCGGTGCTTGACAAGCCGGCTGGTGAGGCCGTCAACGCCTGGTTGTGCTCGGGCGTTACTTGTCTGCCACCGTTTGCTGTCTGGTCGGCGCTTGATGCCGCACTCGCGGCAATTGGCAAACCCGAAGGCGGGGCGTAGACTCCGCGCAGCTTTTTTCTGCCACACAACTCGAGAGGATCACAATGAAGAAACTCGTTGCTGTCGCCGCCATCGCCGGTCTGATGGGCACTTCCGCCGCCTTCGCCGACGCCGGTCTGGATCTGGCCAAGGCCAAGAACTGTCTGGCTTGCCATGCCGTGGACAAGAAGGTTGTCGGCCCCGCCTACAAGGACGTGGCTGCCAAGTACAAGGGCGACAAGACCGCCGAGGCCAAGCTGGTCGAGAAGGTCCAGAAGGGTGGCTCCGGCGTCTGGGGCCAGGTCCCGATGCCCCCCAACCCGCAGGTCACCCCGGCCGAAGCCAAGACCCTCGTGTCCTGGGTGCTCAGCCAGAAGTAAGTCGCCGGCCTTGCCGCCGCATAAAAAACCAGCCTTCGGGCTGGTTTTTTATTTCTGGCGTCCGTCGTTCAGTAATGCCCGGCGGTCTTCGGGGGATGGTCTTGCTTGTCGTTTGATGCCTGCTCCCAGCCGCCGCCGAGAGCCAGGAACAGGTTGACCTGGTCCAGGGCCAGCTGACTGTCTGACACGGCGAGGGCAGCATCGGCGCTGGTGAGGTTGCGCCGCGCGTCCAGATCGTTGATATAGGGTGCGCGTCCGCCGCGGTACAGGGTTTCCACCTGGCGCGCTGCCTCGGCGGCGTCCTTGCGGGCAGTGCGCAGCGCGGCATTGCGGTCGAGCTCGCGGGCGTAGACCGCCAGGGCTGTTTCCGTGTCGCGCAGCGCGCCGAGCACTGCACCGTCGAAGTGGGCCAGGGCGGCTTCGGCGCCGGCCTTGGCGATCTCGATGCGGGCGTATTCGAGGCCGCCGGGAATCGTCCAGCTGATCAGCGGACCAATGCCCCAGCGTTGGGTATCGGGCTGGCCAAGGTCGCGGAGAAGGCCGGTGAGACCCGCGCTCAGGCCGATGGATACCGTGGGGTAGAGGGCCGCCGTCGCCACGCCGATGCGCGCCGTCGCGCCAGCCAGCGCCCGTTCGGCCTGGCGGATGTCGGGGCGGCGCTTGAGCAGTGCGGTGCCGTCGCCGACCGGGATCGGCGCGTTCAGCTTGGGAAGCTGCGTGCAGCTTGCGACGGCCTTCGGAAACTCCGCCGGCGGCCGGCCGGTGAGTACGGCCAGTGTGTATAGAGCGGTGCTGCGGCGGGCCTCGTAAACCGGCAGCGAGGCGCGGATCTGTTCGACCTGGGCCCTGGCGCGGGTCACGTCGGTAATTGTGCCGCGCCCTGCGTCGGCCAGCTTGCGGGCGACGCCGAGATTGTCTTCCTGTTGCTGCAGGGTGCGTTCGGTGACTTGTTTCTGGTAGCCGGCCGAGCAGGCTTCGACGTAGGCGCGGGCCACGTCGGCCGCGATATTGACGCGCACCAGGTCGACGGCGGCCTGGCTGGCTTCGGCGTCGGCTTCGGCCGCTTCGGTGAGGCGCCGCAACTGGCCGAACAGGTCGAGCTGATAGGAGGCGGCGAGGCCACCGATGCCGAGGTTCATCGGCGGAATGCTCTCCTTCAGCAGGTAGGCCTGGCCGGCAACTTTTTCACGGGCGACGGCGCCGCTGAGGCGTGCCCCCGGTTCGCTGGCCGACTCGGCCTCGGCGACGATGGCATGGGCCCGCGCCAGATTGGCCGAGGCTACACGCAGCTGGGTGTTGGCGGCGAAGGCGGTCTCGATGAGGCCGTTGAGCGTGGCGTCGTCGTAGAGCTTCCACCAGTTGGCGGGCAGCGGCTCGCTGCGGACGCTGGCGTTGCTGCTGCCGACGAAGGCGCCTTGTGCTGCCGGCAGGTTGATGGCGGCCTTTTCCGGCAGGTGGTAGTCGGGGCCGACCGTGGTGCAGGCGCCCAGACCAAGGGTGAGCCCGACCACGCCGAGGGTGTGCAGGGCCTTCATTTGGCGACTCCGCCCTTGCTTGCCGGGGCGGCGCTTTCGATCTTGCCGTCCTTGTCGATGATTGCCACCGTAGCAGTCAGGCCGGCGACCAGCTGGAGGTCCTTCGGTACTTCGTCGAGGGCGATACGCACCGGAATCCGCTGCGCCAGGCGCACCCAGGTAAACACCGGGTTCACATTGGGCAGCAGGTTGTTGCCGTTGGCGCGGTCACGGTCCTCGATACCGGCGGAGATGCTCTCCACGTGGCCGCGCAGTTCCTGCTCGCGGCCCATGATGTGGATCCTGGCGGCCTGGCCGATCTTTACGCCCTGCAGCTTGGTTTCCTCGAAATAGCCGTCCACATGGAAGGAATGGGTATCGAGCACGGCGAGCACCTGCTTGCCGGCGGTCACGTAGTTGCCCGAGCGCAGGGACAGGTCGCTGAGGTAGCCGTCCACCGGCGCGACGATCTTCGTGCGGGCCAGGTTGAGGACGGCGAGATCCCGGTTGGCGATGGCCTGGGCGAGCTGGGCTTCGCCGAGTTCGACCTTTTCGCGGCTCTGTTCGACGGTTTCCTGTGCTACCAGGCTGGACAGCTGTGCATTGCGGCGGGCTTCCCGGCGGGCCTGCTCGAGGTTGGCGCGTACGGTGGCGACCGCCGCGTCGGCCTGCTTGACGGCCAGGCGGTAGCGCTCGGTGTCGATCTGGAAGAGTTCCTGGCCCTGCTTGACGAACTGGTTGTCGTGGATCGCCACGTGGGTGACGAGGCCGGAGACGTCGGGCGTGACCGGCACGATGTCGGCGCGCACGCGGCCGTCGCGGGTCCACGGTTCGACCTGGTAGTGATCCCACAGGCGCTGGGACGCGAAGAGGGCAAGGACGACCGCCGCGAGGGTGACGGCGATTCGGAGGAGCTTGAGATAAAGCGGTTTCACGGGAGCATTACCTTCAATCAAAAGGAGGGCATGGGCAGGCGGATGACGAGGGACCAGACGATCATGAACACAGCGGCGTCGAACAGGGCCGGGTGCCACACGACGCGGTACAGCCCGAACAGCGAGAACACGCGGCGTAGCAGGAAGGAGAAGACGAAGGCGAGGGGCGTCGACACGAGGATCGACGAAACCAGGACGCCGTCGAGGTTGAGTTCCCCGATCATGCGGAAGGTCCTTTCATCGAGAGCGGGCCGGTTTGGTAGGCCGCGGCTTTGGGAAACAGGTTGCCGCGCAGGCCGACCATGGCCGACAGGCCGGCTAGCTTGGCCGTCGACGGCGCTTGTTCGGCGATGGCATGCAGCGCCTGGTCGATGTCGGCCAGCAGGCTGGCAGGAGCGTCCGTCGGCCGGCCGGCGGAGCGCTGCAAATAGTGCTCGCCCACACCGGCGAGTGCCCTCTCGGCCAGATCGCGGGTGATGGCGTCGAAGCTCGGGCTGGCTTTCTGGAGCGTGACCAGGTTCATGCCGATGCGCAGGTCGTGCAGTACGTCGACGCCGCGCAGTTCGCCGCTCTGGGACACGGCGGCGAGTTTGGGCGTGAGCAGGGTCAGGCGGTCGAGCAGGCGGCCGGCCAGCGCAACGGGGTCGGCTGATGCCCCGGCCCGGGCGTGGTGGGCGAGATCCCGCCAGTTGTGGCGCAGCAGGCGGCGCGCGCTTGTCTCGACGCTGATCGAGCGCATGAAGCCGGTGACCCACAGGGCGATGAGGACGCCGACGAACATGGCGGTGTTCACGTTCATGAAATCGGCGAAGTCCTGGTGATTCAGTGTTTCCTGCAGCGCCAGGGCATTGCAGACTCCCGTGATCATCGCCATGGCGGGCACCAGGGTGCGCGGCGCTGCCATGTAGATGCCCATCGGAATGAAGATCGGGGCCAGGGTCAGGACAAGCATCGGAAAGTCATTGACGCGGGGCAGCACGGTGAACTGGAAGACCGCGGCGATCGGCAGAGCCACCAGATTGAAGATGCCGAAGCTGGCGATGGTCGGTTTGGGGTCGTCCATCGTCGCGAAGAAGCAGCACACCACCGCGGCGATCATGGCGGCCGCGGCGCCGTCCCGCCAGCCGCTCATGATCCACAGCGCGCAGCACAGCAGCACGGCAATGCTGGCCGCAGCGGCCGACAGCAAGGCCATGCCATAGTCCTTGTGCAGGGGGCGGCGCTCGTGCGTGCCCACCTGCTCCGCCAGCGCAGCCGACAGCGGTTTGTTGCGGCGCACGTGGTCGAGCAGGGTGTGGCTGTCGCCCAGCGTCTCGACCAGCTCGACCAGACGGGTCAGCAGGCTCGCCGAAAGCAGCGTGGCCCAGTCGGCGTCATGGGGCGTGGCGGCAGCGACGGATTTCAACTCGGTGAGCAAGGGGTCGGCACGGTCGCGGTCCGCGCCGTCCGCGATCCACGCTGCGACGGCGTCGATCAGGCGGGCGACCTCGGGCGAAAGCGTGTGGCCATCGGCACGTAGCGCGCTGAGGCGGTCGTTCAGACCATCGATGATCGGGATCAGGACCAGCGTGCGGCTGTGCAGCGCGTGGACAACGTTGGTGATTTCGCGCAGGTTGGACGTGTCGAAGGGCAGATGTTTGGAGAGCAGGTGGATCTCCGTCTCCGCGGCGGCGAGCTGGCGGCGCTCCCGGTCCGTTTCGGCGGCGCTGCGCCCGTGGAGCACGTCGAGGGCCCACTGGTCGGCGCTGCCCAGCCAGCTGGTGAGGCGGCCGACCAGCGGGCCGCCGACCGGGCGCGGAAAGATGAGGCTATGGACGACGGTGGCACAGACGATACCGATCGAGATCTCCTCGAAGCGTGCGACGGCTACGTCGAAGATCAGGTCAGGTGCATTGACGCTCGGGAAGGCGATGATCGCGGCCGTGTAGCCGGCCAGCATCAGCACGTAGCTGCGGGGCGTGCGGTCGAGCAGGGAAACGAACAGGCAGGCGCCGATCCACAATGCGATAACCAGGCACAACAGCACCGGTGAATCCACCAGCGGCGGCACCAGCAGCAGGGCGACCGTCGAGCCGACCAGCGTGCCGCCCAACCGGAAGATCGCCTTGGAGCGCACGGCACCGGCCAGCGGGTGACTGACGATGTAGGCCGTCATCATCGCCCAGTAAGGCCGCGGCAGGCCGATGCTGAAGCCCACGTATAGCGCGAGCATGGCGGCCGTGAAGCTGTTGAAGGAGAACAGCAGGGCACTCCGCTCGAAGCGCAGGGCCGTCAGCAGCTTATTCATTGCTGGTCTCGGGGTGCAGTGCGGCATCAAAGGCGGCGAAGACCCGCAGGGCGGCTTCGAGGTCTTCGTCCGCCACGCGGGCGAGCAGCTTGCTGCGCAAGTCTTCGATCAGCTTCTCGACGGTGGCGGCCATCGCGTGGCCTTGCTCGGTGAGGTACAGCAATTTGGCACGCTTGTCGGCCGCGTCGCCACGCCGCTCGATCAGGCCGGCCAGGCATAGCTGGTCGAGCAGGCGGCCCAACGATGGCCCCTCGATCCCCATGTCTTCGGCCAGCACTCCGTGCCGAACGCCGTCGCCAAGGCGACTCAGATGGATGATGGGCAGCACCCGCGCATCCGACAAGCCGTGGGCGAGGGCGGCGTCGTTGACGGCGCGCCGATAGATGCGCGACAGGCGCACCAGGTTGCTGGTAACGGCGGCTTCACGAAGGATTCGGTTCTTGTCCATGACGGAAACGGGGCTGAGGGCGGTGTCCAATAATATATAGCAAGCTTCCTATATTAATGCTGTGCCGCACACTGTGTAAAACCCGTACATCTGCAAACCTTGCAATGCGGCTCTTGTATGGCGCGTTTGGTTCTCGTCTTTCGTGTTGCGAACTTGCAACACTCCGATGCGGCTTCGCATCCAAAAAACAACGCTGTCCTTGCCCTCGGCTTTGCCAAGCGCTGACAATGCAGGCCAACTTCTCGTTAGAGAGGTGAAATTGGTCGGCCCTGCGCAAGCAGTGCGTGCCAGTCTTCAATCAAGAGGAGAAACATATGCAAAAGAAACTGATCGCTCTGGCCGTTGCCGGCCTGGCCTCCACCGGCGCCTTCGCTCAAGCTAACGTTACCGTCTACGGTATCGCCGACGGCTCCTTCGACGTCGTCCGTGTTTCCAACACCAATGGCAACACCGACCTGGGCAACACCAACCGTGTTTCCTCCAACTCTTCCTATATCGGTTTCAAGGGCGCTGAAGCCCTGGGCAACGGCCTGACCGCCGTGTTCCAGTATGAAAGCGGTGTTTCTTTCGACAACAACGGCGGCCTGTCCACCAGCCGTGACAGCTTCGTTGGCCTGTCCAGCGCCAATCTGGGTACCGTGGTCCTGGGCAACCTGACCGGCCCGACCCGCGCTCTGGGCGTGTCTCTTGACGTCAACGCCGGCGCTACCGGCATTGGTGCCAACTCCGCTCTGCTGGGCAAGCTGGGTAACAACCTGGTTGGCACCACCAGCAGCACTGGTGACTACGCTGCTGGCGGCAACTGCGCTCGCTCTGCTGGTTGCTCTTCCATCTTCGATACCCGTTGGAAGAATGCCATTGCCTACGTTTCTCCGACCTACTACGGTCTGAACGCCACCGCTGCTTACGTGGCCAACGAGAACAAGGCTTTCCACAATGTGGTCTCCACTGGTGTCAACACCACCGGCTATGACCTGGGCCTGAAGTACGCCAACGGTCCGATCCTGGCTGGTCTGACCTACAACGCTGTCAGCATCGGCAACGACGCTGGTACCAACATCTCTGACCTCCGTCTTGGTGGCATGTACGATTTCGGTATCGCCACTGTGCGTGCTGTGTTCGATCATGCGCGTGCTGACCACTTCGGTGGCAACGGCGTTAGCCAAAACGTCTGGGGCCTTGGTGGCACCTTCAACGTGACCCCGGCTGGCAAGATCCTGGCTCAGGCTTACTTTGCTCGTGACCTGAAGGTCAACGGCAGCAGCCAGAACAGCACCGGCGCCAAGCTGTTTGAAGTCGGCTACGAGTACAGCCTGTCCAAGCGCACCATGCTGAAGGCTGTGTACGCTCACCTGAACAACGACAACAACGCTTCCTACGACTTCGGCGTGAACGCTGTTGGTCTGAACGGCTCCGCCAACGGTGCTACGGCTGCTCAAGTGGCTGGCGCTACCGTTCAGGGCATCCAGCTGGGCCTGCGTCACTCCTTCTAATTCAGACTTCGTCTGAATCGGAAATTGACGGGCACCTTCGGGTGCCCGTTTTTCATATGGGGTGTTTCTGGTTGATGTGGCGAGTGGCCCCAAAAAGCAAACGGCCACCGTTTGGTGGCCGTTTGCTTTTGGGCTGGGAGGTGAGGAAGGATTAGCCGATTCGCACCAGATTGTCCCGATGGATCAGCTCGGGTTCCTCTGAGAAGCCGAGCAATTCCTCGATTTCGCTTGAGGTGTGGCGGGCAATGCGGCGGGTGTCATTGCTTGCATAGTTGATCAGGCCGCGGGCGACTTCCTTGCCGCTTTCGCTGCGGCACGCGACGACGGAGCCGCGGAAGAACTCGCCGTCTACGGCGATCACGCCGATCGGTAGCAGGCTCTTGCCGTCTTTCAGGGCTTCCACGGCGCCGGCATCGAGGGTCAGGCTGCCAGCCAGTTGCAGGTGGTCGGCGAGCCACTGCTTGCGCGCGGCCAGTGGTGTGCTGGTGGCGTAGAGCAGGGTTCCGATGCTGTCGCCGGCAGCAACGCGCAGAAGTGCATCGGTTTCGCGACCGCTGGCGATGCAGGTGTGGGCGCCGCTGCGGGCGGCGCGTTGGGCGGCGCGCACCTTGGTGATCATGCCGCCCTTGCTGATGCCGGTGCCGGCGCCGCCGGCCATGGCTTCGAGAGCAGTGTTTTCGGCGCGGTCCTCTGAGATCAGTGTGGCGGCCGGGTCCTTGCGCGGATCGGCGGTGTATAGGCCTTGCTGATCCGTGAGGATGATCAGCGCATCCGCGTCGATCAGGTTGGCGACCAGGGCGCCCAGTGTATCGTTGTCGCCGAATTTGATTTCGTCGGTGACGACGGTGTCGTTCTCGTTGATGATCGGCACGACGCCCAGTTCGAGCAGCGTGACGAGGGTCGAGCGGGCATTGAGGTAGCGCGTACGATCGGCCAGATCTTCGTGGGTCAGCAGGATCTGGGCGGTGTGCAAGCCGTTCTGCGAGAAGACGCTCTCATAGGCCTGGGCAAGGCCCATCTGGCCGACGGCGGCGGCGGCCTGTAGTTGGTGCATTTCCTGCGGGCGGCTTGTCCAGCCAAGGCGCTGCATGCCGGCTGCGATGGCGCCGGAGGAGACGAGGACGATTTCCTTTCCGGATGCGGCGAGGCTTGCGATCTGCCGGGCCCAGTCGGCCAGAGCTTCGACGGCCAGGCCTTCGCCGTTGTTGGTGACGAGGGCGCTGCCAACCTTGACGACCAGCCGGCGGGCGTTACGAATTGCGGATCTCATCGTCGTCTTCTTCGTCGTAATCGGTTTCGTCGTCGTCGATGTAGTCGGCGGCGTCAGTGTCTTCCTCGTTATCGATGCCGGCCGCGGCCCGGGCTGCTGCGGCTGCGTCGGCGACCGCCTGGGCAGCGGCCTTTTCCTCGTCGAGGATGTCCTGGATCGCGAAGACTACTTCCTGGCAGCCGGCGCGGCTGATTGCGGAGATCTCGAAATGCCGTTCGACCGGGCCGTAGGCTTCGAGGAAGGCGGCGATGCGTTCCCGGCGTTCGTCCTCGTCGGGGATCAGGTCGAGCTTGTTCAGAACCAGCCAACGGCGCTTGTTGACCAGTTCGTCGTCGTACTTGCGCAGCTCCTCGACGATCGCGTGGGCGTCGCGGACCGGATCGGCTTCCGGGTCGAAGGGGGCGATGTCCACTATGTGCAGCAGGATGTGGGTGCGCTGCAGGTGGCGCAGGAACTGATGGCCGAGGCCGGCACCGTCGGCAGCACCTTCGATCAGGCCGGGGATGTCGGCGATGACGAAGCTGCGGTTCTCCGAGGTGCGTACTACGCCCAGGTTGGGGGCGAGGGTCGTGAACGGGTAGTCGGCCACCTTCGGCTTGGCGGACGAAACCGCGCGGATGAAGGTCGATTTGCCGGCGTTGGGCATGCCGAGCAGGCCGACGTCGGCCAGCACCTTGAGCTCCAGGTTGAGGCTCTTGCGCTCGCCTTCCTGGCCCATCGTCTTCTTGCGCGGGGCGCGGTTGGTGCTGGTCTTGAAGTGCAGGTTGCCGAGGCCGCCACGACCGCCCTTGGCGATCATCACGCGCTTGCCGTCATGGTCCAGGTCGGCGATGACCTCGCCGGTTTCCTGCAGCGAAATGATGGTGCCGACGGGCATGTGCAGCTCGATGTCGTCGCCGCCCTTGCCGTAGCAGTCGGCGCCACGGCCGTTCTCGCCGCGTTCGGCGAGGAAGGTGCGCTTGTAACGGTAGTCGATCAGGGTGTTCAGGTTGCGGTCGGCGATGGCGTAAACGTCGCCGCCCTTGCCGCCGTCGCCGCCGTCCGGGCCGCCCATGGGGATGTATTTTTCGCGGCGAAAGGTGGCGGCGCCGTTTCCGCCGTCGCCGGCGATGACTTCAATACGGGCTTCGTCGAAAAACTTCATGGGAGCTTCCGGTTGGGGCGTTTGATGATGCCCTGAAAGAAAAAAGCCCTATCCACAGATAGGGCTTTGAGCGTGCGCGAGCTGAAGTTATTCAGCGGCGGCGGGCACGATGTTCACGGTGCGACGCTTGGTGGCGCCCTTGACGGTGAACTGAACGGTGCCTTCGGTCAGCGCGAACAGGGTGTGATCCTTGCCGATGCCGACGTTTTCGCCCGGGTGGTATTCGGTGCCGCGCTGGCGAACGATGATGTTGCCGGCGAGAACGAATTGACCGCCGTAGCGCTTGACGCCAAGGCGTTTGCTTTCTGAGTCGCGGCCGTTACGTGAACTGCCGCCAGCCTTTTTGTGTGCCATGTCGGATTCTCCTTAGGCCGAGATCGCGTCGATGCGCAGCTCGGTGTAGTTCTGACGGTGACCCTGATGCTTCTGGTAGTGCTTGCGACGACGCATCTTGAAGATCTTGATCTTGTCGTGACGGCCGTGGGAAACCACGGTGGCCGTGACGGTGGCGCCAGCCACAACAGGGGTGCCGATCTTGACCGACTCGCCTTCGCCGACCATGAAGACTTGGTCGAGAGTGATTTGCGAGTCCACGTCAGCCGGTATCTGTTCTACTTTGAGTTTTTCGCCGACGACGACGCGATACTGCTTGCCGCCGGTTTTTATGACCGCGTACATGGATGTACTCCGAGTAAAGAGTTTGCAGGAAACGCGCAAGTATATGTGAAGACGATCGTTGCGTCAAACCGACCTTGCTTCCCCTTCAGGGAAGGCGCAACAGGATGCGGGCGCCGGGTGGAACGTCGGTACGTTCCATGTAGCCGACCAAGTTGGGTGTATCAATCAGCCATTGGCGCGCTTCGGCGATCGAGTTGGCTTCCCGGGGAGGCAGCGCGCGGCCTGTGAAGACCAGGCGGGACCAGTAAGCGCGGATCTGCGCCGGATTCTTGCCGGTCAGCTTCAGATAGAAGTCGTCGCGCGAGGCTCCGTTGGGCAGGTCCATGAGCTTGACGGGCGTGCCGTCAGCCAGGGTGGTGGTGGAGCCCAGGTAGAGGTTTTCAGCGCGTTCATGGCTGAGTTCCATGGCCGGGTTGCGTACGCTGGCAACCAGCACGAGTTCCGCGTGGCTGAAGGCCGGCGCAAACAGGCCGGAAAAAAGCAGGAGGAGGGTTCTGGCCGAATGCATGGGGCTCAAAACACGAAGTCCACGGCAAGACTCAGGACATAGGTCGGTCCATCGGGCTTCAGGTAGTCGGTGAGCTGGTTGGGGAGGAGGATTCCGAGTCCGCCTGGGCCCGGCTGGATGCGCTCGAACTGGGCTTTCACTGCGACATTGCGTCCGGCGTCCCAGCGCAGGCCGGCTCCGATGCTGCGCTGGGCCTTGTTGCGTCCGGCGTTGAAGGCTGCCAGACCGTCATCGAGTACGGCGACCCCGGTGGCCGCGGTGCTGACCGGAGAGACTTCCCGCTGGCGGGCCAGGGTCAGGTAAGGCATGAAGGCTCCCGTCCGGTAGCCGGCAGTGACATACCAGCCGAGTGCGGTGTCAATGTAGCGGTCCACATTGCGGCGAGCGATTTCGGCTATCAGCAGCAGGCGGTCCTGGTCGTATTGCAGAGCGGCCGACATGAAGCTGGTCTTGCCGTCGGTGCCGGAGAGCTCTGGCACGATGGCGTCGTGGCCGGTCGCAATGAGGGCCTGCCTCAAGCTGAGGAAATAGGCGTCTGACCAGCGCAGGGACATGTCCGCCCGGGCGTAGCTGATCTGGGCCGTGAGGCCGCGGCGGCTGAAGGAGGCTTTCAGGCCCCGGATCTTGTCGAGGTTGGCCGAGCCGCCGCGGATGTTCATCGCGCTGCTCCCGGTATAGGCATGCAGCTCCACGTCTGTGTCGGCGAACTGCCGACGGTACAGCGCATCGGCCCCGTCGATGTCGGAGAGTGGGTTCAGGCTGTAGACCTCGACGGGTGGCCGGATCCACGGATTCGCATAGTTGAGGTTCAGCGAATCGGAATACATGAAGAAGGGCAGCCGCGTGCGGCCGATCCGCAGCAGTAGTTCCGGGGTGGCCTGGTAGCTCGCGAATGCCCAGGTGATGCGTGGGTCGTAGCTGCCCGTGGGGCTCTTGCGGACCACGGATTGCACTGTCAGATCGAGGCGGTTGCAGAGCTGAAGGGATCCTTGTACTCCGAGCACGGAGTCGACGGACAGGTCGAAGGCGGCACCCGCACCGGAGTCGCTGACGCTGTTGGAGCGGAAAGCCCGGTTGGCGTTGTCAGTGCGCGCTGCGCCCAGGGTGCCGAAGCCGGACAAACTCAGCGGGGATGGCGTGTCCGCTTGCGCCACCTGTGCAATCAGCGCGGCAAGAGAAAGAAGCAATGTATTCAGGCGCTTCACGTTCCACCTCTCTGGGCTTCAAGGCGCTGCCGGATCTTGTCGGCAGGCTCGGCAGCGGCAAACAGGTAGCCTTGGCCGTAGTCACAGCCAAGATCCCGGAGCATGTCGGCCTGGCTGGGGGTTTCGATGCACTCGGCGACGACGCTCATGCCCAGTTCGTGGGCCAGGCGGATGCTGCCTTCGACGATGGTGCGCAGGCGGGGAATGATCTCGATCTCGCGGACGAAGGAGCCGTCCAGCTTGATCGTGTCGCAGGGAATCGAATGAAGATAGCTCAGGGAAGAATAGCCGGTGCCAAAGTCGTCGATGAGGATGCGCAGGCCCTTGGCCCGCAGCTTGCCGAGTTGGTGCATGGCCAGTTCCTTGCGCGTGACCAGGGTGCCCTCGGTAATCTCCAGCTTGAGTGCAGCGGGTGGCAGGCCGTGGCGCTCGATGCAGGCGACGACCTGGTCGGCCAGATCGGCCTGGGTGAGCTGGCGGGCCGAAAGGTTGACGCTGATCGACAGCTTCTCGTCGGCGAGGCCCTGCTCGCGCCAGGCCTTCAGGCAGGCGCAGCTTTGGTCGAGCATCTGCATGCCGAGTTCGTGAACCAGACCGAGGGATTCGGCGACGGGGATGAAGACGTCCGGGCCGATGCGCCTGGCGCTGGCCTGAGGCCAGCGGACGAGGGCTTCAAAGCCCGTCGTGCGGCCGTCGCGCAGATCGACGATGGGCTGGAAGTGAGCGACCAGCTGGTGATTGCTCAGGGCTGCCCGTAGTTGGGACTCGATCTGCAGGTCGCGGAGGACCTGTTGATGCATGGCCGACTGGAAAACCGTGATGGAGGCCTCCGCGCTACTGCGGGAGCGGTGCATGGCATTGTCGGCATCGCGCATCAGGTCTTCCGCGCTGTGGAAGCCGCCGCTGCCGAGTACAACGCCGATGCGTGTCTTGGGGTAGAGCCGATGGCCGTTGAGCTCGGCGCTCTCGGCCAGTTGGGTCTGCAGGTTTTCCGAAAAGCGGATCGCTTCGCCGGCGTCCGGGATGTCGTTGAGGAGTACTGCGAACTGATCGCCGGCCACCCGTCCGACCACGTCGCCGGGACGGGCCAGTGCGCAGATCCGGGATGCAACGAGGCGCAGCAGGTCGTCGCCGGCCGAATACCCCAGACTGTCGTTGACCACGTGGAAACGCTCGATGTTGATATGCAGGACCGCGAACAGGTTGCCGGTGGCCCGGTCCGCGTGGAGAAGGGTGTTCTGCAGGTGCTCGACGAAGAGTGCCCGGTTGGCGAGTCCCGTCAGGCCGTCGTGCAGGGCGTCGTGGATGAGTTGGTCTTCAGCGCGCTTGCGTAGATTGATGTCGCTGATCGAGCCCGCCATGCGGATCGCCCGTCCGCTGGTCGGGTCGTACACGGCCATGCCGCAGATGAGGATCCAGCGGTAGTCGCCATCTGCATGGCGGATGCGGTGCTCGGCCATCAGCTGGGCGGACTCCCGCTTCAGGTGGGCAATCACGCGCAGGCGGAAGGGCTCCCGGTCGTCCGGATGGAGGTAATCGATGATCGAGCGCTTTTCCTCGGTGAAGGCGTTGAACGACAGGCCGAGGATTTCGGCGAAGCGCGGGGCAAAATAAGTCTGGTCGTTGGCGATGTCCCAGTCCCACAGGCCGTCATTGGCGGCTCGCGTGGCCAGTGCGTAGCGTTCCTCGCTGAGGGCCAGCTGGCGGGCGGTGCTCTCCAGTTCCTGGATGCGCGACTGCAGTGCGGCGGCCATGCGGTTGAAGTGACGACATAGTTGCGCCAGCTCGTCGTTGCCCTGTTCTGGCAGGCGGTGGGACAGGCGTCCGGCTGCGATGGCCTGGCTGCCACGCAGCAGACGCCCCAGGTTGCGGGTCAGCAGATAGCCGATGGCACCGAGCAGCAGCAGGGTGATCAGCACCTCGGCGCTGGCGATGGCAATGCCCTGGTTAAGGATGCGCTGCTTGGCCTGCACCAGCGGAGCGATGGACACGCCGAACTGCACGAAGCCGACCTGGTTGTGCTCCAGCAGCACCGGGCGGTGCACGTGGATCAGTGTCTGTCCGACATAGTTGCCAAGGCTCCCGGCGCTGTCTTCGTTGGGGGGCGGCAGCGCGTCCATCTCAGGCATGCCGGCGCGGACCCGCAGTTGTCCGGTGCTATCGACGATGCGGACATAGACCAGGCCTTCGTGGTTGTTGCCGAGCAGTTCGCCGAGGGCATCCTGAAGATCCTGGTAACGCCCCTGGGGCACGTAGGCGGCTGTGACCACATTGAGGATGGCGGCGTTCTGGGCGATGAGGGTGCTCAGGCTGGCGGTTGTCGCCTCGTTGATCAGTCGTCCGCTGTTGGTCAGCAGCAAGGTCAGCATGACCACCTGCACCACGGTACTGACCAGCAGCAGACGGACGCGGATCGAGAGCTTGCTCAGCATCGTGTCGGGCCCTGGAGGCTTGGGGGGAGCGCTGTCGGTTGAGGTGCGACTGCAGCGGTGAATTCGTTCAGGATACCTGCAGCGCTATTCACTTGTACTCGGCTATTGTGCCCATTGCTTGAGACGAGTGCATCCTCGGCAGCATGTCCGTTGCGGATAATTCCGCACGCATTGCTTCAGGCGGATTTTTGGGGCGCTGCAACTGCACCTTCTTCCCGTGGCCGGCTTGCGCCGTACCACGGGAAGAAGGTGCCCGGAGGGGCCGGGTGGCCGACCCGGGTAATTACTGCTACTTCTTCCAGGTATCCCTGAGGGTGACGGTGCGGTTGAAGATCGGTGCACCGTCGCGGGAGTCCATGCGATCGGCCACGAAATAGCCGTGGCGCTCGAACTGGAGGCGGGCCTCCGGCCTGGCTGCACGCAGCGCTGGTTCGAGCTGGGCAGTGATGACTTTCAGGCTGTTCGGGTTGATGTCATCGAGGAAGTCGCGTTCGAGGCCTTCCGCATCGCCTTCCCGACGGGCGCCCGGATAGGCATGGGCGAACAGGCGGTCGTAGAGGCGCACTTCAGCCGTATAGGCATGGGCCACCGACACCCAGTGCAGATTGCCCTTCACCTTATAGTTGTCGGCGCCCGGCGTGCCGGACTTGGAGTCGGGCATGTATTCGCACAGCACGGCGGTCACGTTGCCGTCGGCGTCCTTCTCGCAACCGGTGCATTTCACCACGAAGCCGTAGCGCAGGCGTGCCATGTTGCCCGGGTAGAGGCGGTGGTAGCCCTTGACCGGGGTTTCCATGAAGTCTTCACGCTCGATCCACAGTTCCCGGCTGAACGGCATTTCACGCTTGCCGAGCTCCGGGTGCAGCGGGTGGTTGGGGGCGTGGCAGCGCTCGGTCTGGCCTTCCGGATAGTTGGTGATGATCAGCTTGAGTGGGTCGAGCACTGCGACGCGGCGTTCGGCAGCCTCGTTGAGATGCTCGCGCATGCAGTCTTCGAGCACGCTCATGTCGATCCACGAGTCGGACTTGGAGACGCCGATGCGCTCGGCGAACATGCGGAAACCCTCCGGCGTGAAGCCGCGGCGGCGTGCGCCGACAAGGGTTGGCAGGCGCGGGTCGTCCCAGCCGGCCACGTGCTGCTCGTCAACCAGCTGGATCAGCTTGCGCTTGGACAGCACCACATAAGTGAGGTTGAGGCGTGCAAACTCGATCTGGCGTGGTACGGGCCGTGGGAAGAAGCCACCTTCGGCGAGGCTGTCCAGCAGCCAGTCGTAGAACGGGCGCTGATCCTCGAACTCGAGGGTGCAGATGGAGTGGGTCACGTCCTCCAGCGCATCTTCGATCGGATGGGCGAAGGTGTACATCGGATACACGCACCAGCGGTCGCCAGTGCGGTGGTGCGTGGCATGGCGGATGCGGTAGATGGCTGGATCGCGCAGGTTGATGTTGGGCGAGGCCATGTCGATCTTGGCGCGCAGGATGTGCGTGCCGTCGGGGAACTCGCCGGCTTTCATGCGCTGGAACAGCTCAAGGTTCTCGGTGACGCTGCGGTTGCGGTACGGGCTGTCCTTGCCGGGGGCCGACAGGGTGCCGCGATAGGCCCGCATTTCCTCGGCGGACAGGGAGTCCACATAGGCCTTGCCGACGGTGATCAGGTGCTCGGCCATCGCGTACATCTTGTCGAAGTAGTCCGACGCGAAATACAGGTGTTCGCCCCAGCTGAAGCCCAGCCACTGTACGGCCTCGATGATCGCGTCGACGTATTCCTGTTCTTCCTTGGTCGGATTTGTGTCGTCGAAGCGCATGTGACAGGCACCGCCGTAGGCTTCGGCGAGGCCGAAGTTCAGGCAGATGCTCTTGGCGTGGCCGTAGTGCAGGTAGCCGTTCGGCTCCGGCGGAAAGCGGGTTTCGACCCGTCCGTCCCATTTGCCGAGGCGACGGTCCTCGTCGATGAGGCTGCGGATGAAATTGCTGGGTGTGGCGGCTTCGTCGGCCGGAGAAGTGGGTGCAGTCATCTGGTCTTACCTTGACGGGCGGGCTGTGTGCCGCCGGAATGCCGGGAGAAAAATGTTGCAATTGTAGCCGATGGGCGCAGGGCGGCGGACAGCCCACCCGTTTGTGAATTTTCGCACGGGCCGCTGCCGAAGCGCCGGGAGTTGGCTGTCGGGTGCGTATTGTTAGGCATCAGGCGGGACGATGTTTGGGTAAAACGGTGGCCGTTGGCGGGGTATTGGGCCCCGCAGCTGTCGTAGGCCTTGTCACCGGTGAGTTCCTCGATGCATCGAATCCCCGCCAAATCCTTCTTCCGGCCTGTCGCCCGGGTCTGTTCCCTGTGGCGTCCGGTCGCAGGCCGCAGGTCGAAGGCGCGGACGCACGGTGAGCCGGCGTTGGACCTCGCTATGCTGATGGCGCTACCCGGGGTGAACGGTAATCGGTCTGCGCCTATGTTGAAGCGTCTGCTGCCGCTGTTCGTCGGAGAAACCGAGCGTCACGTGCAGGGTTTGCGGGCGAGCCTGGCGACGGGCGACGCGGAAGCCGTGCGTGCGCTGGTGCACAAGATGAAGTCCGGTTGTCATGCGATGGGAGCCTTGCGTCTGGCGGCATGCGCCCGGCGTCTGGACGAACGTATCAAGGCCGGGCAAGCGCCGCGGCCGGAGGACGTGGAAGGTATTGCCGAGGCTTGGGAGGCTTGTTGGTTAGCGCTGCGCAAGGAGGGGTTGGTCGACGAGGATGCACCCCGATGAACATGATCCGGAGAAGGGCCGGCAGGGACGATGACTGAAAGCGAACGCGCGCGCATCTTGGTGGTGGATGACGATCCGCTGACCCGCATGATGGCAACGGAGGCCCTGCGGGAAGGGGGCTTTGCGGTGTCGGAGGCCGAGGACGGGGTGCAGGCGCTGGACCTCTTCGATGAGACTCCGCCCGATCTGGTGCTGCTCGACGTGGTGATGCCGGGCCTGAGCGGTTTCGACGTGTGCCGGCGTCTGCGCCAGCTGCCGGCGGGGCGCTTGGTGCCCGTGATCATGCTGACGGGCCTGGACGATAGTGAATCGATCGAGCAGGCCTTCGATGCCGGGGCGACCGATTTCATCTCCAAGCCGATCAACTGGACCCTGTTGCGTTTCCGCATCCGCTACGTGTTGCGCTCCGCTGAAGTGATGCAGGAATTGAGCCTCAGCCAGGAGAGCCTGTCTAATGCCCAGCGCATTGCCCGCCTGGGCAGCTGGGAGTGGGTGGTGAGAAGCGGGCGGGTCCGGCGTTCGGCTCAGTTCTACCGGCTGTTTGGCTGCGAAAGGGGCGACTTCGGCGATGACATGGAGGCGCTCCTCGCACACGTCTATGGTCCCGACCGCGCTGCCATGCAACTCGCCCTGGCCGGAGCCCGGGATGGGGTCGGCTACCAGCTGACTTACCGGGTCGTGTGGCCCGACGGCAGCGTACGTACGGTGCAGGAAACCGTCGAGCCGGTGCGTCGTGACGATGGGCGTGGCGCCAGCGGGCTGGTCATGGAGGGCAGCGTGCAGGACATCACCGAGCAGGTCGATGCCCAGCGGCGCATCCGCCAGCTGGCTTACTTCGATCATCTTACCGGCCTGCCCAACCGGGAGTATTTCCGCGAGAGCCTGCTCGGCGCTACCGCCCGTGGTCTGCGCTACGGCAGCCGTTGCGCGGTGATGGTGGTGGATATCGACCGCTTTGCGCGCATTAACGACAGCCTGGGACCGGACCGGGGCGACCAAGTGCTGCAGCTGATCGCCCATCGCCTGCGGGAGGACATGGGGGACCGCCAGCCGGCTGAGGCAGCGGGGGGAGGCTATTCGACCCGTTTCCGGGTGGCTCGCCTGGCTGCCGACGAATTCGGCGTGCTGGTGAACGACGTGGGCTCGGCGGCCGATCTGCTCGATACGGCTGAACGCCTGCTGGAGGTCGTGCGGGCGCCGATCCGCGTACCGGGGCAGGAGATCACTTTGTCGGCGCGTATCGGCATGGCGGTGATGCCGGATCATGCAACGGATGCCGACGCCTTGCTGAAGGCGGCCGAGACGGCGCTCAACCATGCCAAGCGCAGCCGCGGCGACCCGCTGGCGCTGTTCTCCGAAGACATGAAGGTCGCGGCTTTCCTGCGTTTCACGCTGGAAACCGACCTGCGCCGTGCCATCGGCGAGGACGAGATGCGCATGCGTTATCAGCCGATCGTGGACATCCGGCGGCGTGCGGTCGTCAAGGCCGAGGCACTGCTGCGCTGGCCTCACGCCAGCAGGGGAGCGGTACCGCCGCCGGAGTTCATCTCCCTGGCTGAAGAAACCGGCTTGATCGTACCGCTGACCCGCAGCGTGCTGGAGAAGGTATGCGCCGACCTGCTACGCCTGGAGCACCGGCTGGCCCCGGATTTCCGCATCAGCATCAACCTGTCCGGCGTTAACTTCATGGATACCCAGCTGATCCCCACCGTGCGGGAGGTGCTGGCAATTACCGGCGTGGCGGCGTCCCGGTTGGAATTCGAGTTGACCGAGACCGTTCTGATGCGCGATCTCGACCATGCCACGGCCATTCTTGCCCAGTTGCGTGACATGGGCGTGCGCGTCGCGGTGGACGACTTTGGCACCGGCTATTCGTCGCTGGCCTATCTGCGCCGGCTGGCGGTGGATGCGCTGAAGATCGACCGTTCCTTCGTCAGCGAACTGGAGGACGGGCAGGGCGTGGCGATCGTCGAGGCGGTGATCGGCCTGGCTCACAGCCTGGGGCTGGAGGTGGTGGCCGAAGGCGTGGAGACGGCAGCCCAGCTGGACGCCTTGTGCCGTCGGGGGTGCTACCTGATCCAGGGCTATCTGTTTGCAATGCCAATAAGTTGCGAGGCGCTGGCGGACATGCTTGACAGCCCCTTCTTCATTCCCGAGGAAGTGCTGCCACTTCTGCCGCCGCCAGCGGAGGACTGAGGTGCTGCGGGCTACTTGCGCTCGGGGCGGATGGCGATCGCCAGCCGGATGCCCTCCGAGGCTTCCAGCTCGCGCAGTTGGCGGATCAGATTCTCGTCGAGCACGAAATCTGCGGCCAGCAGCATTACGCCGTCGCGGGTCACAAGGTCGCGGGCCAGCACCATGCCGGGCTTGAGGGATGAAGGAGAGTGCTCGTTGCCTATGGCTGCTGCGGCGTCGGTTGCGCCCAGCTCGGCGATCAGCGCATCCACCACCTGCGGGCAATAGCGCTTGCCGCGGTTCTGCTGGATGAAGGTGACGGCCTCTTCGGCCTTCAGCTTGCGCGCCGACAGGGCGCCGATCTGCAGGCCGTCGAAGTCGTTGGCCACCGCCAGCACCCGTGCTCCGTAGGGAATCGCCAGGCCGGACAGGCGGTCGGGGTAGCCTTGGCCGTCCCAGCGTTCGTGGTGGCCGCGGATGAAGGTGCCGGCGCGGCGAAGGTTTTCCAGGCCCATCAAGGCCGCCTGGCCGGTTACCGGATGTTTGCGCAGCACGCCGAGTTCGTCGCCGCTCATGTGCGACACTGGCTTGGCGAGCAGTTCATCAGGCAGTCCGATCTTGCCGATGTCGTGCAGCAGGCCGGCGACCATCACGTCCTGGGCTTCGGCAGGGGCGAAACCCAGCCGGTTGGCGAGCTTGCGGCCCAGATCGGCAACCCTGCGCGAGTGGCCCGAGATCAGGCCTTCGCGTAGTTCGATGAGGTTGGAGAACACCCGGATCGAGGTCAGGAAATTCTGCTTGAGCTTCTCGTGGGCGGTCTTCAGCTCGGCGGTGCGGATCTCGACCTTCTGTTCGAGGCTGGCGTTGAGGTTCTTCAGTTCTTCGTTCTGGGCGCGCGTCAGCGCTTCGAGGCGGGCCTTCTCCCGTTCCAGCGCCTTGCGTTCGAGGGCCTCCCGTACCGTCAGGATCACGTCCTGGTCGTTCCATGGCTTGGCAATGTAGCGGGCGATCTGGCCCGCGTTGATGGCGGCGATGGTCGATTCCATGTCGGCGTAGCCAGTGAGCAGCAGGCGCACCGTATCGGGGTACCGCTTGCGCGCTTCGGCGAGAAAGGTGGCGCCGTCCATCTCGGGCATGCGCATGTCGGAGATGATCAGGTCCACACGTTCCTTGGCCAGCATTTCAAGGCCCTCTGCGCCGCCGCCGGCCACCAGCACGGTGTAGCCATGAGGGCGGAACAGGCGGCGCAGCGCTGACAGGATGTTGGCTTCGTCATCCACGCAGAGAATTGTGAAACTGGTGTTGTCGCTTGTCGGGGTTAGGGTCATTGGGGCGTTCCGGCGGAGACCTTGCGATGGATGGGCAACGTGATGCGGAAAGTGGTGCCGGTGCCGGGCGTGCTGCTGACGGCGATCTGGCCTTGGTGCTTCTGGATGATGCCGTAGGACAGGGACAGGCCGAGCCCGGTACCCTTGCCGACCGGCTTGGTGGTGAAGAAGGGATCGAAGATCCGGTCACGCACGTCCGGCGGCATGCCCTTGCCGTTGTCGGCCACCTCGATCCACGCGTCCCCGCCCGTTGTGCCGGTACGCACCGTGATTGTGCCGCGGCGGTCGTCGGGTATCGCCTGGGCCGCATTCACGAAGAGGTTCATGAAGACCTGGTTGAGCTGCGGCAGCAGGCATTCGACGAGGGGCAGGTTGCCATATTCGCGTACCACGTCGGCCTTGTACTTGATCTCGTTGCTGGCGATGTTGAGGGTACTGTCGAGCCCATGGTGCAGGTCAGCGGCCTGCCATTCCTGGTTGGTGTCCGTGCGGGAGAAGTCGCGCAGGTCGTGGACGATCTTGCTGACCCGTTCGGTGCCTTCCTGCGATTCGCTGATCAATTGGCTGATGTCGTCGCGCAGGAAGTCGAAATCCGCAGCCTTCCTGGCTGCCTGGATGCGCTGGCGTTCGGCCGCCGGCAATGCCGCCTCGCAGGATTCGTAGACATCGAGTACCTCCAGCATCTGCGCCATGTAGCCCTTGAGGCTACGGAGGTTGGAGTTGACGTAGCCGATCGGGTTGTTGATCTCATGGGCGACGCCGGCGGCGAGCTGGCCAATGGACGCCAGTTTTTCGGACTGGACCAGTTGCTGCTGGGTTTCCTGCAGGCGGCAGTTGAGTTCGGTGAGTTCGGCGTAGCGTTTGAGGAGTTCCGTTTCGGCGGTTTCCCGCCGCGCGATGTCCTGCTCCAGAGAGGATTTGGCCTGCTGGAGCTCGGCCGTGCGTTTGGTGACCTTTGCCTCCAGGTCGGCCTGCATGGCGCGCAGTTCCATCTCGGCGTTCTTGCGCTCGGTGATGTCCTGCAGGGTTTCGATGGCGCCGATGATCTTGCCGGCGGCATTGCGCAGTGGTGCGGCGCTGAAGTACAGCCAGCGCCCGTGTTTGCCCATTCCAGGGAAGAAGTCCTCGGCCTCGTAGGCGCCGTCGATCACAGGCGAGCGACGTAGCTTCTTGCTGCCGTACAGATTCAGCAGGCCGTCGATCTCACCGGTCATGATCAGGTCGGCCATGATCGGCCGCTCGCTCGGGTAGAAGGCAGCCCACTGGCGGGTGGTGCCGACCATCTCACCGGAGGGGATTCCGATGACCTGCTCACAGGCGCGATTCCAGTGGGTAACCGTATGGCGGGCATCGATGACCAGCGTCGGTACCGGATCGCTGTCGATGATCTGGGTGAGGAGTTGCTGGGCCTGGAGCTGGGCGGCTTCGGCCTGCTTGCGGATGGTGATGTCGATGAAGCAACCGATCACTGTGCGCTCGCCGAGGATCTCCCGGTGGGAGATCGATAGCTCGGTCCAGCGCAGTTCGCCGGTCTGCGTCACGATGGCCGTCTCGCAGCGGGAGGTCGGTGCCCGTGCGTGCGCGAGATGCGCCTCTGTCCGCTCGCGAATGCGCTGCTGTACGCCGGGCTGGAACAACGCCCAGTAGTCGAGCGCCATCAGTTCGGCCGGTGAGTAGCCGGTGAGGCGCGACATGGTGCGATTGGCGAACAGGATCTTGCCGCCCCGGTGCAGCATGATGCCCGCACTGAGGGATTCCACGAGGGGAAACAGGTCGGCGGGCAGCGGATAGGTGTCATGGTCCCGCATGGCTTAGCCCAGCATCAGCCGATAGCTGTCGAAGCGGCTCTGCGTCTCGGCGAGGACGGCCAGCAGGGTATTCCAGTCCAGGCCGAGCTTGACCACAGCGCCTTCCTGCAGGCGGGCGACCCGACTGTCTTCCGCGTCGTCCAGGTCGAGAGCCTGGGCGATGGCGTCGGCGTAATGGACGATGGCGGCCAACCCGTCCGCCTTGCCCCGCTCCGGTTGATGGTGCCAGGCGAGGGCGTCCGCGATTTCCGCCGGAAAATGCCAGTGTTCGGCGAGGCTGGCGCCGACTGCCGTGTGGTCGAAACCGAAGTGTTCCAGTTCCATCTCCTGCAGCCCGCGGTCCTGCTCGCGGGCAGCGGCCAGGGTGGCCGCGTAGCGGGCGGGGTAGAGGACGACCAGCGCAAGGCGTCCGATGTCGTGCAGCAGGCCGGCGATGAAAAGGGCTTCGGACGGACGGTGCAGGCGCTTGCCGATGGCCTGCGCCGCCGCTGCGGTGCCCAGCACATGGCGCCAGAAGCGTTCCTGGCTGAAGCCCGTACAGGGGCCGCCCGGCAGGCTGGCCATCACCGCAGCGGCCAGCACCAGCGAGCGTACCGCCGAGAAGCCGAGCACGACGATGGCGTCATGGATGGAGGCGACCCGCGACTGCAGGCCGTAGAACGGCGAGTTGGCGACGCGCAGAACGCGGGCCGTGATGGCCTGATCCTGTGCGATGCGGCGGGCCAGATCGGCCAGGTCGGCCGACGTGGCGTCGGTTTCGGCGAGCGTGTGCAGCAACTCGAGCGCCACCGCCGGCATGGCCGGCAGGCTGCGGATGCGTCCAGCCACGTCGGCGAGGGTTGGTGTATCGGTCATCGCACCTGCTCCTGGCGGAAGGCCAGCACGGCCTGCAGCAAGGCCTGGGCGGCCGGCTCGTCGTCGGTGTGGCGGAACAGGTACAGGACCCGTTCCCGGACCTTTTCGCGGCGGCGCGCCAGCTCCGCCGGATCGGGGGGCGCGGTGACGCTGAGCGTGGCGATGTTGCGGCGGTGCAGGCTGGCGAGGTGTGCCTCGGTAAGACTCAGGCCGGCCGGCAGCAGCACCGTGCCGCGGGCATCGGCGACGGCTTCGGCCAGCACCGCGCCGGGCTGGATTGCGTCGAGGGGCAGGCGTTGGATATCGCTCATGGGTCAGGCTGGGTGTTGGCAGGTAAAGCACAGCAGGGTACCGCGATGGCGGCCGTTGCCGCCAAGGGGGTGGGCCTCGATGCGGAACTGTACGCCGCCGACCAGGCTGTCGCAGTCTCCCCTGCCACTGCTTGCGAGGGCTGCGAGCGGTGGTGGCAGGACTTCGTCGGCGTTCAGGCCCATCAGCGGTGCCTGCCCGGCGAACAGGCTTTCGGCGGCCTGGTTGGCAAAGGCGATCATCCCGTCCGGGGCGATGCCCAGCAGCGGTAGCGGCATGACGGCCAGGGCCTCCTGGGCCAGCGTCAGTGCAGCCTCGTCCACGCCGAGGCGGTGCTGCTGGGCGGCCAGCAGGCCTTCAAGGCGGGCGTTGATGCGGGCCAGTTCCTGGTTGGCGTGCTGCAGTTCGTTCGTGAGGCGCTGGTTGTCGTCGGACAGGGCCTTGCGCCGGAAGGCTTCCTCAATGTTGGCACGCAGCATCGCGTCGTCCCACGGCTTGGTGAGGAACTTGTAGATCGCGCCTTCGTTGATCGCGTCGGTGACCGATTGCAGGTCGGTGTAGCCCGACAGCACCATGCGCACGCTGTCCGGGCACATGTCCTTGGCCTTGCGCAGGAATTCCACGCCCGTCATGCCAGGCATGCGCTGGTCGGAGACGATCACGTCCACCCGGTTGGCGGAGAGCACCTCCAGGCCTTGCTTGCCATCGCTCGCGGTGAGGATCGTGTAGCCGTCACGTCGCAGCAGGCGGCGCAGGGCGGAGAGGATGTTGTCCTCGTCGTCTACCAGCAGCAGTGTGCGCTCGGTGGCGGGGCCGCGCAGCAGCGCTGCGTCGAGCCGGTAACCGCTGGCCAGCAGGGCCGTGAGGTCTTCTGCCGGCAGCGGAGCGGCGGCCAGGGGGCCCTGCAGCGTGTCGGCGCCAGCTGCCGTCATCACCGCCGCTGCCTGGGCACTGGCGATCTCCATTGCGCACACCTGGCGCCCCATGCGGTGGGCGCGGGTGAGCAGGGCGCGCACGATGGCCACGCCTTCCGGTGCAGCCGCCACGTTCTCGACGAGGCGGGCCGGCACTTCGATGCTGTCGATCGGCAGCTGGGCGGTCCACGCCACTCGGGTGCTGGCCGGACTGGTGGCGCAGAGCGCGAAGCGGATGCCGAGCCGGTGCAGTTGTGCCAGCGCGCCGAGCATGTCGTCGGGTACTTCGTCACGGGGCGTGATGATGCTGATTTCCAGGCTGTGAGGCTCCAGCCGCGTCTCCCGCAGGATGGCGCCGAGGGTGTGGGCGAAGCCTTGTTCGCACAAGGTATCGAGGCGGGCGCCGACCGTCAGCCCGAGCGGCCGGCCGGCGCTGCCCTGCCAGAGCGCAACCTGCAGACAGGCCATGCGCAATGCATCGAACTCGGCCGGGCTGCCGGCGACCAGCAATTCCGGGGCCGGATGCTGCGGGCCTTGTCGTAGAGCCTGCACGCCGGTCAGTTCACCGCGATGGCAATCGAAGCGCGCCTGATAGAGCAAGGGAGTGGATGTCGCGGGCGGGCTGTCGGGGATGTTCATCGTGTCTCCATTTATGCGGCGGTCTTTCGGCGTCGCCGAGCCGCCGTTTGTCTGCGCCCTGCCGCCGCAGCTTCCTGCGGGGCTGTGCATCTGCGCGGATATGATCGCTATCGGCGGCACCACGCCGGTTCTTGAGGCTTTTGCCGGCGGCGTTGGCGTCGGCGGGGTAAAATCCGCGGCCATGTCTGATCATGTCCAACACTTTCCGACGCAGGCTCTCGTCGCCATCGGCATCGGTGCGGCCCCCTGGGCATGACCGCGCGGGGTGTATGGACCGTGCATGGCTGGCGTAGCTGAGCGTCCGAACCCGTCGCCTGCGGTTCGTTGCCGATTGGCGCGCGGGCCTTCATCAATCGTCTTTCGCTGTATTCCCCCATGGCATCACCGCAACCCCGGCCCGACCGCAACGATCCTTATTCCCTGCTCGAAGAATGCCTGTCCGCCGACCGGCCCGGGCTGCGCCGCGACCTGCGCCGCCTGCCCAAGCGCCCGCGCAGCCTCGACGAGCTGCCGGAGGCGCTGCGCCTGCGCATCGCCGCTTCGGCAGCGAAGCTGATCGCCCGCGCCAACGCGCTGCCCAAGCCGGACTTTCCGCCCGATCTGCCGGTCAACCAGCGCAAGGACGAGATCGCCGCTGCGATCCGCGAGCACCAGGTGGTCATCGTCTGCGGCGAGACCGGTTCCGGCAAGACCACCCAGCTGCCCAAGATCTGTCTGGAGCTCGGCCGTGGCGTGTCGGGCCTGATCGGCCACACCCAGCCGCGGCGGATCGCCGCCCGCGCCACCGCCAGCCGCATCGCCCAGGAGCTGAAGAGCGAGCTGGGCAGCACCGTCGGCTACAAGATCCGCTTTACCGACCGCATCGGTCCGCAGAGCTACATCAAGCTGATGACGGACGGCATCCTGCTTGCCGAAACCCAGGGCGACCCGCTGCTCTCGGCCTATGACACTTTGATCATAGACGAGGCCCACGAACGCAGCCTGAACATCGATTTCCTGCTCGGCTACCTGCGCCAGCTGCTGGCCAAGCGGCCGGACCTGAAGCTGATCGTCACCTCTGCAACGCTGGACGCGGAGCGCTTCGCCCGCCATTTCGGCACCGAGGACAAGCCGGCGCCGGTCATCGAGGTGTCCGGCCGCCTGTTCCCCATCGAGATGCGCTACCGGCCGGTGGAGCGGGACGAGCCCAAGCCGGTGCGGCCGGGCGAAGCGCCGCCGCGCCAGGACAACCGCGGCCCGGACCGCGACCTTTACGACGCGTTGGTGGACGCGGTCGACGAAGCTCATCGCAGCGGTCCCGGCGACGTGCTGGTCTTCCTGCCCGGCGAGCGGGAGATCCGCGAGGCTGCCGAAGCGCTGCGCAAGGCCCATCACGCTGCCGGTACCGAGATCCTGCCGCTGTTCGCGCGCCAGTCGGCGCAGGAGCAGGCACGGGTCTTCGCGCCGTCGAAGGGGCGTCGCGTCGTGTTGGCCACTAACGTGGCGGAAACCTCGCTGACCGTGCCGGGCATCCGCTACGTGGTGGATACTGGCCTGGCGCGGGTCAAGCGCTACAGCCACCGCAACAAGGTCGAGCAGTTGCAGATCGAGAAGGTTGCCCAGTCCGCCGCCCGCCAGCGGGCCGGCCGCTGCGGCCGGGTCAGCGACGGCATCTGCTTCCGCCTTTACGACGAGGACGACTTCAACAAGCGCTCGGCCCACACCGATCCGGAAATCCTGCGCTCGTCCCTGGCCGGGGTGATCCTGCGCATGAAGTCCCTCAAGCTCGGCGAAGTGGCCGAGTTCCCCTTCATCGACGCACCGCTGCCGCGTATGGTGGCCGACGGCTACCAGCTGCTGGCCGAGCTCGGGGCGGTGGAGGAAGTCGAGGGGGCGGCGACGATGAAGCTCACGCCGATCGGCCGCGAGCTGGCCAAGTTGCCCCTCGACCCGAAGATCGGCCGCATGATCCTGGCTGCCCGCGACCGGGCCAGTCTTTCCGAAGTGCTGGTGATCGCCGCCGCGCTGTCCACGCAGGACGTGCGCGAGCGTCCGCCCGAGCGCCAGGCCGCCGCCGACCAGGCCCACGCGCGCTTCCGCGGCCCGGAGGAGAGCCAGAAGTCCGAGTTCCTGTGGTACTGGAACCTGTGGAAGGCCTGGGACGAAGTCCAGCGCCACGAGAGCTCCAGCAAGCAGAAGGCCTGGTGCAAGCAGAACTTCCTGTCCTGGCTGCGCCTGCGCGAATGGCGCGACGTGTTCACCCAGCTGCATACCCTGTGCACCGAGCACGGCTGGAAGGAGAACAAGGAGGCGGCCAGCTACGAGGCGATCCACAAGGCCCTGCTGACCGGCCTGATGGGCCACGTGGGCTGCAAGATCGAGGATGCCTCGGGCCCCGCCGCCGGCAGCTATCTGGGGGCTCGAGGCATCAAGTTCTGGCCCCATCCGGGCTCCGCCATCGCCAAGAAGGCCGGCAAATGGATCATGTGCGCCGAGCTGGTGGATACGTCCCGCCTGTTTGGCCGCTGCCTGGCGCGCATCGAGCCGGAATGGCTGGAGGAGGTCGGCGGGCACCTGCTCAAGCGCAATATCTCCGAACCCCACTGGTCGAAGGCCAGCGGCGCCGTGCGTGCCTGGGAGCGCGGCACCCTGTACGGGCTGACCGTCTATCCGCGCCGCGGCGTGAGCTACCGGGAGATCGATCCGGCTCTGTGCCGCGAGCTGTTCATCCGCGAAGGGCTCGTGCAGGGCGAGATCGCCGAGGGGCCGGCCCGCGGCATGGCCTTCCTGGCCCATAACCGGCGCCTGGTGGCGGAGATCGAACGCCTGGAGCACAAGTCCCGCCGTCCCGACGTGCTGGTGGACGAGGAACTGATCTACGCCTTCTACGATGCCAAGCTGCCGCCCGAAGTGCTCGACATGGCCAGCTTCGAGGCCTGGCGCAAGGACGCCGAGAAGAAGGCGCCGAAGACCCTGCAGCTGACCCGCGACCAGCTGATGCGCCACGACGCCGAGGGCATCACCACCGACCGCTTCCCGTCGAACCTCGAAGTCCTCGGCCAGAAGCTCAAGCTCGCCTACCTGCACGAGCCCGGCGGAGCCGACGACGGGGTGACGCTGACGGTGCCGCTGGCGATGCTCAACCAGATCCCCGCCAACCGCTGCGAATGGTTGGTGCCGGGCCTGCTGGAGGAGAAGGTGAATGCGCTGTTGCGCACCGTGCCGCAAAAGCACCGCCACCGCCTGCAGCCTATGGCCGACAGCGCGGCGGCCTTCATGGAGCGCTACGACGCCGGCGAGTTCGACACCGACGAGCCGTTGATCAAGATGCTGCAGCGCTTCGTCGAGGAGCGGGTGTCCCTCAAGCTGCCGATGGAGAGCTTCCGCCCGGAGAACCTCAATCCCCATTGTTTCATGAACTTCCGGGTGCAGGACGAGCACGGCCGCATCCTCGGCCAGTCCCGCAACCTGGTCGAGCTGCGCGCCAAGTACCGCGACCAGGTGGCGGCCCGCTTCCAGAGCGCGCGCATCGTACCGGCGGCATCGGACGCGCCGGCGCCAAAGAAGGCGGCGCCGCCTGCCGGCGGCAAGTCTGCTCCGGCGCCTGCTGCAGCCCCGGCTACCGTTGCCGAAAAGACCTTGTCCGGCTTCACCGGCTGGACCTTCGGCGCGCTCCCGGAACTGCTCGAAGTGAAGGTCGCCGGTCGCGAGATCGTCGGTTTCCCGGCCCTGCACGACGACGGCAGCAGCGTCTCCCTGCGTCCCTACGACACCCCGGAGGAGGCCGCCAAGGTCCATCGCGGCGGCCTCGCGCGGCTGTTCGCGCTGGAGCTGTCGGCCCAGGTGAAGGCCATCGAGAAGTTGCCGGGCATCCGCGAACTGGCCCTGCAGTTCATCAACTACGGCACCGAGGCGGAGCTGAAGGCCCAGCTGGTGACGGCAACGCTGGAGCGCTGCTGCCTGCTCGAGCCCCTGCCGGCGGACGCCGACGCTTTTGCCAAGCGCTGCCAGGAGGCCAAGCCGCGCATCACGCTGGTGGCTCAGGAGCTGATGCGCCTGACGGGTCAGCTGATCGTCGAGCACGCCACGCTGACCAAGCGCTTGGCCGGCCTGAAAACTTTCCCGGACGTGGTGGCCGACATCAACGCCCAGGTTGCCAAGCTGATGCCGAAGAATTTCCTGGTGGCTTTGCCCTACGAGCGCATCGCGCAGATTCCGCGCTACCTGAAGGGGGCCACGGTGCGCATCGACAAGCTGCGCACCAATCCCGCCCGCGACGGCCAGCTGATGGCCGACTGGAAGAGCCTGGCCCAGCCCTATGAGCGGGAATGGCTGGCCAAGGCCAAGGCCGGCGTCACCGATCCGTTGCTGGAGGAGTTCCGCTGGCTGCTGGAGGAGTTGCGCGTCGGCCTGTTCGCGCAGGAATTGAAGACGCCGATGCCGGTATCGGTGAAGCGCCTGCAGAAGATCTGGGACAGCCGGCCGCGTTGAGGAGGCGGCGGGGCGCGGACTTGAAGTGTCGATCCGCAAGCTTGAACCCGGGATGCGCGGACTTGAACGCCTGACGCCGCGATTTGAACATGTGCGCTGCGGATTGGAACCTTCGGGGCCGGGCCTTGAATTGTCGAGATCCGGATTTGAAGTGGTTCAAGTTCGCGATGAACCCCCGCAACGTAAAGATGAACCCGTGACGCTCAGCGCTGAAAGGGTTCAAATCGGCGTGTCAGGGGTTCAAGTCCGAGGGTCGATGCTTGGGCCGGGAGAGGGGCGGCTTCATCCCGGAGCCCGGCGCCGCTCGCAAGGACGCGGGCGGCCGCTGCTCGGCCGCCCTCGCGTTTCATGCTTGTGCTGCTACTGCTCGCCGCCGCGCCGGCCAGCGTGTTCGCGGGCGAGGCGCTGCTGCACTTCGGCCGGGGCCGGCTCGTAGTGGCTGAAGACCACGCTGCAGCTGCCGTCGCCGCCGCTGATGGACTTGAGGCGGGATTCGAAACCTTCCATCTCGGCCATTGGCACCACGCTGGTTATCTCGGTCCAGCCGGGTTGCGGGCTGTCGGTGCCGGTGACACGGCCACGGCGCCCTGAAAGCTCGGCGCTGATGCCGCCGAAGTGCTCGTCGGCGACCCGTACGGTGAGCGTCACCAGCGGCTCAAGCACTACCGGGCGAGCGCCCTGGACGGCTTCCTGTACGGCGTGGCGGGCGGCGGTGACGAAGGAAACCTCGTTGGAGTCGACGGTGTGGTGCTTGCCGTCGAAGACCACCACGCGGATGTCCTGCAACGGGAAGCCGCTCAGCACGCCCTCGCTGATGGCCTGGCGGACGCCTTTCTCCACTGCCGGCATGAAGTTGCCGGGAATGGTGCCGCCCTTCACCTCGTCGGCGAAGTGCACGCCGGCGCCACGCTCCAGCGCCTCGACGCGCAGAGCGACTTCACCGAACTGGCCGGCGCCACCACTCTGTTTCTTGTGGCGGTAGCGGGCTTCCGCCGTGCCGGCGACGGTTTCCCTGTAGGGGATGGCCGGCGGCTTGGTGGTGAGGTTGAGGTTCCAGCGTGCCTTGAGGGTTTCCAGCAGCGACTTGAGATGCACTTCGCCGAGGCCGCGGATCACCGTTTCCTTGGCCTGCAGGTCGTGCTCGACAGCCAGGCAGGGGTCTTCATCGAGGAGGCGGTGGAGGGCTTCGGAGAGCTTCTGCTCGTCGCCGTGCTTTTCGGCGGCCAGGGCCAGGCCGAATACCGGTTGCGGGTAGGCCGGCGGGGCGAGGTGGTAGTGGTCCTCGTCGTGGGCGTCGTGGAGTACCGCGTCCCGGTGGATCTCGTCGATGCGTGCCACGGCGCAGATGTCGCCGGGAATGCCCGCCTCGATTTCGACCTGGTTCTTGCCCTGTATGCGTAGCAGGTGGCCGACCTTGAAGGGTTTGCGGGAGTCGCCGATGAAGAGCTGGGTGTTCGGCGTGACGGTGCCCTGGTGGATGCGGAACAGGCCGAGCTTGCCACGGAAGGGGTCGTTGCTGACCTGGAACACATGGGCGACGACGTGTTTGCCTGCGTCGGTGCTGACTGCTACCGGCTCGGCGGTGGCGCCTTCGCCCTTCAGGAAATGCGGCGGATTGCCTTCGGTCGGATCGGGCAGCAGGCGCCCCATCACGTCGAGCAATTCCTTTACGCCGACACCGCTGCGTGCCGACGTGAAGCACACCGGAATCAGGTGGCCTTCGCGCAGGGCCTGCTCGAACGGGTCGTGGAGCTGCTCCGGTTGCAGGGATTCGCCCTGTTCCAGATACACGGCCATCAGTTCTTCATCCAACTCGACGACCTGGTCCACGATGCGGTCATGGGTCTCGCGGACGTTCGAGAAAGCGGTGGTCGCGACGTAGTCCGGCGCGAAGAAGCAGTCGATGACCGCCTCGCCGCCGGGTGCCGGCAGGTTGATCGGCAGGCATTCCTTGCCGAAGCAGGCGCCGATGCGTTCCAGCAGCGCACCGAAGTCCACGCCCGGTGCGTCGATGCGATTGACGACGATCATCCGGCATTGGCCGACGGCGGCCTCCATGATCTTGCGGGTCACGGTTTCGACGCCGGCGGCGGCGTTGATCACGACGACGGCGGTTTCCACCGCCGGCAGGGTGGCCAGCGCACGGCCGAGGAAGTCCGGCAGGCCCGGGGTGTCGATGGCATTGATCCAGTGCCCGGCCCATTCCAGGTGGGTGACAGTGCTGTTGAGGGAATGGCCGAGGGCTTTTTCCTGGGGATCGTAGTCGCTGACGGTATCGCCCCGCTCGACCGTTCCGGGGCTGCCGATGGCACCGGCGGTGGCCAACAGCTTTTCGAGCAGGGTGGTCTTTCCGCTCCCGGACTGGCCGAGCAGGCTTAGGTTACGGATATCGCGTACCGAGGTCGGTGTCATGAGGCGCTCCCTTGTTGTTTGAGTCGAAAGCTTGAATGCCTGGTTGGATACCAGTATCTGCTTCTGCAAGGGGCATAACAACGACTCAGGTCAACAAAGCCAGCCTCACCATTCGAAACCGCGCCGCATGGTGGCTGGAGGGGGAACCTCGGCCAGGCTCGGCAAGAGGTACGTGACTGCATGATCCTCGGTACGGTACGTGGCGTGGGCGGCCAGGTGACTCCATAGTCCGGTGCGCTCCAGCACATCGATGACCTGCTTCTTGAGTCCGCAGCAGGCTAGCGTACGGCCGGCTTCAGCCAGCTGACGGTGGACCCGGCGCAGGGCTTCGACACCGCTGGCATCCATGTCGTTGATGCCGGCGCAGGACAGCAGCAGCACCTTGAGTTCCGGGTGGTCACGCTCGACGGCCAGCACTGCGTCTTCGAAGGTGGCAGCGTTGACGAAATGCAGTGGGCCGTCGAAGCGCAGGATGGCCAGCTGCGGATGGGCCGGTGGCAGGTTGAACCGGGCGGCGTCGCGCCAGCTGCCGTCCGGATGGCGGCCGAGCACTGCGACGCGGGGCTTCATGCTGCGGTAGATGAGCAGTGCGAGGGACAGGATCAGCCCCGACAGGATGCCGATCTCGATATGCGGCGCGAAGGCCAGCGTGGCGACGAAGCTCACCGTGCCGGCCAGACCGTCGTCCCGGTTGGCGCGCCAGGCTTCCTTGAGCTGGGCCGGCGACAGCAGCGCGGCGAGGGTCACCAGGATCACCGCCGCCAGCACTGGCAGCGGAATGTGGGCGATCAGGCCGGGCATGCTGAACAATGCCGCCAGCACCATCAGCGCGCCGATCACCGAGGCCAGCCCGGTGCGTGCGCCGTGGGCGAGCAGGAAGGCCGAGCGGCCGAAGGAGCCGCTGACGGGGTAAGCCTGGCACACCGAGGCGGTGATCTTGGCGAGGCCCTGGCCGATCAGCTCCTGGTTGCCATCCCAGCGCTCGCCCGTGCGTGCCGAGGCGACCTTGCAGCTCGACATGGCCTCCAGGAAACTGACCAGCGCCAGTACGAAGGCCGACGGCAACAGGTCGGTGATCTGCCCCCAGTCCGGGCGCGGTAGCGCGAAGGCCAGGGTTTCGTCGGGGAGCAGGCCGACCACGTGACCGCCGTCGGATTCGAAGCCCGTCAGCCAGGCCACTCCGCTGAGGCCGGCGACCACGATCAAGACTCCCGGCCAGCGCGGCAGCAGGCGTTTGAGGGCGATCAGCAGCACGGCGGCTGAGAGGCCCAGGGCGGCGGAATGGAGGTGGGCGTCGGGCAGTGCGGTGGTGAGGTCCACCACGGCTTCGAAGAAGGGGCGCTGGCCGGCGCTGCGCAGGCCGAGCAGGGTCGGTACCTGGGCCACGCAGATCAGCAGCGAGCACGCGTTGATGAAGCCGTGCAGTACCGGATGGGACAGCAGATCGGCAAAGTGGGCCAGGCGCAGGGCGCCGAAAGCCAGCTGCAGCAGCCCGGCCAACAGTGCCAGCTGCACTGCCAGCACCAGGTAGGTCTCCGAGCCGGGCAGGGCCAGCGGCGCCAGCGAGGTGGCGGTGAGCAGGCTGGTGAGGGCTACCGGCCCAGTGCTGAGCTGGCCCGACGAGCCGAACAGCGCGCCGACGATGCTCGGCAGCAGCGACGCGTAGAGCCCCACGTAGGGCGGCAGGCCGGCCAGCTGGGCGTAGGCGAGGGCTTGCGGGATCGCCACCAGGGCCACCGTGAAGCCGGCCTGCAAGTCGGCCCGCAGGCCGGCGGCATCCAGCTGGCGACGCCAGGCGAGAAAGGGCAGCAGGCGGGCGAGTATTGGAGACATGGATCCGGGGGCGTGGAAGGACAGAGAGTTTAGCTTGCGGCCCCGGTTGCGGCACATTTCACAATTGCTTGTCGACCAGAGTCAAGAAGCTGCATGGAAGAGACGATAAGCGATGGATAATACTGATTCTGAATGAACAGGTCCCGCGGTTCGTCCGGCTCCTGGATAGAGGGTACGCGTTGGCGTTTTCCCCAGAGGCCGGTTTCCAGATCAATCCATTTCCACGATGACGCCGTACCTGTCTTCTCCCAAGCCCGACGACAATCCGTCGCCCCTGCCGGCGACGGTGCTGATCGTCGACGATCTGCCCGAGAACCTCGAGGTGCTCGGCGAACTGCTGCAGCCGTTGTACCGGGTGCGCGGCGCCCACAGCGGCGTGCGGGCGCTGGCCGTGGCGCGCAGCCAGCCAGTGCCCGACCTGATCCTGCTCGATGTGATGATGCCGGGCATGGATGGTTATGCGGTGTTCGACGCGTTGCGTGCCGATCCGCTGACCCGCGACATCCCGGTGATCTTCGTGACCGCCCTCGATGGCGTCGAGGCCGAGGAGCGCGGCTTTGAGCTGGGCGCAGTGGACTACATCACCAAGCCGATCCGGCCCAGCATCGTGCTGGCGCGGGTGCGCAACCAGCTGGAGCTCAAGCGCGCGCGGGACCGCCTGCGCGATCAGAATCTCTTTCTGGAAGCCGAGATCGCCCGCCGGATGAGCGAGAACCTCCTGATCCAGGACGTCAGCATCCGTGCGCTGGCGCGGCTGGCGGAGATCCGCGATCAGGAAACCGGCAACCACGTGCGGCGTACCCAGGCCTATGTGGCGGTGCTGGCCCGCCGCCTGGCCACCGACCCGCGCCATGCAGCGGTACTGACGCCGGAACACATCGACCTGATCGTCAAATCGGCGCCGCTGCACGATATCGGCAAGGTCGGCATTCCCGACCACATCCTGCTGAAGGCGGGCAAGCTGACGGCCGACGAGTGGGTCATCATGAAATCCCATTCGCGCCTGGGCTGCGAGGCGATCCACAACGCCGAGGAGGATGCCGAGCGTCCGGTTCCCTTCCTGGCCTACGCCAAGGAGATCGCCCTCTACCATCACGAGCGCTGGGATGGCTCCGGTTATCCCGAAGGGCTGGCCGGCGAGACGATCCCCTTGTCGGCGCGCTTGATGGCGCTGGCCGACGTGTTCGATGCGCTGGTGTCGCGTCGGGTCTACAAGGCCGCAGTGGCGCTGGAAACCGCCCGCGACATGATCTGCGCCGAAGGCGCCCGTCATTTCGACCCCGCCGTGGTGGAGGCCTTCGTGGCCGAGTTCGTGCGTTTCGCCGACATCGCGACCCGCTACCGGGACGAGGAGAACCGATGAACGGCCGCATCGCCCGTGTGGTGCTGGTCTATGGGTTGCTCGCCACCGGCTGGGTGCTGTTCTCCGACAGCCTGGTGAGTCTGCTGCTGCCCCAGTCGGAGGATCTGCTGCTGGTCAGCACCCTGAAGGGCTGGATCTTCGTCGGTGCGACGTCCTGGGCACTGTGGGTCGTGCTGCACCGTTTCAGCGGCGGTCCGGCGGCCGAGATGCCGCGCCCCAGGCTTTGGGCTTGGTTGCGGCAGGAACGCGCTGCGTTGCGTCTGCTGGTGCCGTTCTCCCTTTTCGCGTTGGTGGTTGTGGCGCTTGGCGTCGGCAGCGCGATGTTCACGACGCACGACCGGGAAGCCCAGGAGCTCCGCCGCATGGAGGCGGTGGCCGATTTGAAGCTGGGGCAGATCTCGTCCTGGCTCGACGAGCGTCGTGCCGATGCGCTGGCGCTGGCCGGCGATCCGAGCTTCGAGCTGTTGCATGCGCAATGGGCCCACCCGGAAGCCCAGGAGCGTCTGCGCGAACATCTCGAGACGGTGCGTCGGGCCTATCGTTATGGCCGGGTTGCCGTCTTCGATGCGGATGGCCGTCCTGTCGTCTCCTCCGGCCCGTCCTTCGAGGTGCCGGACGTGTTGCGTACGGCGGTGCGCAGAGCGCTGGCCGAGGGGCGGGCGGTGGACACCAATTTCTATCGGGATGGCAGTGGCGACAAGGCTCAGGTTCGACTGGATTTCGTGGCCCCGCTGAAGGGGAGACCGGGGACGCCACACTGGGCGGTGGTCCTCGAAGTGGATCCCCACGCCTTCCTGTTCGCTTACCTGCAAGGCTGGCCGGTGCCCAGCCGGACCGCGGAAACCTTGCTGTTGCGCCAGGACGGCGACGTGGTGGTCAACCTCAACCCCCTGCGCCATCAGGAAATCCCGGCGCTTGGCCTGCATCTGCCGCTGGGCAGCGAGGCCGTTCTCGCCGTCCAGGCGGTCAAGAATCCCGAGCGCCGTCCGGCCACCATGGGGGCGCTGGATTACCGCGGCGTGCGGGTGGTCGGGGTCGGGCGGTCGGTGCCGGGCACCGACTGGACGATGGTCGTCAAGGTGGACCAGGACGAGATATACGAGGGCTCACGCCGCCAGGTCTGGTGGATCGCGCTGGCGATGGGCTTCGCGCTGTTTGCCACCGCAGGGGCGGCGCTGCTGCTGTTCCAGTATCGGGAGCTCCAGCTCACGCGCCAGCGGGAGGAGGCCCAGGGGCGGCAATTGCGGGCGCTGCAGGTGCTTGACGCGATCGTCGGGCAGGCGGTGGACGGCATCGTGCTGCTTGACGTCGAGACCCTGCGCTTCGTGGAGTTCAATGACTCTGCCTGCCGGGGACTGGGGTACACGCGGGAGGCGTTCGCGGCCATCCGCCTGTCCGACATCCAGGTCAACCTGTCGCCGGAGGAGGTTGCCAGACGGGTGCAGGACATCCGGGCACGCAACGAGCCGGTGATGTTCGACAGCCGCCAGAAGCGCGCCGACGGCAGCGTGCGTGACGTGGAGTTGAGCTACAGCGGGTTGGAGATCAACGGCCGCAGCTATCTCGCCGGCATCTGGCGGGATGTCACAGAAAAGCGCAAGGCCGCCGAACAGCTCCTCAAGCTGTCACTGGCTGTGGAGCAGAGCCTGGCCAGCGTGATCATCGTCGACCTGGATGGCCGTATCGAGTATGTGAATAAGGCCTTCCTCGATGGAACGGGCTACGAACTGCACGAGGTCATCGGCCAACGGGCAGGCTTTCTCAAGTCGGGGCTGACACCGCCAGAGACCTTTGCCGATCTGTGGCGGACCCTGCGCGCCGGCCGGCCGTGGGAAGGCGAGTTCATCAACCGGCGGCGCAACGGTGAGGTCTGCGTCGAGTTCGCACGCATCTCGCCGATCGTGCAACTGGATGGGCGGACCACCCATTACCTGGGCATCCAGGAGGACATCACCGAGCGCAAGCGGGTAGAGGAGGAACTGGCCCGTCATCGGGATCATCTCGAACAACTGGTGGCCGAGCGCACCCATCAGCTCGAGGAAACCAACCATGCGTTGTCCGAGCGCTCCACGGAGCTGGAGGCGGCCCGTCAGGCCTCCGACGCGGCCAACCGGGCCAAGAGCGCCTTCCTGGCCAACATGAGCCACGAGATCCGTACGCCGATGAACGCCATCATCGGCCTGACCCACTTGATGCGCCGCAATGCGGAAAACGACGAGGCGGGCATGCGACTGCAGAAGATCAGCGATGCGGCCGACCACCTGCTCTCCATCATCAACGACATCCTCGACATTTCGAAGATCGAAGCCGGCAAGCTGAGTCTCGACGACGCCGAGTTCAGCCTCGAGGACGTGGTGCGCAACGCTTGCGCGCTGGTGGCCGACAAGACCATCCAGAAGGGGCTGGAGCTGGTCGTGGATACCCACGCGGTGCCGGCCCTGCTGCGCGGGGACTCAACCCGCCTGGGGCAGATGCTGGTCAACTACCTGGGCAATGCGGTCAAGTTCACCGATACCGGCCGGGTCATGCTGCGGGTTTGCAGCGAAACGGACTCCGACGATGCGGTTCTGCTGCGCTTCGAGGTCGTCGACAGCGGCATCGGCATCCAGCCCGATGTGCTGGCTCGCCTCTTCAAACCGTTCGAACAAGCCGACGGCTCGACGACCCGGCGTTTTGGCGGTACCGGGCTGGGCCTGGCGATCGTCGGCCACCTGGCCCGCATGATGGGGGGGACGACCGGCGCGGACAGCCAGCCGGGGCAGGGCAGCCGCTTCTGGTTCACTGCGCGCTTCGGGCGGGTTCGCCGCGAAGTGCCCGCACCCTTGTCTCTGGGTGGCTTGCGGGTGCTGATTGCCGACGATCTGGCCGAGGCCGGCGAAACCCTGGCCGACATGCTCGGCATGCAGGGGGCCAGTGTCGAACGCTGCAATTCGGGACTCGCGGCCCTCGAGCGCCTGCAGCAGGCCGAAAAGGCCGGGCGAGCCATGGACCTGCTGTTCGTCGATGCGACGATGCCTGAGATGGACGGTTTCGATACCGCACGTGCGGTGGCGGGACTCGAACTGGCGTCCCCACCGCGCTGCATCGTGCTGACCCAGGAGGACGAGTCGGCGGCCGTCGGGGGGGGAGGGCATCCGGGCGTTGCCGCCACATTGGGCAAGCCGGTCCTGCTGTCCAACCTGCAGCGTATGCTCGCCGGCCTGATCCAACGCGGCCATCCGTTGGCTCCGGCCGAGGAGGCGCACCAGGACGAGGCCCGGCTGAGCCGCGAGTATGCTGGCGCCCGCATCCTCGTCGTGGAGGACAGTTACATCAATCAGGAGGTCGCGGTGTCCCTGCTGCACAGCGTCGGCCTGAACGCCGAGCTGGCGGAGAACGGCGCGGTGGCGGTGGACAAGGCCGCCGCCACCTGTTTCGACCTGATCCTGATGGACATGCAGATGCCGGTCATGGACGGTATCGAAGCGACGGAGGCGATCCGTGCCCGTGGGCTGACGATGCCGATCCTGGCGATGACCGCCAATGCCTTCGGCGAGGACCGGAAACGCTGCCTGCAGGCCGGCATGAACGACCACCTGTCGAAACCGGTCGATCCGGCGGTGCTCTACGCCAAGCTGCTGCAGTGGCTGCCGGCGTCCAGCCGGCATCCGGCGGAAGCCCGCCTGCCGGCCGCCTCTGCACCCAAGGAGGCCGTCCCTGCGTCGCAGCCCAAGCTGGAGCTGGCCTTGGAGGCAGTGCCCGGGCTGGACGTGGGCTACGGTCTGAAGAACCTGCGTGGGCGAATTCCCAACTACTTGCGCTTGTTGCACAAGTATGCGGCCGGGCATGAGGCCGATGGCGCCAAGATTCGCGTTCAGTGGGAGGCCGGCAGCCAGGGCGAGGCGGCGCGCCTGGCCCACTCCCTGAAGGGGGTGGCCGGCATGATCGGCATGCGCCAGGTCCAGATTCTGGCGACTCGTCTGGATGCGGCGCTGCGCGGCGACGAAGGGGCGGACATCGATGCCTTGCTGACCGAGCTGGATGCGGCGCAGACGGCTGCGGTCACGGCGATCCGGGCCTTGCCCGACCCGGAAGTCGTGGCGGCGGAAAGCTGTACGGAGGAGCGTTCCACAGTGCAGGAGGCGCTGGCCCGCCTCGACGCGCTGCTGGCCGAAGACAACGTAGCTGCGGTGCGCGTCGCGCGGGAATCGGCGGAATGTCTGCGGCCTGTGCTGGGCAGTCTGTGGCCGCGCTTCGAGCGGGAGGTGGCGTCCTACGATTTTCCGGCGGCGCTGGTCACGCTGCGCTCGCGTAAATCCTGATTGACCGGCAGCGGGCGTCTGGGGGATGCTCGGCGGCCGATGAAAAGCGGCCCGCGGCCGTGCTCCCGTCATGACGTCACCCTCCCTTACCATCTCTTCGCCTGCCGGCAGCTTCTGGCCGCTGGTGCTCACCGCTTCGGCGGTGCTGATGATCACGATGGGCGTGCGCCTGTCCCTCGGCCTCTATGTGTCGCCGATCAACACCTCGACCGGAATGGGCATCGCCGCGATCAGCTTCGCGATGGCGATCGGGCAGTTCATGTGGGGCGCTTCGCAACCGGTCTTCGGGGCGTTGGCCGACCGCTACGGGCCCGGCAGTTCGTTGTTCACGGGGGCCGTCATGCTGATCCTCGGGCTGGTGCTGACGCCTCTCGTCAGCACCGAGTTCGGTCTGGCCGTGACCCTCGGGTTGCTGGTGTCGGCGGGGGCCGGCGCGGGCAGCTTCTCGATCCTCATCGGTGCGCTGGCTCAACGCCTGCCGCCGCCACGGCGCGCCTTCGCGTCGGGTTTCATCAACGCCGGCGGCTCCTTCGGGCAGTTCGTCTTCGCACCCCTGTCCCAGTTCCTGATCACCGGTTTCGGCTGGGTGACGGCTCTCTATGGGCTGGCGGCAATCTGCCTGCTGACGATCCCGCTGTCCTGGCCGCTGCGCCACAAGGTCGAACATCCGCCGTCGGCTGCGCCCGATCTTGGGCTGCGCCAGCAGCTCAAGGTGGCGCTGGGGGACCGCAGCTATTGGTGCCTGCACGCGGGTTTCCTGACCTGTGGCTTCCACATTGCCTTCCTGGTCACCCACCTGCCTGGAGCGGTGGACCTGTGCGGCCTGCCGGCCAATGTATCGGCGCTGTCGCTGGCGTTGATCGGCCTTGCCAACATCGCCGGCAGCCTCGGTGCGGGTGCCCTCGGCCAGCACTACCGCATGAAGTGGATCCTGACCGTCATGTACGCGTCGCGTGCCGTGCTGGTCGGGCTCTACCTGCTGGCGCCGAAGACGCCGATGACCTTCTATGCCTTCTCCATCGGCCTCGGCCTGACCTGGCTGGCGACGGTGCCGCCCACCGCCGGGCTGGTCGGCAAGCTGTTCGGGCTGCGTTACCTGGCCACGCTGTTCGGCCTGACCCTGCTGTCCCACCAGATCGGTGCCTTCTTCGGGGCCTGGCTGGGCGGGCTGGCGTTGGTGCATTTCGGCAATTACGACTGGATGTGGTATGCCGATATCGTGTTGGCGTTGCTGGCTGCGCTGGTCAATCTGCCGATCCGCGAACCGGTGCCGGCGCATCGCTGATGCCATCGGCACGGAACTGACGGCCGCCGGCGCCGGTCATCCTTGAAAGGAAGATCCGGGCCGGCCTGCCCGCTGGCGTGGCCGGCGAGGCTCGGGGATAGGGATTCGTTCGAGGAAGGAGAGGGCAATGGGATCACCGGATAACAATATGGCGGAAGGCAGCCGTGGGTTGGGGGCTTCCATGGCGGGGCTGTGGCGCCGCCTGGTGCGTGGACGGGAAGAGGCGCAGGCGCCGCTTCCGCGGGTCGAGGCCGTGCCGGCCCGCAGCTGGCGGCGCGTCGAGGATCTGTTGACAGCGGCGGCCGGCGACTACGACGGCGAGGCCCGCGCCCGGGAGCGCATGGGGCATTTGCTGGCCTTCTATCTGGCCGCCGGCGACGACGACCGGCGCGCCTTCCTGGGGCGCCTGGAAGCGGATTACGGGCCGGTGGAGGTGGACGTCCGGCGCGCCATCGAGGCTTACATGACGGCCAGCGGCCCGGCCGAGCGGGCCCGCGCCGAAGGGCGCCTGAGCGCCAGCCTGGAGTCGCCGCGGCTGCGCATCCTGCGCCAGTTCAATCTACTGCCCCATGGCGTGCATGCGCTGGTGGACTTGCGTGCCGATCTGTTGCGCCTCGGCGTGGACGCCTGTCCGGGGCTCGATCAGGATCTGCTGCACCTGTTCGTCAATTGGTTCGATGCGGGCTTCCTGGAACTGCAGCGGGTCGGCTGGGAGTCGCCGGCGTCGTTGCTCGAGAAGCTGATCCGCTACGAGGCGGTGCATGAGATCAAGTCGTGGAGCGATCTGCGCAACCGGCTGGATTCCGACCGCCGCTGCTACGCCTTCTTCCATGGACGTATGCCGGGTGAGCCGCTGATCTTCGTCGAAGTGGCGCTGGTGCGGGACATCGCCGACAAGGTGCAGACCCTGCTGGACGAGAACCAGCCGACCCTTGACCCGGAAGCGGCGACCACCGCGATCTTCTATTCCATCTCCAACGCCCAGAGCGGCCTGCGCGGCGTGAGCATGGGCGAGTTCCTGATCAAGCGGGTCGTGCAGCAGTTGCTACAGGAGTTTCCGCGCCTGCGCACTTTCGCGACCCTGTCGCCGGTGCCCGGCTTCAACCGCTGGCTGGACAAGCGCCTGGCCGAGCCGGCCTACGTGGAGCGTATCCCCGCCGACGTCCGCAAGCTGCTGGATGGGACCGGCAAGAGCAGTGTTGCCGCGGTGCTCGACTGTGTAGGCGCCGAGATCGCCGGCAGCCAGTCGCCGTCGGCGTCGCTGCAGGCCTGGCTGAAGGGCGAATGCACGTATTACCTGACCCGCGAGAAGAGCGGCAGGCATCCGCTCGACCCGGTTGGGCGCTTCCATTTCTCCAACGGCGCCAGTCTCGGGCGCATCAACTGGTTGGGCGACGTGTCGGCGCGGGGCCTGCGTCAGTCCTGCGGCCTGATGGTGAACTACCTCTACAAGCTGAAGGACATCGAGGGCAATCATCAGGCCTATGCCCGCGAAGGCACGCTGGCGCTGGCTTTCGATGTGGAGCGTCAGCTCGAGGCGGCCGTCGAGGCGCGCAAGGAGCCGCGTGCAGGGAAGGCGCCACGGGCCCGCAAGGTGCGCGCCGAATCTTGAGCCCTTCCTGATTCCATCAGCCGGGTTCAGCCCCGGTCGCGGAAGGGCAGGCGTTCGGACAGCTCGTCCAGATAGGCGTCCACGCCGCCCCGTTCCTGGGCCAGGAAGCGGCCCACTGCGTCGCGGAAGCGTGGGTCGGCGATCCAGTGGGCGGAGGACGTGCGCACCGGTTCCAATCCGCGGGACAGTTTGTGCTCGCCCTGGGCGCCGCCTTCGAAGCGGGCCAGGCCTTCGCGGATCGCGTAGTCGATGGCCTGGTAGTAACAGGCTTCGAAGTGCAGGCAGGGCACGAACTCCATGGCGCCCCAGTAGCGGCCATAGAGGGCGTCCGTGTCGCGCAGGAAGAAGCTCGCCGCGATGGGAGTGCCGGCCTGTTCGGCGATCATCAGCACGCAGGCGTCGGCGGCCCGCTGCCCGAGGGCGGTGAAGAAGGCCAGATTCAGATAGGGCGTGGAGGCGTGTTCGGCGTAGGTGCGGCGGTAGCAGGCGTGGAAGAAGGCCCACTCCTCGGCACCGATCTCCTTGCCCCGCAGGATGCGGAACTCGATGCCGGTCTCCGCCACCTTGCGCCGCTCCTGGCGGATCTTCTTGCGCTTGGGCTGGGCCAGCTGGCCCAAGAAATCGTCGAAATCCCGGTAGCCGGCATTGCGCCAGTGGAACTGCACGCCGTGGCGGATTTCCAGCCCGGCTTCCGCCAGCCACGCGCTTTCCTCGTCGGTGGGGAACAGTACATGCAGGGACGAGGCGCCGGATGCGCGCACCTCGTCGAGCAGCAGGGCCAGCAGCAGGCGGCGGGCGGCTTCGTCGTGGCCGAGGATGCGCCGGCCCGGCACCGGCGTGAAGGGCACGGCGACCAGCCACTTGGGGTAGTAATCGAGGCCGTGGCGCTGGTAGGCATCGGCCCAGGCCCAGTCGAACACGTATTCGCCGTAGGAATGGCTTTTCAGGTACTGCGGCATTGCGGCGATCAGCCGGTCGCCCTCCCACAGGGCCGCGTGGCGTGGCCCCCAGCCGGTGCGGGGCGCCACGCAGGCGCTGTCCTCCAGCGCGGACAGGAAGGCGTGGGACAGGTTCGGCTGTCCGCCGGCGAGGGCGTCCCACTGGTTGGCGGGGATTTCGGCGAGGGATGGATGCAGGCGGAAGATCGGCATGAAGGGCTCCGGAGCGCGTGGCGGCAGCATACAAGCATGGAGCGGGCCTGTGGCGGCCGGCGGGGCGCGGGGCGGCTCGTGACGGGCGGCTTAGGGGTATCATGTTGCCCCATGAATACCCCTCTTACCGTCGCTGTCGCCCAACTCAATAGTGTCGTGGGCGACCTCTCCGGCAACATGCGCCGGATCCTGGATGCGGTGGCCCGGGCCAAGGCCGCGGGCGCCGATGTGGTGCTGACCCCCGAGCTGGCCCTGTGCGGCTATCCCGCCGAAGACCTGCTGCTGCGGCCGGCTTTCCTCGAAGCCTGTGCCGATACGCTGGCCGAGCTGGCCGTCGAGGTGCGCGGCATCACCGTGCTGGTCGGCTACCCGGCATTTGCGGACGGCAAGCGCTACAACGCCGCCGCGGTGATCCAGGACGGCCGCGTCGTCGCAACCTATTTCAAGCACCGCCTGCCCAACTACGAGGTATTTGACGAGGAGCGCTATTTCGAGGCCGGCACCGAGGCCTGCGTCTTCGAGTTGAAGGGCGTCAAGGTCGGTGTGAACATCTGCGCCGACGTGTGGGAGTCCGGCGCCGCCGACGTGGCCCGTGGGGCTGGCGCCGAGGTGCTGCTGGTCCTCAACGCGTCGCCTTTCCACATGAACAAGCAGGCGCTGCGCTACGAGGTGCTGCGCGAGCGCATCGCCGATACCGGCCTGCCGGTGGTGTATTGCAACCTGGTCGGCGGGCAGGACGAACTGGTCTTCGACGGCGGCTCCTTCGCCCTCGACCGGGACGGCACGCTGGCCTGGCAGGGCAAGGTCTTCGCCGAGGAACTCCACCTGCTGCAGTTCGCCGACGGCGCCTGGCAGGGCGGTGGCGTGCCGGCGGCGCGTCCGGTCGAGGCCGATGTGTATGAGGCGCTGGTCCTCGGCGTGCGCGACTACCTGGGCAAGAACGGCTTCCCCGGCGCCATCATCGGCTTGTCCGGCGGCGTCGATTCGGCGCTGACGCTGGCGATCGCCGTCGATGCGCTGGGCGCCGAGCGCGTCCGCGCGGTGATGATGCCGTCGCCCTACACGGCGCAGATGAGCCTGGACGATTCCCGCGAGATGATCCGCCGCATCGGTGTGCGCTACGACGAGATCGCCATCGAGCCGGCGATGCAGACCTTCGCGACGCTGCTGGCGCCGCAGTTCGCCGGCCTGGCGGCGGATACCACCGAGGAGAACCTGCAGGCGCGGATCCGCGGCATGATCCTGATGGCCCTGTCCAACAAGACCGGCTCCATCGTGCTGACCACCGGCAACAAGAGCGAGATGGCCACCGGCTATGCCACGCTGTACGGCGACATGGCCGGCGGTTTTGCGGTCATCAAGGACATCTACAAGACCTTCGTCTATCGCCTGTGCGCATGGCGCAACACCCAGCCGGGCGGCCCGGTGATCCCCGACAACATCCTGACCCGGCCGCCTTCCGCCGAGTTGAAACCCGACCAGTGCGATCAGGACTCCCTGCCGCCCTACGAAGTGCTGGATGCGATCATCGCCGCCTACATGGAAGAGGACTTGTCGCCCCACGAGATCGTCGCCCGTGGCTATGCCGAGGCGGAGGTGTATCGTGCGGTGGCCATGCTGCGGCGCAACGAGTACAAGCGCCGCCAGGCGCCGATCGGCATCCGCGTGACCCAGCGCGGCTTTGGCAAGGACTGGCGTTACCCCATCACGTCCCGATACAGGGATGCCTGACAGAGACCGGCCCGCGTAGGGCCGGATATTACGGCTAGAATGCCGGACCGTTCCAAGGAGACCGTATATGAAGAAGATCGAAGCCGTCATCAAGCCCTTCAAGCTCGACGAAGTGCGCGAGGCCCTGTCCGAAGTGGGCATCACCGGCCTGACCGTCACCGAGGTGAAGGGTTTTGGTCGCCAGAAGGGTCACACCGAGCTGTACCGCGGTGCCGAATATGTCGTGGACTTCCTGCCGAAGATCAAGATCGAGGTGGTCGTTGCCTCCGATGTGCTGGATCAGGCCGTGGATGCCATCATCAAGGCTGCCCGCACCGGCAAGATCGGCGACGGCAAGATTTTCGTGATGCCCGTCGAGCAGGTCGTGCGCATCCGTACCGGCGAGACCAACGAAGCGGCGATCTGATCCCCGCAAGACGGTCGGGAACTTTGGTCCCGACCGTGCGCTGTGCGTAAAATGCCGGGTTTTAAGCTTTCCCGGATTGACGTCATGGCTTCTACCGTCCGTACCCGTTTCGCCCCCAGCCCCACCGGCTTCCTGCACATCGGAGGGGCGCGAACGGCGCTGTTCTCGTGGGCCTTCGCCCGCCGCCATGGCGGCACCTTCGTGCTGCGCATCGAGGACACCGATGTGGCCCGTTCCACCCCCGAGGCGGTGCAGGCGATCCTTGATGGCATGAACTGGCTCGGCCTCGAATGGGACGAAGGCCCGTTCTACCAGATGCAGCGCATGGACCGTTACAAGGCTGTGATCCAGGAAATGCTGGCCGCCGGCACGGCTTACCCGTGCTACATGTCGTCCGAAGAGCTCGACGCGCTGCGCGAGGCCCAGCGGGTTCGCGGTGAAAAGCCGCGCTACGACGGCCGCTGGCGCCCCGAGGCGGGCAAGGTGCTGCCCGAGCCGCCGGCCGGCGTGCAGCCGGTTATCCGTTTCAAGAACCCCACCGATGGTGTCGTGGCCTGGGACGACCTGGTCAAGGGCCGCATCGAGATCGCCAATGCCGAGATGGATGACCTCATCATCGCCCGTCCGGACGGCACGCCAACCTACAACTTCTGTGTGGTGGTGGACGACTGGGACATGGGCATCACCCAGGTCATCCGCGGTGACGACCACGTGAACAACACGCCGCGCCAGATCAACATCCTCAAGGCGCTGGGCGCCGAGGTGCCGCAATACGCCCATCTGTCGATGATCCTCGGCGACGACGGCCAGAAGCTGTCCAAGCGCCACGGCGCGGTTAGCGTTACGCAGTACGACGACGACGGCTACCTGCCGGACGCGGTCATCAACTACCTGGCCCGCCTGGGCTGGAGCCACGGCGACGACGAGATTTTCTCCCGCGCGCAGCTGGTTGAATGGTTCGACCTCGGCCACATCACCCCGTCTGCCGCCCAGTTCAACACCGAGAAGCTGAACTGGTTGAACGCCCACTACATCAAGCAGGCCGACAACGCCGCGCTGGCCGCCGACGTGTCGCGCCGCCTGGCCCGCCGCGAAGTGAATCCGGAGGCAGGTCCGGCGCTGGAGGCGATCATTGCGCTGTACAAGGATCGCGTGAGTACGCTCAACGAGCTGGCCGACGCCGCCGAGCCCTTCTACATCGATCTGCACGTGGCGCCGGAACTGCTGGCCCAGCACCTCACCGACGCTGCTCGTACTGCGCTGGAGACGCTGCGCAGCAAGCTGGCTGGGACAAGCTGGGAAAAGGCTGCGCTGAGTGCCGCGATCAAGGAAACCTGTACCGAGCACGGCATGAAAATGCCCCACGTGGCGATCCCGTTGCGGGTGGTGCTGCTCGGCCAGCCGCAGACCCCGTCCATCGACGTGGTGCTGGAAACCATGGGCCGCGAACTGGTGTTGGCGCGTCTCGACCGGGCGCTGTGATCCCGCCGGGCTGCTTTTGCGCCCCATGAGAACAACGGCCCCGGCGAGTACTTCGCCGGGGCCGTTGTTCTTGGCATTTCCAGATCGACAGCAGGGGTGGCTGGCTCCTGCCGTTGCCGTCTTAGAAGTCGCTGCTGCGGCCCGATGCCGCCTGGCCGGCACCGACGATCTCGCCGTTGCGGACGCGCACTGCGTCGCCGACGCGCCAGCTCGGCGCGCTCTGTTCGGTGATCACGCGGCGGGTGCCGTCGTCCATGCGCACGGTGACCTGGTAGTGGCTGACGGTGCGGGCGCGCCGCTCGACTTCGTTGCCGGCGAAACCGCCGAGCACGGCGCCGCCGATACGCGCCAGCTTCTTGCCGGAGCCTTCGCCGACCTGGTTGCCGAGCACGCCGCCGAGGATTGCGCCGCCGACGGCTCCGAGGCCGGAGCCTTCACCCTTCTGCTGGATCGCCTCGACGTTCTCGATCACGCCGCATTCATGGCAGATGGCCGGCGGCGGGGTCTCGACGACCTTGCGGGCCGGGCCGTTGATGGGGCCGGGCGGGGGGGCCGGCACCGCGTCGGCCGGCGGTGGATTGCTTGCTGTGGCGGGCGTCGTCGTGGTGACTTGGTGTTTGGTGTGGTCCTTGGCGGGCTTGGCGGCCACCCGCGGGGCTTCGTGGCGCTCGGCCTGCTTTGGCGCCGGAGTGGGTTCGACGGCCGGCGGCTGCGTGCTGGCGACTGGAGCTGGCTCGGTGACCGGGCTCGGGGTTGCTGTCGGCGCCGCGACGGGGGCTGCCGGCGTGGCCGGCGCGCTGGCGGTGGTTTCCGCTGGGGCGACCGGTGCGTGGGAGGTGTCGGGCAGCAGGCCGGTCAGTTTGGCGACGCCGGCCAGACTCAGCACGGTGACGGAGGTGGCTGCCACCCACATCATCGGGTGCAGCGGCGTGCGGGAAGGACTGGTGCTCATGCGTGTTCTCCTCAATGAATGAAAAGATTAACGCCGCAGGCCGGCTGACGGTGACACCTGCAACCACCGCTTACAAAAGTCAGGGAGGCGCTTACTCTTCGCCGCCGGTGCTGGGGCGGGGCGGCTTGAGCAGGTAGCGGGCCGGGTCGAGGGCGTCAACCAGCTCGCGTTCCAGCGGCAGCGGATCACTGTCGAGCTGGCTGGCCAGCAGCTCGCCGATGAGGCTGGCCCATACCAGGCCACGGGCGCCGAAGCCGGACACCGCAAACAGACCCGGCTGGCGCGGGATGTCGGCCAGGGGCGTGGTGCGCTCGGCACGTTCAACGGCCGGGATGGCGCCGACCATCGGCAGGCGGTCTGGCGAGGCCGGGCGGAAGCCGACGCGGCCGGCGAGGCGTGCCGGATCGTAGCCGGCCGCGTAGCCGGGCAGGATGAAGTCCAGCTTGGTGAGGTTCTCCCGATGCTCGGTCTCGCGCAGCTCGGTGCCGTCGTCGTCGGCCAGGAAGGTGGCGCCAGCGCAGCGCAGGCCGTCCACTTCGGGGCTCACATAGCCGAGGCGGCATACCACCACGTTCGGTGGGCTGCCGGCCTCGGCAGGCAGATGGGAGACCTGGCCGCGGGCCGGGCGGACCGGCAGTGTGGCGGCCTGGGGCAGGGCGCGGATGCCGACTCCGTTGGCGAGGATCGCCACCGGCGCGCGGGCGATCTCCGCACCGGCCGGATCGAAGGCAATCCACGCGTCGCTCTGGTGTTCGAGGCGCGCCACTTGCTGCCTGAAGCGGGCTTCGACGGTGCCTCCGGCTGCTGCGAGGTTGGCGGCGCACAGGGTCGGCGGCTGGATCCAGCCACCGCTGGGGAACCACCAGCCGCCCAGTTCCACTGGCCAGCCGACGATTCGGGCGGCCTCGTCCTTGTCCACAAAGCGCAGATAGTCGGTAGGCGGGGTCTGGGTATCCACGACGGCCTTCTGCTTGCCCTCTTGCTTGGGGTCGCGGGCCAGGTGCAGAACGCCGCAGGGCGACCAGCGCGGCGCATGGCCGGCTTCGGCCAGCGCCTCCAGGTGGTGGCGGCCATACAGGAAGCCGGCGCGGGTGATGCGTGCCAGGCGGTTGTCGTCCAGGCTCGGCAGGGGGCGGAACACGCCGGCCTTGTTGCCGGAGGCGCCCTGGCCGGGGCCGGGGGCTTCGTCGATGACGGTGATGTGCCAGCCGCGGGCGGCCAGGCGCTCGGCGATGGATGTACCGGCCACGCCGGCGCCGATCACCAGTGCGTGGCGGGGCTGGGTGGGCGTCGTGGCAGATGGGGCGTCGGCGAAGCGCCCGCTGAGCATCTCCCGCTTGCCGCCGAAGCCGGGGCGCCGCTCCAGCGTGAAGCCGGCTTCCTGCAGCCCGCGGCGCACATGGCCGGTTACTGACCAAGTCGCCAGCGTGGCGCCGGGCGCAGCCAGGCGGGCGAGCTGGTCAAAGACCGGGGGCGACCACAGGTCCGGGTTGTTGGCCGGCGAGAAGCCGTCCAGGTAGAAGGCGTCGGCCTTGGCCTCCAGCTGCGGCAGCGTGTTCAATGCATCGCCGAAGATCAGCGTCAGCGTGACGCGCCCGGCGTCCAGGTGGATGCGGTGGAAGCCCGGCACCAGCGGTGGCCAGTGGCGGCGCAGCTCGTCGGCGAAGGGTGCAAGTTCCGGCCACGCGGCGTGCAGTTCGGCGAGGTCGTCGGCCTGGAAGGGATGCTTCTCGGTAGAGACGAAATGCAGGCGCGCGCAGCGGGCCGGGTCGTCCCGCCAGGCAGCCCAGGTGGCCAGGAAGCTGAGTCCGAGGCCGAAGCCCGTCTCGACGATGGTGAAGCGCTCGCGTCCCCGCCAGCGCGCCGGCAGGTCGTTGCCGGCAAGGAAGACATGCTGCGCCTGGCCGAGGCCGCCAGCAGTGGTGTGGTAAACGTCATCGAAGACGGGCGAATAGGGTGTGCCGTCGGCGGCGCGGACGAGGGTGGCGGGGATCAGCGGCGAGTACATGAAGCGATGGCTTGCGGAGGCAAGGCGAAAGGCGGACCGGGCCGGAACTTTGGCACCGTTCCCGGCGGCTGTCGAATCTTTCGGCGCCGCATCCTGTCACACCCTGTAGCGGTAGATCCATTCGCCTCTGCTGGTCGTGGAGGCTTCGCGGACGAATGTTCCCGCCCCGCACGGAAGTCCCGCGGGGACAGACATGGTGCGGCGATGGGATTTCACCTTTGGCACCGCGCTTGGCACTCGTGGCCGGGCTAGAATCCCTGCTTTCGCGAAGACAAGACTAAGGACATCCAATGCGTACCCCCAACGGCTCGCCCATCCGCCGCGAGGCCTATCGGCAGCTCGCCTACGGCGTTGAAACCGTCGACCTGGATTTCGTCCTCGAAGCTCAGGCCACCCTCGTCACCAACCGCATGTGCTGTGTGCGCAACCCGGATGCCGACGCCGGCCCTATCGTGTTGCTCGGCGAAGGCCTGACCCTGATTTCTGTGCGTATCGACGGCGCCGAGCCGGCGTCCGGCCAGCTGCGCGAAACCGACTCCGGCCTGGAGATCGACGTCGATGCGGACAGCTTGGAACTGGAGATCGTCACGCGCATCGATCCGTCAGCCAACCTGACCTTGTCGGGCCTGTACCAGTCGCGGGGCGGCTACTACACTCAGTGCGAGGCCGAGGGCTTCCGCCGTATCACGTATTTCCCCGACCGTCCGGACGTGATGGCACGCTACACCGTGCGTCTGGAGGCCGATGCGGCCCTGTGTCCGGTACTGCTGTCGAACGGCAACCTGCTGGAAACCGGCAGCCTTCCCAATGGCCGCCACTTCGCCCGCTGGGAAGACCCCTTCCCCAAGCCGTCCTACCTGTTCGCGCTGGTGGCCGGCGACCTGAAGGCGCTGGAGCGGCGCGTCGAGACGATGTCCGGCCGCGAGGTGTTGTTGCAGGTGTGGGTCGAGGAGCGCGACCTGGATCGCGTCGATCACGCGATGGAGTCCCTGGTCCATTCTATGCGCTGGGACGAGGAGACCTTCGGGCTGGAGCTCGACCTGGACCGTTTCATGATCGTCGCGGTGTCCGACTTCAACATGGGCGCGATGGAGAACAAGGGCCTCAACATCTTCAACACCAAGTACGTGCTGGCCAACCCGCAGAGCGGCACCGACGTGGATTACGAGAACGTGGAGAGCGTCGTCGCCCACGAGTACTTCCACAACTGGACCGGCAACCGGGTGACCTGTCGCGACTGGTTCCAGCTGACGCTGAAGGAAGGTCTGACGGTCTTCCGCGACCAGCAATTCTCCGCCGACATGCTGGCCAGCGCTTCGGATTCGCCCGAAGCCGCGGCCTCGGCCCGCGCGGTGACGCGCATCGCCAACGTGCGTGTGCTGCGCAGCGCCCAGTTCCCGGAGGATGCCGGCCCGATGGCCCATCCGATCCGCCCGGACAGCTATCAGGAGATCAACAACTTCTATACGGCCACGGTGTACGAGAAGGGCTCCGAAGTCATCCGCATGCTGCATACCCTGCTCGGCAAGGAGGGGTTCCGCAATGGCATGGACCTGTACTTCTCCTATCACGACGGTCAGGCTGTGACCTGCGACGATTTCGTCGGCTGCATGGCAGAAGCCAACGGCGCCGACCTGGACCTCTTCATGCGCTGGTACAGCCAGGCCGGTACGCCGCGCCTGAAGGCCGAGGGCGTCTTCGATGCGGCCAGCCGCAGCTACACGCTGACCCTCAGCCAGCGTACGCTGCCGACTCCGGGGCAGGCGGACAAGCTGCCGCTGCATATCCCGGTGGCCATCGGCCTGATCGGCCCGGACGGTATCGACTTGCCGCTGCAACTGGAAGGCGAGGCCCGCGCCGGCGACGTCACGCGCATCCTCGAACTGAAGGAGGCCAGCAAGAGCTGGCGCTTCACCGGCATCGACGTGGCGCCGGTGCCGTCCATCCTGCGCGGCTTCTCGGCGCCAGTGATCCTCGAACTCGACGAGGACGATACACGCCTGGCTTTCCGCATGGCCCACGACAGTGACCCCTTCAACCGCTGGGATGCCGCCCAGCGCTATATGGAGCGGGTGATCCTGGCGCTGGCCGCCGATGCCGCCGCCGGCCGTAAGCTGGAGGTGCCGCAGGCCTTCGGCCATGCCTTCCGGGCGCTGCTGGTCAATGAGTCCCTCGACCCGGCTTTCCTCGCCGAGATCCTCGCGCTGCCGGCCGAAACCTATCTGCTCGAGCGCATGCCGCAGGCCGATCCGGCGCCGCTGCGCGTCGCGCTGATGCACCTGATGCGCGAGCTGGGCCACGCGATGCAGGCCGACTTCCTCGACCGCTACCTGGACCTGGAAGTGGAGGGCGACTACCGTTACCACCCGGCGGATGCCGGCAAGCGTGCGCTGCGCAACCTGTGTCTGCGCTACCTGAGCGCCTGGGGTGGGGCGACCGCCATCGATCTGGCCAAAAAGCAGTTCGAGCACGCCGGCAACATGACTGAGCGTTACGGTGCGCTGGCTGCGCTGGTGCAGAGTGACACCCCGGCGCGCTTCGACGCGCTGGCCGCCTTCCACGAGCAATACAAGGACGACGCGCTGGTCCTCGACAAGTGGTTCCTGCTGCAGGCCAGCGCCTGGCGCTGGTCCGATGCGGCGCCGGCCACCCTTGATCAGGTGCGTGCGCTGATGGACAACCCGGCCTTCAGCCTGTCCAACCCCAACAAGGTCTATTCGCTGCTGGGTGGTTACTTCCGCGCCAACGCGGCGGAGTTCCATCGACCCGATGGTGCCGGCTACGCCTTCTGGGTCGAGCAGGTGAAGGCATTGAACAAGAGCAACCCGCAGGTCGCATCCCGCATGGCACGGGCGCTGGAGGGCTGGCGCAAGTTCACGCCGGAGATCCAGGGCCGCATCCGCGCGGCCTTCGAGACGCTGGCGCAGGAGGAAGGCTTGTCACCCGACGTGGCGGAGATCGTGGACAAGGCGCTGGCCTGAGTGAATATCGGGAAAGGCTGAAACCGTGGGGAGAATTCATTCGCCCCGCAGTTTGACGAGTCTGAGCCTGGCGGCGGAAGTGATCGAGTTGCCGACCGCTGAGCGAACAGGCTTACGCCCGCCCCCTGGCGCGAGCGGCGTCGGTTTCAGCGAAGGCGTGTTGCCGTGCCCCTACTTGACCGCCGTCGCCGACATGCCGGCGAATTCGAGCACGAGGGTGGCGAGGGCGTCGGACTCCGCCTCGATTTCCGCTGCCAGGGTGGCCTGCTTTTCGGCGATCCATTCCGGGTCTTCGAGATCGTCGGCCCAGCAGAACGGCGCCTGGGTGCCCATGCGCGACAGGCGCTTGCGGCGGACGTCGAGGAGGTTACGCAGACGAGCTTCCGCACCCGTCTGGAAGGGGCGCAGTACGGTGGCGACTTCCCGCTCGATGAAGGGCGCCAGTGCGTCGAGCAGGTCGGCGTCCATGTCCCGGTAGGCGTCGTCCACTTTGCCCCAGTACCGGTCCGCCAGCGGCTCGTCGGGACGGATTTCCGGATGCAGGTGGCGCGCCAGCCGCCGCCAGGCGGAACGGCAACGGGTGACCCGGGCTGGATCGAGGGGCTGACGACCGCCCGGATGGCGCTGGCTGTCGGCCAGTACGCGGGTGTGGTCGGCTTCCAGGGCCTGCCAGGCCAGCACTTCGGAGGCTACGGCCCGTTCGATGGTGGCCAGGGCCAGGCTGCTCAGAGGCTCGCCGCGGCGCAGGCGGGCCTGGCCGAGTTCGACGCGGCTGCGGTAGGCGCGGTGCTCGACCTTGAGGCCCAGCAGGCGGACTTCCAGTTCTCCGAGGCTGGCCTGATAGCGGGCCAGCAGGTAGGGACGTTCGAAGCGTTCGAGCCATTCGATGGCTTCGAGGGTATCGGCGAGGGCGTCGGCCAGTCTATTGGCATCGGCGGCTTCGGAAGAGGGGACGGAATTGCGGTCGACAGACATGGCAAGGCTCCGGATGCAGTGGTTCGGCATGCATGATGCGGTGCCGCACGGACACCCCGGATTATGCACCTGTGAGCGGGGCACAGCGCGCTCCGGTATCATGTCTCACCTTATTTTTGCGGCGCGGAAATGGAACTCCTGACCACCTTCATCGATATCGTCCTGCACCTGGATGTGCATCTGGCCGATCTGGCGAGCAACTATGGCACCTGGATTTACGCGATCCTGTTCCTGATCATCTTCTGTGAAACCGGCCTGGTGATCTTTCCCTTCCTGCCGGGCGATTCGCTGCTCTTCGTGGCGGGAGCGCTGGCTGCTACCGGCGGCATGGACATCGGCGTGCTGTGCGCCGTGCTGCTGGCCGCCGCGGTGCTGGGCGACAACACCAACTACTGGATTGGCCATACCATCGGGCCCAAGGTGTTCCGTTGGGAGAATTCCCGCCTGTTCAACCGTCAGGCCTTCGACAAGACCCACGCCTATTTCGAATCCCACGGCGGCAAGACCATCATCATCGCCCGCTTCCTGCCGCTGCTGCGCACCTTTGCGCCCTTTGTGGCCGGCGTGGCGCGCATGACCTACGCGCGATTCGTGGCGCTGGACTTCCTGGGCGGTGCAGTGTGGATCTTCTCGCTGACCTGGCTCGGCTACGGCTTCGGCAACCTGCCGGCCGTCAAGAACAACCTGTCGGCGGTGATCCTCGGCATCATCGCCATCTCGCTGCTGCCGGTCGCCATTGGCTGGCTGCGCGGCCGTTCGGCAGCGCGGGCGGCGAGCTGAGGACTCTTCATGCAGAAAAACATTGTCATCCTGATTTCCGGTCGCGGTAGCAACATGGAGGCCATCGTCGCCGCCGCGATCCCCGGCGCCCGTATCGCCGGCGTCATTTCCAATCGGCCGGATGCGGCCGGCCTCGGCTTTGCGGCCGAGCGTGGCATTCCGACGCGCGTCGTCGATCACAAGGCTTACGCGGACCGTGAAACTTTCGACGCTGCGCTGGCCGACGCCATCGATGCGCTGGTGCCCGATCTGGTGGTGCTGGCGGGCTTCATGCGCGTCCTCACTGATGCATTCGTGAGCCGCTACGCTGGCCGCCTGCTCAACATCCACCCGAGCCTGCTGCCGTCCTTCCCGGGCCTGCACACCCACCGGCGCGCGCTGGAGGCCGGCGTGCGTGTGCACGGCACGACGGTCCATTTCGTGACGCCGACCCTCGATTGCGGCCCCATCGTGATCCAGGCCGTGGTGCCGGTGCTGCCGGGCGACGACGAGGCGGCGCTGGCCGCCCGCGTGCTGGTGCAGGAGCACCGCATCTACCCGCAGGCGGTGCGCTGGTTCGTCGAGGGGCGCCTGAGCTTTGATGCGGAAGACCGTGTCCGCGTTCGTGACGAACTGGCCGGCCCGACCGGCTGGACGGTGCCGTCGGTCGAGGGCTGAACCGCTAATGGCTGTGTCCCGTCGGGCTGGCGCGACCCTTGCCGTCGCGGTCACCGTATCGTTGCTGGTTCATGGGATAGTGCTGATCGGCCCTGCCTGGCGCCTGCCGTCCGACCAGGCCAGCGTGTTGCCGCCGCTGGACGCCCGCCTGGCGCCGCTGCCGAAGCCCACGCTGCGGGAGGACAAAAATCCGGCCGCCACGTCCCGCAAACCGGCTCCGCGCCGTACGCCGGCACCGCATCGGGCTGTGGCCGAGAGTGGCGCGGCGATGGAGGCGGTGCCGCTACCCGAAGCGGGCCACGGGCCTGCCGAGGCCGGCCCCGAAACGCCGCCCGCCACCGACGCTGCCACGGCGGCCGAAAAACCGGCGCCCGAACCGCCGGCCCCCGCCGCGGCCGAAGGGGTCAGCGGCAAGGCGCCTGGCGCGGGCTACGGCGACGGCTGGATCAAGTCCGGCCGGATCCAGTACAACGTGATCCGTGGCGAGCGCAATTTCGTCATTGGGCGCACCACGCATGCGTGGACCCACGACAAGGACCATTATTCGATGGAGACGGTGATCGAGACCGCCGGCCTCATCGGGTTGCTGCGGCCGTTCCGGATGATCCAGCACAGCGAGGGGCGCATCGGCCCCAACGGTCTGCTGCCGGATCGCTTCACCGTCGAACGGGACGGCCAGTTGAAAGAGAAGGCCGACTTCGACTGGGCTGCCGGCAAGGTCGTGTTGACAGCCGGTGAGCGGCGGCGGGAGTTTCCGCTGGCGGAGGGCGACCAGGACGTGCTGACCCTGATGCACGACCTGGCACTGCGGCCGGAGGGTTTCCAGCGGGCCGAGTTGCTGGTGGTGACTGGCAAGAGCGCGGTGCGTTCCGTGATCCAGAATCTCGGTCTCGAGGAGCTCGACATCCCGGCCGGCAAGGTGTCTGCCTATCATCTGGGCAGCACCGGACATCGCGGCGAGCTGAAGATCGACATCTGGCTGGCCCGCGACTACGCCAACCTGCCGGTGCGCCTGAAGATCACCGACAAGAACGGTGATGTACTCGACCAGGTCGCCACCGGCGTCGACCTCGGCAAACACTCCCCGCAGTAAAATCGCGGCAAATCCAACAAATAATTCGGGGCCGGCTTACCGGCCCCGGTCCGCTCCATTGGGCGAGCAGGCTCGCCCCCACAAGCAAGAGTAAGAAATTTCCATGACCATCACCCCCGCCCAGATCCAGTCCGCCAGCCAGGCCCTGCGCACCGTGCTGCGCTTCGAGTACCCCGCCGATTCGGTGCTGTCCCGCTATTTCAAGGACCTGCGCGAACTGGGCGCGCGGGACCGGGCCTTCGTCGCCGAGGCCGTCTATGGCGTGCTGCGCCGCAAGCGTACCCTCGAACGCCTGTGCGGCCCCGAGGCCTCCACGCGCCAGCTGATCCTGGCCTGGCTGGCCCGCGTCGAAGGCACCACGCTGCGCCAGCTCGGCGAAGGCCTGCACGGCCGCGACATCGACTACTTCACCGAGATCAAGGGCCGCGATGCCGGCGAGATGAGCCTGGCCGAATCCACCGATCTGCCTGACTGGCTGGCCGAGCGCCTGCTCGCCACCATGAGTCCCGAGCAGGTCGTCGCCCTGGCCCAGAGCCTCAACCGTCCTGCGCCGCTGGACCTGCGCGCCAACACGCTGAAGATCGAGCGCGACGCGCTGGTCGAGCGCCTCAAGGCCGACGGCATTGCCTGTGCGGCGGGGCGTTACTCCCCCGCCGCGGTGCGCCTGGAAGGCAAGCCGGCGCTGCAGAAGCATCCGCTGTTCCTCGACGGCAGCTTCGAGGTGCAGGACGAGGGCAGCCAGTTGCTGGGTTTCCTGCTGCAGCCCAAGCGCGGCGAAATGGTCGTGGACTTCTGCGCCGGCGCCGGCGGCAAGACCCTGCTGCTCGGTGCGCTGATGCGCAACACCGGCCGCCTGTACGCCTTCGACGTGTCCGACAAGCGCCTGTCCAAGCTCAAGCCGCGTATGGCCCGCTCCGGCCTGTCCAACATCCACCCGGTGGTGATCGCCAGCGAGAACGATCCGCGCGTCAAGCGCCTGGCCGGCAAGATCGACCGGGTGCTGGTGGATGCGCCGTGCAGCGGCCTCGGCACCCTGCGCCGCAACCCGGACCTGAAGTGGCGGCAGAGCCCCGAGGCACTGGCCGAGTTGACCGCCAAGCAGGCCGCCATCCTCGCGAGCGCCGCACGCCTGGTGAAGCCGGGCGGCCGCCTGGTGTACGCCACCTGCAGCCTGCTGCCGGAGGAGAACGAGGCCATCGTCGCCGCCTTCCTGGCCGCCTACGAAGGCTTCGCACCCTTGAACGCACAAGAGGTTTTGGCCAAGCAGGGCGTCGCCATCGAGTGTGGTGAGCAACTGCACCTGACCCCGCAGACCCACGACACCGACGGCTTCTTCGCCGCGGTACTGGAGCGCAAGGCCTGATGCTGCTCCGTCTGCTGCTGGCGGGCCTGATGCTGCTGTGCGCGGTGCAGGCCCGCGCCCTCGAGCGGGATCCGTCGACGACGGTGAGCGCCAAGGGCAAGGTGGAGATTGCCTTCTCCCCATGGAACGATCCGGAAGCGGTGTTGCTGAAAGCGATTGGCGAAGCCAGGGAACGCATTCTGGTTCAGGCCTATCTATTCACCAGCAAGCCGCTGGCCCGCGCGCTGATCGACGCCCAACGGCGTGGCGTGAAGGTCGAGGTGATGCTGGACGCGGAGATGAACCGGCCGGCCTCGCCGAGTGTGCTGCCCACGCTGCTGGCCGCCGGTATTCCGGTGGCCGTGGAGACCCGCTACAACATCGCCCACAACAAGGTGATGATCTTCGACCCGGATTCGCCGCGCGCCGCGCTGGCCACCGGGTCCTACAACTTTACCCGGGCGGCCCGGTTGTCCAACGCGGAGAACCTGCTGGTGCTGCGCGGCAATCCGGCGCTGGTGCGCGTGTATGCCGACAACTGGCAACGCCAGCGCGACGAGGCCCAGCTGGTGCGCAGCCTGGACGATCTGCCCGAACGCAAGAGGAGAGAGAGTGGAAGAGAATCAGATCGCGCATCTGCTGACTGACCTGTGGGACGACCTGCAGCAGCCCTCCGTGTTCTGGCAGGTGGGCGTGCTGGTCCTGTGCCTGGCGCTTGCCGGCCTGATCACGCGGCAGATCCGTGTGCTCCTGCATCGCCGCCTCACGGTCAATCCGCAGCTGCGACGCGGCGCCGGCGAGGAAAGCCTGCGCCGGGTGATCTTTCCGGTTACCGCGCTGGGCTTGGTGCTGGTTGCCCGCATCATTCTCGGCAACTGGCAGCATGTGAACCTGTTCAAGCTGGCGGTGCCGCTGCTGCTGGCGATGGCGGCAATCCGCCTGACCGTCCATGCGATCAAGCGGGCCTTCCCGCAGGCCGCCTGGCTGGCAGCCTTCGAAAAGTTCTTCGCCTTTACGGCGTGGATCATCGTCGCGCTGCATATCAGCGGCGTGCTGCCGACTGTCATCGACGGCCTGGAGCAGATCGACTTCACGATCGGCAAGGCCAGGCTAAACCTATGGATGCTGCTGCAGGGTGCTCTCACCGTGCTGCTGACGGTGCTGGCGGCGCTGTGGCTGGGTGGCGTCGTCGAGACGCGGCTGATGAACACCGAGGGGCTGGACGCCAACCTCAAGCTGGTCTTTGCGCGCCTGGTGAAGGCGGTGCTGATCGTGCTGGCGGTGGCCATCGGCCTGCCGCTGGTGGGTATCGACCTCACCGCGCTCTCGGTGTTTGGTGGGGCGCTGGGCGTTGGCCTCGGCTTCGGCATGCAGAAGATCGCCGCCAACTACGTGTCGGGCTTCATTCTTTTGCTGGACCGCTCGATCCGCCTCGGCAATCTGATCTCGGTCGGGAGCGAGCGTGGTGTGGTCAGCCAGATCACGACCCGCTACACCGTGCTGAAGGGCATGACCGGCATCGAGTCCATCGTGCCGAACGAGACCCTGGTCGGTTCGGTGGTGCAGAACGAGACCTTCACTGATCCGAAGGTGCGCATCGCGCTGCCGATCCAGGTCGGCTACGCGACCGACCTGGAAAAGGCGATGGCCATTCTCGTCGAGGCAGCCAGGCATCAGCCCCGGGTGATGGACGAACCGGGGCCGGGCGCTTTCGTGGAGGCTTTCGCCGACAACGGTATCAACCTGCAGTTGGGCTTCTGGATCAAGGACCCCCACGAGGGCACACTCGGTATTCGGTCGGCGATCAACCTGGAGGTGTGGCGGCGTTTCCGCGAGGAGGGCATCGAGATTCCGTTCCCGCAGCGGGAAGTACGCATTCTCAACCCTGCACCTTCCGTCGGGGCCTAGACACATTTTCACACGACTGAAAAGCCCCTTTCGGGGCTTTTTTTCGGTTTCACCTTGGTTTGGGTCAGGGGCTCGACTAGAATCGGCGCACTACCCAACGAAGGATCGTAGACCTCGATGTTCTCCGGATTGCTCGATTTGCCGTGGTGGGGCTATGTGGCCGTCACCCTGGCGCTGACCCACGTCACCATCGCCTCGGTGACGATCTTCCTGCACCGTCACCAGGCGCACCGCTCCCTTGAACTGCATGCGCTGCCTTCCATGTTCTTCCGTTCCTGGCTGTGGCTGACCACCGGCATGGTCACCAAGGAGTGGGCGGCGATCCATCGCAAGCACCACGCCAAGTGCGAGACGGCCGAAGATCCACACAGTCCGCAGATTTACGGCATCAACAAGGTGTTGTGGACCGGTGTGCTGCTGTACGTGAAGGAGTCCCGCAATCCGGAAACCATGGCCCGCTACGGCCACGGCACGCCCGACGACTGGATCGAGCGCAAGCTGTTTGCAGCCTGCCCGAAGACCGGCATCCTCCTGATGCTGGGCATCGATGTTGCGCTCTTCGGCATCTGGCCCGGCGCGCTGATGTGGGGCGTGCAGATGATCTGGATCCCGTTCTGGGCGGCTGGCGTTGTCAATGGCCTGGGGCACTTCTGGGGTTATCGCAACTACAACTGCGCCGACGCCTCCACCAACCTGCTGCCGTGGGGCATCCTGATCGGCGGTGAGGAACTGCACAACAACCACCACAGCTTTGCCACCTCAGCCAAGCTGTCGGCGCGCTGGTACGAGTTCGACATCGGCTGGATGTATATCCGGGCCCTCGAGATCCTTGGCCTGGCCCGCGTCAAGAAGACCATCCCGACGCCGCGCTTCGGTGCCGCCAAGGCGCTGGTCGACTTCGATACGCTGCAGGCCGTCATCACCTGCCGTTACGACGTGATGACCCGCTACGTGAAGTCCCTGAAAGCCATCGCTCAGGAAGAGTTCGCGGCTCTCAAGGCTCAGTCGGGCGGCACGCTGAAGGTTCGGGAACTGCGCCGCTGGCTGGCGGCAGAAGATGGTCAGCTGTGTGCTGACGAGAGCAAGCGCCTGGCGTCCCTGCTGCAGGGCAATATCCGGCTGCAGACTGTCGTCGCGATGCGAGAGGAGCTGACTGCCCTGTGGGCACGCTCGACGGCCAGCCGCGAGCAGTTGCTGCAGCAGCTGCAGGACTGGATCGCCCGTGCCGAGCAGAGCGGTATTCAGCAACTGGAAGAGTTCTCCCGCCGGCTGCGCCGCTACGCGGTCTGATTCCGCACCGACCCCATGCAAGCCCGCCCGTGAGGCGGGCTTGTCGTTTTTCGAGAGCACCGTGTCCACCCTGATCCTCTTCAACAAACCCTTCGGCGTGTTGTGCCAGTTCACTGGCGAGGCCGGCAAGCAGACCCTGGCCGAGTTCATTCCGGTGCCCGGCGTTTATGCGGCCGGCCGCCTCGACGCGGATAGCGAAGGTCTGCTCGTGCTGACCGACGACGGCAGCCTGCAGAAGCGCATCGCCGATCCGCAGCACAAGCTGCCCAAGACTTACCTGGTGCAGGTGGAGGGCGTGCCCGACGAGGCTGCGCTGGCTCGCCTGCGTGCTGGCGTGGACCTCGGCGATTTCGTCACCAAGCCTTGCGAGGCGCGCCTGGTGGATGAGCCGGGTTGGCTGTGGCCACGCAATCCGCCTATCCGCGAGCGCAAGTCGATTCCGACCAGTTGGGTCGAGATCGTGCTGCGCGAGGGCAAGAACCGCCAGGTGCGGCGCATGACCGCCAAGGTCGGCTTCCCGACCCTGCGCCTGATCCGTGAGCGCATCGGCGACTGGTCGCTGGCCGAGCTGACGCCGGGAGAATGGCGGCGGGCGCCGGTGCCGGCGAGCCTGCGGAGCCGTCTCCCGGTGGCGGCTGCATCGACGCGGTCTGGCAAGCCCGGTCAACCACAGCGCCGGCCCCGCGTTGCTTGAATTTTGGCGCGGCGTGTTCATCCGCCCTGTGCGTGTCGATTGGTTTCCACCGGCGAAGGCATTCGCTTCCACCCTTATTTGTTTCTATCCCTGCCATGGCCCTGATCCGTTTTTCCCTGCCTTCCGCCACCGCCGGTCTTGCCCTCGTGCTGTCGGCCTTTGTTGCCCATGCCGAGGGCGAGATGCCGCTCACCGAATTGAGCGTCGGCATGTACCGTATCGAGGCCGAGGCGGCCGTTACCCAGCAGGACCGCATGCGTGGCCTGATGCAGCGCAAGAACATGCCGCAGAACCATGGCATGTTGTTCGCCTTCACCGAGAACCAGCGCCACTGCATGTGGATGAAGAACACGCTGCTGCCGTTGTCGGTGGCCTTCATGGATGAGCAAGGACGCATCCTCAACATCGAGGACATGCAGCCGCAGACGGAGAACAACCACTGCGCAGCGGGGCCGGCGCGCTTCGCACTGGAGATGAACCTGGGCTGGTTCAAGCAGAAGGGGATCGCGCCGGGGGCGACGATCAACGGTGTGGCCCGGCTGGCCGGGGCGGCGCGCTGAGCGTCGATGAAGGGCGAGAACCTGTCGGGGGCGGGGCGATGAATGAGCTTGTTGCCGTAGGTGAGCCCGGACAGGGACGGATCGAATGAAAAAGGCGCCGCGAGGCGCCTTTTTCATCACGGTGGCCTGGGCTCAGGCGGTCAGTTCCAGCAGCTTGCCGAAGGCCGTGGCGAACTGGGCGAGGCCGTCCTGCTGTAGGCGTTCGCCGAGGACTTCCAGATCCAGGCCGAGGGCGGCCAGCGCGGCGATGTGGGCGGCGGCGCCATCCACGTCTTCGGTGACGGTGCCGGCACGGACCTGGCCGTGGTCAACGAAGGCAGCCAGCGTGGCGTCGGGCAGGGTGTTGACGGTTTCCGCGCCGATCAGCGGTTCGACGTACATCAGGTCGGAATAGGCCGCGTTCTTGGTGCCGGTGCTGGCCCACAGCATGCTCTGCGGGCGGGCGCCCTTGGCGGCCAGGGCGGCGAAGCCTGCACCGTGGAAACGCGCCAGGTAACGTTGATAGGCCTGGCGGGCCAGCGCCACGCCAGCCTTGCCGCGCAGCGCGAGGGCGGCGTCACTGCCGATTTCTTCGAGCTGCTTGTCGATCAGGCTGTCCCAGCGGGACAGGAATACGCTGGCCACCGAGCGTACACGGGACACGTCGCCGCCGGTAGCGGCCAGTTTCTCGAGACCGCGCTGGTAGGCGCCGGCTACCGCATCCACGTGGCCCAGCGAGAACATCAGCGTGACGTTGATGCTGACGCCTTCGCCGGTCAGGGTTTCGATGGCGCGCACGCCGGCTGCGGTGGCGGGGATCTTGACCAGCAGATTGTCGCGGGCGACGGCGGCGCGCAGGCGGCGGGCCGCGGCGACGGTGCCGGCCTCGTCGTCGGCCAGCGCCGGGGAAACCTCCAGGCTCACGTAGCCGGCATCGCCCTGGCTGGCGTCGAAGACCGGGCGGATCAGGTCGCAGGCGCGCTGCACGTCCTCGATCACCAGGCGCTCGTAGCGCTGCTCGGCCGACAGGTTCTCGCCGTTCAGCGCATCCAGCGCCGGTCGGTAGTCGTGGCCGTCGGCGATGGCCTTGTGGAAGATCGCCGGATTCGTGGTCACGCCGGCCACGCCGTTTTCGATGTGGCGGGCGAGCAGGCCTTCGTTGATCAGCGAGCGGGACAGGTTGTCGAGCCAGACTTGCTGGCCGGCGGCACGGGCGGCTTGGATCGGATTCATGGATGCGGGCTTCGGCGTGGCGGGTGGTTCGGATTGATCCCGCATTCTGGCGGAATCCTGTGGCAGAGGAAAGTCAGCGTGGCGGCCAGTGGATCTCGAAATGCCCGGGCTGGGAAGTGGGGCGGGCCGCGCCGCCAGCGATTGCGGGCAGGCGATTGAGAAATTCCGGTTCGCCGCTCAAGGTGCCGTCGAAGCGTGGAATCTGGCCCGGCGCCGCCTCGCCGCTGCCGTTGGCGACAACATCGCCGGCGAGGGTCTGCAGGGTGTAGCGGACCAGGCCATCGTCGGCCTTCAAGTGGATCTCGTAGTCGCCGAACTGGCGCCCGGGGAACAGTGCGCTACGGGCACCTCGCCACAGCAGGCGGGCCTCGCCGGAGCAGCGTCCGTCGGGCGGGCAGTGCCAGGTGGGCGCCTCGACGGTCAGGTCGCCCTGCCAGCCGGCACGCGCGACGGGGTTGGGAATGGGGCTGAGTGCCGCATCGGCGGGGGCGTGCAGGCTGAAACCACTCACATCGAGGCCGCGCAGGCCCGCTTCGACATGGCCGACGGGCACGCCGCTGCTGGTCAGTGACCATGCGGCCGCGCCGCGTCCGAGGGCTCCGGCGTCGAAGTCCCAGCTCAGCGGTAGCCAGGGTTTCAGGCTGCGTCCGTTGGCATCCCGGCTGGCCAGCACACCGTGGCCCTTCCACAGGCTGCCCTCGGCCTGCTGCAGGCGCAGGCCGTCCTGGGTCAGGCGGGCCACCAGCAGGTCGATGAGGCCGGCTGGCGCCTTTGCGATCAGCAGAGCCAGCGTCAGCAGTGCAAAGACGAGCAGTTTGCGCAGCATGGCTCAGGGGGTGGCAGGTCCGGCCAGCACCGCGTCGATGCTGGCCTGCGGGCCTTGTTGCTGGATCTCCATGCGCAGCACGCGCAGGCCCTGGTCGCGCTGTACGGCGGCGAGCCAGGTGACGAGTTCGTCGAAGGGCGCCTGGCCCTTCGCATGCAGGCCTTCGCCGCCGGCCTGCAGCGTCAGGCCCAGGCCGCGGCTCTTGGCGGCCGCCTGGGCTGCTTCGAGCAGGGCCGGCCCGGTGGGCGCCTGCAGGGGCGGCTGGGTGCGCAGGCGGGCGACCTCGGTAGCGGATTCCTGCACCAGTTCCAGCTGCGCTGCACTGCGCGGCAGGCTGCGGTCCAGGCGGCCACGTTCGTGGCGGGTCCAGTCGAGCAAACTCAGCGTGAGGCCGACGGCGACGACGGCACCGGCGATGGTCACCAGGCGGCGCTCCCGCGGACTGATGCCTTGCCAGGCGGTAACGATGCGGGTGATGGGGCCGATAGCGATGTTGCCGGCGGAGGGCTTGGTGGTGTTCATTGCAGGTTCTCCCGGCGCAGCAGCAGATGGGGGGCGTTGCCGTCCCGGCGCAGGTCGGCGAGCAGGCCGCGGCTGGCCAGCAGGCCGACCACCGCTTCGGCGCGGGCAGCGGCGGAGCCGCCGAGGGTCAGGTCGAGGCGGCCGTCCTCATAGCGCAGCGCGACGATGCCGGCCGCCGCGTCGGTGCCGAGGGCTTCGGCGGCCTGGGCCAGCAGGGCCAGCGCGTCGTCGTCCCGCAGCAGGCCGTGGCGGGCCCGTTCCTGGTTCAGCTGCTGGCGCATCTGGGCGGCCGGGGCGACTACCGGGGTGTTGGGGAAGCTGGTGCGGTAGATGCGCTCGATTCGTCCGTCGATGTCGCCGACCTGATGTTTCATCCATAGAACCTCGCCCACATTGGCCACCAGCCACAACGCCAGCGCGCCACCGCCGACAGCCAGCGCCGGGCGCAGGCGGCCGAGCCAGGCGCCGCCACGGGCGCTGGGGGCGAACTCGCCCTGCAGCAGGTTGGCGGCCTTGCGGTCGGCGCCCTGCCACCAGCGGTAGGGGGCCGCGGCCGCCGTTTCGATGCCGGTTTCCGACTGCAGGCCGGTCAGGTCCGGTGCCGGTGTGCCGGCGGCCACGTGGACGTCGATGCGGGCTGGCGCCTTGTTGGCGGCGCGGGCCGCGCCGGCCTGCTGGGCCAGCAGCGGCACCAGGATGTCCCCGTCGATGGCCAGGCCGGCGTCGGGCCCGGTGCGCAGGATGGCGCCATCGGCGGACAGACTCAGTTGCCAGCCCTGCGGATCGGCCGGCGCCGTCTGCACTTCGGCAAGCACACGTTGCGGCTGCCGGCCGATGGCGGTGAGTTGGGCCACCACCAAGCGCAGGCGCTCGCGGGCGACCACCAGCACGCCGGCCAGGTCACGTTCCCCGTCGTCGGCGGGACGGCGATGGCTGACGGTGAGGTGCTGGCTGTCCGGGTCTTTCAGCAGGCGGTCTTCCAGCGCGTAGGCCAGCAGGCGTGGCAGGTCGCGGCGGGTGGCGCGCGGCAGGGGGACTTCGAGCCACAGGCACTGGGGGCCGGTGAGCACGACTTCGCATTCGTCGGCGGCCGGCCAGTGGCGGGGTTCGCTGCGGCCTTCGGAGAGCGGCTGGCCATCCGGGCCGAGGAGCGCCCACGGGCAGTCCGGCCGGGTCGGCCAGTGCTCGTCGATGGCGAGGATGAGACGGGTCATAGCAGTTTCTGCCAAACGATAGTGGGCCAGCGCTGCTCGCGGTCCAGCAGTACCTCCATGCGGACCATGGAGACGCCGAAGCGCGCGCGGCCAGTGGCGAGGAAATGCCGGCTGGTGGTGGCCAGCCGGGAGGTGTCGGGATTGAGGTCCTGGGACGGCAGGCGGGCCTTGAAGTCCGGCAGGTCCTTGAACCAGGCGCGGCTGCGCTGCACGATCAGCAGGCGCGCAGCGTCGAGGCTGAGGCCGGGGATGGCGGCGGCCAGGACCTCGGCTGGCGCGGTGTTGACGTTGATCTTGCTGTCGCCGGGCAGGGCCGCCACGAAGGGCGTCAGGCGGGCTACCAGATCCGGTGTGAAGCCGCGCACCTGGGTCAGCTCGCTGACTGCCAGCAGCGGGCCGTTGGCCGGTCGGCGGGCCGGCGTCTGGGCCTCGTACCAGGACGACTCGGCGCCACCGGGCAGGCGCGGCGTGTCGTCGGCATCGAGCCAGTCGAGCAGGGCCGACGTGAGGTTGAGGGCGTCCCCGTCGCCGACGCCGACGATGGCCAGCAGGCGGCGGAACTGTTCCACCTCGAGCAGGCTGGCGCCATCCACCTGCACCAGGTTGTTGAGGTTGATGCGTCCGGACAGGTCCTGCAGCTCGCCGCTGACCTCGCCTTCTTCCACCGGCGTCGGTGGCACCTTGACGGCCCAGCTCTCGCCGAGGTGGTCTACCTGGGTCGTGCGGGCGTCTTCGGCCAGCACGTTGCGCGCCCAGTCCACGGCACCGCGGGCCAGCAGGCGGGCCTGGGCCTGGTCGTGACGGCCCATCACCTGGTCCATGGCGACACCCAGGTCGCCGACTGCGGCAGCGGCGATCCCGGCGACGAGGGCCACCGTGAGCAGCGCGAGGATCACCGCGGCGCCGCGCTGGGGGCCGGGCCGGCGGGCCGTGCCGGAGGCGGGGGAGAAGGGGCGGCGGCTCATCAACGGAGGGCGATCATGCGCGTGATGGTGCCCACGTCGGGCAGGTCGAGTTCGAGGATCACCGCGTCCGGCAATGCGGCGCGGCGGTCCCCCGGCGGCCAGGCGTCGAGGCGGTTGTTGTTGTACAGAAAGCGCCAGCGCAGGTCGCGGATGTTGTCGAGCAGGGGCTCCACGCTCGGGTCGCCGAGGGGCTCGCGGCCGCTCCAGCGCAGCCATTCGAGGCGGCCGTCCACCAGGCGGAAGCCCACCCGGCGCACACCGCGGCTGTCGTCGAGGCGCAGGAACTGGAATTCCGGGCCGCCGCCGCTGGCGGAGCGGCCGAGGATCATGGCCGGCGTGCTGGTGCTGGCCGGTGTGGCGCCTGGAGCTCCCCGTTGCTCGCCGGGGGAGACAGCCTGCAGCAGGTCGGTGTCGATGCGTTGCATGCTGCGGCCGATGGCGCGCCAGCGTTCGAAACTGGCTTCCAGCCGGTCGTGGCTGGTGGCGACCTCCGACAGGGCGCGATAAGACAGCACGCCGAGGATTGCAAAGATCGCCAGCGCCACCATCAGCTCGATGAGGGTCAGGCCGTGCTGGTGATGCTGCGCGGCTTGGGCTTTCGCCTGAAGACGCGTCATCGCAGTGGCCTCGCCAGGTAGCCGCTCAGTCGGGCGATGGCGTGCTGGTCCGACTCCTCGGCGAAGACGCTGACATCCACGCGGCGGAACAGGGGGTTGGCGGTGTTCTTCACCTCTTCGCGCCAGCGGTAGCTTCGCCCGGCCTGCTCGGTGCTGCCTTCATTGGTGCCGGCGTCGGGCCAGGCCTGGGTGGCGCGCAGTTCGGCCAGGCGGTTCTCGGCGATCCAGTCGCCGACGAGGCGTTCGCGCAGCTCGGCGGAGGACTGGGCGGTGACGCCCATCGCACGGAAGGCGGCGGTCAGCGCAATGGCCAGGATGGCCAGTGCGACGAGGGTTTCGAGCAGCGTGAAGCCGCCCGCCCTGCGGGTGCCCTTGCACATCATCATGCGTTGTGGCCCGGCAGGGCCAGGATCACGTCGCCGTTGGCCTTGCCGATCAGGCGTGCCTCGCCGCCCGGGGTGGCGACGCGCAGTTCGTATTCCGGTGCCTGGGTGCCAAATTGCAGGCGCGGCGTGGCCGATTCCGGCTGACCGTCGATGCGCAGGCCGGACCAGTACAGGCCGCTGGGTAGCGTCTTCTCGGTGAACACCGGCGGATCGTTGAGGGGACGCCAGTTGTCGTCAGGATCGAGGGCCGAGAAACGGTAGCCGTCCGGCAGGAACTCGACGACGATCGGCCGGCCGCGGACCGCTGCCCGATCGGCAGTAGCTTCCAGCACCAGGCGCAGGCGCCGCAGGGCCTGGTCGGCATCGCGTCCGCGCAGGCTGTCCAGCCCCAGGCTGATGCCCGTGGCCATGACGCCCATGATGACCAGCACCACCATCACCTCGATGAGGGTGAAACCGGCGTGGTCGCGCAGCCCCCCCAGCCGGGGCTTGGCCACGGTCGCGGGGGGCATCTTGATCACAGGCTCCAGGAGCCGATGTCCGCGTCGAAGCCTTCGCCGCCGGACACGCCGTCGGCGCCGAAGCTCATCACGTCCACGTCGCCCTTCAGACCGGGGACCACGTACTGGTAGGGCTTGCCCCAGGGGTCCATCGGCAGCTTGTCGAGGTAGGCCTTCCAGTTCTCCGGCACTGGTGCGGAGGTCGGCTTGACGACGAGGGCCTGCAGGCCCTGCTCGGCGGTGGGGTAGCGGCGGTTGTCGAGCTTGTAGAGCTTGAGGGCCTGCATGATCGCCGAGATGTCCTGCTTGGCGGCGACGACGCGGGCTTCGTCGGGGCGGCTCATGACCTTCGGCACCACCAGCGCGGCCAGCACGCCGAGGATGACGATGACGACCATCACTTCGATGAGGGTGAAGCCGCGGCTGCGGCGGAGGCGGTTGAGCATCGGTACGTCCTTATTTCATCAGGGTGTTGATTTCGATGATCGGCTGCATCACCGCCATCACGATCAGCAGTACGAAGCCGCCCATCATCAGCAGCAGGATCGGTTCCAGCAGCGCGGTGAGGGTGGCGGTGCGGTTCTCGAGCTCCGCCTGCTGCAGGCGGGCGGCGCGGTCGAGGAGTTCGTCGATGCGGCCGGTGGCTTCGCCGTTGGCCAGCATGTGGATCAGCAGCGGCGGAAACTGGCGGCTGGCACCCAGCGCGCGGGACAGGGGCTGGCCCTCGCGGACGCGTTCGGCGGCGACGCCGACCGCGTCGGCCAGCGGCAGGCGGCTGATCACCTGGCGGCCGGCGTCCAGCGCGGCGAGCAGCGGCACGCCGCTGCCGGCGAGGATCGACAGGGTGCTGGCGAAACGGGTCGCGTCGAGGGTCCGCAAATGGCGGCCGAGCACTGGCAGGCGCAGCAGCCAGGCGTCCCAGCGGCGCTTGACGGCGGTGTCGCGCAGCGCGCTGCGGCCCGCCAGGAAGGCGCCGATGATCACCAGGATCATCAGCCAGCCCCATTCCCGCAGCACCGCGCTGACGACGATCAGGCTGCGGGTGAGGAGCGGCAGCGCCTGCTTGCTTTGCTGGAAGACGGACACCACCTGCGGCACCACGTAGGTCATCAGGCCGATGATGACCATCAGTGCCACGCTGGCGACGATGGCCGGGTAGAGCAGGGCCTGCAGGGTCTTGGTGCGCAGCGCATTGCTGCGGTCGAGGTAGTCGGCCAGTTCGGTCATCACCTTGGCCAGCTCGCCGGATTTCTCGCCGGCCGCCACCGAGGCTCGATAGAGCGTCGAGAAGGCTTGCGGAAAGCGGTCCAGTGCGGCGCGCAGGCTGTAGCCGGCGAGGATCTCGGAGCGCACGCCGGCCAGCAACTGGCGCGTGGTCTCGGTTTCAGCCTGCTCGATGAGGGCCGCCAGGGCCTGTTCGACGGTCAGGCCGGAGGCCAGCAGCGTGGCCCACTGGCGGGTCAGCAGCGTGAGATCGGCGTCCTTCAGCTTGCGTCGGGCGACTTTGGCGCCGCCGCTGCCCTGGGCCACCGAGGCGACCTCCAGCGGAAACAGGCCGCGTTCGCGCAGCAGACCGCGGGCGGCCTTGCCGGTGTCGGCTTCGAGGACGCCGGCGGATTCCTTGCCGGCGGCGTCGAGGGCGCGGTAGCGGAAAGCGGTCATTCGCGGGTCACGCGGAGCAGCTCTTCGGCGGAGGTCTGGCCGTCGGCGAGCAGGCGCAGGCCGTCGTCGCGCAGGCTGCGGGTGCCATGGGCGAGGGCGTGGGCGCGCAGCGCGGCCTCGTCGGCACCGGTGTGGATGAGGCGCTGGAAGGCGTCGTCGACGACGATCAGCTCGTAGATGCCGCTACGGCCCGCGTAGCCGGTGCGCGAGCACTCCGGGCAACCGGGGGCGTGCCACAGCTGGGCTGGGGCGTGGGCGCCGAGCAGGTCGCGGTCGGCGCTGGCGGTCGGCTGCGGCGTACGGCAGACCGGACACAGCTTGCGCACCAGGCGCTGGGCCAGCACGCCGCGCAGTGTGGAGGCCAGCAGGAAGGGCTCGACGCCCATATCCACCAGGCGGGTGACGGCCGAGGCGGCGTCGTTGGTATGCAGGGTGGCCAGCACCAGGTGGCCGGTGAGGCTGGCCTGCACGGCGATCTGGGCGGTTTCGAGGTCGCGGATCTCGCCGATCATGATGACGTCCGGATCCTGGCGGAGGATCGCCCGCAAGGCCCGCGCGAAGCTGAGATCGATGCGGCTGTTGACCTGGATCTGGCCGACGCCGGGCAGGTCGTATTCGACCGGGTCCTCGACGGTGACGATGTTGAGGCTGTGGGCATCCATGCTCTGCAGTGCCGCGTAGAGCGTGGTGCTCTTGCCGGAGCCGGTGGGGCCGGTGACGAGCAGGATGCCGTGGGGCTCGGCCAGCAGCTTGGCGAAGGGAGCGACGGTGTCGGCGGCCATGCCGAGGCTGTCGAGGCTGCGCTGGCCGTTGCCCTTGTCGAGCAGGCGCAGCACGATGCGTTCGCCGTGGGTGGTAGGCAGCGTGGACACCCGCACATCCACCTGGCGGCCGGCCAGGCGCAGGGCGATACGGCCGTCCTGGGGCAGGCGCTTCTCGGCGATGTCGAGGCTGGCCATGATCTTGATCCGCGAGGCCATCGCGGCGTGCAGCGCACGGTGCGGCTGAGCCACGTCCACCAGCACGCCATCGCGGCGGAAACGCACGACCGAGTGGCGCTCGTAGGGTTCGATGTGGATGTCGCTGGCGGCCTGGCGGACGGCCTGGGTCAGCAGCGCGTTGATCATGCGGATGATCGGTGCGTCGTCCTGGGTTTCCAGCAAGTCCTCGACGGCCGGCAGTTCGGTCATCAGCTGGGTCAGGTCCACTTCCTGGCCGACGTCTGCAACCACCTCGGCGGCATTGTCGTCGGCACCGGAATAGGCTTCGGCGAGGCGCGCCTCGAAGCCTGCGCGGGGCAGGGTCTCGATGCGAAGCGGGACGCCGAGGCTGCGGCGTACTTCGGCGACGGCGGCCAGATCGGCGCCTTCGCGCAGGATCAGATCGGCGTGCTCGCCACCGTGGGCGGCGACGAGGATGCCGTGGGCCTTGGCGAAGGCATAGGGCAGCGACGGGGCGCTCATGGGTTGGACGGCGTGGCCTGGGCTGGGGCTGTGGCGGCGGCCGGCTCCGGGATGCGGTAGAAGGGCACGGTCGGCGCCGGGCTGCCCGGCGGTGGCAGTTCGGGGGCGCTCGGCTCGCCGCGCATCAGCGCGTCGCTGCGGTCGATGTTGCGCTGCTGGCCGATGATGTAGTTGTAGCGGTCCGACGAGATGCCCTGGATGCTCGCCGCGTCGCGCAGGATCACCGGGCGCAGGAAGACGATCAGGTTGGTCTTGCCGCGGCTGCGGGTGGTGTAGCGGAACAGGCTGCCCACGTAAGGCAGGTCGCCGAGCACGGGCACCTTCTCGACACCGCCGTTGTAGGTGTCTTCCACCAGGCCGCCGAGGGCGATCACCGCGCCGTCGTCCACCAGCACGGTGGATTCGATGGAGCGCTTGGTGGTGGACGGGCCGTTGGTGGCCGACGCGGTGGAAGCGATGATTGCAGAGGCTTCCTGGTAGATCTGCAGGCGCACGGTGCCGCCTTCGGAGATCTGCGGCTTGACCTTCAGCGTGAGGCCAACGTCCTTGCGCTCGACGGTGGTGAAGGGGTTGGTGGTGGTGCCGCCGGTGGTGGCGTAGGAGCCGGTGACGAAGGGCACGTTGCTGCCGACGACGATCTTGGCTTCCTCGTTGTCGAGGGTCACCAGGTTGGGCGTGGACAGGATGTTGGCCTTGGTGTCCGACTCGAGGAAGTGGGCCAGCATGTTCAGGTTGGCGATCTGCTTGCCGCCGACGGTAATCGTGCCGCCGCCGAGGACCAGGTTGAGGCCATTGCCGGGCAGCGTCGTCGACGAGCTGGAGGCCAGGCCGGCAGCCAGCGTGAGGAGGTTGTTGCCGTTCGAGTTGAAACTGGTCCCGCCGTATGCGCCGGTGGAGCCGACCTTGCCGGCCTGCCACTGGATGCCGATTTCGGCGGCCTTGTCGGTGCTGACTTCGGTGATCAGCGCTTCCACGTAGACCTGCGCGCGGCGCTTGTCGAGTTCGTCGATGACCTTGCGGATGTTGTTGTAGATGGCGTCCGGCGCGGTGATGATCAGCGAGTTGGTCATCGGGTCGGCCTGGATGAAGCCGTTGCCGGTGCCGTTGTTGTTCGTGCTGCTGTTGCTGAACGACGGCGTCGTGCCCATCGTGCTGGTGCTGGAGCCGCTCGTCGTGGAGCTGCTGGTGCTACCAGTGGAGTTTGCGGTCGGGGCGAAGCTGCTGCCCTGGCTCCCCGTGCCGGTTCCGGTGGGTGAGCCGGCTTCGCCGGACACCACCGCGCGAAGGGTTTGGGCGACCTTCACGGCTTCGGCGTTCTTCAGGTGCACCACGTGGATGTTGCCGGCGGCGCCGGGCTGGTCCAGGTTGGCTACCAGCTGGCGCACGGCATTGATCTTCGACGGGTTGTCGGAACGGATCAGCAGGCTGTTGGTGCGCGGATCGCCGATCACCGTGACACGCTGGCTGGCGTCGCCGCCGGTGCCCGGCGCGGTGGCCGCAATGCCGCTGGCGCCGTCGTTGAGCAGGCGGGTGACGGTCTGGGCGAGGTCGAGGGCCGAGGCGTGCTTGAGCGGCATCACGCGCATGTCGCCCTGGGGCACGTCGATGGACTCGATGATCTGCGCGATGCGGCCGATGTTCTCGGCGTAGTCGGTGACCACCAGCGAGTTGTTGCCCGGGTAGGCGGTGACCGTGTTGTTCGGCGACACCAGCGGACGGATCACCGGCACGAGCTGGGAAGCCGATTCGTTTTTCAGGTTGAAAACCTGGGTGGTCAGGCGGTCGCCACCGCCAGCACCAGCGCCCTTGCCGACCGGCACCGCGTGCAGCTTGGCGTCGGCCTCCGGCACGATCTTGGTGACGCCCTGGCCTTCGACCGCCGCATAGCCCTGCAGGCGCAGTGCGGACAACAGGATCGAGTAGGTCAGGTTGCGCGCCACCGGGCGGGCGGTGACGATGTTGAGGGTGCCCTTGACCCGCGGGTCGACGATGAAGTTGCGCCCGGAAATCTTGGAGATGGCCTGGATCACCGCGCCGATGTCGGCATTCACGAAGTTGAGGGACACCGGCTCGCCGCTGGCGGCGCTGCCGTTGTCGGCCGCGAAGGCCAGTGGTGCCGGCAGGGCCAGGGTCGTGGCGACGGTGGAGGCGAGGCAGGCGGCGAGAACGCGGCGGGAGAACCCGGGGCGACGGCGGGCTGGTTTCATTGGTTGCTGACAGGTTGCGCCGGGAAGCCGGCGGGGAATGGGGTTTGCGTGGGCGCGTCGGTGCCATTGGCCGGTGTCGGGGCCTGGAAGACCGCGGGCGGAGGCATGATTGCCGTTGGCTGTGCGGCTGGGACATCGCTACCCGGCGCGACCGTGCCGCGCTCGACGAGCTTGATCGTCTGGTGGGAGCCACCGGTGGACAGCTCGATGCTGTCCCGGCCAACGCTGGCGAGCGTGACGCCGGGCTGGATCTCCTGGCCCTCGACGAAGCCCTGCTGGGCGCCGCCGTCGATGGCGATCACTGCCCAGCCAGGGCGGCCGTTGCCGCCAGTGACGACGGCCTGCAGCGTATAGCGGCCGACCGGAGCTGCGACGATTGCCGGACCATTGCCGGTCTGGCCCATCAGGTGCCGGCTGGCGATGGCCTGGGCGGCGGCCTGTGGGTCGGCCAGGACGGCGACGGGCAGGGCCGGCGCACGGGGGGCACTGAAACGCCAGAACAGGTCGGCCGCCACCCAGGCGGACAAGGCCAGCGCGACACCCCAGGCGAGGGGTGTGACGAAGCGGGCGGCGCGCGGCCAGGGCAGGCGGGACAGGTCGAGGCGTTCGGACAGGTTCATCGGGTGCGTCGCACAAAAGACCGACAATCTTAGCCGGCCTCTGTTACGGGATAAAGCGCCGCGATGACGCAGGGGTGCGATCCCCGTCGATCGCAACCCCCGGCAGGGAAGGTTTACGCGAATATGCCGACGGTGAGGGATGCGGAATAGCCGTTGGTCACGGAGCCGCTGATGGAGGCCATTTGCAGGCTGTAGCCGTCGCTGAAGACGTTGTCGGTGGCGAGGCTGATGGCGCTGAGGTTGCTGGCGCTGCTCGAGTAGCCGCTGGTGGCGTACACCTCCTGGCAGGTGGCGGTCGGGAAGGTCAGCTGGGAAGTCTTGAGCTTGTTGCCGTAGGCGGTGGCCTTGGCGAGGCTCGGGTAGATCTCGAAATGGATGTGGGGGACGCGTCCGAGGTAGCAGCCGGGGAAGATCGTCAGGAAGGTGACCTTGCCGTCGCTGTCGGTCTCCTGCACGCCGCGCAGGTAGTTCTCGCCGGTGATGCCGGTGCTGTAGAGCGAGTACAGGCCGTCACGGGTGCAGTGCCACAGGTAGATCGCGTAGCCGGCCAGATTGGCGCAGCTGCCCGCCGCGTTCACCAGCTGGAGCGTCAGGGAGAGCGGAATGCCCGCGGCCACGCCGCTGGCGCCGGCAATGCTGGCGCGGATGTCACTGCGCACGATCCCCGACAGGCCGAGCGCGTTGGCGACGCCGTTGCTGTTGTAGTTGGAGCCATCGCCGGGGTAGGGGCCGGCGGTTTCCTCGGGGATCACGGAGCAACTGCCGACGCTCGACGTGATCGAGCTGCTGGAGGCTGTCGTGGTGGAGATGCTGCCAAAGCTGGCGGAGCTGCCGCCGCCTCCGCCGCACCCGGCCAGCGGCAGCGGGGCGACGGCGCCGGCCAGCAGCCAGCGCAGGCTGCGGCGGCGGTCGGTGTTGGCCTTGAACAGGGTTTCGAGGTCGTGGATGAGGTGGTGGTCGTACTTTTCCATGGTTCGCTCCGCGCTGGGGAAGGGTTTCCGGCTGGGCCGGATCGCAGCGGAGTGTAGGAAGAGCGGCCGTTAAGGCCTGTTGGAGCGGGGTAAAAACGGGTTAAGGCAGATGGCGGGTCAGGACGGGAGCATGTCTGTCGGCTCCGGCTGGGTGAGCGGGGTGGGTACGGCGTCCGACCAGTGGAGCGCGTCCAGCAGCGCGGCGAATTCGCCGTCGGGCGCCGCGCGCAGGTCGAGGGGCTGGCCGGAATGGGGATGCGTCAGCTGCAGGCGCGTGCACGCCAGCAGCATGCGCTGGCAGTCGAACAGCTGCTGAAACAGCCGGTTGTGGCGGCCCTTGCCAAAGGTCGAGTCGCCGATGATGGGGTGGGCGATGTGCTTCAGGTGGCGTCGGATCTGGTGGCGCCGGCCGGTGTGGGGTGTCAGTTCGAGCAGCGCATAGCGGCTGGTCGGGTAGCGGTCCACCTGATATGGCAGCTCGCAGACGGCCAGGCGGCGAAAATCGGTAACGGCCGGCTGGGCCTCCTCCGAGCTGCGTTCGCCGACCCATTCCTTGTCGTCGCGGCGGCGCGACAGCGGGTGGTCGATGCGCCCGGCTTCCGACGGATGGCCGCGCACGACGGCCAGGTAGGTCTTGAGGACCTGCTGGCCCTCGAACTGGGCGCCGAGCGCGCGGGCGGTGTCCTTGTCCAGCGCGAACAGCAGCACGCCGGAGGTGCCGCGGTCGAGGCGGTGGGCGGGATACACATGGCGGCCGAGCTGGTCGCGTAGCAACTGCACGGCGAAGCGGGTTTCGTGGCGGTCGAGTTCGCTACGGTGGACCAGAAGCCCAGCGGGCTTGTGGATGGCGACGAGGTGTTCGTCCTGGAAGAGGATGGGCAGCATCGGGCGATGGTAGCCCAGGCCAGCCTTTCAGCGGCAGTGGATGTCGTAGGCGGCGGCACGGGGCGAGTTTGTCGCCCATGCACGCATCCAGGCGTCAGCCGACGTGTTGCTCGGCGCCGGTCAGGCGTTCGCGGGCTGCGCGCAGGACTTCATCATCGATTTCGTTGTCGAGCAGATCCCTGATGGCATCCAGCGGAGCCTGGGCGACGGCGGCGAGACGCACCGACCAGTCCGGGTCGGCCAGCATCTTCGCCGCATCCGGCGGCAGCATGCGCCCGGCGGCGATGCGGCGGACCTCCGCCTCGCTGTCGTCGGCGTAGCAGCTCAGCGCAAAGGGTGGCAGGCGGCTGGCGACGGCTTTACGGACTTCCCGCTCTGGGTCGTGGATCAATGGGCGCAGCAAGCCGTGGGAAACCTTGCGGACCGCGAACATGCGTACCAGGTAGTCGATGTCCTTCAGCGCCCATTCGAGCTGTTCGGCGGGCATGCGTTGTACGGCGATGGCGCGCACGTCCCGGTCGGGGTCCTGGATCAGCTCGGGCAGGCGTTCGTCGGGAATGCGGCCGGCGACGACGCGGCGCACGACCTCATCGGTGTCGTGCATCAGGTGGTCAATGGTTTCCAGCGGTGCGTAGCGGGCCGCGATGGCGCGGCGCTCCCAGAAATCGTCGCCCAGGTAGGCCTCGGCCTCGGCGGGGTTGGCGCGGAAGAAGCGGTCGATCTGGCGGCCGCTCATCGCCACCACGCAGCGGTCACCGGGCGTGCATTGGCCGGCGGCGAGGAGATCGGCGTGGCGGCAGCCGGCACAGTCGGCAGCCACCACGCGCAGGCCATGGGCGCCCCTGTCAGTCATCGTCGCCGGACAGCAGGGTGAACACGATGCCGCAGGCGCGATCCTCATTGGTGGTGAGGGATACGCAGTGCTCGGTGGCATCCAGCAGGTACATGGCGACGCCATCGTGCTCGAGCCAGGTTGGCATGCGGGCCGGGATGTCGTCCTCGTTGCAGATCAGCAGGCGCAGGCCGGGGTGCTCGACGCGCATGACGGCGAGCATCTCCGTGGAAGCGTTGTGGGCCTTGACCCGGCCGGCCAGTTCGCGGGCCAGCTCGGGGGTGATCTGCGGGCGCGGCGGCAGGGCGTTGGGGGCGTTCATGATTCGGCCTCCTCCACTTCCGTGTCCTCAGCGAAGCGCGCCAGAGACGCCGGCTCGACGCCCATCACGCGGGCCAGCCAGGGCGGTGGGGCGAGCATGGCGGTCTGCAGCTTGGCGAGGGCGTTGGTCACCGGGCCGCCGGCCGGCCACTTGACCGGATGCACGCCGGCACGCACGACTTTGGCCGCGGCGGGGCCGCCGATGGACTGGACGTAGACCAACTGGCAGTCGGAGATCAGTGCCGAGCGGGCGACGTTCTTGTCCTCTTCGGCGTCGGCCTCGGCGGTGCCGCGGACGGCCACCAGCCGGCTGTCGGTGGTGCTGACCTGGTAGATCAGGAAGCGCTGGCAGGAGCCGAAGTGGCCGTCGGCCAGTTCGCCGTGGTTGGAGGCCATTGCGACGCGCAGGCTGTTGGGCAGGTCGCCGTCGGCGTAGGGCTGCGGCTTGGGCAGGCCGTCGTCGACGCCTTCGCCCCACAGGAAGCGGACGGCGCGTTTGATGGCTTCCTTGTCGACGGTGGTCTTGCCGTCTTCGCCGGCCAGCCACAGGTTCAGGTCTGCAACGGTGACGCCGCCGAGCTTGTCGGCGGTGAGGGGCAGGCCGAGCCGTTCGGAGACCACGCCAATGAAGCCGCGCAGGTCGAGTTCGGGCATTTCGCGGACTGCCAGGGCGAGTCGCAGGGCGATCTCGCGGGTGAGGGGGGCGGTTTCACTCATGGTTGCGCTCCTTGGGCTGGAAGTCGTGCCGGTCGTCCTGCTCAGGGCGCGGGCACGATGCAGCCGTCCGTCGGACACACCGAGACGCACTGGGGCTCGTCGAAATGGCCCTCGCACTCGGTGCAGCTATCCTGGTTGATCAGGACCGTCCCGCCCGACGCCTGGATGGAATAGGTCGGGCAGACGGTTTCGCAGTCGGCGCAGAAGACACACAGGGCTTGTCTGATCTCCATGGCCATGGCTGCGCGATCCGTGCTGGGGAGGTTCCGTTAGGCGGGATCAGTCGTCTTCGCCACCGACCCGCTTGGCCTTGACCGTGATCGGCAGGCGCGGCTGGGTTTCGAGGGGATCGAAGTACCAGCGGCTGCCGTCCTTCAGGACGAGCTCGCCGCCCCAGCGCTCGGGGGTGTCGAATTCGAGGGAGACGATGTCGTCTTCCAGGTCTTTCTTGGGCAGGTAGAACGACAACGAGCCGTTGTCGCTGCGCCGGATCATGATGTTCGCCATGTCGGTGTACTCCTTCTGTTCGTGCCGAAGCCCCCGTCCGGGGACGGGGGCTTGCGGGGATGCCGATTAACGAACCAGATCGTGGTTGTAGTCGGTGGTACCCATACCGCGGGTTTCTTCGTCGAGGCGTTCCATCACCGCGTTCACCAGGGTGGTGAGCATGTACATGGCACCTTCGTAGCCGAGGGTGGTCATGCGATGCAGGTGGTGACGGTCGAAGATCGGGAAGCCGAGGCGGATCACCGGAACTTCGAACTCCTTGCCCTTGTGCAGGGTGTCACGCTGGATGTACTTGGCGTAGGAGTTGCCGATCAGGAAGTCAGGCTTGTCGGTGAAGACCAGGCTGCGCATGTGCCACAGGTCGCAGCCGGGGTAGGCCTTGCCGTGGATGCCGTACGGCGAGCTGGCGAGCAGCTTGTCGATGGCCTTGGCCCACTTCTTCGAGCCGTTGTTGGACAGGATGTGGGTCGGCTCGGCACCGCATTCCATCAGGAACTTGGTCAGGCCCAGGGTGAAGTCCGGGTCGCCATACAGCGCGAACTTCTTGCCGTGCAGCCAGGTGTGGGAGTCGCCCATCATGTCCACCAGGCGGCCGCGCTCCAGCTCGAGGCTGGCGGGGATCGGCTTGCCGGTGACTTCCGAGATCTTCATCAGGAATTCATCGGTCCAGTCCAGGCCCATCGGAATGTTGAGCTTGGGAACGTCGTGCTTCCAGGTGTTCTCGACGAACTTCTTGGTCTTTTCCAGCTGCATCGGCTGGAGCAGAACCGTGGTGATGGCGTTCGGCGCGGTCTTGACCTCGTCGATGGTGGTGCCGCCTTCATACATGCGGAACTTGCCGTCGGACGGGGTATCGAGCACTTCGGTGGGGTCGGACAGCAGGGTTGCATCGACACCCATTTCACCCATCATGCGCTTGATGACACGATAGTTGCCGAGGTAGGTCTCGAAGCCCGGCACGAAGTTCACCTTCTGGCTGGAACCGACAACCTTGTCGTCCATGGCGTTGAGGGTGAAGTAACGCGCGATGCCTTCGAACATGTTGTCCCAGCCGGTGGTGTGGCTGCCGACGAAGGACGGGGTGTGTGCGAAGGGGACCGGGTATTCCTGCTCCAGGTGACCTTCCTTCTTGGCGTTGTTGATGAACGCGTTGAGGTCGTCACCGATCACCTCGGCCATGCAGGTGGTGGACACGGCGATCATGGTCGGCTTGTAGATCGCCTTGGCGTTGGCGAGACCGTCGAACATGTTCTTCTGGCCACCGAACACGGCTGCATCTTCCGTCATGGAGTCGGACACGCAGGAGACCGGCTCGCGGAAATGACGGTTGAAGTAGGTGCGGAAGTAGGCCACGCAGCCCTGCGAACCATGGACGTAAGGCATCGTCTTTTCGAAGCCCAGCGCACACAGCACGGCGCCGAGGGGTTGGCAGGCCTTGGCGGGGTTGACCGTCAGGGCTTCGCGCTTGAAGTTGAGTTCCTGGTACTCAGCGGTGGTGGACCACTTGAAGGCTTCGTCAACCTTGGAGGTTTCGTGGCCTTCTTCGTAGTCATCCTTCTTCCGCTTCAGAACGTCCTTGTACTCGTCGTTGCGGAACAGGGGATAGCACGGCTTGATGTCGTCGACTTCTTGCATTTCTCGTCTCCCAGCCCGGCCGCCAATCTGCGGACCCAGGCAACAGGTCGGAAAGGTGGGTGGCGACAGGGGGTCGTCACCCGCATGGGGCTTGCGTCGCCCCGCCGCGAGGGCAGGGCCGATGCAACAGACTTGCTACGGAATCAGGCGGCGGCAGCCAGCGGGGCTGCGTCGTCGTTCTTCTTCCACGGCGGGGTCTGCGTCTTCCAGCAGGGGTTGTTCAGGGTCATGTCCATGTCACGGGCGAAGATCGCGAAACCGTCGTAACCGTGATAGGGGCCCGAGTAATCCCAGGAGTGCATCTGACGGAAGGGGATGCCCATCTTCTGGAAGATGAACTTTTCCTTGATGCCGGAGCCGACGAGGTCAGGCTTGACCTTCTTGACGAACTCTTCGAATTCGAAGCCGGTCACGTCGTCGTACAGCAGGGTCGCATTGCCCATTTCCTTGACGGTGCGCTCGTAGTCGTCGTTGTGGGCGAATTCGTAGCCGGTGCCGACCACTTCCATGCCCAGGTCTTCGTACGCGCCGATCACGTGACGAGGACGCAGGCCGCCCACGTACAGCATGACCTTCTTGCCTTCGAGGCGCGGACGGTACTTGGCGATGACGGCGTCCATCATGGCCTTGTACTTGGCGATCACGCGCTCGGCGCCTTCTTTGATGGTGTCATCGAAGTAGGTGGCGATCTTGCGCAGGGATTCCTCGACCTTGGTCGGGCCGAAGAAGTTGTACTCAACCCAGGGAATCCCGTACTTCTCTTCCATGTGACGGCTGATGTAGTTCATCGAGCGGTAGCAGTGGAGGAGGTTCAGCTTGACCTTCGGGGTGTTCTCCATTTCGGCCAGGGTGCCGTCGCCGGACCACTGGGCGACCACGCGCAGGCCCATTTCCTCGAGGAGGATACGGGACGACCAGGCGTCACCACCGATGTTGTAGTCGCCGATGATGGCCACGTCGTACGGGGTGGAGGCGAATTCCTTGGCGTCACGGTTGCCGATCACCCAGTCACGGATCGCGTCGTTGGCGATGTGGTGGCCGAGGGACTGGGAAACACCGCGGAAGCCTTCGCAGCGCACCGGCACGACGGTCTTGCCGAACTTGGCGGTAGCCTTCTTGGAAACGGCTTCGATGTCGTCGCCGATCAGGCCGATCGGGCACTCGGACTGCACGGAGATGCCCTTGTTCAGCGGGAAGAGCTCTTCGATTTCGTCGATCAGCTTGGCCAGCTTCTTGTCGCCGCCGAAGACGATGTCGCGTTCCTGGAAGTCGGAGGTGAAGTTCATTTCACCGAAGGCGTTGATCCCGGTGACACCGACGTAGTAGTTGCGACGACCGGCACGGGAGTACTGACCGCAACCGACGGGGCCGTGGGAGATGTGGATCATGTCCTTGATCGGACCCCACACCACGCCCTTGGAACCGGCATAGGCACAGCCGCGGATGGTCATCACGCCGGGCAGGGACTTGCGGTTGGAGGTGATGCACTTCTTGGCATTGGCCTCGTGATCGTTCACCGCGAGGTGCTTGGTACGATCCTTTTTGGCCTTTTCGGGGTAAACCTCCAGCACCTCCTGGATGAGGGCTTCGGTCTCTTCACGCGTAAGCGCAGCCATGGTGTTGCTCCTTTTGCGTCCCGCTAATCTGCGGCGACGAAATCAGGTTGGCGAAGAAGGTGCCGGCCGGGCGCAGCCGGCACCAGGGTACGGCTTGGCGCTGATTAGGCGGCCAGTTCGGAGGCAGTCTTGCCGACGATGGACTCGTCTTCCTGCTCCATGATCCCGAATTCCATCAGCAGGGATTCGAGTTCTTCCATTTCGATCGGGGTCGGGATAACCAGCTTCTTGTTATCAACGACCTTCTTGGCCAGCGCGCGGTATTCGTTAGCTTGCTTGGCGTTCGGGTCGTATTCGATGACGGTCATACGACGGATTTCAGCGTGCTGCACAGCGTTGTCACGCGGCACGAAGTGGATCATCTGGGTGCCCAGGCGCTCGGCCAGGGCGATGATCAGTTCGTCTTCGCGGTCGGTGTTACGGCTGTTGCAGATCAGGCCGGCCAGACGCACGCCACCGGAGTTGGCGTACTTCACGATGCCCTTGGCGATGTTGTTGGCGGCGTACATGGCCATCATTTCGCCGGAGCAGACGATGTAGATTTCCTGGGCCTTGTTCTCGCGGATGGGCATGGCGAAGCC